>NZ_JBALDI010000061.1:0-16087 GCF_036917395.1 Nostoc sp.
TGCCACATCTGGGTGTTCATCCCCCAGCAGGCGTTTTGTCATCGCCAAAGCTTCGATGTACAAAGGTTCGGCATCGCTGTACCTTCCCTGTGAATTGTAGAGGAATGCCAAATTGTTCAGGCTAGTTGCCACATCTGGGTGTTCATCCCCAAAACGTTTTCTAGCAGATGATAAACATTGTTCACGCCACGGTAAAGCTTGCGCGTAGGCTCCTTGACCTTGGTAAAATCTAGCCAAGCCTGAAAAAGGCGAGATTAAATCATCATTGCTTAACCAAGCTTGGTAAACTGTGGCAGTTTCCGCAAGGTGAGGGATGGCAAGAGTTGCTTGAGCAATTTCTATCAATATGGGTGTCTGAGGAATATTTAGCGCTATGACTACCATTACTTGACAAAAGCCGCGCTTGAGTTCATCAGCTTCAGCCAAATCTTCTAACTTCTGCCGCAATAATTCCTGAATGCGTTCGTGGACTTGGTAGGTGTCCTCTGCCAATTCTTGCAACAAATAACGCTCAACTAAAACAGTGCAGTTAGCTTTGAAGTCAAATTCCCAATGGCTATAACTTGCTGCTGATTCTACCAAAGACCAAGGGATAGGAGCCAAAGCAAACAAACTCAACAGACAAGCCAACTTTTGCGCCTCTGGTTCTAAGCACTCCCAATTCAACTCAAAAGCTGCTGCTACACCAGACTCGCCATCTGTTGCTTGCTTTTGTAGCCGTGCGAGGATGTCTGCTAGCATAATACTCTCCCTGGCTTACGGCAGATAGCCGCTATTTGGTAAATTCCAATGGCGATATAACCGACATGTTCGCAAAGTTTTTTTGCTGTCTCTGTGTCCTGTTGAACATATTCATCCCCCAATAGCTTTGCTAATAATTCTAAGGCTGCATCTGGTGACAACTCACCTAACGGTAGTGGAGTATATGCTAACCCTGTATTTAGACGAGTCGTAATTAACACCTTAAACCGAGAACCTTTAGGTGGTAGATAGGGTTTAATTTGCATCCAGTCTTTGACATCATCAAATATTAATAAAACTTTGCCAGCTTGCCAGTTCCGCCAGCAATAAGCAACTTGACCTGCTAGGCTTAATCCATCCGGTGGATTAAAGTTAGGTAAATTCACAACTCCAAACTCTACTAACTGGGTTCCCAAATCAATACCTTGGGGATTTAACCAACAACACCCGCCAGAATAATCTTCTAAATATTGCCATGAGTATTGAATAGCTAACTCTGTTTTACCCACCCCACCTTGCCCAGTCACATCGGTAATAGCCACCACATCATTTGCTTGCAATAGCTGACGCAATTGTTCTATTTGCTCATCCCTCCCAACAAACTTACGAGCTTGACTCTGTAGGATATTATGCGGAATATCAAACGGGTTGAAATAAAATTTTTCAATATCTTCATCCCAACTACGGGAATAAAGATAAGTCGGCAGTTGTTTTTTATCTAAACCGTTAAATCGCTGCTTAACTGCCTCAGTAACTTCCCTCATATCCGGCGGAAAAGTTCCATTAGCTGATGTTAAAGCCTCCCGCACAGTTTGAGAAAAGTATCCTGTTTTATTTTCAGAATTTACCTTAGCTTGCTGTCCTTCCCGCGTAGCCAGTAACACAAATTGTTGAGTATCTATCGTTGGCTCACCACTCAAAAAAACTTTGCCACCTAAGTTAGTTGGTCTTCCATCCAACTCTAAAACATAATTGGCACAGGCATCAATAATACAAATATGATTACGAATCTTAAATTTATCGGAACCCAACAAAATTAATAAAGAATTCAAATCTAAATTCTGCCAATTCTGTTTATTTGCATCAGCACAAATCAACCGACGCTCTCGTTCTGAGGTAATCAAACCATGTCCCGCCCAAAAAATGTAGAGTAAATCCCCCGACTGTGGGGATAAGAAGTTAGTCACAATGTCGGAGATATTTTGCTCTGTTGCTAACTCTACAGTTAACCCACATTCCTCAATTAACTGATGATTTTCTTCCAGTGCTGATAAACATAACCGGATATTCTCCCTCGGCACACCGCGCCGATGCAGCCAATCAGCAAATTTCAGCGCGTCATCGGCTGGCCCGCCACCAGTCACATTCCATTCAGATTCGTGGTACTTTTCAATACCCACAATTAACCCAAAAGTCCGCTCAGGTTTAGCCGTCAACTGCATGATGATTTAGTTTCTCACCTCCTATGGAAAATGACCTAACCCCCTAATCCCCTAACCTCCTTCCCTAGCAGGGAATCTATGGTGTACACACTTGAATTACCCCCCTTAATCCCCCCTTAGAAAGGGGGGAAACAATAAATCTAGTTCCCTCCCCTTTACAAGGGGAGGGTTAGGGTGGGGTAAACCATTATGGCAACCTCGAAATAATCGCCTCCCAGGTTTTGGCATTTGTCCAATAAGCACCGTGGGAACGGGGAAATGGTTGTCTGCTATCCACTCGCACATCCTGCACTCTATCAGGGAAAATTCTATTACCCACGTAACTGAGAAAATCCCGTAAATCGTAGATATTCAACCATTCCGGGAAATGCTCTGGCAATAACTGCCCATATTCTAAGCTGTAGAGAGCGTTAATCTCATATAAAAATGGTGCTTGGGAACCAACTGTTACCAATAATTCCACCTGAGACAACTGTTGCTGCACTAGCAAATCTACACAAGCAATACCTCCCAAGCTATGGGCGAGTAAAACCACTGGCGGTTCTGCTTGTTCAATTTGTTGCTGGATAAACGCCCTGATTTTTTCACCCCGCGTCTGATACAACAAAATATCACCAGGCATAGGCAAAATTTTATCAGTTAACTCAAAGCGGTTTCCTCTGACATAATTCGTTCCGATTGGCAACGCTAGTCCAACAATGGCTTTAATAACCGAGTCACGCAATCCTAACTCCGCCTCTGTCAAAGCCAGAGTCAGCAATTCCACAACTTTATCCCGCAATTGGGCATCGATGAGTATCGGGGGAAATTTTTCTTGCTGTTCGCTAATAAACATTGCTTGAGCGACAAATGCCCTAGCTATTGGTGCATAATATTCACTCAAATCAGATTCGGAAACTGTGAGCAATGCCCGTTTATACGGTTCACTGTGGATAACCGCCTCTCGTGCTGGCTCAAATATCTCTGCAATTCCCGCCTCTTGCAACTTAGCTTCCAGTTGAGATGTCGGTGTGAGACTCTCTACACGAGATTGTAAAATATCCCTTGGTTTTTTCCCAAAAGCATTTCCTGACTTAATAGGTTTCAAAGACAACAGCCGCAATTCATAAAGAGGGTCGCGGTATAATTGCCCCCACAGGATAATATCTGCGTCTTCTTCTGGCTGAGATAAAGCCAGTGTCGCATCCTCCAAGGGTACTGATGCCCGATTATCATTGAACTTTGCACCTAATGTACCCCAAAGGCAGGGAGCAACTTTGATGTCAGGACGTTCGGCGTGAATCTTTTGCTCAATTATCTCAAAGGTATCGTTGTATTCTCGTTCTCTAATGCCAGTGCCATGTACAAATATTACGGTGGTCATTGTTGTAAGGTGGCAAGCTATGCCTACGCAAAGCTTCTCCTCTGTATTATTCATGACCATGTTATCTGATACAAGATAACTTCCCGTAACAATTGAAGAAAAAGACAAGGGGACAAGGTAATAAATCATAGGGTGAGCATTGCAATGCCCACCCTACTTACTGGAGTCTATTCAGATAATAATCCACTGTGTGGCTATTGAAAATTGCTCTAAGTTACCCTTAAACCTTAGACGTGAGAAATCTTAATATTTCCGCATGTGCCAACACAGCATCAGGTTCGTGCTGGAGAGCGTTGTAATACTTTCTCTCGAAGGTATTGCCCGTTTCTAACGGTACAATCAGCGTGCGGACATCAGCAATCAACTTTTCAAAATCATCCATCGCTATCGGTTCATCTGCTTCGAGCATTTCATCAACTTGCACAACCACCTCAGAAATGCGATGTAGCCAAGCAAATTGTTCATGAGCGATAACTAGCTGAAGTAGTTCTCCGCTTGATACTCGTCCACTAACCTGTTCGTAGGCAATGCGTTCTGTCTCCAGCAACGTCTTGTGAAGGTGGAGTAATTTGTTTCGTAAATCACGTAAATATTGATGTTGACGTATTCTTTGTGAAAGTGTGTTAGAAGTCAATGTTACCCATCCTCTGATTACAATAGTCTTCAAATGGCTTAAATAATTTCTGCGTCAATATTTTTATCACGAATAGACTGTAGCGAACAACTGGTTTGTTGAGTGATACACTAGCGATGAGTAGCATATCCAATAATGGCATAAAGGCTCACCAGGAGGATTGCCGCTCTGATCAGAACTTCTCACTTCCCTTATCTTGACTGATGCTCCACATAGCAAGCTCCCCATAGGGGTACGGAAGCGGCACTCAAAATACATCGCTATTTCATCACTCTCTTGTGCAAACAGCACCATTAGCCATCTGCTCAACCTCAGTTCATGTATTCGGTTTCTTTGTTAAGACGCATGACAATCAACATATCTTTTTATAGCCGTTATATCTTATATTTGATTAATCATATATTAGCATAAACTTATAAGAAGTACATAGTCATAGAATCTATCGAGAAAATGTCAATTATGGGAAAACCGTCTTAATGTCGCTAGCATATGTAATTCTAGGTCTTCTTCAGCAGCAAGAAATGACGGGCTACGACCTGAAAACGAGCTGCTTTGATCAATGCATTGCCCATTTGTGGCCAGCAGACCAGGCACAAATTTACAGAACTCTCGATAAGCTAGTTGAGCAAGGCTGGATTACCTGTAAGATTGAGATTCAGTACGATCGCCCCAACCGCAAAGTTTACAGTGTGACGGAGCCAGGGAAAGCCGAATTCGCCCGATGGCTTGGGACTCATCAGCTCTTACCGACTATCCGAGAACCAATGCTAGTCCAGTTGCATTTTGCAGATCAGTTGTCAAATGAAACCATTATTCACCTACTGGAGCAACAAGTGGCGGATCGAAGCAAAAAGCTTGCTGAATGTGAAACGCTCGATTTACCATCACTCAGTGATCAGTCTGCCAACCGTGAGCAAGTAATGCAAAGGCTCGTGCTGGATTTGGTGATCCGAAGAGAACAGACTTATATTGATTGGTTGAAGATAGCGATCAGTGTTATCAATCACCAAAAGCCATATGCATCACATTACCAGATTCTATAAATCAAGACAATGGTAACAATAGCAGTTAATCCTTATCTTGATCGCAATTTTGCTCCAATCCGTGAAGAAATCACCACCAACAAATTGCCAGTCATCGGTTAATTACCCCTTGACTTATCGGGGATGTTTGTGCGGAATGGCCCTAACCCTCAATGGACACCCATCGGTCAATATCACTGGTTTGATGGAGATGGGATGTTGCATGGTGTGCGAATTAGCAACGGCGTAGCGACTTATCGTAACCGCTACGTGCAGACAGGCGGATGGAAAAAATAACGACAAGCGGGTAAGGCTCTCTGGAGTGGGTTGTTACCACCGCAAATAATCGTAGCGTTTCTTAAATGCAGAGGGATGCATTGGCATTGCAGAGGGACGCATTGGCATTGTAGAGGGACGCATTGGCATTGCAGAGGGACGCATTGGCATTGTAGAGGGACGCATTGGCATTGTAGAGGGACGCATTGGCATTGCAGAGGGATGCATTGGCATTGCAGAGGGACGCATTGGCATTGCAGAGGGACGCATTGGCATTGCAGAGGGATGCATTGGCATTGCAGAGGGATGCATTGGCATTGCCAAATTTAATTCGCTACTAATTAATGAAATGCTGTACTCGGCTGCACGGTTTAAAACAAGGGGCAAAATCCCCTTGTTTTCTCTTAAGCTTTTGTTTGTGTAGCCACGAAT
Organism: Nostoc sp.; assembly: GCF_036917395.1. Classification (GTDB taxonomy): domain Bacteria; phylum Cyanobacteriota; class Cyanobacteriia; order Cyanobacteriales; family Nostocaceae; genus Nostoc. The sequence continues at coordinate 5,911 of NZ_JBALDI010000061.1, forward strand.
TCCATTCGCTATTCCCCACTCATATTATTTTTCTCTATACCCCCCAGCGTAGTCAATTACGCAGATTGTTCTATATGATTTGTGAGTTCCATAAGCAACGCCAGACACTTTAAAAGCGCCATTAAAAATGTTTGTTCTATGACCGCGATCGCTCACACCATCATCAATAATTAACTGCATGACGATATCTTGAGCAGTGTTTGGCCCATAACTGATATTTTCGCCTGCGGTTGTTTGCCATCTACCATAGCGGTTGATGCGATTAAAGGGGTTGCTACCATCGCTACCATCATGACCTGTAGCACCTTTTGGGCCTTGGTCTTTAGCGTGGTCTTTTGCTCCTAAAGACATACCTTTAGATGCAGTCAACGCTCCCACAGGACGGGCTGATTTCAGAAATGCGATCGCCTCATCTACTGCTTTGACTCCTTCTTGAGTTCGCAAATAGGAATTCTTAGATATTTTGACTTTGTTACCCTCAAAGCGCTTTCTATATTTTTCCAAAATCGGGAGATATGACTTAGGATTTGTTCGTACCTTATTTGTTTCAACAATTACCTGTTGTTCCAGTGGTGAAAGATAACTCGCCTTTGCTAATAAAGTCGGACTGTTTTGTTTAACTACTGCTGGGTTAGAGTTTGTCACAGATGGGTTAGATTGCAACATTTGATTTGAGCAGCCGAATATCAAGGTAAATGGCAAAAATACCCAAAATTTCAGGCGACGCATTCATTACCTCACAATTTTTCTAGGGATTAATTTAGTGAATTAGCAGAAAATTTGAATTTTCAACGCAAAGAGTTGTCTGTAGACGCTTTTGCCGTTGGGAACTTTGGAAGCAGCTTGTTCTCAGACATCAGAACTTTGGTAAATTCGCTCATGAAAGCCCAGATTAACGGACTATATAGATATTGATAAAGCTGCGATCGCCTTTGTTCCTAAAATATTACAAAAATATTACTTAATACCTGTAGTAACTTTGCTAACGCTAAAACGTAAATAACAACAAAAATCTTTTCATTTTCTTCCACCTGCTTGCAAATTTACACCTTGAGAAACCAACGTTGTCGATACATCAGAACACCAACAACCCACCACAACAACACGGTGACTATGGCAAACAACAGGGAACCATTCAAAACTCCCGCCCAAGATGCGAAATAATTCTGGTAAATCCAATTATAGGTACTAGGAGCGTCTTTGCCTGTGCCGATAGTGGTTTTCACTAAGATTTTAATCAACAAAACGGATGGAACGAAAAGAGCGATCGCATTTAAGCCCATAATTTCAAAAGGTTTACTCCAGCGACGATTCAGCCGGACTTCGATGAGTTCATAACAAGCTGCTAGCAAAAGTAACGCCCAACCACTGGTAAAAACTACATAGGAACTTGTCCACAGCTTTTTGTTGATGGGGAATGTCCACCCCCACGCCCAACCGATAATTAAACAACCAACTCCAAATAATCCTAACCCTATACTTGTGCGTGACTGTACAGGTTGGCTGCGTATCCATTGACCAGTGAAGTAGCCAGCGAGGACGCTTACTATCGCAGGAATAGTACTGAACAGTCCTTCTGGATCTCCCATAAAGTTGAAACCATCACCCTTGTATAAATGTGCTTTGGGAATAATTAGGCGGTCAATATAAGCGCCGAAATTACCTTCCCGTGTCAGAATTCCCGCGCCATATTCTGGTACTGGTAGATACATCATCGTTAGCCAGTAGCCAATGAGTAGCACTGCTGCTAGTATCCATTGACCTTTGCGTGGAAGGCTGAGAACTATCAAGGAAGCCAGCAGATAGGTAATGCTGATGCGCTGCAAGATCCCCATAATGCGGATGCTATTCAAATCAAAAGTCCAAACACCCTGATTCCAAAAGCCATTGAGTAGCAATCCCAAGGCAAAGAGAATGGCAGCGCGGCGTAAGATGCGCCTGTAAATAGTTGAGGTAGGTTTATTATCTTCAGTGTACTTTGACAGCGAAAAAGTCATCGCTACACCGACAATGAAGAGAAAGAAGGGGAATACCAAGTCAGTTGGTGTGCAACCGTGCCAATCGGCGTGGGCTAAGGGAGGATATACATCATCAGCGACTCCCGCCATATTGACGAGAATCATCCCAGCGATCGTAATGCCGCGAAAAACATCTAGTGAAGTCAGGCGCATAAGCGGAATTTTATGTTAGATGAGTATCTAAGCTACTCCGCTTGATGCACGTAATCAAGCAAAATTTATAGACTTGGATACAAGGTAAAATTTTATTAAGTAATTACTATCACTCGCTATGCCAATCAAAGTTGGAGATACCGCTCCTAATTTCACTTTACCTGCCCAAAATGGCTCAACAATTAGCCTCCAAGATTTTCGTGGCAAAAAAGCTGTTGTCCTATATTTTTACCCCAAGGACGACACACCCGGATGTACATCTGAATCCTGCGCCTTTCGTGATCAGTATGAAGTGTTTAAAGCCACTGGCGCTGAAGTTCTCGGCGTGAGTGCTGACTCTAGCGAATCTCATCAGCGATTTGCTGCAAAGTACAATCTACCTTTTACCCTGTTAACTGACAAAGGCGACCAAGTGCGGAAGCTATATGGCGCAACAGCGGCTTTTGGCTTATTCCCTGGTCGCGTTACTTACGTCATTGACGAACAAGGAATTGTGCAATACGTGTTTGACTCAATGTTTAACTTTAAAGGACATGTTGAGGAAGCACTGAAAACTTTGCAACAGCTTGCGGCTAAGTAGAGACGCGATTAATCGCGTCTGTACAGGAGTTAGGAATAGAGACGCGATTAATCGCGTCTGTACAGGAGTTAGGAATAGAGACGCGATTTAATCGCGTCTGTACAGGAGTTAGGAGTTATTTCTACCCTATCTCCCCACTCCCTACTCCCTACTCCCTATTTATTCGAGTGCGACTTTTCCGGCATAACAATATTAGTGTGGCTTGACTTGCCATTCTTGCCGTTAGTATGACCGTTACTATTGCGGGGATGAATCACACCATAACCGCCGTGGTTACGTTCGTAAATTACATTAATCTCTCCAGTTTCAGAATTGTGGAACATATAAAAGTCGTGTCCTACCAGTTGCAGTTGTTCTAAAGCTTCTGCAAGGGTCATCGGCGGCATGGAAAAATATTTTGTACGGACAACTTCGTTGGGTAGTTCGGGGGTGCGATCGCCTATTAAATCTGTGACTAACGACTCTGCAACAACTACTTCTGTTGGTTGGGCTTGAGTTTTCTGGTCTTGACGCCGTTCTTTGTATTTCCGCAGTTGACGAGCAATTTTATCTGCAACTAAGTCAATGCTGGCATATAGGCTTTCGCTGCTTTCCTCCGCACGGATAACGTTACCATTAGCATAAATAGTTACTTCAGCCGCTTGTCTAGGACTAATTCGGGGATTACGGGCTACGCTAAGATGCACATCCACTTCATTTGTAATGCTCTGAAAGTGACTAACTGCTTTTTCAATTTTTTGATGTACATATTCACGAATTGCATCGGTGATTTCAATATTTTTGCCGTGGATGACAAGCTTCATGTAAACTCTCCCGGTGAATATTTGGATGTGTGAATTTGCTTTGTATGAAAAGAAGTTGCGGTAAGGTCTATTACTACCGCCAAAACAAATTGTGAACTCTTTGTATGTACTGCTGGTAAGCTGTCTCTAAGCTTCCTGCATCTGAGTTGTTGTCAAGTATACCTTGATTTTCCTCCTCATCTCTGCGTTGATATCCAAATTGGATTTCCACATAGAACTCTTTTGTGAGGAAATTTGAGTCGTAGCTCCCGTGACTACCTTCTCTTTTCAAGGAACGCTCACAGAAATGTTGATAGTTGCTCCTTCTATGTTCGATTGAGGTTTGCTCACTGTTGAGCAAGAACACAAGTTTTTGTGGAAGTTTGATTCTGTTTTAAATGCAAACAATATAATTAGAGTCATCAGCCAGTACATTCGTTCTTGTTGTCTTGGCGTGATGCTTATTACAGAGAATTCCTCCTAAAAACCTATTGAGGTTAATATTCAAGCTAGCACTTCGTATTTTCTAATGCAGCTTCCCTTGACTTTCCTTTAAAATCCTTTGCAAAGCTTGACAATTGTTGACTCAAATCTTCTAACTTGAAATATATTTTGTTCCTAATTCCAGTTGATTTTTGGCATGATCCATAGTATAAAACCACACCAAAACCTTTGTTTGCTGTATAACCAAGGATTAATGCCTTACTTGGATGCTCATGGATGGCAGCGATCGCTCCTGACTGAGCGGATCCATGACCCCAGTCTAGATGACGTGTTAATTTTGCTAGAACATCCACCTGTCTATACTCTAGGACAAGGAGCCAACTCAGATTTTCTCAAATTTGATATTGACAAAGGTGAATATAATGTGCATCGAGTTGAACGCGGCGGTGAGGTTACTTACCATTGTCCCGGTCAACTGGTAGGGTATCCAATTTTAAATCTGCAACGTTATCGTAAAGACCTTCATTGGTACTTACGGCAACTCGAAGAAGTCATAATTCGCCTATTAGCAGTTTATGGATTGCAGGGAGAAAGAATTCCGGCTTTTACTGGGGTTTGGTTACAAGGGCGAAAAGTTGCGGCTATTGGGATTAAAGTTAGCCGTTGGATTACCATGCACGGCTTTGCATTAAATGTTTGTCCTGATATGACAGGCTTTGAGCGCATTGTACCCTGCGGTATTTCTGATAAACCTGTAGGCTGTTTAGCTGAATGGATTCCAGGAATCACTTGCCAAGAAGTGCGTTTTTATCTAGCCCAGTCCTTTGGCGAAGTGTTTGACGTGGAATTAGTCGAGTCGCAGCCTCAAGAATTTTTCCGGTTTGAGTAAATTCAGCTTGTAATTATGTAATAAATACTATAGCAGTCCTATTTAAATTGTGAGACACTCATCAGAGTAGTCCATATTTAATAGTATCAAAATAACTATTTAACTACGGTTATCAAAGCTATAATCTGATTATTTCCAAATTTTTATACTAACTTTTTACGGCTCTCAAGCACAACTTTGCGCGTGAATTACTCAAATAATCTCCAGGTATATGCCCCATCGTTAACGTTTCTGAGAGAAGGTGATTGGATAGCTTTGATAGAACTATTTGATAGAGACGACGGTGATGAAATTGAAGCCGATATCAACAGTAGTTTGTTTTGGCTGATACCTGAACCTTGTTGGGAAGATGATCCCTTTGATTTCTTGCGCGAGTACCTTTAAAGAGTTATGAAAAAACCTTTAATTGACAACTCACAACTCCTAATTCCTGTAGAGACGCGATTAATCGCGTCTCTACTCCTAACTATCTAACGTTGAGGCGACTGAGGAAAATACGTAGGCGATCGCTCTGCGGATTAGTCAGCACTTCATAAGCTGGGCCTTGTTCTGTCACAATACCTTTGTCTAAAAATATCACCTGATGGGCTACTTCCCGCGCAAATTGCATTTCATGGGTGACAACCACCATTGTCATGCCTTCTGCTGCCAATTGCTGCATCACTTGCAGAACTTCGCCGACGAGTTCGGGATCTAGGGCGCTGGTGGGTTCGTCAAATAGCATGATTTGAGGATTTATACATAAGCTACGAGCGATCGCTACTCGTTGCTTTTGTCCGCCAGAAAGTTGTTCGGGATAAGCAGAGGCTTTGTCAGATAAGCCAACTTTATCTAAGTATAATCTCGCTAGTTGGGCGCTTTCCTTCGGTGTTTTTCCCAAGACTTTCCGAGGGGCGAGTGTCATATTTTCTAGGACGCTGAGATGAGGAAACAGGTTGAACTGTTGGAAAACCATACCTACTTGTGTTCGTAGTTGCCGCAGTTGGCTATAGTTGACAGTGGGTCGGGATAAGTTGATACCGCTGATTATTAAACGCCCGTTGTCAATGGTTTCTAGACGGTTGAAGCAGCGTAGTAGGGTACTTTTACCACAGCCGGAGGAACCGATAACTGCAACAACTTCTCCCCGGTTGATTTCGCCTGTGATTCCTTTGAGGACTTTTAGGGAACCAAAGTTTTTTTCGATGTTGTCAAAAATAATGGCGGGGATGGTATTGTTCATTACTTATGTCAAGCTGTTCTACAGTTGATTGTAAGGTTTTTCATGTAGACGTGCAGCAGTCCTAAAAAACGCCTCAGAATGCATTTCTTGGCGGGAGATTGGACTGTTGCAAGATTATTACTTGAACGAACCGCAGAGGCGCAGAGAGCGCAGAGGGGGAGAGAATATAATATGGCTAAATTTAGTTTTATCTGTTGGCTGCGCTGGTGTGTGGTTGTAGGTTTTAGCTGTTTGTTACTGGCTGGCTGTGGTGTGAATCCTAGTGCTGGGAAAACTCTACGGGTTGCTACTGAACCAGCGTTTCCACCTTTTGAGTTTCAAGGACAAGGTGGTAAGTTACAGGGTTTTTCCATTGATTTGATGAATGCGATTGCTTCCTCTGCTAACTTTAAGGTGGAATTTCAAAGTCTGCCTTTTGATGGCATTATCCCAGCTTTGGGAGCCAAAACGGTAGATGCAGCGATTAGTTCGATCACGATCACAGAGGAGAGGGCGAAGACGATTTCTTTTTCCCGCCCTTATTTTAAAGCTGGGTTAGCGATCGCAATCCGTGTAGATAATCAAAATATTACTGGCTTTGACAGTCTCAAAAATAAAAAAATTGCGGTACAAGTTGGTACAACTGGGGCTGCAAAGGCTAAGAGTATTTCTGGAGTGCAAATTCGCAGTTTTGATTCAGCACCTTTAGCCCTGCAAGAATTGCTCAATGGTAATGTGGATGCGGTAATTAATGATGCACCAGTGACTTTGTATGCTATTAATACGGGTAATCTCAAGGGAATTAAAATAGTACAGCAATTGCTGACGGAGGAATTTTACGGGATTGCTACAGCTAAAAATTCGCCGAATTTGGCATTAATAAACAACGGTTTGGATAGGGTGCTGAAAAATGGCACTTATTCCCAAATTTATCAAAAATGGTTTAAAGCCGAGCCGCCATCATTACCAGTTAAATCACCATTTGAGAACCAGAGTAGCGCTGGCGCACCTAAAATATTTACCTCAATTGGTGTGATTTTACAGGCTTTTCCGACTTTATTACAGGGAGCTTTGGTAACGTTGCAATTGACGATACTTTCTGTAGTGTTTGGTTTAATTGGGGGTTCCCTGATTGGTATTGTCCGCCTTTCTCATGTTGCACCTTTGCGTTGGGTGGCGAGGGCGTATGTGGATTTTTTCCGGGGAACGCCTTTGTTAGTGCAAATTTTTATGATTTACTTCGGTTTACCAGCAATTTTACAAGAACTTGGTTTGACATTTACTTTTGATCGTTTGGTAGCTGGGGTAATTGCTTTAAGTTTGAATAGTGCTGCATACATTGCCGAAGTTGTCCGTGCTGGGATTCAATCAATTGAAACAGGACAAGCAGAAGCAGCACAGTCATTAGGTTTGAGTTCTGTACAAACAATGAGTTATGTGATTTTTCCCCAAGCTTTCCGGCGGATGATCCCACCGTTAGGTAATGAGTTTATCAGTTTGTTGAAAGATACAAGCTTAGTTGCAGTGATTGGTTTTGAAGAATTGTTTCGCAAAGGACAGCTAATTGTCGCCGATAATTATCGCGCTTTTGAAATTTACGCGGCTGTAGCTTTGGTGTATCTATGCTTGACGTTACTTTCTTCACAGGCATTTAGTCGCCTAGAAGTGTGGATGAATCCGGTTAAGCGGCGGAGGAAGTACGATACTTAATAATTTTTAAGTGATTCTTAATACTTAAGTTTGCTGTGGCAAAAAGGTAATACCTAACCTTGTTCAAAAATTAAACCGGATTCCTATAGAAGGAATTAGTATAAATAGTCCCTTTCAAGTTGTAGACAATTTCCAATCTGCCACAGCAGGAATTGATATATAAATAAATGTCTTTTCAGCCAAAAGTTAAATAATTATAACTATTAATAGTATTTATACAAATATGTATCTATACCAAGAACAAATATCCTATTGTTTAGCATTATTTTCTGGGTATTATAATATTGGCATAAATATCTCTGTTTTAAAAAAAATACTTAAATCCAGTTATTTCGTGAGTAACAATTATATTGATTGAATATTAATACACCGAGGGCTAATAAAGATAAACTAGATAAAATAGAAATTAAAAATTAGTAATCATAACATTATAAGTATTGACGAAATGAATTGTTGATAACGGTCATAACAACTTAAACACTTTTTTATCATCAACTTTAAGCAGAATACATGAATGCGGATAATTGGATCTATCAACTACAAAAGGTACTACCCATGAGTTCCCGCGCACTGCTGTTAGTAAATCGTCATGCCCGCCAAGGGCAAAAGGGTCTGTTGGAAGCAATTCAATATCTGAAGACACTCGGCTTTGATTTAATTGAGGAGTTTACAGAAGACCCCAAACATCTTGCTGAAGTTATATTTCGCTATCAGTATCAAGTTGACTTGGTAATCATTGGTGGAGGAGATGGGACTCTCAATGCCGCAGTAGATGCTTTAGTTGATACTCAGTTGCCCTTGGGAATCTTGCCTCTGGGAACTGCCAACGACCTAGCGAAGACTTTGGGAATCCCGAATTCCCTCAGCAAAGCTTGCAAAATTATTGCCTATGGAAATTTTCGCCGCATCGACTTGGGTTGGGTGAACGGCAAGCACTTTTTTAACGTTGCCAGTATGGGATTGAGTGTAAAAATTACCCAGCGACTTACCAAAGAAGTCAAACGCCGTTGGGGAATATTTGCTTATGCTGCCACTGCATTGCAAGTGATTTGGGAAGCTAGACCTTTTACTGCGGAGATTGTGATCAATGGTGAATTAGTTCGTGTGAAAACAGTGCAAATTGCTGTGGGTAACGGTCGCTATTACGGGGGTGGCATGGCAGTGGCTCACGATGCCACAATAGATGACCAAAGGCTAGATATCTATAGCTTGGAGATAAAACATTGGTTGCATATTATACCAATATTCCCGGCAATGCGAGAAGGGCGACATATACATTGGCAGAGTGTACGCTCTCTTCAAGGTGAAGAAATAGAGGTGCATACTCACAAACCGCGCCCTATCAATACAGATGGTGAAATCACTACCTACACACCTGCTCATTTTCGCGTTATACCTAAAGCTATAGCTGTTTTAGTACCTCCAGAAATCACGAGTTAGGAGTTAGGAGTTATTCTGCCCTATCTACCTCTGCTAAAAATGTGGGAACTCGCATCAACTCACGCCAAATGCATCTGAGATTTTCTCAAGATATAAAGTCCCTGTTAGAACGCCTAGCTGAACAACCGCTGACTCTAGGTGATGTTCTGGCAGAAACCTCAGAACGAGGGTTCAGCCTGGTAATTACATTATTAGTTTTGCCCTTTTTATTTCCTATGCCACCGGGATTAACTGGCCCTTTTGGTGGTGCTTGTTTACTGTTGTCAGTGCAAATGGTTTTAGGGAGGCGATCGCCTTGGCTACCGAAAAGAATCGCTAACTACAAATTTCCTCGTCCCTTTGCCCAGTTACTTTTGCAAAATTTGGGACGTCTTACCAAAGTCTTACAGAAAATCGCCCGTCCTCGATTGGCAAAAATAGCCCATAATCCTTTTATTTGGCGAATTAATGGGTTTTGTATCTCTTTGTTAACAGTATTACTAATATTACCAATTCCGTTTACAAATCCCATCCCCACTGTCGGTATTTTACTTTTGACTGTTGCCACCATCGAATCTGACGGTTTATTAATTTGCATCAGCTACGGCATTACTGTCCTAATTACCTTGCTGTTTGGATTTCTTGGTTATGCAGTATGGTTAGCTCCCAGTTTACTGCCATCTATATTTAAATAATAAAAGCCTTCAACTAAAAGCTGAGGGCTGTAATTTATTAGGGTGCATCTACCATTTATTAATCCGCTTTATTGATTGATATATCCGGGAATATTTAAATTCTGTACAAATTTATTTTCTTCAGATATTAAATAAAAAATATCAGCCATAAAAAAGCCTTCAACCAAAAAGCTGAGGGCTGTAATTTTTAAGGTGCATCTACCATTTATTAATCCGCTTTATTGATTGATATATCCGGGAATATTTAAATTCTGTACAAATTTATTTTCTTCAGATATTAAATAAA
>NZ_JBALDI010000062.1:0-12533 GCF_036917395.1 Nostoc sp.
TTCAAAGACTCGTTAACGGAGTTCAGAGGTGGATTCACGAGTATCAAAGACTCGTTGACGGAGTTCAGAGGTGGATTCATCCAGTTCAAAGACTCATTTTAATTTTAACTTTTCACTGCATCTGGAAAGTCAGAAAGTATCACAGACAACAAAACCTTTCTCAATCACCGCACCCAAGAAAACTTTTTGAGTTATTCAAGATTGATAGGATTGATTCAAACACTTGTGGAATCTCCTCTTCCTAAACAGACTGGACTTGCATAAATTACTATCAACAATTTTTGACTGACATCATGAACCGCTTTACCTCTATTTTGCTCGCCGGCTTGATAGCATCTGCATCAGCTTTGGGTATTTCTCCAAAAGCTGATGCTAATACACGAGTGGATTATCTTGCTGGGTTAGATAGCTACGGCTATCAACACAACGATGATGGTTACTACGAACGTCAGAGTCGTCACCACAGAAATGATGATTATGACCGCGAGAACGATCTTCTCAACATTGGTGACAATAATGATCGCTATGAGCGCGAAAATAACCGCCGCCATGAGCGCGAAAATAACCGCCGCTATGAGCGCGAAAATAACCGCCGCTATGAGCGCGAAAATAACCGTCGCCATGAGCGCGAAAATAATCGTCGCCATGAGCGCGAAAATAATCGTCGCTATGAGCGCGAAAATAACCGCCGCTATGAGCGCGATAATAACCACCGCTATGAGCGCAATAACATTCGCAACATTCGTGATAATAACAACCGCTATGAGCGCGAGCGCGACTGGGGTCGTGGTTAATCCCTCCGCCTTTCATTTATTAAGCTTGGTTCTAAGTGAACTGAGCATTGATTCTAATTGGCGGTAGGACAGACACAATCTGTTTTTTCACTCATTCCAATATCTGACTTTTCACTCTTATCTAGAAAACCTCGCTTCCATTCCCTAGCAACAAAGCTTGCTCAGGGATTAGGTTTAGCGTGAGCTTTTCTATATAGCAGTCCTAAATCACTCGTGAAAAGTCAGATTTTTATTAAATAAACAATTTACCCTCAGCCTAGAAGTCTCTTTCTTAATTACGAATTACGAATTACACCCTTGGGCGCAACAACTGCACGAAGGTATCACTCACAGTATGGTCTTTGGTATCGGCTAGTAGGGAAGGCTTGAAGGGTTCAAATAACTTGCGGCGGAAAAAGGGAATCCAGGCGAGGAGAAAGCCGACGTAGCCCACGCCTAAGATGCGCCTTACCCAAGGATTCCAAAAGAAGATGGCTTGGACTTGGGGAAATTTGGGATAAGCGAAGATGAGGAGAAGCCAAAAGGCAGCATGAATCAAAATTGTAGTTATGGCGTTAAAAAACCACTATCAACCCTTGAGGTTAACTATTAATGATTGCAGCGAATCAGCTTCGTTGTATCCAGCTTTTTTGAGATTGTTGTAGTAAGTTTCTAGAATACCAATATCTTGCGGTTCCCAAGAGACTTTTCTAGCAACTACAGCAATTTGCTTTGCTAAGTTTTGGTGTAATCGTGCAAAATCTCGACTAGGTTCCCAGACTTGGGCAAATATTTTGAGAGTTTTAACAACCTTGATTATGGCTTAATGAAGCAGGAATCGTTTGAGTTTCAGGAAAGCCCAGCCATGTAAGCAGTCTTTTCACATCATCACTGCCACCAGCCAGTAAATATGTCAAAGCAATAATCAAAGTGCGATCGCTTGTTTTATAATTTGATAGCTAGCTATCCAATCAAGCCGAGGCTTCGAGACAAAGCGATCACCTCACTAAGAAGAATTTTTCATAAAGCTAAGACTTTGCTTGTTTTAATATGTATCGATATCGAAGATAATAAAATTAAGCATCCCTGGCAGGCACGCAAATGACCGAGCTTTACGGAGGAACCGATCCTAGAGACATTCCCGCTTACTCCATTAGCGATGCCGCTCGTTATTTACGCATTCCAGCAGGCACAATTCGTTCTTGGACAGTTGGGCGACACTACCGGATTTCAAAAGGTTCCAACTTCTTCAAACCCCTTATCCCAATTCGTGATCTTAAACCACGACTCCTCTCATTTAACAACCTAGTTGAAGTTCATGTTTTAAGAGCAATTCGCAAAAATCACAAAATTGATCTAGGCAATGTACGAACCGCTCTTGATTTCATTGATGAGCGGTTTCAAACATCCCACCCGCTTGCTGGTGAAAGTTTTCTTACCGATGGTGTTGACCTGTTTATTGAGCGCTATGGCTCTCTTATTAATGCATCGAAAAGCGTACAAACGCAGATGAAAGACGCTTTTAATGCTCATCTTGAGCGAATTGAACCCGACGACACTGGGCTTGCAATTAAACTGTATCCCTTTACTCGCTCTCACGAGGAAGATAGCCCTCGTGTTGTCGTCATTGATTCCCGAATCGCCTTTGGTCGCCTTGTTATTGCTGGAACAGGAATTACCACCAGCGTGTTAGCAGAACGCTATAAAGCAGGTGATTCAATTGACGATCTTGCTTATGATTATGACAGCGATCGCTTCAAGATCGAAGAAGCTATCCGGTGTGAGCTACCTGCTGTTGCATGATTCAACCCCAGTCCATTACTTTTTTTATAGATAGATGTCTAGGTAACAGACGCATTGTAGAAACGCTTCGGACCGCAGGTGTCACTATCAAAATCCATGACGAACACTTTGACAAAGGCGCTCAAGATGTGGACTGGTTACCAGAGGTCGGCAAAATGGGCTGGGTTGTTTTGACCAAAGATGGCAAGATTAGCAACAACTTATTAGAAAGGATTGCCGTTGCACGCGCTCAGGTAAAGATGTTTATATTTGTTTCCCAAAATTTATCAGGGGCAGATATGGCCGCAATTTTTCTCAAAGCAATTGTGCCGATGCAAGAATTTGTTCGGAAACATTCTGCTCCATTCATTGCGAAAATCTATCGTGATGCAAGTATTGCCCTATGGAAAGACAGCCAGGCACTAGTAGAAGAATTAGAACGGTTTTTTTAGATTGCGCGATCGCCTTTTTTGGATATTTAAGCCTCCAATCAAGTAGGCAGATAAGAGCGATCACTTTTTAATTTGGTGTAGATGCTTAAGCATGGTTGAAGCCAATTTGTAATCAGGCTTGAATACTCGCTAACACTGCGCTAACGTAATCAGCTACGTGCCAGCGAGTTGAGCTGATCAAATCGCCACATTATAGTTCAATTAACTTGAAGCCCCAAGGTTTGAGAGCCGCTTCAGCTATTTCTGAATTTACACCTTCATAAGCCTCCCATTCCAAGGGATGCTCTTTAGGATGTCCGTCGCCGACATTACCTGCAACTTTGATGATCGCACAGTTGGCAATGCGATCGCGCTCCAGCCCTTTTGGCACTACTAATTCGATTTTGTGACCGACAAACTTCGCTGTACTTTCATTAGCTACAGATTCACGGATTAAACAAATATCACCAGCAGTCCCCCAAGTCGTTTGATAGATGTGGAGGAACGATATATAGGTTTGTGGTTTGATGGATCTTTTTAGAACTTGCATTATCTGTAATCCTTACACTATGAGCGAAAAATCATATGAGTATTTTCTATCACCTTCGTAGGCAAGAATGTTTTTAACTCACATTTTGCACCTAGCCCAGACGATTAGAAACCGCCTGGTGGAATAGATGTGAAGCTCAACAGGGCTATTTCATTCTCCGAAAAGCCCGCCTCAGAATGAATTCACCAGTTTAATAGCGAAAGTAGTGTTTAGACAACTGAGAAAAAGTTATATTCTGTTAAAACAGACTTTGCTCGTTCATAGTCTCTGACTAGGAATGGCTAAAATAGGGCTGCTGCCTCCTACACAAGCGGCAGCAGCTCAATGAGGTGCATTATCCTTCTTAGATACCTAGAAACGAGAAAACAAGCGATGCTACGGCGGGCTACGCCTACGCTAGATGTGAAACTCAAAACACGATAATCGCCCACATACTAACTCCCAAAGCGATCGCTGCTAAGTGTTGCAGCATGAGCGATCGCACTGGTTGCTTGGCAATCTTTTGCGTTAATAACATAGTCATCAACACTGAGAAAATTATCGTTGCTCCTTGCAAAAAGGCAATCACAGCCGGGTGAGCAACCAATATTGGCAATTGTTCACCACTCAAACCAAGAGTAGCAAAAGTAACGGGTAAAATTCGCCCACCTTCGCCTAAGCCCAAACGCAGATAGTGAGCCAAGTTTCCCCCCAAAACTAATGGTAGATAGCCATAGGCAAGCTCTACAAATGATCGAGGCTTACGGTTAAAGTTGAACACTTGCAGCAACCCATAAGCTGCAAAGGTAAAAATTGCTGGGATAATTAACACTAAGAGCGATAATCCGAAGTGCTGCCAAAACTGAGTTAAATCCAGTTGTAACCCCAACCAAGATTGTAATTCTGGCAAGCGATGCAGATATATCCCACCTAACAGCAAATACAATAATGCTACTTCATAGGTGCGGGGTACATGAGTTGTCCACAGTTCAATTCCAGGGGGACGCAAGTTGAACTCAACGGAACGATGGGGACAGGCTTTCAGGCAAGTCATGCACAGTACGCAATCTCTGTTATCTTCTAACTGCGCTGGGTGGGAGTATAAGGGACATCCATTAGTTTCCATCCCTTCGCCCTTTTGCGGCCCACCTTTATAGCATTGATATGTGGTACAACTGGCAGAACAAATACCTTGCTGTGCCCGGAGTTCCGTCATTGAAAGTTTGGCAAATAAACCATTCATCCCGCCAATGGGACAGAGATACCGACACCAAAACCGCCGCTCAAAAAGAGCAGAGAAAATCATTGCCCCAGCAGTAATTAACAGCAGCAAACAAGCGCTAAGATAGGCGGTATTTTCTAAATGCCAGAGTTCTTCCCATAAGAAAATTAGGGAGAACAAACCAAACATGAACCATCCACCCCATTTCTCAGCTTCCTGTCTGGGCCAGCGCTTGAGTTTTCGAGGCCACAGCCAGAGAGATAACTTTTGGGTAATTTCCCCGTAAATCATGAAAGGACAAACAGAACACCAGATACGTCCCAAAAAGGGAAAGAGAAATAGGAAGAAAGGCCACCACCAAGCCCAAAAGAAATTTAATACGAAATTGCGATCGCGGGTTTGCGGGCCAATAAATAACACTGCAACAATAATCGCAAAAGCCGTTGCAGTCAAACCATAGTTAATGCGATCGGGCCACCAGGGACTACGTAAAAATTGCCGCAAACGAGGATAGGCATTTAAAAGATTTACCCGAAATCGTTTTTTCTTAGTTTCGGCTGGCCAGAAAATTTCTTCTGTTAATTCATTCGCCCCCTCTGCTTGCACGATCGCTCTTTCTACCAAATTTTTCAATTCCTTGAGGTTCCCAGGAAAATCATAGGACTGGAGGCGACGCAAAGCTTCTGGGGTGATGTGCGGTTTCGGAACGCCTCTAGCCCGAATGTAGAGACTAGTATAATATTCAACCTGTGCCTGAACATCCGTTTTCCGCACCCGGAGCGGTGGTACTTTAATAACGTGACCAACAGAACGTTCAATTGTCGGCTGAGTTTTTTCTGAAACAATCAGAATTCTGGCTGTACTGGGGCGAGGTTCAGGTGCTGGTTCTCCCGAACGAGCCACGGGGGTATATGTGCCAGTTTTGAGCAACTGCGTCACGGGAGGTAATAATTCTTCGGGCAATTCTTGAATGTTGTTGAGAACTAGAGTCCCTTCTCCCAACCATTCCAACAGTCCTGGTTTACCGCCTGCGCGACCGAATAAATCTGCACCGCTCGTTTGGAGAATACCACAATTTACTTTAATAATTGGTTCTCGCCGTTTTGGAGAACCAAAGTGGATTAGGGCTGCTATATTGTCTTTTTCTAACCCTGGTTCTCCAAAAATATCCACTGATTTGCGGTCAGCAGCCGATAAACGAATTTGTTCCCGCAGCCGCACAGCATAGCGACTTGTACCGATAATTCCGCGTTGTGCTTTGGTGACTAAATATGGTCGCAAAGCAACAGATCGTTCTTGTTCATAGCCAAGTGCAGATGTCACCTGAGCTAATTCTTGAGCCAATTGACGGGAAAAAGCCAGAGCAATGTCGGGGTATTGGGTGACTAATTCCCGAAATTTAGCAGCAGGCACAACCCACAAATGACATTCTGTTACCGTAGTAATTGTGAATGGACTTAATTCATCCAACAGCAATTCTTGGAGTTCAATCACTGCTCCGGGGAGGAATCCACAGGCTAAGGCTGGGTTGGTTTGATTGGTGCTATTGCTTTCAAGTTGACCTTCGACAAGAATATAAAGTGCTTCTGAAGGAGTGCCTTCGCTAACTAAGTCAGTTTCGGCACTTACTACTTGTTCTTCAATTACTTGAGCGATCGCATCTAACACTTCAGGCGAGAGAATTCCTAAAGTCGTCCGTTCTTGTAGCCATGTAACCGTTTCTGGAGATGTCATATTAATTTCTCCGTGTAGGCTGCTGTATAAGAAGAATTATCCCTGAAAGCTGGGTCAAAATATCTGTGTGTGGCGATGCATGACAAGTTATCTCATGTCCGTCCATATACTCATGATTCCGTGTTGGAATATGACATCGCCACCGCCTCAGTGAAGTTGTGATTCGGATTAAATGTCTGGTTCTTGCAGCCATCGGGCGACCCTACCCGCCAAAACTTCACCTAAAATTGGAAACTCAATTGATTTTTTTATAGCTATTTTTGACTTTTTTTTCTTTTGTGCTTGCTTGTTGAAAGAGTGTGGATATTCTAAAACTACTATATACAAAGGTTAGAAATAAAAATACGGTTATAGAAGCGACATTTTGATACTAACTATAAGGTTTTCGGACATCAAAGAAAGCTGTATATTTGCGCTGTAAGAATAAACAAAAAATAAAAAATGATTGACTTCAGCCTCACTCAAGAACAGCAGATGTTGCAGTCACTTGCGCGTGACTTTGCTCAAAACAAAATTGGGCCTATTGTTCAAATAATTGAAGAGTCTAACAATCTAGAGATGGAACCTTGGGATTTTTGCAAACAGGTCTTCTATAAGGGGGCTGAATTGGGATTCACATCCTTGATGGTTCCAAAAGAGCTAGGAGGTGTGGGTGGAAAGTGCATAGACTTAGCTGTAGTGTTAGAAGAAATAGGCGCTGTTGATGTCAGCATTGCTTGTAGTTACTTTAATCTCACCGCAGCGATGTCGCTGTTTGTCAGCAGAGTTGCAACCCAAGAACAGCAAGAACGAATATTATCTTTTGTCAAATCTGGAAAACCACATTTATTTAGCGCCGCAGAGAGTGAATCTAATGTTGCCACCTCCGATTTGTTCTGCCCGCTCCCAGATCCCAATATTGGGATGAAGACCTTTGCAGCACGTGAGGGCAATGGATACATCCTCAATGGAACAAAATCCTCGTTAGTCACAAATGCTGGAATTGCGGATGCCTACTTTATCATTGCCCGTACAGCGATGGATAAACCATTGCGCGAAAGTTTGTCTATCTTTTATGTTCCAACAGATACACCTGGGATTAAGTTTGGCAAAAAAACACAGATGATTGGTTGGAAAGCCTCGCATCATGCTGAGATTTGCCTGGATAACGTCTTAGTCCCTGCACAAAATCTGATTGGACAAGAAGGGGAAGCAGGAAAACTACTGATGTTGGTTCCAGAAGTAGCTATTGGGCTGGCAGCTTCTTATGTTGGTTTGGCTCGTGCTGCTTATGAGTATGCTTTGAATTATGCCAAGCATAGAGTTAGTTGGGGTCGTCCGATTATCGAACATCAGGCAGTGGCTTTAAAATTAGCAGATATGATGATTAACACCCAGGCTGCACGACTGGTAGTATGGGATGCTGCCCGTACAGCAGAAACTTCTCCCCAACTTGCCGCCACAGTCAAAGCACCAGCCGCCAAGACTTTTGCAGTGGATGTTGCAATCAAAAACGCACAAACAGCAGTTGAAATTCTTGGGGGCTATGGGGTGACAAAAGAGTGTTTGGCTGGCAAGTTTCTTGCTGATGCAACTATCGGGTATTCCTGTGACTTTACGCGAGAAGTCTTGCGTCTGGGGATTGTGAATTTTTTGTAATGGATTGAGGAGTAGCTAGTTACTTCCAATAGCGGGCGTGCCAAGACGATATCTCATACCAAGTTGTCCCTTCTGTTTAATCCTGAACGAGACAATTTTAGATAAAAGATTTTAGATTTTGGATTAAATTAAAATCTTTTATCTAAAAAAAGGTTCCAGAGCAAGCAACTTCAGACGCGAGTGAAATCAAAAAATTTCATCATCCAGAGCAAGTGCATTAATGCATTGGAGTCAATCCAAAATCCTTGCATCCAAAATCGAATGACTGATTTTTCCCCTCTTGGCAAAAACTGGGATGCTCCCACCTGTGTTCTATCCAATTAAAAACTGTTGTAACTTGGGACTAATCACGTGCAGCTATTGCATACTAATATCGGGGAATTGATCGGGAGAAATTATGGCAATTTATTTAGACTCGGCGATCGCATCTGAAGCTGAAGTTGTTAAGCTTTGGGGATGGGTGAAAGGCATTACCACAAATCCCACGTTGTTGGCTCAAAGCGATATCCCACCAGAAACTACACTCAAAAAATTGGTTGCCTTGACGAATGGCCCGTTATACTATCAACTTGTGGCATCTGATAAAGCTGGGATGTTAGCTGAAGGTAGAAAAGCTTTCGAGATTATTGGTTCGCAAACAATTTTAAAGATTCCTGCAACACCGTTAGGTTTTGAAGTGGTGGCGAGTCTATCCTCAGAAATTACTTGTTCAGTGACAGCGATTTACAGTGCAGCACAGGCAGCAGTAGCGCGGGAAGCAGGTGCTAAAATTGCCATAGCTTATGTAAATCGCGCTACGCGGTTGTTAGGTGATGGTATTGCCTTAATCCGGGATATGGCTAGCGTCCTCCAAGGCAGTGATACTGAAATCTTGGCAGCTAGTATCAAATCTCCCGAAGAAGCAGCCGCCTCATTGCAAGCTGGAGCGGATCATTTGACTTTACCACTGGCAATGTTGCAGGCGATCGCTACTCATGAATTTTCACAAAAAACTGTTGAAGAATTCGCTAAAGGTGGCATCGGCTTAAGGATTTAAATATAAAATCTAAAATCCAAAATGGTATGAGTTTGTCAGATATCCCTAATCTCTGGGTTCCTTTAGCACTTTTAGGTTTAATTGTCCTAGCTGCTATATTTTTTAGTCGCAGTTAATCTGTGACAACTCCAAGATTCAATTACTACCTTCGCAGTGCAAAATTAGCTAATTCCCCTACTTCTGTTCCTGTGTGTTTTTTGTTTTGAAAAGTTCTGATCGTCCCTTGAGTCCTCTTAAAAATCTCACCGTTCGTGTTTTGTAAAAAAAGGAAAGAAACGGCGTTTGTGTCGGGCTTGCAGACTCATACTGAGCAACACACAGGCAAATATGGCGGTTGAAAGCAGCACTACACTGGCTCCAGAGGCGATATCGAGATAGTAGCTGAGGTAAATCCCCACAAAGGAAATTGCGGCTCCTAGAATGCCAGAAATAATCATCAGATAACCAAAGCGATCGCTCACTAGTCGGGCAATTGATGCTGGAATTACCACTGCTGAAATAATCAGTGTCACCCCTAACACATTCAGTGTTGCCACCAGTAAAGTTGCCAACATCAAAGCAAATAAAGTATCCATTGCAAAAACGGGTACACCATGAACCTGAGCAACTTCTCGGTCAAAACACCAAAACAGCAATGGGCGATAAAACAAGAAAACAAGACTGAGTAAGATGATCGTCACACCTGTCACTACCCACAAATCATTAGGGGAAACCCCCAATACATTGCCAAACAAAGCGGCTTCAAAGTTTTGGCTAAACTTGCGATAGCTGCTGATCACAGCTACTCCCAAAGCAAAGCTAGCAGTTGTCACAATCCCAATCGCTGCATCCGAGTAAACTTTGCGTCCAGTCAGATATTGAATCAACAAGGCAGCTGCAAAACCCCAAATACCAGAGCCAATGTAAAAATTCAAGCCCAGTACATAACTCAGCACAGCTCCACCCAAAATTGCATGAGATAAACCGTGGGCAATGTAACTCATCCTGCGAGTTGTAATATAAACTCCCATAATGCCGCATAATAGCCCTGCCATCATGCCTACTAGAATCGCACGGCTAAAAAATTCATAATGAAAGGGTGTGAATAAAAAATCCATATAAACTATTTAGAATTGCTGAATTTGAGAATGAATTAGTCTTTTTTCCTTTGCTCCTGGAGTGTGAGCTTGTCAATCAGCAACGCTAAGTATTTATCCTAAGCAGACTTCGAGTCAGATCGCCGTAGTGCGTCGGGCAAATTATCTTGCATTTGATGGCGTAGAGAAGTACCGCCACTAGCGATTAAAATTCGGTCTTGTTGGTAGAAAACCACCATTTCTCCACCAAAAGTCTGCTCAAGGTTGGCGGGAGTGAAGACATCGATCGGTTGACCTTGGCTGATTAAACCGTGGTTGAAACAAACTACCCAAGGCAAATGAGTAGCTACTGAGTTGAGGTCATGGGTGGAGAGGATAATTGTCAAACCTTGTTGATTCAAATCAGCTAATAGGTGCAAAAGTTCGTGTTGAACGTGCAAGTCTGAACTACTGGTAGGTTCATCTAAAAGAACGATTTCCGGCTCTCCTACTAAAGCACGGGCAATGAAAACCCTTTGCTGTTGACCACCGGATAGATTACCGATGGGTTGATGGGCAACATGGGCAACGCCGACGCGTTCTAGGAGTTCGCTGGCTACTTGGCGATCGCGTTTTGAAGACCAAGGCAGCATTTTCTGTTTTTGGTAACGCCCCATCATTACCACTTCCAGAGCCGTGACTGGAAAAGTCCAATCTACTGTTTCCACTTGCGGCACATAGCCCACCAAAGGCGGTGCTAATCCAGGCTTTAAGCGCTTTCCTCGAAACCAAATCTCTCCAGTCCAAGGAATCACCAACCCTAAAATCGCTCTGATTAAAGTGCTTTTACCACTGCCAGAAGGCCCCACTAAGCCGGTCAGTTGACCGGGATAAAGTGTCAAATTAACACCCGTAAAAACTGGCTGGGTTTGGTAGCCACAAGTTAAATTTCTAACTTCAAGTATCGGTTCCATGCACTTATTTTCTTTATGCTACTTAGTTGCTGTTGGACCGACGACATTTGCAGTATTCAAGTTTTTCACTAAATCAGAATTTCCCCCTAAGCTAGAGGCGATAATCCGCATATTGTTAGCCATCATGCCAATATAGGTATGCTCAGGATTAGTATCTTCAATTGCATTAGCTGACCCCTTACCTGGTAACTCGTCATCGGCGGTGTTCGCAGTTTTTACATTTGCTTCGCGGGCAATTTGTTCTTCTACTTTGCTGGGGTAGACCTCAGAACCAAAAATTGCTGGGACACCTACTTTCCGAACTTGGTCAATAAGCTTTGCTACATCTTTAGCGGAAGGTTCTTTAAAATCTGAAGGTTGGATTGCACCAATCACTTGAAAACCATACTCTCTAGCCCAATAGGCCCAAGAATCGTGGTAGGTCAAAAGTTTACGGTTTTTAGCGGGAATACTGGCGACGATTTCCCGTGTTGCTTTGTCTAGGGCTTCTAGGCGTTGTAAATAATTTTTCAGATTGGTAGCGTAGTAATCTTTGCCAGCAGGGTCTAAAGTGGTTAATTGTTCGGCGGCTAGTTTGGCATAAGCCTCAGCATACTTGGGGTTTACCCACAGATGAGGATTGGGATCACCTTTTTCTTTCGGAAAGCTGAAGTCGAAAAGCCATTGGTCTTGAGTAATAGTTTTACTGCCTAGTTCAAAGATTTTAGTTTCTTTGGGCTTGGAGGCGATCGCTAGTTTTTCGGTTGGGGATTCTAAATGCAACCCATTAGCGATGATCAGATTAGCTTTGGATAGAATATCGGCATCGCTAGGACGAGGCTCAAAGGTGTGAGAATCGGTTCCTTCTGGAATAATGCCTTTAACTTCTAGGCGATCGCCTGCAATGTTGCTCACAATATTTGTTAGGGGAGCAACTGTCGTGACAACTAAAAGCTTACTTTGTGTCTTTTGCTCTGCTGCTGGAACAGGAGTGGTTGTTACTTCAGGGCTGGGAGACACGGCCGTATTCTGAGGCGGACTGCAAGCTACTACCATGAAGCTGAGTGCCAATAGCAATCCAGAGAGGGTCTTCATTACACTCAAGCCTTCTAAAATTCAAGGGTCAGCATTTAATTAAAGCTCTACTCAGTATAAAGATGCAATGCCCCCATAGAGTATTTTCGTAGTGAAATCTCTAGATTTTTTTACCATTTGTTATTTCGGCGAACGCATTTGTTATTTCGGCGAACTCATTTGTTATTTCGGCGAACGCATTTGTTATTTCGGCGAACGCATTTGTTATTTCGGCGAACGCATTTGTTATTTCGGCGAACGCATTTGTTATTTCGGCGAACTCATTTGTTATTTCGGCGAACTCAT
>NZ_JBALDI010000063.1:0-67618 GCF_036917395.1 Nostoc sp.
GAACGAGTCTTTGAGGTGGATGAACGAGTCTTTGAGGTGGATGAACGAGTCTTTGAGGTGGATGAACGAGTCTTTGAGGTGGATGAACGAGTCTTCGAGGTGGATGAACGAGTCTTCGAGGTGGATGAACGAGTCTTCGAGGTGGATGAACGAGTATCTGAGGTGGATGAATCCAGTTTTAACTCTCCCCTGCCCCCCCTGCCCCCTGCCCTCCACTTCTTATGATGGGATTAATTAAACAACTGCGACGACGAACCCCTCTAGGATGGCTGCAACTGAACTATGAAAAAAGCCGTTTGTTAGTGGCATTGTCAGGTATTGCCTTTGCGGATCTTCTCATGTTTATGCAGCTAGGCTTTCAGACTGCGCTGTATGACAGTAACACCAGACTGCATCGCAGTTTGCAAGCAGACATTGTTTTAACCAGTCCCCAAGCCCGTAACTTGCCAAGCTTGTCTACATTTTCTCGTCGGCGACTTTATCAAGCAATGGATATACCAGGGGTAAAGTCGGCAGAACCAATGTATTTCAACAATACAATCTGGAAGAATCCCCAAACACATCGTGAGACGGGGGTGTTAGTTATTGGCTTTAATCCAGACAAGCCAGCCTTTGACTTAGCGGATGTTAACCAGCAATTGCAGAAAATTAAGCTGCCAGATACCGTTTTGTTTGATCGCGGTGCAAGAGGAGATTATCAAAAAGCGATCGCTCAAATTGATCAAGGTAAAACCCTAACCACCGAAATAGAACGGCGCACAATTACCATTAGCGGCTTATTCCGAGTCGGGGCTTCCTTTGGCTCTGATGGCAACCTGATTACCAGCGATCAAAACTTTTTGCGGCTATATTCCGGGCGACAGTCAAGTAGTGTCAGTCTAGGTTTGATTCTTCTTAAACCAGGCTATGACCCGAAAAAAGTGGCAGCAATGCTCAAAGCCTACCTGAGAGATGATGTCAGAGTCTTAACCCACGCCGAATTTATTGAATTTGAGAACAACTTTTGGAGAACAAATTCCCCAATTGGGTTTATTTTCAGCCTGGGTGTATCGATGGGGTTTGTGGTGGGCGTGATTATCGTCTATCAAGTCCTCTCCACCGATGTAAATGCCCATGTTCGGGAATACGCCACCTTCAAAGCAATGGGATATCGCAATTATTACCTGCTAGGTGTGGTGCTTGAAGAATCGTTGATATTGGCAGCACTGGGCTTCTTCCCCGGATTGGGAGTGTCCTTAGCACTTTACCAACTGACTCGCACAGCTACAAATTTGCCCATGTACATGACTGTGATTCGGGCATTGCAGGTATTAGTGCTGACTATCATTATGTGTGCAATTTCTGGTGCGATCGCCACCCGCAAACTCCAAGCCACCGACCCCGCTGATATGTTTTAGAACTAGGGGAGTAGGGAGTAGGGAGTAGTGAAAAACAACTGACAATTCCCCATTACCCACTCCCCATTCCCCACTCCCCATCCCCTATTCCTCATTCCCCACTCCCCATTCCCCACTCCCCATTCCCCATTCCTCATTCCCCACTCCCCATTCCCCACTCCCCACTCCCCAAATATGCTTCCCGTCATCTCCATCCGTAATCTCGACCACTACTTTGGTCACGCCTCACTCCGAAAGCAAGTTCTATCTAACATCAACTTAGAGATTAACGCCGGTGAAATTATTATTATGACCGGGCCCTCTGGTTCTGGAAAGACTACCTTGCTGACCTTAGTAGGTGGGTTGCGTTCTACCCAATCTGGTAGTTTGCAGGTGTTGAGACGTGAACTTTGTGGTGCTAGTGCTGAAGAATTAGTGCAGGCGCGACGCCGTAACGGTTATATTTTCCAAGCACATAACTTGCATGGTAGTTTAACGGCACTGCAAAACGTCAAAATGGCTTTGGAATTGCACAAACATCTTGGGTTAAAAATGATGCTAGCTAGGTCAGCCCAGATGCTAGAGCAGGTAGGATTAGGAAATCACCTGCATTACTATCCTGATAAACTGTCTGGGGGACAAAAACAAAGAGTAGCGATCGCTCGCGCCTTAGTCAGTCATCCTCAAATTATCTTAGCGGATGAACCCACCGCCGCCCTTGACAGTCAATCAGGACGAGATGTAGTCAATCTCATGCACAAACTGGCAAAAGAACAAGGCTGTACCATCTTGATGGTTACTCACGACAACCGCATCCTAGACATTGCCGATCGCATCCTTCACATGGAAGATGGTAAGCTCAAGTCAAAATTAAAACTACCAGCTTAGAGGATGAGTCCTCTCCCAAAGGGAGACGATGCCGCGCAACGAGCGTCACCCAAAGGGCGGTTCCTTTAATAAAGATTAAGTGTATCTTCATAGCGAATTGGTATAAGTCCTGGAGTAATCCAGGCAAAGATCGTTGGAGTAGGAATCACGCCACTTCAAGTGGTGTGAGCTTCAAAAGCGTTCATTACTCCAGTTCAGAACTCGGAACGTCGAGCTTTTTACTCCATTATTCCAGATCAGAACTCAAAACGAGGAAATTTTAGGTAAAATCGCTGCTATTTTACACCCTATTTCAAGATCAGTAAAAGCTGTTATAAGTATATAAACGGTAATTAGAGTAGGCAAACTGACGCTACAGTATACTAATTAAGTTTTGAGATCATTGACAATATAATACACCTTGGTTATTAAAGTTAATATCAATTCATTAAATTACAGTTACAAATCATTCTCCCTTGTCTCCTACCCCTACCCCTGTACTCTCCATAAGTCCCTAGACGATTTCCCAAAATCTATGGTTTTCAACAACATTTGCTTCAAACAGGAAACACTACTAGAAATAAGCTAGTCTATTTTCCAAACCAAGCAAGGTATTTTTTATAGCTCTATGATTACTGAGAATCGCGCTGATAATTCAAACAATAAGTTGCTCGGTTTTGATGTCAAAAGTTTGACACCTAATCGCCGTGCAATAAATGTGTTAAAGGGAATATTTGCTGTTCTCCCTCTCACCTTGGCATTGCCTGTAGATGCTTTACAAGTAAAGGTGACTCCAACTAAACCTAAATTAGGAGATACGCTCTCAGTGGAGATTAATCTAGATCATCAGGAGAATGGTACAAATCCAACAGTAGCCAGTGGTAAAAATACATACCCAGCCTTTAAAATAGCCCCCAATCAGTATCGGGCTTTTGTTCCCACAACTCCACTAGAAAAAGCTGGAACTAGACCACTTCGGGTTGCAGCGGATGGTCAGGTGCAAAACTTGACAGTGAATGTGCTAAATCGTAAATTTCCTATACAGCGCATAACTTTGCCACCTGGCAAAGCCGGAGTGGATGCCACAGAATATGAACTAAAACGGGTGGCAGCTTTCAAGGCACTACAAACACCACAAAAGTATTGGAATGGAGTATTTCTGAAGCCAAATGCTGGGCGGATGAGTACAAACTATGGTGTACGTCGCTACTATAATGGTACATTTGCAAAAGACTACTATCATCGTGGTCTTGACTACGCTGGTGCTGCCGGTTCACCCGTGATTGCCCCAGCCGCTGGGCGAGTTGCTTTGGTAGGTAGGGTATCCCAAGGGTTTCGGGTTCACGGTAATGTAGTTGGCATTGACCACGGTCAAGGCGTAATCAGTATTTTCATGCACTTGAGTCGTATTAACGTTAAAGAAGGTGATTTTGTGAAAGCTGGTCAACTAATTGGCGCAGTGGGTTCCACGGGTGCTGCCACAGGGCCACATTTACAC
Organism: Nostoc sp.; assembly: GCF_036917395.1. Classification (GTDB taxonomy): domain Bacteria; phylum Cyanobacteriota; class Cyanobacteriia; order Cyanobacteriales; family Nostocaceae; genus Nostoc. The sequence goes on from NZ_JBALDI010000063.1 coordinate 3,742, forward strand.
TGGGGTCTATATGTCAACGGACAATCTGTTGATCCAACACCTTGGCGGACTAAGGTCGTTAACTAGTAGAGGCGGAATTGATCGCGTCTGTGCATAATTTGTGTTTTTTTTGCTGATAATTAGGCAAAAGAAATTGGATTGATACCGTCCCTACCAAGCTTTGCTAACATAAATGATGATCAGCGTTATGAGTATCGAAAAAATTGTAGAACAAGCTCTCCAGGATGGTTATTTAACACCAGCAATGGAAGCAGAAGTCGGTAGAATCTGTGACAATGCCTCGGAACTCTCAATTGAAGAGTATATGGCACTCGATCGGCTGATGGGAGCATTATTGACTGGTGAGGTAGTGGCGGTACCTCGGAAACAATTCATTAACGTCATGGAAGAATTGGTACTAACTGAAGCGATCGCCCGAGTCGCAGAAATTGAAGCCACCAGCGAAAGTTCTCTAGATGTCGGCGATATTGCTGCTTACGCTCTCAATCGGCTACCACCTTTGTATGCTACTACAGAAGAAGGTGCTACCTTTCAGCGCCAAACGGCTCGGGCACAACTGCAAGAGTTAATTTCTCAGCAAGTAAGTGAGGCAATTAACCGTTACCTTGATCGACCCCATTTCTTCCCAGAACGGCAAGCCTTAGGCAAAAACACTGGCAATGAGGTTGTACGTCAAGTTAGTGCTTTACTCCAGACATACGCACCTAACTTTGAGCAAAAATTATAACTTTAAGAGTCATTAGTCATTTGTCAGGAGTTTTAGACAAAGGACAAAGGACTCTTAATTAATCAATCACGCACTAACACTGTTGTCCCTAAACTCACTTGCTCATACAACAATCGGACATCAGAATTACGCATCCTTAAGCAGCCGTGGGATACAGCCGTTCCTACCAGGCCAATATCCGGTGTGCCATGAAAGCCAATTTCATTCCTTCCATCTGACCAAAAACCAATCCATCTGTCTCCCAAAGGACTATCCGTACCAGCCTGAAATACTTTACCAGTGATCGGGTGACGCCAGATTGGATAGTGTCGCATGTGGATCACCTGGAAAGAACCTGTGGGCGTTTCCCAACCTTTCTTACCTACAGCAATTGGGTAGCTGGCTATGACCTCATCTCCTGCGTATACATAGGTGCGGCGATCGCTTAAATCAACCATTACTTGCGTCTTGGCATCAGCCAGCCTATTAGAAGGTATTTGTTGGGCTGAAGCCTGAGACCATAGAGCTTTTGGCCAACTATCCGCAACTGGATTTTGTCTTTCTGCTTGCGCCACCAGCCGCGTCTTAGTTGGTAGGTCGGTTGCTTCAGCTACATCATTCTTAATTATTTGAGGCTGAGTTTGAGGCTTAATAGCAGCAGACCTGAGTGTAGGTGTCTTCCGAACAATTGTGCCTCTATCAGTTGCTTTCGCTACATTCTTCTTAATTATTTTCGATTTAGTTTGAGGCTTAATAGCAGAGGACTTTGGTGTAAACGCCCTCTGAGGAGTTGAGCCTTGGGTAACTTCACCAACTGGCACAGATGCACCCAGCGCAATTTCCCCTAAACTCACTTGTGAAACATTCTTGTAGACTTTCTCTGAGCGGCTTCCCTTAGGATTGGTTAGGGTAGAATCTCGCCGCATCGAACTAAATGCAGACTTCTCAGACTGCCCTTGGGCCGTAGTAATGCGCCAATGGACAGCTAAAGATAAAAATGCTGTGCCAAAACAGAGCAACATTACCATCCGCCCTACAGATTCGTTTCTTACCATTGCCATCGCCTATTGTTTATCCCTGACATATCCAGCCGAGCAATTGGATGTGTTCATCATCCGATTATCAAAAATTTATCAATACTTATCATTTCCGATATAAATCTGCCAACACCTCTGGGCAAACTAAGACTATGCAAATTGTCCCAGCAGCAAAACTCCAAGTGACCAACCTCATTCCTCCAAAGTTCTGGGGGTTGTAAGCCAATACTCGGACTTTCTGGTGGAACCTTTGAAATGTAGCAATCAATCATTAATGGTGTAGGTGGGAGAAAAACCATGTTTGAAAAACTATTGCTAGCAGTCACAATTACATTTTCCCTCAATTTATTTTTTCAAGTTCGCGTACCAGAGCAACAAAATGGTGCTACCTACGGTTCACAACCAGAACAATCAGCAACTATTCTGGTAATAAAATCAAAAAAATAAATCACCATTATAGTAACCACAGCAAGCCAACTTCCAGAAATTATTGCTTGAATTTTAAAGCTATCAAGAAGTTAGAATTACAAAATTTTTATCTTCATCCTTATAACCAGATTTAATTATTTTTATCAAGCGTATATACCCAGTTGCTAAAATGACCAAAACGTGCATATTGCTGCGCCTTTGTTAGTTGATGGGTGCAAGGGCAACTATGCGAATAGTATAAGGAAAAAGTTGCTCTCCTTATTGCTATAAATGTATCCAAAATTGTATGCTTCAGTGTTCCAGTCATAAATCCGTCACCTTAGCATGGAACTTCTGTCCCATTAGCAGGTCTAATAGATAGGGATGATTTAGAGCCAGTACGATCTATGAGTCAGTCGATTACTGTATCCTGGTCAACGGTTGATGCAAAGTATCCAGAAGCATCAGTGCAAGTTGACAAACTCCCTAATCACGATTTAATTTTGCGCTGTCAAGCGGGACTGCGACCAGATCGTGCTGCGTTTGCAGAACTATTACGTCGCTATCAAAGTCAAGTTGATAAAGTTCTATACCACCTGGCTCCAGATTGGGCTGACAGAGCCGATTTGGCTCAAGAAGTTTGGATTCGAGTCTATCGGAATATTAACCGATTACAAGAGCCTGCTAAATTTCGGGGCTGGTTAAGCCGCATTGCCACCAACTTGTTTTATGATGAGTTGCGTAAACGCAAGCGGGTTATGAGTCCTTTGTCACTGGATGCTCCCCGCTTGTTAGATGACGGCGAGATGGATTGGGAAATCGCCGGCGATACCCCAGGTCCTGAAGAAGAACTGACAACTAGAGAATTTTACGAGCAATTGCGGGAAGCGATCGCGGATTTACCAGAAGTCTTTCGTACTACCATTGTCCTCAGAGAAATCGAAGGCATGGCATACGAAGAAATTGCCGAAATCACTGGAGTTTCATTAGGAACTGTGAAATCAAGAATTGCCAGAGCTAGATCGAGGCTGCAAGCTCACTTGCAGAATTATCTAGACTCCTAATTTACAGCATCTTGCCTCTGCCCAATGGCAGAATTTGAGTATTGATTAAGAATTACCACAAAAATGTAGATTGCCTCTGCCCTTAGGAGGAAAATTGGCTAAATTTTCCGAATTTCCGTCCAGTTTACCTGTGTTTAAATTGGTAATAATGTTAAGATGACTACTGATTCTCAGTTTTACGACCGTTCTCCTTTGAAACTTCCTCAAGATTTGTCAGATGGAATGGCCAAGCATACCAATGAATCAACGGGTCTTATGGATATGGTGAAGCGCGATCGCTTCGAGTTATTGAGTGCTTATCTCGATGGTGAAGTCACAGCCACTGAACGCAGGCAAGTAGAAGAATGGCTGGCAAATGATGCCTCAGTTCAATGCTTGTATGCCCGACTCTTAAAGCTGCGCCAAGGCTTGCGGACTCTCCCAGTGCCAACAGCCCAACAGTCACCAGAAGCAACAGTTCAGCAAGTATTCACACGTTTACGCCGCCGTTCCCGTTTAAACTGGATGGTGGGAGGTGCAGCCATTGCTGCTTGTGTAATCGGTGCAGTATCTGGCTTAGTATCTGGTGGTTCGAGTCCGCCGCAACTGGCACAACGACCAGAAATAGAACCGATACAAACGTCATCAGCGTCTATGGTTCCACTTTCCCCACTGATGGTGGGACTAAATAACCCAGTAATTGAAATTCCTAAAGCAGCAGTAGCTTCTCCAGAAAATCCAATCTATCCGGTACAGCCGCAACGGCACGACTCTAAACAGGATATAAACTAATTCCATTAACAGTTCACAGATCATAACTGTACTTTGCTGTTAAACCACAGCCTGTCCACCAGCCATCAGGTTGGAGGAATCCTCCTAATTGGTCAACTTGGTTTAGAGTCATCAAATAAACCCAAGCCCAACCCAGAGAGAGCGACTGTGGCTGATAAACCTCGATAATTTGTCGATTATAGAGGTTTTCTGGTGGTTGTCTAGTGGGCTGGTAATCTTCCAGCACATCCAAATCATTCAAAATCCTTGGGTTGGAAAAAGAGAGTAAATATCCGTAAACTTGGCTATCCCCTAGCGTCATCGCTGGGTAGCCCATTGGCAAAGCAAACAATTTACCTTGTACAAAAGCTCTTTTAACATCTATTATTTTGTCAGCACAGTATTTTTTATAGTTAGCTTCACCTGGTTTGAGTGTGCCGTAGACAAAAACCCGCACCAAATCGGAAAATTGTATATTTGATTCAACCATTTAAACCTTCATCAAATGATTCTTGCTATACCTGAAACACTAGTAGTTCGGGCATAATCAGGTTGACGCTCAATTATATAAATCTGTGAGTAGTTGACCTACAATATAGGTTAACCTAGCAGGTTGACATAGCAGGTTAACCTAGACAGACCCAGTAGGAGAATTTTTTTGGTGGATTCCCGATATAACCCAGCAGCAATTGAGGAAAAGTGGCAAAAAACATGGGTAGAACTTGGCTTAGATCAGACACCTACAGCTAGCAACAAGCCAAAATTTTACGCTTTATCCATGTTCCCTTATCCATCGGGCAGCCTACACATGGGTCACGTCCGTAATTATACGATTACCGATGTGATTGCCCGTCTCAAGCGAATGCAAGGCTATCGGGTAATACACCCAATGGGTTGGGATGCCTTTGGGTTGCCGGCAGAAAATGCTGCCATTGACCGTGGTGTGCCGCCAGCAAAGTGGACTTATCAGAATATTGCCCAGATGCGGCAGCAATTGCAGCGTCTTGGTTTATCCATCGACTGGGAATGTGAACTTGCTACCTGTTCACCGGATTATTACAAGTGGACGCAATGGATTTTCTTGCAGTTTTTGCAAGCTGGGTTAGCTTACCAAAAAGAAGCAGCAGTAAACTGGGATCCCATTGACCAAACTGTACTAGCAAATGAGCAAGTTGATAACGAAGGACGTTCTTGGCGCAGTGGGGCAATAGTTGAGCGCAAATTATTGCGGCAGTGGTTTTTTAAGATTACTGACTACGCTGAAGAATTGCTGAATGACTTAGATAAATTGACAGGTTGGCCGGAACGCGTCAAGTTGATGCAGGCAAACTGGATTGGTAAATCTACAGGCGCTTACTTAGAATTTCCGATCATTGGGATAGATGAAAAAATCGGCGTGTACACCACACGTCCAGATACCGTTTATGGTGTCAGCTACTTAGTGTTAGCACCAGAACATCCCTTAACAAAACGCGTCACTACAAAAGAACAACAAGCAGCGGTAGAAGTCTTTATTAAAGAAGTTTCCAATCAAAGTGAGTTGGAACGGACTGCTGAAGACAAACCTAAGCGGGGTATCCCCACAGGTGGGGTGGCAATTAACCCGTTTACAGCAGAAGAAGTCTCTATTTGGATTGCTGACTATGTACTGTATGAGTATGGTACTGGGGCAGTGATGGGTGTACCAGCACACGATGTCCGGGATTTTAAGTTTGCCAAAAATTACGATTTGCCAATTGATTTTGTCATAGCTTCCCCAGATGATGTTGCAGGTTTTGACTTAAGTCCAACATCAGATATAGATGAAGTCACACAACTCATCCAAATTGACTATAACGAGGCATACACTGAACCAGGAATTTTAATTAATTCTGGGCCTTTTACTGGTATGGCTTCCGCAGATGCTAAACAAGCGATAATTGAATACGCCGAACAACAAGGTTTTGGTAAAGTGCGGGTGCAATATCGCTTGCGGGATTGGTTAATTTCGCGGCAGCGTTACTGGGGCGCACCAATACCTGTAATTCACTGTCCCAACTGTGGGATAGTGTCAGTGCCTGATAAAGATTTGCCAGTTCAGTTGCCAGAAGAGGTGGAATTTTCTGGACGTGGCGGTTCACCTTTAAGTCAGTTAGAAAGCTGGGTAAATGTGCCTTGTCCGACTTGTGGCACTCCAGCAAAGCGAGAAACTGACACGATGGATACTTTTATAGATTCCTCCTGGTATTTCTTACGCTTCCCTGACGCTAAGAATGAACGACAGGTTTTTGATTCCAGTAAAATTAATGACTGGATGCCAGTTGATCAGTATGTAGGTGGGATTGAACACGCGATTTTACATTTGTTGTATTCGCGATTTTTTACTAAAGTGTTGCGGGACAGAGGGTTGCTGAACTTTGATGAACCCTTCCAACGCCTGTTAACTCAAGGTATGGTACAGGGTTTAACTTACCTAAATCCCAACAAGGGCGGTAAAGATAAATGGATTCCTTCTAATCTAGTAAATTCAGCCGACCCTCGTGACCCTCAAACAGGCGAACCATTACAACGTCTCTATGCCACAATGTCTAAGTCAAAGGGTAACGGTGTAGCGCCAGAAGATGTAATTTCCAAATACGGTGTAGACACAGCGCGGATGTTCATCTTATTTAAAGCGCCGCCAGAAAAAGACTTGGAATGGGATGAAGCCGATGTAGAAGGACAATTCCGCTTTTTAAATCGGGTTTGGCGTTTGGTAACAGATTATGTTGCGGCTGGGGTATCCCGTAAGCAAGCCCAATCTGATTTAACTAAGGCAGAAAAGGAATTGCGGCGGGCAATTCACACGGCTATTCAAGCGGTGACTGAAGATGTGGAAGGTGAATATCAATTCAACACAGCTATTTCAGAATTGATGAAGTTGAGTAATGCTTTAACGGATGCCAGCAGCAAAAATTCACCAATTTACGCAGAAGGTATTCAGAATTTGGTGCTATTGCTAGCACCCTTTGCACCACACATTGCTGATGAATTATGGCATTTATTGGGTGAAACTGATTCAGTTCACACTCAAACTTGGCCATCATTTGACCCAGCTGCTTTGGTAGCTGATGAAATCACTTTAGTGATTCAGATTAATGGCAAAACTCGCGGCACAATTCAAGTGCCAGCGCAAGCAGATAAGGCAGCGCAAGAGAAGTACGCCCGTGAATCAGAAGTTGCCCAGCGTAACCTTGAGGGTAAAGAGATTAAAAAGGTGATTGTGGTGCCTGGAAAGTTAGTAAATTTTGTAGTTAGCTAAGAGTAGAGGAAGAGAACACGGTAGGCGTTCATGCTGACCAACCATTGCTAAATCACATCTGAATTCATAACTCTGTATTCCTATTTTTTAATGCCCGATTGCGATACCAAGCGGGGAAGCGTATCGTCACCAAGATAGCGATCGCAACCAGGACAATGTGTAGAATTGTAAAAACGTTGAGTGGCAGCAGCCAACTGATCAATGCACTCAGCGCAAAGGCAATCCCCCAGGTCAGGGTAAGAATCTGATTCACACGAATAAAAATAGGACTATTCCAATGTTCTTGAGTAATTTGCTCACGGGCATACTGAATCGTAAATGGGATACCCACAAGTAAGGAACCAATCGCAATCACTGCCAAGGCACCGTCAGCAAAAAGTCCTGGATGTTGCGTAATGAAAGGATGCCGCAAGTAAACACCCACAACTAGAACGAAGGCAAAAAAGACAACCGTACACCAATCTAAAATGAAGCCTTTACGTAAATTTTCACGTCCAAGAATGAACGTCAGCACGAGTGCAATAATTGCCCCGTGGAGTATACCACTCTCCCCTCTATTTGCCAACACAGAATAAATGATCCAGGGTAAGAACCCTAAGATAACTCTTTTCATCGTGTTTGTTCTTCCTAATGCCTGAACAATATACAAAGTCTATTGAGAGAGTAGCAGACCGAATTTGATATCCTGACATCTCCCAACAATCTGCTAAACGTTAGTCTTAGACGGAGAGTACACATTGCTAAATCATACTAAATCATATCTTGCCCGTTTCGTACAAGTGGTACTAAATCGATTTCTAAATCAATTTTGCGACCATTGCCTTTGCGGTTATTGTAAGGATTTAAATCGTGTTTGGCGTTGTGGTCATCAAGTCTGTAAAATTTCTTTAATTGTGGCAGGCTTGCTACCTGTGAGACATTGGATAGCAGTCTGATTAATATACCACTTGTTGGCTTTCTCGGTACTGTTGTTATTGTGCATTTCCAAAGCGTATATGGCGCGTCTTGCTAGTTTATCTGCTCTGCCTAGAGAGTCTTATAGGAGTCACTTTTTAATTCTTCTGTAGGGATGTTAAAGTCATGAAATATCTGTTGCAAGAAGTATTGTAACAGTAGTTTCTTTCTCTGGCATATGTGTATTTAATAACATCTATCCGAGCGTCCAGAGAGTACGACTGTTTTATTTATACACGAAAAAGCGCTTGAGAGTTTTGCTCACTCAAGCGCTTTCCCGTAAAAGCTTATACCAACTCACTCGTCTGATGCAACATTTGAAATCTGCAACACTCCCTTGACAGGGAGTATTGCGGGGATAACTTGTGACAAACATGTGGTGAAATGGTATCACTCCTTGCACTAACTAAGAATATCTCTTCTGCAAGAAAACCGGGGATCTAGTGAGTGACAGTTTATGAACTGACACTAGTTAAAAACGACTCACTATGAATGGTAACTAACAAGACTAAGCACAACTGTATCAATTTTGTAAGTATAGTATAAAAACTTATAGTTTCTTCAAGTAGGCGTAGCCTGCCGTAGCCATCGCTTACCACTGAGTGCCGGTTCACAATGTGCAGCAATTAGTAGCATAAATATCTCAACTTCAGCGGCAAATGAATCGCCATCGATTAAGCCAGAGAAGTCTTGGATATTAGCATCGAAGCGACTTGGACTTAAATAAATCGTCACCTCCTCTATAGATGGAGGTATTCTTTAGAGAATGGCAATCCAATAACAAATCTTCGACCCAAGCAGATTGAAAAGTTTTGGTCAGGTATCTTCTATCTCTTAGCAAACGGTAACATCCTAGTCTTCCGCATAGTGTAGGCGGTTACTTCCTTGGTTGAAGCAAAACATAGCTTTTTCACCGAAAATTCCCGCGATATTCAAAAGGATTTTGCGTGTTTCAATAAAAACAACAGAGGCGGATTATAGGTAAGATTTAAGAATTTCTCATACCTGTGCCTAAAATTGTAAAAGTATAGATAGACGCTTCACCCTTGGCTAAAATAGCGACTCCCCTACGAGCAGACGCCTTAACCTGGCATCTAGGTGTGTGGTAAAATTGCCTGGAACAGAGGTTTCATCTGAGTTGGAGTCTCATATAAATTGCAAAGGTCAAACTTACCGATCAATAACTCCCACAATACTTTTCCTATGAATTCGGAAAATATACAACAAGACTGGTGACAAACTGAGTGTAATTTGTAAAAAAATATCTAGAATTTGCTACCAGACTTAACCAACTTCCCACAATTTTGACTTCTATTTAATTTTAGGATAGACACATGAACGATAAGCTGATGCTGATGATTCCTGGCCCAACCCCGGTGCCAGAAGCTGCCTTACTGGCATTAGCCAAGCATCCGATTGGGCACCGCACCAGTGAATTTAGCAACATATTGGCAGAGGTGACGGAAAACCTCAAGTGGCTGCACCAAACTCAAAGTGATGTGCTGACGCTGAATGTCAGTGGTACAGGTGCTGTAGAAGCTGGAATAATTAATTTTCTCTCTCCAGGCGATCGCATTTTAGTTGGCTCTAATGGTAAGTTTGGCGAACGCTGGGTAGAAATCGGTCAAGCCTACGGTTTGAATGTAGAAGAAGTTAAGGTTGAATGGGGAAAACCCTTACTTCCAGAGGTATTTGCCGAAAAACTCCAAGCAGATACCCAAAAGCAAATCAAAGCCGTAATCATTACCCACAGCGAAACCTCGACGGGTGTGTTGAATGACCTAGAAACCATCAACCGCCACGTCAAAGAACATGGTGAAGCTTTAATTATCGTTGATGCCGTGACTAGCTTGGGTGCGTTCAATCTACCTGTGGATGCTTGGGGTTTGGATATCGTCGCCTCCGGTTCCCAAAAAGGTTATATGATTCCGCCGGGATTGGGTTTTGTCTCTGTCAACTCCAAAGCTTGGGAAGCTTACAAAACTGCGAAGCTACCGAAATATTATTTGGATTTAGGCAAATATCGGAAAGCCACAGCCAAAAATACAACTCCATTTACTCCGCCTGTGAACTTGATCGTAGCGCTGCATACCACGTTGCGAATTATGAAAGAGGAAGGCTTGGAGTCAATATTTGCTCGACACGAACGGCTCAAGAATGCTACCCGCGCCGCCATTCAAGGATTAAATTTACCCCTGCTTGCAGCAGATAGTTCCGCCAGTCCGGCGATTACGGCTGTAGCACCGCAGGGAATTGAACCGGATAAGATTCGGTCATTGATGAAAAAACGCTTTGATATTGCCCTAGCAGGGGGTCAAGACCATTTGAGTAACAAAATTTTCCGCATTGGTCACTTGGGTTTTGTGAGCGATCGCGATATCCTTAGCTGTATAGCATCCTTAGAAGTTACCCTAAGAGAACTTGGCTACGAAGACTTTACCCCTGGATCTGGTATAGCGGCAGCAGTTAGAGTGTTTAGTCAGTCCTGAGTACTGAGCACTAAATCAAAAGAGCGAGTTAAATTATCAACTCGCTCTTTTGATTTGGATGTAAATGAGTAGAAACCGCCACAGTCAATAGACCTATATATCAACCTTTACACAAGGTAGAGTTGATCTGACAAGCTTCAATTCTTCTATATGATACCAACTTGCCCTAGATAGTATTATTTACTCAGGAGACAGTCGCACAGCGTATTTGACACTAAACAATACTAACTTTGGTAACTTAGTATGATCCTAAATTGGCATAAATAGCATTGTTTGAGATTCCGGTAACAGCCTTTTGGTAGATACTTTTAATCCCTGACGCCAGATAGTACAGGGTTAGCTAGTCCGCAAGCGTCTAACTCGTTAACGCTACGTATGCGCTAGCGTCTCCCCTTCTCCCAAGGGAGACGCTAGCGCCTGCCGTAGGATGCCCGAACGCAAGAGCATCTTCCTTTAAGAGAAGGGCTGTAGGGAGAAAACTGCGCTGCTTTACCAAAATCCAAAATTCAAAATCCAAAATTCAAAATCCAAAATTCAAAATTGGTATGATCTATGCTGTCTCTAGCCAATCATAAATTTGTTCTAACTGCTCTAGAGTAATTAACCCATACTGCCAAAGAATCATTGCCAAAGGGCCTGGATCTTGCTCCCGATGCCGAAGCGCCACCGCTAGCGATGCTGTGGAAATTGCCAAATCTTCTTGCAAGAAATGAATAAGTCGAGAATATTTTGATGGTGACATTTGTATCTCACCTCCTTGTGCAGAATGTATTGTCATATATCAGTTCACCATTGCTCGGTAGCCAGTAGCCAATATTTCATCTGTCACTGTGCCGTTATCGGCTATACACCCCAACACAGTTATTTAATCTGCCTTAAAGAAAGGCTTTTCATACAGAGTATGAGAAATAGAAATTTCCGTACAAATCATCTGCTAGATTATCGAGCAGTATTTTTACTTAGTTAAATTGACTCAATCTTGTTTACTTTTATGCTTTATTTAATTACACATCTAGTAACAAAGATTCCATAGCCTATATTCTCTTATTGGCAACTATTTAGATTTACGCCGAAGGGAATATTTTTGCAACCAAACTTTAAAACTGCGATTTCAGCTTGGAGGCAGTAGAATTTTAGATTGTTATCACAGTTTTTAAATAGTAGCGTTACAGATGACTGTTTTACCACAATACGTGACATTTTTTACAAAAAAAACATATATTTCGATAGTATAGGCTCTGAACAGAGCAACCACCAAAATCTTTATCCTTACAAAGCGCCGGAGTTTCAAAACTCAATTTTGACAATATCGCCCACTTTCAACTTCAATTCGGCAGCTCTTCCAGAGCGAAGTTCAATCACCTTATCGATTGGTGTATTGGGGCCATAGGTAGGACAAGGCTCACTTGCACAAGGAGGTGCAGCAGCCTGAATATATTTAACTACACCCTTATGTAGAAATACCATATCCAAAGCCACAGGTACATTCTTCATCCAGAAACTGACTGGTTGTGCTGAAGGGAACCCAAACAGCATCCCTCGGTTATCTGGCAAAGCTGGTCGATACATCAACCCCTTCGCTTGCTGTTCTGACGTCTGCGCCACTTCTAGCTGAATCGTTGTGCCATTAGGAACAATGGCTTTTGCAGAAATTGGTAGTGTTTGACCTAAATTCTCTGGTGCTGGAGTTTGAGAACCAGACGTAAGGGTGGGAGGTTTAGCTGTTGTTGGCACAGAACAGCCGATCAGAAAAATACTCAGTAACATCGAGAGCAAACCTAGCCAACGAGTCATAATTCTTTTTGATTTTGTAATTTAGATTTTAATTTTACAGTGTTGTAGGCAGAAACCGTTGGGGTGAGAGGCAGTAACCCCCAAATGTGTATTCCCAGTCTGAGACTGGGAATGCGGCAACGAATCTCCTTGTTAAAGATAGGCAAACTTCCACCACAGTGTACTAGGATTCTCTTAAAACGTACCCTACGCCTCGCACTGTCTGAATAAGGCGCTTTTGACCTTCATCTTCAATTTTTAGGCGCAAGTAGCGGATGTACACTTCAATTACATTCGACTCACCCAGAAAGTCATAACCCCAAACATTTTCTAAAATTTGTTCACGGGTTAACACCTCACGGGGATGTTCCATTAAGAATTTTAATAATTCAAATTCCTTCATTGTCAAGTCAATTGCCCGTCCGCTGTGTATGGCCCGGCGAGTTGCGATGTCTAAAATCAGATCCCCAAAGCGTAATTGCTCCGTGGTATCCAAATCAGGTTTTAAGTAGAGGCGAATTAACTTTAAAAAGTCTTCTGAGCGGTAAGGCTTGAGGATGTAATCATCGGCACCAGCTTCTAGACAAGCTACACGATCATCGACTGTATCTCTTGCCATTAAAATCAATACAGGCGATCGCATACCAGTGCTTCTCAGATTTTTACACAATGAGAGTCCTGATTCGCCTGCTAACATGCGGTCTAAAACAATTAAAGCAGGCTGGCGATCGCGGCAGTGTTGCAAACCACTCGTCGCATCATGAGCCAAAATTGATTCATAGCCGGCTTCTTGCAAATCGCAAGTAAGCTGATTTGCTAGGCTCTCATCGGTTTCAATCACCAAAACACAGGGACTTTGAGCAACTGTCATAACAATTTAGGATATTGGATTTGGGATTGTAAAGTTATTCCAGTGAAAATCTTTACATCAGTTAGAAGTGCAATTACGAGTTTGTAATGATGGAGCAATCCTGATTTGACACGTGGCTAAGGATCTTTTAGCACGTTCAAGTGTCAGCCATCGAATTCTCGGATGCAATCTTAATAACTAACTCCAAATACCATCTCCATACCAGTAATTCTGGAAGGAAATCAGCTTTCTTGAGCATGGGGCATGGCAGCAGAGGAACAGAGGGGAAGAATTTTCTGTTTGCTCCCTTGCTTGTTTAACAATGCCCTGTTTGGCCAATAACTAAGGCAATTCTACCGAAGTTGGTTTTGCGATATGTGGCAAACCCCAACCTAATTTTTCTCGTAAAATTCGGAAAAACTCAGGCGGTTGCAGGCGAATAAATCTGGCACTATATTGCGATCGCTCCATATATACTCTATCTTCTGGTAGTACATAGCACCCGCCATTACCATCCACCACCATCACCAGTCGAGCAATATTGACTGGATAGATGTTGACAGATTCAGTATCTGGAAATACCAATGCTCTAGAAGCTAGGGAATGGGGACAAATGGGTACTAGCTGTAAAGCAGGTACGCCAGGAGTCACCACTGGGCCACCAGCACTCAATGAGTAAGCTGTAGAACCAGTAGGCGTAGAAACAATTACACCATCCGCCGCAATATCTACTGGCGCATGACGCCCTATGGCAATTTCAAAATGGCACATAGAGGTCAAAGGTTCCCGATGCAGCACCATTTCATTCAAGCAGAGGGCTTCCCATAGCACTGAATCTCCCCGAAACACTTTGACGGTGAGCATGGCTCGTTCTTCAATTTCATACTCACCCGCCATCAACTGTTCTAGTGCTTGGGGCAATTGATTCAGGAAGGTTTCCGTCAAAAATCCCATGTGGCCGGTATTCACTGTTAGCAGTGGAATACCACAGGGGGCTACCTGACGAGACGCTGCTAAAACAGTGCCGTCTCCCCCTAACACCACTGCAAACTCCATATCTGAGTCAAAACCAGGGGGTGTCAGACCGTCAATGGGGGTGTGGCATACAGGACTATCCGGGTTAGAGTAGCCCAGTATGCCACCGATACTCGATGTGATACATACATTCCAACCGGCTGCGGTTAGCTTGTCTTTCAACTCGATAGCGATACGACTCGCTATCGGTTTAACGTCATTGTAGATAATGCCTGCTTTCGGCACACTCAAATATCCAAGTTTAGGCGATGCTTTGTATTATGTAATCCTTACACATTTTTGGTCATGTAGTCATTAATCTAGAGTCAAATATCCAGAGTCTAGAGTTTCATGACTAATGTCTGTTTTGTAATGACTATTGACTATTGGCTTTTGAAGACTGTTTAAAAGGAGTTTTTTTAGGTTTCTGCTTTTTAGTTTTATTTTTCTGGTAGTCTAACTCTTTGAGTTTCTTCATTATTCGGCTGAAGTACTCTTGTAGATAGCTTTCTAGGGTTGTGGTTTGTTGCTGATCTAAACCAAAAACTGTGTATACTTCATCCATTGGAGCATTTAACTCTTTACCACTAGCCAACACTTCTGTAAACGCTAGCCTGTCCGCTACGTTCCATCCCCACTGAAAGAACCGCATTAAGCCCCGCACAGTACGCAGCAAGTTTATTGGCATCCGCGTTACTCTGGCATCTTTTCCAGATAAGCGTTCGCACAGGTTGATGATTTCCTCTGCACTCCATGCACGAGTACCGACTACAGGAAAAGCTTGGTTTTCCGTTTCGGGCACACTCAATGCTCGAATAGCAAACTTAGCAATGTCCTGAGTGTCCATATAGGCGATAGGAGAAGAATTACCAGTCACCCAAACTGGCTGTGCTTCCAAAATCGGAATCCCATACTGACTGATTAATCCTTGCATGAACCCAGCTAGCCGCAAGATGGTATAATTCAAGCCAGACTCAGCTAGGAAGAGTTCTGTACACCGCTTAATTTCCATTAGCGGCACTTCTGGGTATTTATCAGCATCTAAAATCGAAAAGAAGATAAAACGCTCTACACCCGCTGCTTTTGCTGCTTGAATCAATGCTACTTTGCCGTCCCAGTCCACTTGTTTGATACTCAGTGAATCTGTAGGGCGAGATGTTGAGGCATCAATAACTTGGGTTACACCTGACAATGCTTCCGCTAGACTTTCGGGGTAACGCAAATTTCCCGGTACGAGTTCTGCACCCCATTCTTTGAGAAAAGCTGCTTTTTTGCTACTCCGAACAAGACAGCGTACTTTATATCCCTCATCGATTGCACGACGAGCCACTTGTCTTCCTAAGGTGCCAGTGGCACCGACAATTAATAATGTCATGAGGGTTGTAATAAATTTTAATGTTTTATGAAAAGAATGTTATCAGAATAACCTATGCAAACAAAAGTTTACATCTTTTCTCAGAAAATCAATTTATTTGGAAAAATTTATGGGAAAATGGCTGTCCGGTAAACGGACAAGCTTTTTTCCCAGTTAGCGAAAAGTATGAACGCCAGCTTGAGGCGAACAGAACTTTCCAAGGCAGAGGAAAACCCCTTCCCTCTCAATAGCCGATTACCGTAGGGATTATTCTTCTGTGCCCTGAATTTTCAGTAACAACGCGCCTAAGCCCCAGCCCACGAAGATTAAACCGAAGGACAATAGAGCTCCATCCAAAATTTCGCCGCCCATTGGTGTGATTCTCCTTATGCAAAGTAGTGTGTAAACTAGGTCTACCAGAAGCTTTTCAATAGTTGCTGTAGGATTAGACCTGTGTAAATAATTTTAAACTAGTTTAGCAGGTAATCCCTACTGGTTTAGGGGGCAATCCCTACTGTTGGGAGAGGGGGAGATGGGGAAATTAGGAACAATTGATGATAAGAATTATGAATATATTTTATGTATCAAAATAATCAAGGTAATTTAGTAAATTTTTGCAAAGAGAATCGTCCGCGTTTGGTACTGACGCTAGGAGATCCGGCGGGGATTGGGCCGGAGGTGATTTTGAAAGCTTTAGCAGATGCGGAAATTAGTAAAAAATATGACGTAACAGTGGTGGGTAACCGGGATTTGCTGGCACAGGCTTATCACAAACTGAATTTAACTGAGAATTTAGCAGCTTTGGCAAATCCAGACGAGTTGTTAGTCAGTGATGTGCAGTTTGATAGGGAAAATAAAAGTGAAATCATCCCCGGAACAGGTAATGCAGCAAGTGGTGCGGCTAGTTTTGCCTATATGGAATATGCGATCGCTCAAACACTCGCTGGTAAATTTGATGGTATTGTCACCGGACCGATCGCTAAATCTGCTTGGAAAGCCGCAGGGTATAATTATCCAGGGCAAACGGAACTTTTGGCACAGAAATCAGGTGTTGACCGTTTTGGGATGTTATTCGTAGCGCGATCGCCCCATACTGGTTGGATACTCCGCGCAATACTAGCTACCACACATATTCCCCTACGTCAAGTAGCAGATATATTGACACCGCAGTTGCTGACACAGAAACTGGATTTGTTGGTGGAGTGTTTGGAGAAAGATTTTGGGATAGAAAATGGGAGAATTGCGATCGCGGGTTTGAATCCCCACAGTGGCGAACAGGGACAACTTGGACATGAAGAACAAGATTGGTTAATTCCCTGGTTGGAGCAAGAGCGGCAAAAGCGACCACAATTACAATTAGATGGGCCGATACCGCCAGATACGATGTGGGTTAAACCTGGTCAAGCTTGGTATGGAAATTCTTTAGTACAAAATCCAGCTGATGCCTATTTGGCACTTTACCACGACCAAGGCTTAATTCCTGTGAAGCTGATGGCGTTTGATCGGGCAGTTAATACTTCTATTGGTCTTCCTTTCGTTCGGACTTCACCGGATCATGGGACAGCGTTTGATATTGCGGGTAAGGGAATTGCTGATGCTACGAGTATGAAAGCAGCAATACATTTAGCGGCTGAGTTGGTTAGTCGAAGATTGGCTAAGAAAAATTATCAATGATTATTTCTAGAAATATAACTTCTCATCAAGTACTAATTAAAAGTCTCTAAGACCCATTATAAGCAGTATTTTCCTCATAATCTCAACTGTTTCCCAGTGTTAATACTCCCGCCGGAAAATCCACCACTAACCGTCGATTTTTCAGCCACTGACGACCGAGTAAAAGTTCTGAAACTCCATCACCTGCGTAAACAGGGATATTAAACTTTTGTCCATCTATTCTGACTTTTCCGGCGTAGATATCAAACTTTGCTTCCCCCTTTGCTAGTTGCATATTTCGTTCACCTCTGGCTGAACTCGGTCAAAAATAACTTTGCAGCGTTGGTAAAATGCCTCTTGTTCAGCTTTCCATCGAGCTTTTTTTTCTTCTGACCACTGAATATCAGGGAATATTCTTCCCCGACGAACTGTGCGAATAGGCTTTGGATCAGTCATTGTTCTTTTTTCCAATCTATTTTGAGATTTTATAACTTTATCATCGAAGCTATTTTCTAGTTTCAAGTCAAGGCCATTTAACCAGTCATCCACTTGTTGGGTGGCTGGTATTTCTTTTTTATTGATTCTTCAGGTTGTAGGAAAGATAGGCTAACGCCTAAAAGGATATGAGGATATGCATTCATTTACTTGCTTAGTTGCTTGAATGGTTTTTTTAATCCCTCCAAGTCAAAGGAAATAAAGAGTTGTACTCCACTGGTCGTGGTGTTAATACGTCTTTAAATATTTTTTCTTTTCAATAAAGAGTTGTATTCCACTAGTCGTGGTGTCAATACGTCTTTAAATATTTTTTCTTAAACACTTCGTGTGAAGGGGGTGTAATTAAGTTTGATTTTCAGAGTTTAAATTTTTAGGAGTTAATAATGAATTTCCTTGAAACTGTTGGATATGTTCGTACCGATCTTCAAAGTCTTCATGATTGGACTCATCATCAATTTGGCATGAAGTCAATGTCTTCTAGCCGGGTTACTTCTGGTCGAACTCACAAATGGTTTGGATACGAGGTAATACTACTAAAGCCTAATGCGAAAATTAATCCAGGCAATTGGGATGAGAGGGTTAATAGACTTGGCGATCGCATTTTCCCAGGATGGAATTGTGCCTTACTCTGCCATTATCGTCTAGGTGGTCGCATGATAGAACACTGTGACCACTCCGTTTTTGAACCTCTGGTAGTATTAGTCAATATTGGACGTGCTACTTTCTGCATCGATAATCAGGAACATCACCTTGAAGATGGTCAGGTTATCAAGTTTGATTCTAGTATTCCACATGAACTACTTCCGGTTGTATCTGATCGCTGGTCTTTGTCCTTTCGCCGGATTAAACCACAGGATCTACGGTTCTAAATTCCTATAATCTTTTTCCTGTAAGGATTATGTGACTTTGGTCGCATCGCTGATGTCACTCTATATTAAATCTTTGTAACTTGCGCTCCCATCGGAAAAACAAACTTTCCCCATCCACCTCATCTGTCTCTTCACTTTCATTAATGAGGTCTTGGTTTTTCTCCTCTAATTCCCGCATATATTGCCTGAGTATACCCCCAACAGCGATCGCTCTAGTTTTATGCAGTTGACGGGTTAACTCTAAAAACCATTCCCTATCAC
The DNA here is from genome assembly GCF_036917395.1 of Nostoc sp. Lineage (GTDB taxonomy): Bacteria > Cyanobacteriota > Cyanobacteriia > Cyanobacteriales > Nostocaceae > Nostoc. The sequence goes on from NZ_JBALDI010000063.1 coordinate 22,699, forward strand.
CCACCAAATCTGACTCTTTCACCTGATACTTGAGAATTTCTGGGATAAGTAGTGAAGGGTTATGATGCTTTGCGTAGACGCGAAGCGGCTTGTCGCCAGACATCGCGCTAATATGAACAACGGGCTGGTAATCAATCCGTAAGCACTGCTGCCATAACGCTACCCATTTGGCATGAGAAAGATAGCCATGACTGAAATAGGAAGGCGGCACCATTGCCAAAATATGTAAATGTGGGTGTGCCGAGACTCCATCTTTACTTTTGGTAACTTCTGTGGACTTCACCCAACCTTTCGCAGGCCATGATTTCAATTCAGTGAGTCGCTTAAAAGCCTTATTTATCGAATCCAAGTTTCCCCTGAGTTCTTTAATTTGGCAATTCCTTACAGTCAAGGTGACAAACAGCCAACGGTGTTTGGGGTAATCAGTGACAACCTGTGGGAGAATTTTGTAAGCTCTTGCTTTCCACATCAGCGATCGCCGCCACTGACAAACTGGACAATGACGAACCCGACAGAATCGGGTATCTGATAGCTTTAACTTGAGAATACCTTCCGATTCGTTTGGCACTAATTCAAATTTCAGCAACTCGGAACAGATTCTCATCCGCCAAGCATACTGCTGAAAATAATCTTCCTCTGCTTTGGCGTAATAATGTAAGATTTTATCAGTATTAGCTCTGTGCTTATCCCAAATTTTACCTATAGGCGAAACTTCGGATAAGCTCTGTATATTTTGATTTTGTTGGAACTTATCTTGAGACGATATATTAAAAGCAATAAAGTTACTGTCTGAGGCTTGAGCAGACACAAAATTACTAAATCAGTTTGTATCAACGTCCCAAATTAACCCAAGTTATCCGGTCAAGCCTCAGTAAAAGTATTTAAGTAAGCAATAAGACTAATGCTAACTTATCTGAGTCATTCATTATTATCAAGTACTCCCGAAATCAGAAAGATCAGGAATTAGTATTTTCGTCGGGCGCTTCAAACTTGTAACCATAGCCCCGCACAGTTTTAATAAACTCCGGTATGCTGGCATCGACTTCCATCTTCTTACGAAGCTGACCAATATGCACATCAACCACTCGGCCATCTCCTATGTAGTCACAACCCCAGATTTTTTGGATTAGCTGTGGACGACTCCAAGCCTGATTAGGATGACTTGCCAAAAAATGTAAGATATTAAATTCCAGCGCTGTTAAAGCCAGAGGTCTATCATTAAGTGTAACCTCCCGACCCTCTGGGTTAATTGCTAGCTGCTTGAAGAGAATACGTTGTGTTGGGGAGGGGTTGATGTAGCGTATCCGCCTTAAAAGAGCTTCTACTCTAACTTCAACTTCTGCAAGACTAAATGGTTTAGTCATGAAATCATCAGCACCTGCGCTCAAGATTTTAATTTTATCAGCCTCGTCAGTCCTACTAGTCAGTATCAGCACTAAAACATTAGTACGACTCTGCATTTCTTGGCAGAGGCTATAACCATTAACATCCGGCAAATTCCAATCCAGAATTACTAAAGTTGGATTGAATTGCTCAAACAACGACAAGGCAGTCTTACCATCTGCTGCCGACTCTATTTGATATTTCCGACTTAAAAAACGATACACGAGATTTCGGACACCGAAGTCGTCATCAACGATCAGAATTTTGGGAGTAGTCTCAGAAACCATAACCATAATGCTGCCTATTGTGGATTGGGCGATTTGCTATTGTGCCAGTTTTGCTTGAGGTGTTTCTGTTGAGAATGTATTCACACGCGTCTATGCTGAGTAGTATCGCTACTGTAGTACTTGTGTACAATTAATTTTCCATAAATATGAAAAGTTCAATCATGTAATGCTTATAGAATATATAATTATTGTATGATTTTTGTAAAACTTTTAATTTATATTGTATAATTGCAAACTTTTATAGTAAAAACGAGTGTAATTGAAGACATCTCCATAACTGCAAATAGTCGAGAGAAATAACAAACGCCACAGCAATTGCTACAACTTTGGAACAGTAACGCACTACCTAATTAATTAGGTATCTACAAAGGCTCACAAACAAAGCTATAAGCCAACCTAGATTCTAAACTCCTATTTACCCAAATGTACTCTAGGCAACAGGTATGCCTTCTTGAAGAGGGTCTACGATAATTTACTCAGCGTGCATTTACATGTAGATACCCTCTTAAGCATATAGTATACTACAAGTTTCAGCATGAAACTATGACAAGTCTTGGACTGGTGGTGAGAATCGCTATAGCGCTGCTTGTATAACTCCAACAGTGCAGCAAGAGATTGAAAAGATATTATTGTTAGCGATCGCAGATATTGAAAAAGTCCAAAAATACTATAGTAATGATTGGATATTTTTAATTTTAAACTAAGATTTTTTCAGTTATATATAGATGATAGGAGATTTAAAAAAATCTAAATTTGGCTGTATTATTCAATATCATCAACATAAAATTTAAATATATTTAATTAACTTAATATAAAACCTTATCTTGTCATCTATAGTCTTGAATGGCTTTATTGGCAATTGATTAATTGGTAGAAATTATTGGAATTACCACTCTATCTGAGGAGATAGTTTGAAAATATTCATCCCAGAGAAAGAGCAATTAAATATGCTTAGTCCATTAAATTGCTATTAATATCGTCAGTAAGGAATAATTATGACTAACAATTTAGCAGGCGGCATCATTCCCCCACAGCCACCAATAGAATCACAATCTGAAGCTCATGTCTTGAAGACTCGTCTAGAATGGGGCGAACCAGCTTTTACAATACTGGATGTGCGCGATCGCAACACCTTCAACGAAGGTCACATTATGGGAGCGATGCCGATGCCAGTAGATCAATTAGTAGAGCGGGCAGTAGCTTCTTTGGCTAAGAGCCGGGATATTTACGTTTACGGAGCTAATGAAGAAGAAACTGCCCAAGCCGCACAACAACTGCGTTCTAATGGATTTGAGCATGTATCTCAAATCAAAGGTGGTCTTGCTGCGTGGAAGGAGATCGGTGGCCCAACAGAAGGCATTGTCGAATCAACAACTCCCCCAGGTGCAGATGACTACAATGTGGTAGATCGGCTAAAAAATCACCAAGAGAATCTGCAAAAGGGAGGCACTAGCCCGACAGAAGCCATTAAAAGGGGAGCAAGTAACCTAAAAGAAGGCATTCAAGAGGGAGCCAGTAATTTAAAGGAAAGCATTCAAGAGGGAGCGAGTAACCTAAAAGAAGGCATTCAAGAGAAAGCAAGTGAGGCTAAGGAGAAAGCCAGTGACGTCAAGGAAGGCATTCAACAGAAAGCCGGTGAGGCTAAGGAGAAAGCCAGTGACGTCAAGGAAGGCATTCAACAGAAAGCCGGTGACGTAAAGCAAGACATTCAACAGAAAGCTGGTGACGTCAAGGAAGGTATTCAAGAGAAAGCTGGTGACGTAAAGCAAGACATTCAACAGAAAACCGATGACGTGAAGTAAGACATTAGCGAATCTAGAACTCCTACAGGTTCAGATGATTCCAATATTGGCTCTTATGTATAAAATAACTTAGCAAATCAGTAATAGACTTCTTGCAAAATCTCAATTTCTCGTGAGGAAATAAGTCAGAATTCACAGAGAACTCTGAGCCGCGGCTTTTGCGATTCCCCGTACCCCTACGAGGAAGCAAGCTACGTAATAGCGTGCAGGAGAACAAGTTGCCGTTCGCCCTTGGCGTTGACTATAAAAAAAGGCATGTGATAAGTTGAAGAGTCAGGAGACAAAATATTCTGCCTCCAGAGGCTTCTCCTCCAGAAATATAACTTTTGCAAGAGGTTTACTGTTTGATTCAGTGTTCAAACAAATCCTTAAATTGCAACAAATCTAAAGAAACAATTGTTGGTATAAATTCAAAACATTCTTGAGCAATTTCCCAACGTTCTTCTCGTTTGAGCATTTCTGTTAACTTCTGCTGCACACTAAGTAAGTAGCGCACATCATTGGCAGCGTAACTCAGTTGAGCTTCAGATAAACTGGCAGCGTTACCCCAATCAGAACTTTGAGAGCTTTTATCCAGTTCCACTTTTTCTAACTCTTGCACCACATCTTTAAGTCCGTGGCGATTTGTATAAGTACGGGCTAACTTACTAGCAATTTTGGTACAAAAAACAGGCTGAACCTGAATCCCCAGATTGGCTCGTAAAGTGGCAAGGTCAAAGCGAGCAAAGTGAAACACTTTTACAACATTTGCCGCTTCCAAGAGTTTTTTTAAGTTTGGAGCGTCAGCTTGTCCTTTGGCTATGCGAATTGCAGTCACTTTTCCTTCTAGATTGCACAGTTGGACAAGACACAAGCGATCGCGTTGCGGCAATAATCCCATCGTTTCTGTATCAACTGCGATCGCTGTAGATTCTAAATACTGTCCAAGGGCTGCGTCACTGAGGTCGCGATCGCTCACCTGAAAATCTTGTAATGTCATGAATTGTTCAAAAATAATTGCAGTGTCCAGCAAATAAAAGTCTTGTCAGACACTACATTATTATTGTGCAAAAATCAGAAATTAAATCTACCTAGTGCGGAAAAACATTTGTGTAAGGTAGACTTCGCCTTGATTATTAGTAGCAACGCCAATTCCAGTCAGGTTATAATTTCCTTTAAGATTCTTTAGATGTCCGGGACTGTTGATCCAACCAGTAACAGCTTTGTCTACAGGGTTGCTATATCCCCGATTGAAAGCAACATTTTCCGCCGCACTGTTGTAGCGAATAGGGATAGCTTTGACTCGCCGTTCAAATCCTTGATGGCTAAATGGCGTTTTACCTTTAGCCATATTTTGACTATGAATTCTTGCCTGTCGAGTGATATTTGCATTTATGGTCAACTTTGGCAGTCCTTTAGAAGCCCGATATCGATTAATTTCGTCAAAAACTGATTTTTCTAACTCTGTAGTTTTAAAAGTAGGAGTCGATATTGCAACCTGACTGGAAAAAAGTGACAACAGCTTATTACGGGTGGATGTATTTGTAGAAAGATAATTTGGTTTCGGAACAGTCGTTAATCCACTAGCAAGGACAAGCGCACTTAAAGCGATGCCAAAAGCAGTTTGTCGGAACATGGAGAATTGCGTAATGTGTAGAGATGACTTCTACTCTACCCTATAGTTCCAACAATATATACCATGATTCTATTAAGGATTGATGAATTTCGGCAAACTGGCTACATCGTTGTATAGGAAGTATAAACAATCATTTCCAATTGTCAATACTTCAATAAATAAGCTTCATGAAATCACGGTTATTTTTACTGATAATTTAAGAATTTTCATCAATTACTAAAAAAATAATCTAGTCTTCAATAGACAAATGTCATTGAAACTACATTATTCAGCCTGCTAGCAGGCTGAAGTCTGGGGAATTTGAGAAACAAACCTAAATTTTACCAAATCTATCAGCGAAGGAAAATTTGTGTGAAGTAGATTGCGCCTTTACTGTTGCTAGCGACACCAATCCCCGTCTTATCATAATTACCTTTGATATTGGCTAGATGCCCTGGACTTTTGAGCCAGCCTTGAACAGCTATTGTGGCAGGATCACTATATCCCTGGTTGTAAGCGACATTTTCACCAGCTGCTCTATAAGGAATACCGATTGCTCTAACACGTTCTGAAAATCCCGTATGTCCAAAGGGAACTGTACCATTAGCCATGTTCTGACTGTGAATCCTGGCTTGATTGTCGATGGCAGAATTACGAGTCAGCGCTGGTAGCCCTTGGGAAGCTCTGTAGTTATTAATTTGGTTGAAAACCGACTGTTCTAGAGCAGCAGTGTCTATCCTAGATGCCGCAATCTTAAAAGTATCACTTGATACATAAAAACTTCTTGCTGTAAAAGTTGGATTTGTTACCGGAGTAGCGATCGCACCACTATTGAGAATAATGCTGCTTAAAGTAAGTCCGTAAATTGTTGTTTTAATCATTTGCTGTAACTTTAGTTACAGACAATCTAACCAAGCTAGTGTCAATGTGACAAATTGGTTATCGGTCTATATACCTCTGTTTATGGGGTTTTATGTTCATAAACTACCAGCAAACGTTTAAATTCACGATTTTACGAAAACTTTTTCATCTTTTTAAGAAACTTCCATCTACCATTAGTATGATTATTTTTAGACAAACTACTTTCTGCACTTCATTTTGTAATACACGAATATTTCCAATATCTGGCTAATAATGGTTAAAGAACAATCAAAAATTTCTAATAATTAACAGTAGCAATACTTAGTAAAAGCAATTATTATGAATTATTTTTGAATCTAAAGAGATAAATTTACTAAGGATTAATACTGACTAAATTGGGGAATATGAGATATACAGCAGTTTTCTTTTCCATGAAGTACAAAGCTACAGGTTTGGAGGCAGGAGGTAAAAAATCTTTATATCTGATGCGTGAGTCCTGCCTTTTGTACCTCACTTACTTGCAAACTGCTGTAAATGGCATAAATTTTTTTACTAAAACTTCTGGGCGACTAGCTTTGGTAGAGAGTTTCTAATCTGCGACACGCTGTTCGCGTTCGCCAAGGCATAGAAACTCTTAGAGACGCACAAGGGACGCTTAGAGCGAGTCTGCGTCCCTTGCACATCTCGTAGAGAGCATTTACGCATGATTTAAGAACTTGGCTACTGTATGTACATCCTTATCGCCGCGTCCAGAGCAGTTAATTACAATCCGGGGACTGTCGGTTAGTTGGGGACATAGAGTTTCGAGATAGGCGATCGCATGGGCTGTTTCCAATGCCGGGATAATCCCTTCCAATTTCGACAATCGCTGGAATGCCGCCAAAGCCTCTGCATCCGTCACACTATAGTATTCGGCGCGACCAGTATCCTTCATATAACTATGTTCTGGGCCGACACCGGGATAATCTAACCCCGCACTAATTGAGTGTGCCTCAATGATTTGCCCATCCTCATCTTGCAAGAGATAGCTCATTGCTCCGTGCAATACACCAACTCGTCCTTTTGTCAAGGTTGCTGCGTGTTTTTCGGTATTGACACCTTCTCCTGCTGCCTCAACCCCAATAAACCGGATAGAAGACTCATTGATAAACTCATAGAATAGTCCCATAGCATTGGAACCACCACCCACACAAGCCAAAAGAATATCAGGCAATACACCCCACTTTTCGATTGCTTGGGCGCGAGTTTCTTGACCAATTACTGCATGGAAATCACGTACCATCATTGGGTAAGGATGGGGCCCTGCTACCGAACCCAGGATGTAGTGAGTTGTTTCCACATTTGTCACCCAATCGCGGATTGCTTCAGAAGTGGCATCCTTCAGCGTTCCTGTTCCCGCCTCCACCGGACGCACTTCTGCCCCCATCAGTCGCATTCTGAACACATTCAAAGCTTGGCGTTCCATGTCATGAACGCCCATGTAAATTACGCATTCCAGCCCAAAACGAGCGCAAACTGTGGCTGTGGCAACTCCATGTTGTCCAGCACCAGTTTCGGCAATAATCCGTTGCTTGCCCATGCGTTTCGCCAACAATATCTGACCAAGGGCATTATTGATTTTATGAGAGCCAGTATGATTTAAGTCCTCGCGCTTTAAGTAAATTTGCGGTCCCGTGCGATCGGGTCGGGCATAATGAGCAGTGAGGCGTTCAGCGAAATACAATGGTGTGGCACGTCCTACATAGTCCCGTAACAACTGCTGTAGTTCTGCTTGAAAACCAGGATCATTGCGGTATTGCTGATAAGCTGTTTCTAATTCAGCAAGGGCAGGCATGAGCGTTTCAGGTACATACTTACCGCCAAAGCGTCCAAAGCGGCCTAGCGTATCGGGAACCTGAGCAGTTGAACTTGGAGATAGGGGAGTGGTAGTCACAAGCTGATTTTGATGACGGGAATGACATTATTATTATAGAAAAGTCTGAGGCATATATGGAAAATGGTGATTAAGGACTAAATTCTTCGTTGACACTCAATGCCCAATGCCCAATTCCTTTAAATCCCTTGGAATGGATTTGTGATGTTAGCCTAGAAATTGATATCCGGGCAGAATGGTTGCGTAGAAGTTTCCACTGCCTTTGAAATTTTTCTTAAACATTCATTTTATGTCTTCTTCCAATCCCAAATCTTCTGACAAAAGCTTTGTTTACCGCGAATTTGGCAACGACAACTCCGCCGCCACAGAAAGACCAATTCCAGAACTGCCATCACAACAACAAAATCTCAAAGTACAAGCTTCCCGCAAAGGACGCAAAGGCAAAACTGTCACGGTGATTAGCGGTTTTCAAGCCAAACCAGAAACCTTGGCTGATTTGGTGAAGCAGTTGAAAACCCAGTGTGGCACAGGTGGGACAATTAAAGATAATGAAATTGAAATTCAGGGCGAACACAAGCAGAAAATTGTCGAGATTTTAACCAAACTAGGTTACAAGGCCAAAATCAGTGGTGGCTAATCTTAAGTGCGCTTTACCGGATCTTAACTGTGATCTAGATTGAGAGGGGCAATGTTATCTTTGAGAGGTAGAAATATACTTGAGCAGTGGTGAATCAGTTCACCGACAAGCTGTCTTTTGTGAGATTAATAGGAGGTTCAAATGGATTTAGTTCGTCTTCTGTGTGCAATTTTCTTACCGCCTTTGGGAGTTTTTTTGCAAGTAGGTTTTGGTGTAGACTTTTGGATTAATATAGTTTTGACGTTTTTTGGTTACATTCCTGGGATTATTCATGCAGTGTGGATAATTTTGAAGAAATAATTCTTTGTAAGTGGAGGTTGGGTGTACCAATCTCGACAGAGGCAATTCATAAATTGCCTCTACAAAAAGGCTTAAACATTGGATATCTGCAAAGTTTTGAGTAAGAATTTAGAAAAAAGCATTCGGAATTGTGCATTGTACATTCTTTTTCAAAAGTTTGCCGGAGTATTACAAGACTGTAGCGAAAAAGTAACTATTTCTTTTACTTAAAATAAAAACTCTAAAGACACGAGCAATCATGTCTCCAAAGTATAACTTTCTGTGGCGCTAAATACCGAAATTACTATCATTTTTTAACATGGCGTAGAGTCTAAACTCTAGAAGCAAGGGGCAAATGTGCAATTGCCATTGCTTAGTTAAGACGTTCAAATCTTTGATTAATCCAGTGCTTATATCTAGTACCCAGCCATGAACCATAGGCGCTTTTCGCTCATAGAGTACCTGACGCATGATGGAAGTTTGGTAAATATTTTTTACTTGCGCCACAACATTGATTTCCGCCAAACGGTTCAGACGTTCTTCTCTTGTTGGCAAGGCATCAATTTCTTCTTGTTTCTGTAAATATAATTCTCGAATCGGATTTACCCAGTTATCAAGAATTCCGATGGTTCTCCCTTCTAAAGCCGTCTTAATTCCTCCGCAATCGTAGTGACCACAAACGATAATATGTTCCACCCCAAGATGTAAAATCGCGTATTCTAAAACGGCTAAAAAGTTAATGTCCGTTAGAGAAACTTGATTGGCAATATTACGATGTACAAATAACTCTCCTGGTTCTGTACCGGTAAATCTTGTTAATGCCAGACGACTATCAGAACACCCGATGTATAGAAAAGGTGGTGTTTGTCCATTAGATAATTCTTGAAAGTAAGTTGGGTCTAGAGCCAGTTTCTCGGCAACCCAAGCCTGATTATTTCTCAATAGTTCATCAATGCTGTTATATTTCATCTTTCGTCTAATTCGAGAGAGAATATCATAATTATTTTAGCTGATCTACAATTTTTTATAAATCAATATGAACTGTTTCAGAGCTAAAATTATTGTGAAGATTACATTTTTTATACAGTATTAATTATTGTATAAATTATAAAAAGCTAACTTAATCGTTAGGCAAAAAACTATGTATGTCGGCTATAAAAATTCAATGTATATGAATAAATATAAATTATCAGTAGGGTGCGTTACGCCGTAGGCTAAGGCATCTTAAATTGTTGACAGTACGTTGCGCTACACGATAACGCAACGCCAGTTGCTACAACGGATAGGGCACTTACAAGTAATAAAATGCTATGAGCCTAGCTTTCGCCCTCCGGGCGAAAGCGCCAAAATCTCGTCGTTTTGGCAACAATATCCTTGAAACGGCGCTTGCTTTTATTTTTTGGATCTCCCTAGCGCAGTGTAAAGCCTTCTCTTCTCCCAAAGGGAGACGCACTCGCGTTCGAGAGGCTTATCTGCAACACGCTCCGTGAACGCCAAAGGCATGGCAGACGCTCCTCAATACAGTTCACTTAAGGCTTAACTCTTTATCAAAGTCAATTTTTTTAACGTAGACGCAAAGCGGCTTCCCGCAGGGTACCGCCTTCTTTACGAGAGGCTTTGCCAACGCCAACACGCAGCCTCTTGTAGAGAAGGGCGCATTCGCGTAACGTCTCCAAGAGTTGAACGCAAAGGAAGAGAAGAAAGAGAAGGAAGAAATGCTTAACTGAACTGTATTGAGACGCTCCTACGTCGCTAACGCAACGCTTACGAGCGTCGGAAACCTCTGCAACGCACTGGCTCCCCTAAGGCATCATGTAAAAATAAGTTGTACAAAATTTATTTGGAATAGCTTGCTAAATCTAGCTTCTACATAAAATTTGTTCAGGTTATTTTTACACAAATCCTAAGTCAACTGGCGCGATCGCAATCCGGTTATCTCAGCCAAGGACACTCTGATTTTGAACGCATCGCGGCAGTCCCTACCAAGATATCTTTGCAGCTGTTTATAGACGTTTATAGATGCTCCCTCATCCGGAATTAAGATCTAAGATAAGGAAGCACACATTTGTATTACACTTTCTGATGGTAGTAAGCTAACTTAACAAAGATGCCAAATTTGAGGTTGAAATATTAAGTTATCAGCTTCAATCGGGGACAACAACTTTACTACCGTTATGATGGTTGATCGACCAACGGTGATCAACAGTAACAGAGGAAAATTCGCAAATTTCTTCTAGTCGTTTTTGTTGTACGGCCGCTTTGCGGAGAGTAATAATTAGCTGATTCACCTGATGCCGTAAATCTGGATTATCATTTACCGCTAACATGGTTTGTCTTTCTAAAAGTTGGAGTATAAGTTCGTAGTGAATAGGTGAAGGTAGAGGAATTTGCTCCATGAAGTTAAATTTGGATTTCATATTTGGGATTTTGTATTAGTAAAAATTTATCTCTTGTAAATGGATTGTTACATAATAAATAACTACTTGCTTATGGTTTTGATTTGATTAGCAATGAAGATTTGGTAAAGATATGATGATATTTGATGGCAAAGTGCTGCGTAGATACGCATAGTGTGCCCAATTGCCCAACAATTCTGTGTGGTTAGTTGCCCTGCACTAAGGGTGCAGGGCAGGTGTTTTTTCAAAAATTCTTCGGCAATATACGGGCGATCGCAGCACCGGGATCTGGTTGTTTTATCAATGATTCTCCAATGAGTACAGCTGATGCGCCTGCTGTAAGCACCAAACTCAAATCATCTGGGTTGTGTAGTCCTGACTCGCTGACAACAAGGATATTTTTCTCCTGCAATTGGCTACCCCTTGCAGCTAAAAGTTGGCAAGTAGTTTGCAAGTCAACAGAGAAATCTTCCAAATTTCGATTATTTATTCCTACTAAGGATACCCCATCTAAGGCTAACACACGGTCAAGTTCTGCCAAACTATGAACTTCAATTAAGGCTGCCATTTTCAGGTTGTTAGCAATTTTGAGAAAGTATTTCAAATCTTGATCGCTCAGGATAGCTGCAATCAACAAAATAGCATCTGCACCGTGAACCCGCGCTAAGTATATTTGGTAAGCATAAATGACAAACTCTTTGCACAGTAGGGGCAAATCTACCGCAGCCCGAATCTTGGCTAAGTTCTCAAAACTACCTTGAAAGAACTTCACATCTGTCAGCACAGAAAGACAACTTGCTTTGGCTTGCTGATAAGAAAGGGCGATCGCTACTGGGTCAAAATCTTCTCGGAAAACGCCTTTGCTGGGTGAAGCTTTTTTAACTTCTGCAATCAATGCTGGCTTAGTCTTACCTTGGCGCAAGGCGGCGACAAAATCACGGGTTGGCGGCGCACTAAGTACCTGCTTCTGCAATTCCTGTAAAGGAACCTTTTCCCGCATTTGGTCATATTCTACTTCTTTCTGCCAGACAATTTCCTCCAAGATGTTGTTTGGCGCTGCATCAGGCATGACAGCCTGATAACGTAATATGGATACATTAATAGCTGGGTTAGGGGAACGGCGACGGATTTGCATAATTAGTGCTGAGTTAGGAGTTATGAGTTAGGAGTTATGAGTTAGGAGTTATGAATCATTCAATTTTGGATTTTAGATTTTAGATTTTTTCTTCAATCCAAAATCCAAAATTCAAAATCTAAAATTGACAGAGTTATGAGTTATTAACTCCTCACTCCTAACTTCTCACTCCTAACTTTTAGATAGTGATCGCTCGTTTATAAGCTTCGTCCAGCACTTCCGAAAGTGACGGGTGAGCGTGAACTAAATGTGCGAGACTTTGGACAGATTGACGGTTAGCGATCGCGGCTGACGCCTCGTGAATTATGTCTGAGGCGTGCAGTCCGAAAATGTGGACGCCCAAGACTTCTCCTGTGTCTTTGCGATATATCACCTTGGCAACACCATCGGCTTCATTCTCAGCTAACGCTTTGGAATTTCCTTTGAAGTAACTCTTAGTTGTGGCGATTTCAAACCCTTCGGTTTGTCCCAACTCCTTAGCTGCGGTTTCCGTTAAGCCCACATAGCTGATTTCTGGGTGGGTAAACGCCGCTGCGGGGATGCTGCGATAGTCTACTATTCTTTCCCTCCCAATTATATTTTCCACCGCGATGATGCCTTGAGCAGAAGCCGCATGTGCCAACATAATCTTCCCGTTAGCGTCGCCAATTGACCACAAATGCGGCACTACTTCACCGGCTGATAGCACTGCCATGCGATCGTCAACTGGAATAAAATTCCGCCGATCAAGTTCCACACCTACAGACTCTAAACCAAGATTTTGTGTCGCCGGGATGCGTCCTGTAGCTACTAAGCAAGCATCTACTTCGATGACATCTACATCTTCTTTGGTTTTGAAATCTGCTAACTCAATCACCACAGGTGAACCTGGAATGACTTTTTTGGCGTATATCCCTACTTTGGTTTCAATATCGCGGGGAGTAATCAGCACCCGTTCAGCAAGTTTGGCAATATCGCGGTCAAATCCTGGCATTAGCTGATCTAGGGCTTCAATCAAGGTGATTTCACAACCCAAAGCTGAGTAAATGTCAGAAAATTCCAAGCCGATGTAACCACTACCAATAATCGCTACCCAGTTTGGTAGCGACTCCAACTTAACGCCTTGGTCGCTGGTAAAGACAGTTTTGCCGTCTACTTCAATCCCTGGAGGCACAAAAGGAATTGAACCAGGCGAAAGGATGATGTCTTTGGCCGTGATCGTTTTTTCGCCACCGTCTCCGGTAATAGAGACTTTTTGCGCCCCAGCGATTTTTCCCCAACCCCTGATAATATCGACTTTTAGACGTTTGAGACTGTTGGTTAAGTCGCCTTGAATTTTTGATACCAGATTATTAGCATGATTAGCGATCGCTTGGCGATCAAATTCCACGCTACCAATTTGAATTCCCAGCGACTTGAGGTGGTGGGCATTGCGTAACTCCCGCACACGTCCAGATGCAGCCAGCAGCGCTTTAGAAGGGATACAGCCCCGATTAACACAGGTTCCTCCCATATCAGCAGCTTCAATAATCGCTGTTTTCAGACCACAACTTACGGCGTGTAAGGCTGCGCCATGTCCGCCTACACCAGCGCCTATAATTACTAAATCGTAATCAAATTCTTGACTCACGTTAGTTTCCCTGTGTGCTTCGCCTATTTATTCTCAACTTGACCGACAATCAGCGCAACCCCTTTAACAGTTAGTTATCAGTTTTGTTGCTGGGTTTAAGCCCCCAGCACAGAGTTATCAGTGAACACTGGGAACTGGTAACTGATTTAAATCCTTTACCATCCGCCTGATAACTTTTTACTGATTTAACGTTCGGGTGTTGCTAACTTAAATTATGATTCACTCACTTCTAGCGAAAAGATGGATGTTTTCAGTAATTATAGTCAAATCTAGATACTTATTTTTTTTATACTCCAAAGGAAGTGGGAAGTTAGGAGTTAGGAGTAGCCCTGTCAAGGTGATATAGTGAGCTCGCGCTGACTAGGAGATACAAACCCACGTTCGTAAACATAAATTCATGGGCATCTTTAAGAAAAAAGCTATAGAGTGAAAATTATTGTTTGTAAGCCTAAACCATATTCAAAATGGATTAGAGGATGAATAAACTCGATAATGCTTAATCTGCCATTACACCACTTTCTTTGCTCTAAATCTTTTTGCTTACCTTCTGAAGTAATAAGTGTAACTTGGATCGCGCCATAAGTAAGTGGACGTGAAAAAATACAACTAAATTAAGAAATATAAATTGTGGCGTCAGTTTATCTACCTTTAACAAGGAGATTTTGCCCCAAGTCTTGTTAATTAGACCTCTTGCATAAATTTAAATTGTCATGTTGAGCGGAGCGAAACAGAGTAGTGGGATTCTTCTCTCCACTACGTTTTGCTCAGAATGACATTCCTGATTTTTTGACTTTTGCAAGAGGTCTATTGAGATAGTAGGTGGATTTACACGCCGTGCTGTACTAGGTCTATTTCTCTTGCAGCAACAGATAATTCCAACATATCTGCTTGCTTATGCAGTTTGAACACCATCAATGTTTTTAAGTCTGCAATAACCAGATGATTTAGCTTTGAAATTGAGATTTGCCCAAGATATCAACTTTAGCAGCAAAACATGAAGTAAAATTCACATCTGAAGCACTCCCCGTATAATCCCATAATTCCTAACAAAAAATAGTCCAGTGTGATGATTGATAAATATCCTCAGAATCTTATAGTGTCCTGCTTACCGCTGAGTATGCTTGTATTACTCAGCAGCATATTTTCTAATCCACTAAAAGCCCACGCTATTGATACTACACAATTACCAACTAGTAATTTCATCCTTTCACAAAGAATTCCACCACCACAGGATATCCAACCACCCGCACCTTCGCCACTTCCCTCACCCGAACTGCCACAGCCACTCCCCCCACCAGCAGAACTATTTCCCCCCTCTGCCCCAACTCCCATACCTGAAGAACCATTTCCTGGCAAGTTTCCTCAAACTATTGTTGTTGATCGGTTTGAAGTTGTTGGTAGCACAGTCTTCAGTCCTGAAGAGTTAGCCCTCGCCACTGCTGAATTTATCAAACAACCGATCTCACTGGCTCAACTGTTTCAAGCCAGTTCTAAAATCACTGATTTATACGTCAACAATGGTTACATTACTTCTGGTGCGTATATTCCACCCCAAACACTCCAATCCCGTGTTGTAAAAATTCAGGTGGTTGGAGGTAAATTAGAAGCACTTAAATCCCATATTGTCAAAATTCAGGTGGTCGAAGGTAAATTAGAAGATATCCAGGTAACTGGAACTCGGCGGTTGAATCCGAATTATGTCCGTAGCCGACTAGCAATAGCGACATCACCACCTCTTAATCGCCAGCGTCTACTAGAGGCGCTGCAACTTTTGCAACTTAATCCTTTGATTCAAAAGGTGTCTGCTGAACTCTCAACAGGATCGCGGGCTGGTACAAGTCTCTTAGAAGTCAAGATCAGCGAGGCAAAAACCCTTACTAGCCAAATAGTTCTTGATAATGGGCGATCGCCTAGCGTTGGCAGTTTCCGCCGCGGATTACGATTGAATGAAGCCAACTTACTCGGATTTGGAGATGGTCTGAGTTTAGGATACACTAATACCGATGGTAGCAACTCCTTTGACGCCAACTATACATTACCACTCAATCCCCGCAACGGAACCCTCACCTTCAACTATGGCACTACATCGAGTCATGTCATTGAACCTCCTTTCGACTTTTTAGATATCGAATCAACTTCTCCCTATTACGAACTGACATTCCGACAGCCAATAGTTCAAACTCCCACACAAGAATTCGTCCTTGGATTAACGGCGTCCCGACGGGAAAGTGATATTTCATCCTTGCTACAGAGATATGGGTTTCCCGGTTCTGTACTTTCGCCTGGAGCGGATGAACAGGGACGCACCAAGGTATCTGCGTTGCGATTTTTTCAAGAATGGACGAGTCGTAATAGCCGTGAAGTCATCGCCCTCCGCTCTCAATTTAGCTTGGGTATAAATGTGTTGAATGCCACAATTAACCAAGATGCTCCCGATAGCCGTTTTTTTGCTTGGCAAGGGCAAGCGCAGTGGGTACGCCTTTTAGCTCCTGAAACCTTACTGTTACTTCGTTTAAATACGCAACTCGCATCCAGAGCACTTTTGCCTTTAGAGCAATTTGGCTTAGGTGGGCAAGATAGTATTCGAGGCTACCGTCAAGATTACCTGTTGACAGATAATGGCACTTTTGTTTCTGCTGAAGTTCAAGTACCGATTCTGCGCTTACCCCAGATAAATAGCACATTACAGGTTGTGCCGTTTATAGATTTTGGTGTTGGTTGGAATAGTTCTGGTAGAAAGAATCCCGACCATAATACTCTAGCTGCTGTTGGTCTGGGGTTGCGTTGGTCACAGGGCGATCGCTTCACCGTTCGTCTTGACTGGGGCATTCCTTTAGTATCTGTTGACTCAAATGATAGAACATTACAAGATAACGGTTTGTATTTCAGTTTACTCTATAATCCTTTTTAAAATTTAGGGTTTCATTCTCCTCCTTTTGCTATCAGAGGCTGCGCCAACGAGGGTTGACGCCATTGAATCAACTAGCGTGCGATTTCCAATTGTCAGATATTTTTTACCCAGTGGGATGCGTCCAATTATGCTTACTTAACTTATTTGAGTGATTAAAAAATATAAATCAGATGGTTATTTACATAATTCGGAGTTTCCCCACTACTCAAAATAAAAATCCGCAAATATACCATGTGTTCTATTCAGTATTTGATTTTATTCTGGGTATCCTAAGGAAGACAAGGTTGGATGATATAGACAAAGGCACAAAGTTTATAACTTATGTATGAGTGCAGAAAACAGCTAGAACTTCTACTGCAAAAACTGATTGAACAATTAGCCATCTCATTTCAGAAGGTCAATCATGAAGAGAAGCGCTGATTTGCACCCTCATACCAATTTTGGGATTACAGACAGTGACAACTTTAATTGAGCAAATTTTCCATAAGTTCAGCCTGAAAGTCTTAAATTTATGGCAATACGCTTGGTGTTAGTGATATTTTGCCCCGGAAGATCCCCCCAAGTGGAGCAAGTGGCTTCCTTTAAAAAGGGGGACTTAATTCCCTTCTTTTTAATGAGGATTAGGAAGATTAAGCCTTAACCTAAGTGGATTGGAACTTCTGGGAGTAGTATTTTTTAGACTAAGACATTAAAGATATGAGAATTTGAGGAATAGCCATGCTAGGAAATGAGCGGGAAAAAATACGCCATATGTTGGTTATCCAGGACCTACAAGGGCAGCGAACTGTCGTTTTGCAAGAGGCTACTTATTCTTTGGGGCGGCATTCCGCAAACACTATTGTCTTGGCTTCCCGGTCAGTATCAATGCAACATGCAATTTTATTGCGAGTAACTGTTCCACAGACTGACCAATACGGCTTCCAGATTATTGATGGCAACTACAAGGGGAAAGCAAGTACTAATGGCTTATTTGTAAATGGCACTAAATGCTTTTCTCATAATCTCAGAAACGGAGATGTCATTGCCTTTGGCGGTAATCAAGCTCAAGCAAAATATTATGCTATTTCCAACCTCTCAGAACAAGCATTTTCTGAATCTTCTGATGTTGAAGACTTATCTGGTTTCTTATCACAGCAAGCCAGTCCTGCCAATCCTTTTCAAACCCTAGCTATTGATCCCACCTTTGAAGCAGCTAGTGAGTCCGCCCTAGCTCGCCTAGCATCCTTCCCTGAACTCATCCCTAATCCAATTATTGAGATGGATTTCGAGGGAACAGTGACTTATCTCAATCCAGCCGCAGCTCTCAAGTTCCCCAAACTTAGAGAAGTTGGGACACAACACCCTATTTTAACAGGACTCCTGGGTGCAGTTAACAATTTAGAAAAAAATTCTTTTGTGCGGGAGGTGGAAGTAGGTGCAGAAGTTTTTGAACAATCCGTTCTCTACCTTCCTGAAAGTGATTTAATTAGAACTTTTATTGTTAGAGATATTACAGAGCAAAAGCAAGCCACAGCGGAACTGCGCCAGCGCGATCGCTTGCTACAGGGAGTTGCAGAAGCCGCTAATTATTTGCTAGGGGAAATGAATTCTGAAACTGGTATTGATCGAGCTCTAGCTGTATTGGGCGAAGCTGCCAAGGCAGATCGTGCCTATCTCTTTCAGAACCATCCCCATCCTGCTACAGGGGAAATAGCAGTCAGCCTACGGTTTGAATGGACGCACTCTTTTATTGAACCTACGCAACAGCATTGGCAGAATCAGCCTTATCAAGCTTCTGGATTAGCCCGTTGGTATACTGTTCTCTCTCGCGGCGAGTCGATTAGCGGACTCACCCAAAAATTTCCTGTCGCCGAACAAGAATTGCTGATTAGAGATGGCATTCAATCGCTTATCCTGGTGCCTCTCCGGTTGGAGAACGAATTATGGGGTTACCTTGGCTTGGCAGACTGCACTTTTGAGCGGCATTGGTCAAGACATGAAGAATCTACCCTTTTGACGATGGCCGCCAGTATCATTAGTACGCAGCAGCGTCAGCAAGTAGAAGAAAAGATTCGCTATCAAGCCCTTCATGACCTGCTGACAGGGTTGCCTAATCGTTTACTATTTAATGAGCTGCTCGGTAAAACTTTGCCAAACGCTACTCGGAATGGTGAAAGTTTAGCTGTGATCTTCCTCGACCTGGATCGCTTCAAGGTCATTAATGATACTTTAGGGCACACTTTGGGAGACCAATTGTTACAAAGTGTCACTCAAAGATTAAAAGACTTACTCAGAGGCGGAGACACCATAGCCCGTTGGGGAGGTGATGAGTTCACTATCTTACTCCCCCGAGTCAATGATATTGAAGAGGTAAACCAGGTGGCGCAGAGAATCTTACAAGCCTTAGAGGATGCTTTCCATCTTCAAGGGCATGAACTTTACGTGACTGCTAGCCTCGGTATTGCGTTGCTTGATGACAACAGTCCTGATGCCGAAACACTAATCCAGCACGCGGATGCCGCTTTATACTACGCCAAGGACAAAGGGCGGAATAACTACCAATTCTACAGTGTTTCCCTGAGCGCTAAAAATCCTGAACTCCTGACTTTAGAAAAGAGCTTGCGCTATGCCCTAGAACGCAAAGAATTTACGGTGTACTATCAGCCTCGTGTGAACATTATCACAGGAGAAATTACTGGTATGGAGGCTCTGTTGCGTTGGCAGCACCCAGAGATGGGCTTAGTTGCACCCAGTGTCTTCATTCCCCTCGCCGAAGAAAGTGGATTAATTGTCCCCATTGGCGAATGGGTGCTGCGGACAGCCTGTAGCCAAAATAAAACCTGGCAAGATGCAGGATTACCACCCATGATGATTGCAGTCAATCTTTCTCTTAAGCAGTTCCACCAACCCAAATTGGTGGAGACTATAGCCGAGGTTTTAAAACAAACTGGGCTAGAAGCCCGCTTTTTAGAATTAGAAATTACCGAAACTACAGCTATTGAAAATTTAAATTTTACCAGAACGGTGTTACAAAATCTACAGCAGATGGGTATTTACATCTCTATAGATGACTTTGGTACGGGTCATTCCTCGCTCTCGCGCCTACAGCTTTTGCCACTCCACAATCTGAAAATAGATAAATCTTTTATTCAAGATTTGACACAGGATGTCAAAGTAGCTCATATTATCAAGGCCATAGTTAGCTTGGGGCACAGCTTGGGATTGAAGTTGACAGCCGAAGGGGTAGAAAAAGAAGAGGAACTGGAGTTCTTGAAATCTATCAACTGCGAGGAGGTACAGGGCTTTTTACTCTACCGGCCGCTTTCTGCAAAGATTGCAACAGAAATCCTCGAAAGTAAACGACCAATGCTCTAGTCACAAGGAAAAACTGTTTGTACCAGTGACGATACAATAGCATTCATTGACCTGCTGCCAACCTTTTTCGTCTTATGCTGCCAGTCATCTATTCCGACGAATTTTTAGATCACAAGACTGGAAAATACCATCCCGAAAGACCAGAACGTTTAAGTGCGATCGCCACTGCCCTAAAAGCAGCTACCTTTGCAGATAAAATTGGTTGGCGATCGCCCACACCAGCATTAGAACAGCCATCACTGATGTCTATGTTGGTTAAAGCGCATAGCCCAGCCTATATCAAAAAACTTTGGCAAATCGCCTCTAGTGGCGGCGGCCCTTTGGATGGAGACACGCCAGTTTCCCCTCGCAGTTATGATGTAGCATTGTTGGCAGTCAGTGCCTGGTTAGATGGAGTTGAGGCCGTATTAAAGTCGGCTAATCCAGCTTTTGTACTAGCACGTCCCCCAGGACACCATGCAGAAAGTGATGCGGGAATGGGCTTTTGCCTATTTTCTAATGCAGCGATCGCAGCTTTATTTGCCCTAGAACAACCTGGAATTAACCGCGTCGCCATCCTCGATTGGGATGTGCATCACGGTAATGGTACTCAGGCGATCGTCGAGACTGAAGCACGCATCGCCTACTGTTCCCTACATCAGTACCCATGCTATCCCGGTACTGGAAGATCGACAGAACGCGGCTTTCATAATAATGTCTTAAATTTACCTGTACGCCCTGGTAGTGATATTGCAGTATATCAGCCACTATTTGAAACACAGGTTGTACCGTTTTTAGCTAACTTTCAAGCGGATTTACTGATTGTGAGTGCTGGTTATGATGGCAATGCCGCAGATCCTTTGGCAAGTATCAATTTGCAGCCACAAGACTACGCTTTATTTACTGATTATTGTCTAGGGTTAACTCGTAAAATTCTGTTTGGTTTAGAAGGTGGCTACGACTTTGAAACTCTTTCTCAATCAGTTGTAGCGACGATTGAACGCTGTTTACTTTAAGCTTTCCTTGTTTACCTCATTGCCGGACAAAAGTTTACAGAAATGATCCAGGCAAAGGTTTCTCGACCAAAAAAGCAGGGGAACAGAGGGGAAATTGCAGTAAGTCTTTCTTCTCTGTCCCAATGCCCTTTTTTGTAAACTTCATCGAATCTTCAGAAAGAAAAGTTTGAGTTGGTTCAGAAAGAGCTAAAGTTTTGTTAAGATGCAATTGCTAGCAGTTTCTCAGCGAAATTTACCTATCGGGGTATGGAGAAATAAAAAGTACTAGCAGCACAAAGTTCAAAAGGTGAAGCAATGACCACCTACATTTTTTTCGATGAAGCCCTACGAATGCTGACCAATGCCTATTTAATGTCAGCAGTACTGTTAATAGCAGCTTCTAGTATAGGTTTGGCGGTAATTGAAACAATAGAAAAGACAGGAGAACCTTAAGTTTACAGATGGCAATGTAGTTCTTGCCAAAAACCATTGGGTGCATGTGTTCGCCGTGAATAAATCTTGGGAACACTAAAGCATGTAAGTCTCACAGCGTTGCAGTCTTACCTGGAAATCCATCAAACACACAGGTAACTGTAGCGCTATTGGGACTCTAACCAAGGAGCTACTACAATGGGTCTATTCGACGCTGTGTTGGGTACAGAAACCCAAAGCCAAGCAGCACTCAATCCAGAAGAAGCTTTTGCTGTGATTATCTTGATGGCAACAGCCTCAGACGGTTACCTTTCTGTTGAGCAAGCAAATTCTATCACTTCAGTGCTGTCCCGGACGAAACTTTTTAAAAGTTATCCCCATGAGATGATGAACAGGCTGTTTGACAAAATCTTGGGCATTCTCCAGGGTGATGATTTTAATAGTTTATTTGACACAGCAAAAAATTCTCTATCTCAAGACTTGCGGGAAGCAGCCTTTGCAGTAGCCACTGATTTAGTCTTAGCTGAAGGTATTCTCGCTGAAGAAGAAAAATACTTCTTAAATGATCTATATCAAGCTTTAGGTGTTTCTAGTGAGATAGCAATCAAAATTGTGCAAGTAATCTTGATTAAAAACCGGGGATAGGACGATAAAACATATGCTTAATTAAACTATATAAATAGCTTATAAACAAAGCGTGCCAAAGGAGTTAAGCTTCTTTGGCACTATTTTTGGTGTTATTGTGACCAAAGAGGGTTAAGTCGCTTCTCTACGAGACGCTGGGCGAACGCTCCAATTAAAAATTATTCTTCAAAATTATTAATTTTTAATCTTTAACTCAAAAAAGGTAAAAGGGGAATAGGATTGCGGGTAAAGCAAGAAGAAAGAAATAACTTTTCCCCACAGGTTACAGAGCAAGTATTTTTAAATATGGGGTTCCCTTTCCTCATCTTTTTCATTAGGCTTAAATTCGCAACTTTTTCAATAAGTCGCAAATCTTGTTGTTCAATGCAGTATTATGTCATAATTCGATTTTATAATTTTGAACTTTAAGTTGTAAATTACTTATGCATTGTTCTGCCACCCTAACCCAACTGGTTGAAGTTCTTTTGGCCAGTCCGGTAAACTTATCTGAAACTGCTTTAACACAAGTAAGTAGCGGTATCCAAACAGATAGCCGTAACCTGAAACCGAGTGAAGTATTTTTAGCTTTGCGAGGTGATAAGTTTGATGGACATGAATTTGTGGCAACTGCGATCGCAAAAGGTGCAATAGCTGCAATTGTAGATTTTGAATACGAAAATCCTGGCTTTCCTATATTACAGGTAAAAGACACCCTCAAGGCATATCAGAAAATTGGCAGATGGTGGCGCGATCGCTTTAACATTCCAGTGATTGGCGTAACAGGTTCCGTGGGCAAAACTACAACCAAGGAACTGATCGCCGCAGTTTTAGGAACAAAGGGACGAGTTCACAAAACTTATGAAAATTACAACAACGAAATCGGTGTTCCGAAAACTCTCCTAGAACTTGGCACAGAAGATGACTACGCCGTGATCGAAATGGCGATGCGCGGTACGGGACAAATTGCCGAACTGACGCAAATAGCGCATCCAACAATTGGAGTGATTACTAATGTGGGGACGGCGCATATTGAGTTACTGGGGTCGGAAGAAGCGATCGCTCAGGCAAAATGTGAATTATTAGCCGAAATGGCTGCTGATAGTGTGGCAATTCTCAACCACGACAATCCCCTATTAATGGCCACAGCAGCGAAAGTTTGGCACGGACAAGTTTTGACTTACGGCTTTTATGGTGGGGATATCCAAGGGCAGTTAATTGATCACCAAACTGTGGAAGTTGCAGGAATCCAACTACCTCTGCCGTTGCCTGGGCGTCACAATGCGACTAATTTTTTGGCAGCTTTAGCGGTAGCAAAAGTGTTGGGGATCGATTGGGCAAGTCTCAAAGCAGGTGTGGTGGTGGATATGCCCATAGGGCGATCGCAGCAGTTTGCCTTACCCAACGATGTGGTAATCTTAGATGAAACTTATAATGCTGCACCAGAAGCTATGATAGCAGCCTTGCAATTATTGGTAGACACACCCGGAAAGCGAAAGATTGCTGTATTGGGTGCAATGAAAGAATTGGGAGAGCGATCGCAGCAGTTGCACCAGCGAGTGGGAGAAACAGTGCGAAAATTGAATCTAGACGGCTTGTTGGTTTTGGTAGATGGACAAGATGCCGAAGCGATCGCCCTTAGTGCCGAAGGTATCCCATCAGAGTGCTTTGCAACTCATGCTGATTTGGTGGCTAGATTGAAGACATTTGTGCAAGCAGGCGATCGTTTATTGTTCAAAGCCGCCCATTCCGTCGGACTAGATCAGGTAGTCAATCAGTTACGTGCAGAATTTCCCAAATGATACCGCTAGAAACCCAACGTCTTATACTGCGAGACTTTGTAGAATCAGATTGGCAAGCGGTTCATAAATATACCAGCGATGATGAAGTTGTGCGTTATTTGACGTTTGGCCCTAATAGCGAAGAAGATACCAAAAATTTTTTGCAAAGAGAGATTTCATTGCAAGGCGAAGAACCCCGTCAGCATTTTGCCTTGGCTGTGACTTTAAAAGCCCAAAAGCAATTAATTGGTGCTTGTCGCATTTCTACTCTAGATACTGACAACAAAATAGGCTCTATTGGATACTGTTTTAGTAAAGAATTTTGGGGACAAGGATATGCGACTGAAGCTGTAAAAGCAGTTGTATCATTTGGTTTTCTAGAGTTAGGCTTACATCGCATTTTTGCTAATTGTTCCCCAGAAAACATTGCCTCAGCAAGAGTTTTGCAAAAAATTGGAATGCAGCAGGAAGGATATTTGCGAGAACACCATTGGATTAAAGGAGAATGGCGAGACTCTTGGCTATATGCGATCCTTGAGCATGAATCAAGAAGCGTCGATTAGGTAGGGATACTCGAACCGATTTTTTACCTGCAAGCGATCGCTTTTTCTGATATGATCTGATATATTCGTGGGTGCAACCCGCCAATACCAGCAAATTTTTTGAAGTAACTAAACTTAGATAATGGCTAAGTTAGTTAAGTTGCCTTTGTAGCGACTAATCTCAATCACGGCATCTGTGAGAGCAGAGAATCCATTAGTACTATCATTAACTGCCAGAAAAGTCTACTGAGCAGTGCCTTTACTTAGAGTGAAAGTTACCGCAGCTTTAGCCACAAAAGCAGTTGCAGTCAATAGCTGCTGTACATCTGAAAGATGCAGACTCGCAACAGTGCTAAATTGAATCAAATTAGCGACTGAAACTGTATTCAGACCATCAATTTTATCTACACATACGCACTACTTGCACCAGCGAGTTGGAAAAATAGTGCGTATAGGCGTAGGCGGCTTGTCTTAGACATCGCTCGTATGTGTAAATTTCAGGCGTTGTTGGAAAGACTAGGGCTATTACCGTAGCGTCTTTGAAAAAGAATTGCTGCCAAATTAGTCATCAAACAGCTAATTGCTAACCACAGCAAGATATAAGTAGGAGCCATCACCACCCCAATCATGAACCAAGTATATACGTGCAATATCATCACGGAAGCGAAAAAGCTGGCAATTCCAGCAGATTGCCACACTTGATATGATGGGCGACGTAACGCTACCAAGCTCATCGTTAAAATTGTGACAAGCAAGTTCGCTGGGACGAGAAATGCACAAATACTTACGCAGTTGCCACGAGAGAACTCAAGTAAGGTGTTAAAATCGAGCATTAATTTCTTGGGATAGACGTTAGCTTTTTAAGAATTTAATTTATTCTATTTTCAAATAACTAAATCTACATTTACATATGAGTGAGTAATCACATTGCAAATATAACATAACTTAAACTATTTAGTTGCATTTTGATACTACCAATAGTTAGTTAATTATAAAGATTTTGGATAATTAGGGTGGAAAATACCCACCCTAGCTGAATTAACCCGGTAAAATCACTGTATCGATAACGTGTACCACACCATTATCAGCTTCAATATCTGCTGCTAGAACTGTGGCATTTTTGACTTCAAAACCATCAGAAGAATCAATTTTAATGGGTGAACCTTCCACAGAATTAACCGTACCGAGTTGTGCCAAATCAGCCTTTAGCAGCTTTCCCGGAACGACATGATACTTTAAAATCCGCGTTAGCTGGGGAATATTCTGTAACAGAGTTTGGATAGTTCCCGCTGGTAACTTGGCAAAAGCATCGTCATTTGGTGCAAAGACAGTGAACGGGCCAGGACTTTTTAATGTTTCTACTAAACCAGCAGCTTGTACAGCCGCTACCAGTGTTTTAAAAGACTCAGCCGTAACTGCAATATCAACAATATCAGCCATATATCTTACCTAAATCTCTGCAAAAGATTTTAAAGGATAATAAACCTATTTTAAGTTTTATTAAACAAAATAAATTTAAAATCAGGTGTTTAATAAACTACACGTAGATGTGTACTTTTCGTCAGACATCTCCGAAACAGTTCTGAGTGCTGAGTAATATCATGTCCAGCTAATCAACCTGAAAAAAATTTTCGTAGTTAGGACTTCAGTCCTGATTTTGTTCGCCTCTGGTCTAAAATTGAGGCTGAGATGTTCAAATATAAGAACTATGGAAATTTTTTATCGTAACTAATTACCCGGACATGATATCACTTCATCTTCCATCATCGGTCGCTGGGTTTTTTGGCATGGTCTCGGTTGATTTTTCTGCTCTGGCTCATACTTGCGATCGCGTCACTCAAATCCCTATCTATAATTGAGTTTCAGATGATTTGTAAGAGATGCAAATATTACCTTTTGCGAGATTTTTGATCATGATATGTGCCCAATGCCCATTAATTATGATTTGCTTTCCAGTTTGCTAGATCAGTTAAAGAGCGATCGCGGTAACGTCCATAACGCTCTTGTTTACTTTTGATTTTCGCACCCAGTTCGGGAAAAATCCCAAAGTTGGGCGGCATTGGTTGGAAATGCTTTGGCGAAGCGGAACTAATAAATTCCAATAACGCACCGATCATTGTTGTTGGTGGTAAAACTAAAGGTTCTTTACCCAAAGCTAGCCGTGCTGCATTAATTCCTGCCAAGCAGCCACCCGCAGCCGCTGCGGTGTAGCCTTCAGTACCAATCAACTGTCCAGCTGCTAATAATGTCGGACGCTCTTTAAATTGCAGAGTCGGATGCATTAGCTGAGGAGCATTAATAAAAGTATTGCGGTGCATCACTCCCAGCCGCACAAACTCCGCCTTTTCCAAACTTGGAATTAGCTGAAATATTCGCTTTTGCTCACCCCAGCGCAGGTTAGTTTGGAATCCTACCATGTTCCACAGTTGACCGACTTTATCTTCTTGTCGTAACTGCACCACAGCATAAGGACGTTCTTCTGTGCGAGTATCTGACAATCCCACTGGCTTTAGGGGGCCGTAGCGCATGGTATCTTCCCCCCGGTGTGCTAGTTCTTCAATGGGTAAACAAGCTTCAAAAAATTTTGCCGTTTCCCGTTCAAAACCTTTGAGTTCTGTTTGTTCAGCTTTACAAAGTTCTTCTCGAAACTGCAAGTACTGCTCTTTATTCATTGGGCAGTTGAGATAGGCGGCTTCACCTTTGTCATAACGTGATGCCATAAAAGCAACGTCACGGTTAATCGATTCTCCCACAATAATCGGACTAGCCGCATCGAAAAAGCTGAGGTATTCCATCCCGGTAAAGCGGTGCAAATCTTGGGCTAAGTCGGGACTGGTTAAAGGTCCAGTTGCCAAAACCACAATTCCTTCTGGAATTGCAGACACTTCACCCCGACGAAATTCAATTAAAGGATGGCTAGTTAAAGTTTGAGTCAAGTCTTGGCCAAATTGTCCTCTATCGACGGCTAGCGCCCCACCTGCCGGAACGGCGTGTTCATCAGCTTTAGAAATGACGATAGAGCCAAGTTGGCGTAACTCTTCGTGCAATAATCCAGCTGCGCGATCGCTTGCCATTGCCCCAAAGGAATTACTACATACTAATTCTGCCAGATGTTCTGTATGATGAGCAGGGCTGAAGCGTTTTGGACGCATTTCATGGAGAATTACTGGTACTCCAGCTTGGGCTATTTGCCAAGCTGCTTCAGTTCCAGCTAGTCCACCTCCAATTACTTGTATCGGTTGTTGTTCCATAATTAAATTTTAATTTCTATATTATAAGTATCCATCAGCATCACAGAAGTAAAATTAAATAAAAAGTCATGCTGACTATATAATCAGCGTAAAACATGGTGGAGCAACAACATCAGATAATCTCTGCTATGCCTGGATTTTCTGTAACTTTCAAAAAAGAACTGATTTGGAGTCAATAATTATAAATTATTTGTATCAATTCCCTTTTCTGTGAGTTTAGCTAACAATTCTTGATAGTGATCGCGCTCTTTTTCTAATTCTTGTAAAGCCGCTTCCTTTGCTTGACATTCCCGTTCTGCACGTTGGCGTTCTTGTTCCCGTAACTGGTTAATTTCTACGGTAGTCAAAAACTTTTGTCCAGTGGGAGAAAAAATTTCCAGGGTATCCAGTGTTAATGTAAAACGGATTCCCAAACGCGGACTTACCCAGCCATTCATCTCTTCGATAACTTCAAAACTATCCTCAGAACGGATCAAGCCATTTAAATCGTTCTTATCCGGATCATAAATATAATATTCTTCCACGCCGTAACGCTGGTAAAACTGCAATTTTTTGGTCATTTCTTTGAGGGTGTTACCTGGCGATAGAATTTCAAATACTACCTGTGGGGGGATATTATCTTCATTCCATTGTAAATAGGAACCCCGTTTTCCTTTTGGTCTGCCAAAAACTACCATTGTATCCGGCGCTTGTTTAATATTCGGGTTTCCTTTAACTGGATACCAAAACAAATCTCCGGCGATAAATACATCAGCTTGGGATGCAAATAAGATTTCTAAATTTTCTTTAATTTTGACAATCCATGCAAATTGTTCTGTATTATCCGCCATTGGTTGTCCGTCGCTTTCCGGGTAGATGACTTCGGTGGTGGTTTCTGGTGTAACTTGTTGTACCATTGCTGCACCTCCAAGTATGGGTTTTAGTAGTCATAGAAATTTGGACTCAACTCAGATTCTACTATTATGGAAATTTCCGATCGCGCACTTCTACAGCATAATCTTGCACGGCTTTAGTAATCGTCTCGCGCAAATTTGTGTAAACCTTGGCAAAGGGTGGCTGCTTCTCTGTAAGCCCGATTACATCTGAGGTAACTAAAACTTGTCCATCACAGTGAGTTCCTGCACCGATACCAATTGTTGGAATGCTCAGTTTTTGTGTAATCTCCATTGCCAAATCTGCGGGGATATGCTCTAAAACTAGAGAAAATACACCAGCTTGTTCCAGAGCGATCGCTTCAAGTAAAATCCTCTCACTCGCTTCTTGCGTTTTCCCTTGTTGTCGCAAACCAAGTTGATGTACTGATTGCGGTGTCAAACCAACATGACCCATTACCGGAATTCCGGCTTCTACCAAACGAGCAATAGTTTCTGCGATCGCTGGATAGCCACCTTCCAATTTTACCGCTTGAGCGCCTGTTTCCTTCAGTACCCGCCCAGCTGAATGCATCGCTTGCTGGAGACTTTCTTGATACGTCAAAAATGGTAAATCTACAACTACTAATGCGCGTTTAACTCCTCGACGCACAGCTTTGGCGTGGTATATCATCTCATCCAAAGTTATCGGTAGTGTTGTTTCATACCCTAGAACTACTGCCATAGAGTCACCCACAAGGATTAAGTCTACACCAGCTGCATCGAGGAGTTGAGCGATCGCGTAATCCCAGGCGGTCAATGCCACAATTGAACGTCCCTGTTGTTTCCATTGAATTAATTGCTGGGTAGTGATTGCCATTTTTCTAGGTGGGGAGTAGGGAGTAGGGAGTAGGGAGTAGGGAGTAGGGAATTTCACCACTCCCCACTCCCCACTCGCCATTCCCTCATTTAACGGCGCGACTGAAAGCAATATGGGGTTTTGCACTATTTGTTTTGGGCATTAACCAAGCTAGACCTTCACTAGTACCTATCCATAATTTATTGCCGATGTCAGGTGCAAGGGTAAGAACCCGACTAGAAGGGAGTCCAGCAACTTCTGAGTCTAAGACAGCTCCTGTATTTGGATTTAATCGTAACAAACCATTGTTAGTCCCGACCCAGACACTACCATCTTTAGCAAAACGTACTGCTGTCACGTTACGCCCACGTAGGCGAGTCACAGACCGCAACACTGCACCAGTTTTTGGGTTAATAACTAGCAAATTGTTCGGCATTCCCGCCCAAATTAATCCTTCTGGACTAATAGCTAAAGCTTGTACAGTCGTCCCAGGTAAATCGGCTATCCGCTTCATAATCGCTGCACTAGCAGTATTTACCCGCACTAATCCATCAAGAGTGCCAACCCACAGTTGACCTTCAGCATCTAAAATCATGGTGTTGCCGCTGACACCAGGCAGATTTTTTAATGTTGTCATAATCAAGCCTTGGTCGGGACTAATTAGGGCTAAACCGCTATCAGTTCCAGTCCACAAATAACCCCGCTTGTCAAGTAACAGCGACAACACCCGTTTAGAAGGCAAAAATAAGTTCTGTGCGGTAATTTCGCTAGTACGGGGGTCAACTCGCATTAGTCCCTCATAACTTCCCACCCACAAACGTCCTACTTTGTCTTGGGCTAAAGCACCAATGGTAGCATTCAATAAGCTTACACGAGAAACAATCTTGCCGGTTTTAGGATCAATCCGCGATAGTCCTCGCCAAGAACCTACCCAAAGATTGCCCGTAAAATCTTCTAGTAAGTTGCCGACACGATAATCAGTTTCTGGCGAATGTTCTTGCACTCCCCGCTGATCGGGTAAGGGTTTTACTCGCGGTGGCGGTGCAGAAGGTGGGTAAACTGGGGTTATATCAGATGAATTAGTGTCAGGGGTTTTTTGTGCCCATCCTATACTTGGCACAGCGATCAACCCCAGCAAGATAGAAGTAATCAATAAATTAGCACGCTTGTAAAACAATACCACGGTGACATTTCCTTTGGAGACAGTACCCATAGCCGTTACCTAAACTGGCTTTAGGTTAATTCCAGTGTTCCCCTAGCTGGGATTAATTAAACGTCATCTGGAATTTTTCTCAAATTCAATGGGCATTGGGCACTTGTACTGAGCTTGTCCTGAGCTTGCCCTGACTTGTACTGAGCGTAGTCGAAGTAGCGACGTCGTAAAGCCTGCGGCATAGCTACGCTTAGGGCGCAGCCTTTCCAAGAGTTGGGCGAAGCCGAGGTAAGGGCGGCGTTGTAAAGCCTGCGGCATAGCTACGCTTAGGGCGCAGCCTTTCCAAGAGTTGTATTGAGCATTGGCGAAAGTAATTCTTTAGGACTAGCCCTTTCAAGGTGACTCGAAAAATCTCGTTTTTTCTCTCTGCGCTACGGGCAGTTTGCTCAAGTCGGGAAACCCGCCCACGCAACTGCCCTCCTCTGTGCCTCTGTGGTTTAAAAGTAATTTATCTAACCACAGAGCCGCAGAGAACACAGAGGTAAGAAGTTAAAAAGAGGTTTTTTGACTAACATTTTTACCCACCTTGAAAGGGCTATTCTTTAGGACTTACGCACTGTACAAATTGTCTATTATGCGAATAAGGATATTTGGTTGTCTCAAAGTATTGTCGATTTTAACCGGGTGATGATAGCTTTACGAATGCGTAGGCGTAGCCCCTCATAGACATCACTACGGACTTGTCCTCTGAACCGAAAGACTTGTCCTCTGAATTAAAAGACTTGTCCTCTGAACCAAAAGACTTGTCCTCTGAATTAAAAGACTTGTCCTCTGAACCAAAAGACTTGTCCTCTGAACCGAAAGACTTATCCTCTGAACCGAAAGACTTATCCTCTGAACCGAAAGACTTATCCTCTGAACCAAAAGACTTATCCTCTGAACCGAAAGACTTGTCCTCTAAACCGAAAGACTTGTCCTCTCAACCAAAAGACTTATCCTCTCAACCAATCGTTATGCACATAATAGCCAATTTTTACAGTGCGTAAGTCTTATTTTTATATAGCCGTAGTCACATAGGTTAGGACATAATGACCAGCGTGAAAGCTAGGAATAGTAATAGTTTTACCTCCTGCCTCCTGCCTCCTGCTATAACTCCCCAGTCCCCAGTCCCCAAAGGCTCTATACAGTTATTCATGACACTTTGTAAATCATTTGTAACAAAATGTTTAAATCTTTATGTAATAACAAATTCATATAGTTAAGTTAAAAACTTTCAAAGAATAACTTATCAATTTCTTGATATATTGTGAAACAAGTTACAAATTACGTGGTGTGGAATTTTTTATCTTTCGCTCACCATGCTAAATCTCTGTGAAGTAAACTCTTTTATGGTATCTTTTCCATCAACGGGTAAGATATAAGGAGTGTAGAGACGGGAATGTGTGCCAGCCAGCCCAATCCCCTAAATACCCCAATCCATAGGGGAATTATCTAAATGCTGCCAGCAAAGCGCGGAAGTTTTGGTGAAGTTGAGAAGATTTAGTTGGGTGCGAAAAAGAGATAAAAAAGAATTTTGATTCGTAGGAAGGGGGAAAAGTAGAAGCGCTAGGACGTGTATCCCCAGAAGGGGAAAACACTGGTGAGGGGGGTTACTACCGCTACCAAAGTGTCTGCCGCAAAAAACTACTACCTTTTTCCAAAGACAACCCCTAACAAAAAATTTCCCTGTGCCACTGAAGGGGGGAAAGAGTGCGGTGAAGGGAAGTTGCACAAAACGTGATTTGATAATTAAAAAGAGTGATTTCAGGGAAGGATAAAATATGTCTTACGCTCAAACGAAGACTCAGAGCAAATCTGGGTATAAGGCCGGTGTTCAAGATTACAGACTAACTTATTACACACCCGATTACACACCAAAAGATACCGATCTTCTAGCTGCGTTTCGCATGACACCCCAGCCTGGTGTTCCTCCCGAAGAAGCAGGTGCGGCTGTAGCGGCTGAGTCTTCCACAGGTACTTGGACAACTGTGTGGACAGACTTGCTCACCGACCTCGATCGCTACAAAGGTCGTTGCTATGATATCGAACCAGTTCCCGGTGAAGACAACCAGTACATCTGTTACGTTGCCTATCCTTTGGACTTGTTTGAAGAAGGCTCTGTAACCAACGTATTGACCTCAATTGTAGGTAACGTATTTGGTTTCAAAGCCCTGCGGGCACTGCGTCTAGAAGACATCCGTTTTCCAGTAGCTTACATCAAGACCTTCCAAGGGCCTCCTCACGGTATCCAAGTTGAGCGCGACAAGTTAAACAAATACGGTCGTCCTTTGCTGGGTTGTACAATTAAGCCGAAATTGGGTCTTTCCGCTAAGAACTACGGACGCGCTGTATACGAGTGCTTGCGCGGTGGTTTGGACTTCACCAAAGACGACGAAAACATCAACTCCGCACCATTCCAAAGATGGCGCGATCGCTTTTTGTTCGTTTCTGAAGCTATCAACAAAGCCCAAGCAGAAACCGGTGAAATTAAAGGTCACTACCTAAACGTCACCGCCCCCACCTGTGAACAAATGTTGCAACGGGCTGAGTTCGCTAAGGAACTCAAACAGCCCATCATCATGCATGACTACCTCACCGCAGGCTTCACCGCCAACACTACATTGGCTCGTTGGTGCCGTGACAATGGTATCCTGCTACACATTCACCGTGCCATGCACGCTGTAATCGACCGTCAAAAAAACCACGGTATCCACTTCCGTGTATTGGCTAAAGCTCTACGGTTATCCGGTGGTGATCACATCCACACTGGCACCGTAGTTGGTAAGTTGGAAGGTGAGCGCGGCATCACAATGGGCTTCGTTGACCTGTTGCGTGAAAACTACATTGAGCAAGACAAGTCTCGTGGTATTTACTTTACCCAAGACTGGGCTTCTCTACCTGGTGTAATGGCAGTTGCTTCTGGTGGTATCCACGTATGGCACATGCCCGCGCTGGTAGAAATCTTTGGTGATGACTCCGTACTACAATTCGGTGGTGGTACTCTGGGACACCCTTGGGGTAACGCTCCTGGTGCAACCGCTAACCGCGTCGCCTTGGAAGCCGTTATTCAAGCTCGTAACGAAGGCCGCAACTTGGCTCGTGAAGGTAACGATATCATCCGCGAAGCTGCCAAGTGGTCTCCTGAACTAGCTGTTGCTTGCGAACTGTGGAAAGAAATCAAGTTCGAGTTTGAAGCAATGGATACCGTCTGATCTGAGTTAACAGTTAAGAGTTAAGAGTTAGAAGTAGAGACGCGATTAATCGCGTCTGTACAGTAGAGACGCGACGCCAGTCGCTACAACGGGGAGCCACTGCGGTCTTCTCCCAAGGGGAGACGCCAAGGGCGATAGCGAAGCGGTAGCGAGTCATCGAGCGTCTGGGGTTTCCCCAAGTGGAGCAAGTGGCGTGGGAACCCCCCTTCGGGTTCGAGGGTTCGCAATCGACGGGAACCGCCAAGACTGCGACCCCTTCACCGCAACGCGCTGGCTCATTAATCGCGTCTGTACAAGAGTTAGGATTTGCATTAATTCATAACTCATAACTCATAACTCATAACTCTTCAGGGCTGGGGTGAAGCATGAATCTTAAGCAAATTGCGAAGGACACAGCCAAGACTCTCCAAAGCTACCTGACTTATCAGGCTCTAAGGATAGTACTGGCACAGCTAGGCGAAACGAATCCTCCATTAGAACTTTGGTTGCATAACTTTTCGTCTGGCAAAATTCAGAATGGTGAATCATACATTGAGCAACTGTTGCAAGAAAAACCAGATTTGGCTTTGCGAATCATGACTGTCAGGGAACACATTGCCGAAGAAATCATCGAATTTTTACCGGAAATGGTTCGCACTGGCATTCAGCAAGCCAACATGGAACAGCGTCGCCAGCATTTAGAACGCATCACACGAATAGACACATCTAACCCCAGTCTGCAACCAGAACAGCAAGCAACTTCAGATCCGAATTTGGATAACTTATCCAATTAGTTCGGTCAACCTAGTAGTAAAAAATCGCAACCCATTATCAAAAGCTATGCAAACTTTACCAAAAGAGCGTCGTTACGAAACCCTTTCTTATCTGCCCCCCCTGTCTGACGCTCAAATTGCCAAGCAGATCCAGTACATTTTGAATCAAGGTTACATTCCAGCGATCGAGTTTAACGAAACTTCTGAGCCAACAGAATTATATTGGACACTGTGGAAGCTGCCTCTGTTCGGTGCTAGATCCACTCAAGAAGTATTGAGCGAAGTTCAAGGATGCCGTTCTCAATTCAACACCAGCTATATCCGTGTTGTGGGTTTTGACAACATCAAGCAGTGCCAAATTCTCAGCTTTATTGTTCACAAACCCAATAAAGCTAACAGATACTAAAGCTAACGAGCTTTAAATAATTTGTTGATTATAAATAGGAGAGGTAGAGTTTTCTGCCTCTCTTTTTTTTAGAGGATGGTAAACTCGGAGGTTTTTTTTAGTTGGTGATGCAGAATAGAATCGTAGATTGGAAAGCAAAAGGTGGTACTTGTGCAGTACATTGCTCTGGCTGAAGCGTACTATAATCGAGGTATTGCTAACTATTATTTAGAGAATTTTCAAGGGGCTTTGGAAGACTTAAATGGAGCTTTGCAAATTAATCCTAATAATCCCAAATCTCTCATCGCAAGGGGTATAATTTCTTCTGCATTAGGAGCCATAGAAGAAGCTATAAAGGATTATAACAAAGTATTAAAGATTAATCCCAATAATTATCATGCTTATTTTAATAGGGCAGTTGTCTACTCTATTATAGGAAATAAACAGAAGGCAATATATGATTATAATCGAGCATTACAGATTAATCCCGATAAAGCTGATGCTTACTATAATAGGGGAAATATCCGCTATGAATTAGGAGATAAGCAAGGGGCAATATACGATTATAATCGAGCATTACAGATTAATCCCGATAAAGCTGATGCTTACTACAATAGAGGAAATATCCACCATCAATTAACAGACAAAGATAAGGCAATTGAGGATTTTAAAAAGCAGCAGATATCTATAAGCAGAAAAGCCAAGAGATAGATTATCAAGATGCTGTTGAAAAAATAAAATTACTTAATCAGTCTGAATGTACAGATGAAAATAGAGATAATAGAACTGAAATAAACTTTTCTCAAAATTACATTAATTATTCATTTGATGTTTTGGTTCAAGATAAAGATATTTGGAAACAATTACTCCAAGATATATAAACTCTCGTTGGCAAATAATAAGTATAAAAAATCAGAAATTTATCAGGATTAAATTCTATGGAAATGATCAAGAATGTTCCATTTTGAGTCAAAAATTTCAAGAATATGAAAAATCTTGTCTTAAAAATATTAAGAGTGATTTTGATACTGATATAAATATTGAAACAACACAAGAAGAAAATTGCATAGATAATATTGATAAAGAATTTAATAAGATTAGCGATAATAACTACTCTGCTCAATTTGAGAGCGATAGGTATGATGGTTGGCTCGATTGTGGCTATATGAATGATATTACAAATCCTTATGAAATATACTAGATTAGAGTCATAACTATAGACTAGCATTTATTTTTTTATCCCCAAAGTAATAACTATGCAACAAATTACTCTAACTGAAGCATCTCAAAATTTGCCTGACTTAATTGAAGCAGCACTCAAAGGTGAGGAAATTATCATCATCAAAGATAATCAACCTTTGGTGAAGTTAACTCCTGTGTCGCCACTTAAACACCGTCCTAAGTATGGTAGTGCCAAAGGACTTGTAACAATATCTGATGACTTTGATGAACCACTAGAAGATTTTAAGGAATATATGGAATGAGGCAACTACTGGACACTCATACTTTTATTTGGTTTGTAATGGGTGATCCAAGAATCAGCGTTACTTTGCGATCGCAAATTGAAAATAATGAAAATCTACTGAGTATTGCTAGTGTTTGGGAAATGGCAATCAAGCACAGCATTGGTAAACTCAACTTTGGTTTGGCTTTTGATGAGTTTATCGAACAGCAAATAATTAGTAATGGTATTGAATTACTGCCAATAGCCATAGACCATATTACTGTTGTTACTACACGACCTTTACATCATCGTGATCCATTTGACCGAATTTTAATTGCACCAGCACTCGCAGAAAATATACTTATACTGAGTGCTGATAAAATTTTTGATTTATATCCAATAAGACGTGTGTGGTAGGTAGCGTTGCTTTTCTACCAAAAGATAAATAAACAGTTATCACCAAAAAAACTTAACATTACTTTAAGCAGTGCTAGGCAAAAATAATTTTATGGGTTACTACATCGCTCCTCGCTTTCTGGACAAATTGGCTGTCCACATCACCAAAAACTTTCTAAAGCTTCCTGGTGTGCGAGTTCCCGTGATTTTGGGTATTCATGGACGCAAAGGAGAAGGCAAAACATTTCAATGTCAATTAGTCTTCGAGAAAATGGGTATCGAAGTGACTAACATATCTGGCGGCGAATTGGAAAGTCCAGATGCAGGAGATCCAGCCCGGTTGATTCGGCTGCGCTATCGGGAAACAGCAGAACTGATCAAAGTACGCGGCAAAATGTGTGTACTGATGATTAACGATTTAGATGCAGGGGCTGGACGCTTTGATGAAGGCACTCAATATACTGTAAATACGCAGTTGGTAAATGCCACACTGATGAATATTGCTGATAATCCCACAGATGTGCAACTGCCTGGAAGCTATGATTCCACGCCTTTACATCGTGTGCCGATTATTGTTACAGGTAATGATTTTTCCACCCTCTATGCACCGTTAATTCGGGATGGACGGATGGAGAAATTCTACTGGGAACCAGACAGAGACGACAAGGTGGGAATTGTCAAGGGGATTTTTGAATCGGATGGACTGTCACAGAAAGAAGTTGAGCAGCTAGTTGATACTTTTGTCAATCAATCTATTGACTTTTTTAGCGCTTTGCGATCGCGCATTTATGACGAACAAATCCGCAACTATATCCATCAAGTAGGTTTTGAGCAGGTATCCTTGAGTGTGGTTAATAGCGTTAAAGGGCCACCAGAATTTAAAAAACCAGATTTCAGGTTGTCTCACTTAATGGAGTCTGGTAACTTCCTGGTTGGGGAACAAAAACGGGTGGAAAATTCCCATTTGGTTGATGATTACAATCGACTCAATCGAGGTAGAAATTCTCAATCTGCACCACCTGCTGCTATACCAATTAATCAGCCACCACGCAATGGTGTAACTCCAGAAGTAAAAACTAATGGATTTCAGCAACAGGAAGTATCGAGTCCACATTTGAGCTTGGATACACAAGCACAAATTAGGCAATTATTGTCTCAAGGTTACAAAATTATCATTGAACATGTAGATGAGCGCCGTTTTCGCACAGGTTCATGGCAAACTTGTGTTCATAGCCAGATTGATGCAGAGTCTGATGCAATCTCAAATTTGGAAGCAACTCTGGCAGAATATAACGGTGAGTATATCCGCTTGGTAGGTATTGATCCAAAGGCCAAGCGGCGGGTGATGGAAACGATTATTCAGCGTCCGAATGGAAAAAATTAGGGGTAGATACAAATGATGTACCCACACCTCCCTTTGGGTAGGTTTGGGCATCTCACCTGCTCATATTCTAGATGGGGTCAATTCTCAAACAACTGGAAAAAATATGCTTCCTCAATTTGAGAGTTGAATCCTTCCCTTTTAACTACATGTAAGAGCTGAAGCTGAGTTAACCTTTGTTAAATCGCCAGTAAATACTGCTGTGTATTCATAAGGTGATGAACCAGAGCAAGTCATAGAATTTGTATTAGCGCGACGGGGAGTCCACCATGACTTTGCCTGCACAGTCAAATTTGTGCCATTCCATGATAGGCTTTTGACAACTAAAGAGTTAGTTTGTCCATTATCCGCCTTTTTGGCAGTTAAAAATGTGGCATAGTTAACCTGGCCATTGTCTGGATTAATCCGGGCTATAACTGCGACTTTTGGCCCGCCTCCGCTACCATAGCTAGACAACCAACGCCCAGTTGCAAAGCGGCGAAAATCATTACCAGTCTGACTACCAGTGGAGGAGTAAATGCCATATAAAACATTGCCCCCATCCCAATACAATCCGTAACCTGTACCGTCGTCATTTGTTGTTTCGTAATCAGTTCTACACCATGATTTAAGACCACTATTAAAACGGATTGTCACAGGGTTTTTGTTATTAGATGAGACTTGCTGATAACCAATGTAAATGGCTGTATTTCCATTAACTACTTTGGGGCCATTTTTAGCTTTGATTGTCGCTTCACTATCATTGCAACTGAATGTTACAGCATTACCGATAGATGAATTTACCGTCTGGGCAAAAGCTGGAGGAGCTTTTTGTGTGATTACTAAATCAGCTACTAATACTATAGATAAAGAGAAACCTGTCAAATACTTCTGCAATTTGTGAGAATAAATCATGGTAAAAATCTGCCGAGAAATTGTAAAGGAAAACACCGTATCACTGTAAACTCTAATGAGAACTTAGACAAGATAAATTGTTAAAACTCGCAGATTGCAGCATTGTCGACATTACAAAAAATGAGACTATGCTACAAAATGCATAAACTAATATGCATAATTGCATGATATTAACTGTATATAAACCTTGCTTCTTAAAAAGCATCAGTGAATAGAATAAATTGCGATCGCAGCAGTCAACAACAAATGGTTTTCATACATAAGTAGCATTTGCTTATTCTTCATGTAACTTCTGCTTTCTGCCTTAGACCGTGCTGTATTAAACGGTTTTAGCATTCTCATCTGAGACTTTTTTTGCACGAGCCTTTAGGCGGGTTAACCTGCTTTTACGGACACGTTCGCTATCACGAATACCACCTGCCAGTTCATATTCGCTGCTGTTTTTGCCATACTTAAAAGCAACGCCCCTCACTAACTTATCTGTAAGATTGCTCAAGGTTTTTTCCATCTCATCAATCTTAGTTTTGGAAGAGTCAATCATAGCTACATCAATGTTATAAGCATTAAGCATAATGCGTAAATGCTCAATTAATTGAGTCAGATTTTGCAAATCGCAATTATCACCAAAATCGAGATTTGAATCAATTGCTTTCAGTCCAGCGGATCGTAATTCAGCTTTTTCCAGAACACGGGATGTACGTTTTGGACGGGACATAGATATATTCGTAAGAGAGATTTTTAGAAGACTAATTCAGTAATCCTGGAAAAACCTCTCCTCCAACCCTGAATCAAAGAGGGGAGTTTGGCTCCCTCTTCCTTTGTAGGGAAGGAAGCTAGGGGGTTAGGTTTTTGATTACTGAATCGATGTAGAACTAGTTTGACTTAATAAAGCTGTTTTCTGGTTCAGTAAAATTCGTGAATAATTTTATTTATTAAAAAACTAATATATAAATCTGAGTAATTTCTCTTAATTCAGATATTGCACTTAGTTTTTTGGACGATTGCTTTAACGTTAGTAATGAATATCGTGATGTTGATGATGAATCTCGCAATGTTGATGATGAATATCGTGATGTTGATGATGAATATCGCAATGTTGATGATGAATATCGCAATGTTGATGATGAATCTCGCAATGTTGATGATGAATGTTGTAATGTTGATCATAATCGCTTTTAATTAGACCACATATGTTGTAGTGGCACAGCATTGCTGTGCCACTACCGCATGGTCTATTTAACTGAAAAAGGTTGTAAGCAGGGAATTAGACAAGCCTTAATTGTTTACATTTTTGCAGCAAAGAAATGCTGCTTCACCACGTCTAAGCGTGAACAATTCCAATAATCGACATGGGAGATAATTAAACCATCAGAGTTAAGACCTAATTCACTCCAACCAGGAATAGAAATCCGTGGCTTCCAGGGGAGAGGAGTGTTCCAACTAAGTGTCCACTCAGTTTTTATTGTGTCTCCCAAACGTTGAA
The DNA here is from genome assembly GCF_036917395.1 of Nostoc sp. GTDB lineage: Bacteria > Cyanobacteriota > Cyanobacteriia > Cyanobacteriales > Nostocaceae > Nostoc. The sequence continues at coordinate 63,270 of NZ_JBALDI010000063.1, forward strand.
TGTTATGTAAGTCCATCTTGGTATTTAAAAACAAAGTCTCAATGAAATTAATCATCTGTTTGTAGCGTTTAACACCACGAAATTTATTCAGCGGGTCTTGAAAATAAACGTCTGGAGTGTAAATGCTGTAAGTTTGATTTACAGGGAATCTTTGATAGTCTTCTTTGAGGATTTCAATGATATCCATGATAAATAGATAGATATATAAATTAATTTAATATGTAAACGTGGCGCAGATAGGAATCCCTAATTAAAAATTGAAATTAACCTTCATTCCATAATTTTTCTAATCGACGCCGCCAAGCAATTAGGACTTTTTCTCGCGTCTCTGAGGTTTGATTTATATCGCCCATTAATCCTTCTGCATAAAAGCGTTCTAAGGTTTGCATAGTAGCTTGCAGAGATTGTCCTTGTTGTTTTGCTGCCTGAATAATTTGCCGGATGCGGCTTTCAATTAGTCGATTAAAGACATCATCTAATCCAGCCTGATAAAGAGATACAAGTTGGTTGATTGCATCGGACAAATCTGTACTTACTAAAGTGCCAGTATTATGTTGAAATACCCCCCAAATTTTCCCTTCATACAAAGCGTAACGTACTTCTTGAGTGTCATCAAAGTTGGCTTCTAGGAACTGTTCTAAAAATGGTTGCCCTTCCTTCGCAGGCACAATAGGCAGTAAAACTCGCAGCCAAGTATTATCTTCGGAAAGCAGCACCAACAGCCGAAAACCAGAAGTGTCTATTTGCCACGATCCAGGAGCGATCGCATGAACAGCCGATGTACCAAATAATTCTGTTACCGTACCCACAATTTCTTCAGGTGTCATAAGCCTTTATTAGATATAACCTCTAGATTAGCGCAGAGGTGGATCAGCTTATTCACTAGTACTGTAGATTTACAAATTAGATGTTGCTGTTCACAGATCAATGTCGTCTTTCACAGACTAGTACAGCGCGGCGGAAATAAACAACCCATTTCAAATCAACGAAACGTTTACGCTTTGAGGCTGGTTGGCATAGGCAGCTTTGACAAAATCTAGGATAACTTCCAACGATAAGCAATCGTCCTGGGGAATAATAGCGCCAAACTGTTGATCCAATTGAAATTCATTGATTTCACGCCAGAAGACGATCAGGCTGCCAGTTAAGCCAACTATGATTGCAATCAATGCGATCGCAAAACCCAGGATGCGATGCAGAGTAAATACAATGTTACGTAGTTTTTTATAACTCAAGTTAAACGCTCCTTTGCACAAACTTAAGCTTGATGAATACAGTAAGATACCCCTTGTCCCTTTTCAAACATTCTTGTAAAAAACCTACACTTGTCAGAGGGGTAGGGCGGGGTCAAAAGGTCACTGAAACAGTTCCTTGTACGGTAAACGGTGCTTGGGGGAAGATAAGAGGCCAATTGGTTTCGTAATATCTGACATTAAAGATGTTCTTGAAATTAAGTGCAGCTTGCCAATTATCACGTTTATAGGAAATGACAGCATCAGTTCTGACGTAGGAAGGAAGGGTGATAATCGGGTCAAAGTAATCGTTGACCCGATCGCCCACGTAAAATATGCCTCCTCCAAACTGTAAGCCTTTCAAACTACCCTTTTGAATTTCGTAGGTTGTCCACAGACTTGCACCCTGACTAGGAATAGCTGGCAAAGCCCCCCCTATGATTGCCGAATTGCTGTCTTTGCTAGTATAGGTATCGTTGAGATACGCAGAAGCAATAACTTTCCAACCAGGTGAGATTTCGCCGGCAATATCGAATTCAATTCCTCGGCTTTTGACTTCTCCCAAGGCGATTGAGTATTGATTATTATCTGGGTCTGTGGTGGGGATATTGGTTTTGGCAATGTCATAGGCTGCTAGTGACGATATCAGCCGTCCATCAAAAAGCTCGGCTTTGACACCAACTTCATACTGTGTACCACGACTCGGCTCTATTTGCGTCAGGTCTGCTCTTAGGGTTCCTAAGTTGCCTGTAAAAGAGCGACTGTAGCTTGCGTACAGCGAGATGGGTTCGATTGGTTGATAAACAATGCCTACGCGCGGGGAAAAGGCTTGAGAGTCAGAACCGGACTTTTGCGGTTCGCTAGGAATACTGATGTCAGCAATACTCTCAGTGTCTGTGCTGATAAAGTCATATCTACCGCCTACAAGCAACTTGAGATTTGGCAGCAATGTCACCTGGTCTTGCAAGGCAATTCCGACAGTATCATTTCTACTGTTACTATCCGACGTAATAACCGCAGGGAAGGGGAAGCCATAGGTGGGATTGTAAATGTCTATCGACGGATATCCTTCATCAGCACCAAAGCCTGGATCAGAACTAAAACTTGGTTTCCATTCCAATCCTGCTAACAGTTGATGCTCAATGGAACCAGTTTTAAATTTAGCAATTAAGTCAGTTTGTAAAAGCAGGTTGGTGGAATTAGAATCACCACCGTAGAAGCCTCGCAACACTGTTTGACCATCTTCGGCAAAAGCATACTCATTGACCACAGCACTGTAATAATGTTCAAACTTCGCCTCAAACCGGCTCCTGAGCCGGAGATGATCATTAAACTGATGGTTGAGCGTTAAATCGATTTGATGGCTTTCAATGTCTTGAGCGGCATTGTAATCATTTAAAGAAAGATTGATCGGCAGACTAAACGATCTAAGGTCGTTAGGAAAACCGCGATCAAAACTGGAGTTAAATTTTAGATACTCATAGGCGAAATCCAGGGTTGTTGTATCGCTGATCTTGTAGGTAAACGCAGGAGAGATAAAGAAAACCTTGTTGAAAACTAAATCCCGAAAGCTATCGGAATCCTCGTAAGAAACATTCAACCGATACAACAACTTTTTATCGGTCGTCAACGGGCCAGACAAATCAATCGCCCCATTGTAATAGTTGTAACTTCCTGCTGTGAAAGTAGCAGCATAAAAGGGATTGCTCAAAGGTTTTTTCGTGACATAATTGACGACTCCACCTGGTTCCACCTGTCCATATAAAACTGAAGCTGGACCTTTGAGGACTTCTACCTGCTCAATATTGGTAGCATTAGTAAAGATAGACGTAGTGGCAAATCCATCTTTTAAAGAGTTGGCATTAAAGCCACGAATGTTGACACCATTTTCGGAATTGCCATAGCCCGTTGTAAAGGATGTACCAGACACATTGCGAACAGCCTCATTAATCCGTGTGATTCCCTGATCCTTAATTACTTGTTGGGGAACTACCTGAATCGACTGGGGAATATCACGTAAAGGTGTATCAGTTCTGGTTGCAGTACTCGCTTCTGGCACAGTGTATCCATCTTGTTCACCTGTCACTACAAGCTCAATCGGTTGATCACCCTCTGCTGATGGTTGACTAGGCTGTGTCTGAGTTTCTGGCTGATTTGGTGGCTGAGTTGGTTGCGTTTGAGGTTGTTGTGCGGAGGATGCAGCACTAGCTACAGAGAAGATAATACCCTCATCTGGACTGTCAAACAACTCAACCTGTGGTACACCAGCTTCCCCCGTGACACTCACCCGGATAGTATTGGCATCAAAGTTTGTTACTGTTATTTCACTAACCTCTGCAATTGGGGAAGTTGAGCGGTATGTGAATGCCTCGCCATTAGGTAAACGCAGTTGGGCATTGGGAATATCAGCAATAAAGTTATTGCCCGAAGAGCGATTCACTACTTGCAATTGTTGCCCTTTTGAGGTTTGTAAAATCACCTCCACACCCAAAGAGGTGGGATTTGCCTTGACTGAAGTCACTTGTATAACTTCACTCTCCTGATTTTGGGCTGGCGGGTTCTGCTGTTCTATTTGAGCTAACCATTCTTTGACTGTTCTTGCAGAACGCTTTAGTTCCTGTACACGAGAAATTTCAGTTACTTCCTTTGCCTGAGTTGGTTGTATAATCACAGCAATAAAAAAACAGGAAATAAAAAGCGATGTCCACGACGGGCTACGCCTACGCAACAGTTTCATAACTCCACACACCTAATCGTATTTTTCAAAACAAAGCCGATTCTTTGAGAATTAGTTTATATAACTTCGTTTATGAGAATAATCATCTTTCTGCTTGCGTTTGCGATCCCACCACATCACAAAGCCAGTTATAAATAGAATTAACGGAGCCAGACCAACGAAGACATAGAGAATGCGGGTGGGTAAGCCGCCGAAAGTGCCGTAGTGCTGTGGCTCGAAGGAATTGAGAATCTTGTCGCCTAACGATGCTTTTAACGAATTATCAACTCGTAAAACCTGACCACTGCAGGACTTACGCAACTGGCACAATGCGAGCGCCATTTATAGTACATAAGTATTAATAAGTGGAATGCATCAGGCGACATCAGCCTCTTGATGCA
>NZ_JBALDI010000064.1:0-15973 GCF_036917395.1 Nostoc sp.
AAATTTTCTCATGAAAATTTAGATAATGTTTCACTACTATCTATCACTGTTGCATCAAGAGGCTGATGTCGCCTGATGCATTCCACTTATTAATATTTATGTACTATAAATGGCGCTCGCATTGTGCCAGTTGCGTAAGTCCTGAGGCTATTTCACAGGAACGCGCAGAAGAAATCTTAAGAGCGATCGCCGCTTAAGGAGTATGTATGAAACAAATGACACTTTTTGATGAACCTACAACAGTTTTACCTGTAAGTTATTATCCCGACTTTCTCACAAAACAGGAAGCAAACGAACTTTACCAGCATTGCCAAGAACTGCAATGGCAGCAAAACCAAATCAGGATGTTAGGCAAAACTATGCCCGTTCCGCGCTTAGAGTGCATTTATGGTGATGAAGGCTGTGATTATCTCTACTCAAAAAGCGTACTACTCAAACCATTACCTTGGACTTCATCGCTGGCCCAACTGCGAGATAGGATTACATCTGCTACTGGTTACAGCTTCCGCATCGTCATCGGCAATCAGTACAGGAGTGGACAAGACTCGATAGGCTGGCATTCTGATAATGAGTCATCAATGGGATTTAACCCAGCGATCGCTTCTATCAGTGTTGGTGCTGTTCGCAAATTTCAGATAAAGCCGATAGGGGGAAAGCCGACTGATTTCTGGTTGGAACACGGCAGTCTGTTGGCCATGCACCCAGGTTGCCAATCTACTCATCTACACCAAGTACCCAAGACCAACAAGTTTGTGACTACACGAATTAATCTGACGTTTCGCCCACACATTGGGGTACAGAAATAAGCAAATAATTCGCAGTTTTTGAAAACATTACCACGAGACAGTAACTCAAGGAGGGGAATCATGAGTACCGATAGCTTTAGTGATAACACAAGGAAACGCCATATTTACATCGATAGTAAGTTGGATGATTTGCCACTAACAATGGAGGCATTTCGGGTTTACTGCCACCTGTGCCGCCGTGCCGGTTGTGATAATAACGCCTTCCCTTCATATAAATCTATCGGTGAAGCCTGTTTTCGTGGTTCTTTCCCTGGTTCTTCAACTGAAACTTTAAGGCAAAAAGCGATCTCCGCAGTCAGTGAACTGGTTTCGTGGAACTTAATCACTAAAACTCCCAAAACCAAGTCCAATGGTTCAGTATCTTCTAACCAGTATCAACTCACAGATATTGACGACTGGTTTGCTTTTTCTACTAAACAATCAAGTTTAATCAGAGGAAAAAATCGGGGTAGTAGTGGGGGAATACTAGGGGGAAACCAGGGTAGTAATGGGGGAATACCAGGGGTAGTAGTCGGGGAAGACCAGGGTAGTAGTGGGGGAATACCCAAAGTATATCCAGTTAAAGATCATCCAACTGAAGTCCATCCACTCAAGGACGCGCCCCTGGCAACGCCACCCGCGCCCTCCACCCCAGAATAGTGTGTGTGTGAAACTAAACAAACTAACTTGACTGAACTTGAAGAACACAAACAACCAACCCCACAATTACCCACTTCGTTGTCAAAAAATTCCGAGTTTTCGCAACAAACCGATAACCCCTCAAGAGGACACAATACGGCGGCGTGGTCGTTCGATAAATCTGAACAAACCAATAAGCTGCAACTAACCTGTCCCTACAAGACAGCCCAGAATGTGAAAGAACTGATTGATGCGTGGTTAACAGACCCGACCGCTATGAGTGATGATTGTGTGCCCCTCAAGGTCAGAGACTCAATCAAGTGGAATCGCTGGGTTTTACCTTGGCGCAGTGGACAGAGGAAGTTGAATAACTTGTACCAGAACTTCAACCCCATAGTCGTGGATTTCCTGGCACAAGAATTAGCCACGAAATCGAAACGCTCGGCACAACAGGAAATAGATCATGCGATCGCAGTCATGAACACCTGGGAGAAAACCAAAGGGGGATGGACGAATTTGAATCAGCGTTTAAGCCAAGCAGTATTGCAAACAGAAAAACAGCCCTTACCTCAACAGCATACTGCTTTGGCTCACAGAGTAAAAAACACCACTAGCATCACGCTTGAAGATGCTTTGGCACAAGACCATAAGCGCCGTACTCTTGAGCAATCCATTCAGGTTCCATCCAATGAGTATCAACACAGCCCACAAATGCTGGAGCTAAAAGCGAAACTTCAAGCCAAAGCAAATGAGCCAAAAGTTCCGAGCAACACCAGACCATCTTCCATGAATTTGCGAGAAGTTGAAGCACAGTTAAAATTAGCACTAAGAGCCTGATTATGCACTCTAATCAAGACAACGTAGTTTCTTTTGCCCCTGATCAAAATCAAGTCAACTTGCCCCCACAAAACATTGAAGCTGAAGAAGCGATTTTGGGCGGGATTATGCTCGACCCAGAAGCGATCGCTAGAATAAGTGAAATCCTTCATGCTGATGCCTTTTACATCAGCGCCCACAAAGATATTTATCAAGCCGCAGTCCGACTTCATGCGACATATCAGCCCACAGATTTACTTTCAGTAACTGCTTGGTTGGCTAACCACAATCTGCTCAATCGCATTGGTGGGAGAAACAAGTTAGCAACTTTGGTAGACCGCACTGTGTCCGCCGTCAACATCGATGCTTTGGCTGATTTGGTGATGGAGAAATACCGACGGCGACAGCTAATCAAAGTGGGCAATGAAATTGTCCAACTCGGTTACGAGACGCAAACTGAACTACCACTTCTCCAAAGACTTGCTGAGGCGAAAGTTTTTGGCGTTACCCAAAATCAAAGTGATGAACGCTGCAAGGTGTTCTCGGCACAAGACATGGGCATTGAACTGTTCCAAAAGCTGGAGATGGGCAATATGGCAGGGCAGAAGGTGGGTTGGTACGACCTCGAAAATATCACCGGTGGCATTTATCCCAGCAGTTTAGTTGTAGTGGCTGCTGAATCTCACATGGGTAAAACTCATTTTATGATTTCTTATGCTTACGAAATCATGACCAAACTTGGAAAACCAGTTCTGTATGTAACCCCAGAAATGGACAAGAATCAACTCAATGCCCGAATGCTGGCTCGAATTACAGGCGTAGATGCTTCGGCAATCCAAACCAATACTCAGCACTACTGGGAACCAATAGCACAAGGCATAGGGCAAATGGTAAAACTGCCTTGGAAGGTTTACGAACATTCCTCCCCTACAACCGCAATGATTGCAAGTGCTGTGCGCCGTGCTATTGGTGAATTTGGTGGTTCTATTGGTGCTGTATTTATTGACTACTTACAGCAGATTCCTCTGGAATCTGCTGGGAATATGGCTTTTGAAGTCGGCAAGATTACCCGCCAGATTCGGGATATCGCCAAGTCTCACAAAATCCCTGTTTTCTTGGGCTGTCAAATCAACCGAGGGAATCAAACAACGGCTGACAAACGCCCCAATCGTCATTTACTTCGCAACTCTGGTGAAATCTTCGAGGTTTGTGACCAGTTGATTATGCTCTACCGCGATGCTGTGTATACGAAAGACCCAAGCGACCGCACTATTGAGTTGATTGTTGAGAAAAACCGCCTTTACGGTAAGCTCGGCACTGCGACGATGTTGTGCGATTTATCTACATCGAAATTTTTGAACTTGGCGAGATAATTTACAGCCACATCCGGCGATCGCTGCATTAGATGCTTACGTTCAACTATTGGAGTTTTAACACAGATGAAAGCGCTATCCGTTCGCCAACCCTGGGCTTATGCAATAATCCACTCCACCAAAAACATAGAAAACCGTGGCTGGCCTATCAACTATCGTGGCGATATTCTCATTCACGCCGCAAAAACCTGTACCAAAAAAGCGTACTTTGAGGCGAAAGAATTTTGTCAAGCGATGGGTGTAGTAATCCCAGAGTTAATCTCTTTACGTCGCGGTCAAATCATCGGTATTGCCACAATAGTTGATTGTCAGTTTTCACCGGTTGCATCTGGCTGGGGAATGCCTGAGCAATACCATTGGCATCTGGAGAATCCACGCGACATTACACCGATTCCTTACATTGGTCAACTGGGGATTTTTGAAGTACCCGATGATTTGGTAAGGCAAGCAATCGCTGTATAACTCCAATAGCGATCGCTCCAAACTCAAACGGCCATACTCCGCAATAGTCCACTAACCCATGCACGTCCTGGCTGAACTGAACCAGTAATGTTTATGTCTTGTGCAATACCCGAAAAATTATTAGAGGATGACCTCAAAGGTCAACAACTTCGTAGCCAAGGATGTCTATATCAGTACCTCGAAAAGAAAAAGCTACTTGATGGTTCAATGGTTTTTTACCCACGAGTTATAAGTGAACGCGACCCAGATAACTCTCGGCATTGGCGTTGGGGTTACAACTGGGAAGAGAAAGTGGGAGGGATATGGAAAGGGCGAAGCATTAGTTCAATTCTTCCTAATGCTGTGACAAAAATTCACTCTTTGCAGCAGCAAGGGGCGGCAAGGGAAGATATTATCGCTTTCATCAAAAAAGCGAAAACCAAAAAGTACTCTCCAAAATTAAATGTCTGCAAAAATTTTGATAACACAAAAATAAAACCAACGCTACCAAATGATGCACCGATCGCTGTAGTGCTGTTCGCGGGTGGTGGTGGGGTTGAAGCTGGGATGGTGCAAGCTGGTATTCGCCCAGTCATCGCAGTCGAGTTTGACCCAAGCAAACCAGAATTGAGTCGAGCGATCACCAAAACTCATCACCGCAACTTTCATGAGTATGGCTGCAAAATCATTCAACAAACAGTTCAAAAAGTAGCACGGTTAGGATTTGTAGGTTTCCCCCGCCGCCCCGATTACCTCCATGCTTCCCCGGTGTGCGCCAACTTTAGCCTTGCCCACACTGCCAAAGCTGGTATTGCGCTTGAAACGGCTGACGACCTGAGCGCAGCGATCGCTATTGCTGAAGCCATCCGACAGTTACAGCCACGGGTGTTTACACTGGAAAATGTACCACGCTATCAAAACAGTCAGAGTTTTGTCATCATCCTGGATGCTTTGGAGCAAGAGGGGTACTCAGTTGATTACAGCGTGGTCAACATGGCTGACTTTGGGTTGCCTCAGGCGCGGCGGCGGTTAGTCCTGATTGCAAGCAAGGGTTTTCACGTTACCTTACCTTCAGTAACTACACCTTATGGTTGGTACGAGGCAATAGCTCATCTCATTCCTACGATGTCCGATTCACATCTGCTACCCAAACAGCAACAAGCTTTGGAGAAATTTTTAGCCGGGAATGCGCCCACACCACTGTTAATAGAGCGAGTTGGAGGGCGTACAGAATCCAAGTACAAACCTGGACATTTACCTTGTAATACTATATTGCGTTCACACTTCACAGATCACAAAGGCTGCAACCGTAGTAAGTTCACTGATATCTGGTTGCCTGATGGTACGGTCAAGTCTTTGACCATCCAAGGGGCGGCAGTCTTGCAAGGGTTTCCCGATTGGTATGAGTTCCCTAACGATACTGCTACAGCAGGGTCAATCATCGGTTACTCTGTTCCTCCCTGTTTCGCGGCACAGTTATTTACTGACATACAACGACAATTGGCAGGAGTTTAATATGTGAAAAGCTTGCTCTAATTTAGGGTATTGCCTATTCCTCTTTTCTGAATGAAAGGATTAGTAGAGTTGCAGTTGTGCGAACCATGACTCTGATTTGCCTTAAGAAATCTGGAACACACCCAATGACTCGGTACACTTTGCGGCCTGACCCTAGTTAAGCAGCAAAATTCTACATTTTGGATACAATTACCGATAATTCGGCTAACTTTAAAGCTAAAAAATTACCTACCATAAATAGAGAAATTAAAATTTCAATTTAGAAATAGTTTGTGAGGAAATATTTATGAAAGTTATAGTGACAGGTTCTTTAGGAAATATTAGTAAACCACTGACACAAGAGTTAGTGAAAAAAGGGCATCAGGTGACAGTTATCAGCAGCAAAACCGAAAGGCAGAAAGATATCGAAGCTCTAGGCGCAAAAGCTACCATTGGCACAATGGAATCCGCTGGCTTTCTCTCAGCGACTTTTAAAGGCGCAGATGTCGTTTATGTGATGGAATCGCTCGCCCCCGATGCTTTCTTCGACCCAAATGTTGATGTTATAGCGGCGATCACCGAGATTGGCAAAAACTACAAACAAGCCATTGAACAATCGGGTGTAAAACGTGTCGTGCATCTGAGCAGCATCGGTGCTGACAAAGGAGTTGGCTTGCTCCGGTTTCATTACAATGTCGAAAATATTTTAACAGAGCTGCCGGAAGATATCTTTATTAAATTCGTGCGCCCAGTCGGTTTTTACACTTACATGTATACCTTTATCCAAACCATCAAATCACTTGGCGCGATTGTCGGCAACTATCGCGGCGATGAAAAAGAACCGTGGGTCTCCCCTTTAGATATTGCTGCGGTGATTGCCGAAGAAATTGAAAAACCTTTTAATGGTAAAGAAATTCGTTATATTGCAAGCGATGAAGTTTCGCCAAACGAAATCGCCGAAATTCTGGGCGAAGCCATCGGAAATTCCGATCTCAAATGGCTGGAAATTTCTGACGAACAATTTTTAAATGGTCTATTGGAATCAGGAATGAACCCGCAAACTGCACAGGGTTTTGTGGAAATGAATGCCGCTAGGCGTGGAGGCAGATTGTATGAAGACTATTTCCGCCATAGACCAATATTGGGTAAAGTAAAGCTGAAAGATTTTGCGAAAGATTTCGCGGTTGCTTACAATCAGTAATAATTACATTTCGATATGACAAACACACAACCGCGTAGATTTAAAACGATCACCGAATATCATCGGATGCTGGAGCTTCCTAAACCTGAGCATCCTTTAATCAGCGTGATTAATTTAGAATCCATTAAATATGTGCCTCCCCAAGAATTAATAAATCTTGTCTTTGATTTCTACACAATCGCGCTCAAAAGAACACCTAACACTAAATATAAATACGGTCAGCAGGAGTATGATTTTGATGAAGGCGTAATGTTTTTTATGTCGCCCGGTCAGGTTTTCGGAGTGGAGATTGATAAAGATGCAGCATCAAAGCGTAGGGGATGGTCACTACTAATCCATCCCGACTTTTTATGGAATACATCGCTAGCCAAAACGATCAAGCGATACGAGTATTTCAACTATTCGGTCAATGAAGCTTTGCACCTCTCTCAAAAAGAAGAAGCAATCATGAACGATCTTATCAAAAATATGGAGCAGGAATATCGTTCCAATATTGATAACTTTAGTCAGGATATAATTGTTTCACAACTTGAATTACTGCTTAATTATTCAAACAGATTTTATCATCGGCAATTTATCACCCGTAAAAAAGCGAGCAGTGATTTGCTGGTGAAACTGGAGGATTTATTAAACGAGTCTTTTGACAGACAAAATGAATTACAATCGGGAATTCCAACCGTCAAATATATTGCCGATAAATTAAACGTATCGCCGAATTATTTAAGCGATATGTTAAGAACGCTGACGGGACAAAACACTCAACAGCATATCCACAATAAATTAATCGAAAAAGCCAAAGAAACGTTATCCACAACATCGCTTTCAGTCAGCGAAATCGCGTATCGGCTCGGTTTTGAACATCCGCAGTCGTTTAATAAATTATTTAAGAATAAGACAAGCGTCTCGCCACTCGAATTTAGAAACTCGTTTAGTTAGACTGTCACAAATAAATCAAAACTCGCTTACAGTATTCGTAATTTTATTCTGACGGTGCGCCGACACTGAAAATGTCGATCGTGTATTGGCTAGAAGTGCAATTTTAGACGATGTACTTCTTGAATTACGCGACTCTCATGAAGAATATCGTTGCAACGCCCTTGAACACAACGAACCACAAACGTTGCTCTATAGAGTCTTGAGGCTATTTTGGTACAGTTGACCAAGAATCATTCTTGAAGCGATCGCAGTTTTTAATTACAGCAATTTTCAGGTAAATAGACCACAGTGAGTGAACCAACTCAAGGCATGATCTTCGCTAATGTAATTTACAGCAAGAGCCATCGCAAGGCCATCGTGAATCAGGAGTACGTGCTTCACAGGAACGAAGAAATTGCTTCAGTTTCGATAAACATTGCTCAATAGGTGATAAATCAGGAGAATAAGGCGGCAAAAACTTGACTTTTGCACCGACGGACTCAATGGCAATTCTGACACGCTCGGCATGATGAACCTTGAGGTTATCCATGACTACAATTGCCCCTTTCCATAGCTGAGGCAGTAAGACCTGGGTCACATAAGTAAGATAGAGGCGGGAGAGAATTTGGTTTGGAAACCAGATTTTAACAAGGCGCAGTTATTGCCGGCTGTGTTGTTAATGGAAAGCCTGAATCTGTTGCAGTTTCTTACACCAGACGTTCAGTTGCGGGGAACTGACTCAAAGATGCTGGAGTTTAAGGCACTGGCTGTTGTGCATCGGCACGTTATCAAAAATTACTTGAATGTCAGTATCTCGGAAAAACTTACTCCTGTGGCGTTCGCACAGAAACTACTGAACTCTCGACGGTCAGTGTGTAGGGGCATTGTTAGGGCGTTGTTAATTGGCTTTGAAGCCGATTTTGCGGCAGTTGGCAACATGAACATCTGATCTGCCGTCACTCAAGTTGCGAATGGCACTAAATCTTTGCGCCACCATTAACCACAATGTCTTGCCCTGTCAGCCAACGTGCTTTTTCCGATGCCAAGAAGACGACGACTTCAGCAATATCTTCAGGAGTTCCCAAACGCCCCAATGGAGAGCTTTGAGCCGCTACTTTTTGATGTTCCACGGGTGCGTTGTCGAACATTCCAGGAGAAGTTGGGCCAGGAACTACGCTGTTAACCGTAATCTGGCGTTCTCCTAGTTCTTGAGCCAGCACTTGTGTGAACATTCTGACTGCCGCTTTGCTGGCTGCATAAATGGTTGAACCAGCGTGTGGGTAAACACTCGTGCTGGAAGAAATGTTGATGATGCGTCCGCCATTTCCGATATGAGGTGCGGCTTCCTGCGAGCAAAAAAGGACAGCACGAACGTTCAGGTCGAATACAGCTTCGTAGTCCTCTTGCGTGACTTCTGCCAAAAGTCCTCCTCGTGCAACACCGGCATTATTCACCAAAATATCAAGTTTGCCCAAGCGTCCGATAATCTCTTGAAACAAGCGACGAATATCTGCAATGTTGCTAAGATTCGCTTGCAGGGCAATAGCTCGCCCACCCTCAGCTTCGATAGCGGCTACAACTTCTTGCGCGGCATCGGCACCACGCGAATAGTGAACGATGATCAAAGCGCCTTGCGCCGCCAGCCCCTTGGCGATAGCGCTTCCAATGCCGCCAGACGCACCTGTGACAAGTGCGACCTTTCCATCCAGATTTTCAGTTGACATCAGACCCCCTCATTTACCTTCAATGTGAATTATACAAAACGCAGCCATGCCGCGCGCGACGGCTTAACGTTCCGATTAAAAGAAAAACACATTGCTCAAAGAAAAAAGCCATTTTGTTGAAAAAGAGTCTTACCGATGGGTGGAAGCGTTTGAAAAAGTAGAAAACCTATTTATTAGTTTAAAAACCCCCATAGGAGGACAGACTTCAAGAGTCGTTCATATCTTTAACCGGGAAGGTGATATTGCAGAAGTATTCGCACAAGTCAGTCATTGCCAAAATACAGGTGTTGTTGTCAGAGCGGCTCATAATCGATGCATAGAGGTAGAAAATTCTTATTTGTGGTCACATATATCTTCTCAATCAGTACAGTTTGTAAAGGAAATTGACGGCAAGCACTAAACAGGCAGACACCAAACAGTGGCGCGTTTTGCATAAAACTTGTGCGCTTGACAGTAATAAGTAAATACAGGTGATATTTAAAAAGGAAACATTACTATGCTTATTAGCTGCCTTAGAATACCCGCAGCTTTTGTCGGACTGGCTTTCCTATCTACTATGGTTAGTGTTCCTGCGTTTGCCAAAGAGCAAACCAAACTTCAAGTTGTTAAACCACTGACAATCATACAAGGCTCAATCGCTATCAATTCCAGCGGTGTTTGTATTGGTGTTGATGGTGGCCCTTGTTATCCGCCAAATACCCAGACAACTCGTTTCATTGTAATTCAAGGTAAGGTAATTAGCATTGAGGGTCGGACAGCAACGGTTCGCACACCTGACATTAGACCTGTGTGTAAACCAGGTCGACCCTGTCCACAGTACATCATTGCCGGGGTGACGTTTACCGTTGATACCACTTTTGCTTTGTTTGAGTCCGCAGATGGCACAGTTGTCTCTGACTCGCTTACGGTAGGAAAGTCAGTCGTAGTTGCGGGTAGAGTTGATCGTACTGCCTCCCCCTTACAAAATCGGGTACTGCAAGCCCAGATTGTGGAACAGGATGCCGATTGAAGAAATAGAAACTCAGGGCACACAAAGCGCTTGCTATCTCCCCCCAAAAAAAAATCACTTTCCTAAATGAGCAGTAATACCGAAAGTTACGCACTTGGGCTTGATGAGCCGCTTTCAATATTCCGTAGCTTGCCGCCGTAGGCATCACCAGGAATAAAACTGTAGCAATTGAAGTCTCTGAAATTTAGGAGCTTTAAAGCCTTTCTGTGCAGTATTAAATTGCTGCACCAAATAATCTATCCCACATTCCGCACTTTATTGTGTAATACATGAGGATTTCCAACATCCAGCTAACTTCCATTTCCCAACATTTTCGCCATAATCAGAAGTGACGTCAAAGGCGGTAAGCGATCGCCCTTCGCTCATTACCAGTACACAGTAGCCAACTACACACAGCAGCTAACAGTAGGGCATCTGGTGTAGAGCGACGAATTATTTGACCAAAACGGCAGATTTTTTGTCAACAATCGAAATTCTTCTACATTGCTTGCTTGTTCAAGCAATTTCTATACTCACATCTTGTTTATACAGTACCAAATTCATCTAAAACGTTTCGCTCCCTGCCCGCAAGTGATTAAAATTGCAATGCTTTAAAACACAATCAGAAAAATACTTACTATGAAAACAGGACTTTTCTGTAATTACGAAAATCATTATCAAAATGCTCATCGGATGATTTTTGAGCAAGTGACGTTAGTCAAATACGCAGAAAGCTTAGATTTTGAAGAAGCTTGGATAACAGAGCATCATTTTAACGATTTCAGTGTTAGTCCATCGACTTTAGTGTTAATGGCACACTTAGCAGGCGTAACTCACAAAATTCGATTAGGTTCAGCAGCATTATTGCTGGCATTTCATAACCCAATTATTATTGCACAAAGTATTGCTACACTGGATAATTTGTGCAACGGACGACTTTCTATTGGAATTGCTAAGGGTGGTCCGTTCCCCGAACAAAATAAGCATTTTGCTACTTCTATGAGTGAATCTCGCTCTAAAACTTTAGAAGCAATCACATTGATTCATAAGTTACTATATTACACTGACGTGTCATTTACCGGTGAATATTATCAGTGCCAAGGTATGACTATTTCTCCAAAACCTTTGCAGAAATCGATTTCAGTATATGTAGCAACTAGCGATGATGACACGCTTAAGTTTAGTGCTGTCAAATCTTTTGGTTTAATGGGAGGAACACAGTTTTCTTTAAATACTCTCAAAAACAATGTTACGAAATATCGTGCTATTAATTCCAGTGGTTCCGATCGATTGATGCTAGCACGGTTCTTTTTTGTTGCTCGCACAAATGAAGAAGCAGTGAGTGAAGCGTTGCCTTTTCTGAGGATTTTTAGCCAGAGAATGAAAGCTGTTAAAAATCAAGTTCAAAGTGACGATAATCACAGCCAAGATTTGATGCCAATTAGTGGGCAAAAAGCGTCTTTTAATGAAGAGGATTTACTGGAAAACTCAATTATTGGTGATGTAACTACCTGTCGTGACAAAATCAAGCGATTTCAAGATGAACTGAATTTAGGCACTTTAGCACTCAATCCCTGCTCACTAGACTTGCAAAAAAAACTCGAAAGTTTGGCACTTTATAACCAAGAGGTGCGAAATTATGTCTGAAGAAGCTGCGATCGCCACTGCTCAATATTTCCTTCATCCAAAACAGGTCATTTTCTTGGTAATCAAGCCAAGTTCAAGCATGGTGGATTAGCAGGTGCTACTGCTGCGGCTGCTTTTGTTTTGTCTAGCCCTTATGGAGAAGTTGCCCTGAAAAAAGGTACAAATATTAAACTTCAATTGAAATCTGCTATTGGTACTACTCAATAGACCATTAGCTATCATGGAATGGCACTAAGGTTAGCTATTTGTTGAGATGAGTAATTTATCGAGTGAGGGCATTTCTTTAGTGGAGCGATCACTGTTTCAGGCAATGTATTAAGTCAATCACTCCCAAGTGATAAGCTATTCCACATCTAATATGCATATAATGAAAATCGTAGAAAGAGTGCATCTCCGATTATGCCAGCCCCAGGATATCTCAAGCGATCGCAACGAGAGAATTTACTGTCTGAGCTAAAAAGCAGCAATTCTCCACAGTTAATACAGAGGATACTAATTTTATTACTAATGGATGATGGGAAGACCTATAAAGAAATTAGTGATTTTTGAGATTGTGGATATAAAACTGTAGCATATTGGTGCGTACATGGAGACCCAAATAATATAAAGTCTCTCGATGATCAACGTGAAAATGGTAATTATAGAAAAGCGACTGATGAATATATTAAGTTATTAATGGAGACTATCGAAAAAGAACCGATAGAATTAGGTTATGAGTTTGGTCGATGGTCAACAGCAAGGCTTGCTACATATTTAGGAGAAATTACAGGTATTGATTTAAGTGGAGAATAAGTCAGGAGAATTTTATTAAAAAAAAGTCTGCTTACCTGTGGGCAAAATATACCCTTGAAGATAAACAAGACATAACTAAGAGACAAGCATTTAAAGAAAGGTTAGAAGGTTATATAGAAGCTTCAAAGGTAGAACCTAAAAGGCTCCAGATTTGGTTTTGGGATGAGAGCGGATTTAGTTTACGAGTCATTCGGAGAAAAAATTGGGGGAAAAAAGGTAAAAGAAAGAAAGTTACAGGACAGCGTAGCTGTGGACGTGTAAACGTAATGGGAGGAGTAAGATATAGTGATAAAAAAAGAGTGTGCTTTTTTAGAGAGAGAGGAAATTCTAATGTATTTTATGAGCAGTTAATCCAATTAAATGAATTTGTTAAATCAGAATGGATTGAACAGGAACACCAAGAAAGTGATTTCCAGGCATTAGGTCCGAAAATATTAATTATCTTGGATAATGCTAGTTACCATAAAAAGAAAGATATTTTTGAAAAAATAGAAAAAAGTTTACCTAATATCCAGTTATATTTTTTACCTCCATATAGTCCTGACTATAACCTGATTGAGCTTGTATGGCATTCAGCAAAGGAATATATTGCTCATCGATTATTTAAGTCTATCTCCAACTTACAAGAATTATTAAATAAGCTCCTTAATCAAGGAAAATTAATAATTAAATGGCAGAGAAAAATTAAAAATAAGGTAAATAAGGTAAATATTGTTATTGCAGGTTAGATGTGGAACAGCTTACCAGGGACAAGATTTACCAAACCTGCGATCGCCGACTGGTGGAGTTGATCGCCAAACACAGGGCTAAGTGGAGTGATAGTGAATCTTGGCAAGAGAAAATACCCACAGTTCTCAAGTCAATTGGTAACTTAGAAAGCTCCAAAGCCGGACTAGAAGAATTACTGGGCTATTGGTCACAAATTTCTGAACCAGAAGCCACCTCAGAACCAACAAAACTGGATGAAAAGCAACCCATCGGCTATTTCGCTAACCGTTCTCTTGATTGGCACAAGTCCACCTTCAGCAAATTTTTAGATCGTGTCGATGAAGTTGGCAAGGACAAAGCTTGCGCTTCTTTTAGTACCCGCTATGACCAGCAATCTCCAGGTGCAACGGACAAATGGCTGAAGTGGATAAAGTTCACACATCCCTCCATGCATCTCTATTTACATCAAAATGCTGCGTAAAAATAATTTGCAATTTATCTTCCTCTCCAGGTAGTCATGACACAAAGCAAACTGAACTTTTCATCCGAACAAGACCGCTTACCACCTCAGAACATTGAGGCAGAAGAAGTAATACTTGGTGGGATTATGCTTGATCCAGAAGCAATGAGCAGAATAGTAGATCGCTTAATCCCCGAAGCATTTTATATCTCCTCCCACAAAGACATTTACCAAGCTGCGCTGCGGCTCCATACACAAAGCAGACATACAGATTTACTGTCTGTAACCAGTTGGCTAACTAACAATGGGCTTTTGTTTCGTGTTGGTGGTCGAGAGAAACTGGCTACACTCATTGACCGTACAGTTTCAGCCGTCAACATCGACGCTTTTGCAGAATTGGTAATGGAAAAATACCACCGCCGACAATTAATCAAAGTAGCAAACGAGATTCTACATCTCGGCTATGAAACTGAAACTGAATTACCAGAGATTCTTGACGCTGCTGAACAAAAAGTTTTCAGTGTCACACAACAGCGCTCTCATGATGACCTGATTCATATTTCTGACTGTTTGGTTGACGCTTACCAAAAAATCGAGTCGCGCCACGCCCTTATATCTAGTCCCGCCATTTCTACTGGATTCTATGATTTGGATGGTTTACTCGGTAGTGGCTTTCGCCCCAAACGCCTGTATATACTCGCTGCTCGTCCATCTGTTGGCAAGTCTGCCCTTGCTGGTAACTTAGCTCTTAATGTCGCTCAATCCCAAAGATTACCTGTAGCTGTTTTCAGTTTGGAAATGAGCCGTGAAGAATATGTGCAGAGATTTCTCAGCAGTGAATCCGGCATTGAGAACAGTTTACTCGAAACAGGGCGGCTCTCTAACAATCAGTGGCAACCCCTGAGTCAGGCGGTAGCACAACTTTCTGAACAAGGGATTTTTATCAATGATAATTCCTGCCCCACAATGAATGAAATTCGTAGCCTTGTCCGAAAAATCTCAGCCACACATGGTGGTGTCGGACTGGTTATTGTAGACTATTTACAGTTGATGGCCGAGGGGACTGATTCAAAAATGAACATGACCCAGAGAGTGGGTCAAATCAGCCGAGGACTGAAAAAATTAGCTAAGGATCTTGATGTTCCAGTCCTAGCCTTGTCTCAGTTAAGCCGAGAAGTCGAACACCGTAATGATAAACGCCCTATATTGAGTGATCTTCGAGACAGTGGGGCAGTGGAACAAGACAGCGATGTTGTGATTATGCTCTACCGTGATGAGGTTCATAATCCCGATTCCCCTGACCGTGGCATTTCCGAGTTAATTGTCCGCAAGCAGAGAAATGGCCCTACTGGTACAGTCAAACTGCTATTTGACAACCAGTTTACCAAGTTCAAAAACTTAGTACGTCATCGGCAGTTTTAGACATTGGACTACTGGGAATTTTTGAAGTAACCGATGGTTTGGTGAAGGAAGCGATGTCTCCGGCAACGTCAAGGACGAACACTGTATGGCTTCAAAACTGGAGTTTAGACTAAAAGCGATATGAGAGAACGCAAATCAAATAGAATTACAGATTAAAAATATTATCTTGTCAGCCTCTAAACATCCGCGACTTTCGATAATTATGTAATATGTATGTGTCTAATATAAATACAATAATGATAATCGTTAAAAAGGTGGGAGAGAAACGAGCGTCGCTCGTTTCTCTCCCACTTTTCGTATTTGATTATCATTCTCTTTAATCTGAGACTAGATGGGGAATGATCAAGAAAAAAGGGGTGTCTGATTGAATACAGTACCCCTTTTGGCAGAAAGTGAGAAAAGAACTACCATTACTCACCTGCCAACATGAAAAATGCCAGACTTGAAGAGTTTCGTCAAGTAGTCTACAAATACAGGACTTACGCAACTGGCACAATGCGAGCGCCATTTATAGTACATAAGTATTAATAAGTGGAATGCATCAGGCGACATCAGCCTCTTGATGCAA
>NZ_JBALDI010000065.1:0-29104 GCF_036917395.1 Nostoc sp.
CAAAGGCTTAAGGTTCAGGTTCAAAGGCTTAAGGTTCAGGTTCAAAGGCTTAAGGTTCAGGTTCAAAGGCTTAAGGTTCAGGTTCAAAGGCTTAAAGTTCAGGTTCAAAGGCTTAAGGTTCAGGTTCAAAGGCTCAACTTTTGAGTTCGCGGACGCTCCCCTGCCCTTAACGCTTGGCGAATAAATTTTAGCGTAGCTTGAGCATAGTCCTACATTGCCGTTAACCTTTGCTAATTTTGTGGGAATACTATTTATTGTTGGTCTTGGGTTGTAGGGAATAATTAACGTATGAATTTGCTGCGACTGAGAATGCATCACTTAATCGAGCAGTTAGCCGATGAGGATTTGCAAGACATTTGGGACGTTCTCGAAGGTTTACATTGTGACTTTTATATGCTCAAAGCGATACAACAAGTTAAGCGATCGCAGCAACCGTGGGATATCTTAACCCATGAAGAAGCGGTACGACTGTTGATGTTTTTCTGATTCAGCAGCGCTTTCTTTTCTAGTGCCAGTAGCCCTCAAGTTTTGGTTAAGGTAACGCCTAGTGAGTCTAGAAATGCGCTATGCAAGGTCTTTTTTGCTAGACCTGAAGAATTTAGAACCTGCCGCCTACGAGCGGGTGCATGATTTTGTCTTTATTGAGTTAGCCCAAAAGTGGCAACTGAGTGATCTAAAAGAACTACGACACCTTGATAGTGAAGGCATTTTTCACCGCTTTACCCTAGATAATTATCTGATTGGTATAGAAATCAGGGGTGAAATTGTGAAATTTCTGCGTGTCATGCCTATGCCAGATGTTTAAGGATAAGAGTCAAGGGAACACTTAAAACTGTAAACTGTATAAGGCTAGGCAGGGATCGCTATAACCTTACATTAAACTGGTTTTGAAAAACACTTTATTTGAGATTTCCCTATGGATGCTAGGGCACTTTGGCAACGATACCAAAACTGGTTATATTTCCACGAGGGATTGGGACTGTACTTAGACGTGAGTCGGATACGCTTCGATGATGCCTTCGTGGATTCGTTGCGTCCGAAGTTTGACAAGGCGTTTGCGGATATGGCTCAACTCGAGAAGGGTGCGATCGCAAATCCTGACGAGAAGCGCATGGTTGGACACTACTGGCTGCGAAATCCTGATTTAGCGCCAGCTCCAGAACTTACACAAGAAATTGTCCAAACCCTAGAACAAATCGAAGCCTTTGCGGAAAAAGTCCAAACAGGTGCTATTCATCCTCCCAGAGCAAGCCGCTTCACGGATATTATCTCCATTGGAATTGGTGGTTCCGCTCTCGGTCCCCAATTCGTCGCTGAAGCCCTCGCTTCTGATTTCCCGCCCCTGAAACTTCACTTTATCGATAACAACGATCCGGCAGGTATCGATAGCGTTCTCAATCATCTGCGAAATAGCCTCGCCAGCACTTTAGTATTGGTAATCTCCAAATCTGGAGGGACGCCGGAACCTCGCAACGGCATGATTGAAGTTAAAAAAGCCTACGCTGGACACAATTTGGAATTTGCTCAATATGCGGTAGCAATTACCAGCGTTGATAGCAACCTCGATAAACTGGCCGAAGACGAAGGTTGGTTGGCTAGATTTCCCATGTATGACTGGGTAGGAGGACGCACCTCAGAAATGTCTGCTGTGGGGCTAGTACCAGCGGCATTACAGGGGATTGATGTTCGCGCTATGCTAGATGGCGCAAAAGAAATGGATGACGCTACCCGCGTCCCAGATGTGAAAAATAACCCAGCAGCCTTGCTTGCTTTGTCTTGGTACTTTACGGGCAATGGAAAGGGCGAAAAAGATATGGTTGTTCTACCTTACAAGGACAGCTTATTTTTATTCAGTCGCTATTTGCAACAGCTGGTGATGGAATCCTTGGGCAAGGAAAAAGACTTAGACGGCAATGTTGTCCATCAAGGCATCGCCGTTTATGGCAACAAAGGCTCAACCGATCAACACGCTTACGTCCAGCAGTTACGTGAGGGTGTGGCGAATTTCTTTGCTACCTTCATCGAAGTATTAGAAGATCGTCAGGGCCCATCCACTGAAATAGATCCAGGAGTTACATCAGGCGATTATCTTTCCGGTTTTCTCCAAGGAACCCGACAAGCGCTTTATGAAAATCACCGCGATTCGATTACAGTCACCATTCCCCAAGTTAACCCCCGGACTGTTGGGGCATTAATTGCTTTGTATGAGCGTGCTGTTGGTTTATATGCTAGTTTGGTCAACGTCAACGCCTACCATCAACCAGGTGTAGAAGCTGGCAAAAAAGCTGCCGCCACCATTATCGACTTGCAAACACGAGTCGTAGCAGTCCTAGAAAAAGAAAAAACTCCCATTTCTCTTGACGAACTCGCCAACAAAGCAGGCGCATCAGATCAAGTTGAGGCAATTTACAAGATTTTGCGTCATATCTATGCCAATCAGCGAGGTGTGGTTTTGCAAGGTGATCTTCACAAACCCGATAGTTTGACCGTTTCTGCTAGCTGATAGCTCTAGTCCTAATATCACATTTTGTCCATAATTGTTGTATCAGCAACAATTTTTTATTGTGAAGCATCCTAGATAGAAGATATATCTTCCGTCTAGGATGCTTCACTTTTGGTTAATAGGTAAATCGCGGAGAAAGTAAAAGCGATCGCTCGTTATTGCTTCCCATAAAATAAAGTTAAGGCAGCATCAATAAGTAGGATTAATGTTATGACTGAATCAACTGCAAAACAACCTGCACGTCGAGGTAGAATTTTTCCAGAGCGCACTTTACCACCAGAAGAACTTGCTAGACGCAAAGCTGAAGATGAAGTATTTTATCGGCGTTGTCGAGCAATTTTTGAGCATGTGCGTCCCGATTTGATTAAGGAACACTATGGCTGGTATATTGCTGTGGAGCCAGATAGTGGTGATTACTTCATTGATGCAGATAAAATGCAAGCTCATAAAAAGTCCCTTGAAAAATACCCAAATACTGACCACTGTGTTTTTTGTCTAAATGAAATGGGAACCACCGGCACAATATGATTCAGGGTAAATTTGGGGGAAAGGGGCAACTATTTTTTGAAATTGAGTTAATAACTGATGATGGATTAAATTTGCCTGTGGATGCCATGTTAGATACTGGTTTCACAGGCTTTCTGGCTATTAACAAACAAGATTTAGAGAGTCTAGACTGGTCTTATATTGGTAAGGAAACTTTGCGAACTGCACAGGGTGAAACATTGTTTAAAATATATTCAGGAAAGTTGATATTAAACGAACAAGAGTATGAAATTCCTATTTATGCAGGGAATGAAATTACGGAAGTATTGTTAGGTTCAGAGTGGCTAAAAATTCTGCCGTTGGTGGTAAATTATCAGGTTGGTATATTAACTTTGGGATAACTGCGATGCCTACGGTGGTCACTGAGCTTGTCGAAGTGCTATGCACTTCAGTGATTTTGAAACGAACCGCAAAGGCGCAGAGAACGCAGAGGTAAGAAAAGAGAAATATTTTGCTATCTTTAGTTAATGGGTAAATCGCGGAGAAAGTAAAAGCGATCGCTATTCCAATTACTACCTTTAATTCGCCCCAAATAGCCTGTTAAGGGCGAGGAAAGTTCAATCATTAAATTATGAACTACTTCATCATTTAGTCTGGGATTATGAGTAGCATTATAATGAACACGAATTTCTGTAACTGTGAAACTCGGATGTGTAGCTTTTGAAGTTTCGTTGTCTTGTTCAGAGAGTTCTTTGACTGCCGTGATTATCTGCGATCGCAACTTAATCTCTCTCTCAGCTTTATCAATATATTCATCAATTCTATAGTCAATTTGCCCAGGTTCTAGATATTTCTGTAATTCAACTAAGTTAATAGCACCTGGATATTTTGCTTGAAATTGAACGAGCTTTTGTAAAGTCATAGCATTAATAATACTTACTTCCCATTCTTTAGCGGCTTTTAGTGTATCTGTAGATGGGTTACCAGGGCCAATTACTAACTTAGCTGAAGTTAATAGTTGAGTTTTACCTAAGTGCATCCCACCAAGTTTGAGTAATTCCTCAACAGTACGACTTGGAATAAGCTTACCCGCCTTACACTCACAAACAATAGGGTAAGGTTTTGAACAATATAAATCTAAGCCTCCAGCACCACCTTTATAAGCACTTTCAACTTTAAACCCTAAAAACTCCAGACTTTGACGTGCAATGTTTTCAAAATCTGTACCAGCTTGATAGTTGCTTTTTTTCTCATCTTGTTCGATGCTGCGATCGCCCAATTTTGCAATATCATTTATCCAAGCTAAATTTGGATCGGGTTGCTTAATTAGCTTGTCACTACTCCAACCCAGAAATATTTTGATATCGTCGTCTAATTGTTTAGCTGCTGGTTGGCTAATGGTTAGGGATGCGATCGCACTCTGCAATTCTTCTAATTCAGGATGCAGCGGGGGTTCTAGTTTTTCTAATTGCTGTTTGCGTTGGGCGAAGGTGCGATCGGTTAATACTGGTAAATCAACAGATACCTTCAACGGATCAGGTAAACCTATAAACTGGCTTTGTAGATTCACAGGTATTTCAATTGGCTGAGACAACAAATAGACACGCAAATAAGCAAGAAAGATATGCTTCCTTTGTAGCAAAATCTCTTGTAATCCTTTTGTTGTCCAAATATTTAATTGTGACAAAGCTTTTAACGATTCTAAGTTATTTAGGATTTGGCATAGTTCACACTTACCCCAAGATTGAATCCAGACTGTTTTAGAACTTATTGGAGTAATAACTTTCTGGGTAACCGTCAATAAATTTGACTTGTAGTATTCTTTATCGGGTAAGACGTTGATTGAGGTTGCAGAGGGATAGAGAGCAAAGGAACGCCCCGGATGAATAAATGTTCGGGGTAGAGCTATAATTATTCGACCTTGTAGCAAAGCTTCAACATCGTGATCAGGTAGACATAAGGCAGTATTGAGCAAAATTAGATTACTCATAAACCAAGTTTAACAAGTAAATTATCAAGTATAGCATCTAGTTCTTTAGTTACATTTTGATTTTGTATAGACTGAGGTTCAACAACACATTCTTCATTTATTAAGCCACTGGGAATTTGACCAGATGGATCACTTAAAATTTCACGTATTAAGTAATTATCAAGTGCAATTTTCTGTTTTACTATAAACTGAAAAATTTCCCCTTCACTTACTTCATAATCTTTGCAAGCTTGCTTAACAAATAAAATCGCTAAAAGAGGCTTAATATCCTCAATACTAAGCTTTACAAATTCTCCCCCTAAATTTTTAGAAAGTAGTTTATCTAAATACTCTTTACCTCTAGTATTAGGTTTCACGTCTTTAGCACGAACTAAGCAGCCACGAGTCATATCAAAGGTTTTATAATCTATTAATCTTCTCAAGGCAGCACTCACAAATTTATTGCTAGATTCTTGTATAACTGCTACTACTATTTTGACAACTCTTCCATCTTCCTTACCAATAATTCTAAAGTTGAGGTAGCCTTTGTCTACATTTTTGACTATAACTTCCTCAACTTCATCTATTTTTACTTTTTCTACAGTTTCGCCTCTCAGAGTTAATAAACAAAAACGTATAGCATTAGCTATGGTACTACTGTCTTCAAAGTAATTTTCTATTGTGTTATCAAGTGCTGCAAGTTCTTTATTAAAAGCTTTTTCAATTTTATGTAGTCGATCTACTGGTGGCGGTGGGCCACCAGGCAAATTCCAATTATTTGTACACCACTGTAAAACCTTTCTAACTATTGGTTTTTCTTTACCAAGCTCTCGTAAATTATTTTCATCAAAAGGATAGACAGGATGAGGTGGAGTTAAATTGTTTATATCATAAAACTCTTTCAGCCAGTGGGAGACAAGAGTTACTACATCATCACTATTAAGATACCTTAAATCAAATGTCTTTTCACCAATTCTGTCAATAACCGAATCTGCTTATGGTACAACTTTAACTTGTTGCGTCCAAGTTTCATCGAACATACCTAGAATTAAGACTCCACGTTTAATTTTGCTATATATATCTTTTGCAAACAAAGCAATAACTTGTGATCTTGTAAAACCCTGCTCATTACAATTGACGCTTTCTAACTCATCAAAGCAGATGACTATTGTCCTATAATCACCAATTAAGTCGAGAATTTGGCATACAGTTTGGAATGCTTCAGCTTCTTTATCGTCTTGACTAGTATTTGGTAATCCCATAGAATCAGCTTGTGACTGTGCTAAGTCTCTGCCACCAAGCCAATTAGTCGCAAATGAAACTTTATCTAAAGAAAGTGTCCATAAGATAGCCTGAATCAAATAAGGATTTTCAATATTTGACTTAAGTTTCAGTACTTTAGCAGTCAAGGCATCAACTATTTTGGGATGTTGAGCTAAAACTCCAGGAAATCGCTTCATTAACTCTTGAGGAGTGTAGCTTGACTTATATACCTCATTGACTAAAGTAGTGGCCATCTCTTGCCATTGCATTACACTTTGATTACCAGTCTGTTTTAGACTAGATGTCAATGTGTTTAGAAATTTAGAATGTATTTTGTTTAAGTCACCATAATCAACTTCGCTCATATAGACAAAAAAACTATCACCTTTATCCTGAATATGGTGACAAATCCGACTCATTAAGTGACTTTTTCCTAGTCCTTTTTCAGCTTTGATAGTTATACCAATAACTGAACGTTTTCCTGTGCTAATTTGCTCTATTGCTTGAAAAACAGCATTTGATGCATGAGCATTGATGGAAGGAACATCAGGAAAAGCTTGGTTCCAGATATCATGATTTCTGACTACTAATGATCTATCAAATGGGTTATGATTTGTAATGGCTTTGTTGATATCTGAATATGAAGAGAAAGAATTACTCATGATTGTGCATCTGCTGAAAATAATGACTAAGAAATAAAACCGGAAAAAACTGAGTAACTTAGTTTAAAAATTGAGGCGTTTAGCATAACAGCGTAATCCACTGACTTTAGTAGTAATGGAATCTTCAATCTTGTCGGGGGCGCTATCTTCTATGCTTCCACCCTGAAGTTGCAAAATGTCTTTCTCCTGAATTTCTAGCAGCCATGTGTTGAAATCTTCACGACTTACCCGATCGCCTATTTCTCTCCTGATACGATAAATTGGCACTAAATCATCTAAGTTGTAGTTTTGGTTCAACTTGTCGTAAACTTCCAGCGCCACTGATTTAAACTCGTCGTAAGATGCGATTCCTTCTCTTCGAGACGCTACGCGAACAGAAAGCTCCGTTAACGCACTTTTCCCATTAACTGGTACATCTGCACCAACTACCGCAACATCTATCTGATTAATCCACTTCACCAAAGCATTCGCCGCCCAAGTTCCGACAATCGTCCCTTCAAATTTAAAATCAGAACTTCTCAAACCTTCACCCAATACCTCTAAACCCTTGCCAGATGTCAGAGAATATCCCTTTTTGGAGATTGCGATCGCACCCTGATTCTGTAATTCCTCGAATATGTCATGATAATCTGCTACCTTCTTTGTTTTGGATACAATTCGGTCATGAAGTTGACGTTTGTTCACTTCCTGCTGCGTTCCTCCCAAATCCCACAAAGCCAAAAGGAGACGAGTTCTAGTTTGGACTGTATTTTTTGATGTCATATTGAGTGTATTTTTTGACAATATTTATCGAAGTGGCTGTATCTTTTGAATTTATTTATTACGAAAAAATAACCGAGAAATTGCTGAATATTTCCGTATTTGGGGTAAATAGAATAATAAAAAATCAACAAGATCAGGACTTACGCAGTGAAAACCTGAAACCTCGATCCCCCCTTAAAAAGGAGGGAACCAAAAACCCAACTTTTTAAGGGAGGTTAGGGGATCTCTTGTGCGAAAGTCCTAAAGATATTTCCTTAGGATGAATGCAGGTTCTCTCAAAGGCAGGATGAAATACTTCAGAAAATCGATGAGCATGATAGTTGAATGCTGTAGCTGTGCAGTTGTACATTGAGTGGTATATGTTTTTTCAATTTCAGGCGAAATTACAGGAATTCCAACTTTGTATTTGCAACAGCAAGGCTTTTAGCAAATACAGGTGATGACGAAATCCGATGAATACAATATATAAAGAACGTAAAGTAGTTTCGCGTCTATTTGCAGTGCTACTTTCGGCATTGCTCACAGTACCCTTGCTGAGTAGCTGCGGAGGCGGTTCCCGAAATGCTTCTGTGCCACCACCTGTTGATGATAGTGTTGGTAGAACAGTGAGCGATCGCAACAATCGAAACCAACCTGAAGCTAAGAAGGGCTTCTCTACAGGGCAGAAGGTGGCGCTTTTGGCAGGAGCAGCAGGACTTTATTACCTCTACAACCAGCATAAGAACGCTTCACAAGAAGGAGCGCAAGGTAAGTACTATCTTTCCAAGAATGGGCGTGTATACTACCGTGATGCTGAACATCGCCCTCATTGGGTAACTGCACCATCAGAAGGAATTCGAGTGCCGGAATCTGAGGCACAAAAGTATCGCCAATTCCAAGGCTATAACGGTAGTACTACAGGTCGCGATCTAAGTGGCATCAGTTCATCCGCAGCTCCGGCTCTCTAGATAGCGAAGCGTGTGTAAAT
The DNA here is from genome assembly GCF_036917395.1 of Nostoc sp. Classification (GTDB taxonomy): domain Bacteria; phylum Cyanobacteriota; class Cyanobacteriia; order Cyanobacteriales; family Nostocaceae; genus Nostoc. The sequence goes on from NZ_JBALDI010000065.1 coordinate 8,613, forward strand.
CATAAAGCGGGTTTCCCGGAGGATAACGCCGATCGCGCACGTCGGAAACACGAACTAAAATCAGGAGACAGATTATGGTAGATGACTTTTTGCGAAAGGCGAAAGATTTCCTTTTGGGATCGAACGGCGATCAAGTTGACCAAGATGCCGAATTCCGCGATCGCAATGTACGTCCAGCCAGCGAAGACCCCTATGGCGACCCCGCAGATGCGGCATCTTACGGCAACGTTATTCCAGCCAGTCAAGACCCTTATGGCGACCCCGCAGATATCTCGTCTTACGGCAATGTTCGCCCAGCTAGTGAAGACCCTTATGGCGACCCCGCAGACCAAGGCGAGTTTGGTGACGTCAGCCCAGCCAGCGAAGACCCCTATGGCGACCCCGCAGATCAGGATTACCGCCGTTAACGCCAAACCTAACCCCCCAGCCCCAACCCTTGTAGGAAATGGGGAGAATTCAAAGCCTTTTCCCTAAAAGGGGAGAGGAATAGAAGTATGGAAGTGAGGTTTTTCAGATTCGGTGAAAAGTGATAAATTTTTGAATAGCTAACAAATAAGGCAGCGGGATTTGAACCTACTGCCTTTTGTTTTTGCTGTGATTTTGAGGTTGCGAAAAAGTCAAACAATCTCACATTTAAAACATTATTAAATAACCTGAGCCGCCCTACTTCAGTACAGGGCGGGATATGGCTAACTGTAAAGACTTCAGTCTCAAGGCGTTTAATTATTTAAACTCTTCGAGTTGATCCACGCGTAACCAAATATTAGGTGTTGGCACTTTCCCAAACTTAATCAGGGCGTAATCACCCTTGACATCTACAATTTCGCCCTTGGTTTCAAACAAATAAGAAGGAAACCGAGTATCACTGGCTTTTGCTTCCAGACTGTTTTCCAGTTTCTCGCGGATAGCGCGAACCATATCTCCTTTTTTAATTGCCATGAATTCCCCTCTCAAATTTGTAACTTGTTTCATCTGCATTTTAAGAGAATTAGGAGTTAGAAGTAAAACTCCTAACTCCTAACTCCCCGTAGTGTTTGACACTGTAGGCAAAAGTGACTAGAACGCCCAGCTAGCCTAATCCGTTGAATTGGTGTGCCACAAACTCGACAGGGTTCTCCAGCGCGGTTATAAACCCAGGCAACACCACCATAGTTACCGTTGACACCCTTAACACTTAAGAAATTACTAAAAGTCGTACCACCAGCTTCAATACTGGTTTCTAAAACTTGAATTATAGCTGTTCGCAAACGCTCAATTTGCTTTAGCTGCAAATCTATACACAAGGTTTCAGGTAAAATTCCGCTCTTAAACAATGCTTCATCGGCATAAATGTTACCTAATCCCGCCACCACCGATTGATCGAGTAACGCAGTCTTAATCGGACGGCGGCGGTTTTTGAGTTTGAGAGCTAGATATTCGACAGTAAATTCAGGCGAAAATGGGTCTGCTGCCAGTTTTGCCAAACCAGTTATAATACTTTCTACAGCAACACCAGGCGGAACCCACCAAATTTTCCCGAAGGTACGCTGATCAACAAAACGCAATTCCTGCTGCTCCCCAAAGAATAATCTCACCCGCGTGTGCTTATGTAATGGTTCATCTCGATGCAGCCATAGTAGTTGACCAGTCATTCGCAGATGAACCCCTAGCCAACCGATTGAGGAAGGGGAAGAGGATGAGGGAGCGAGTTCGGCGAGGAGATATTTACCACGACGATGCCAAGTAGCGATGGCTGCGCCAACCCCTCCGGGGTACGCATTCTTTTTAATTCCATCAACAAACTCACCAACAGAAAACGGGTAGGCGATGGTGCGATCGAGCAACACATCTCCCCCCGTGATTTCTTGGTTGAGGGTCAATTGATTTAGACCCCTTCGGACTGTTTCAACTTCAGGCAGTTCAGGCATTCAAGCTGAGTTAAGCAGGCAATTTTGATGTACTTGAGAGATCAAGGAAGAAAAGATGGGGTAGTAACTTACACAGCCGTAAGTGGCTCGTAGTACTACCAAAGAGAAACCCTAAATACCCGCAGGGCGGCTTCTCAAAGATTAGGGTAGGCTAGGATGAAGGATGAATAAACTCAAAGTTTCACACTTCAGACTTCATACTTCAGATTTCCCTTCATCATCGCATCAAACAAGCCCCTTGTAGCTTTGCTGCTATTTTTTAGGTGCTTTAGCCTTTGGTGCTTCAACCTCAACTAATTCATCCTGGGCAAAGTTGTTGGTATTGATACCAGCGTAATTGACCTTGTCAAAGCGGACAATTACAGGGTATTTTATGCCGCTTTGGTCTATGGAAGCCACAGTTCCTAGATCCTGAAACCAGTAGGATTCAGGGCGGAGAATACGTACTTTAGAACCACGTTGAACCATGATTATTTTCCCTTTTAGTTATCAATACGCCAATCTAGAGGGCTAATTGATTTCACTCTACAACCTGAAGGTCGCAGCAAGAGTCTTTGTTAAGTTATTTGTCTGAATTGGGCATTGGGCATGGGGGACAAGAGGCAGAAGGGCAGGGGGTAGGGTGCAAGGGTGAGAATTAAAATTACCTCTTTCCTCTCTGCTCCCAGCAAGAACTGCTTCCCCGCTTTCACTCCTCTGTCACATCCCAAATTTGAAATGGTATAATACCCTACTTGACAAGGTACACATTATAGCGTACCTTCGTTCGCAACAGGATCTTTGCACAAACTTATGTTTTACTCAATACGAACACGCTGCCCTCGTTACCTCTGCCGATCCGCAGATCGTTATCTATATAAGTGATATCTAACCAGCCTTGCTGTTGATCACTTTTGATTGCAACATCAATCGCCGGAAATTTTCTACCTGCTTCAATTTGTTGGATAAAAGTTACCGGAGAATTGTATTCTATTAAACGTTGTAAGCCGATAATAGACCGCTCAAATTTCACTTGGACACGCCGATCTGAAACTGGCTCAAATTTAGCAGCTACGCTGACTAATCCTGACAAATAAGGGAAGCCAGAAATCTCAGCTATGTTGTAAACACTCGCAGTATCTACCCGGATACACTGATAGATTTGACCCAGTTTGCAAAAAGGTAAACGATCTAAGTTTAAAAGAGCCTTGCTAGTGGTGTATAGTAATCGCCAATCGCCATTTAGCAAATTACTAGCTTCCACCGGACGGGGTGTAGGATTAAAGTCTTCTAAATTGGCGATCGCAGCTAGGATAGTCTGTTTCTGTGCTTGGGTCGCCAATAAACCGCGATCAGTAAGTGCGATCGCATCTATAAGAGCCGCTTTTGCCATCATCGCCTGTCACCTCTAAAATCACTCAGTTTCCATCAGCATAAACAAGATATTCATGACCTATGTGTAGAGCCATAAAAGTTACTAATAATCGCATGACTTAAGCCATATGCCTATTAAATAAAAAATTTCTATCGGAATGCGGATTTCTCAACTAAAGGGTTGAAAAGATAACTAAATTAATCCGTGTCAAGTGATAGACTCTAAATGTCAACTTACGTATACCTTTTCTTGTCCTCTTCGATATGTTGAACTCTCCGTTACGTGAAGACCCTCGTAACCAACGAGCCGATGTCATCCCCTTAAAGCAAGAGTCCTCTTTGTTGGACTGGTTGCAAACCAATGGTCGGATCATAACGCGTGACGTTCACGAACCGGATTTTCAAGATGACGAAGAAGGAATAGACTCCCTAATGGGTGTAGAAGATGGAATTGGCTACGACCTTGATGATGATGACAATATAGGAATCGCCGAGGATTAGCCTTTTCAGGCTAGGGACTTGGTAGTATCCCTAGTTCCTGATATTCAGTTTTATAAGTGTGGAGTGAAGGGAAACTTCTGTGGACGCTAAATTATCTCCTGAGCAAGGATTAAATATTTCTGGAATCGCTCTAGCTTCTTTATTAGCCATAGGGCTAGGTACAACAGCATTTTGCTTGGATTCAATGGCCAATCGGCTACCCTGGCAAAGTATGTCGTTGACCTTGCCATTACTTTTGTGTGCGCTGGGTTCAGGTGTCGTGGGCTATTGGGTAATACCCCTACTTCAAGCACTCAAAACTGGACAAATAATTCGCGAAGATGGGCCCCAAGCCCATCTAAAAAAAGCAGGCACCCCAACAATGGGAGGTATATTTTTTATACCTGTAAGTGTGATAATTGCCTGCGTATTGTCTAACTTTGCTACAGATGTGCTTGCAGTTTCGACATTGACAGTCAGCTACGGATTGGTTGGCTGGCTCGACGATTGGCAAATTCTGCGCCGGAAGTCAAATAAAGGTATATCTCCCCAACTTAAACTGACTTTGCAGGTAAGTTTTGCCGCAGTGTTTTGTCTATGGCTGATGTATAATCAACCTTCTAATATTACAAATATTGCTTTGCCTTGGGTGAGCTTCACACTACCCTTAGGATTCCTATTTTGGCCATTAGCAGGTTTTGTACTAGTTGCAGAAAGTAATGCGACTAATTTAACAGATGGTATTGATGGCTTGGCGGCAGGAACAGTAGCGATCGCACTTTTGGCATTAGGTGCCCTGATTGCACCTACAGCACCTGGGTTGATGGTTTTCTGTGCTGCTTTAAGTGGTGGGTGTTTAGGTTTCTTAGCCCATAATCGTAACCCAGCCCGCGTTTTCATGGGAGATACTGGTTCTTTAGCACTGGGAGGAGCTTTAGCTGCTGTAGGGCTATTGACAAACACCTTAGTAGCTCTATTCATTCTCAGTGGTATCTTCTTCGTAGAAACTCTTTCTGTGATGGCACAGGTAAGTTATTACAAAGCCACTAAGGGCCCTGATGGCAAAGGCAAGCGCCTTTTCAAAATGGCACCCCTACACCATCATTTAGAACTGACTGGCTGGTCAGAATTGCAAGTGGTTGGAGTATTTTATGTCATCGCTGCTATATTGGCTGCTATCTGCTTTGCAATCGCTCCATTCTGAATCGTTTGAAAAACTGCTCGAATACAAAATTACAACTCCCACATCTTCAGGGAGTTTTTTTTATACGGAAAATTTATGAGTTTCTGATTTCTATGCTGGAAAGTCTGACCGAATTTACGATATTTAAATTTTGGAAAATGAAATTGTTGGCAAAGCCTCTGGTAGAGAAGATTCTTGCGTTCCATTATTTAATGCATGTTCGAGACTTGCGAATTTAAACGCGAGAATAATTCTATTTTTCCATTATCCAAACATTTTTTGACAAGCAAGTGATTTGATTACTGGGATCAATTTAAAATCTAAAATCTAAAATCTAAAATCTAAAATTGATTGACGCTTGATGCCGACTGAAGGGTAGCCCATTCCACCGTTTGTGGTATTTTAAATTATTAATTATAGGTATTTACATACTCCATAACCCGATTCTTTCCTGTTAGCTTTGCCTCAAGCATCGCTTGATTTGCCCGATTCAGAAAATCCTTAACCGTAATCCCTGGTTCTGATACAGCTATTCCAAAAGAAGCGGTGATGCTTTTGAGGATCTGATCGCCGTCCTTCAATTGCATTTGTTCAACATCTACCCTTAGTTGTTCTACTCGCTTCCTGAGCGTTTCCAGTGTCATATTAGGCATCACAATCACAAATTCTTCACCACCCCATCTACAAGCAATGTCAAAGGAGCGAATAGATTTTAACAGCAGCTTTGCTAATTCCTGGAGAACAATGTTGGCAGTCACATGCCCATAGCGCGAGTTGTAAGATTTGAAGTTATCGATATCAAGGAAAATAACACTAAGAGGTTGTCCTGATCGATTAGCTTCCGCTAGCCTCTGTTCCGTTATGGTTTGCATATAGCTTTGCTTGAATAGTTGGGTCATCCCATCCCGCAAGTTATCATAGGTTAGACGTTGTTTGATCAATAGATTATTCAGTGCAAAGCCTAAGATTCTAGCAATAATCTCAGCAAGTTGCTGAGATTCTGGACTGATTTCTTCAAGGGCATGGACGTGTAAAATGCCAATTACTTCGTTTTGTCCATAGAATGGAACACATAAATGTGCGCCGCTAACAGGCGGTATTAAGTGGTTGCATATCAGTTCTCCATTACCAAGTGAAGGTGAGAAAAGGTTTAATTTCCCTCTCCGTAATGCCCAACAATCAGATAGTGAAAATACTTCTTTACTGCTTCTTTCAGTTCCCCAAGTACGATTCATCTGAAGATAATTTTTGGAATTAGCAATTATATTGATACAACCACTCATATTAGGAAACAGCTGGGAACAGGTTAAAGCGACCACTTGATATACCTCATCTTCAGACTCGCAGGAATAAAGCATATCCGCCATATCTGAGAGATATATAAGTTGCCGTTTTTTTGCCTCTAATTCCAGTTTTTTTTCTTCTAGCTGCCGATTTAGTTCAGTGAGCGATCGCTGTGTTTCTATGGATTCTGTAATATCGATACTGATCCCACCGATGCGCCAAGCGCCCGTTGCATAATCGTTAAATGGAAACTTAAACGATAGCCAGTAGCACGGCTGATCATTACCAGGCATCTTTACCTCTTCAATCAGCTTCAAGGGGCGTAGAGTCTTCAAAACGATTTGATCGTTTTCCATTATCTGCCGCCCCTCTTGTGGATCTGGGAAGAATTCACTATTCGTTTTCCCCATCCATTCTTGTGGATATAGCGAAAATCTAGACTGTAGTTCCTGGTTGTAGTAAAGCACTCTAGATTGCTCATCTTTGATATAAGCCCCAAACGGACCCTGATCTAGAAATAGCTGTTGTATCTGCTGCCTGCATTGAAGTTCGCGGGTATCTTCTTGATATCTGGCGATCGCCTCTACAATTTGATAAGCGGTTGGCATCAGGTAAAGTAAAGCAGACAAGGAAATAAACGCCATTAGATCAAGTACACCTAAGTGCAGTAAAGACACTTTTTGATGTGGCTCAAAGACCGCCAAAAGGTGATGAAATCCGCAAAATAGTACGAATCCACCTGATAATAAAAAGGCTAGCCAAAATTTAGAAGGGATAGTAGCCTTAGTTTTGGCAAAGAAAAACCCTATTACTGTAGGGATGCCAAAGTATGAAAATGCAGTGATGCCGTGAGCAATCATGCAATTCCAGTAAATAAACTCCATTGCTACCCTGAAATTAACATCTTATTTGTTTAACTATAATTATCTCTGGGTAGCTTCAAGATCCATGTATAGAAAGGATGAGATTAATGCGTCGTTCGTGTGAACTGCTGCTCATTTCACCCCCTTACAAATCTGACTTACTAAGTGAACGAGTTCGGGCAAAATCAATTTTTCCATCGCCAATCGCACAGCATTACTGGAACCAGGAAGCGAAAAGATTAATTTATCTTGATAAACACCAGCAACAGCGCGAGAAGCGATCGCCCGCGAACCAATTTCTTGATAACTTAAAAAACGAAATAACTCACCAAATCCTGGTAAGGTTTTCTCTAGTAATTTCTCAATGGCATCGTAGGTGGTATCTCTTGATGCAATACCTGTACCACCATTGAAAATTACAGCATCCAAATTTGAGCTTTTAGCCAGACTTTCTATCTGTCCTTGAATTTGTGTTGGTTCATCTTTGATAATTGTGTAGGCTCCTACAGCATGGTTAGCATCAAGGAGTAATTGCTGAATTAGCTGACCACTTTTGTCTGTTTCCAAAGTGCGTGTATCGCTGATAGTAACCACAGCACAAGTTACCATAATTCCAAGCGAATCTGGATGGGGTTGTTGTGTCATAGATTAAACTTTTAACTTTTGATAATGGGCAATTGGGCACAGAGAATGGCGCATTGGACATGAAAAAATTACCTATGCCCAATGCCCAATACCCTATTTTTCAGCTTTGCTGAGTCCAAGATCGTTTTCCTCAGCATACCGTTCCATGAAGCGCATGAAGCGATCCCATTCTTGGGCAGATTTCATCACATAAACTGCTTCTAATGCTTCTGGTTTTCCGTTGACAAACTTACCCTTAACTTCACGGGTAATTATCTCCCCTTCTTCGTCAATCAAGTACATCCCGGTAATGTCTTCGGTGCTATTTTGATCTAAAATCTTCGGATTAGTAAAAATAAACGTCGCTGTACCACTTCCGCCACTGCGTGATCGCGTCAGGCGCACCTCTGGAGTTACTTCTTCGTCAAGACCTTTAGAAAACTGGATTTTCGCCATGATTCAGTGAATTTAAACTTTTGTGATGGTTAATTTAATATTCTCTCATCAATTAGAACACCACGGTCTACAGGCTACTGTTATTCCTCTTTTTAGTGTATATACTTAAACTGCTTCTTTTTCAAGTAACAAAGTTACGGGGCCATCGTTTTCAATTGTAACTTGCATCATTGCACCAAATTGACCTGTTTCCACCTGCAAACCGCTAGCTCTTAACTTGATAACGAAACGATTATACAAATCTTCTGCTGATTGGGGAGCGGCTGAACGGTCAAAAGAAGGACGGCGACCTTTGCAACAGTCCCCGTAAAGCGTAAACTGACTGACTACTAACAAATCGCCGCCAATTTCTTGTACAGATTTTTGCCAACGGTCGTCTCCTTCTTGGTCAGGAAACAGCCGCAATTCCAAGCACTTACGCACCATCCAGTCGATTTCAGTATCAGTATCGGTATTGGCAATACCCACAAGTAAATTTAGCCCCCGCCCAATTTTGCCGACAATTTCATCATTAACTGTAACTTGAGATGATTTAACTCGCTGGATAACAACGCGCATTTTAATCTAAACGTTGATCAACGTTTCAATTTTAGAGCAATGTCTACGAGGGGCTACGCCTACGCATTCTTAAACCGCAAACTAAATATAGAAACAATGAGCGCCTACCACCTGATAAAATCTCTTAATGTTCGATAACGTTTGTAAGTTTCTTGCTGAAACTTTCTCCAGTGACTTCGCCACTTGGTTGTTAGGAGAATCTATCACTCTGACTGAGTTAAGTCCTTCTGAGCTTTCTCTTGAACCAATCCGCGCCGATGCGCTGATATTGCTCCAATCCGATGAAGTTGTGCTGCATTTGGAATTCCAAACCCAACCGAAAGCTGATATTCCCTTTCGGATGATTGATTATCGGTTGCGAGTGTATCGCCGCTTTAAAAGTAAGCGAATGCGCCAGATAGTGATTTATCTGCAACAAACAAATTCAGAATTTGTGCAGCAAACCACATTTACTTTGGAAGAAACCTTTCATAGGTTTGAGGTAATTCGCCTTTGGGAGCAACCAACAAGTGTATTTTTGGAGCATCCAGGATTATTACCATTTGCGGTGTTAACTCAGACAAATAACCGCACTGCTACGTTACAACAAGTTGCTCAGGAAATTTCAGAAATTACTGATCAACGTATCCAGAACAATATTGCAGCCTCAACGTTCATTTTGGCTGGGCTAGTATTAGAGAAAGAGATAATTCAACAATTGCTGCGGAGGGAACTTATGCAAGAGTCAGTAACTTATCAAGCTATCCTTGCTGAAGGTTTAGCTGAAGGTCGTGCCCAAGAAGTGCGGCGTGTAGCGATGAATTCGCTCAAAGAGGGAATCTCGGTGGAAATAGTGGCGAAAGTGACGGGGTTATCCGTGGAACAGGTATAGCAGTTGGTAAGTGAAGAAGTTAGTAATGCAGGAGAGTGAGGAAGCGATGTCTACGACGGGCTATGCCTACGCTATTCTCTCATTTTCATTGCTCAAAATCGATGGCGGAGCCATTAAAAATCCATTCCCAGGTGGAACCTGGGAACGAGTACGAATAAACGTACAGACGCGATTAATCGCGTCTCTCCTCACTCCTAACTTTTATTTTCTAAAGCCTTTACCGCGAGAGGTTGAAGGTAGACAAATACAGTTTTCGAGTTGAGTAATTAAAGCCTCACGATCCAAATTTTGACCAATTAACACTAGCTGGTTTTTCAATTGACCTTGCCATTCATCATCATCTAAGGTGAAGCGTTTACCGCAAAGGTGGAAAATATGACGCTTCGGACTTTCATCAAACCACATAATCCCCTTCGCTCGGAAGATATTTGAGGGTAGCTGGTTATCTAAGAAATACTGAAACTTCCTAATAGAAAAAGGCTTGTCACTTTGGAAAGATATGGAAGTAAAACCATCATTTTCTAAATGGTCAGAATGATGGTGATGCTCGTGATGGTCATGGTCATGATCGTGATGATCGTGACCGCATGTTGAGTGGTCATGATCATCATGAGCGTGATGATCATGGTCGTGATGGTCGTGGTCATCTACCAGTGTGTCAAAATATTTATCAGACTCAAATAGACCAACACTCAGAATTAAAGGAAGTGGCACTTGCGATCGCGTGGAGCGGATAATTCTCGCTCCTTCCTTAACTTCGTTAATTTTTCTTTCTAACTCATTCAAAGTGGCTTCATCAACTAAATCTGTCTTGTTCAGCACAATTACATCGCCATATGCAATCTGGCTGTATGCCGCCTCAGAGTTAAATAAATCTAGGCTGTAATTCGCCGCGTCTACTACGGTAATAATCGAATCCAAGCGGGTTAAATCCCGCAATTCTGTACCAAGAAATGTTAAAGCTACTGGTAGCGGATCTGCCAATCCAGTTGTTTCCACTACTAGATAATCTAGATTTTCTTGGCGTTCTAAAACTTTGTAAACTGCATCTACCAAATCATTATTAATAGTGCAGCAGATACAACCATTATTTAGCTCCACCATGTTCTCACCAGTGGAAACAATTAGCTCGTTGTCGATGCCAATTTCGCCAAATTCATTCACCAGAACAGCGGTTTTCAAACCCTGTTGGTTGTTGAGGATATGATTAAGTAAAGTCGTCTTGCCACTACCGAGAAAACCCGTAATAATTGTTACTGGCATTCCTTGTTTGGGCGTATCCATTGCCGAAGATTCGGGTGTAACTGCTGATTGCATAGCGCTGTTGTCAAATAGTCAAAAGTAGTAATGTAGCGCAGATAGTCCAGAAAACACTAACATAGGGATGCTGGACTGTCATCCCAGCTGCCTTACCCTATTATTACGTATCTTCTTATTTCAGCATTACTCTGTTATGACCCTAACCCTTTACAATACCCTCACCCGTCGTCAAGAACCGTTTGAAACAGTCGAACCAGGCAAGGTTAAGATGTATTACTGCGGCGTGACGGTGTACGACTACTGCCATTTGGGTCATGCGAGAGCTTGCATTGTTTGGGATGTAATCCGCCGATACCTCCAGTTTATCGGCTATGAAGTCCGATATATCCAAAATTTTACTGATATTGATGACAAGATTCTGAATCGAGCTTGTGTTGAACATTCATCAATGGAAGTTGTAGCCGATCGCTTTATCAAAGCATATTTTGAGGATATGGCGCGGCTAGGGATCAGAGAAGCTGATGAGTATCCCCGTGCTACTCACACGATGAATGGCATTTTGCGGTTAATTCATGAATTGGAAAATAAGGGCTTTGCCTACCCTGCTGACGGCGATGTGTATTATCCAGTACGACAGTTTGCTGAGTATGGCAAGCTTTCTGGACGCAAGTTAGAAGATATGCAAGCCGGGAAAAGTGAGCGCGTCAACGTAGAAGATCCAGAATACCAGAAAAAGAAAGACCCCTTTGATTTTGTTTTATGGAAGGCAGCAAAACCAGGAGAACCTGCTTGGGAATCACCTTGGGGCGCAGGTCGTCCTGGGTGGCATATAGAATGCTCGGCAATGGTACGCGATCGCTTGGGTGATACCATAGATATTCATGCTGGTGGTGCTGACTTAATTTTTCCCCACCACGAGAATGAAATTGCCCAATCTGAGGCTGTCACAGGAAAACCCCTAGCGCGTTACTGGTTGCATAACGGCATGGTGACAGTAGATGGTGAAAAAATGTCCAAATCTTTGGGCAACTTCACCACTATTCGAGAATTGCTGGATCGAGGAGTTGACCCGATGGCAGTGCGGTTGTTTGTGCTGACTGCTCAATATCGTACACCAATTGATTTTAGCGATGAAGCGATCACCGCAGCAACCAACGGTTGGCACACCCTTAAAGAAGGGTTATTGTTTGGCTACAAGTATGGTAAGGAACTGGGTTGGCCATTGGATACAGTAAGTAACCCCGTACTTCGTCCCAACGGTCAACTCTTTAAGGGACACGCTGAACAACTTGGTTGGCCATTGGATACGAAAATGAATTCCAATCTCCACACCAGCGCTGAAGGTTTTTGCGAAGCTCTCAACAAAGACTTTAATTTCCCTGGTGGATTAGCATGGCTATTTTTCGTGGCTAAGGAACTAATTGGTGAAGGAAATATCCTGATACATGAAGGGAAAACAAAGCTACCAGCAGATGAATTACTTCAGGAATGGCAAACACTTGTGACATTGGCTGGAGTGTTGGGTTTAGAAGCCAACCCAGAAGTGGAAACGCCTGTGAATGATGGTTTAAGCGATGCGGAAATTGAGGTGCGAATTCAGCAAAGGCAAGAAGCACGTCAAGGCAAGAATTTTGCCGAAAGCGATCGCATTCGTGACGAACTTCAAGCAGAAGGGATTACGCTAATTGATAGTCGTGATGGCACACGCTGGCACCGGAATAATTAAATTCAAAATTCCAAATGATGAACAACCACAAACAAATCACCGATAGAACATTTGAATTTTCTGTTCGCATAATTAACCTTTGTAAGGTACTCAATGAAAGTTCTGGAGTGGGGCGAACACTCTCGCAACAGTTACTTAAGTCTGGTACGTCAATTGGAGCAAACGTTGAAGAATCGCAATCGGCACAGAGTACAGCCGATTTTGTTCACAAACTAGAAATTGCTTTAAAAGAAGGTAGGGAAACCAAATACTGGCTAAGACTTATAATTGCAACTGAGTTGATTTCCGAAGACCGTCTACTGCCAATTTTGGGTGAAATTAACGAGTTAATCAAAATAATTGCGGCAATAGTCGTCAAAACCAAACAAAATCGTCAACAATAACTTCATTAATTTTGAATTTTGAATTTTGAATTTTGAATTGAATTATGTGGTCTGAACTTAAAAAAGCGATCGCTAGTTTCGACATTCCCGCTGATTGGATCGGTATTAGAGCCGTAAAGGAGACTTCTACTACCCGTTTAGTCCGTGACGGCTTACCCCAGATAAACGGCAAATCCTTCACTGTAGGAGCTATGCTGGAAGTTTTAGTTAATGGCTGTCTGGGTTATGCAGCTACTAACTCTCTGGAACTGTCTTCCTTACAAGCCGCTGCTCAAACAGCCTATAAACAGGCACTAGCAGCCAGTGAATGGTGGATACATCCCTTCAGTGAAAGTGAGCGCCCTAAAGTCGTTGGTGAGTATAAATCTCCATTTCTTGAGCCATTGGATGCTCTGAGTCCGGGAGAAATCAACGATTTACTGGTTCGCATTTGCCAAACGTTGAAAGTTGACGACAAAATTGTACAAACCATAGCCAGTGCCAGCACCACTGAGAGAGAATCTTGGTTTATTAGCAGCAACGGCTCAGAAGTCTATCAAAAAATACTATCTATAGGCACTAATTACGGAGCCACCGCCCAAGATGGAGCGGTTGTACAGCAGCGCAGCAACAACGGTTCGCAAGCAAACTGTTACCAAGGTGGACTAGAGCTTTTAAAACAAGAAGACTTATGGCATCGGGTGCGGCAAATTGGCGAACAAGCAGTAGAACTCTTGACAGCAGAAGAATGCCCAACCACCCGTACCAATTTAGTTTTAGCCCCAGACCAAATGATGCTGCAAATCCATGAAAGTGTCGGGCATCCCCTAGAAATTGACCGAATTTTGGGAGATGAGCGTAACTATGCTGGAGGCAGCTTCGTTAATAAAAGTGATTTTGGCAACCTAGTATATGGTTCGCCACTGATGAATATTACCTTTGATCCTACCGTGGCTGGTGAATTTGCTAGCTATGGCTTTGATGATACAGGTGCTGTAGCAACGCGAGAGTATTTGGTAAAAGAAGGTGTACTCCAACGGGGTTTAGGCAGTCTGGAGAGTCAAGCAAGAACAGGTGTACCAGGAGTTGCCTGTGCCCGTGCTTCCTCATGGAATCGACCAGCGATTGATCGCATGGCAAACTTGAATTTAGAGCCTCTAAACGCCACCTTTGAAGACATCATTGCTGGGATAGAACACGGCGTTTACATGGAATCTAACCGCTCTTGGTCAATTGACGATCGCCGCTACAAATTTCAATTTGGTTGCGAGTACGCTAAATTAATTGAAAACGGGAAACTCACCAAAACCCTCCGCAATCCTAACTATCGTGCCACAACACCAGAGTTTTGGCACAGCTTAATCCAAGTAGGAAATGCTGACAACTGGGAAATGTATGGTACTCCTTATTGTGGTAAAGGAGAGCCAAATCAGGCCATTTGGGTAGGACACGGTTCACCTGTTTGTGTATTTGCTAATGTCGAAGTTTTTGGTGGAGGAAGTTAAAAGAGTGCAAAATTAGGAGTTAGGAGTAGAGACGCGATTAATCACGTCTGTACAGGAGTTATGAGTAGAGATGCGATTAATCGCGTCTGTACAGGAGTTATGAGTTAAAAGTTGTGAATTAAAAAATTCTTCAACTTTTAATTTATAATTCATAATTTATAACTCATCACTCCTAACTCCTAACTTCCTCCACCTTCCTATTCCCTATTAATATTTAATATCTATGAAAATTGAGGAATTATCTGCGTTAGAAGTCAGCTTTAATCAACTGATTAAAACTCTGCTGAACAAAAAAGCAGAAGATGAACAATTCACTGTGAAACTAAGCAGTGAAAGGAGTCAGTTTACTCGTTTCAATCATGCAAAAGTACGACAAACTGGTTGTGTTGCTGATGGTTGGATTGAACTGACTTTGATGGCAGACCAGCGCAGCAGTGTTCGACAATTTCCCTTTACTGGAAATTGGGATGTAGATTGGCAGTTAGCATATACTGCTTTGCAAGAACTACGTGACGAACTTATTCTATTACCTATCGATCCATATCTAGTTTTACCATCAGGAACTAATACCAGCCGAGAAATACATTCTGGTAATTTATTGTTAGCAGAAGCAGTAGTACCAACTGTGCTAGAACTAGTTGCTGAATTAGATTTTACAGGGATGTATGCAGCCGGAATAGTAATTAAAGCTTATGGTGATTCCAGTGGTCAAAAACACTGGTTTGCTACTGATTCTTTTACCTTAGATTATTCTCTGTTCTCTATATCTGGACAAGCAGTTAAGGGAACATTTGCAGGGAGTAATTGGGATAAATCTGCTTATATAGCCAAAATCAGCGAAGCCAAAAAGCAACTAGAATTGCTTTCTCGCCCAGCTAAAGAATTGCCACGGGGACAGTACAAAACTTATTTTGCACCTGCTGCTGTTGGAGATTTATTGATGATGCTTTCTTGGGGATCTGTGAGCGAAGCTGATATTCAGCAAGGAAACAGTGCTTTGGCTGCTCTATGGCGTCAAGAAAAACAACTTTCGACTGCATTTAGTTTGAAAGAAAACTTTCAGCGAGGATTAGTACCACGATTTAATGAATTAGGAGAAGTTGCAGCACCGGAGTTACCTGTAATAGAAAAAGGATATTTGGTAAATACTCTAGTGAATTCTAGAACGGCTAAGGAATATCAAAAAATTGCCAATGGTGCTAATGGTTCAGAGACTTTACGAGCACCAGAAGTAAGTCCGGGAAATTTGGTATTTGAGCAGATTCTTCCGAGTTTAGATACCGGATTATATGTATCGAATTTACATTACTTGAATTGGAGCGATCGCCAAACTGGTAGAATCACAGGCATGACCCGTTATGCTTGTTTTTGGGTAGAAAACGGAGAAATTATTGCCCCCATTGAAAACTTACGTTTTGATGAAAGTCTCTATCGCTTTTGGGGAGAAAACTTAGTAGATTTAACCACTTTTCAAGAATTCATTCCCGAAGTTGGAACATACGAAAGTCGCCAATTAGGAGGTAGTTTAGTTCCTGGTATGCTGGTCGAAGATTTTACTTACACGTTGTAGAAACAATGTCGTGCAAAAACATCATATTCTTGGTAGAGATGCGAAATTTCGTATCTCTACAGCAAATTATTAAATCACCTATTTCTGTAAACTGCATTAATTACAATATCTTTGATAATTAGGTAAATAATTAATAAAAACGATAAAAATTGTCCAAATTGAAGAATTGGATCTAATCGCCAGCCTTGGAAAGTCAATATAAACCCACACAATAATATTATAATTGGTGTAAATATCGCTTATATAATATAAAGTGCTAAAGCCCAACTCGTAAGTCTTGCTCCATATTTGACTAGCCAAAATACCATAAAAATCAAGTAAACTACTCATAAAAGCAAATAAATAATTCCCAGTATACTAGCTGAATTTGCTCCAAAGTTAACTTGAGCTAAAGTAAGCATTTTTGAAAAATCCTGCTTAATTACAATTTAAAATTTTAAACCTATTACTAAGTAGATTCAGCTTAGAGCATAGAAATTTAAAAGTCTTCCTTGACAAAAATTGTTGGTTTAAGCAATGGCGCATTGGTGTCAACTTCAGGTGAAACCCTTGTAATAATCTAATATTCTCTCGTTCACCGCCTCAGGCTGGGAATGCCCATTTGAGGCTCTGCCTCCTTTATTAATATTAGCGGCAGAGCCGCTTTTAATACATTTCCAGGTATAACCTGGAAACGAGAGTTTTCTCTCGTGTTTTGCCTTAAATTGACACCAATGGCAATAGCGAAACCCAACCTATAATTTGTCCCCATCTGTCCTAGAACCTCTATCTTTTCTTGCCAGGAGGTGAATTGCGTTGGGTGAGGTTATCAATTTGCAATTGTTGCCGTCCGTTGGTGATAACTCGCAACATCTCTTTGAGATCCTGCTCAATATTTTCCAGGATGCCATCGGCATATGCATCAGCACCATCTTCAATTTCTTGAGCCTGAGCGATCGCAGTTTGTCGCATTTGCTCTAACTCTTGCTGACAAGCATACCGCTTACGGTCAATCTCGGCGAGGGTTTCTTGCATTATTCCCTCACACTCTTGTTGCACTTGTCGCCGCAGTTGTTCAGCTTCTTGTTCTGCCTGTTGAATAATATCGCTTTCAGCTAAAATTTGCGCTCTTTTTGCTTGCGCGGCCTCAACAACCTGCTGTCCATACTCTTCCGCTTCCAGCAGAATTCCTTCCTTTTGTTCCAGAATCACTGCTGCTTCTTGAAAAAGCGATGGTAAAGCAAGCCGGATGTAATCAAGCTGATCCAGCAGCTTTTCTTCATCTATGAGAGTACGTCCCGTCAGCGGAATCCTGAGACTAGAGAGAACCATTTCCTCTAGGCGGTTGAGTTCCTGCTGAATATCTATGCTTCCCTCTCCACCGAGATACTCTTGAGGGGGGGGATTGCTTCCGTTGAGATTGGGTTCAACATTGGAGAGTTGTGATTGTAGCATTGGTATATATCTAGGGCAATGTGTGGGGGAACGAGATGATCGATAGAGCCACCAAACCTTGCAATCTCTTTTACCACACTACTACTTAAAAAACTATACTCATTTGAGGTTGCGAGAAAAACTGTTTCTATTTGAGTAGAAAGAGTTTTATTCGTGTGAGCCATTTGTAGTTCCACTTCAAAATCTGACACAGCCCGTAAACCCCGAAGTAAAACTTGTGCTTGTCGCATTTGAGCATAGTTGACGGTAAGACCGTCGAAGCTGTCTACTTCTACATTAGGTAGATGTTGTGTAGAAAGACTGATCTGATCTAGCCTTTGTTGCACACTAAAAAGTGGCATTTTGTTGGGGTTCCGCAGTACAGCGACAATTACCCGCTCAAACAGCCGACTACCGCGCCCAATGAGGTCAAGGTGTCCCAAGGTGATGGGGTCGAAGCTACCAGGATAAATAGCAATCACAATTTTAGATATATCAAAGTTGTTTAGGTGATTATATCGAAACTCTTTTGTGTAACTTACTCAAATTTACCATCTTGCGCTCTGAGTAAGAATGCTAAACTCAATTGTTTTAGTGGTACAAGTTATGCTCAACTAGGCGTTAGGAACTATAGCGGTTCTCACTTCGGTGCAATATAGTCGCAACCTCACCCCCTCTGTTTGCTAAGGAGAGGGGTTGGGGGCGAGGTTGAACAACCTATTTCATGCAAACGAAAACCGCTATAAACTCCTAAATATGGATGCTGGATTTTTATTTACGTCCCCACAATGTTGTGGAGGATTTAAGTGTAGTTCCAGTATTCGAGACGTAAGAAACTCCGTACTTAGCAAAGTGCGCGGGTAGTTAACGAATTCTAGGTAATTTTTCATGGCACTGGATTTTTCCATCTTGCCCTTGGCGTTTCAATTTACTTCTCCAGGACCGATTCTGGTGAAATTAGGGCCATTAGCTATCCGCTGGTATGGCTTATTGATTGCCACAGCAGTGTTAATTGGCGTTATCCTTTCCCAGGATTTGGCAAAGCGCCGTAATGTTAATCCGGAGTTGCTAGGCGATTTGTTTTTTTGGTTGTTGATTGGGGCAATTCCTGGCGCACGGCTATATTACGTTTTCTTTGAGTGGTCAAAATATGCCCCAACTCCAGGAAAAATCTTTGCGATCTGGGAAGGAGGTATTGCGATTCATGGAGCGATTCTTGGTGGCGTTTTGGCTGCGTTAATCTTTGCCAAAATTAAGCAGGTTTCTTTTTGGCAACTGGCAGATTTAGTAGCGCCTTCGCTGATTTTAGGGCAGGCGATCGGACGTTGGGGCAATTTCTTTAATTCTGAGGCTTTTGGCGATCCTACTGATTTACCTTGGAAGCTGTATATTCCACCAGACCATCGTCCTCTAGAGTATGCTAGTTTCGATTACTTTCATCCCACCTTCCTGTACGAATCTCTGTGGGATTTAATGGTGTTTACGCTATTAATAACCTTGTTTTTCCGGTCTTTATCCGGTAAGCCACGCCTGAAAGTAGGCACGCTGTTTCTAGTTTACTGGCCAGCCTATAGCTTAGGACGCTTGTGGATCGAAGGTTTTCGCACTGATAGCTTAATGCTGGGGCCGTTAAAAATGGCACAAGTAGTCAGTAGTCTAGGAATTTTATTGGGATTAGTTGGATTAGCTTGGCTTTACTTACTCAAACGCCCTTTACCCGATGTAGTTCCTACTCCTAAGGGAAATGGGGAGAATGGAAGATGAGGAAGCACGGGAGAGAGAATAACTAATACCAATTTGAAAAAAGAATGCGACAGATACATACGGACATATCTTTGTTCTGTCTGGCTTTCTTAATTTTGAATTTTGAATTTTGAATTTTGAATTGGTATAATGCCCAATACTCAATGCCCAAAAAATAAAAAATGCCCCAGAGTATTCTCTAGGGCTTAACCAGGGTGCATCTACCATTACTCTCTACTAGGCAAAGAGGGTGAATCCGGAAAGATACTGAGAAAATAACAAAAAAGTTTTTTGAGGGATTGCCGTGTGTTCTTCTAAAAGTGAATATACAGAAAACTTGAGCTATAAAAAAACACTACATGCCATAGAACCATCTGTGTACATTGTCGGAGCAGGCCCTGGAGATCCGGATTTATTAACGGTGAAGGCGCAAAGACTACTAGCTGTTGCTGATGTGATTTTATTTGCTGATTCTTTAGTACCCGAAGAGATTTTAGAACTTTGCCGAAAAGATGCGGAGATAATTAGGACTGCAAATCAGACTTTAGAAGAGATTTTGCTGATTATGATTGATCGGGTGCGATCGCAACACAAATCTCTAGTCCGTCTCCATTCTGGCGATCCTAGTTTATACAGCGCCATCCACGAGCAAATGCACCTCCTAGCAGAGGCAAATATCCCTTTTGAAGTTATACCAGGTATCAGCGCCTTTCAAGCCGCTGCTGCCAAACTTAAAGTAGAACTGACTGTCCCTGGTTTGGTCCAAACCATCATTTTGACCCGCATCAGTGGACGTACAGAAGTCCCTGCCACTGAAGAATTAGCCTCTCTCGCGGCACATCAGGCTAGCCTCTGCCTGTATTTGAGTGCGCGTCACGTCGAAAATGCTCAAGCTAAACTACTCGAACATTACCCCGCCGAAACCCCCATTGCAATTTGCTTTCGCATCGGCTGGCCCGATGAAAAAATCAGGGTTGTCCCTCTTAATGAAATGGCAGACTGCACTCATCAAGAAAAACTAATTCGCACTACACTTTATATCATCAGTCCAGCCCTCTCGACAGCAACAGGGCGATCGCGTTTATATCATCCCGAACATAGTCATTTATTTCGCTCGTCTCATCACTAAATGCTAGGGCATTGGGTATGGGGGATGGGGTATGGGGAACGAGTCTTTGAGATGGATGAACGAGTCTTTGAGGTGGATAAACGAGTATCTGAGGTGGATGAACGAGTATCTGAGGTGGATGAACGAGTCTTTGAGGTGGATGAACGAGTCTTTGAGGTGGATGAACGAGTCTTTGAGGTGGATGAACGAGTCTTTGAGGTGGATG
>NZ_JBALDI010000066.1:0-22853 GCF_036917395.1 Nostoc sp.
TGTTGTGATAAAATCTTAATTCCCAGATGACGCAGATATAAGATTTGCGCCACTTCAATAGCTTCGTAAGCGTCTTTCCATTGCCATGCACCAGACGCGGCAGTGCCTAGAAAGTAGCGATTCATCTGGGAAGAAACAGTTTTCGTAGAGAGAGGGCGATTATCTATTAAAACTTTTGCAAGCTCTTGGGCAACACTAA
This sequence comes from Nostoc sp., assembly GCF_036917395.1. Classification (GTDB taxonomy): domain Bacteria; phylum Cyanobacteriota; class Cyanobacteriia; order Cyanobacteriales; family Nostocaceae; genus Nostoc. Next base: position 200 of record NZ_JBALDI010000066.1, read on the forward strand.
TAACTGACTGCCCATAATCGATTACTGTTTGCAAATCGAATAAAGAACCTTGAGTGAAAAGTTGCTGTACCATTGGACTATATAATTTTAATTTTCACTCTTGAAAAAGCGAAGCTAACATGTGAGCTTTGTTAGCTATCAAACAGGCACAGTTGCCTTGTTGAAATTTCCCGTTTATTTTATCGATTGATTGAGATGTAAGCCAGATTTAAACTGCAATTCACTTCAAACCACCACTTAAGAGGTTGATTACTTTGCTCGTCCATTAAGTCTGCGTATTGATTGAGGTAATCAACAGCTTTTAAAAAGTGTGTATAGCAGTCAAATGCCAGATGATTTAATTGTTCACGCACTCTCCTTTTAGTTCGAGCGTTAGACTGAATCCAGATAATAGAGTGCCAAGTTTTCTCATACTCTTTGGCACAACCAACAGCAATTCCTAATTCAAATATTGCTGCTTCGAGTAGGGAGTGATTGCTTGGGATATGATTCAAAGCAGATGATAAACAACAATATGTCGCGTTCACTATTTTTCAGGAAATAAGTTTAATCTCCGTTGATCAATCGGAGGTTATAGTTGAGTAACTTTTATGCAGTTTTACGCGGTCTGCCTGGCTTGCGCTTGCCTGAAGACTTTACATCAGCCTTTTTAGTTTTCGGTGAATTGTTGGCAGCATTGTTGGCTTTGTTTGAACGAGTAGTACGTTTTGGTTGTGGTGAAATTTCTTTAACTGGAGGCAGTAATCTCAATGTAGGGAATGAGAGAATAACTGTTTCATTACTTGTACGATGAACAACTTCATCCTCTAATGTCCAAGGATCTGGCAACTTTTCAAAAGTCATCGCTTGTGGTGTGATTACTTCTGATACTGATGGGATTGTAGAAGCGGCTATATTTCCATTGCTAACTGAAACAAGATTACTAGTGTAAGCAGCCGATATAAATAGTCCGTTAATGAACTGGAACATAACGAGAGTAATAAATGCCCAAAAGAGGACTACGATTGCCAAGGTAAGTAGAGATTGCATATCCATAATTTTTTCTCAACTAAGTATTTGTAATTTTCAATTGATTTACGCAAAGCGTCTTTTAGCCTTGTCCAAATATGAAGTGAATTTGAACATATCCTCTCTTAAAGAGAGAAATCCACCTAAAATTAGTGTAGCTTATCTCTGATTTAAGTCAGCTATATTTCTTCGTTATTTTAAAGCTTAATTATAAAATCAAGCAGCTTTTAGTGTTTACCTATTTGAAGATTTAAAGTATTATATTTATAAACTAGTTTGATAAATAGAAACATTGGGTTAAGTCTATGGTTAAGATTTGATTTGTAAGCTAATTCTTGAGATAAAACATTCTATTCAAAGGAAAAATAAAAGTATTCCTTACAATTAATTGAAAGTATGCCCAGCCTAACTACCGACTTAGTTCGCTCTTACCTCAAAGAAATCGGACGCTACCCTCTGCTAACTCCTGAGCAAGAAATTACAAATGCTAGGCTTGTGCAGCAGATGATGACGATTGAAGAACAGCGCTCAAGCCTCGCACTTCAACTAAAGCGAGAAGCAACCACAAGAGAATTAGCTACCTCACTTGGGCAAAGCGAAGCTGAAGTAGAGTCAATCGTTCAACAAGGTCAAAAAGCTAAACATAAAATGGTGACAGCTAACCTCCGATTGGTGGTAGCGATCGCTAAAAACAAGTCGCCACTGCTGTTAAAGATGCCTCCAATTGCCGCTGTTTGGTTGCGATTGCATATCCGTCATGAGTCGGTGGCGATCGCGTACCCGCAATGAATCGGTGGCATTGCCTCTGCTTAATCCCCGGCGAAAAACCATCAGATTGTCAGACCAAGTAGCAAGTTACAAGTCGCAAATCGCAAGTGTACCGACAACTGTTGTCGTGGGCTTGAAACAAGAACACTTTATGTCTAGTACTACATGTATTGACATAATTCCTTTTCTGAAGTGGGCTTGTATTCCACAACTGAAGTTTTTTATCTTACTTGCGACTTGCGACTTGGGACTTGCTACTTGTTTTTGTCACTGTTTCAATCAAATGGTGCATGAATATATTGATGCCTAGAAACTATCCTTATAAATAGAACACCGAAGAAAGAACCGATGCCCAGCAAAACTATTGAAGTCCGAGAGTACACTGTTAGAGCGCACAAGCGGGAAATTCACACTCGCGTTTTTAACTTTGTGTGTAAGCAGTGCGAACAACCCACACAACGAGAAACCTTTGGTGTGCGACCGCTCTACTGTGAAACATGCCGTCCGCCACAAGCACCCAAGCAATCGAAAATAGTCCCTCTTAGAAAACGGAAGCCCAGAGCTATGAGCTACAAGAGTGGCAAAGACATTGCGGGATGATTTGTTGTCTGAAGATAAAAATGGAGGCAATCGTATTCTCTTTCATTAGAAAAGCGAGCGCTATCTGTATTGCAAAATGTGCAACTTTTTCACGAAACTGCATAAAGCAGAAAATGCAGGCACAAGGGTTGCTGGAATTGTGATTGGCTCATTGGTTTTGGGATTAGGTACTTTAAAAGCTAGAAAGTCCAAAAAGCCCACTGTACAATCTGTCCCGGCTTAAGTTGCTACCCAAAAATTACCAATTCCACATAAGATGTTCGTAAAAGGTTATCAGCAGCTAAAAACGGTAATGAGTATTACATCTGCTCCCAATAATGACCCAACGCCTCCAACCCTATCCTTTCCGGCGATAGAAGATTATGGGGTGATTGGCAATTGCCATACAGCAGCTCTTGTCAGTAGTTGTGGTTCGATTGACTGGCTTTGCTTACCTCGCTTCGATTCACCGTCTTTGTTTGCTCGGATTTTGGATCTAGAACGTGGTGGAAGCTGGAGTATTCAGCCAGCCAGTGCTTGGTCAAGTAGTCATCAGTACCTAAATGAAACTAATGTACTAGAAACAATTTTTACCTGTGAATCAGGACGAATTTCGCTGCTGGATTTTATGGATATTAGCAACCAGGAGCAGCAGGAAAGCCGAATAGCACCTGGCAGGCTAATCCGAATTGTCGAGGTTAGTGGAGGAACAGTAGAAATTATTAGTACTTGCTCTCCTCGCCCTGACTATGGGCGGACAATTCCCAAGTTAGTCAAATTTGGCAACGAAGTCAGGTTTGATTCATTCACCGTTACTGGACCTGTTGAATGGCATCTGGACACAACAAGCAATACATTTATGTGTCACATAATCCTCCATGCTGGAGAAAGAGCGGTATTCACGCTTTTGAGTGAGGAGGACGCACAACTGTCAAATCTAGACCCAATGGATGCCCTGGCATCAACTTGCGCCGAATGGCGGCGTTGGGCGAATAAGTGTACTTATCAAGGAGCGTATCGAGACGCGGTTGTTCGCAGTGCGCTGACCTTACAGTTGATGACTTATGCCCCTTCAGGAGCAATTGTAGCTGCACCGACAACTTCGTTGCCAGAAGAAATTGGTGGGGAGCGGAACTGGGATTATCGCTTCACCTGGATTCGGGACTCATCATTTACTCTTTATGCATTGCTATTAGCAGGTTATCTTGATGATGAGTGTCAGTTCTTCAATTGGATCGCCCAGACTGTAAAGATGGAAGGAACTGGAATCAAAATCCTTTACCCGATTACATCAAGTGGACAGGTTGTTGAGCAAACCTTAGATCACTTGCGGGGATATCGAGACTCGCAGCCAGTTCGGATCGGCAATGGTGCAGCAGGACAAGTTCAACTTGATGTCTATGGTGAGGTGGTTAGTGCTTTACATTTCGCCTGGAAGATTGGAAAGTACGATCCAAGTGCAATTTGGGAACACATCTGCCCACTAGTAGATTGGGCTGCTGAACACTGGCACGAACCAGATAGCGGCATCTGGGAAGTGCGTGGGGGTTTGCGACATTTTGTTTACGGGAAAGTGATGCTGTGGGTGGCATTAGACTGTGGCATCGAAATGGCTGAGGCGCTTGAGCTAACTGGTGATACTACCCGTTGGCGACAGGAGCGGCAACTAATCCGCAATGAAGTGTTTGAAAAAGGGTGGAGCGAAAAACTTGGTGCCTTCAAGCAATCTTACGAGGATGAAACTCTTGATGCCTCTAATTTACTAATGTCAAGTGTTGGCTTCATTGATGGAACTGACCCGCGCATGGTGTCAACAATTGATGCGACTATCGAACATTTAGTTGAGAATGGACTGTGTTACCGTTACCGAGATGCACCAGAAGGCGTGAGTGGTAAAGAGGCATCCTTTGTTCTTTGCACCTTCTGGCTGATCAACGCACTTATCTTGGCTCAAAGGGCTACAGAGGCTAGTGTTTGGTTTGAGGAAATGCTGGCACGAAGCAGTTCGTTGGGACTATTTGCAGAAGAAATTGACTTTAAGACAGGGGCACATCTTGGTAACTTTCCCCAAGCCTTTTCGCATATTGGCGTGATTAACGTTGCTGTTTCCTTAGCACATACAGGTAATATCGGAACAGTTGAGCGGGTGCATATTGATGCAGCAAATGCTGCATCTTGAGGTGGCGGTGGTATTCAGTAACAGTCAACTACAAACTTGGGAAAACGAGCATAAAAATAGGGGTTTTAGGCATTGTGAATCAGGAAGCAAAGACCATTGGTCAGAACTTCCCAGCGCATGAAAACCCAAGGGTCCAGAATGCGATTACGCAAAGCGCAGAGGCTAAGGACGTATCGCACCAGACAGTTGTTAAACTATATTTCTACAAGAGAGTATGTTGGTCAACTCTAGTATCTTTAAGGGAAATTATTTTAACTGTGCGGAATCCGAGTACCGCTAAGAGATTATTTTCGGGCAGTTTGACGGGAGCAGGTTGATCGCCATGACCTGGAGTAGGGAGGGGATAAGCAGTCGCCGCAGCAGTGTGGAAGCGAATATTGCCTTCGCTATGCTCAATCACTCGATGGATGTGTCCCGTTAACACTGTTACCGATGCAAAACGAGATAGCAGTAAAAGCAACTTTGCCGAATCGGCAGTTGCCCATCCCCATTTAGGATAAAGGTTATACAGGGGAATATGGCTGAAAATAACTAAAGGCTTATCCTGTTTCTGCCCTGCTAAATCTTTTGCCAGGTAGTCCAATTGTGCCTGACCCAGTTTACCCGTACCCGTTGCGCCAAAGTCTAGTACATTAATTAAGGAGACAAAGTGTATTCCCGCCTGATCCCAAACCTGTAGTCCTTCTTTGACATCCTTTCGGTTAAAGGCTTCTTCGTAGGCTTTGCCGTGATCGCCAATTGTATCGTGTTCCCCTGGTAGGGTAAACAGTGGGACTTTCAATTGAGAAAGCAGTTGTTTGGCCTGATCAAATTCTTCTGGTTTAGACAAATGGGAGATATCTCCGGTGTGAATGACAAAGGCGGGTGGAGTGGGTAAAGCATTGATTGCATTGATCGTTTTCTGGAGCGTATCGGTTACATGTTCATTTGCAGGTTTTTTGAAACCGATGTGCGTATCGCTAATTTGAACGAAGGAAAACGGTAAAGCCGTAGATGATTTTTGAGCATTTGGTTCTCCTACCTGACAGGCAGTCAATAAGCCATTTCCGCCAACAGTCCACACAATACCGAGTCCTGTCCAGCCTACGTGTTCAATAAATTTTCTGCGTTGCATTGGTATTCCTCTGGTTAATTTTTCTCTTGTGTTACCGTCAACGTCCCTTTCATAAAGGGATGAACTGAGCAAATATAGGGATAGATACCCGGTTTAGTAGCGGTGTAGTTCCAGGTTTGATTGGTATCTAGTGCTTTAGAGTTGAAAGTACCATCCGTAGCCGTAGCCGTGTGGGGTTCTTCATCGACATTAATAAATTGAACAGTTTTACCAACAGCGATCGTCAAATTCGCTGGCTCAAATTTGAAATTACGAATTTTGACCGTAGTATCGGCAGTTTGTTGGCTAGTTTGGGGTTGGGACTTGGGTTTATCTTTCATCACCATTGGTTGGCTAGTCATTGCCTTATGGTTCGGACTACAGGATGACAACGACAACAGGATGGCCAAGAAGGCACTGGCGAACGCTATGAAAAAATAGGAAATGTATTTCATGGGCGTTCTTCCATCCGCTTTGGTTGACGGCGTTTAGCAAACAGTCCGGTCATGCTCACTCCGGTAGCCACTAGAACCGTCATCGAAGAGTGATGCCGCACTCTTAGATGACTTGAAGGCAAAGCAGCCAACGGCCTTAGGGTGTCTCTACGATCACTATGGCAGCGTGGTGTATGGAGTGGCGCTGAAAGTGTTGCAAAGCCAGCCGGAAGCAGAAGACCTGACTCAGGAAATTTTTCTATCGCTATGGCAGCGCCCGGTTGACTCTGCTAAACACGGTCATTTGATGCGCTACCTGATTGTCATGACTCGATCGCGGGCGATTGACAAACTGCGATCGCACAGTCGCACCCTTAATTTGGTGCAACGTTGGGGGCAGAACGTCACTGCTGCACCCCCCGCGCCTACTCCGGTTGAGCAGGCTGTTTTCAATGAGCGATCGCAGCAAGTGCGGCAGGCATTAGCTCAACTTTCCGTTCAGCAACGGCAGGCGATCGAACTAGCGTATGATGCCGGACTGAGCCAATCGGAAATCGCCCAACAACTGAATAAACCCCTGGGAACCGTGAAAAGCTGGACTCGCCAGGGACTCCTGAAACTGAAGCAACTTTTACGGGACTCAATTGACTAAGGTTATGACTGAACCTCTCACCCCTCAAGCAATCGAAACCTTAGCAGCAGGCTATGTAGTGGGCGACCTTGATCGCACTGAAGTCGCAGCTTTCGAGCAACTGCTGATAGAAAATCCGGCATTGGTGGCACAAGTGAATCAGTTGCGAGAGGTCTTAGACCAGGTGGCTCATGACTTAAACAGCGTTGAACCCCCTCCTCATCTCCGGTCTGTCATCCTGGCAACGGCTACTACCACTCAACTGACCTCCCGACACAAACAGCCTCGGCTCTTCTGGTATACCGTCATGGGTAGTGTCGCGGCACTCCTGATTCTGTGTTTAGGAGTAGATAACTATCGCTTGCGACAAGATTTGGGCATGGCTGGTGACATCAATACCTTACTACAACAGTCCCAAACGCAACTTTTCTCTCTCAAGGCTGTGAATGCGTCAAATACTGCTGCGGGTAGCTTTGTTGTAAATCTCGGACAACGGCAGGGAATTCTAGTCGTGCAAAATCTGGTGGCTCCACCCACAGGTAAGGTCTATCGACTTTGGGCGATCGCTGATGGCGAAAAAATTCCCTGTGGCACTGTGAAAATTAATCCCCAGGGAAAGGTGCTAGATAAATTTTGGATGCCTGCCGACTTTTATGACACAGGTATCTCTGGGTTATTCGTGACGTTGGAATCGTCTGAAACTAGCCGTTATCCAACCGGAGCTATTGTGATGCAGACTAACTCATCGACCAAGATCTAACCTCACCAACGTGTTTTTCAGAAATGGAAACATTCAGATAATTTTCAATAACGTGCCGATGCGTTACAGCCAGCACTTTAAACTCCACCATCTTTTCATCAGATCCCCGTAAATGAACGTCTGGTGTAAGAAATTGCAACAGATTTAGGCTTTCGAGTAACAAAACTGACGGTACAATCTGCCTCTTGTTAAAGTCTGGTTGACAAATCGAATTCTCCCCTGTTTCTAACTGCGCCTTAGCCCGTTTTGCATCACGGGTGGTCAGAAATTCCCGTCCCAGTGTCAAATAATAGTGCATCCGCAGTTGGGGATACCACCCATTATCATCTTTCTCGACCAACTCAGGGGTCACGTCAATTTCGTAGCGACGAGACAATTCAGCCAAGCGCTGCTGATGTCGTTCTGTTTTGGTTTTCGCCCTTTTATCTTGCAGCTTCTTGAGTTCAGTCCCAGAGATTTCATCGGAATCCGCGATGCCTGCGGTGGGCTGCGCCAACGCAATAATGCCTAATACAATCATGACATGACGATTACGATGGCGTAGCCGCCCTTTCCAGTGGCGATCGCAGTTAACCAACCAAAATTAATCTGAAGGTTTTCCCTATTTTCAAGATCAGTGACTCTTATAAAAGTTCTCTTAAAGTTGTTTCAACATTTTTAACTAGGCAATCCCGATGCCGCCTGTTACACCATAAACTTCTCCGGTGATGTAGCTACCTTCTTGGGAAGCAAGCAACACATACACAGGAGCAATTTCCACAGGTTGCCCAGGTCTTCCAAGCGGAACTTCAGAACCAAATGTCTTGATCTTGTCCTGGGTCTGACCACCACTCGGCTGTAGCGGTGTCCAGAATGGGCCGGGTGCGACTGCATTAACGCGCATTCCCTTGTGGATCAGCTGTTTAGCAAGAGATTTGCTGAAATTCTCAATGCCCGCTTTGGTCAGCGCATAGTCAAGCAGACTCGCTGAAGGTTGATATGCCTGAATCGAAGTGGTGTTAATAATTGATGCTCCGGGTTTGAGATGTGGAACGGCAGCTTTAGTAATCCAAAATAGCGCGTAGAGGTTTGTCTTCATCACTTTATCGAAATGCTCAGTCGTGATATCGCTAATTGATGGGTAAGATGTCTGTGCGCCAGCATTGTTCACGAGAATATCTAAACCGTTCAAAGATTGCACTGCATCTGTCACCAGCTTTTGGCAAAAATGCTCGTCGGTGATGTCACCCGGAAGCGCCACCGCTTTGCGCCCTGATTGTTCAATCAATTGGATCACTTGTTGAGCATCAGCTTCCTCGCTCAAAAGATAGCCAATTGCGACATCAGCACCTTCTTTGGCAAATGCGATCGCAACAGCGCGCCCGATACCAGAATCGCCTCCCGTGATCAATGCCTTCCGACCTGTAAGCTTTCCAGATCCAATGTAGCTCTGCTCACCGTGATCCGGTTGGGGCTGCATCTTTTGAGCAAGTCCTGGTACGGGCTGTGGTTGTTGGGGAAAGGGCGGAGCAGGATATTGCTGCCGGGGGTCTTGCATCTCTAATCGCTCGTCTTTCATCACTTGTTCTTTTCGATAGTTTTGCTATTCTTGACTCAAGTATCAAGCATTGAGGAGAACGATTCCTCACCCTTTAAGCAGAATAATGTTCCAGAGTATGCAAGACTTAGAGGAACAGCGAACACTTGGTTGGTGTAGCAACGATGAAATGGCGCAGCGACCAGGGCGAAATTATGGAACTTGGTATAGCCCCGAATGGCACGCTTGTTAAGCTGAAGAGTATGCAGCGTAAAGATGCTCCAGGGGCAGGGGGGCAAGGGTGCAGAGGGGAATGGCACTAAGAAAAGCCGAAAAGCTTGTGTAACCTTGTTCCCAGTCTGAAGACTGGGAACGAGTTTCAAGAGGCTCTGCCTCTGGTCAACAAAGAGGAGGCGGAGACTCTCACAATGGTTTCCCAGCCTAGAGGCTGGGAACGAGGCAACACAAGACTTTGGACTTATCTTAGTGCCATTCGGTGCAGAGGGGAATTTCTAAATATCCGAACGCAATACCTAAAACTTTTTTTTTCTCCCCTGCTCAAGAGCTCAAGAGCACCCCTGCTGCCTCAACGATTTTCCCTTTTCTTAGTGCCATTCGTATAGCCCCTGAGTTTCAAAGGCAGGGTTTAGGTAAGGAGTTTGTTGCTTGGTTAATTATTGTTGTTGCGGACTAACCCATTCGACAATTTGATTAGCAGCATCGCCTAAATCAACTCCTATGATTGTCGGTTGTGGGTAAATTCCCAAGTAAGCTTTTTCTGATGATGTAATGAAAGCGGTTTGCAAACCAGCCATTGCTGCACCCATCACATCCCAGGCATGGGCAGCAACTAACCATACTTCGTCTCTGCTTTCTCGTTTCGCTAGTGCATACACATCGGGATGAGGTTTAGTTTTCTCAATGGCATCACAAGAGAGAATACGGTCAAAAAACGGTAGAGCGTTGGATTGTTGAAGCAGTTTTCGGGTAGACTCTTCGCCGCCATTTGTCAAAGCAATCAGCCTCCATCCATCTGATTGCAGCTGATTAAAGGCAATCAAAGCACCTGTTTGTAGCTCCAACTGGGTGAATGTATCGAGGACTTGTGATCGCTGTTGTTCAGTTGTTTCTACTCCAATCACAGCCAGAGAACGCGGTAGTTCTGCCGCTAAAATTTGCCTGAGAGGTTGATAATGTCCTGCATGAGAAAGGGCAAAGGCATCACGCAGGGTTTGAGCAAACCAGAGTTCTAGTGTATGTGCAGGAGCGCCCAACGCAACCAAGGCTTGACGCGGCTTATTCAGACTAAAGCAAGTGGCAAGAATATCAAAGGTGATCGTTCCTTTTAGACTCATTACAAAATATTATATTAGGTGCTAATTTCTACGGATTCAGATGCGAATGGCACTAAGAAAAGGGAAAATCGTTGAGGTAGCAGGGGTGCAGAGGAGCAAAGGAGCAGGGGAGAAAGAAAAAGTTTTAAGCATTGCGTTCGGATATTTAGAAATTCTCCTCTGCGCCCCTGCCCCCCTGCTCCTCTGCAATTCTTACGCTGCATACCCTTCAGCTTAACTTAGTGCCATTCGATTCAGATGCTTCTTTAGCGTAAATGTAACACCTAAAGAATTACCCTACCTTTTGGCTTAAATCTGAATTGGTATAAGGAGCAGTTTACGATTGCGGATTTGGAAGTGAACTTAAGCTAAAGGGAGCAACGCGATTTTGTGAGAATTCTGCGTTCAAGGCAAGAGGCAGGAGGCAGGAGGCAAAAGGGATTCAAGACTTTATATGCATGAAGCTTTAATTTTCACCGGACAAAAATCAGAGCATCCAGCGAATATGCCCCAGGGCCTAAAACTGCGATCGCAATCAACATCACGCAATACATAAACGCCTTTTCCCAACTTGGCGGTTCACCTTGTCCCAAAGGGCCCTGATATTGGTCTTGCGGAATTAAGTATGGATCTTGTGCTACAAAAGGCTTACCTCCAGAGATATGTAAATACGCAGCGAACAGCATTGAGCCGAGAATGGGCAAGGTGGCTAAGAGTGTGAGGAATCCAATAATCAGAAAAATTCCCCCACCTAACATAGACGCAGCTGATAAAAAGCAAAGAAGGACAGGCATTTTTAGAGACTCAGCCCATTGCCGAAGATGCGTTATCTTTGGATAACCGTGTAGTAAAAATAACCCGCCAACACTAACTCTTAATAGTAAAAGTGCCAATCCGGGAAGCCCGTTAGGATATACATGATAGAGTGAACTTAATAGGTATGGTCTTAGCTGTGGGAAATTAAATGCAGCTATAAAAAAGGCGATCGCAACACCCACCGCAAATTGATAAATCATAGCTGTACACCACGAGTATTAAGGTTGATAGCATATAAAGATTTGCCTGCTGTAATAAACAAGCGATCGCCTTCCTTACCACCAAAAGTCAGGTTAGCGGATGTCTCCGGCACAATAATTTTTCCTAAGCGAGTTCCGTCGTTCGCGTATATTTGCACACTGTCTTGAGAACTAGTAAAAACATTGCCATGTTCATCAACCCGCAGTCCATCTGGTTGTCCTGGTTCAATGACTGCAAACACACGCCCATTCTTTACATAGCGATGTCTACGAAAGGCTGCGCCTACGTTCACAACCTCATAAACACGAATATGATGAGGCCCTCCAGGAATATTAAACGCAGCTGTATCTGAAACATACAGTAAACTTTCATCTGGACTGAAAGCCAGCCCATTAGGGCGTACCATGTCCGTCACTACAGGATAAATCTCATCAGTTGCTGGGTCGAAGCAGTACACGTAACTTCCGCTTTGTTCCTGTTCGCCACCGTAACCTTGATTTGGCTCAGTGATTCCATAAGGTGGATCGGTGAACCAAATTGTGCCGTCGCTTTTCACTACTAAATCATTTGGACTGTTAAGGCATTTGCCCAGGTAGTGATCGATTAAAACCTTCCACTCACCATTGTGTTCGCGTCGAATAATGGCACGCAAACCAGATGAACACGCAACTAGACGACCTTCCAAGTCGCGGTAATTACCACTTTGATAATCAGATGGGTTACGTAGGACACTCACATCATCAGTAGGACTCCAACGTAACAGGCGGTTGCCGTGAGCGTCACTCCACACAACACTATTGTCTTCGTGAAAGTAAACAGGCCCCTCACTATGGACTGCACCGTTGGTTAGTTTTTGGAGTGAAGCATCTATAGATACAATAGCACGCAGGCGATCATCATAAATCTCAATGTCTACCGGCATAGGAATCTCCTGTTATCTAACTTGGTTGCTGATAATAAATAGCAGGTTCAAATTAATACCAAAATGCTATATAGCTGTATTTAATATTGTGCAACCAACTAAGTATATAAGTTATAGCTATTTTTATCATTTACTAAACAAAATATTAAAAATAATTGGTATAAAGCTAATTGTGATTTTATTTATTTAAATTTTCATTGAACCATAGATATATATTGATTGTGGCAACAAGTTACTTTTTATTTAAATTTAATAAAAAGATTTGAATTATTTCCCAAATCGAATTAATAGTGTGGTCGAAAATGTCAAACTAAATTTATTTAAATTTTATTGTAAAGAGAACAGGACTTACGCAAAATCATGAAAAAACGAACCGCAAAGGACGCAAAGGACACAAAGGAATAAGGTTTCAGAGAGTTATTGCGTAAGTCCTAGAGAATGTATACTTACTTTAAATAATATCTACACGAAAATAAAATTCAAATAAAATATTAGCCTATCTTTAGGCATAAGTAAATATTAACCCATTGGGTAGAAGCAATATTGTAATTAAAGTTTTAATGTAAGCAGATGAATCTATCTTTAGAGCTACTTAGCTTTTTCAAAAACTTAGAAATTAACTAAAATTATTGCCAAATTACTTTGCAGTAGTAAACGAATCAAATCGGAAGTTTGAAGGAGGCAGGAGGCAGGAGGCAGAAGGCAGGAGGTTTTTATTCAGCTATAGGATTCAGACCCCTCCTGTTGGGAGAGCCACCAAATTTTTAATTTGGTGTTCTTGTCTTAAACACTTGAACATTCGTTCACACTACTGAGTTAGGGGTCAGTTTTCCTCCTGCCTCCTGCCCTCTAACTCCTGCCTTCATTGATAAAATTATGAATTATAAATTATGACTAGCATCACAGAACATTACGACATCATTATTATTGGTACAGGCGCTGGTGGAGGTACATTAACTCACCGCCTTGCACCCACAGGTCAAAAAATTTTAGTACTAGAACGAGGCGACTTTTTACCGAGAGAAAAAGCTAATTGGAATCCGCAAGAGGTTTATCAAAAACATCGCTACCATACAGATGAGCAATGGTATGACAAGGAAGGCAAAGCCTTTAAACCTCAGACAGGCTACTGGGTTGGTGGTAATACTAAACTTTACGGTGCAGCCTTAATTCGATTACGGGAGCGAGATTTTGAAAGGGTAATTCACAAAGGAGGAATTTCTCCAGAATGGCCTTTGAAGTATCAAGACTTTGAGCCATACTACACCCAGGCAGAAAAGCTGTATGACGTGCATGGTAAGCAAGGGGAAGACCCCACCGAACCCTTTCGCAGCGAACCATATCCATATCCACCAGTAAGCCATGAGCCAGATATGCAGTCCCTTGCTGATGGTATCCGCGAACTGGGTTATTACCCATTCCACCTACCACTAGGATTAAAGCTCAATGAGAGCGATCGCACAAAGAGTCCCTGCATTCGCTGTGATACTTTTGATGGATACCCCTGTTTAGTACACGCAAAAGCTGATGCTGATGTCAACGCTATTCGTCCTACCCGCCAGATGTATGCTAATTTCACCCTGAAGACCAATGCCAAAGTTTTGCGGCTGCATACCAGTGAGTCGGGACGAGAGATTACAAGGGTAGAAACTGAAATTCCAGGAGAGCGGCATTGGTTTGCAGGTGATATTGTGGTTGTTGCTTGTGGTTCCATCAACTCAGCTGCCTTGCTGTTACGGTCTGCTAACGATAAACATCCTAATGGATTGGCAAACAGTTCCGATCAGGTGGGGCGGAATTTTATGAGACAGACGGAAACCGCTATAGTTTCAATACACCTAGAAGTGAATCGCGCCAACTTTCAAAAAACGATCGCCGTCAACGATTTTTACTGGGGAGAGCCGGATTTTCCTTATCCGATGGGCATGGTGCAGAATACCGGCAATGTACTTGCCGATATGATTCCCGCCGAGGCTCCGCCGCTCATGGCTCCATTTGTTAAACTGATCCCTCATTATGAGCGCCATTTACTGGCCGAGCGATCGCTCGGCTGGTGGTTGCAGACAGAGGATTTACCAGACCCGAATAATCGGATTCGTGTGGTGGGTGACAAGATTCACGTTGACTATACACTAAACAATACCGAAGCAAGCGATCGCCTGATTCACCGATGGACATCTGTACTCAAGTCAATCCCTGGTTCTGCTAAACATGTCCTACCATTTAGCATTTATCCCCGCACTCATATACCAGAACAAGCAGTTGCTCATCAATGTGGTAGTTGTCGATTTGGCACAGATCCTAAAACCTCAGTTCTTGACCTCAATTGCCGTACCCATGATGTTGATAATCTTTATGTTGTAGATAGTAGTTTCTTTCCGTCAAATTCCGGTGCTAATCCCACACTCACAATTATGGCGAATGCGTTGCGCGTTGGTCATCACATAGCTGAACGAGTGAAATAGATACATATTACAGAACGTACTCATCACCCGAAGCCTCTAGGTTTCCAAAGCGATCGCCAGGTTTTATGAAACGAGAGCCATCCAAAGATTCATTGCTTAATTTGCTATTACCGTTAGCACTCATCTTGGGGTTAGTTTTAATCCTGAGTTTGAATGTCGGAGAAAGTAGAAGTGAGAGCGCCTTAATAAGTCCTCTGGAGACGTGGCTCAAAATTCTTGTCGGTTATTTGGCAGCAGGGACAGAAATTGCAGCAGCAGTTGTAATTGGCACAGCAGTAATCCGAGGTATTACTAATTATCTGCGAATGTTGTTTGCTCGTTCCAAACAACATTTCGATGCCACAGAAGGAATTCGTTTGCAATTGGGACGAGTACTGGCATTGGGGCTGGAATTTACTGTTGCCAGCGATATTTTACGGACGGCAGTAGCACCTACTCGCCAAGATATATTGAATTTGGGAGCGATCGTTTTGCTGCGAACTTTGTTGAATTATTTCTTAGAGCGAGAGATTCAGCAGGGAGAACAACGCCGTTCATCAGAGCCGGAGCTTGATAGGAGTATACGATGAAACCTCACCGTTCCAGCTTAAAACCCTTAGAAGGTGCGAATCGATCACTCCGCAGCCGCCTCAATTGGAAAGGTGAATTGGCACTAGCCGCTGCCCCGACAGTAGTCATATTGATCATGTTGGCTCTAGTGGAAGTACTAACCCGTCAGCGTTTGTTGTTTGCGTCCTTGGCTTCTAGCGCCTTTCTCATTTATCTCGACCCCCAGCACGGTACAAACACGGCGCGAACTCTAGTCATTTCCCAAATGATGGCAGCTGCGATCGGTTTTACAACTTATATGCTGCTGGGTTCGAATTATGTGTCTGGTGGAACCGCAATGATCGTCACAATCGTGCTGATGATCCTGTTAGATGCGATGCATCCTCCAGCCGTTGCCACATCTTTAAGTTTTGCCTTAAAAGCTGGGAATGAAAACAACCTAGTTTTGTTTGGTCTGGCATTGGGCATCACCGTTCTATTGGTTGGACTAGAACGCTTTGCCCTATGGCTTCTGGCATACCTGAGCCAGAAGTAGTTTCATGTTTATTTATGCAAACACTCACGAGTTTAATAGTTTTAAGGAGAAAATTATGAAGGAAGAACACCCTGTTTCTAAACCGGAAAATGAAATTAAAACGACCTCTCAGGCTCATCCCATTGCCACAGGATTGGGAGTAGCAGGAGGTGGTGTGGTAGGAGCTGCACTCGGTCGCTCAATTGGTGGTAAGGTTGGTGCTGCAATTGGTGGCGTTGCAGGTGCGATCGCTGGTGGAGTTGCAGCCAATGAACTGGCAGGATACACCGAGCAATTCATTGAAGAACTCCAGCCGACAGTAGGCTTAGGATTAGGAGCAGATCACAAACCAATTGAACTACTTAATCACTATAGTTGGGAAGAATTACAAACACTATCAAAACCCCAAGCTGGAGAAATTTAAGCTACATAAGTCAATAATTTTAATTACGAATTAATCATGTTTCCACTTTGGTTAAAAGCAGGTTTCTGGGGTTTAGTTGGTGGTTCAGCCCTGCTACTGGGTTCCGCAGTAGGTTACTACGCCAAGATTCCCCGATTGCCGCAGGCGCTATTTTAGCAATGATTTCAGACACCATGATTGAATGGCACGCTTGTTAAGCTGAAGAGTAGGCGGCGTAAGGATTGCAGAAGTGCAGAGGTGCAGAGGGGAATTTTTATTTCTTCCGAACGCAAACCTTAAACTTCTTCTTTCTTCCCTGCTCCTCCGCTCCTCTGCACCCCTGCTGCCTCAACGATTTTCCCTTTTCTTATTGCTATTCCACCATGATTCCAGAAGCCTTTGAGCAAGCGCATGATTTTGCTGGACTAATCGTCGTCTTTGGATTTCTTGCTGCTTTTGTTCTTAGCAAATTCGCTTGACAATTACAGTTTCAACCGTCTGAAGATATGCTTCTGTACAAATTATCTCTAATAATTGTGTGTGGAAGTGTAATTGAAGCAATAAAAATAAAAAATGAAGCCATTGTTGTATTTAAATGTTTTTGTAACTGTTCAATATTAAAATCGTTTAAAAAAAAAGCTATTATTATCAAAAATATGATTGAGATAATACTAATTGGAATTGATTTTAAATAATAATCAATTCCACTTGCTTTTAAATTAGCCTTTTTTAAGCATTCAAGCTGATCAAAGGTAGAGCCAAGCGAATGCCAAAGCCCAAAATAAACTCCAAAAGATATAATTAATGGCGTTGTATAAAAAAGTATTCCTAAAATAATTAAACTTAAATATTCTCTAATTAAATCTTTTTGACTAAGGTATTTTAAATTAAAAAATAAACTAATTATTAAAGAATTTAAAATAATAATTAATGCTAAAAAATATTCTTGATGTTTAATGTGTAATAGCCATACATCATTGGATAAATATTTAGAAATAAAAATTACTTCCTGGGGATTAGAAACAATGGCTGCTGTGATTATAAATAAACCCCAACAACAATAGACACAAGTTTTAAGAATTTTCTTCGGTAGATGCAGATAATATAAGTTGGATTGTCCTAAATGATAAATGCTAACAGCAAGAAATATATTGAAAGCTAGAGATGGAAATAAATACCAAGAAAGGATGTAAATAAAAATGGAAAAAATATAAAACAAATAAAAATTGATTATGCTTTGTGCATAAGTACTCTTTTTATTTAAAGCATAAAAAACTAAATTATCTGTAGCTCCATGAGGTATGCCTATAAAGCAAACTAATATGCCTACCAAAAATAGACCATAGGAATTAGCAAAATTAGGAAAAGCTATTGATAACAAAGAGATTAATAAAGTAATAGTTACAACTAAATAAAAAATTAGAGGTGTTCTGAGATTCATTTTTTCATAGTTTGAGTACGAATTGAATTAGTAAAGTTTTTAACAAGGATTAAAATTCACAATTAATCCCAAACCAATAGCGATCAAAATTTTCTCTATATCAATCACGAAATATCGAAAGCGATCGCGCTCTTTATCCACTAAAACAGTTTCGACTGTGCCAACTTTTTCAAGAAGACTGCAACGCTTTTAGCTGTGCGCGTAACTGGGCAATTTCAGCCGCCATATCCACAACCATAGCTGCTCCTACGAGATTTAGCCCCAAATCCTGACGTAAGCGTTGGATTTGAGCAATGCGTGCAATTTCTTGTAAGTGCAACATCGAGCCTTTCGGTTCGATTAATCCGAGTTGCACAAATCGCTCAATTACAATCGTTGAAGTTTGGGTTACTGAAGCTGCATACTCAAATGTATAAAGGCGATCGCCTTCTTGGGAAACAACTGTACTAGAGATGCTAAACTCGCTCATAAAGTCACTCCTTCTAATGCAGTACGTGGGTTAAAGCTGCTATTGGCCTGAATTTTCTCATAGCAATCCTGCTCAATTTCGCTTAACTCTTTCGGAGATACGATCTGAAGTTTCACAATTAGGTCACTTCGCCCGCCTTTTGGTTGCGTCCAACCTTTTCCTCGCAATCGCAGCGATTGACCGGAACGCACGCCTTTAGGAACACTCAACGTGACGCTACCCTCCGGGGTTGGTACTTGAATTTGAGCGCCTAAGACCGCCTCATCTGGACGAATGGGAACGTCTCCGGTTAAGTTGTCACCCGAAAACTGAAAAAACGGATGGGGAAGCAGCTCGATTGTGAGATACAAATCGCCTCGCTGTTGAGAAAAAGGGCTGGGACGACCTTTGCCTTTAATGCGAATTCGACTACCCGGTTTAGCACCTGCGGGAATACGAACGTTAATGGTTTCATCATCCAACTGCAACCGCTTTTGAGTGCCGTGAAAGGCTTCCGAAAAGGAGAGTGCGATCGCAGCTTCGGTATCGGGTGCTGGTGCTTGGCTGCCAAATGAGCCAAAGTCATCAGGCTGCCCAGTCGCAGTACGGTAATAAGTCCGTCCTGTTCTTGTCCTGTCCCCTAAACCACCCAGCAAATCATTGATAAAGTCATCAAAGTTGCTATATTGGTCAAATCCCTGTGCATACGTACTAGTTCCTCTAGGAGGAGTGCCGCTAACCTCCGCTTGCTTCCAGTACTGCTCAAAAGAGTCATATTTTTCGCGCTTTTCTGGATTTGATAAAACTTCGTTGGCTTCATTAATCTCTTTGAATTTTTCCTCGGCTTCTGGATTGCCAGGATTCACATCAGGGTGATATTTGCGGGCAAGTTTGCGGTAAGCTCGCTTAATGTCGTCGGGAGTTGCAGTTTTGTCAACTCCCAAAATGTTGTAATAATCTTTGAAATCAGTTGCAGTTGGCATGATTCAATTCTCAAAATCTGACTATTCTGCACTCGGAACATCTTTTGTCAGTGATAAGTTTCCTTCGTCGTTGAGTTGTTCAAAGTCTACAGGGTAGTCTCCAGTAGTTGTAAATTTTGCCTCTGTTGGATCGTCTGTGTCTTGATTTCCAGCAATGTTTGTGGCTGCTGGCTGCTCAATTACAGAATCATCCGTCTGTATTCCTACCTCTATTTGGGCGTCTAATAATGCATTGCCTCCAGCATAATGATTTTGTCCTGCAAGTGTTTGTTGCGCTTCGGCTGCTGCTTGATTGGGAACTGCTCCTTGAGCCGCCATTGATTTGTCATCCATGATCGCTATCTCCTAAATTAC
Organism: Nostoc sp.; assembly: GCF_036917395.1. GTDB lineage: Bacteria > Cyanobacteriota > Cyanobacteriia > Cyanobacteriales > Nostocaceae > Nostoc. The sequence continues at coordinate 19,598 of NZ_JBALDI010000066.1, forward strand.
GTTTACCTGGCACGTTTTAGCTAACAAAATCGGCATCAATCACGTCGTCGTTTTGTGCGGTTGGCTGATTTGGAGGATTAGGATTACTAGTTGCTGCGTTGGCTTGGGCGTAAACGGCGCTACCGATTTGCATCAGCGCTTGTTGAAGATTAGTAGTGAGCGATCGCATTTGCTCGTAGTTTTCTTGCTCAATTGCTGATCGCAACTCGCCAATCAATTCTTGCGCCCGATTTTTATCTGCTTGTGAAACTCGACCATTCAAGTCTTGCAGTTGTTTTTCTGCCTGATAAACCAGCGAGTTCGCATTGTTTTTGGTGTCGATTTGCTCACGGCGTTGGCGGTCTTCTTGAGCATGAGTTTCTGCATCTCGTACCATGCGTTCTACATCGCTTTTATCCAGCGTCGAAGCACCTGATATTGTAATCGATTGTTCTTTACCAGTGCCGCGGTCTTTGGCAGTCACCGATAGTAACCCATTGGCATCAAGGTCGAAGGTCACTTCAATTTGAGGCACTCCCCGCGGGGCTGGAGGAATACCATCGAGCCGAAACGTACCTAGACTCTTATTGTCTGCGACAAATTCCCTTTCTCCTTGCAGAACATGAATTTCGACATTCGGCTGACCATCAGCGGCGGTTGAAAACGTCTCAGATTTTTTCACAGGAATCGTTGTGTTGCGAGGAATAATTTTCGTCATTACCCCGCCCATCGTTTCCACCCCTAAAGAAAGTGGTGTTACATCTAGTAGCAGTACATCCTTCACTTCTCCCGCCAGCACTCCGCCCTGAATTGCTGCACCTACAGCAACTACTTCATCGGGATTCACTCCCTGATTTGGATCTTTGCCTGTGATCCGTCTGACGAGTTGTTGCACGGCGGGAATTCGGGTGGAACCGCCTACTAGCACAACTTCATCGAGATTGGCATTGTTCAGATTGGCATCGTTGAGAGCTTGCTCAACTGGGATGCGACAGCGATCGAGCAAGTCAGCGCAGAGTTTCTCAAACTCCGCCCTAGTTAACGTTATATCGAGGTGCTTTGGCCCCTCTTGAGTTGCTGTGATGAAAGGGAGATTAATCGTCGTTTGGGTGGCGCTAGAGAGTTCAATTTTGGCTTTTTCTGCGGCTTCGGTTAACCGTTGCAGGGCTTGCTTATCTTTGCGTAAATCAATGCCTTCGTTGCGCTGAAATTCGTTTCCAATATAATCGACAATCTTTTTATCAAAGTCGTCACCGCCTAAATGGGTATCTCCACTCGTGGCTTTGACTTCAAATACTCCTTCTCCAACTTCTAGAATCGAAACGTCGAACGTACCGCCCCCTAAGTCAAAGACTAGGATTGTTTCGTTGCCCTTTTTGTCTAAACCGTATGCAAGTGCTGCCGCCGTGGGTTCGTTAATGATCCGGAGTACTTCTAGCCCTGCAATTTTGCCTGCATCTTTAGTCGCTTGTCGTTGCGAATCGTTGAAGTAAGCAGGCACGGTAATCACTGCTTGCGTAATCGGTTCTCCGAGATATTTGCTGGCATCATCTGTAAGTTTTCGCAAAACTTGAGCAGAAATTTCTTCAGGCGCGAACTGTTTTTTGAGCGCCGGACAATCAAGCTTAACGTTGTCATTGCGATCGCGGACGACTTTGTAAGAAACTTCACTCGCTTCGTGGGTGATTTCCTCGTATTTGCGTCCGATAAACCGTTTGACTGAGTAGAACGTGTTTTCTGGATTCATTACCGCCTGTCGTCGAGCTATTTGACCAACTAGACGCTCGCCTGTTTTTGTGTATGCAACCACAGAGGGAGTAATGCGTTGTCCTTCTGCATTCGCAATCACCAGCGGTTGTCCACCTTCGATGACTGCAATACAAGAGTTAGTCGTCCCTAAATCAATTCCAACAACTTTTGCCATAACTTGCAATTCCTTTGATCGGATTTTGATACGTTGATTCCAGTAGAGACGTTGCAATGCAAGGTTTCTACCTTGTAACCAACAATTCACCCACAGATTCTGGGATCAGAACGCTATCAATAATATGAATAATTCCGTTATCTGATTCGATATCTGGTTCAATAACTCTGGCATCATTAACCTTAATCCCGTCAGAGGTATCGATCGCCAGCGTCGAACCTTCTACAGTTGGGGCTGAACTCAAAGCATCAGTATCGGCAGATGGAATCCGCAAAGCAATCACATGGTATGTCAAGAGTTGCTCTAACTCAGGCGGATTGTCAAGAAAAATTCCCACCGTTCCCGATGGCAACTTGGAAAATGCTTCATCAGTCGGCGCAAACAGCGTAATCGATGCAGGCTCCATTAGCCCTTGCAATAGACTCGCCCGATTAATCGCTTCAACTAAGGTGGTAAATCGACCGTCGTTTATCAGTGTATCTACAATGTCAGTCATGTCTCATGCTCCTATTGTTCCTTCAATCAATTCGGTTGCTAGTATTCTCGTTAATGTGGGTTATAGAACGTTTGTTGATATTTGCGTTGTTTCCCTTCTTTAGGAAACTATTCAGAAATTTTCTGTGCATCAACCTATAGAAAGACAAAAAAATATCCAGTATATATAGTTATTTTTCAAATTAATGTTGTAAGTATACATTCAACGATTTAAAGGAAAGAATTCAGAATTAAATTCTGTGCGATCGCTCGAAGTTTCTCAGTACCTTTCTCCCTGCTCTGGATAATCTAGCTTCACCTGCACCGTCTGTACTCCATCTTCCACTTTCACCTCTATTACCTGTGGTTTGCGGGCAGCAGGAATGACACTGATTTGTCCACTGCGTTCAAGGCGTGCAAATTTTACCTCGCTTGGATCTGATAAGTGAGCGTTGCTGCCTAAAGATGCAATTAAATCGGTTTGGCTGACATGGGCTTTTTTCAGATTATTTGATTGAATTTCGCCATCTTGAATTAGGATTAGCGAGTTACCAGTAATGATTTTACGGAAACTGCGGGAGCGATCGCTAATCAAAGCGAACAGCCGATTCATACCCACCAGCACAAAACCTACACCTATGGTTCCCCAAAATGGTGCCGAGCCATTAATTGCACGGCTTAACAACGAGCCGAAGGTGATACTAACAATGACATCAAAATCAGTAAACCTACCACTAAAGCGGCGATCGCCTGATAAACGCACCATCATTAGTCCTGCTATATATATAACCCACCTTCCGCACCCCAAGTGTCACAACCGGAAATTACTTAGAGAAAAAAGGCAAGTAAGAATAAAAACACACATCTAGAGGCAAAAAA
>NZ_JBALDI010000067.1:0-150950 GCF_036917395.1 Nostoc sp.
CCACTGCTATCACTGCATTAGTGGAGTTAATTCGTGATTCTCAATCGGAAGAAACCCGTAGGGAAGCGGCATCAAGTTTAAGGGAAATAGCTCCAAATAATCCCACTGTTATCACTGCATTAGAAGAGTTAATTCGTAATTCTCAATCTGAACAAACCCGTTGGGAAGCGGCATCAAGTTTAAGGGAAATAGCTCCAATTAATCCCACTGTTATCACTGCATTAGAAGAGTTAATTCGTAATTCTCAATCGGAAAAAACCCGTAGGCTAGCAGCATCAAATTTAGGGAAAATAACTCAAAATAATCCCACTGTGATCACTGCATTAGTGGAGTTAATTCGTGATTCTCAATCGGAAGAAACCCGTAGGCAAGCGGTATCAATTTTAGAGGAAATAGCTCCAGATAATCCCACTGTGATCACTGCATTAGTGGAGTTAATTCGTGATTCTCAATCGGAAGAAACCCGTAGGTTAGCGGCATCAAGTTTAGGGAAAATTTTAACAGAATCTGACAAGATGACGGCAGTTGTCACAGCTTTAAAAAATTACTTATCAGATGAGGCTTATAAAATTATCTGGCACTGCACCAAAACTATGACTTATCCAGCCTTTTATCAAGCTTGGCATAGTGACTCATTCCCACTTTAAAATTAAAAAACCCAACTTACTGATATTAATTTCATTTTTTTTATTGAGTGCTATTTAAAGCTGGATTAATGAGATTAGGTAAGTAATTTAAAAAGCGATGATACCTTCTCAAATTATCTTAGAGCGGGTGCGGTCATTTTCCAGAAGTATTCCAATCAAAAATCTGAATATCTGTAATACACACATAAGTATAATTATTTTATATCTTTGCAGTGCGTTTACAACCCCATGATCAAACCCGCCGATGTCAGCACCAAACGCTTAATCAGCCTTGCACCTGATAACTGGGTAAAATGGGTAACACAAATTCCTGATCTTGTTGCTGGTGAAATTCTCAACTCAGAATTTCAGTGGATAAGTCGAGAAAGTGATGTTCTAATCCGTGTCGAAAGTCCCCAGTATGGAAAATTTCTCGTTCTTAACGAATTACAACTACGCTATAAACCAGAAATGCCCCGCAGGATGCGTGCATACGCAGCACTTGCAGAAGAAAAATATAATTTGCCCACGTATCCAGTACTAATTAATATCCTCAAGGCAAGTGACGCTGAAATACCGACAAGTTATACATTAAATATTGCTGGTTTACGTGCTATTCAAGATTACCGTGTCATTAACCTGTGAGAAGTCGATGTAAACATTGCCTTTGCACAACCATTACCATCACTACTTCCATTTGTACCCATCCTTAAAGGAGGTGATAACGAGTCTACGATTCGGGACGCATTGCGAATATTACGTGCAGATGAACAATTGAATCAACTAGAAACAGTATTAGGATTTTTTGCTACCTTTGTATTAGATAGTGCAATAGTTCAACAAATTCTGAGGTGGGATATGGCACTTTTAGAGCAGTCGCCTTGGTATCAGGAAATTTTTAGCAAAGGGGAAGAACGAGGAAGAAAGGAAGAGTTATATTCCGGGATTGAATTAGCATTAGAAATTAAGTTTGGCAATCAAGCTTCAGAATTGATGCCGATAATCTCTCAAATTACAGATTTGCAGAAATTAAAAACAATTCAGCAGGCAATTAAAACTGTAAATACAGTCAATGAATTACAGCAAATTTTGTCAACCAACTTTACATAAAACACCAAAAACATAACCCCTCTCCGCCACCGGAAAGGGGTTAATCACTGCCGAAACTCAGCACTACATTGTACAGACGCGATTCATCGCGTCTCCATTCAGCACTACTTAATAAGCATCCTGCAACTCATAAAAATCAGGCGAGATGTAATCCTTCCGCAAAGGCCAACCTACCCAATCTTCCGGCATCAAAAGCCGCTTGAGATTTGGGTGTCCTTCGTAGATAATGCCGAACATATCGTAAGACTCGCGCTCTTGCCAATCTGCGGTCTTCCAAATCCAGTACACAGAAGGCACTACAGGGTTTTCCCGTGGTAAGAACACCTTTAAGCGTACTTCTTCGGGGCGATCGCTATTATCACCCACTTTAATCAAGTGATACACACTTGCCAATTCCTGTCCTGGCCCAAGGTCAACACCACCTTGAAACTGGAGATAATTAAACCCGTAGGCATAAAGGGCTGTAGCAGTAGGAAGCAAGAAATCTGCCCCCACTTTAATTATCTCTACACCATTCTTGTCTGGTGCTAAAAACTCATGGTCAAAGCCATTTTCCGTCAACCACTGGGAAACTTTACCAGCTTGTACCAATGACTCTTCTTTGGCCGCTGCTACCGGTTCAGATTCTTCTTCAGCCACGGGTTTAGATTCTTCTTCAGCCACGGGTTTGTTCCTCCTTTTGCGCCTTTGCTGTCAGCAGTGCAGGTGGTATTGGCATACCAATCGCTTCCGTCAATTCCTTCGGTGGTGCAGAGCGAGTATCTGACTGCAAATACTTACCAGTTAAGATTTCCTCTACTGGCTTCAAATTATGAGTCGTGCTGTAGTAGCGGTGGGTTTGCTTAATTTTATACCGCTCTTGCATCGATTCATTGGCGATTTTCTTCCGCAGCTTAATGATTGCGTCGATAATTGCTTCAGGACGGGGAGGACAACCAGGCAAATACACATCCACAGGAATCAGTTTATCGACTCCACGCACTGCCGTGGGGGAATCAACGCTGAACATCCCACCAGTAATTGTGCAAGCTCCCATCGCAATTACATACTTCGGCTCTGGCATTTGTTCATAAAGACGCACCAGTTGGGGAGCCATCTTCATCGTAATAGTCCCTGCCGTAATAATTAAATCGGCTTGGCGGGGACTAGAACGGGGAATTAGTCCAAAACGGTCAAAGTCAAATCGGGAACCAATTAAAGCTGCAAACTCAATAAAGCAGCAAGCAGTACCAAACAGCAACGGCCACAGACTAGAAAGCCGCGCCCAGTCGTAGAGATCATCAACCGTCGTCAAAATGACGTTTTCTGAAAGGTCTTGAGTGACATTAGTCCGCTCAATGGGGTTGATGATTCGCTCTTTATCCTGGGTTGTTAAGTTAGAATTCAAGACCATTCCAAAGCTCCTTTACGCCATGCGTAAACTAAGGCGACTACAAGAATTGCAATAAAGACTAGCGCTTCAATAAATGCTAATAGCCCCAAACGGTGGAAAGCTACCGCCCAAGGATACAAGAATACAGTCTCCACATCAAAGACGACGAAGACCAGAGCAAACATGTAGTAACGGATGTTGAACTGAATCCAGGCTCCCCCGATGGGTTCCATACCAGATTCATAGGTAGTGTGCCGTTCTGGGCTGTAACCACTGGGTCGTAGGAGCTTGGATGCTGAGAGCGCTAAGGCAGGCACTAGGCTACAGATGATGAAAAAGCCTAGAAGGTACTCGTAACCACTGAGGACAAACACAATGAGTATCTACCGCTTATGGAGTATTTTAAGTAGTGACTGGGGAGTGGGGAGTGGGGAGTGGGGAGATGAAGGAGCAGGGGAGAATAACTATTGATTTTTGACAATACCCAATACCCAATGCCCTATGCCCTATGCCCCATGCCCTATGCCCAATCCCTTGAATTACATTACTTTCTTTTACATTATATCTGTTTGGTTTTTCTGAAATCTGGGAAACAGACGCACAACAGCTTATTTAATTCGTTTTTGCTAGCGATAGAAAAGTCTAACAATTATGTCATAATTTTTAACGTATATTTAAGATTTCTCCTCTGCGAGGCCTTAGCCATGAGCGAACCAGCTGTTGAGACTTCGGTGTTAGACCGCTACGAGTGTCGAGCCTGCGGTTATGTTTACGAACCGGAAAAGGGAGACGACAAGGATGATATTCCTTCAGGGACAACCTTTGCAGAACTGCCCATAGATTGGCGCTGTCCAGTTTGTGCCGCGAAGAAGACCGCTTTCGCCAACGTCGGCCCTGTGGGTACTGCATCCGGCTTCAAAGAAAATCTTGGTTACGGTTTGGGTGTCAATAACCTAACGCCAACCCAAAAGAATATCCTAATTTTTGGTGCTTTGGCTCTTGGCTTCTTGTTTTTTATCAGTCTCTACGGTTTACAATGACAGCCGTTATTTCAGAAAGAGGGAGTAGTAAGTAGGGAAAGAGATTTTCATTATTGGTTGTGTGATTATAATCACACAAATATGTTGTTTTATCTATTCCACAGAGCGGTTAATTAAGCTAACAAATGATCACTTTTTTACATTGATTAACAGTGTATTCTCTGATAAAATATCAGAGAATCAGGTGAGAATCCGTAACGTCAAGCAACCTCTATACTAATAAGTTGCCTCTGAGGTGTTACAGCAAGTAATCGCAAACATGTTGCTTCTCAAAGCAAAAATCACGCTAGAAGCAAAAAAGTAAGAGTGTATAAAACTTGTTTTTATGCATCGGTTGATACGCCTTGGTTGAGATTGATCTGCTCAACTTATGTAAATGTTTGCAAGCAAATGTTAGCAGAAAAGTATCAGTAAACCTTTTAGAGAACAGCTACAGAAATTTAGAAACAACTTAAGAAATACTAATGCATTCAATCGTGAAAGGTTGGCAACGAATAGCTGCCTTGTTGATAGTAGTCCTCATGTGTATAGGTTGTAGCACAATCCCATCTGTTAGCTACAACCCCTGGAAAGTCATTTCTGTGCCAACAGACTCGAATCTCCTGGATATTGCTTTTACTAAAAATCCTGAACATGGCTACTTAGTAGGTAGCAATGCTACCTTGTTAGAAACCAATGACGGTGGTGATACCTGGAAACCGATAATATTGCAACTGGATGAGCAAAAGTATCGCTTTGACTCAGTAAGTTTTGCAGGTAAGGAAGGCTGGATTGCCGGAGAGCCTGGACTGTTGCTGCACACTACCGATGAAGGTGGTTCTTGGTCACGTATTCCCCTGAGCGAAAAGCTACCAGGTAGCCCGATCGCAATTAAGGCACTGGCAAACAAGACAGCTGAAATGGCTACTGATGTCGGAGCAATATATAAGACCACAGATGGCGGCAAAAACTGGAAAGCCCAGGTAGAATCAGCAGTAGGTGTAGTACGTAACTTGGAACGTTCTACTGATGGTAAATATATTGCAGTTTCTGCTAAGGGTAGTTTTTACTCGACTTGGGAACCAGGACAAGATGCTTGGGTACCCCATAACCGCAATAGTTCTCGGCGGCTAGAAAACATGGGCTTTACTGACAATGGGCAATTGTGGTTACTAGCTAGGGGAGGCCAAATTCAGTTTAGTGACCCAACTAAACCTGAAGAGTGGGAAAAGGCAAAATATCCAGAGGTATCCACCAGTTGGGGTTTACTGGATTTGGCATATCGTACACCCAATGAAATTTGGATAGGTGGCGGTAGCGGTAATTTGCTACGGAGTGGCGACGGTGGCAAAACCTGGGAAAAAGACCGTGCAGTGGAAGAAGTTGCTGCTAATTTGTATAAAATTGTGTTCTTAGAGGCAGAACGGGGATTTATAATTGGCGATCGCGGCGTTTTGCTCAAATATTTACCAAACCCTGAAACAACTTCCCCAGCAGAGGCTGCTTAGTTACCCAAGAGGCACAGGGAGTGGGGAGTGGGAAGTAAGGACTAGAGAGTGGAGAATAAGCAATGCCCCATGCCCGATATCTTATTTCTGAGAAGAACGTTGCAACTTGTAACTCTTTCTTAACTTTGTAGGATAATAAACTCAATAACACTCTATGTAAAGGTAGGGATCTAATGTCAGGTACCACTGGAGAACGTCCGTTTTCGGACATCATTACCAGCGTTCGTTACTGGGTAATTCATAGCATCACCATCCCGGCATTGTTTATTGCAGGTTGGCTATTTGTGCAAACTGGGCTGGCTTATGATGCTTTTGGCACACCTCGTCCCAATGAGTATTTCACACCAACACGCCAAGAAGTGCCAATTGTGAAGAACCGTTTTGAAGCTAAAAAACAAGTCGAACAATTTATCGAAAAGTAGTTTGAGATTATGACTAGCAGCAATAACATCAATCAACCAGTTACCTATCCAATTTTTACCGTTAGATGGCTGGCAGTTCACACTTTAGGTGTACCAACTGTATTCTTTTTAGGCGCGATCGCTGCAATGCAATTTATTCACCGTTAGGAGCAATTATGGCCGAAAGATCGCCCAATCCCAATAATCAGCCGGTTGAACTAAACCGGACTTCACTATACCTGGGACTACTATTCATTTTCGTTCTGGGGATTCTGTTTTCCAGTTACTTCTTTAACTAACTGGAACTACTGTTGTTAATGTTTGTTTATTGAATCTGTGTTGATTTGTTGTTAAGGGAGGAGAGAAGCTGTGTCTGGAAGTGGGAGAATTCCCCTGTGGGTCGTCGCTACGATCGCAGGTTTAGGTATAATTACAGTCCTGGGCATTTTCTTTTATGGTGCCTACGCCGGACTTGGTTCTTCGATTTAACATTAGTTAGTTTGAACCGAACACTATAAGTTAGGATTTTCTAGCATTTGTTGAGAAATCAACGTTAAAAAAACCGCCTGTCTCATAGAGATGGGCGGTATTAATTTTGGTCAATAAACGTATCCGACAGAATTAATAACTCTCGCTTGTCCGAAAACTTGACTAATGAACGCCACTTGCTTCTCCCAAAAGGAGAAGGGGAGCCACTGCGCCGTGGTGACAAGAGTTGTAACAGTGAGACGCTCTTGCTAGCTGGCTTTTGAGCAGGGGTACAACTCTGGAAACCAGAGCAACGCCGTGGCTCCTAATGACTACATCAGTTAAATATCGCTGATATCGTCGCTTTCGATGTATAAAAATAGAAACGCGAAGACCACACCTGGCAAAACCCAACCAATTATGGGAATGAGGATAGAAGACAAGTACGAAGTACTAGCCAAGATAGAAGGCAAAAAATAAGCTGCCATAGTAAAGGTTCCTATCAAATCACACTACAATTCAAAATGAGCTTACTGCAAATTCTGCCAGATTTTTGAAATTCTTTCATATTATTAACACAGGCAATATTGGCAGATGAGGACTTTTAAGTGGAAAAACTCTTTCTTTATCCTCCTTGTCCCCCTCATCCTGCTGATTCCTAAGTTACTCGTTCCTGGCTATCACATACCCAGGAGTTCATCTAGATGCAAATTTGGCAAGTCTGGAGGAATCACAGTTCGCACTATTGTCACTTTGTGACTTTCCTGTTGGGTTGTCAGATCAAGTGCGATCGCTTCTAAGCGAATTTCCAAACAGCCAAAGGGAATGTTTAATAGGGTCATCACTTCCAACCCTCCCAATGCATTAGGTAATAAATTTGTCAATAAATGGGGCCCATTTAGTAACCAGCGAGTTTGATAATCTTCAACCCATAACTTGATAACCACTTGTGGAGGTACTTCAGGGAGTACTACGCGCACTATGATATACTTGCCGGCGATTAGTTCGCCTTCTGGTACATGCAGTTGGGGAATTGGCAAAGGCTCAATGGCTGCCGCAGTAATGGGTAGAGAAGGGGATACTAACGGTGGTTGCTTCTCTTGTTCAAAGGAGTAATTCTTCTTCGCCTCGGCTTCCAGTTCACTATATATGTCATCTACAACGATTTCTTGCGCCAACCAAGCTGACGCTATATTTATTTTTATCGGAGGAGGAGGGGGCGGTAGTTGTCTTACTAAAGCCATTGAGAGTGTTGGTTCAGATACTTTTTCTCCTAGCGTATTTTCCACTGTCTCTAGATCAGTTTCCTTTGCTGTGTCTACATCTTCCCCAAAGTTACCAAGATCAAAAACCGCCTCTTGGGCTTCTTCCTGTGTCTTTATATCAGCATCCAGGCTTAACGGCAAGTTGACATCAACATTGGGAGTTTCAGCATTAAGAGTAAGTTGGGTCTGCTGGGCTGGAACATAGTTATCGTAGTCTTCAGGTTCCAGTTCATTGATGGATTCAGGCAAAGAGTATCCTTGGCTCTGCATCCACTTCCTGAGCAGGGGAGATGAGTAAAGGTTACCTGTTTTAATCAATTGTGCATTTGGCTGGGCTTCTAGTACAGCAATAGATTCTTCCTGGAATTGTTCATTTGGCTGGGCTTCTAGTGCAGCAACAGATTCTTCCTGGAATTGTTCATTTGGCTGGGCTTCTAGTGCAGCAACAGATTCTTCCTGGAATTGTGCATCACCTAGCACTAATTCAAGTGTATTTTCATCTTCAACTATAATTGCCTCCAACTGCGGGAAGTCTTCAGCCGCTTGAACTTCCAATGCATCTGGGGGGACATTGTTTTTTACTTCCTCTGTATCACCCGGCAAAGCTTGTAGCCGTCTCAAGTATGGAAAAGTAGCGTCGAGTATTGGCATTCGACGTTGCTTGATGACCAACTGCTCCAAGTTGATGGTAGCTATAGGAGCATCCTTTTCTAAAAGCTCCTCCTGTGTAGAAGGTTCTGCAACAACATCTGTGGCAAGATTAACATCAGTTTGAACAGGTGGCAATTTCGGCAATTGAGGCGAAGTGACTGAACTCTTTAATTTAGATGTCCGCAGGGTGGCTTCTCGCAGAACTTGCAGGTTAATTTGCGGTGGTAGGGGTGTATTTGGGGATGGATTAAGGATCTGAGACTGGTCTGTTTTTGGAATCTTGACCAGATTGAATAGTTTCAAATCGATCCTCACAGCGGTTTCCGGCTCAGTGAAAGCAGTAGACGAGTCAGATGGTGCTATGGGGTCATTTTTTAACGATGTACTAGATTTTGCTGCGGCTGTGATTGCCAGTAATTCTGTTACATCTGCTGTAATGGTGAACGACTGGCTGGCTAACCGGATGACTTGAGCAACATCGGCGAATCTACCATACAAACTGATATCTGCCAAAATTAACTTAGATTCACAGTCAGCAGGAATATCAATTGAGGTATTGATAGTGAAGGGCAACTCCTGATCTGGTAAGGGTTGCCGTACCTGGGTTAAGATTTTTGAGTTATTGGGCGATCGCAGTTCAATTCCTAGTTCAAGTGCCCGCAGGCTTTTTGGGGATGATGTTTCAGCCTGATCTAGATTTATCTTTTCTTTGAGTTCTATATGTCCATTGATTGTAAGAGCTTGTCCCCAACGAGCAATGTAAGTATCTTCACCTAAAGTTAGCAGTAATGGTGGCGGTGGTTGTGTTGCTGGAGAATCTGTAACCTTTTCATCTTTGGGTAGGGGTTCAGAGGTGGGTAAAGCTAAATCTATTAAATTTTGTAAAATCTGCTCTACTGTCTCACCTTTGAGCCACACAGGACTCACAGGCTCATCGCTAACTATATCTTCTTCTGTTTCATCTAGCAGAACAGTGGTACTAAGCTTACTGTCTGTAGTAATTGCCACTTCTGTGGAGACAGCGATCGCTTTATCTAGCGTAATTGCCGGTTCTAGTGGGACAGTAGATTCCAAGTTTCTTTCATTTGGCAAAACAATGGTAGCGGAGTTGTTATGTGTAGCAATTGCCAGTTCTGTGGAAATAGCGATCGCTTTATCTAACGTAACTGTGGGTTCTACTGGGGCAGTGCATTCCAAGTTTTCAGAAACAGGATCTGGGTGATCAGGTGAATTTGATTCTACATTCTCCCCCTGCTTCCCCTCTCCTTCCTGGGACAAGACTTGAAGTTGGACACTGTATTGCCAAGATTTACCCAGCAAATCCGACATCAAATCGCCGCTACAGCGTAACTCCCAAACTCCCGGAGCGAAGTAGGTAAAGGGAATTAGCGCCATTAAGCCCTCTGAATTAGTCCGACGCGATCGCTTGAAAATTCGCTGCTTTGGTTGAACTTCATGGGTTGAAGAGTGAGTTACCCGCACTTCCACGTCTGTATTCGGAAGGTTAGAACGAGCTAAAACTCTATAATGCCCTTCCAAAATCTGCAAATTTGGCGATTCTAGGATATGCCACGAGCGAGCGCCTTGTTTCTGTATCAGAAATTGCCAGTGTTCCATTGTAAGTGATGTTCAGACCGACGAGTCGCTTAGTAATATTGTCTATTACCTTGCTTGCAAGTTTACCTCAGTAATTTGTAAATGCATCCCTTAAATGGCTATCAAGTTAACTCAGTTTTACTTACTTGAGTTCTCGCACTTTAACTAGTCGCATCAAGGGAAATTTACTGGTTCGTCGTCTTGCTTGTGCATAAAGCTTTTGTTGTTTCCTGAATATTAACTTTGACGCTCTCCAGTGCTAAATAAACAGGAATGCAATGAATACCGTTAGTTGTGTGTGTTCAACTTAGTGGGAATAATCCTGTATTATTTTTTACCAGGATATTCAATTTGCAATAGACACATACAATAAATTAAGATTCACTTGATAATTTTTCTTGAATTGTGATTGCCCACATTTTTGCTATCAAGAGCTAGGATGTGCCTTTTAAGTGTCCTCTGCGATCGCCCACGCCGGGTGCAAAGCGCCATCGCCAATCACAATAAACCACTTTGTCAAACGCGCCCAACCTACCTGAAGCGGTTCAAACTGCGACAAAGCGTGTCCTCCCCTGAGTGAAATGTGGGTGACAATGAGGATTTACAGGAGGGATTCGATGCTAGTCATTTTAATGGACGAGCAAATCTTTGCCCCTGAGCAAGTTTGCCAGTCTTGTTTACTTGCTGACGGGAGCGGTCAACCCCGTTGGCGTGGGGGTAAACTGCGCTGTGGTCAAGCCATTCGCAAACTTACTCAACAGCAGCCAGACCAGTACGAGTGTATGATGGGCTTTCGCATCGCCCATATAGAATAGTTGAATTTGCCAGCAAGACCAACTAACTGCGTTATCCTAAGCTCAAGTAAGTATAGAAATTTCATCATAGGAGAACGCATAATGTCTTGGCGCGGGTCTATAACGGTTTCAGATCGGATTTTTGCTTCCTTGCCTTATTTGCTGCCCCTAATTGATGGTTTAGTTTTTGGCAGCTTTTTGTTGAATCAGTTTCCAGCACTAAGAGTCCTGCTTTTACCACTGCAACCAGTGTTACTAATTTACGGTAGTTTAGGACAATTTGGACAAATAATTGTGTTTTTTGCGTTGTTCCTATTGGTGGTAAGAAACGAAAAAATCAGTCACTTCATTCGTTTCAACACAATGCAGGCAATTCTTCTGGACATAGTTATATTTTTGTGTTCCATAGTGGTGGGAGCTTTAGGAAAGGTTCCTGGTACTGGCTTTGCAATAGAAACAGTAGCCAACACCATTTTTCTAGGCATAGTGGCAGCAGTTGGATATTCAGTCATCCAGTCGTTGAGCGGACGTTATGCGGAAATTCCGGCGATTTCCGATGCAGTGTATATGCAAGTGCGTTAGAAGTTAACGAACCGTTACGATGTTTTCCAGGCGACCAATACCTTCAATTTCTACGCGGACGCGATCGCCTGGATGCAATGGACTTACACCCTCTGGCGTACCTGTAAGCACCAAATCACCAGGTAGTAGCGTCATAACCTGACTGATATAGGAAACTAGAACATCCGGGGAAAAGACCATCTGATTGATACAGGCAGATTGGACTGGATTGGCGTCGTCATTCACAAAAGTCTGCAATCTCGCTCCTGGATTTAATTCCCGCACAATCCAAGGACCCAAGGGACAAAAAGTATCAAAACCTTTGGCTCGTGTCCATTGACCATCCTGTTTTTGTAAATCTCGCGCTGTTACGTCATTGGCGATGGTGTAGCCCCAAATTTTGGTTTGGGCTACCTCTGGTGTACATTCATAGGCGTAATCGCCAATCACTAATGCTAACTCTCCTTCGTAGTCAACTCTTTGTGACTGAGGAGGATATTTAATTTCCCTCTCAGATGGAATGATAGACGTAGGTGGCTTGAGAAAGATTAGTGGCTCAGAAGGTACTGGAGTTCCCATTTCGGCTGCATGATCTGCATAATTCTTACCCACCGCCACAATTTTTGAGGGAGCGCAGGGAGCCAGAATTTCGTAATCTTCTGGTGTCAAAATTAAATCAGTGGATTGTCCTTCTAACCAGGGCGGAGCATCTAGCACCTGCACATTCAGGGATAGTTGTAGTATCCCATAGTAAATCTGTCCTTCTTGATTTTGAATTCGCACATAGCGCTGCGCCATAACCTTGATGAATATCCTTTTATCTGCTTTTTTGTTGCTGTGAGCAAGTAGCAATCCTCAGTTAGCTTTTAGCGAACCGATTCAGCCTTGAACCTAAAAGCGCTATAGATGCCTTTAGGGAAACACACCCGTTGGCGAAGCTGATAGCTTGATCAATTTGCTGGCGATCGCCAGCAAATGGATTCTTACTTGCTAAAGAAATATCGGGGTCGTCTCCCAACTTAGTTTTCATTAAGGACATCCAAAAAATCCAAACCTTGGCGATTTGGCTAATGAAACAAAATTGAAAACTGGTAAGATTATAGTTCCTTGTTGCTTCAGATGTTGATTAATACTGATATGTAAAATTTATATCAAGTATAAATCAATATCAGCAGCCATTTTTGTCCATGAGGAGACTCAAAAATATGACTACAAACTACGAAACAATGTACATCCTTCGTCCTGACCTGGGAGACGAACTGATAGAGCAAGCAATTACTAAATATCAGAATTTGCTTCGCGACCAAGGTGCCGAGGATATCCAAATTCAAAATCGTGGTAAACGTCGCCTCGCTTATGAAATCAAAAAACACCGTGATGGCATCTACATCCAGTTAAACTACACTGCACCTGCAACTGCGATCGCCCCCTTTGAACGCGCCATGCGTTTGAGTGAAGAAGTGATTCGCTATCTGACAATTAAGCAGGATATCGCAGAGGAAAAACCCCCTAAAGAGGAAAAGGAAAAGCCCGCTAAAGTGGCTGCAACGGTCTAAGGAGTAGGGAGTAGGGAACAGCAGAGTACAGAAGCAGGGGGAGTGGGAGAAACCAATGCCCAATGCTCCATACCCAATCCCATTCGGTAAAATTTTGTCTTTTTCTTTTTTCGTGACTTGTCTGGGAATGCTAAATTAACAAATACTTGCCAAAGGTAGTACTCCCGCAGTTATACCTAAGAGAGGACAAGATTCTGAATGGGAGCTGTAAGCTACTGTGAGCCAATCTGATACACCCAATATTCAAGTTCTCTCTACGGAAGTATCGCAGCTACGCCAAGAGTTGCAACTTCGCGATCAATTAGTGCAACAACTATCTCAAGAACTCTTCCGGCTAGTAAAGGGTAACACTAGTTTTATGCCCCAGCAGCCGGAGGTTGAGCGCGATCTGGCCCAGTTACAGGCTTTGCAAGAACAACTCCAAGCTGTGGAGCAGCAGGTGGCGTTCTACCAAGAGCAAATTACAACTCGTGACTCCGAAATTTACCAATTGCGACAGTCAGTTCAAGAACTCACCGATCGCACTCGGATGTTAGAGCAAGTAGTACAAGAGTTGCCTCAAATTTACCGTCGCAAGTTTGAGGAACGGATGACGCCAGTCAGAGAAAAAGTAGCAATGCTTCAACGGGAAAACCGCCAACTACAAGCAGAACTGCAAAGTGTGAGTTACCGTTTAGCACTCAAAACTCGCAATGCTAGTCACAGCGGCATTGATTTGCCAAATTTTCCCCGCCCAGCATCCGAACAAACTAACATTTCTACTCCCCAGAATGTCTAAAGTTACGATTATAGTGGAATCGAAGAGGTAAGAAATTGGCGCGGCAAAGAATCTTGGAGACATCCAAGTAGTACATCAAGGCAAAAATAACTATAGAGTTAGAAATAACGCAAAGGCTGATATTCTAACCTTTCTTACCTCTTGGTTCCTTGCACTAGTTGCGTCGGACAAGTCTAATTAGCTCAAAGTAATTTGCAGAGGCTGGGGAGGATCACAAAGAATTGCATTTGCTTTAACCGATTTTGGTTATTTCCTACTAAACATGTCTTAGGTAGATTGGCGAACAACAAGCAGATTCATTCATCTGTCATTGATCCTATCTAGCTTAAAGCCATGAGTTTTGCTCAACATTTCTTATCTAGATAAAATAAAAAATCAGCCTGCTTGCACCAGACTGTTATCTTTAAGGATGTCAATCAATTTTGGATTTTAGATAATAGAATTTAGATAGACCCCAGCAATCAAGTCACTTGAAAAGTTAATTAATTTTAGATTTTGGATAATAGAATTATTCTCGCGTTCTAATTCGGGGGCAACTCTACCAGACGCGCAAGGGACAAACCTTTTTAAATTTTGGATTTTGAATCTTCAATCCAAAATCCAAAATCCAAAATTTAAACATCGTAAATTCGGTAAGGATATTTGGGAAAATGTGAAAGAATGCAAATATTGATTGACTCTACCATCCTTCTAAAGGTAGATTTATTAGTTAGCGTGCTAGCACCAGACTATTATTTTCGGCAGTAAAAATGTCTTCGTAAGTGTGAAAAATTTCAAACACTGAATCTAAATGGGTAAGTTCAAAAATTAGCCGTACAGGAGCTTGCACATTGCATAAAACCAAGCGGCAACCACTCTGACGTGCAGCTTTCAACCCTTTTACTAAAGGAACTAGCCCAGAACTGTCCATGAAATTAACTTCTACTAGGTCGATAACCCAGAGTTGATCAGCTTGGGGTACTACTCCAGCCATCTGTTGACTTAAAGCCTTACCGCCTTCCAAATCTATGCTTCCTTGGGGTTTAAACAAAATCACTTGAAGTTCTTGTGTAAGAGTCATGAATTTATAGGGTAGTTGGAACACTTGACAAAAAATTGAAAAAAGACATCAATACCTTTTCTCTTTCAACCGCAAAATTACTGTTTTACCCAGCTATTTGGGCAATTGCAGTCGTGCAGTTGAGAGAGATTAATTCAGTATTCATGCCGTATAATTTGTGATAACTTTCATCAATATAGGCATAAGCGCCTAACAATTTCGGTATCAACCGCATCTTTTACAATATTTTTATCATTTAACTAGATATTTATAAATTTTTTATGAATTTTTTAATTTTTAAAAAAAAAATATGAAGTTGTGGTACTTAGTTATAAAAGTTGCATAGTTAATAGTCAAAAGTTCATCGTTATCATAGACTATTAAACTATGGTTAATTCAGAATTAAATTAATGACTAAATGACTCTATATAGCGGCTTGATTGACACCCCGCTCAAAAACAAGCAAAGATATAATAAAAGTAAAAATTTGTAAAGCCGGCGGTGCAGGATGTCTTTAGAGTTGATTTCACTAGAAAACATCCAGAAAGTCGCCCACATATACGGGTATTGGGCAATTTTTTTGGGAATTTTGCTAGAAAATTTAGGCATTCCTCTTCCTGGTGAAACCGTGACCATAGTGGGCGGATTTCTAGCTGGCAGTGATGAACTAAATTTCTGGCTAGTTCTCGGTGACGCGATTATGGGTGCTGTCATTGGTGGCACTTGTGGTTATTGGATTGGTAGAGTTAGCGGTTGGCCTTTTCTGGTAAAAGTTGGTAGCATACTTCGGATTTCGGAAGTGCGGCTGCTGACTATTAAAGATCAATTTAGTCAAAATGCTGCTAAAGCAGTATTTTTTGGACGTTTTTTGGCGTTGTTGCGAGTTTTTGCTGCACCACTAGCTGGTGTAGCCGAAATGCCCTTTGGAAAATTCTTTTTATACAACTTGTTAGGAGCAGCTGCTTGGGCTAGTTTGATGGTGACATTAGCTTTTTTTGCTGGCAAAATTGTCTCTTTAGAACAATTGGTTGCTTGGGTGGGTCAATTTGCGATCGCAGCCTTACTGATCCTCGCTGCCTTAATTGTTGTGCCCCTGTGGTTAGAGTCTCGCCAAGTTAAGGAAGTGAGGAGTGAGGAGTGAGAAATAAAGTGAAAAGTTATTTCTTTTAACTTTCACTTCTTGTATTTTGCATTCTTAACTCCTAACTCCTGTACAGACGCGATTAATCGCGTCTCTCCTAACTCCTAACCCCTAACTTGCTGCGACCAAATGCGAGTTGGTAGTCCCCAAACGTAGATAAAGCCTTCAGCAGCTTTGTGGTCAAATTGGTCTTCGGCTCCGTAGGTTGCTAAATCAGGAGTATACAGGGAATTATCGCTCGAACGCCCAACTATTGTAGAGTTGCCCTTGAATAACTTCACTCGCACAGTTCCGGAGACTCGTTCTTGTGTCTTTTGAATAAAGGCATCTAGTGCAAGTTTGAGTGGACTGTACCAGAGACCGTTATAAACAATTTGGCTGTAAGTTTCTTCAATCCCACGTTTGTAATGGGTGACATCTGCTGTTAAAGTCAAGCTTTCTAAATCCCTATGTGCCTGAATTAGCACTAACATCGCGGGTGATTCGTAGATTTCCCGCGATTTGATCCCCACCAAACGGTTTTCAATCATATCGATCCGTCCGATACCGTGATTTCCTACCACCTGATTGAGTTGTTCAATTAGCTCAACTGGCTTTTTAGCTATGCCATTCAAGGTTGTCGGAATACCACCGTAAAAACCAATTTCGATATACTCTGGCTCATTGGGAGTGTGAGCGATCGCTTTGGTCATCTCATAAATTTCTTCTGGTGGCTCAAATGACGGATCTTCAAGTAAACCAGCTTCAATACTACGACCGAGCAAATTCTTGTCAATGCTGTAGGGAGAGGATTTTTTGACTGGTGAGGGGATACCAAACTTTTCCCCATAGGCGATCGTTTCTTCACGGCTCATTCCCCATTCTCTGGCTGGTGCGAGGATCTTCAGATTGGGGTTGAGGGCGGTAACAGAGACATCAAAGCGAACCTGATCGTTACCCTTGCCGGTACAACCGTGAGCGATCGCATCAGCACCATATTTTTCAGCGGTTTCTACTAATACCTTAGCGATCAGTGGACGGGCAAGGGCAGTTCCTAGAGGATAACGATTTTCATAGAGGGCGTTGGCTTGAATCGCTCCAAAGGCGTAATCTTTAACGAAGCTGTCTTTGACATCCGCCACTAGGGATTCACTTGCACCGGATTTCAGAGCTTTTTCTCGAATTGGCTCTAATTCATCTCCCTGACCTAAATCTGCTGCTAGGGTAATCACCTCTTCCACACCCCACTCCTTTTTGAGGTAGGGGATGCAAACTGAGGTATCGACTCCGCCAGAATATGCCAGGACAACCTTTTTGGCGCGACCCATTAATTTCTCCAGTTAGGAAAACAAACAATGAGTCATTATTATATCTAAACTAATGCATGTATATTTTATTTCTGCAACAACCTATAGGCAGATTGTCAGCAAACTCAGACAGAAGAATCTGCATAGGTTGATTTGTGGTTAATTATAATCGAAGTTTGCAAATAGAGCGATCAACTAGATGAAGTACAGCATCTGTGCCTGAAAGCTAGATATAACTTTAAAAATATCAATTTTTACGATACTAAATAATTCATGTATTATATATTACATCTTTTATAAATATAAGAAATTAGTAACAGGGTGGATAATTCTACCCTGTTTTAAATAGATGCAAATTAACTGCCTAACACTTTATTCTTGATAACTTGGTTCAAGCTTTTGTGCTTGATGACCTAGAAGATAGTTGCTTTTTGGCAAATAATACACCCAGTCCCAACACAGATAACCCAAGGGTAAAATTTGGCTCAGGAACGCTGGTGTAACTGATAATCTGAACGTCATTTAGATCAATAAAATTGCCACTGTAAACTTCAAAAGTGCCCGGTGTAAATTGTAACCCTAATCCCTGTCCTTCAGGAATTTTTCCCGAAGAGTCAGTTAAAACTAACGCTAATGGATCATTTGCTTCAGTATAGGACTGGCCATTGTAGGTAGCAAAAATCTTTAAGCCTTCTGAAGTCGTTATTTGTTGGTCAGCAGCAGCTGCCTGGTCAAACGAAAAAGCGCCTGTCAGAGTTTTATTAGTATTAGAGAAATGATAAGTGAGTTGTGCAGCCTGGACGGGCATAATTTCTCCGCCTGCAAAAATCAAAGCAGTTCCCATCGTTACAGCTGCTAATTTCTTGAAAATGGAGTCAGTCATTTTTTTACTTGATAAAGAACAGGTACAAAAAGACTGAAATAGTTTTATGAGAGAGACGTGTAATACCGTTTCACCTTAATAATGATACAAATACGTTGGTAGGGGCACAGCAATGCTGTGCCCTTACGATAAATCTATATGTATCAAGATTTGTGTGAAATGGTATAACACACGTCTCTGCAACACCAAGCTTTTCAATCAATGTTCAGTGAAGCAGTGGATTAAATTCACTGACTCGTCAGCGCAGTTTTCATTGCCTGAAAGATATGGCTCTGATCAACTACTCCTCGGACAGCAGGCGCACTGTAAGTAGTATTAGAGCTATCTTTGAACTTAACTTCTTTTCCCAGGTATTTAGTCAGAACTGATGCATAAGCACCTTGGTAGTAAATAGGTACAATCCTTCGGCTGTGACTACCCCAGAGGTACTTATAATTTGGATCAGACCCCCAAAAGTGACCAGCATCTTTAGAATTGTGCTTGTTGAAAGTGATGTCCTTGGCGTTATACTTCAAGCCCTTAGACTGATTTGGGTCAGGATTAGGAGTCAGCTTTGATACAAAGTCATTATTCAGAGTTAAATAGTGGTCATGGTCAGCAGTAACGAGTAGCAGGTTCTTGCTCCAACCACCATGATTATTGATCCAGGTAATAACCTCTTGAACTGCTTTGTCAAAATCATTCATAGTACCAATCAGGTTATCCATGTTGTTGTCATGAGCACCCCAGTCGATATCACCTCCCTCAATCATTAGCCAGAAGCCATCTTTGTCCTTACCTAAAACTTTAAGAGCAGCTTTGCTCAGGTCAGCTAAAGTTGGATTTTCGTTAATCTCTCTGGTAATGAAGCTAGCATCGGTTTCACCGGCAGCCAGAGGACGCACAGTATCAGGTGCAGGAGCATTGGGAGCAATCGGGTTGCCTGCTGCATCAATGACAGGAACACAGTCCCCAGCAGTACCAGGAATGATTTGACCTGATGGACAGGGAGTTACAGTTTTAACAACAGAGCTATAGAGTGTGAAATTACCCAGACCTGTGGTGCTGTAGTCACCTTTAGAGGAACTGGTAGGAATATTGCCATCTTGTCCACGGGCACCATATAGACCAAATAATTTACCTCCTTTATTTGGGTCTATTTTGGCTGCCTTGTCTAACAGTGTCTCAGTTGCATTCGGGCCACGTTCCAAAAAGTTATAGCCATAACGATTGGACGTAGGGTTAGCCTTCAAATACTCGTAGGTGTCTTGTGTGATATACGTGTAGTTAAAAACTGGCCCTGTATTGGTTGTATTGCTAAAGTCCAAGGGATGACCACCACCCAACAAAACATTGGGCTGAAAGTTTAGCAATGTTTGCTGCAAAATGCTGTCTTGGTTGGTCTTGGTGGGGTCATAAATACTATCGTACTTGCTACGACGATTGACGAAAGAGGCAGCAGCACCAGGCGTTGCATGGCTAACAGGTACAGATGTTACTAGACCTGTAGACTTACCTTTTTCTTTGGCAATTTCCAGGATGGTTTTCAACCTCTTCTCGTAAATGTCTACTCCCATCGCGTTGTTATAGCTCTTTACACCTGTATAAAGAGTGGTAGCGGTGTTAGCAGAATCAGGATAACTATGCTTGATGTACTCTTTGTCATATCCATCAGAAGTAGTAGGAGTTAAAGGAATCCAGGGAACGGGGCCTCCTTTACTTGCTTCATAACCTGTCAAGTTACCAGGTGAAAGGCTATTACCATCAGCGCGATCGCCAGGATTAAAAGGAGTAGGCTGGAATGATAAGTTCGGACGAACAGGACTTGCAGCTGTAAGTGGATTGGACCCATCCAAGCCAGAGTTACCTGTGAGGTGGGGTTGATTTACTGGTTTAGCTGGTGTATTGCCTTGAATCGTTGTGCCATAAGTGGTCACTAATCCATATCCAGTCAAATTTTGAAAGCTCAGACCAGAGCCTTTCCCACTGGTGTAAAAGGGAGCGCCTTTGGCAAGGGCTGCGGCCCGTGCCATGTTCCAACCCATGCCATCGCCAATCATGATAATCACGTTAATTCCATTACCAGCGGCCATAGTCGGCTGAAAAACAGAATTACCGAACATCAGCAGAACGGTACAGAAAAAGCCAGCCATAGTCAAAGCTAGGAAGCGTTTGTACTTTCCTAAAAATGAAATCATTGCAGTATGCCTTCAGATTGATTTAGCAATTAGTAGCTGTTAATACTCAGGATTTACGCAAAAATTCCCAAAAAGCTTAATTTATCTAGACACGTAGTGGCTTGCCGCAGGCTACCGCCAACTCTAGGAAACACTACGTGTAGCTTGCTTCTCCGTAGGGGTACGTAGAGCGTCTCCTAGAGAATAATTCGTAGATTACGAATAATTTATAATACTCAAAGCTTACGCATAGGTAACGGAAAATCGAACCGCAGAGGACGCAGAGGACACGGAGAAATAAGAGTTTCAGAGAGTTCTTGCGTAAGTCCTAATACTGATAAAAATTGGGTTCAAGATGATTATTCTCGAAGTTTGAGTGGGTAGCACTCATATCTGGTTGAGTAAAAGTTGTAACATGACTCTGGTTAGAGGCAGTAGCTGGTTGTTGAATCAATGTTCCCAAAAACAGCAGGATTGCCACAACTAAACCAGATATGAACCAAGCTAATGCACGTTTGTACTGTTTGATTACTGAAACGATTTTTGATTTTTGAATTAAAGTCATGATTAGCAAACCTCCTAGTAAATAAGTTGTGCTTGTTAAACAATGGCTATGCTTTGACAATTAAAAAAACGTCGATAAGCATCATGTTTAAATGTGAATTATAATAAAAAATAAAAACTGATTTATTTGATATATTTTTAGCCATTACTTTAGGATTAATGTGTTTTATTTGCCGATAACATTAAAGCTATATCTTGGTTTAATAAA
Source organism: Nostoc sp. (assembly GCF_036917395.1). Taxonomy (GTDB): domain Bacteria; phylum Cyanobacteriota; class Cyanobacteriia; order Cyanobacteriales; family Nostocaceae; genus Nostoc. Next base: position 20,983 of record NZ_JBALDI010000067.1, read on the forward strand.
GGATGAATAGATATTTTTGAAGTTACTTTACAGCTAGTTAGCTGCAAAGTAACTTCAGTAATCTTAAAAGTTTTTTGCAGATGAGTTTGTAATTTATTGAGTAAGCGATCGCGTTCTTGGGCTGTTGTACATTTAACTGTCAAATCAGCGCAAAGCATTACCTGATTTAAGCTAATTGCCCAGATATGAAGTTTTTCTACTTGATCAACACCAGGAAAAGATTTGAGAGATATTTCTACTTCATCTGGATCAATTGATTCTGGTGCATACTCCAAAAAAATTTTCAGGCTTTCTTGAACTAAGGGGAAAGCACTTAAAGCAGTAAAAGTTGCAACTACTAAACTAATAACGACATCTGCCCACCACCAATCCCAAAGATGAACTGCTAAAGCAGCTATAATAACGCCAACAGAACTAGCAGTATCAGCGATGACATGAAGCAAAGCCCCCCGAAGGTTTAAGTCGTCGTGAGTATGGGGATGAAGCAAAGTAATGTTGAGTAAATTGACTATTAAACCTAATACTGCAATTCCTAACATTGGTAAGCCCAAAATTGTTGTTGGATGTTGCCAGCGTCCAATAGCTTCCCAAGTAATAAAACTAGCGATCGCCAGCAAACCTAATCCATTCAACAAAGCTGCTAAAACTTCGATTCGTTGATGTCCGAATGTTGCCTGACTCTTAGCTGGTTGCCGTGCTAAAAAACTTGCAAATAGTGATATTAGCAAGGCTGTAATATCGGATAACATATGTCCGGCATCTGCTTGTAGAGATAAACTTTTACTCCACAAACCTACACTCCACTCAGCAACAAAAAAACAAACAAGTAAACCTAATGTTATCCATATTATTTTGTATTTTTGCTGATTTATAACCACTTTCGTAAAAGTATTTTCGCATCTACATTCATCCCATCGAAGTGAAAGCATTATCAAAAAAACCCTTTAGTTATACATTATTATCCTGAAAAATATACACCTCAAGATTTGTGCTGAGTTCGTTTTTAATTTAGAATGCTGCATCCTCAGAAGTTATCCTATAACTAGACTGAAATTCAAAATTCTGGTTTCCTATAAGACTTCTGATTTCTGAACAATATTTCAGAAAAAACCTTAATAAAACGTGCTTTTCAGTCTCAGGATGTTTTCCACAATAAAATCTGAGTATTATATATATTTCTGGAAATTACTCACTATTTTTTTATTCTAGAGATACATAATTTTCAATGCACTAATATCTGAACACTAGAATATATTTAAGACTATATAAAATTTATCCTGGTTAATTTAAGGAATGGTAATGTTTACGTTAAATGACAGTCCATATTATATTTATTTACACCCATCCACTTATGTATTAATTAACCAATAATTAACCCTTACTGTTTTCGTGACCAGAATCAGGTAAGGAACAGTGTCAACGCTCCATCTGTCCTATCCTGGAGATGAGTAGTGTTATGGGTGAGAGTGTGTTTTTCAGCGTTGTGATACCGACTTATAATCGCCAACCGATTTTAGAAAAGTGCCTCCGCGCCTTGGAGGTGCAGGAGTTGAGTAAGCCAAGTGCAGTTTCTGGTTATGAGATTGTCTTGGTGGATGATGGTTCTACTGATGGCACATTGGAGTGGTTAGCAGAACATAAAAAGGAATTTCCCCATGTACGATGGTTTCAGCAAGACCATGCTGGGCCAGCTGCGGCTCGGAATTTGGGGGTAGAACAGGCGCTGGGAGATACAATTATCTTTATTGATAGTGATTTAGTAGTGCTGGATAATTTCTTGCAAGCTCACGCAGATGCACTAATGCAGGGACAGGAGAAATTGAGGAGCGATCGCTTTTTCACTTACGGTGCAGTTATTAATACTTGTAATTTCGATAATCCAACTGCTGAACCTTACAAAGTAACAGATTTTTCCGCTGCTTTTTTTGCTACCGGAAATGTAGCAATTCCCAAACATTGGCTAGAGAAAGCTGGACTTTTTGACACTAGTTTTCAACTCTATGGTTGGGAAGATTTAGAATTAGGTGTGCGGCTGAAAAAACTAGGTTTGACACTAATTAAATGTCCAGAAGCCGTAGGATATCACTGGCATCCACCATTTAAATTAGAGCAAATTCCCCGATTGATTGACCAAGAAATTCAACGCGGACGTATGGGAGTTTTGTTTTATCAAAAGCATCCTACATGGGAAGTGCGAATGATGATTCAAATGACTTGGCTGCATCGCTTACTTTGGGGAATTCTTTCGCTCAATGGTGCGCTAAATGAAAGAACAATGGCTCCATTTTTGCAATGGCTAATTAATTTAGGTAAACCACAATTGGCTTTAGAAATTGCCCGAATTTTTCTTAACTGGTACAACGTGAAGGGTGTTTATCAAGCCTATGCCGAAATGCAGCAAGCATCATGATTAAAAATTAATGAGTACAGAGTTAGGTAGGTATAACATACAAGTAAAATTACAAAATCCCTTTTCCTAATACCTTACGCTTCAAAACCAGTATCCGAGGTCTTGCTCCTGTACCTGAAAAACCTAAACCTTCGCGGAAGATTTCTGGCATATAAAATCGTGCCTCGCTATCCTTTTCCTTATCTTCGTAAATAACCCCCATTTCCTCTAGCATTCTTACTGTCGGCTGAACCATTTCAAACTGTTCTACTCCAAAAGGGATTTTTCGTTCAGAAGGGGGATATTTAGCCCGGATTTCTTCAACCCAAGTTTTGAAAGATGGATATTCTTCCTTGGCTTCTTCAACCTTCTGTTCACTACATGGTTTAAGAGCGCGGCGAATAGCTTGAGGAGGTAAAAGACGACTGATAGACCACTTTTCAAATTGTACTTCTTTAGTTCTTTCCACAGTAATATCGGCTGCGTAGTACAATAAACGAACAATATCTCTCGCCTGAAGCCTACCATTAAAATCTGTCAAAGCTGCAAATATCCATGAAGCTGTATATGCTTCTTTCGAGTTATCTGAACCTAGCCTTTTACCCCATAATTTTTCTAATCGCTCTATAATATTCTGTTTATTTAAACTGCTAATCTCTGCTAGAGATGCATCTATCACTTGAGACTGGCTACATATCCAAAAGACTAAACGCAGAAAAGAATCTTGATCCCAAGATAGATCATAAGAAAGGTAAAGATTTTCAAACTGTTTTAAGTTTTGAGTAATTGTATAACGCAGGAAATCACGGCGCAGAAAAATTATTACCCCAAGGTTAGACTGCCTAATTTCTGATAACCTCTTTGGCAAATTATCAATCAAAGCTTTTAAGGCAATTTTTTCTTGATTGCTGGATGCAATGTTTGGGAATATATCCTCTAATCCATCAAACAGAAAGATAATACGTAAGCCTCTATCTTTCAAATCACGATTTATGATGCTAAGAATATTAGGACTATGTGTTTCAGGATTCACACCTATAGCTTTTGCAATTTGACCAATCCAGAATTCCGTCCATTCTGGTTCACTCCAGTTTTCAGCCGCAATTGCTCTTTTAATTCTATCCACATATTCTGAAGGTAGAAACTCAGGAACAGTGTCTCCCAAAGCTGATCTTGCCTCGTTTCTAGCTTCGTTAATCACAATTTTTGCATTATCTTTAATGTTACTTGATTCAAGGAAAGGAAAGATATAAGTTTTTAGCTGTGATTCCTGAATTGTATTTGTATTATCTATACGATTCAAAAAACTTTCCCAGTATTTAAAACGTGACAACTGTATATAGTTAAACGTTTTTCCTGCACCTTTAGCTCCAATTGATACGACATGAGGTAATTCATCTCGAAAATTAGTAGCTAAATTCTTCAATGGTTCTGTTACTAATAAATCTTCTCCCCGCCCTTGTTCAGCATACTCATATTGCTGACACAAATCTCTGAGGCTACGAACTTCAACAATTCCCTGATGATCTTTCGTAGATTTTGACTGCAATTCCTGCTCATTGGTTATAATCAACTGTTCTTCAGCCCACTCCTTTGCTACATTCATCACTGAAGTTGAACTTAGTTTTAAACGTGCATCATCCCAATTATTAATGTATAGTAATTCTTGGGAAAAATATGTTTCTCTGTAATACAATCTTGTAGCATATAAATTATCTTCTTCTGACTGTAAATAAGCAGTTTGCAATCGTACCAATGCATCTTCAACCGCAGGTAATAATCTCAATTCTGGCGTTAGCATACTAATGATCAAAGACGGATCATAATATCTTTCATGATTTACACTTGCCTCTGACGGTGCTACTCTAGCAATTTGTTCCAGAACAAGACTCATACCTCTCACAGATTGTCCGCTAATTGTTGTGACTAAAAACCTCTGAATTCTTGGATCGAAAATTATGGGACTTGATATTTCACTTAAACCTGCTCTCAAATCAATTAATACATAGTCAGCACCAACAGCCTTACCTAAACTATGAATAGCATTACCACATTCCCAAGCTCCATCTGGACTTCTTACCAAGTGTTCAGGCAGAATAGGTGTATCTAATAGTTCTTTATCCTCAAGACAAGCAGGTAGAAAATAAACTGTTGATTTACCTTCGTACTTAGCAGATTTTTTAACTTCCCGTGCAAATAATGAAAGTGCTTGTTCTCTTTCAATAGGAGAATAGTGGTAAACTTCAAGGAAATCAATAAAAGAAACTGCTGGTTGTTGTTTTTCAAAAGCGTTCCAATAAGTAAGACCGGGAGCTTCTAAATCAGCATCAATAACTAATACAGTTGTAGACCTATCTATTTCTTTAGCTCTATCTAGTAAAGCAAAAAGATGCGCTGCTAAATTTAATGTTCTACCAACACCACCTTTAAAAGAATAGAAGGCTATTAAACTAGGTTTTTCGATATATGCTTCTGGAAGTTTAACTGGTTTTACTGTTACCGTTTTTGCTTCTGATTCACTATCTAAATAAGCAATTTCTTCCCAGAAGGGACGCACATCAACATCACTTTTGTAAACTTCTTCTCCAGAAAAAAAATCTACCGATAATGTGGCATCACCAAGAGTAAAATAAATAATAGACGACTCTTCTTGATACCAATCTTTGAACCATTCCTTTAAAGCATCGTCAGCATTTTTTCTGTTTTCTTCACTAAGAATATATATTTCTAAAGCATCTGAGTAACAGCGAATTTTTACTATCCCTTCTGGTAATTTAGTACCAGAATTAGTTTGATGTCCAATAGTTCTCCTTACATCAAGCCATGTGAGTAATTTTGGCGATTTTGGTGCATTCATAGTCTTTCAATTTCTCCCGCAATCCATTTTGATATTGCTAATAGCTTATTCTCTATATCTTCATCGCTTGCTTTCTGTTTTTGAGTAACTATAGAAATTACTTTTCCTCCGTACCGCCACATTTGGTTAATCTGTCCACTATTGAATTTTCTCTCTTCTTTATTATTTCTAGTATCGAATACTTCAGTAATAAATATTTCAGGTAGATTTAAAGACCCTCCTGCACCTAAACAGTCTAATAACTTATTTATATTATGTTGACATTCAGCAATATCTGTACACGAATCACTACGCTTATGCCCCTCCCTCTTCATTAAGATTGTCTTAAGACCACATTCAACGGCATAAAATAAGAGTAATCGATGAGCATTAGTTCGAGATGTTTCCTGAGAATTTTTATAAGCACACAGATTTTGAGACCATGCTTTTTCCATTTACCGCTCTGTAAAAGGTATTGCCATTAAGCTATTTTTACTTCGGTTAAGTACGAATTTACTCAGATATATTAAGTCAAAATCGCCCCACCCATCAATTTCTCATACCGATACTTCAACTCTTCTTTCATCAAATACCAACGCTCTAGGGTTGCATCCATCTCTATAATTTTCTCAGCTGATTGTCGTGCTAAAAGCAAAACTTCTTCATCTTCAACCAAGCTGGCTAACGTAAAATCTGGCACTCCAGATTGACGAGTTCCCAGTACTTGCCCTGGGCCACGAAAACGCATATCCATTTCGGAGATGAAAAAGCCATCCTGGGATTGTTCCAACACCTTCAACCGTTGTTGAGCATCAGGACTTCTGGAACTGCTCATCAACAGACAGTAGGACTGAGCCGCGCCACGACCGACACGCCCCCGCAGTTGGTGCAGTTGTGATAAGCCAAATCGCTCTGCATTTTCAATAAGCATCACTGTAGCATTAGGTACGTCTACACCTACCTCAACAACTGTAGTAGAAACCAGAATCTGCGTTTGGTTATCACGAAATTTAGTAATCGCTTCATCCTTATCGCCTGAACTCATGCGACCGTGCAGCAGCCCCACTTGAAAGTCAGGAAAAACACTTTCTTGTAACTTTTGATGCTCCTCCACAGCCGATCGCAGATCCAGTTTTTCTGATTCTTCCACTAACGGCAAAACCACGTAAACTTGTCTACCTTGGGCAGTTTCTCGGCGGATAAGGTCATAAGCATGGTTGCGTTGCTGACCTGACAATACTGTTGTCTGAATCTTTTGTCGTCCTGGTGGTAACTCATCAATTTGGCTCACATCCAAATCCCCGTGTATCGTCAGTGCTAAGGTTCGGGGAATCGGGGTAGCTGTCATAGTTAGCACGTGGGGTTGCTCACCTTTTTGCTGTAAACGCGCCCGTTGTTCTACCCCAAAACGATGCTGTTCATCTATCACCACTAACCCCAATTGATGGAAGTTTACCGGGTCTTGAATCAAGGCATGGGTTCCCACTAACAGAGGTAATTCACCAGTTCCTAGCTGAGAATGTATTTGTCTTCGTTTAGCAGTTTTGGTGGAACCTGTCAGTAATTCCACTGGTAAATGCAGTAAGTTAAACCAGCTAACTAACTTGCGATAATGTTGTTCTGCCAAAACTTCTGTGGGAGCCATCAGCGCCGCTTGGTAGCCAGATTGAATTGCTGCGAGGATAGCCAGCACGGCGACAACTGTTTTACCTGAACCGACATCGCCTTGCACCAGACGATTCATTGGCACAGGTTTTTGCAAATCGTTGAGAATGTCGTTGAGGACTCGTTGCTGTGCGCCAGTGAGTTGAAAAGGCAGTATTTCGTGGAATTTCTCTACAAGTTGACCTCGTGGGACAAGGATGGCGCTGGTTTGAATCGCCCTTGCTTGCTGCTGACGTTGCAGTAAACCAAGTTGTAGGTAGAAAAATTCATCAAAGACTAGGCGACGACGGGCAACTTGTAGGGCGGCGCTATCACTGGGAAAATGAATGTTAGCGATCGCATCTTTCAATTCCATCAAACCATACTTCTCTCGCAAACCACTTGGCAGAGGGTCTTTCAGGTGAGTTGCAGCGGGTAAAGCAGCAATTACCGCTTGTCGCACTGTATTCGCCACCACACCCTCAGTCAGTCCGTAAATTGGCACCACCCGCCCAATATTCAGCGACTCAATCGAATCTCCTGGATTTGCCAAAACCTCTAGTTCTGGATTATCCAGTGTCAAGCCGTATTTACTTTCTTTCACCAACCCACACGCAGCCAGAATACTACCTACTGGATAACGACGTTTTAAACTTTCTTGCCAAGCGCGACTGCTAAAGCGTGTACCTGCGTAAAAACGACCAATTTTGATTTGACCGCTGTTATCTTTTACGACCAGTTCTAAAATTGATAATTTCTGATTTTTAGGGCTAGTAAAGCAGTTGCAACGCTTCACTGTAGCCACTATTGTCACCGTCTCACCCGCCTGTAACTCGCGGATATTCACCTGACGCGCATAATCAATATGGTCACGAGGATAGTAGAAAAGCAAGTCGCGGACAGTGTGTAAACCAAGCCGTGCCAAATTATTAGCTTTTTTGAAGCCTATTTCTGGTAAATCACTGAGTTTTTGCTCAATTTTTGGGGCAAGCCTCCGACTCACCTCAGGGATAATTTTAGATTTTGGATTTTGGATTTTGGATTGATAAATTCTCCCTTGTTCCTCTGCTGCTCTGCTCCTCTGCTCCCCCTGCTCCCCCTGCTGTAGTTGGGAAAGATACCTGCGAGTATCTGCTACTAAGTGTTGTCTTTCTTCCAGTGCTAGATGTGGATAACTAGCAAATTGCACCGCTAGTCCTTGCCAACGGCGGCGTTCAGTTTGGGGCAAGCCTGTTGGGAATTTGCCCAAAGTCAGGCTAAGAAATTCACTGAAGCGGTACTGTTTGCCCACCAAGTCTGTAAAGCCACGTTCAGCTTCTATTGCCAAGGCTTTGTGCAATCGTATCCAGTCTGGTTTTTCATTAGTCATTGGTCAGCAGAGTGAGGAGTGAGGAGTCAGGAGTTAGGAATAAATTACTCATAACTCATAACTCATAATTCATAACTCATAACTTTATTCAAACCAACTAGCACGCCAAGCAGCTTCAGCTTCAGCGATCGCTCTTTCTCGATGTTTTTTTTGATACTCTCGTCCTAGCTTGTTGATCTGAACTAAAATACTACGGATTTGCCTACGCTCAGAGGAGAGTGTCACATCAGCAAATTCAATTTCCCCTAGCCGCAGGTTAATAGCCATGATTTGCGTCAGTTCAGAATCTTCTGACTGCTGCTCATTTTCAATTTCAATTACTAAGTTTAATAAGTTGGGTGGCCCTGGCATAACCTCGGCAGACGCTTCTGATGCCGCCGCCGCCGCCGCTGCTAAAATCGGTTCTGGTAATTTTTTGGGTAATACCGCAGCTTTTTGTAATAAAAGATTAGCATCATGCGAAAGTTTTTTCAGTATCTCTTGCATGACTTCTTCTAAGTTATGTTGCCATTTTGCCAGTTCTATAGGATTAGAGGTGTCGAGGGTGAGAGGCTCAGGAGTAGATGTGCCCAGTATCACAGGAGATGAGGATGTTACTCCCCTATCTTGCCCATCTCCCTCATCTGTTCCATCTGTTCCATCTGTTCCATTCCCTACTGCCTCACTTTTTATACAAGTGAGTAATTGCTCAGATGCCACTTGACCCAACTTGCGGATGGCTTGTTGCAATTGTTGACGCTGATTCAATGACAAATGCAGAAAGTTTTCGGGATAGCCTTGGGTACAAAGGTGGTAACTCGCCAGAATCAACTGTTTTCGTACAGCTAGCCCTAATGTGTTTAGATAACTAGCATAAGCGCTTTGTAGTTCTGTTGCGATCGCCCGAATCGCTTCTTTCAGTGCTGCAATATCTCGTTCAATTCGCTCGATTGCTCTTGCCATATCTTTTCGTTCTTGCCCATGTGAACTCTTACATAGTACAAATGTACGAATTTATTTGAGGATAACTTTCCAGAGGATTTTAGATTTTAAATTAAATGCGATATTTCGCGTCTCTACTAATAAAATACAGGTCAGGCAATTTGCTTGACCTGTCCTTAAATAAGCTAGGGGTTAAGAATTATGAGTGATGAATTATGAAGCTAACTCCTGTACAGACGCGATTAATCGCGTCTCTCCTAAGTACAGACGCGATTAATCGCGTCTCTCCTAACTAATTATTACTTGCTGCCTATTTGTGCAGCGACTTCATCAGCAAAGCTAATCTCTTGCTTCTCAATGCCTTCGCCCAATATATAGCGGACAAAGCGAGTCACTTGAATTTCTTCGCCTAATTGTGCCTTCGCTTGCTTCAAGAGGTCTTCCACGGAAATACTCTGATCGCGAATGTAAGGCTGATCGAGCAAAGCCAATTCTTTTAAGCGTTTTTCAATCCGTCCCTGAACAATCTTTTCTTTGATATTATCTGGCTTGTTGGCCAAATCATCCTTGCCCATTTCAATGTCTTTTTCCTTTTGGGCAATTTCGCTAGGGATTTGGTCTACGCTCACATACTCGACATTTGGACAAGCCGCAACTTGCATAGCAGTGTTCCGTGCCAAGGTTTGGAACTCTTGATTAGTAGCCGCTGACTCAGTTTTGGAATCCAGTTCTACTAATACACCAACTCGACCACCAGTGTGAATGTAGCTGTCTACTATCCCTTGCGTGCCTTCTGCTAATGCAAAATTCTTAAAGCGACGCACTTGGATGTTTTCACCGAGCGTGGCAATGGTTTGCTTGATGAATTCTTCTACAGTCGCACTTTCATTGTCAATATAGGGTTGAGTCAACAAAGACTCAACACTATCAGCAGTCGCTGCTTGCTTTGCTAGGTTCTTAACTAAAGCTTTAAAAGCCTCATTACGAGCAACAAAATCAGTTTGGCAGTTGATTTCTATGAGTACACCCACCCGACCACCGGGCTGAATGTAAGTGTCTACTAGACCTTCTGCCGCAACGCGATCGCTTTGTGCCCCCGCCTTAGAGATGCCCTTTTTCCGTAGCCAGTCTACGGCTTCTTCTATGTTGCCATTAGTCTCTATCAGCGCTTTTTTGCAGTCCATCATGCCGGCACCAGTTTTTTGGCGTAGCTCTTGGACGAGTTTTGCAGATATTTCCGCCATGTTGCCTCAATTCCTAACTTGACCTCGATTTGTAATCGCTCACGGGTGTTGAGTATTTCTATCTTACTCAGGGCTGGGGGAGAAAAAATAATCAAGTACAAAGGTATGAGGCATGAGTTTTTTGCCTCCACCTTTGCCTATGATTTGCCGCAGGCTAGGGCGGCTTGCTGCTATTCTGCAATCCACCGCCCTCCCTTGTCCATTTACTTCACCCCTGCTTTACTTATTCCTCTGCTTCCTCGTCGGGAATTACGGCGTCAGTATATTCGCTTTCTTCGTAGTCTTCGTCATACTCACCACCTTCGTAATCTTCGTAATCCTCTTCAGCATCCAGCTGACCATGACGACCTTCATAAATGGCATCCGCCAATTTTCCTACTATCAGCTTAATTGACCTGATAGCATCGTCGTTTGCTGGGATGGGGATATCTACTACATCTGGGTCACAGTTTGTATCCAGCATGGACACAATCGGAATATTCAGCTTTTGGCATTCTTGAACTGCGTTATATTCCCGCCGTTGGTCTACAATTACAACGATATCGGGGACTTTCCGCATTGTTTTAATGCCGCCCAAGTATTTCTGAAGCTTCGTCATTTCCCGACGTAGCATTGATGCTTCTTTTTTCGGTAATAAATCTAATGCGCCAGTTTCCTCACGGCGTTCTAAATCTTTCAGACGGTCTACCCGTGTTTTGATGGTTGCCCAATTAGTCAACATTCCGCCCAACCAGCGTTGGTTAATGTAGTGCGAACCACAACGGCTAGCCTCTTGGGCAATAATTCCAGCCGCTTGCCGCTTGGTGCCAACAAAAAGAAATTTCTTCCCTTGTTCAGCGTGCGATCGCATATAGTTGTAAGCATTATCCATCAACTGGGCAGTCTGCACCAAGTCGATAATATGCACGCCATTGCGGGAAGTGTAAATGTAAGGAGACATTTTTGGGTTCCAACGCCGGGTCTGATGCCCAAAGTGAACCCCGGACTCCATCATCTGAGCCAATGAAACTACTGGCATATATTTTCTAACTCCGATTCGGGTTAAACCTCCATCCAAGTGTATTTCCCAACAGGGAAACACCCGAATTCTCAGATGTGCGAGATTAGTTAACCATACTAGGTTAGCATATTTGGAAGAGTTGTAGTTTGTTGACAGAGTGAGGGCGAGAAAATAGCGCTGCCCACTCAACAATAGGGAAGCGCTATGCTTGTAGTGATAGTGAGAAAAATCTTGCTGTTTTAAATGCCTTCAACAGCGATCGCTACCCTTTTTTAGTAATAAATACTCAGTAAAAAACTAAAGTTACGCGTAAGCCAGGGGAGCTACACCCTAGTACATGGCATCAGTTTGCCTACCTTTAAAGAAGGGATTTTGTCCCAAATCTTGTTAATTGAGATGGTAGCTGCATTTACGCCGTGATGTACTAGTGTTTAACTGACTAGTTTTAAACTACCCCAAAAGACCTATCTACTCGCGGTCTTCTTGATCGTTGGGTTTGGGTTTTTGTCGTCGTCCTTTGATCTGCTCGTCGATAGTTTCTCTCATTTTCTGTTCAGCAGTGTCCATCGCAAAATACTTAAAGCGGTTGATTACGCTCCTGAACAAGTCGCTAAAGAATCTTTCAATTTCTTGCATAATTTAATACCACAGTATTTAAAGGTAAATTCTTGACTCTACCATTGGTCTTGGACTTTTTAGTGGAAGCTGGAAATAAAACGCTAACGAGTGCATCTCGTTTTGGTATGTGTATACTTAATCTCCAAACTCAAGTTGCTGCTTTTCGGATTCTTTAAAAGATATTTTTGCCAAACTGAGATGCTTGCAACGTTAACCTCTTGCGAATGATTTTATAAAACAGTTTTCTCAATCAAATCACTAATGTTGAGATTTCCGAAATTAAAACGCAGTAGACACCTATCTATTCTATTCTGTCTAAGGTAATAAATGTGGCAAATACATCGGTAACAAATTGTCTAGTTTATAACAATTTTTCAATTTCACAGTCACTCATTAGTGCCTTTGGTGTAATGTCTACGACGGGCGTAGCTAAAGTAACTTCTGAAATTATACCCTGCATGTTACTCAATAGTATCAGGGTCTACATTGAGCGAACGTAACCTTGCCTTTAACTGTTCTATCTGCAATTCTGCCTGTTCTGCTCGTTGGCGTTCCTGTTCTGCTCGTTGGCGTTCCTGTTCTGCTCGTTGGCGTTCCTGTTCTGCTCGTTGGCGTTCCTGTTCTGCTCGTTGGCGTTCCTGTTCTGCCAGTTCTTCTGCTTGCTGCCTTGCTAAAACTTCCTGCCGTAAAGCCTGTACCAGTTCATCAGGGATCAGTAATTTTTCCCCTGTATCCTCAGGGTAAAACCCAATTAGCCTTTCCTCAACCACCAAACGCAGTTGTAACGGTTCACTGCGTCCATCTTGTATAGGTTCGTAGATTTCTCCCCGCAGGCGATAGCCACGTAGCTGTTGTTCTACCCACTCACCTTTAGGGTCAAATAGCCAGTATTCCTTAACACCTAGCTGTTCATAGAGGGTCTTTTTGAAGATTTCGTCTTGTCCCTTAGTACCAAAAGATGTCATTTCAAAAATAACTGTGGGTACTTGACCCTCTTCCCAGATTTTATAGTTGTCCCGACCGCCGGGTGCAACATCAAAAATCACCATCACATCTGGGGCTACGCGCAACTTAGGAAAACCCTGTGCATAATAAAGAAATTGATTTCCCAATACTGTTGCCTGACGCTCTGCCAGATACTGTTTCAGTACTTCCAAAGTAGTTAGCAAGGCATAAAGGTGGTCGTAGGTTTCTGCCACTGGTTGACCATCAGCACTGGGATAGAAGATTTCTGATTCGATACCAACTCTTAGAGTAGCCGTCATGGTTGTAAAATCAGTGCTACGAGATTATTGTAGAGCAAGTCTGCCTCTGCCTAACTTAGGATGTGCAAGCTTTTCAAAATATAACTAGATAACTCACAAAATCCTTCCCCTTCGGCAGCGTTAGTAATATAAGCAGGGTGATATTTCAACTGATTCAGATATTCCAGCACGTTTGCCACGCCTACAGAAACAGGAAAATAACGCCGATCAAATAAACTTTCATCATTGGGGCTATCGCCAACAGTGACAATTTGTTCTGGTGAGTATTGGGGCAAATATTCGCGCAACACCTGCAACAATCCCACAGCTTTATCTTGCCCTTGGGGTTTAATGTGACACTGCACGTTGCTATAGGTAAATCCCCAACCCATTTGTTGACAGAGATTGTCTAAGGTTTGTAGTTCGTCTTGACGCAAAGCAGCTACATCAAAAGTCCAGTCGGTGATGCGAAAGCGATTATCAGCAGATTCTTGGATTTGGGGAAATTTAGTTTGTAAATTCTCAAAAGTCGCAGCCAAGTGCTGGCGATGTTTAGCTAAATCAGGAATAGGTGTTAAGACTAGTGGTTTCTGGTTTCCAGGTGGAAAGTACAAACCGCCATTTTCTGCCATAGCACCTGCCACTGGCATAATCGCACTTAATCCACTCACCCACCCAGCAGAACGTCCTGTGACAATCAGCACCTTAATGTCAGCTGCCGCTAAATCCTCTAAAGCTTGCAGGAGTGCAGGAGTAAATTTTCCTCGTCTAGTCAGGGTGCCATCCATATCTGTGGCTATCAGACGAATATTGCTAAAACTTGTAGATGAAACCTCAGACAAGGTAGGGAGGCTCAAATGTTTGGACATATGCGGTTTGTAAAAGGCTGTAAAAAATATTAATAATACAGCAAGATGGCATTGAAGATTTGGGCATCCTAAACATCAGGAGTCAAGTTTTTCAGTTTCCCAACCATGCCCACTTCGATGTTTCTTGCCCAATCCCCAGGGTCAAAGCCTAAAAAAGCATCCCAGGAAGTGCCAGCAAGTAATCCTCAAATACCACCATTATTGTTGGTAACTTTTGGAGGACTGGCTTTAGCAGTGATTGCTTTAATTGTGTATAGTAAGCTCCAGATGAATAAGCTGGAGAAAAAACTTAAGTTTGAACAATTCCGCACGCGAGAATTAGAGAAAAAATTTAAGCTGGCACTAGAAACAATTCGCAAGATGGAAACTAATCCCGATTTAGTCAACTCACGGGACTTTAACCTGGATTATTTGCGAATGCGGATGTCAGAAGAGGTGTTTCATTTTGCAATCCTTAATCAAGTGAAGATTCAGATTAAAGATAAAGTTTCTCAAGCTCTGCGTCCAAATCAAGCACAACTTGGATCAGTCGGAATTGCTAATAGCGCTGGACGGCAAGTAGATGAAATTTTTGATGTAGAGTATGAGACTGGTAGTCCAGGGGACTCTGCCAAGCGAGTTCTGTTTCGCATTCAAATCCGGTTAATGAAGTTACCGACGCAAGCAAGTTCTGCGACTATTAGTCAAATTATTGACTGTATAGAAACTTACCTAAGCCCCATAGAAGACGAAGATAGCTGGCAACCAACAATTCAAGGTCGGATTGCTACCATGCATTGGGATCAAAAGGCTAAACCTACGCCTTTACTGGTGCTAGAGCAATCGAATGAAGGCGTGAATGTGACTTTTCGGACTAATCGCCAACTAAATGCCCCAACTCCGCCAAAGCCACTTGGAATGAAAAAATCAGGCTCGGTTAGACAATAAATTATGGCTGTCATTAGTCATTTGTCCTTTTTCCTTTGTAGATACAAATGACCAATGACAAAAAATGACCCTTACGAGTAAATAGGCAATATTTATTTGCGTCACAACTTAGTTATCAGTTGTGATTTATCACATCCAAATCATGACCCAATAGCTGCATTGGGGGAATTACGGGTTAAAAGACCATCTTCCATTTCTACGATGCGATCGGCTATGTCTAAAATGCGGTTGTCGTGTGTCACTAATAAGATAGTAGTTCCCTGATTTTTAGCTAGACTCTGCATTATTTCCACGACATCGCGTCCTGATTGTTTGTCTAATGCAGCTGTTGGTTCGTCTGCTAGTACCAGTGGAGGACGATTCACCAAGGCGCGGGCGATCGCAATTCTTTGTTTTTGTCCACCAGAAAGGTTGTCTGGATAGTAATCAACTTGTTCTTCTAGACCAACAGACCCCAGCATGGCTTTTGATTTAGCCACTGCTTCTGTTTTAGAAATATTATTATTCAATTCTACCGCCATTTGCACATTTTGCTTCGCAGTCAAGAACCCTAGCAAATTGTGAGCTTGGAAAATATAACCAATGCTGCGTCGCATCTGCACCAGTTTGTTTTGACTGACGCCAACGAGTTCTTCACCTAAAAATTTCAAACTTCCCTGTTGTACAGATCGCAAACCACCAATTAAGCTCAGTAATGTTGTTTTACCTGAACCGGATGGCCCGGTCATAATTACAATTTCACCAGAATAAATTTCTAGGTTAATGTCAAACAATATCTGTTTTCTAAGTGCGCCTTTGCCATAGTAGTGATTGAGGTTTCTTATGGCAATAATAGGTTCTTTTTGGCTCATAAATTTGTTAGCTATAAGTTAATACTTTTGAAACAAAACTGTAGTGATTATCAAAAAAATATTATTATTAATTATAGATAATAATAATTAATAATAATATCTTCTAATTAATATTTAATTAACTAAAAGATATCTGCTGGATCGGCAGAACGTAATTTTCGGACTGCGATCGCACCAGAAATAATACACATGAGCATTGTCAGAATCAACACCATTACCGCCCGATCAAAACTCATAGATACTGGTAAAAGTGTCGCCTCTCTGGCGGTTTTATACATAAATAAAGCAAAAATAATTCCAGGAAAATATCCTAAAACTGATAATAACAAAGCCTCTTGAAGAATGACTGTCAATAAATAGTTTTGTGTATAACCTATTGCCTTGAGAGTAGCATACTCAGCTAAGTGGTCTGCAACTTCTGTATAAAGGATTTGATAAACAATTACAGTCCCTACAATGAAACCCATGACAGTCCCTAATGTGAAAATAAAGCCAATAGCTGTACTATTTGCCCAATAATTCCGCTCAAAATCAATAAATTCTTGCTTAGTTAAAACATTTACCTCGTTAGGTAAATAATTTTGTAATTGTTGGACGGCAACTTTAACATCTGCTCCCGGTTTTAATCTAATTAACCCAATATCAATTAATCCTGGTTGACGATTGTTGAATATTCGCAGAAAGTTAATATCACTTGTAATTAAATTTCCATCTGCACCAAATGATGCACCTAATGTAAATAGTCCTCCTACTTTAATTCGCCGCCTTCGTACTTCTGCTATTACAGTCTTTCCTTGCTCATAATTAGCAGCGATTGGGCCATACTCCACTCTAGAAGAACGGTCAAATAAAACTACATCAGGCAGTTTAAGTTTATCTAAATTCTCCTGAACTCCAGGTAAGTTAACTAGGTTATTCTCTGGGTTCATTCCAAAGATAAGGATACTACGAGGACGGCCTGTTACAGGATTTTTCCAGACTGTATAGTCCAAATATATAGGATGTACTGATTGTACTACGGGTAAATCTAAAGCTTTATATAACCGCCGTTGAGAAAAGCTCCTCATTGCCAGAACAGCACTAGATTGACTATTGATTAAAACAATATCGCCCTGCAAGCTGCTATGAAATCGAACGTTACTATAATACAAAGCATCCCGGAAACCGAGTTGCATAAACATCAAAATATCAGCAAAGGCAATTCCTGCCAAAGCCACAGCTAGGCGAGTTTTTTCCCTTGTCAGTTGTAGCCACGACAGAGGTATTTTTTGATTCATGTTATAGGCATCCAAGCACAGTTATCAATTACAGTAGAATTCAAAAGTCATTCAATTTTTGATTCTAAATTTTGGATTGAAGGATAAATCTAAAATCTCAAATTGGCAGATTCAGGGGTAAAACAGTCTTTATATCTCAATCGGGTTTAGTTAAGGCTAAAATTCTTTATTTTTTGAACGTAGATGCAAAGTGGCTTCCCGCAGGGTAGGACACAAAGAAAAAAGTTAAAAGGGTTTAGTGCAGCCTCACAAAGAAATGGTATTAACTGAACTTATTGGCTTTGAAATATAGGTTTTGTACCTCACTTAATTGCAATTTATTGTAATTTATCAGACATTATTTATTGATTAAATAGCCTAATTAAAAACATTCTTAATCCAAAATATCAAATCATAAATTTGTATTACTGTTCACCTATAACTTGATTCGCTATTAATTTCGACAAGAACTTTAGCGTAAGTTAAACCCGAAACTTTCTGGCTATCTTCTGGAGGTAGAGCAATTTTCACTTCTACTACTCTGGCATCCACATCTGCTGCTGGATCTGTATTCAGCACATCTTTTTTACCAATTTTTCTGCCAATTTCAGTAACAGTTCCCTTTAATTCGTCGCTAAATGCTCCATTATCGCTGCTGATAGTGGCGTTTTGACCAATACGCACTTTTCCAATACTGTCTTCAGCAACTTCAGCAATCACAAACATTTGGCTGGTTTGTCCAATTTCAGCAATACCATTTGCACCAATGGCTTCGCCTGACTTGGTGTAAACCTTTAAAATCTCTCCAGCTATTGGTGCTTGAACGTAGCTCAACCTCAATTCTGCTTCGGCTTTTCTAACATTTGCGATCGCATTACTAACTTGGGCTTGCGCTACTTGCACATCGGTAGGACTAACATCTAAAATTTTGCTCAGTTTGGCCTTTTCTTCATCGATTTGTCTTTGCAAAGTTGCTAAAGTTTTGTCACGGTTAACTTTGGCTTCGATTAGCTGCTGTTGCAAAGTTGCTGAATTTTGTATTTGGTTAGCTCTAGCCTCAGCAACTTGCTGTCGTAGGGTTGCTAATGTCTGCTTTAGCGTAGCTTGGCTTTCGGCAACTTGCTGATTAGAAGTTACTGCACTCAAGCGTCTCCTGTCCCGCTCTTGCTGAGAAATTGCACCTTCTCTGTATAAAAAATCATAGCGTCCGGCATCGACTTGGGCATTGCGCTGTTCGGCTCGGACACGTCCAACTGTGGCTCTTAGGACATCTCTTTGCCCACTGAGTTCAGCTTCTAGGCGATTCACGGTTGCTTGTTGGACGAGTTTACCCCCACTAAACTGAGCTGCAACCCGCGCGATCGTCGCTTGTTGAGCATCCCTTTCCCCAACAAACTGCGCTTGTAGGCGAGCAATAACTGCTCTTTGGGCTTGAATATCTCTTGGAGATCCGGCTCTGATTTGCGCTAAATTCGCACGGGATTCTTGCACCTTGGCTTTTGCCTCTTCTAGTCCGGCTATTTGGGAATCGCGGTTATCCAAAATTGCCACAATTTGGCCTCGCTTTACCTGTTCACCCTCTCTCACCAGAAGTTGCTGAATTCGTGACGATGGCGCTAATCCTGAGGATGGGGCGGACAATTTAACAACTTCGCCTCGCGGTTCCAAACGCCCTAAAGCACTAATGCTGTTGGTAGATGGCATTACGGGTGCAGATGTAGTTAGTTTTTTCAGTTGCTCGATTTTAGCTGTACCTAGTATCCCAGCAGCTATTACTACTGGCACAGCTACAGCGATACCCCACCAAATCTTAGGTTGTTCATGATTAAGTGGCCGCTCACTTGGCTTTGGCTTTTCAGTCACCCTTGACATAGTATGTTGCCCGTTTACCTGAATTGTGCTGATGGAAGTAAAAATAAAAGGGTTTTTAATTAACAGCCAGCCGTTTAGGACAAACAACAGTGGTTTAAAGCTGGGTATGGCTTAAAATCCATTGTGTGATGAACGCTCAACACTATGGTTTTGCAAAATGGTGTTTTCTATAGCGTAGGCGTAGCCCACCGTAGGCATCGCTGGTTTGTATGCAATACAGTGACCTCACTTCCATTCCTCTCTCCTAAAAAGAGGAGCCACTGCGCCCTTGCGTGCCGACTTGTTCGCTCTTAGCGTTCCCGCTCTTTAACACGTGGCGTTAGAGGCTTCGAGGCTTACTCCCCAACCTTGCAGGGTTGGGGCTGAGGTTAGGTCTGTATTGAAACCTAGAAGCGCTATAGTAGCTGGCTATTTAATAACTCTGAGTATTATTGAGACATGAGTGCAATGGGAGTTAGCAGAATTCACAAGCAGTATGAATCTAGATGTATAAACGTGATATATCGCGTCTCTACACAAAATCCTAAATTGGTATGATGCGGTACTGTACTGCTACATTCACTACGGCTACAGTTAGTCACAAAATTGAAAAGAAATATCAAAAATAGACTGTTGCCTTCGTGGGATACAATCTTGCTACAAAAGTTAGTCTTCCTTAATTGAATCAATGATTAACTAACTAAAAAATATCTGTTCACCCTGAGCGTTCGCGTAGCGTCTCGCAGAGAAGTCGTTGGCGTAGCCTCTCGTAGAGAAGAGTTAACTTGAGCGTTCTTAACATCAGAGTTTCCTTAACTTTCTAGTCAATGAGTTAGCTGTCTCTAATTGCTTGCACCTACCAAGACAACAAACCATTTTGTAATATTCACTTCAAAGACCTGACTATTTTCCCTGCTGCTGTTTTGGGACTCCATTAAACTCTCGTTGAATGAATTCTACATTTATCCGTTACGCGAAAACGTAACAGAGCTTACAGATGGGCAACTGTGAGTCTGGAAGGAGATCAGGGAGATGATTAATTTGGCAGGTCGAATAAAACTGTGGTCATGTAATGTTCTGCCCAAGCTGGGCCAAAGGCTTTTTCTAGTACGCGGCGGGTTTTATCGTTTTGTTGCTGTTTGGTGCAGTAGTTGTGTTGTCCGGCGATATTTTGTGTAACTTGTTCAACTGAAACAGGATGTGAGGCGATCGCTTGGGTGCAATGAATGTCTAAAAATTCTCGCACACGCGAGAGAAACATTGTTTCTTCTTCTGGGGAACTAGGGCGGACAAAGATGCAATAATCCGAAAAAATATTTCCCCATTCAGGTAATTCACGGGGTTGGGAAAAGTTAAGCACTGTTAGCTGTGTTAGTGCAGAAGTATAAGATTCTGGTAAGGTGCGCTCTAAGTGAATCGGAGAAAGGTCTGCGATCGCTGCACTAATTTGACCTCTACCCCCAACTAAATCGCAACCAAACATCGGCAGGTTGTATTCTGGACGGGGAAACATGACGCAGTGCAAAATATCCAGCATATTTCCGATTTTCGCCAGTTCCAAGTGCATTTTCCGAAACTGGGGCGTTTGATAGCAGCGATTTTCAATTGTCAGTTTTTCGCCTTCTAGTCTACCTTCCACATACCCCAACTCATCAGGCAAATGATAGGGCGATAGATCCAGGTGCTGATGCCAAGCTGCCTCAATACAATCAGCTAGCTGACGAATTAGGGGATGTTGTTGCTCACGCAGCGAGGGCATAGAAGTAAATGACATATTCTAGTTGGGAATGCGATCTAGTAGCCAGTCTACAACCTGTTGTGCCACACCTGTCGTGGACTGCAATATAAGCAAACACTTGATGGGCATTGGGGAGCCACTGCGTTGCTGGGGTTCCCCCGGTTGTACCCCTACGGGAATCTTGCTAGCAAGAGCGTCTTTGACAGGAGAAGCAAGTGGCGTCATTGGGCAAATGACAAAAGCCAAAGGACTATTGCCACAAATCAGTGACATCGTATCCCAATTCCCCTAGCATGTGCCGTAGCAAGGGTAAACTGAGTCCAATTACATTGCTGTGACAGCCTACGATTTTTTCGACAAAGAAACTACCAAAACCCTCAATGGCAAAGGCTCCAGCACATTTGAGGGGTTCACCTGTGGCAACATAGGCTTTAATTGCGCGATCGCTCATTTCACCAAAGTAAACTTTTGTAACTTGAGACTTGACTATAGTGCGGTTTTGGTCAAGGTCAATTAAAGCGTGACCTGTGTACAAGTCGCCAAAGTTACCTTGCATTATCTGCCAACGGGCGATCGCTTCAGAGAAGTCTGCTGGTTTACCGTGAATTTCACCATTGATAGACAAAACTGAGTCACAACCCATAATCAAAGCCGATTCAAACTGCGGGGCTACAGTTTCCGCCTTATATTGGGCAAGAGTTTTGACCAATTCTGCTGGTTCACTTAATTGGATTTGCGACTCATCAAAGTCACTAGGTCGAACTATCGGTTCAATACCAACAGTTTGCAGCAAGCGGCGTCGGGCTGGGGAAGCTGAGGCAAGTACAAAAGGTGGAATTTTCATGATCTGACAAACTTGGTAATTTGGGATGGGGCATTGGCATTGGGGATTGGTGATTAAGTTTCTTCTCTATCCCCTATTCCCTATTCCCCACTCCACAATTAATAGACAGAAAAAGAATTGACAACCTCATCAATCATTCCTTTAACTCTCTGCCAGCGTTTTTCAGGAATTGAGGCATTAAAGGTAAAAAGCTTACCACGGCTAACAGCGACGCTGGCGATGTTGTGTCGTTCCTGTTGATTGGGGAGTTTAACCTCATACTCTAAAAGGTAGTATGTTTTACCGTCTACTTCTCGCTGTGCGGCATTAACTAATTCAGCTGAACGACCAGAGTCAGGAGGCGCTAGAGCTGCTTTTCCTAACTTATATCCTACTTCTGTTGGGGTTCCCAATTCTGACAAAGTTTTACCTTCTGGAACTGGGCTAATCACAACCGAAACATTTTCAGACACCTCAATCAAATCGTGGAAAACTACATCTGGCCCGTTGGCAACTTTAACTTGCAGCCAGCCGTTAGGATATAAAAACTGATAGCCATCACTAGTGTCTACAAAGCTTTTGAGTCCAACCGCAGCCGCTACACCAGAATTACTCAGGCTGAAGCTCAACACCAATAGCAAAATTAATACAATTCGTTTCCACATTTCTACAGATTCCTTTGGGCTGGAGACAACACCAAGCAAGCATCATTTCTCGTTTTTATTCTCCCACCAACCGGGACGCTTCGGATGACGCATTAGATGGGGAGGGATTAATGCCCAAATGTCGGCAAATACTCCCTGGTGTCTCGCCTTACTGATGAAGCGGTGGGAAATGCGTCAACGTAGCTCGTCGTAGACATCGCTAACTTAAAATTTTACCAGTTTCAGCCCTACGCGCCTCGAAATGAATTCCAAGGCTAATAGCTCAAGTCAGATCAAGCTGACTGGAAGATTTTTTACCATTGCGGGAATAATAGAGGCAGTAAATTTCATCAAAAACAGCACGTACATGGCTCTGTGGCGACTTTATTATCATCTTATTTGGGCGACAAAAGAGCGACAGCCAATAATTACCGTTAATGCGTTACCCTGCATTAAAAACGCTACGTTTTTACGCAAAACTGTACTTAGTCAGCTTAAACTGACTTGAGCTATGAGCCTCAGAATTCATTCTGAGGCGGACTTGTAGTCAAACCAATATTCCGCAATTATCATAATGTCCAATCTCGCGCCTGAACCATCACCCGCCATAGGTTAGAAACTTACGGCTAATAGCGAAAGTCATCTCAAAGATGACTAAATCAGTAGTAACTACTAAAGAAAAGTTAATCGAGAATATAAAAACCCCGACTTGATAGCCGAGGTAGATGGGAGAAGTCTAAATGTCGATGAGATATAGCGATACAGAAATCTTATTTTCTTAGCTAACACCAGTTAGGTAGTTATGTTTGGGCTTTGCTAAGTTATGTAAATAAATTTAACAAAAAGATTATAAATAGTCAATTGGACTTGACAAAAAAAGACTAATAGCTTTTATAAGAGCGACTTATTAGGGACAGTATAGGATTATTTTTGGAGGTGTGGTAAGTAAAGTAGGGAAAATAAAACGGCTTACCGGCTAAGATAGTGGGATGAAAATGAGAACCCATCCGCTTTCGGGAGTCGAAAAACTGAGCGATTAGCTGCATTAGGACTTACCCAAAATATCTCTCAAACTCTCATTTCTCTGTGACCTCTGCGCCTCTGTGGTTCGATTTTCCGTTAGCTGTGCGTAAGTCCTGTGCATAAATCAAAGTAGTCGGAATTAAGCCAGAGATTTGAAAAGCTAGCTACTAGATCACCAAAGTCTTTACAATTCCCTTGTTGACTCAAAAAGTATTTCTCGACCTATGACGAATCAAGCTCCTATCCCGGTTATTGTCAACGGTGCTGCTGGTAAAATGGGACGTGAGGTGATTAAGGCGGTGGCGCAAGCGCCTGACTTAAACCTAGTGGGTGCAATTGACCACAGTTTGGAACATCAAGATAAAGACGCTGGAGAGTTGGCGGGTTTAAGCGAACCCCTGGAAGTGCCAATTACCAATCAATTAGAACCGATGTTGGGGTATGTGGCTGGCGACAGACACTCTCCTCCAGGGGTGATTGTAGACTTTACCCATCCCGATTCAGTTTATGACAATATTCGTAGTGCGATCGCTTACGGTATTCGTCCTGTAGTCGGCACCACTGGGTTAAGTCCAGAACAAATCCAAGACTTGGCAGACTTTGCCGACAAAGCTAGCACTGGTTGTCTAATTATTCCTAACTTCTCCATTGGCATGGTGCTGTTGCAACAAGCCGCAGTCGCAGCCTCAAAATATTTTGACCATGTAGAAATTATCGAACTGCATCACAACCAAAAAGCTGATGCTCCAAGTGGTACTGCCATTCAAACGGCGCAGTTATTAGGAGAATTGGGTAAAACTTTTAACCCTGCTCTTGTAAAAGAAACGGAGAAATTACCAGGAGCTAGGGGCAGTATAGCAGATGAAGGGATTAGAATTCATAGCGTCCGCTTGCCAGGATTGATTGCCCATCAGGAAGTTATTTTTGGCGCAGCAGGACAGATTTATACTTTACGACATGATACGAGCGATCGCGCTTGCTATATGCCAGGAGTGCTACTAGCGATTCGCAAAGTCTTAGCGCTAAAGTCGTTAGTATATGGATTAGAAAAGATACTTTAAACTTTAAACTCACTATTGGGCATTCATCACTCAGCACTCATGTTAGTACCACTGACTCGCCAGAAATTTGAACAAGTTGTCCCTCTAATTGCCACTGGTTTGCAGTACAAGTACTACTGGGGGAAGTTCTCAAATTTTTTGCAACGGCTGTTAATTTCTGTAGTTGCCGTAGTTGTTATTTTGCTTGTGACAGTCGTTTTTAGGCTTCCTTTTGCTTCAATAGTATTTGTGCTGGGGATACTTGGCGCTTTTTTTTGGCTGTGGTATCCAGTGTTTCAAGCAAGTATGCGGAATTTGCAATGCCGCCGTTATAAGTATGGCGGCTTTTTCCGTGGTCGAGTGCTAGATTGGTGGATTACAGACCAGTTGATGGGTAAAACCGAAACAGTCAACAGCAAAGGCGAATTAGTGATTGTAGAAAACCGAGAAAAACAGATTAACTTAGAGGTGGGTGATGACACAGGATTTAGTATTGAGTTTGTAGCACCATTACGTCCTGCCCACAAAGTTATTACTCGTGGTCAAATTGCAGAAATGGTAGTGATGTCAAATCGCTCAGATTTGAGCAGTATTGAAGAATTCAGCGATATATACTTTCCCAGTCGTGACCTGTGGGTTAGCGATTATCCTTATCTGCGGCGGGATTTCTTTAACGAAATCGGTCGTCGCTTGAGTGAAGACCAACAACAAAAGCCACGTCGGCGGCGTCGAAGAGTAGAGGATTAAAGAAGTAAAGCAGGCAGAAGTATGTAATCACTATAGGCTTCTCTTTCAGACACATGCAAAGGACAGACCGACACTAATTATGAGCCACCTATTGCAGAGATTTTGGTAGTTTGCTCTCAACCGCAAGACTTCCTGATAGTCGCCCATGAGATTCGGGCATTTGGATTCAGCATAAATTATCTCCTCCCCCGTGCCTTTTGCCTTCTTGCTAACGGGAGCATCCGACTTTGATGAGTTTCCCTTTCAAACGATAGGTCATTGACCCACAAACAAAACCTCCCGACTTAGGCTCTACATAAGTCCGCCGAGGCGGATTTTGTTTAGCTAGCCGCGATTTCCAATTGCCAGATATTTTTTTTAGAGTGGGATGCTTACTTAAAAACTCTGAGTTTGCAACAATATCGTGAGGTCCTTTAACACTTACCTTAGAACTATTGATGTAGATATTATAATCATAAATCACGTTTTTATTTTTATTGTTACCGTTGATATTCTTGCCAGGATAAGCATAGAGAATGTTCCTTAAAATTTTGACATCAGATGACACATTGCCAAATATTTGCCCATCTTTAATTTCTGGACTTTGATTATTTAAAACAGCTGTGTTATTGACGATATCAACATGCTCACTTAAAAATGTATGAATCCCTGAACCACCATTATTAAATGTCAAATTATTTTGAATTAAAGTCCGTCCTCCATATGCATCCAAATTTGGGTTCTGATCATTTCTGGAAGTATCGATAATAATGCCATTACCATCTGTGATCTTTCCCACCGCAATCCAAGGGATGTACATGCGATTGTTATATACCTTGTTGTTGGTCACGAACATCTTGTATCCCCGGTTGGTGTCAGAATTCCAATTGCTTCCCATCGAAATGCCACTGCAACCATAAACACTATACCAGGCATTATTGAACACAGTGTTATTATCTACCTTCACATAATCAGCCTGTAATGCTCCGATACCTGCTCCTCCACAGTCATGCACTTTGTTGTTCAGAATACGGATATGACGAACATGACCATTGGCTCGTCCGTCCATGTTTATGCAGTTTCCGCTTGTAAGCGGATTTGATCTATTACTCTTTTGACTTAATGCATAAGCAAGGGTAATATTGGCATTGTTTCCTATAACTTCCAGCCTGTTGATCTCGATATATGAAGCTCCATTTGAAATCAGAATACCATTCCATGTATTGTGTTTAATTTTTGGGTAATGACCAGGATATGCTTTATACTTAATCCATGCTTTTGCGGTTCCAGAACGTTTAATACTTACTACGCTCGGAGCTTTGGCTAAATTTGTATATACTCCGTTCATAATCAATACAGTATCGCCAGGGTTAGTTACATCTGCTGCCTTTTGAATTGTCCTAAAGGCGGATGAAGTAGAGAGTCCATTATTTGTGTCATTTCCCTCACCACTGACATAATATGTTTTCGGAGTCGCCTTAATGCTGATTAGTTTGTGGTTGGGTAGGATGATTTCCTTGTTAGTGGGTACCTGACGGGCGTTTTCAACTAAAGATACTTTTATCCTTTCTTTCCCACCCAAAAGACTTAATACCACGGGAATTGCAAGAAATGCGATTAAACGGAAACGTTGAAATACCACAGGAAAAGGCTCCTTTATCGGCACTATTTAACAAAAATATCAGGTTATTTAGTAGTTTTAAATACTATTTGCCATAAAGGGAACGATAGAGCCGACTTTCCTAACTCCCCCGATTTCCATCTTGTCCATAGGCTTGCCAAGCCAAGTCTACCAATCCATCAACGATCGCAGCTGCTACAACTGCATTACCTTTGCGACTATCAATTGTAATGTGAGGCACTAGAGAGTCTTGTAAGCGCTCCTTTGCTTCATTAACATTTACAAATCCCACTGGAGTCGCAATTATCAAAGCAGGTCTAATTTCCTCAGCTTCAATTAAATCCACTAGTGCTGTTAGTGCTGTTTGTGCTTGACCCACCACAAAAATGCCCTCTGGATAACGCTTTGCTAAAGTTTCTATTCCCCATGCTGCCCGAGTTTTTTCTTTTTGAGGGCGTGTCAGAGCTTCCATACTGCAATACACCGGATTGGCAAAGGTGTTTTGAATCTCGTAGGCAATACCTACTTGTACCATTGGCACATCAACCACAATCGTGGTACGCGCGGCTAGTGCTGCTGCTCCAGCTTGCAAGGCACGCTCAGAGAAACGAATCAAAGACTTATACTCAAAGTCAGCTGTAGAGTATATTACCCGACGCACAATCTCATACTCTGCTGGTGAAAAAACATGATTTTCAATTTCACTATCAATGATTGCTAAACTTTGAGCATCAGTTACGTGCCATTCCATTTTTGTTGAGCTTCTCAAATATTAGCTTTCAGCTTATCAGCTTCAGAGAGTTAGGAGTTAGGAGTTATAAGTTAATTAAAAACTCATAACTTTAACTCAGCACTTATAACTCATTACTAGAAGAAGACCGACTGAAAATAGGAGATAAGTAGGCAACCAAGACGCCAATAATAAACCCAGAGATATTGCGAACTAGAGGTAACCAGTCGCTTGTGCGTGTCACCACTGGCCCAATACCAAAGGCAATAAACAAGATTCCCCACAAAGGTGAGAAAATTAAAGCCCATTGCCAAGCGAAAACTTGTCCTTTCTCGCGGGGTTGAGCTGCAAATCCACAAATCACCCCACCAATAACTGAGCTAATCAAGGTGAGAATCCATTGCTCTCGTGGCAGTCCGGGGACAACATTGCAACCACCCTTGAGTAAACAGCCTTTAACCGATTCTAAGGCTTGCAGAATGGCTTGGTCTTCGCCTTGTTCGCGGACAAAGTACAAATTACCAAAGCGGGTTTGTAGTTCTATCCAGAAAGTCCGGGGTAAAAGTTTATAAACAGCATCGCCAACGCTAAAACTGAGGATGTTACCGCCACGAGAATCGGCAACTAGTAGAATGCTTTTGTCATCCAAACCCCAATATTTTATGACTGCCCGACCTGGGGTGCGGTCATACTGGGTTAATACTCGCAATTTCCAACCCGTATCGGTTTCAAACTGCTCTAAATCTTTGACAAGCTTTTCTTCTTGCAGCACAGGAAGAGATTTTGCTAAGTCTACAACTGGGGTAAAGGTGTTAGGGAGTAAGTCAGGATTGTCATAAGCCAGTGCTGGGGGAGAGTGCATGACCCAAATTGTCCCAGCCAGGAAAAATACTGCGATAGATAACAGAATTCGTCGCCAAAAACAAGATTGCATGGACGTTTTTATACAAATATCAACGGTAAAAGTGAACAAGTTGTTTTAAAAGAGTACTGGAAAAGTGATACTTCTTTACACTTGTTTACTTTACTCTAATCTAAGGGATCAAAGCAAAGGGTTTTTGGGAATCGGGCATTGTGGAATGGGGACTTGGGAATGCAATCTCTGATAAATTAATATAAAGTGCATTTTGTCAATCAGTTAAAATACTCAAAACCTCTTTAATAAAATGATAATCGTGGCTGGGGAGAGGGGTAGGTGGCAAGCGTCGCTTGCCACCTACCCCTGCTTTTGATCATCATTATTGGCAAAGTTTTTAACAACTCAAAATTGACTAAGCCATAACGGAGTTCCCTATAGAATAAAAAGGGAATGATTAGAGGTGAGAGATGACTAATAAAGAATTATTAATAGTTCTGGATCTGAGCAAGAGTCAGAAGATCCACAAAATTAATAACACCAAGATAATTCGCGATTAATCATCGCGAATTATCTTGATTCTTTTATTTTTTCCAAATTGGGATGCTCCCCCTGAGAAGTTAAGCGGACAGTATTTTATTATACTCTCATGACAGTAATAAAAGAACGTTGCTTAATCTTATCTTTATAAAAGCTTAAACAGAAATTAAGTATTTTGTAACTTTAAACACATAATTTTATTTTACTATTTATTGGATAAAAGCAAAAAAAGGGATAACTATCGTTCCTCCCTAACGCTACAAAGACAGGCAGTCAACCATAAGGGAAACCCTTAGCCCTGTCAAAGTGACAAATAGCCGGATAATAATGTTATGCGATCGCAAACTTAGGACTTACGCACTGTACAAAATGACTATCAGGTGTATTAACCAAAATTGGTCGTTTCAAAGTATTGACTAGTACCATCGCTGGCTAATAGTCAAAAAATCAAACTTGAATGCCTGAAAACCCAGATTCATATTTAATACTTTTTTCAATGCGTAACTCCTAAAACTAAAAAGTAGCAAAGAATATGGTAAATACTGAGTGCAATATTTGAGCGTTTTGTACTCATAAAGTCCAATTAATGTGATGGTTCGGAGGCTTATGAAAAGAGTATCCGCACCCCAAAGAATCAATCGGATATTTGAGTTATGTCTATTAACTTATCACCGTCCAAAGTAACGGAAAATTGGTTTCAGATTAACCAGCGTTATTTGATGAGGGCGATCGCCCGCGTGGAAGAATTCTTACAAAGTCATATTTTTCAGGCAGAAGATACTCTTGATAATGAAAATCTGGAGAGATGGAAAGAATTTAGAGAACCAGCTTACAAGTCTGATAACTTTCAAGATGATGAAGATAATTTTTACGCTACTGCTATTGCCAACGAAACACTATCGGCATTAGAACAGTTGGTTAACATTTTTGACTTATCGCCATTTGAGCAGGACATACTGTTGTTGTGTGCAGGAGCAGAACTGGATCGGAATTGGTCGTTACTATTTGTTAAGGTTCAGGGCAATCATCAGCAGTATTATCCTACTTTTAGTTTAGCTTTAGAGGTGTTAGGCGAAGCACATTGGAGTGCACTGATGCCTAACGCCTCGCTACGTCGATGGCGATTAATTGAAGTTGGGGCAGGTAATACTCTCACTACCAGTCCATTGCGGATTGATGAACGGATATTGCATCATCTTATGGGAGTACAACATTTGGATGAGCACTTGAGGGAGATTGAGTTATCAGTACCAGAGACGGCTTATTTGGTGTCGTCCCACCAAGAAATAGCAGAGCAGTTGGCACATATTTGGTTACAGGCATTAAATGAGACAGAAATTTTGCCAGTTTTGCAATTATGTGGAGCAGAAGTAGCGAGTAAATCAGCGATCGCCTCCACAGCTTGTGGCTTTTTAGGCTTGAAATTATACGCTATTTCTGCTGAATCAATTCCTACAAACACTAACCAAATAAATTTAATCAAGTGTCTGTGTGAACGGGAATGGATGTTAAGCGATCGCGTGCTTCTGCTAGATTGTGATGACTTAGAAACAATGGAAGCAAGCTGAGATAGTGGGATTGCCCGTTTTATCGAAAGCATTAATTGTCCTTTAATTATTACCAGTCGCGATCGTCGCCGTCAAAGGCAACGTCCCTTAATTACCTTTGATGTACATCAACCCACTTCCTCTGAACAGCAGTTGATTTGGCAAAATACTTTGGAGAACATCACACCCAGTTTTCAAGGCCACATAGAAACTTTGGTATCTCATTTCAGCTTCAGTCCCACAGACATTCAGACTGCTTCTTTGAGACTAAAAAGCCTAGTTAAAAAAGTAGAGGGACAGAGGGATAGAGAAACAGAGGAGAGTATAGCTTCGACTTCTCCCCATCTCCACCTTTGGGATATTTGTCGCAACCAAGCACGTCCGCGTCTAGATGAGTTAGCTCAACGAATTGAGCCATCTGCTAGTTGGAACGACTTGGTATTACCAGAAAAAGAGGAGCGAATCCTGCACGAAATTGTCGCTCATGTAGCACAACGGACAAAAGTGTATAAGAGTTGGGGATTTGGGAGCAAAAGTGGGCGGGGACTGGGGATCAGTGCCTTGTTTTCAGGGGCTAGCGGTACGGGTAAGACAACAGCAGCGGAGTTGTTAGCTAAGGAGTTGCGATTAGACCTTTATCGTATCGATTTAAGTTCAATTGTGAATAAATATATTGGCGAGACAGAGAAGAATCTGCGACGAGTATTCGATGCAGCAGAAACTGGTGGCGTTATTTTATTATTTGATGAAGCAGATGCCCTGTTTGGGAAGCGATCAGAGATAAAAGATAGTCACGATCGCTATGCAAACATGGAGGTCAGTTACTTGTTGCAACGAATAGAATCTTATCGTGGTTTGGCGATTTTAACTACTAACTTGAAAAGTTCAATCGACCAAGCTTTCTTGCGCCGTCTTCGCTTTGTTGTGCAATTCCCATTTCCAGATGCAAACCAAAGAGCAGAAATTTGGCAGCGTGTTTTCCCCAGTCAAACACCGACCGAAGGGCTAGACTTCACCAAGTTAGCTCAACTAAGTGTCACAGGGGGTAATATCCGTAATATCGCTTTGAATGCAGCTTTTATTGCCGCAAATACTGGTGAGTCATTGGAGATGAAACACATTTTACAGGCTACTAGGAATGAATATATCAAACTAGAGCGATCGCTCACCGACACCGAGATCAATAGTTGGGTGTAGCCATTTACTTCAACATTTTACATTGAGAACATAGATAAATCCTCATAGGCTGCGTTCGCTCAACATCTGAAGCAGATACTTTATTTGGTAAGCGTTCAGAAGTAAAAGACAGCCATAAGCGCTATGTAAACATGGAGGATAGTTACTTGTTACAGAGGCTAGAAATTCACCAAAACTTGGGGATTTTGACTATTAACTTGGAAAGTTAAATTTAACTCCTTATTTACCAAGGTTTAATGTTTTATTAACTTAAAATATTAGACTTTAGTATAATTTACCTATGTAAATATTTAGATAAGTTTTGATATTATTTATCCTAAACTTCACAGATATTAAGTTTGGTAGGCAGCACTTAAGGAGACTTTAGAATGAAAGCGTTACAGACGAAAAAGTTTCTTGAAAAAAAATCCATTTCAGATGCTGTCATACCATTACAGTCTCCAATTAAGTCGCGTCCTTTTGTAGCGAACTCTGCCCCACAGAGTCAGGATTTGACCCAGAAACGGGAGAAAACAAAACAGCAAGGATTTAACTTTGCCCAGATTCCCATATTTCCTGGAATGAAACCAGCAATGCCTGAGATGCTTCAGCCAAAGCAAGCTGAACAGACACTCAAGGATCTGCCTGAAGTAAACCTAGCCCCCAGTAGCGGCGGTCAACCCATGCCGAAATTGGTGCAGCAGAAGATGGAAACTTCCTTTGGTACAGACTTTTCCGATGTCCGCATTCACGAAGGATCACAAGCAGAGAAGATAGGGGCGCAAGCCTATACTCAGGAAAAAAATATCCACTTTCGTCCAGGTAAGTATCAACCCACCACCCAGTCAGGTCAAGAGTTACTTGGACACGAATTGACCCATGTAGTACAACAACGAGCCGGACAAGTGACTGCGCCTCAATGCAAGGGAGTTGCTATTAATACCGACCCTCAATTAGAAACCGAAGCAGATGTACTAGGTGCAAAGGCAGCGCGGGGTGAGTCAGCACAAGTAACAAAGGCTGTGAGTTCTGGAGTGCAGCGTATGCAGACTCAGGGTAATGTTGTGCAGTGTATGCGTGATGGAAAACAGCGAGCATATCAGCCGTCTGGTAAGGAAGAGGATGATTCGGCTTACCTTGTGGATAGGGCTGCAATAGATGCAGTTCTGGAAGAATATTATACTGATATGTTAGATGAAGAGATATCTCAAGCCACTCCCAAAGAATTAGCAGAAATCGCCAGGGAAAAAGATAGTTTATTCAATCCTGTAGCTGTACAAATGCTAATGTCATATCAGAGACAAGAGCAGGCAGGGTCGTCCACTGATGCCCAAGGATCATCTCAAAATTCAGGCAACAGGCAATATACTCCAAAAGATTTACTTGATGAAGATAAACAAGAGGGTTCTTCTGGGCAAACTAACTCCCAAGATGTGCAGCAAGAAGAAGATAATAGACCTCTTGAGGAAGTGTTCGCGAGTATCGATCAACTGTTAACGGAGATTGAGAGGTATCTGCCTCCAGAGTCAGAACTGGAGAATCTGGCAGCCATACCACAGCAGGAACAGACACAGCAGCAAGCACCCCCGATACCAGCCCCCACGAGATCACTGCCCCCGATACCGCAACAACGGCAGCGACCACCAATACCTGTAATACCGGAACAGCAAGCGCAACAGATGCTAGCAATGAATAATACAGAAAGAGCGCAGCAAATTGCACAATTGCGGCGGTGGGAGGTACAACAGCATGTCATAGACACAATAGTGGAGCGATTCGACGAACTAAATCAGCAGCAAGCTGAAATTGAACGTCAGGAAAGTGAAATTACACGATTAGAAGGGAGAACTCCGCCACAAAGTCCACAGCAAGAACAGCCATCAGAAACACGGATGGCAAGAATAAAAAAAAGAATTGCTAAACCTTTTGACGATACCAAAGAGCCGAGAAAGGAAGTTGCAGATGGGATAAAGCAACACGAGACTTATTCAGATCAAACCAAAATTCTGGGACAGGATTCGAGCAAGTCTAATGTCGATCAAGTTCTGGGGCAGAATCTTCCCGCCAATGATAAAGACCCAAACAGTTACTTAAACCTTCCCCCTGGCGATACTGAAAAATTTGGAAATGATGCAGCCGTAATTGGCATGACTAGGGATGATGTGAAAGCTGTTGGTGGTTTGCTCCTATTTTCAGATTCTCTAAAGAAATTTAAGAGTGCATTTAGGGATAAGAAGAAGCCAAAAAGGGAAAGAATTGCAAATGCATCTGACGGTTTAGGTAACATGACTTCTGCTGTTACATATACTGGAATAGTAGGAACTCAAGCACGAAAAGGTGCGGAACATCATCAGAATGTGTCGCCTACTACGTCTGGATCAGGAGCAATAGCCGCTGTTAAACAAGGGGGTACAATAGGAGGTACGTCGATCCCCTTTGATGTCGGGAAGGCAGCAGCTAGCGTTTTGACAACTGTGCCAAAGCTAATCATTTATACCGATGCTGGTCTGAAAGCTGCTCAAAGAGAGAACTTTGGCGGTCACAAATCTATCGGTAGGGGTGTTAAAAACGTTGCAGACTTGACAAAATCGGCAGCAGGTGCAGTTAAAGATGTTGCTAGTTTAGCAAACAATGCTGGTGCAGCAGGAGGGGCACAAGGAGCGCAAATAATTGCCGGAGGGGCGATCGCTCCTGCTGCTGCTGCGGTAGTAGGTAGTGCAGAGGCTATCCAAGGAGGCTACAAATTTAAGAAGGCTTACAAGAATAAGAAAAATCTAGCCGAAATAGGGGACTCACCGACACTAGATCAACTTGAGACATTAGATCAACTTAAAGAAATACAGAAAAAGAAAATGAAGCGTGCAGCCATAAATACTGTTCTTGGTAACGTAACACTAGCTGCTGGGGTTGTAGGGTTCAGTGCTGGCCCACCAGGATTAGTGGCTGCTACTGCTATGGGTGCAGGTGTTGGAGCCTTCCAAATTGGACAATGGGGAACAAGAAAACTTAAGCAGAAAATGCGGGACAAGGGAGTTAAAGGATTCGATAATACTAAGACCACAGAGAGGAAAAATCAGGTTAGGAAGGAACTTGCCGGAGATACTCTCACTATGCTAGAAGGAGCAAGCAACGAGGAAAAAGAAACTATATTCTCTAGTATGGGCATGAATGGAAATAAAAAAGATAATGCAGTTCGAGAAGTCTACAATGATGTACTGAAAGAATATCTGGAGGCAGAAGAACTACAGCAGCCCACAAACGCAGTAAACCGAATATTAAAGTTGAAAGGGAACAAAAATAATTTGAAGCAAGAAGTGAGTTGGGATAAGTTGAGTAATAGCGATTTTCCAGCAGACTTTTCAAGGTTAGTGAAGAAAGCAGCGATCGACAAAGCTTTGAAGAAGCGTTGAAGAAGGTAGAAAGGAATAAACAAAAATAGTGGTACTAAACTTAGACTAAATTTGTGAGCAACTTTGTATGTACTTGGTTGATGACAGAAATTTGGAAACAAGCACATTTCTCCTAAAAAGACAGCTTCATTAAAATATGCTTTATCCGTTTTTCCAAATTGCTAAATACAATGCCGAAGTTTATCTATAAACAAAAATCGCTTTTTTTAAGCTGATAAAGTAGCACGTTTTGACACCGTAACAAAGAAGATAAGCAATGCCCCATGCCCTTTTTTTGGTCAATCTTCGTCATCGAAATTGGTTTCCCAGTTAGCAGCGTCGTTGTAACCGTCATTAGCGCGGTATACTTCTGTTTTTAGGCGGCGATTTTCTTGCCTGAGCACTTCTCGTTCTCGCAACGTGAGTGGTGGTTGTTCATTGCTTAGGGTGCGATCGCCTGTTCGCCTCGCGGGTTTTTGGCGTGTGAAGTTTCTCCAAGCAGCTTTCGCGCCAACAAAGATGCTGCGTGTACCTACTTGCAGATTTTGAGCCTGAATTCTTGCACTATCAAGGCTTTGATCAACTTGTTTCATGACTTGACTGGCACTTTTTACACCTTCACCGACATCATCAGTTAAGTCAGTGATTTCCAAACCAGTCACGCGGATAGCTTCTAGAGTGGGTGGTAAATCCCGTGAAAGTGTATCAAATAGCTTTTCTGCACTGCGAGCAGCGCGTGCTAACTCCTGAAAAGCCGGTATTGCCACCACTAAAACCGCAGTCAAACTTGTGGCGACTAAGAGTAAGGAAAGTCCCAACCAAAACAGGGGGTCAATCACGGTTATGTTATTTATGAGCGTTCTAATTGCTGGGCAAGAGAATCTGAGTCTTCAACAGATGTTTGCCGCTTTAAGACTTGGCTTTCTTGCTGACTGGCATCTACACCTGCTGCGATCGCTTCCCGTAATCTATCTAAAGTCTCATCCCAGTTTCGCAGTGCGCTGGCTGAGAGACGATCTGCCTGGATTTGTACACTCGTTGATAAATCTTCTGCCAATTCTGGGATAGCATTGGCAGATTTCTTCAAAATTTTACGCGTTTCGCGCCCTGTGCGTGGAGCTACGAGCAAACCGGTCAAAGCACCGATGGTAGCTCCCAGCATCAAACCGCCAATAAATACTCCAGAACGGTTATTAGACATCTTGTTGTTTCTCTCCTTACACCCATTTTAGGTGGGTTTTCTACCCTTGCAAGATTTAAACGATTTTATCCAGTTAATCTATCGTGACAAAATATCAGCCAAAAATGTTGCTTTAATATCGAAACTGTTAATTACTTATAATTTAAAACTCCTAGTGTCACCGTCTCACCGTATCCTCACCTCCTTGTGTCACCGCATCCCCGTGTCAGCCCTAATTATAAATGTTCATCCGAACTTGACATAACTCATTTTGCGACTGTTTTTTTCCCAGGTGTTAACTCTAGCCTCCGAAAATAACGCTGCCAGATTTGTTGTCCTAGCAAAAGTAGACTGATAATTTGCCGCACTTGTTGAATTTGCATTTGTAGTGCTTGATTTTTCTGCCGTAAGTTGTAAATATTCTCCTGGCTAAGATAAATATTTTCGGGTGCTTTATTCAGTGCTGCATGGGTACAACTTTCATAGACGGTTAACTTATCTGCTATGTATGCTAACTGCTCCTTGAGTTGCCACACTCGCCAAGCCACATAGAATAGTATCAGCGAAATCAGGGTGTTAACGAGGATAACTAAAATTACCATTATTTATCTTCACCAATATTTGTAACAAGCATATGCCCACACCTCACAAAACCGCAGTTACAATTGCCTTAGATTCACGACTTGGTTTGCGAAATCAACCCGTATGATCAATAGGCCCCATCATCACTATGTTTCTCTCCTTAAGCGGATAATTCTAGTCAATTTGCGACTTTGGCGGCACATAAGCACAATGGTATAGCCGCTTCAGCAGATGGTGAGAGAACTGCACTACACTTCTTACCAAAGACACCCTAGCATCGCTTTGCTGATTGTGCTTTTATCCCTAGCAGTTTTGCA
This sequence comes from Nostoc sp., assembly GCF_036917395.1. Taxonomy (GTDB): domain Bacteria; phylum Cyanobacteriota; class Cyanobacteriia; order Cyanobacteriales; family Nostocaceae; genus Nostoc. The sequence goes on from NZ_JBALDI010000067.1 coordinate 57,934, forward strand.
GCCTGTCGCGTGAAGCGAAGTTTTTGCCTGCAAAAACCTCATTTGTAGTTCACTTACCAAAAATTGCTGGGTCTTTTTTCTCTATTCCCTTCAAAGGTTCAGTTCGCCTTTGGTGTTAGCACAGCGATCGCTAATTACCTAAGCTGAATTCAGAATTCAAAATTCTGACTTGTTTAATAATAATGATTATCTTTTTTTATACATCCAGTAGGAGTTTAGGATGTCAAAAAAACCACCATCAAATAATTCCTTACGAGCTATTCTTGTTGCTTTGACGATTGGATTTGTTGGATGCGGAAATCAAACTGCAAGAACTACATTTACTCAAACTACCACGCAGGTAAATGAGAATCTTCCCCAAGTCGTAGCAACTACAAGTGTACTATGCGACTTAACCAGACAGGTTGCCGGAAATACTGTTAACCTTACCTGCTTGATTTCTCCTACTGCCAACCCTCAATTTTATAAACCAAAACCGGAGGATCGTAAAGCCATTGAGCAAGCTAATCTTATTCTTTATAGTGGCTATAATTTAGAACCAAATCTGATCAAATTAATTAAAGCGACTAAAAACTCTGCACCGAAAATAGCCGTCGGTCAACTTGCAGTGCCTAAGCCACAAAAATTTCAGCGAGGCGATAAGAAAGTAAACGATCCTTATCTTTGGCACAATACTAAGAATGCGGTCAGGATGGTGGAAGTAATTAATAGCAACCTGGGAAAATTAGAATCTAGTGATGCCGCGACTTATACTAGCAATACCAGAAAAGTCACAAATGAACTCACTCAACTAGATAGCTGGATTAAGTCAAGAATTGCGAGTATTCCTACTAAAGAACGGAAGTTAGTTACAAACTCTGATGCACTGAGTTATTACACCAAAGCATACGGTATTTCATTAGTAGGGGGATTACAAGGCATTAGTACTGACAAAAACCTAACAGCTGCAAGAGTGAAAAATTTGGTTACAAATATTAAACAGGCGAAAGTGTCAACAATTTTTGCTGAGACGGCAATTAACCCTAATTTACTTCAATCTGTAGCAAGAGTTGCTCAAGTGAAAATTTCTGAGAGGAAGTTGTATGCTCAGGGACTTGGTGAACCAGGAAGTGAGGCAGACACTTATCAGAAAATGATGATTGCCAATACACGCACAATTGTAGAGGGATTAGAAGGGACGTATTTAATGTTTCAAGCAAAAGCTGCTCAGTAGTTATAACCTCAATTGAGTAATCTGATAAACCGAGTTTTTTTAGATTACAGAAAATTCGGTTTATCAGCTTCTTTTTTTAAGATGAAAATGGGATTGCTATTTGTCTTTTAATCTGAGATCAATAACAGTTGCATTGAAGTTGTAGTTAAAGCCTTCCAATTCAAATGGCATACCAATTTTAACTTTACTGTTACCCAGAACTGGCCCATTTTCAGTGAGTTGGGCTTTGCCATCTAAAGTCAAAATCAAATCTGTACTAAAATTATTGGTTTTTGGATCTGGCAATTCTTTAACAGTACCATCAGGTTGGGGAATATTGATTGTTCTAGGTAGCTGTTGAATGGATTTAATCTCAATCTCTCCGTGGGGTTGATTGCGGATAATCACATTAGTTTTTCCGCCTTTTTTTAATCCGTTATTGAATAATTGTTCCGGGTCACGGACATTCAAACCACGGACTACTAAATCTACTTCTATGGGTACTGTTTTCGCACCAACTTGGGCAACAGAACCAGAAGTACCAGGGAAGATAAAGATGCCAAATATAACTAGCAGAATTACCAGCGCAGCACCTAAATCTAGAAGATTGATTTTGCCGAACAAGCGACCTTTTGAATCTAAAATAGCCATAAAAACTTTTCCGAGGTAATAGCGAAGTAATTGATTGTAGCAAGAAGGCTTTCGATGGGAACGGCAATTTTCCCTATTTGGTAATAACTCAAAGGGGCTGGGGATTGCGGTTATGCGACAGTTTATCACGAGTTCGGAAGTTCTACAGGGGTGGCATAACCCTCAAACTTTTGCCTGTTAAGACTGACGCACCCAGAAATTAATATCTCGTGTTTAAGCCTATCTCTACAGGGAATCGCCAACCCCCGCAATTCCGTAGCTTTGCCTATACATTAGCTGTATAACAACTCCTTTGGTCTTGAGTTAAGAATGCAACTTAGAATACTCTAAATCCGTCTGATAATTTGTCCCATCATTTTATGTTCTCCCAAAATAATCTTCAGAGTGTATTATGTTCAACTGGAAAAGTTTTGTTGCAAATTCCCGTGTGTGGCGGCGTCGCTGGTTTTACCCTTTAATTTCAGTGGTAGTTGCCCTGAGTCTGTGCCTAAGTACACCCTTGCCTGGAAGAACTTTAGACTTCTTGCCTCTTCTACTTCAAGGAGTTCAGGCATTTCAGCTTTCTAATATATCCCCTAACCAAGAAGTTGATCTTGGTAAGCAGATTAATCAAGAATTAGTCGGTAGTCAAGTCCGGCTTTACCGCAATCCCGAAGTTAATCGTTATGTGGAACAAGTTGGTAGGCGTTTATCGGCTAATAGCGATCGCCCCGATCTACCCTATACCTTCCAAGTAGTTCAAGATGACAGTATTAATGCTTTTGCTACCTTGGGCGGCTATGTATATGTCCACACGGGTTTGCTGAAAATCGCAGACAATGAAGCGGAACTAGCAAGTGTACTCGCCCATGAAATTGGTCACATTGGTGGGAAACACGTAGTCAAACAGATGCAGCAAAAAGCGCTCGAAGGTGGCTTATTAACAGCTGCTGGCTTAGACCGGAATACGGCGGTGCAAATTGGTGTCCAGTTAGCGCGAGACTTGCCACGCAGTCGTAAAAATGAATTTGAGGCTGATCAAAGAGGACTACGAACTTTGACACGAACTGGTTACGCCCAGTCTGCAATGGTTTCCTTTATGCAAAAGCTGCTGAAAAAAGGTGGTTCTGCTCCAACATTTTTGAGTACGCACCCCGGAACCAGCGATCGCATTGATGCCCTCAGAAGTGCAATTAACTCTCAACCCAGTAATGGAAATTATGGCTTGGATAAAGCTAGTTATAAAACTAATATTCGACCATTAGTACGGTCTTAAAGTCAAGAGTCAGGGGTCATTTCTGCCCCATCTCCCTGATTTCGCCTATCTCCCTCATCTTCCCATCTCGAATGATGCTCAATTCTTGTTGCGGCGATCGACTTTGATTTTGGCTGGATCAACGCTGATCACTACATCTTTTAAGGGCAGGGCACGAAAATAGTCTTTAAAAATGTTAACTTGATAAACTAAATTATTCGTAACATCCAGTCCAGTCAACCAGCCACTCCGGGGATGATAAGCGCCAGTATCTATGTCTAGCCATCCCTGTCCTTGTGCCAGTTTACCAGGAGAAACACCCGGCAGAGTAAAGGTAATGGTGTGACCAATGATAATTAGCTTATCTGGAAAGTAGGGTTTTTCAATACTATGAAATTCCTCTCGTATCCAGCACAGTTGATCGGCAGTTTGTTCTGTCACCAACTTGCAAGGGTCAACACCAGCATGAGTTAACCAAATATCCCCCAAGTCGAGATATGTAGGCAAAGTCTTCAACCAATCTAGATGGTCATCAGGAATTGTAGCCTCGTGGTAACTGGCTACGGTAGCTTGCCCCCCACTATACAACCATGCTTGCATCGTCGGCGAGGAGGTTCTTTCATTGGTCAGAATGTTTAATAACATCTGCTCATGATTTCCCAGCAAACATGGGTAGTTATGTCGCTTGACAAAATTAACTACTTGTGCGCTGTGAGGACCGCGATCAATTAAGTCTCCCAAAAAATAGACTTGATCATCTGAGGTGGGGGCGATCGCCTCCAACAATGTCATCAAACCTTCATAGTGACCATGCACATCCCCAATTACAATTCGTCTGGGGCTAATTTCGCTCATTGTCTCTTAGCTTCAATAGTTTGGCTAATACTTCTGCTACAGTTTAAGCTGTCTGGTTTCCGTAATGGAAGGTAAAAATACTGAATAAGTTTTATTTTAATTTAATTATTCACCTAGAAATAAAATATATTGATGATGAAGATAGGGTAAGATGCACAGTTTTTACTGCTAAGAAAGAAAATCAGCAAATTTCACCCGCGTTAGCTTAAAATTTTAAAATGTAAGCTGTTGCTGTATTGCTAAATTTTTATCTCAACAATGTCTAAGGATTTCTCTGCTGATATTAGTTCGCGCATCTGCAAGCATATGAATGATGATCATGCTGATGCCATAGTTATTTATGCTAAGTCTTTTGGCGGTATAACAGATGCGATTGCAGCACAAATGCTGTCAATTGATGCACAAGGTATGGATTTAACAGCGCAAGTGAATGGGGAAGCTGTGCCAGTCCGCATTCAGTTTGATCATGTTTTAGCAGATGCGGAAGATGCCCATCAAACTTTAATTGCGATGGTGAAGCAGGCGCGGGTGAAGGCAAAGTAGAAATTGGGATAGGTAAGTAAGTCGGCGGGAATAAATCAAACTATGTGTTTTGCAATGTAAAGTTATTGTAATTGAGTTTGTGGTAAGCGACTCAAGCCCTTTTTTGTTCGTGTAGCAAGATATCCAAAGGGGTATACTACAAACTTTTAATTATTTACGCCGTTCTACTTAAGTAAAATATAGCGATCGCTTCCATTAGTTCAGGTTGTAATATGGTCTGACAATCTTGATTTTTTAAAGCAATCGTACTTACAGCTATTTTCAGGTAAATAGACCACGGTGTAGGGGCACAGCAATGCTCCTTGGTGTCAACTTAAGCTAAACTCTTTTAAAACCTCGTTTCCAGCCAGAGGCTGGAAATGCTCTTTCATTGCGGTGCCGCTAGTCTTGAGGCGGAGCCTCATATTAGGCATTCCCAGTCAGAAACTGGGAACGAGACAATCTCTAAAAGCTTTTTCGCTTACTGGCTTTCAGCTTAAGTTGACACGCATGAGCAATGCTGTGCCTACAATCTATGTGCTTCAAAGAAATGAAAACTGCTGTAAATCCCACATTTTGCAGGTGCGTAGGCAATACGGTTCGGATAAGGTTTTTTGATGACACGCCCTAGATCGCAAAGACGCGATAAATCGCCGTCTTTACAATAATCAGTCCTTTGTAGAGACGGCGATTTATCGCGTCTCTTGCCTTAACCGAACCGTATTGGGTGCGTAGGCGTAGCCCGCCGCAGGCATCGTAAGTGCTGTATTTTTGAAATGATTTAAATGCTACATTTTAGAAGCATGACAGCATCACCATTAGATATTAAGCTACAGGATATTCACAATTTTTAATTATTTGTTGACCACTGCGGCATAAGGCTTGGTTTGGATAATTTCAAGCTTCCAGTCTGAAGAATAATCAGGCAACTCATAGCCAACCCTCTTAACATGAGCCAACATCAACTCATCCCGTTGATGCCAAACTGCAAATATTTTCTCTCTGCCATCATAAAGCCTTTCCAAGTCGATTTGATAAACCTCATTTACCTGCTTTAGTTTCAAACCTAACAAATTTAACAATCGCCTGAGTATTTTTATTGCTGAAACCTGCTCTTTCTCCCCAACTAAGTTAATACCAAGCGCTCTTTTAATATGCTTACTATGCTGAAAAACAACATTTTTAAGCAATATCAAATCTGGATTACTCTCGGTAAATTCTCGTTCTGCTTCGAGAAACTGAAGCATTCCTAAGGCTCTCATTGCCTCAACTTTAAGCGTATAAGTTTTCAAATCTGGTAGGAAAACTTTACCTTCACCCCAAGATAATTGCTGATGCCATTCTTGCTCATCTCTAACATGAAAATACTCGCTTTCGTGAGTTAAATAATAGTGAATTAATAGTTGAGGATAATATCCGTGGTCATCCTGCAACTTCAGCCAAGGAGTAATTTCTACACCATATCTTTGTCTAAGAACATATTTATTGATTTGGTTGCGTTCTCCATCAGTTAGGGAATGCTTCACTAATAGCTGCTCATATTCTATATAATCGATATCTTGAGCATTAGCTATAGCAGTTGCTAACGAGAGTTGATTTTGCTGCTTAATATCTTGAATTTTGCGTTTAATTTCTTTAGCTTTTTGACGGCTTTGCGTCCAATCTTTTTGAACTTTGACAATTTCTAAAATTAATCTTCTGCGGGTAGCTAAATCATCAGCATCAGTTGCCAAAAAGGCCAGGCGTAAATCTCGAATAATATTATTATGAACAGCATTACTCCGCATCTGAATTTGATGCCCATCAGCAATCAAACCATCTTGCATCGATTGTCGGTAGAGGCGAATAGAAGCATTTACACGTGTAGATAACTTGGCCCAAGTTCGCAAATGAATCGGGTCATGAATTAAAGGTAAATCCACATCTATTTTATGTAATGGACTAAGCAAAGCTAAATTTTCTTTTTGATTTTCTTGATACCAATCAGATAACAAGCGATAATTTGTACTACCACTACCAATTAAGCCAATACCTCGTTTAGCGCACCAGACAATACGTGGAACATCATCCCGCACTCTCGCTAATGCTTGTCTTGCTTCCGAATCAGGAATTACTCCTTGAAAAATGCCATAAACTCGGTCGAAATGTTGGACATCAATACTAATTCCTGTACCAAGACTAGGAGTAACAAAAACGCCGTCATATTCAGAGATTTTTTGATTGATAGCTGCGATAAAATCAACCGCTGCGTGGCCAGGTGTGTTTGTAGTGTGGCTACTAACTACTAGAGTTTTAGGAAATTGCCGTCGTAATTTTTGTAACCGCTCTTTCAGATAACGCTCAATTGTTTCACAACTGTAACGTCCAGCGCGACTATCGGTAGTAACGTAACATTTACGTCCAGCAAGTAAATCCAATTCCAGTTGGTGAATTAGCGGTGTTGGGTTCGGCGAATCATAAAAAGTTACGTCCCAACCATGCTGAGGTTTCCACTGGTTGAGAACTACCCAAGGTGTTAATTTAATTCCTGCCAATCCCTGTAAATATTCAAGTGAAACATCTGATAAATCAGCATCTTGGGCAATTACTAACCCTCCAGTTGTTAAAACTGTGGAAATTAATTGCTGGAATAATTTTAATATTTTTACACGCTTGTGTTTACAAGTATTACTATTTAATAGATGCCACAAAGATTGCTCTACTTCATCCAGAATTACTATTGCTCCCCGCCAATTTTCAGGGTTAAGTTTCCAAATAGAATCAACGCACAATCCAAGAGATTTCAGAGGAGAGACGCAATTAATCGCGTCTATACAGGAGTTAGGAATTTTGAATTTTGAATTTTTCTCTATTCCCCATTGAATACCAATTTTTTCACACAAAAATCTTCCTAGTAGAATTCTGTGAGTAATTAACAAAACAGGTCGATTTATGCTTTTTGCTTGCTGAACAACGGCTTGCAGTGCTGTAGTTTTACCTGTTCCTTTTGCTGATTTAACTCCTACTAATCCAGAAGTTGGGAAAGGTATTTCACTTATATAAGGGCGATTGAAGGTGAGTGCAGCAGGAATGCTTAACTCGGTGTGGGGTTTGGTTTGAGCAAGATAAATTTCTAAATAAATACTTTGACGGTAAAGTTTATCGAAACTACTTGCACCTTTAGCAACGATAAACTCATCAACTCCTTTTTCCATTCCTGGAAGTTCAATGACTTTAACAGGGCAATTTTTTTGCTGGAATAAACAACCGAGTTGGGAAATAGCATTATTTACAGCAGCAATTTTTTTAGGTTGAGTTTCAAAATCAAAGCAAATATAAAAGCTACGCTTTGTAATTGCAAATGCTGCTAAGTCGGGAATAAGCTGACGACGGGTAACTTTACCAAATTCATCTTTGATAACCCGATAACCACTGGTAATTCCGGGAATGGCAATAGCTGCATATCCTTGCGTCAACAGTGTAGCTGCTTTCTTCACACCCTCGCAGATAAGGAGGGGAATGTTCTGTTGCATCACCCATTGCCAAAAGCCTTCAACTTCACCATCAGCAGTAATGGTGATATTATCAGGCATGACCAAATTGTAACGCCCAGCGACTTGCTGCCATACTTGCAGCGTTACCCGCAAACAAAACACCCGCGTTGGAGTGCTGGGAGGATGTTCGTATTTGATGGACTTACCATTGTGATTCTGTCGGGGTTGGTTTGGCTTAAAGCATCCCCATTCCATCATTTGCCAATTATTCAAAGGGTCTAACCCCGAACACCACCAACCACCTTCAGTGATATGAGCATAACGCTGCAACCATCCACTCTTCACCATTCCGGTATTAGTGCGGGGGAGTAGCTCAGAAATCAATAGGTACTCATAAGCAGTTACGTCTTGGAGTGACCTAAAATTTAGTTGCACTAAGTGTAAGTCTATACCACTACTCTTGACTAGTTCTTCAAGGTGTTGAGGGTGTAAATAGTGCAGATGCATAGGAAAAGGTGTGAAGGGAAAGTCAATGAGATTAAAACATTAACATGCATCTACTTTTTTTCTCTAAGAGAGATTGCGAGGCTTTTACGATGCTTTTTTTACTTCGTTATCTGAGACACATCGGTTAAGGCTCTAGTGGGTTATTCTGCCTATTAGATCCTCGAAGTAATAATTTTGTATTGTGATATTTGTTCGCAATTAATTTTTATTTATCAGTAAATTTCTGCGTTAAGGAATGCGATCGCTTGAGGGGTTGCAGCAGCGATCGCTATATGGTAACATCTTGTAAGATAAGCTTTGTCAGGAATAGTAGATGCCCAGTGGCTTGTAGCTATGTGCTATTTCAGTAGTGATATCTAGCTTGAAGAAAATCAATTCGGTCATCACTTACTAGATAAACAATCCGATGTTCTTGAGTAAGTCGCCGCGACCAAGCATCTGAATCTAAGTATTTCAATGGTTCAGGTTTCCCAATCCCTGTAAAAGGATCTCGCATAATTGATTCAATTAAGTCAAAAGCGCGAAGCGCAGTTTTGCGGTTTGTCTCTACCCAATAAGTGAGGTCTTCCCGAAATTCTGGATGAAATACAGCATCTCGAACTTTATTTTCTTGGGGTTGGGTTTCATCCTTCTTCTTCGTCAACACCCAATTCCTGACGTAGTTCGTTAATATTTTGAGGTTTTAAAGTTCTAACTTTTGCTCTTTCCAAAGCAGTTAACAGACGGACTGCATTTTTAGGTGAACGAAGTAAATGAGATGTTTCTAATAAACTATCTAGTTCATCAACAGCAATTAGGGCGACGTTTTCGCCTTCTTGTCGAGTAATAATTACCACTTCTCTATCTGCAACTACTTGATTGCAGAGTTCGGCTAGGTTGTTACGAGCATCAGTCAAGTTTGTCTGGTTGGACATGGTGGGATATTTCTTAATGCTGTAGGCTTTACAGTACATAATAGCTTGACTGTTTACAGGCGTGATCGCTCTTTCAGCAATGTAATAAAAGTAACTAATATTAACGATTTTAGAATAGGGCGATCGCTTCTTTACTTTTGCTTCATACTTTATAAGTATTTTTAACCCAACACTCTAAGATTTCCATTACTCGACCTCATCGCTTGATACTACTTTTGTAACCCAGCTACTAACTACCCAAGGTTTAAGCTGATCAGCTCTTGCTACAACTGGTCGTATATTGCTGTAGTAGTTAGTCTGACTTTCAGGGTTTAATGCAGTACGAACAAATATAGGTAGGTTATCTTGACCAATTTCAATAGGTACTACTAAATCAGGAGTAGCTGTAATATTTTCTTGATTTTGAAGGTAAATAGGAACGTAATATTGTACTTTTCCAAAGTACCAGCACGGTTGTTGAAGCCCTCTATAAATTGACCATTGGATAGCACCAGTTAAAGCACAAATTTGAGCTACATTTCCTATACCTTGAAGAAAAGGTACTCTCTCAGAACGCTCTCCTAATATATGCTCGTCCCTGACAACTATCTCATTACCAATAGGAATTTCTGGTGATCTAGGAACCTCTGGAGCTGCTGGAAATTCAGATACACCATCAATATCGTGTCCTAAACCTGCAAAGGTCAATGCCCACGGTTGATTTGACGAACGAGTGTTTTGTTCAAACTTCAGATAGATTGGTACGCTATACCTATTTCTCAGTAAGCCCGCAGTCACAATAAAGCCACCTGTAACTTCTATAAATCTACCTTGTTCTATGCTCCAATACAGAGTTATTGCTATGTATTTTTTTAAAACATTCAGTTCCCTTCCCCAGTCCTCATCTAGGGCTTGCCTGTTTAGGTTATCGATGGCAGTTGGAGTAACAAATGCAAAGTTATAAAGCTGTTCTAAGACATGGCTTGTTCTGACTGAACCGTATTGTTCTAACAAATCTTCTTTTGAAGGCATAAAATTACTTAAATAGCTAGTATTATTAAATACCTCTCAATCATAAACATAACTAAAGGAATTGGCAAGGAATACCCCTAAATTTTTTAATCGCTAACTCGTAAACTACACCTCTACAGCTTCCTTGGCAGCGTACAACACCTCAGCGTTGATTTCTTTGAAACTGCGATCGCAATTAAATTTATTGGTGTTGTATTAAATTTATATTATGTTAGGTGAAATCATTGCTGAATAGCAGGTAAAACTTCTAATTCACTAGGATGAATTAAAACCTTGCTTAATAGCTCACTGAAATAAACAACTTGATAATTAGGTGCAAGTTCTGTTTGCAATTGCTTCCACAGGCTGATTCCTTCTTCCTCAAAAGCCGCTTCAGCTTCTTCACTTAGGAAACCTGATGAGTTAGCAGGATCTTGCCAGTTCAACTTTGCATTATAAATTTCTTCCCATTTATTCAGGCGTTTAATAGTTTCTGGAATTAATGGCAATGTTTCTGGGTCAATGTTACCAACTTTCTCAGGACTTACCCACCATAGCGGATAGCATCCATAGTCAGCCATGAGTTTGATTTTTTCTGCTTTAAACTGTCTGCCTTGTATCATGTTCAATACTTCCCCAGGTTTCAGGTAGAGGATTGACCCAGGAAATAGGCACAGAAACAACATCTAGAGTTTCACTGTCTTTAAAGATTTCTAAAATATATCCTGGCTCTTGCTGAGTTTTAGTAGGACGCAAATGATCCAACACAACCCCTCTATTGCCAGCTTTTACAGGACTATTAGGAACATTCTGCTTCAGTTCTACCCACTGAAATAAACTAGCTGTTGTCATCGTTTAATTCTCCTATGATTTATCAGGATATAGTGTTATAAATTTAACAAATTCTGTTTCTTCATCTTGTTGCCAGATAGTAATTATCTTAATTAATTGACCATTAGGCCCAGTCCACTCACTTTTAACCTTAAACTGAGTCCCCCAATCATTAGGGGTAACTTTTGCAATTTCAGAACCTTCTACAGCATTTATTATATCGTTCTTAAGAAGTTCCCAGTTATCAAGATTATATCCTGCTAAAGCTAGATATCTTTATTTATCATTTTTAGGTTGATAAACAAGTAGGTATTTAGTTATTTTTTCATCTTGAATTACTAAACCTGATGGTATTTTCATTATATTTAATTTAGTTATTTTAAATAGTTATTGAGAGAAATATATAAAAATTAATATTAAATCTATGATATCTCATAATTTAATTTTTATCACTAAAGCAAAAAAAATGGGGGTAAAGAGTATACATAACTCCTCACCCCTTAATATTCTCGATTAATCGCTAATCTAAGCCCCGACAGCCTCCTTCGCGGCGTACAATACCTCAGCGTTGATTTCTTTGAAACCGCGATCGCGGGCAAATTTCTCAGTATTACGCTTCACTTTCCCGCGAACAAATCCAGGAATCTTATTCAATTCTGCTTGACCATCTTTTGTCCAATTCAAATCAGAATCAGCAGAAATTCCCCTAGTAATTACTTCTTTGGTATCATGACCACCAAAGATTTCTAATAGGTGATCTTCCATTCCTAAAGTGAAGGAATTGTAGATTAAATCTGTAATCTGATTCGTGCCTTCGTAACCCATAAATGGTTTATAACCAATGGGGAAGTTTTGGACGTGGATTGGTGCAGCAATTACGCCACAGGGAATATCCAAGCGCTTACCAACGTGGCGTTCCATTTGGGTACCGAAAATGGCAGAGGGTTCGACACGAGCGATCGCATCCCCAATTGCACCATGATCTTCGGAGATTAGCACTTCATCGCAATACTCGCTAACCTGTTCCCGGAACCAGTCTGCATCATATTTGCAGTAGGTTCCAGCCCAAACAACATGAATCCCCATTTCTCGCGCCAGAATCTTGGTGATGGCGGCGGCGTGGGTGTTGTCACCAAAGACCACAGCTTTTTTGCCAGTCAAGTTTTGACAGTCAATCGAACGGGAGAACCAAGCAGCCTGAGATACATAGAGGGTTTGCTCATTGATGAAGTCTTCGTAGTCAACTTCTGCACCTTGAGCGTTAATTACCTGCTGAATCTTGCGAATACAACGGGCAGTTTCCACTACACCCATTGGAGTAATGTCTATATAAGGTGTGCCGAATTGTTCTTCCAGGTAACGAGCTGTGGTTAAACCAAGTTCACGGTAAGGCACCAGGTTAAACCAGGCTTTGGACATCTTCTTCAAATCCTTCACCGAAGCACCTTCGGGAATTAAGGTATTTACCTCAATCCCCAAGTCAGCCATCAACCGTTTCAGTTCGGTGCAGTCGTGATTATTGTGGAAACCAAGGGTAGTAGTACCGATAATGTTAACCGAGGGCTTTGCAGTTTTGCCCTCTGCCAATTCGCCCCGCCTCCGAGCTTTTTCAATGTAGTATTGGACAATTTGATCGAGAGTGCGATCGGCTGCTTGCAGTTCGTTGTAGCGGTAGTGGTTCACATCCGCCAGCATTACGTCTCCTTTCGCTTCCAACTGTGCCCGTTCGACAAAGTTGTGCAAGTCTTCTTGCAAAATGCTGGAAGTACAGGTGGGAGTTAACACAATCAGATCCGGGTGTTCCTCGGCATCCTTGCGGGTGATGTTATCTACCACCTTCTCTTGAGAACCGCGTGCCAAAACGTTGCGGTCAACGACACTGGTTGTCACCGGAGTAAAATCCCTCTCCCGCGATAGCATGGAGCGCATGACGTTAAAGTAGTCATCGCCAATGGGGGCGTGCATGATCGCATGGACATTTTTAAAAGAGCTAGCGATTCGCAGAGTGCCGATGTGGGCTGGGCCTGCATACATCCAGTAAGCCAATTTCATGTTTGTGTTCTCCCTTTTCAACAGAAATAACATGGAGTCCGATAAGAGTGGACTATAAGTGCTTGATTATTATTAAATCGTTTCTGATTGTCTCAAAACTTGTAGCCCTGAATAAGTGAAGAGTTGTAAGGGTTTTATCTGGAGTGCATAGGCGTAGGCATCCCTCAAATCTGCTTACTGATTGGGATCTAGCTGATGATTTTAACAACATGGCTGTTGTTTTATTTAAATAAATCTTAATTTTTCGGCAAATTTGTTTTCAATTTGGGGCGGGATGTTAACCCCCCTTAAAAAAGAGGGGAATAATATTAGCGTAGTTTCTTCATTCGAGGGAGTATAAATTAACTTAGAGAGGCGTTAATTACTGCCGAAAAATTTCTACTTTTTCTAATACTACATCTTGATTCGGACGATCTCTAGTCGTAGCCACATTGGCGATGCGGTTGACTATATCCATACCTTCGACAACTTTACCAAAAACACTGTGTTTGCGGTCAAGATGAGGCGTTGGCCCTTCTGTAATGAACCATTGTGAACCATTAGTACCGCGTCCTGCATTTGCCATTGAGAGGATACCGGCACTAGAGTGTTTCAATTCAGGATGAAACTCATCTTCAAATTGATATCCTGGGCCACCAGTACCCCAACGGTTGGCCATATCTGGATAACGAGCCAGGGGATCGCCACATTGAATCATAAAATCAGGGATGACTCGGTGAAAGCGAATTCCATCGTAGGCAGGAGTCCCCTTCTGAGATTGACTTGTCTTAGGGTCTTTCCAGTCGATTGTCCCGGTTGCTAAACCTACAAAATTTTTGACTGTGTTGGGGGTTTTGTCTTCCTCCAAACGAACTATAATTTGACCCAAGGAAGTAATTAAACGAGCGTGTAGTGCGCCATCACCGGGAATATTAATTTCTGGAAAATTCATGAGGTATCCTATGAATGAAAACTGCCAGTTTTTGACCTACGATAAGCTTATCAGCATTCAAGTTACAGGTTTACAGATTGCGAAAAAAGTAAACGAAGGGAACTTTAGAAAACTAATATTTTACTCTGGTAAATTAATCGCTGGATTACGGCTAAAGAATCCTCTAGGGACTAGCTTAAAGCCAATTTGGTGAACAGGCATCACAGGCCAATCTTCCGATCGCGGAATATGAGTTATGCCCATTGTGTACCACAGCACGATATCTTCACCCATCAAGGACTCATCGTCTGCAATATATTTTGGCAAACCCTGTCCTGGTTGAGTCTGGTTAGGATAATCACCGCCAGCATAAAGTTCAGCAGGTTTATATTTTGTTACCCAGACGTGGTGAGTCGCAAATTCTCCCCGTTGACGAATTTTTGAGCCTTCTACTGGGAAAAACATGGAGTTTCCACCAGGCATTAGCATATATCCAGGTACAGCGCCTAGCGGATTTTTCTTATCTGCACTAACAATCATCCATTCCCGACTGCTTTTCATATCCAAATCGCGCACAGCAGCTGTTTCTTTTGTTAGTGGGGTTTCTGCAAGTGCGATCGCATTTCCTAAAAGATTTTTCTCATCCATCGGCAAAGCTTTCACGTTCATTTCCATCACAGAATTAGCTTGACCATCGACATCGAAATCTAAGCGGTAGTTGAAAAAGTGCTGGTGATTTACTCCGAAGATATTCTTAGCGATTAGCCGACCATCGGAATTACCTTCAGATTGCTTTTGGGCAGCCGTTCCCTGCGCCAGGACGATACCCGTTAATTCATTTTGGACTTCCAAAGTCCCATCCTGGTGAAAAATCCAATTAAAGCTGTAATCATAGTTGTCAACGGCCGCAGTCATCGATATCACTAATTCTCGACTGCGACGAACATCATTACGCTGAGTATTGTACTCATAGTGTTTCCACAGCATTCCGCGATCGCGCTCGTAGATACCGATAACCCCTGGCATTACATAAGGTTCTCCCTGCTCATTAGCAAATACAGCATTTAACAACAGGCCGTTTTCGGGAATTTCCTTATTTAACTCCATCGTATTTGCTAGCAAACCAAGATTGTATTCTCCAACATCAAAGGCATTTCTAAATGACCAAGTAGGCTCAGGATCGCCATAAGGTACTACCATCTCCGATAGGCTAGCGCGGTATAAAACTGGTCGGATATTTTCCCCGTCTTTGTGCGTCACTTGGTACAGCATTAATCCATTCCGAGGATGCATTAAATAGCGAAACTTCCAACCTTGCCAGCTAATTTCATTGTCTTTGATCTGGAAACTTGCACCATTTGGTTGCAGAATCTTTAATGCTTTAAGTGGTGAAAGTAATTTGCCCAAGGACTTTACATCGTAGTTCCAGTTTTCCTTAGAGAAAGGTACATTTCCTCTGTCAACAAAACTGGCGATTTTACCTGTGTTCAAATTGACTGTTGCTACGACTCCTTCAATCGGACTACCGTAATAGTTCCAGCCTTTACCCTTGTAGTAAGATAAGCTCCGACAAAGACGATTACCTGTTGCTTCTTCCTGTTGACTCAGGATTCCTGGGGCCCATGAACTGATTTTGACTTGATCGAAATCAGTAATTCCCCGCCTTCGCATCGCTTTTTGCCATCGGGGATCGGCTTTGACTACCTGAGTTGCTAGTTCATATTCTGAATTGACGATCGCAGGTTGGACAGACGGTATTTCTTTCCAAGAACTTAAGCTTTTGCTTGTCAGATCAACAATTCCCTCAAAGGTTTTGTTTTGCGCTCGCTCATAGATTACTAAAAAAGCTTTTCGCCCAAAAGCTTTACCGGGTGTAAATTTAAGAACTTCTTCTTTATCTGGTTCTTGTAAAGCGATCAGTGGAAAAGCTGCCATTTCGCTCAAAGTTTTTTCTCTTTTGATGATCGAAACAGCTGTGCTAATTTCTACCTCTGTTAGCGAAGTAAGTGGATGAGAAATTGAAGGCTGTTGAGCCATTAATTTCCCCATTAATCCAAGTGAGAGAGAAATGACGACAATGATGGGAATAGCTAGCCACAAAAAACGCTTTAGCCGCTTAATCATCTTTTACATTCTTACAAAAGACGTATAGTTATCTATTTCTAAGCCGAAGCTTGAAACCCGATAAATTAAGAAGCTAAAGCTAAATTAATTTGCTAATAGTTGGGGGGACTGGAGACTATAGTGCTTTTCGTTTGTATACAATACACACTGACTTCACTTCCATTCCTCTCTGTCCTTTGAATCTTATTCCCCAACGCTAGTAAGAAAAGGGCTGTTCTTGTTAGGTCTTAATTTACGCAGAAACCAAACGGCGTAAAGATTCAGCACGGCGTTTAGCAATAGAGTTATTTGGAGCAAATTTTAGTGCTTCTTCGTAAGTTTGTAACGCCTGACTATTTAACTTTTTCTTCTCGTAAGCATGACCGAGATTATTCAACCCTGTTACGTAGTCTGGTTTAGATTTAAGGGCTTCTTTATACTGACGAATTGCTAAGTCATATTGCTCTTGGATAAAATAAACATAACCCAGCCCGTTGTAAATGGGGGCAATATTTTCTTCTCCCTCTTCTGGGGCAGCTTTCAGAGCTTTTTGAAAGAGGCTGATCGCTTGGGAATACATTTTTTTTTCTGAATAAATACTGGCTAACTCATAATATTCTTGAGTCGTACCCTTTTCTTTCTCTAACTTCTTTCGCAATTTTCCAAAGGAGCCTTCAATCTTGCGAGTTTTGAAAATCTGGCGAAAAACACCCACGGCCGCAATTGTGAGTAGAACCACCAAAATTGAGAGATAAACAACGGCTAGACTGTTATCCATTGCTGCAAATACAAATATTAAAAGTTGCTTCTGTAATCTATTATCAGCCTATTGGGCATGAGGGAGATGAGGCAGATGAGGATAATGATTTTAACAGACGCGATAAATCGCGTCTGTTACGGTAAACCCCAATATTGAGAGCGTTGCTGGAGCCAACCTTCTTCTAAGTAACGAGCGATCGCTTGATTCACATTTCGTCTTAACTCATCGTACTGCAATCCCTTGGGCATGACTACAGACAAGGGTTCAGTTGATAGCTTGGTTGGCAGTAGCCGATATTGGGGATATTGTTGCACCCAACCGCTCAGAACGCTAGCATCTGCGGCAAAAGCTATGGCGGCATTACTTTCTATTTCCTCTCGTGCTTCGTTATAGGAATTCACTCCTACTAACTCGGCATTTGGCACATAGTACCGCACTTTAGCAATGGTGCTGGAGTTATTCAGTACGGCAATTTTTTGTTTTGCCAAATCACTCAATTGCTGAACAGAGGCATCTTTTGTAACTAATACAGTGCCATCCAAATAGTAGGGAACACTGAAACTAACTATGCGGCTGCGAGATTCAGTTGCTGTTACCCTAGCGATCGCAAAATCAACTTTCTTGTCTAAGACTACAGACAGGCGATCGCGATTCGCTACAGGTTTCAATTTTACAGCCTTTGTCCCAACTAAATCAGTTGCCAAGCGCTGTGCCAAGTCGATTTCTAAGCCTTGCAAATTGCCACTGGTATCTTTAAATCCCAAGGGACGCAAGTTATCTTTAACTGCAACAGTTAAATAGCCCCGCTGCTGAATTTCTGGCATTTCGGCGGCAGATGCAGTTAATCCTGTCCCCAGTATGGAAAAGCAAGATATCAAAAAAATAGTGGCGGATAATACCAGATGTAACCGAGTAATTACTTGCCATCTGTTACATCCGTTGTACATCCGTTGCCACCTTTATCCTTTAGCTTGATTTGCTAGTTCAGCAACTTTGCCGAAGCTAGCCGGATCGAGGACTGCCAATTGCGCCAACATCTTGCGATTTAGTTGGATATCAGCTTTTTTCAGGTTACCAATCAACTGGCTGTAGCTCAAGCCGTGTTGCCTTGAAGCAGCGTTGATGCGGGTGATCCAGAGGCGACGAAAATCGCGCTTTTTCTTTTTGCGATCGCGGTAGGCACTCCTTAGTGCCTTCATCACTTGTTGGTTGGCAGTTCTAAACAGAGTTGAGTGGGAACCGCGAAAACCTTTAGCTAGTTTGAGAATTTTATTGCGGCGCTTCCGAGCTACATTACCGCGTTTTACCCGTGTCATAACTTATTTCCTGAAATATTTACAAATATGGGAGCATCAAGCGCACGTTGAGTTCATCGCGTTCATGTACAAGTCCGCTCTTGGACATACTACGCTTTTTGTCGGAAGATTTGTGCTCTAAAAGGTGGTTTTTGCCAGCTTTACGACGGACAATTTTGCCGGTGCCGGTGGCACGGAATCGCTTCGCTGCTGCTTTACGAGTCTTGAGTTTAGGCATGGTCTAGCTTTAATTCGACACGATCCATAATTATATACTAATAAAATTGCTTGAATGCAAATTAAGTAAACGATTTAACCAGCCGCGATCGCTGTAGATAAAATTAATTTCACCGATGGATGAAGTAAATATAGTCGAATATGACCCATGTTGGCAGACCTTATTTGCACAAGAAGCCGAGCGTATTTGGCAGGCACTAGGCAATAACTTAGTTGCGGAAATTGAACATATTGGTAGTACCGCAGTACCAGGAATGGCAGCAAAACCAGTTATTGACATTATGGTAGGAGTCCATTCCTTAGTAGATGCAAAATCTGCTGTTTCGATATTAGAATCTTTGGGATACGTTTATTGGCGTGAAGATCCGCGTCCTAGACGGATGTTTTTTGTGAAAGGAATGCCACCATACGGAAAGCAACGGACTCATCATGTTCATATAGTCGAGATTAACAGCGAATTTTGGGAACGCAAGCTATTTTGCGACTATCTGAGGAGGCATTCTGAAGAGGCGAAACGTTACGAAGCTTTAAAACGCAGTTTGGCGGCAACTTTTCGGAGCGATCGCGAGGCTTATACCAATGGTAAAAATGACTATATCCAGGCTGTGATGTCAAAAGCACGGTGTGAAAAGATGGGCAAAAAAGAGTAATTATATTAACTATTTTTCCTTGAAAATTCCAGTTATTTCAAAAATTAACTCTGCTGCTTTACTCATTAATGAAGTGTCAATCTCAATTTGATAATTACCCTGTTTTAAAACCTCCGTCACAACTTTACTAAAATCTGCATTACCTTTCCTCGCACCCAAACCATTAATTGCACATTCAATTTGCCTCACGCCACAACTTAAAGCAATGAGTGAATTATCTACCGCCATGCCCAAATCATCATGACAGTGTACTGAAACGACAGCTTGATTAATATTTGGTACTCGATTAAAAATCATTTGCATAAGTTGCGAAAACTCTTCTGGCGATGCCAAACCTAAGCTATCAGGAATACTAACAGTGTTAGCACCACTCTTGATTGCAGTTTCAATAGATTTGCACAAAAAATCTGGCTCACTTCTGGGAGCGTCAAAAGCACTCCATTCAACATCATCACAGTAATTGCGTGCCAGAGAAACACTTTCTTTAATTGTTACTAATACTTCTTCTTTGCTGAGTTTAGATTTATTTTTAATATTTACCGGAGTATAAGTGTGAATTCTACCTTTTATAGCTGCTTTAATTGCTTCGGCAAGAGTGATTATTTCATTAAAATTGGAACTTGCTAGCCCACAAATAGTAGATTTTTTAATTATTTTAGAAATATGAAATACTTCATCAAAATCTTTTTGGGAACTTCCTGGATAAGCAACTTCAATAATATCTACTCCCATTTCTTCGAGTAATTGGGAGATGATGATTTTTTGTTGCAAATTCATTTTGACACCAGGCGTCAATTCTCCATCACGCATGGTGGTGTCAAAAATAATTACTTTGTTATTATTTGTTGACATATTCGTTAGAAAAAGCGATCGCTTACATCAAATATAATTTTAAGGAATATTATCCTTAACCAACTGCTCCAGTTATGGGGTCAAAGATATATTCACAACTATTACCTGATTCGATTTACTCTATATGCTAACCGACAAAGGTTGGAGCAAGGTTAAAATAATTCGCTGCTGTTTAGGCTTCTTGATAAATTATTTCTTGAAACTGGATCATATCTTTTTGCGGATCGGCGTGGCTAACTTTCACTAATATCTGTTCGCCCAAGTTCACAGAACGTTTGAAAGTCATTGGCAACTGCAAGCCTAAATCTTCTAACAAAATTAATGCCAAGTTGCTGTCTTCGCGCAGCCACATCAACACTGTCACATCCCAAGTTTCCTCTGGATGACGGCGTAAATACTCTAGAGCATAATATCTATTAGTTTGCCGTTCCACCATCGTCACCTCTTGGGTGATCGTGCTGACAGTCATCATTACTTCTTTTAGTTGTTCTGCGGAAAATGGCAAAACTTCACCACGCAAATGAGCTTTCAATTGAAAGTGGGTGAGCAAGTCACTATAGCGGCGGATGGGAGAGGTTGCTTGGGTGTAGGTATCCAAACCTAAACCAGCATGACGCAAAGGCGTGATGCTCATTTCACTCTTGGGCATACAACGACGCATGGCACAGGCACGAACGAATCCAGCCGGAAGTAGGAGCAATTCCTCATCTGGAGGTAATTCCGGTTGCGGTTGACCGCGAAAGGGCAAAGGTATGTTATGAGCTTTACCATAGCGAGCCGCAACTTCACCGGCAAGAATCATCATTTCTGCTACCAGTTGCCGCGACGGGGAATCGTCCAAAATCTCAATGTTGATCTCGTCACCTTTGACTTTGATCGTTGCTTCCGGCATAGTGATGCTAATTGCCCCTTGGGCGTAACGCCAAGCTTTGCGCCGCTGTGCCCAAGTAGCGATCGCGGCAATTTCCGGTTCTGCTTGTACCCTTAATTGCAGCATTTCATCTACATCTTCGTAGGTGAGGCGATAAGTCGGCTTAATCGAACTGGTATGAATGCTGTAATCTTCTACTACTCCAGTTGTACCTAAAACAATCCCGAAACTGAGGGCGCAACAAACCCTTCCCTGGATCAGACTCATTGGCCCAGTTGCCAATACCTCTGGGAACATGGGAATCATCCCCGTAGGTAAATAGACTGTACTACCCCGCTTTCTGGCTTCCAAATCTAATTCATCTTCCGGCACTAACCATCTAGTAGGATCGGCGATATGCACCCATAGGCGTTCCCGTCCATCAGCGAGTACTTCCCAACTTAGACCATCGTCGATCTCTGTAGTAGTTTCGTCATCAATGGTGTAGACCTTCAAGTGAGTCAGATCCAGGCGGTTTGTATCTGAGTCAATCGGCGGGAAATCCAAACGCTGTTGCGCCACTTCTAATACCTTATGAGGAAATTGAATTGGAATTGAAGAACGACGCAGGAACAAGTTTTCATAAGGACTCCAGCAACCCAAATCCACTAACAGTTGAAAGGCTCCTTGGGGTGTTGTGGGTCGTCCCAGCATGGTCATAGTTTCTAATACTGGAGCGCTGGGCGGATAAGCACGAGCCAAGGAGTCATAATTAACCCCTGTCCGCACGGTGTCAGCTATCAGCGCTGCGTATTTTTCTAGTCCTTCTAAGCGTTGGCGATCATGGCGGCCCCACTCTACCACTTCACCTTTGAGCGCCTGCTCTATACGAGTTAAAAATTCCTGCTGTCCCTTAGCTTTTAGTGCCTCTACTTCTAGCTGGTGCTTGCGTTCTGCCACCTGAGCAGCAGTTCGCGGTTCGTAAGCGTCTCCTTTTTGCTTGAAATAAAGTTTGTCGTCTGATAACAAGCAATAGGCAGCGTAACAATGAGGCGCGGCTGATTCTGAAAATAGCAGATTCGCCATTTGGTCTGGGGTGACTGTTTCCCCATCTTCAACCAGTAATTCCCAAGCCACTTCTAAGCTAGATGGATCTAAATAAGGCTTGATCTGTTCCAAAAAGCTGGCAATCTCAGAGGGCTTGTAAGTTTGTCCGGTAACTGTATAGGTTATTTGTTTAGGCGCGAGGCTGTAGGATTGACCACGTTCGTCTACCACAAACCAGCGGGTTTTTCCGTCTGGACGTTCTACGATGCCCAGACGGCGATCGCCTTGAACCCTAAATTCAACTAGCGTCCCCTTCTCCACAACTCTCGCACTCTAATAATTTTAGATTTTAGTCGCACCTTTGGTGCGCTGGAAGCGCAACTTGGATTTTGGTGAAGCAGCGCGGTCTTGGGGGTTTCCCCCATGAGCGACTGCTGAACCCGAAGGGATTTCATAACTGGTATTAAATCCTTAAATCCAACCATTTTTGATCCAGCAATTCATTTTACACTCTCTTTTTCAGATTTGAGATTTTGGTCTTAGTAAAGATAAAGCCAAATGTTTATTTAAATACAGCTTCTCTTTATAATCCAAAATCTAAAATCCAAAATCCAAAATTGCTCTAGCCTTCCGCATTGATAAATGGCAACAAAGCCACAATCCGCGAACGTTTAATTGCTAATGTCAACTCTCGCTGTTGCTGAGACGTCAGCCCAGTAATCCGACGTGGCAGTATTTTACCCCGCTCTGTGACAAACTTACGCAATAAATCAACATCTTTATAATCGATTGGTTCTCCTGGCTTGATCGGAGAAAGACGACGACGGAAATAACTCATCTCTATTTAATTTCCTTGTGAACGGTATGTTTGTTGCAGTGGGTGCAGAACTTTTTCAGTTCTAGCCGATTTGTAGTGTTGCGGCGATTCTTAGTACTGGTATAACGTGAAACACCAGCAGAACGCTTATCTAAATTTGTCCGGCACTCAGTACACTCTAGTGTGATAATAATGCGGGCACCTTTACTCTTAGCCATAATCTTACAAACAGTGAAGCCTGAAGAGAATTAACACAAATTACTATCTTCTCACATTCCGCCGCATATTTTCAACTAATCTTTTGACTTTTATATCAAGCGAGTAGCCACGACGCGACGAAACTATGAAAGTTCCGCAGTAGCGATCATGCAAAGCCTGCTGCATCTTGGCATCATAGAAGGCAGTCCCACAATCAATTGCTAAGGGAAGTATTAGCAGTATAGCAGTGGGATTGGCTCTAATATTGCTCAGGGCAATTGACACTAAAAGGGCACCTAAGCCGATGATTGCCTCTCGCTTCAGCAGTGAGGGCAAATCTGGAATTCTGCCCATCACTTGCCCATTTTCGACTGACAACACCTTTAAATCGAACGCCCAACGCCCTAAACTTTGCCCTTGATTGTTGTATACCAGCACCACCCGCAAAACTAGCCAAAGTATTACGAAAACTAAGATTTCAACAAATTGAATACCGATATCGCTGCCTCCCAGTAGGGAACTGACTAACCAGATACCAAGGAAATCAAGTCCTAATGCCATACCTCGTCGCCCAATATCAGCCTTGGGATAGTGTTTTTGGGAAACTCGTTCGATTGTCATACAAAATAGGTATTTTTATTTAGGGGTTGGGGAATAATGATTGCTCCTGTTTTTTATATTAAGATGATGACTTGGCTACTTGCTGGGCTGTAAACGAACAAAAACCAGCCAGCACAAATTTATGAAACTGCCAACTGCACGACTCAAGAATAGGATTAAGCAGCTATAGGGGTTTTCATGCCCTGCCGGTTCGCCTTTGGCGTTCTCGTAGAATAGCCGCTACGCGTTATGGATGCAAGATCCAGTAGGGGCGTACTGCTAATCCCAGAATGACTTAAGCTTTAATTCTGTTTTCGGTAAATCTTGTATTGTTGTAGAAACTTAATTTTAATTAATTTGGAAGTTGTATCCATGAAACATCTGTTTACTAAAACAGCTTTTAGGATAGTGACGACTACTAGTTTAGTATTAGCGATCGCCATAACCACTAACGACCTAGCTGATGCTGCTGAGTTCAACTTTAACTGGAAAGGAGACACCGGTTATTCAGCTAAAGGTTCATTTAACTACGATACAACAACTGCTCCAAGCGTCATCTCTGAAGCAGGTTTAGGGGCTACGAAGAACTTGCAGTCTCTTTCAATTTCCTTCTTTGATCCATTGAATACTCTCATAAATAGTTTCACTCCAGTGGTTAGTGGTGTATCTAACTACAGGTATTTGAGATTCAAGTTTGATAACACTACCCAGCAAATTGGCCTCTTTGATGTTGGCAAGGATAATAGTCTTCCTGGTGACACATGGCTTAATAATAATCTCGCACTCATAGATGAAAACTTTAGTAATCAGGTTCTAGCTAAAGAATTTCATTTTATCAAGAGAGATGCAGCAGGCACAGAGCAAATACTAGATTTAAGTAACAATTCAGTCCAGGTATCTAAAGTCCCCGAAGGAAGCATAATTATAGGTTTACTAGCAGTGTGTAGTTTGGGATTTGCCCTCAAGCAGAAAAAAGTTAGTTCTTTTGAACGAGACAGAAGTAGAAATGTATTTGGATCAACAAATAATCACTAATTTGTAGTTTGTAATTCGTAATCAAAGTTTCGACTCTGCAACCACCTTAAATCACTGCTAGACTGGCTTTTAAATGATTCGTAGGAAGTTCTTGTGCCGAAACTGAAACCAGATGACATTTGTCAAGTGCGCTGTTTCAATGACGAGTTGGTAGTTCACGTCCGCGATGCAATGCCGATAGATGAAACCCTTGAAGAAGCTAAAACACTCTTTACGGCTCTTGCTGACAAATCTCGGCTGAAGATACTCCATGCCTTGAAAGATAGCCAGGAATTATGTGTCTGTGATATTGCAGAGGTTCTTGGTGTGCAGGTATCTGTGGCATCACACCATTTGCGAAAACTACGTGATCTTAAGGTACTCAAATATAGGAATGATGGGAAACTCGTCTATTACTCGCTGCGAGATCAATTCGTAAGCCAGATTTTGGATCTAGTGTTGCAAAAGATTGTTCAGTAGTCTGTACTATTTTTTTTATTTAATCATTATGATATTCTTTTGAATGTTGGAATGAATAGCCAAGTGATCAAAGGAAATGGATAATGTCTGACCACTGCTGTCAAAACAAATCGTCTGAACTAGAAAAAATGACCAAGCGCCAGAGCAAGGTTTTGTGGATTGTTCTGGGCATAAACGCTGTGATGTTCGTTGTAGAACTCCTGTCTGGCATTCAGTCCAAATCCCTTTCTCTTACGGGGGACTCCCTTGATATGCTGGGAGATGCGATCGCTTATGCAAGCAGTCTTTACGTAATCAATAAAGGAGCAAAATCACAGGCAAAATCTGCCATGCTCAAAGGAGCTATTATGTTTTTGTCTGCTGTAGTGGTATTTGCCAGGGCTACTCATCAGGTGTTTTTTAACACAAGTCCTGACCTGGAAATCATGAGTACAGTGGGATTGATTGCCTTTTGTGCAAACTTGTTCTGTCTTTATCTTTTGACAAGACATAAGAACGATAACCTCAATATGTCTTCTGTCTGGCTTTGTTCTCGTAACGACATTATCGCCAACACATCTGTACTTGTGGCGGCTGGATTGGTATTTTTGACAAGATCATCTTTGCCAGATTTGTTGGTGGGACTTATGCTCACGTTTATTTTTGCGAAGTCAGCAGGATCAGTCCTCTCTAAGTCTTGGAGAGAATTGGAAGGAGCTTAGAGCTTAAGTCAGAAATCAGTGTTTGATTCGCATTTTACAGAGTTTTTCTAGAGTGGGACGGAGCGATCGCCAATAGCAATTAGTATGAGAATAATTTCCAACATGATATGCTCTCTTGATTGAGTCGTTAATGTTACTTTACACAGATTAAGGTAAAAAGTCGGAGGCGATCGCTATGTTATCAGTCAGCGATGCACAAGCAATTATTTTAAATTTAGTCCAACCGTTGGATGATCAACGGGATACGGAAATTGTCGATTTATTGGCAGCCGATAGTCGGATTTTGGCAACACCTGTCACCAGTCCGCTAGATTTTCCCCATTGGGATAATTCGGCAATGGATGGCTACGCAGTTCGCTATCAAGATGTACAGCACTCTAACGCCGAACAACCAGCCGTTTTAGAAATTGTTGAAGATATTCCGGCTGGGTATCAGCCCAAGTCTACGATTCAACTAGGGCAAGCCGCGCGGATTTTCACAGGTGCGGTGATCCCAGCAGGTGCGGATACTGTAGTCATGCAAGAGAATACACGTCGGGAAGAAAACCGCATATTTATCCTGGCTGCACCAAAACCGCAAGAATTTGTCAGATACAAAGCATCTTTTTATCAAGCTGGAACACAACTACTACCAGCAGGAATTAAGTTAAGTGCCCCAGAAATTGCCGTATTGGCAGCAGCACAATGTCCGCAATTAAGTGTTTACCGCCGTCCGCGTGTGGCAATTTTTTCGACTGGTGATGAGCTGATGACAGTTGAGAAACCGCTGCAACCAGGGCAAATTGTGGATTCTAATCAGTATACGCTGGCAGCTTTGGTAAAAGAGAGTGGGGGAGAACCGTTAATTTTAGGTATTGTGAAGGATGATCCAGTTGCCCTTGAAAAAGTCATTGCCCACGCCATTGCGATCGCTGATATAGTTCTCTCTTCTGGTGGTGTCTCAGTGGGAGATTATGATTATGTGGACAAAATTCTAGACTCACTAGAAGCAAAAATCCACATTCAAGCTGTGGAGATGAGGCCAGGGAAACCTCTTACTGTTGCCACTTTCCCCAGTAGAGATGTGATTAATCGCGTCTCTACAAACTCAGCCCTCTATTTTGGTTTACCAGGAAATCCTGGGGCTGTGTTGGTGACATTTTGGCGGTTTGTGCTACCAGTAATCAAGAAAATTTCGGGAATTACTGAAGGTTGGGAACCAGTATTTTTGAAAGTGCGATCGCATGATGAGTTGCGATCGGATGGCAAGCGTGAAACTTACCTTTGGGGTAAATTGCATTTAATTGATGGAGTTTACGAATTTCACAAAGCTGGTGGTAGTCACAGTTCCGGCAATTTAATTAATTTAGCTCAAACCAATGCTTTGGCTGTTGTGCCGGTGGGTAAAACATTAATTTCTCCACAAGAAGAGGTACAAGTTTTGCAGCTTGTTAACGGCTAAGTAGCTCAAAATAATACAGCAATTTGCAAGTAAATTATACCCCTCCCCAACCCTCTCCTTGCCAAGGGGAGGGTTGGGGAGGGGTATTTTTGTACTTCACCAAGTTTAAACAGGACTTACGCACGGGTCATGAAAGAACGAACCACAGAGACACAGAGAAGCCAGTGCGTTGGGCGGGTTCCCCGACTTGTTCGCGCAGCGTCTCCCCTTCTCCCAAAGGGAGAGGCTAACGCCAAGGGAGAAGCAACTGGCGCGACACGGAGGAATGATTTGAGAGGTTTTTTGCGTAAGTCCTATTAAATCTGCTGTAGTTAAAATATCTGCTCAAAAGCCTCAATCAAGCTGTTAACTTCCTCAAGGGTGTTGTAATGTACCATACTTACCCGGATTATTCCACCTTGCGATGCTAACCCCAGGTATTCAATCAGCCGTTTAGCATAAAAGTCCCCGTAGCGAATCCCAATGTAATGTTGGTCAATTTTTGCCGGAATGATTGAGCTATTCATTCCATCTACTACAAAAGATATAGTTGGTACACGGAATCGGCGATCAGCCTTTGATTGACCAATCACTCGCACATTAGACTTACTGTTGAGGTAGTTTAGGAGGCGATCGCTAATCTTTTCTTCATGGATGCTAATTAAATCAAACGCTTGCACCATTTGATTTCTCAAATCAGGTGCAGTTTGATTGCCGTAGTGCAGTTGTGCTAACTCGCTTAAATAATCACATAACCCTAACATTCCATAACTTAATTCAAAATTGACATTCCCTAACTGAAATTTATAAGGTATATCTGTCTGTTCAATAAAATAATGGTTAAGATTAGGCAATCTTAATAAATGTTCTTCTTTACCATAAAGTAAGGCATGATGTGGGCCATAGACTTTATAAAAACTCAAAGTATAGAAATCAACATCTAAATCTTGCACATCAATTAATCTATGGGGTGCATAAGCTACACCATCTACACAAATCATCACGTTGCGATCGTGGACAAATTCAGCAATTTCTTTGATCGGGTTGATGGTTCCCAGAACATTAGAAGCATGAGTCAAGGTTACCAGTTTGGTGCGCTCACTCATCAAGAGTTCTAAGTCTGCTAAATGAAGTTCTAAGGTGTCTGGGCGAATTTGCCACACTTTAACCTTCATTCCTTGTTTTTCAAGAGCAACCCAAGCACCAATATTGGACTCATGGTCACAATTAGTAACAATAATTTCATCACCAGGCGTGAAAGTTTGACCCAGAGAAATTGAGAGAACTTTCAACATCATTGTAGTAGATGGACCCATGACCACTTCTTTAAAAGAATTGGCGTTAATCAAAGTAGCGATTCCCTTCGTTGCTAGAGCTAATCGTTCTCCTGCAAGTTCAGAAACCGCATAAGAAGCTCCCAACTGGACATCAGAACTCAAGAGATATTCGCTAATTCTATCTACTACTTTTTTTAGGGTTTGTGACCCGCCAGCATTATCAAAAAAAGTCCATTCACCAGCTAGGGCGGGAAAATATTGGCGAACTTTATCAAGATTCAGGAGCATACTATAAGTTTTTTAGAGAATGTTCTTTACCCTAGCCTACCTTTTGGCGAGTCGCCCAGAGAACATCTATATTAGACCTCTTGCAAAAGTCCCTAACACCCCACCCCTTACCCCTCTCCAAAGCATCGGGGAGGGGAGACAAAGCGTAGCTTTGGCGGGGTGGGGTTCCTATTTTTGATTTATGCAAGAGGTTTAGTGTAATAGACCTCCTACTTCCCCACTCCCTAATACTATAGATTTAAACTCTTCGCAGCATTTCATCCCATAGTTAGATGCAAGGGTTTTTCACGGTTATATATTATTACGGACGGAAATGTGCCTCACAAGACTGGAGACAAAAATGAGGTCGTGACCGAGCTAAAGTTCTGGAATTCGTCATCATGCATGAACTAGTTCAAGCTGTCTTCAACAGTGATGAAAAAACTGCTCTACATCAGTTTATTTATGCGTTGAATACTTCAGGTAAGCATTACTTCCTAAGAAATGAGATTTTGCTCCTCTTTACTGATTACTGTCATCAATCCCAAAAGCCAGCCTATTTTTACTACTCTTCTTCTGTTGGCAAACTGATACAGTATACCCACGAAATAATTCTCGAAGAGGAAAGTACCTGGTTCGTGGTTCGACCTAAGATTGCTAATCAACAAGTTTGGCAACTGACAGCCAATTTTGATAGTTTCGAGCAGATGACACCCCAAGCCCTGCTAGATGTAAGAGATCGCTTAGTCAACCGCTACCAACGCCACATTCTCGAAATTGACCTCCACCCCTTTTATGAGGGTTCCCCAAGAATTGACGACCCCAGAAATATTGGTCAAGGTTTAGCCTTTCTGAACCGTTACCTGTGCAGTCAATTGTTGACTGACCCGGAATATTGGTTAGAAATATTATTTCAAGCATTACATCGGCTGGAATACGATGGTATTCGCCTATTGTTGAACGATCGCATTCCCTCCAGTATTCAGTTAGCTAAACAAATTAAGCAAGCGCTCAAATTCCTGAGTCAGCTTGAGCCTAATGAACCCTATGAAAAATTCCGCTTTGACCTCCAAGAACTCGGCTTTGAGCCTGGTTGGGGTAACACTGCGGTACGAGTCTCCCAAACCCTAGAACTTCTCGACCGACTCATTTTCTCTCCAGAACCTGGCATCTTAGAAACATTTGTCGCCCGTGTCCCCGCCGTCTTTCGCGTCGTCCTCATTTCCATCCACGGCTGGGTTGGACAGGAAGATGTTTTAGGAAGAGATGAAACGCTCGGTCAAGTTATCTACGTCCTCGAACAAGCTCGCAGCTTAGAAAACAAACTGCGTGAAGAAATCAAACTCGCTGGACTGGATCTGCTGGGCATTAAGCCACATGTGATTATTCTTACCCGGCTAATCCCTAACTGTGAAGAGACATTTTGCAACCTGCGTTTAGAAAAAGTCCAAAATACTGAAAATGCTTGGATCTTGCGCGTTCCTTTTGGTGAATTCAATCCAGAAGTTACTAACAATTGGATTTCTAAATTTGAGATTTGGCCCTATTTAGAAACATTTGCTCTAGATGCAGAAAAAGAATTATTAACTCAATTCAAAGGCAAACCTAATCTGATTGTTGGCAACTACAGCGATGGGAACTTAGTCGCCTTTCTTTTATCTCGCCGGATGAAAGTTACCCAGTGCAACATTGCCCATTCTTTGGACAAACCTAAATATCTATTTAGTAATTTGTATTGGCAAGATTTAGAAGACCAATATCACTTCTCGGCCCAATTTACCGCCGATTTAATCAGCATGAATGCAGCTGACTTCATCATCACATCGTCCTACCAAGAAATTGTCGGCACACCCGACACCATAGGTCAATACGAGTCGTACAAGTGGTTTACGATGCCACAGTTGTATCATGTAGTTGATGGGATTGATTTGTTTAGTCCTAAATTCAACTTGGTGCCGCCGGGAGTAAATGAGAATATTTTCTTTCCCTATAGCCAAAAAGAAGACCGAGATATTAACCTTGGCACCCAAATTCACGACTTACTCTTTATCCGCGAAGATCCCCAAATATTAGGTCACTTAGAGAACTCTAATAAGCGACCAATTTTTGCTGCGGCTTCGGTCACTTCAATCAAAAATCTCACTGGGTTAGTTGAATGCTTTGGTCAAAGTCAGGCGTTGCAAAAGCATTGTAACCTGATCCTCTTAAGTGGTAAACTGCATCCGCATGAAGCTACCAACCCAGAAGAAGCAGAAGAAATCCAAAAACTTCACGACATCATTGATCAATATCATCTCTATGGTAATATTCGCTGGATAGGGATGCGTATCCCGACCCGCGACCTCGGCGAAGCTTACCGGGTAGTTGCAGACTCTCAGGGAATTTATGTCCATTTTGCTCTCTTTGAATCCTTCGGGCGGAGTATTTTGGAAGCGATGATTTCCGGCTTGCCAACTTTCGCCACTCAATTTGGTGGCTCTTTAGAAATAATCGAGAACCAAGAGAATGGATTTAATGTTAATCCTACAGACTTAGAAGGAACAGCAAAGAAAATTTTAGACTTCGTTGAGCAATGCGATACTCATCCTGAACATTGGCACGAAGTCTCAGAACGGATGAGTCAGCGAATTCATAATAGATATAATTGGCATTTACACAGCAATCAATTACTATTGTTAGCTAAAATGTTTAGTTTCTGGAACTTTGTAGCTCCAGAAAATAACGAAGCCAGAGATCGCTATATGGAAGCCTTATTTCATCTCATTTATAAACCTAGAGCCGAAAAGATTTTGGAAAAGCACATGGGGCACGGTGCTTAGGGAATGGGGAGTAGGGGATAAGAGGACAAGGGAACAAGGGGACAAGGAGACAAGGGGAATTAGAGACTGGTTGATCCACCTCGGAACTCCGTTCATCTCTCTTAAAGACTCGTTCATCCACCTCGGAACTCCGTTCATCCACCTTTGATACTCGTTCATCCACCTCGGAACTCCGTTCATCCACCTTTGATACTCGTTCATCCACCTCGGAACTTCGTTCATCTCTCTCAAAGACTCGTTCATCCACCTCGGAACTCCGTTCATCTCCCTCAAAGACTCAAAATCCCCACTCCCTACTTTATGCAAACAAAAGGTCATTCTCGCCATTTTATCTACACAGACTGGATATTAATCGAAACCCAGTTTGACCCTGAGCAATTGCAATCCAAAGAAACCGTCTTTACAATCGGCAATGGATACTTGGGAACAAGGGGCAGTTTTGAGGAAGGGCATCCTCATGCATTGCCAGCTACTTTCATCAACGGAGTCTATGACGATGTGCCGGTGGTGTACACTGAACTGGTAAATTGCCCGGATTGGCTACCCTTAGTAGTGATTGTGAATGGCGATCGCTTCCGTCTCGATCA
Source organism: Nostoc sp. (assembly GCF_036917395.1). Taxonomy (GTDB): domain Bacteria; phylum Cyanobacteriota; class Cyanobacteriia; order Cyanobacteriales; family Nostocaceae; genus Nostoc. The sequence continues at coordinate 90,039 of NZ_JBALDI010000067.1, forward strand.
AGGTGAGATATTAAACTATGATCGCCAACTTGATCTGCGTCAAGGACTACTCATCCGTGCCTTGCGCTGGCGTTCTCCGAGTGGGAACACCATAGATATCCATTTTGAACGCTTTGCTAGTCTTGCAGATCCGCACGTGTTGGCGCTACGCTGCAATATAACGCCAGTAGATTTTGATGGGGTAATTGAAGTTCAAGCTAGCATTAACGGCTATCCAGAAAATCAGGGTTTCAATCACTGGGAAGGACTCGATCAGGGCAAGACAAACCAAGGAATCTGGTTGCAACGCCGCACCCGCAACTCCCGAATTGAACTCGGTATGGCAGCTAAGGTAACAATATTAGGCACTGAAGCATCTTTGCAAGTCAGTACCGCACCTGGTTATCCTACCTTGAGTACGACCTACGAGGCGAAAGCCCAACAGACCGTAACAGTAGAAAAAATCGTCACAGTTTTTACCTCGCGGGAGATTGAAACACCAGTTCCAGCAGCTCAAGAAAAACTTGCACACCTGCCAGACTATGCAACATTACAAAGAGCCAATGAACAGGCATGGGATGAGGTTTGGCAGCAAAGTGACATCATGATTGAAGGGGATAGCACAGCTACTTTTGCAGTTCGCTACAATCTGTTTCAACTGCTGATTGCTGGCCCACAGCATGATGATCGGGTGAGTATTCCTGCTAAAACCCTTTCGGGGTTTGGTTATCGCGGTCATATCTTTTGGGATACAGAAATTTTTATGCTGCCCCTATTTCTGTTTACCCAACCAGCGATCGCCCACAACTTACTCAGTTACCGCTGGCACACCTTACCAGGAGCGCAACGCAAGGCAGCCCATTACGGGTATAAAGGGGCAATGTATGCCTGGGAAAGTGCAGATACCGGAGATGAAGTCACACCACGTTGGGCACTCGAAAGTGATTTTTATGGCGAAGATGTGCGGATTTGGTGCCGCGATCGCGAAATTCATATCAATGCAGATATCCCCTACGGCATCTGGAACTACTGGCAAGCCACTGGTGACGATGAGTGGATGCAAAAGTGCGGCGCAGAGGTGATCTTGGATGCCGCCATTTTTTGGGGTAGCCGCGTGGAATTCAATCCTGAGCAGGAAAAGTATGAAATCCGGGGAGTGATCGGAGCGGATGAATACCATGAATTAGTCCACAACAACGCCTTTACAAACCGGATGGCGCAATGGCATTTAGAGAAAGCGATCGCAGTCTATGATTGGTTGGTTGACAAATTCCCCGAACGAGCCACCGAATTAGAAGAGAAACTAAAACTCACCCCAGAAGAACGAGCGCACTGGCAAGATATCATCGCCAAAATATTGTTTTTCTATGACCCATCAACAGAACTAATTGAGCAGATCGAGGGATTTTTCCAATTGGAAGATATTAACTTAGCAGAACATGAACCACGCGATCGCTCCATGCAAGCCATCTTGGGTATTGAGAAAACCAATAAATATCAAGTACTCAAGCAGCCGGATGTATTGATGCTGCTTTATTTAATGCGGGAATCAGCAGATTTTCCCTACAACAAAAAAGCATTGCAGACAAACTGGGATTACTACGCACCCCGCACTGACATTACCTATGGTTCGTCCCTTGGGCCAGCAGTTCACGCCATCTTAGCTTCCGATTTGGGCAAATCAACGGAAGCTTACGAACGGTTTATGCACGCGTCAATGGTGGATCTTGAAGATAACCGAGGTAACACCAAAGATGGAGTTCATGGCGCTACTGCTGGTGGTGTTTGGCAAGCTGTAATTTTTGGATTCGGTGGCATCCAACTAACCGAAAACGGCCCCGTAGCCAATCCCCACCTGCCCCCTGGGTGGACACGCCTGAAGTTTAAACTGCACTGGCGCGGGAAATGGCACGAGTTCGATCTCCGTCCGGGAGAAGTTGCCCAGGATATAACTAATCAATTAAAATATCTCCAAGTTTCCCCTTCTGGAAATCCCCCAAATCTCCGCTCAGAAGCTTCTGAACACCAGGTTGATTCCCCTGCCTCCCCTGCCTCCCCTGCCTCTCCTACTCCCCCTGCCTCATCCCCCCCAGTCGCCAATCCCCAATCCCAGAGCGAAGCAACCCATAACTTCAACATCCAAGGATTCATCTTCGACCTAGATGGTGTGCTAACAGATACAGCAGAACTTCATTATTTAGGTTGGCAAAAGCTAGCAGATGAAGAGGGTATACCGTTTAATCGGGAGGCTAACGAAGCGTTGCGGGGTGTATCCCGTCGTGCTTCCCTGATGCTGATTCTTAAGGATAGACCGTATTCAGAAGCACAAATCGAGGAGATGATGGAGCGTAAGAATCGCTATTATGTGGAATTGATGCAAAATATGACGCCCCAAGATTTGTTACCAGGTGCGATCGCCTTCTTGGATGAACTGCGGCAAGCTGGGATTAAAATCGGTATTGGTTCAGGTAGTAAAAATGCCCGCACAGTGATCGAGCGACTGGGCATTGCTGATAAAATAGATGCGATCGCTGACGGTTATAGTGTACAGGAACCCAAGCCAGCACCCGACCTGTTTCTGTATGCAGCCAAGCAACTAGGACTCGAACCAGAGCAATCTGTAGTTGTAGAAGATGCCGCAGCAGGCGTAGAAGCGGCTCTAGCCGCTGGTATGTGGGCAGTAGGACTCGGCCCTGCTGAACGAGTTGGAGCCGCTCATGTTGTTTTGCCCAGCCTAGCAGGAGTCAAATGGGCAGATTTAAGAGCCAAATTAAGCAACATTGCCAGACAAAAGGATTTAGGGACTTCCAAATAAAATTTGTTGAAAGTCCATAAACAAGTCCCCAAAGAGGCAGAGGAGTGGAGTTAAGTAGTAGTGCAAAATTAAATATACATTTGTCATTGCCAAAGCAAAACGAAATGTTCGCTCTACGCCCTTCTTCTAAAGGAGACGCTCTCTCTCATTTCTCCGTGACCTCTGCGCCTCTGTGGTTCGATTTTCCGTTAGCTGTGCGTAAGTCCTGAAATAATTTTGCGTAACCACTTATGATCTGCGTCCTTTGAGTATCAAAGAACTCGTTAACGGAGTTCTAAGCCTCATTAATGAGTATTAAAGACTAGTTAAACTCTTAAATTCAAAAAGACACTACAATAATCAATCACTTTTATTTATCGAATTAAAAGCAAAAAATAGTTGCTTCTATCCTTAAAGGTCTTTAAAGTAGAGTTAGCCCGTCAACAATAAGTTTATTGTAAAGTTTTTCTTAACAGTAGGTTAGGGAAACGAACTCAAAGACTTTGTATATTTAAGTGTGACTTTAAAATATTACGCCTGTGGTAATCTCTAACAAATCAGAATACGCACTTCTAGCCCTGTTAGAGTTGGCAACCTGCTACCCTAACGGTGAAGCCCTGCAAATTCGAGAGATAGCGGTATTGCAAGACATACCGAACCGCTATTTGGAACAACTCCTAGCAACATTAAGGCGTGGAGGTTTAATTAAGAGTATACGCGGAGCCAAAGGTGGCTATGTTCTGGCACGAGAACCTGGTAAGATTACAGTGTTCGATGCTTTTAGCTGCATGGAAGGGTCAGATATTGTTGTCTCTGATTGTGAGCCGACTCCCAACACGGTAGAAGGTGAGCTAATTCAGGAAGTCTGGCAGGAAGCACGTCAGGCTGCTAACTCCGTTTTGGAAAAATATACACTTCAAGACCTTTGTGAGCGGAGATCAATCCGCAAGCAGAAGGAACTCATGTATTACATTTAGGAAGGATGAAGTGGGAGAATTTTCATCCTTAATATCAAAGTAATAACGAGATAACCCGTGAGGCTGTTATATGCCTGAAGTCAATTCTCAACAGCCGATAAATAGTGCCGCTACTCTTGTAGAGAGTTATGCAGCCGGAAAACGAGATTTTAGTAAAGCAGAACTGGGTGATGCTGATTTGCAAAGCATTAACTTGAAAGGATCTGATCTCAGTTATGCTGACTTGAGTGAAGCTAACCTGAGTGGCGCTAATTTGAGGGGAACTGACCTGAGCTTTGCCGATCTAAATCAAGCTAATCTGAAGGATACTGAATCTTAGGGGAACATTGTTGATGTCAGCGAATCTGTGCCAAGCTGACCTCAAAGGAGCGAACCTGGAAAAAGCAGACTACGATTACCTACGGTAGGCTACGCCAACGCAACACCCATTTTCCTCAAGATTTCGACCCAGTGAAAGCGGGTATGCAGATTAAATTTTAAAATTGATTAATTTAAGTTGAATGATCGTATATACCTCAAGATAGAAGATTTTTCTCCCAAAAGATGTTGTATTTTGGTAAGAAAGCCTATCTATGAGGTTGACAATGGAGGCAAAAAGTGAAACCTTCTACCGACGCGCACCGCTAATTAGTGCTGGAATTTGTCTTGGTGTGGGTCTTGGAGGATTTCTTGATGGAATTTTACTGCATCAGCTCCTCCAGTGGCATCATATGCTCAGTAGCATTCGACCTCTGACAAACACGGCGAATATAGATTTGAACATGGTATGGGATGGGTTATTTCATGCCTTGGATTGGGTATTCACCGTGGTAGGACTAGTGTTGCTATGGCGTGCAGGAGGGCGTGATGATGTTCCTTGGTCATCACAAACCTTTATTGGGTCAATAGTGATTGGAACTGGGTTATTTGACTTTGTTGAAGGTTTAATTGACCACCAAATTCTCGGTATCCATCATGTCAAACCAGGCCCAAATCAGTTAGTTTGGGATCTAGGATTTCTTGCATTCGGTGCGCTACTTATTATTATCGGCTCGATAGTGATAAAAAAAGAGTCAGTAGTCAATAGTCATTAGTCATTGGGCATGGGGGCATGGGGGCATGGGGCATAGGCATTGGTTATTAATTCTGCTCCCTCTGCTCCCCTGCTTCCCCTGCTTCCCCTGCTTCCCCTGCTCTCCACTCCCCACTCCCCACTCCCCACTCCCCACTCCCCACTCCCCACTCCCTACCTATGCCTACAGATACTTTTGAAAAAACTAGCTGGAGTTGGCAGCTTTCTCAATTCCAACACCAAGTGGGAGAATGGTGTGAATACCAGTTTTACCGCTTTCAACAGGCAATGCCCGAATTGCCTACTGGATGGTCGATTAGCCCTTGGCTAAGTGAGTTGTTGAAATTCCTATTTTGGCTGGTAATAGGCTTATCTATAGCTTGGGTGAGTTGGCGATTATGGCGAGAATTCAGTCCTTATGTATATTCTTGGCTGAATAGAAGTGGCAATATGACTGATTTTCGCGGAAAAAATCGCTCTAGTGAGTCATCCATAGCCCTTTTGTTGGAGCGATCGCAAGAATTTTACCGTCAGGGTAATTACCGTGAAGCTTGCCGTTGTGTCTATTTAGCGATGTTGCAGCAGTTGGAGCAAAAAGCGATCGCACCCCACAAACTCAGCCGTACAGATGGAGAATATCTGCAATTGCTGCGATCGTCTGTGACTCCCATACAGCCTTATGAAACTTTAATTACCACTCATGAGCAATTATGTTTTGGTAATGCCGAAATTTTGCCAGACAATTATGAACAGTGTCGGCAAGCTTATCGGGAAATTTCCCCAGAATGAAGAGGATATAAGGACGCAAAGATTAAACTCGTTTAAACTCGTTCCCATGCTCTGTATGGGAATGCCTATCTAGAGGCTCTGCCGCCAAAGTACTAGAGGCATAGCCTCCCTAAACCCATTCCTTGGCAGAGCCAAGGAACGAGAGGTTGATATTTTATTTTGTGGCGATCGCGATCGCCTTTTCTACAGCTTCCAAGGCAGTGTTTACTTCCGCCTCTGTGACAATCAGCGGTGGCACAAACCGGACTACTTTTGGCCCAGCTGGTACGAGCAATACACCCTCGTTGATGGCAGCATTGACGACATCGGCTGCGGTTAGCCCAATGTCAGATCGCAACTCCAAACCGTTGATTAAACCCCATCCCCGAACTTCCCCAACCTGCTGAGGATATTTTGCTGCGATCGCCCTCAATCCAGATCGCAATTGTTCACCCCGTTCTTGCACATTCTGCAAAATATTTTCCCGCTCCAATGTCTGGCAAACACTGAGTGCTACACCACACACAAAAGGATTTCCGCCAAAAGTACTGGCGTGTTCCCCTGGTTGAAAAACATCGCAGAATTTCTTGCTCATCATTGCGCCGATGGGAATACCACCACCTAAGCCTTTGGCACTGGTGAAAATATCCGGTTCAACGCCGAGATGTTCGTAAGCCCATAATTTCCCACTGCGTCCCATACCAACTTGCACTTCATCGAAAATCAATAAAATGCCAGTTTCGTCACAAATCTGCCGCAGCTTTTTGAAATAGGCAACATCTCCTGGACGCACACCGCCTTCTCCCTGCAATGGCTCAATTAGAATTGCCGCTACCCGATAATCGCCCTCATCTAACTCGCTAATTGCCACTTCCACAGCGTTAATATCGTTGTAATTTACGTAGTGGAAACCAGGAACCAAAGGATCAAAATACTTTTGATACTTCGGTTGTGCAGTGGCAGTAATCGTCGCCAAAGTCCGTCCGTGGAAACTGGCATTGGCGGTTAAAATAATCGGTTTTTCAATGTCTAATACTGTGTGGGCATATTTCCGCGCCAGTTTAATTGCAGCTTCGTTAGCCTCAGCTCCAGAGTTGCAGAAAAATACGCGATCGGCACAGGAATGATCAACGATCCATTTTGCCAATTCACCTTGCTCAGGAATGTAGTACAAATTAGAGACATGGTGCAGCTTTTGGATTTGGCGTGTCACCGCTTCTATCATAGCTGGGTGGGCGTGTCCCAAAGTACAAGTGGCAATTCCAGCTACAAAGTCCAGATATTCTCGCCCCTGTGTATCCCAAACCCGGCATCCAGCACCCCGTTCTAGGGCTAAAGGAAACCGGGCGTAGGTAGACATGACAGCTTCATTAAAGCTATCTGCATCAAAGGGACTGGATGCTGACCCTGAATCTGGGGGGATGGTGGCTTGGTCAACGAGAGTTTGTAGGCTCACTACCGCTCCTCCTGAAAGTTTTTCATTATATAGTTATTTACTAGTTTCCTAGAAATCCCTAAAAAATACTTTTTATTTAGTACAACTTGTACTTCCTTTTAGGCTAACGCTTATATAACCTCAAACGCTTGGCGGTGGTGAAAAAAAACTTTGTACTTCAACACTTACTGCTGAGTCATTTTGTCATGGGTTAGTCTAGTCAGGAGTGCAAAACTAAATTTCCAAAAAATAAGGATACGGATTTAAGATGTTTCCAGGAACTAAAACCAAGGTTTTTAGGCTTTATAGAATGAGCCTTCTGAGTTTCGCACTCCTGACTAGTCTAAACTCCAGGTATTGAGTTTGGACTATTAGTTTGGATAACTTGTAGTTTAAATGTACTAAAAATGACGAATGGTATAAAGTTTAGTAGAAAACTAAAAAAAGTAGGCTAAAAGTACTATTGTTACGTCATTCTCAACACTAGAGCAAAAATATCAACGTATCCAAAAGGAGTTAATGGCTGGGGCGATCGCTCTCGGCGGTGTTTTCGTCATTGGCACTTTGTGGTATTGGTTAGTGGAGGGCTGGTCATGGGAAGACGCGGCTTACATGACAGTCATCACTTTAGCGACTGTGGGATATGGAGAGATCCACCCAATGGGTAGCCGAGGACGATTGTTTACAATTGCCCTGATTTTGTTGGGTGTAATGAATATCGGTTACATTGTCAACAGATTTACAGAAGCGATCATTCAAGGCTACTTTCAAGAAGGAATTCGGCTACAGCAACAGAGGCGGTTAATGGAATCCCTGTCAGAACATTACATCATCTGTGGATTTAGTCGGACTGGTCGTCAAATTGCCAAGGAATTTCGGGCAGAAGGCGTACTTTTTGTGGTAATTGATTCGGAGATGGAATCTATACAAAGGGCGCAGATGGAAGGTTACACGGCATACCAAGGTGACGCTACCCTAGATGACACACTTTTGAAAGTTGGTATTGAAAGAGCGACTTGTATCGTTGCAGCACTTCCTTCAGATGCCGAAAATTTATATATTGTTTTATCAGCAAAAACACTGAATACAGGAATTCGAGCGATCGCCCGCGCAAGTACAGAAGAAGCTTTGCAGAAGTTACAACGCGGTGGTGCAGATGAAGTGATATCCCCCTATATTACTGGTGGGAAGCGCATGGCTGCTGCGGCTCTCAGACCCCAAGTATTGGACTTTGTAGACGGGATTTTGACAGGTGCAGACCGCCAATTGTATATGGAAGAATTTTTACTCGACCCGGTTTTTTGTCCTTTTGTCGGTCAAACTTTACAAAAAGCGAGATTGCGATCACAAACTGGGGCATTAGTTCTAGCAATTCGCCGCCTTGATGGGACTTTAATCGGTGGTCCTACTGGTGATACAGTTTTAATGTCAGGAGATCGGCTAATTGGGATGGGTACAGCCGAACAGTTGCGTGACCTTAACCAAATTCTCGGCCCAATTGGTTCTCAAAAATTGCGTAAACCTAAAAATAATAACTGATAAGTACTTAGGTGATTTCTAAGAAAAAGTTTACTGATAGAGGTAAAATATAATCTGCATTCCTAAGAACATAGGAGTAAGTATTTGGGTAGATCAGTCTTAGGGAACCGACTAGACTCACCAAGTAAATTATTAACATCATCGCAAATCGAAGACCTACGACTAGCAGCATCGAAGATGGGCAAAGCAGAGCGTCGGTGTTTTCAGGCAGATATGGCATTGAAATATTGTCAAGGCAGAACCAGGCTGGCAAAAACAGTGTTTGGCTGGGGAAGAGAAAATATTAAAGTAGGATTGGCAAAAAAATGAACAGGAATAATCTGTGTGGGGGCGCAGTCAAGCTTTAGCAATGCTAAGTGTTGGAAGGAATCGAAGGATTATACGATGCCAAACGGCATATGGGGATTCCCATAATTAGAAATTGCAAGCTGATCGCTTACCTTGACTCTGTTCATAGATTTGAACGTGCGGTGCGGTACTAACCGTGTTAAATTCATAGCTGAAATTTTTGAAGTAGCTGCATAATCCTATTTCTATAACAGGGCTTTTTCTCCTGCCAAAGTTTTTGCAACACAACCCGCAAAATTAAGCCTATTATGAGATACTGATTACACGATGAAATGCTGCAAAAGCAGCATATAGTCAGCAACAAACAGCATGTAAGTTGTGACATGATTTGCAATTTTGATTGGTATTAACAAACCAAAAGATAATATTTGAAAATGGATCAGAACCTATGTTGAGACAGCGACTCTGGGCATCAGTAAAGCCGCTTCAAAGAGGCATTGCAGCGTGTAGCTTCTTTGCAATTGTCTGTACAACAGCCACGTTTGAGCCCGCTTCAGCCCAAACTACAGGAGTTTCCACCACCGTAACTCCAATTAGAAAGGCTCCCTATAGCAAAGTGTTTTTCACTGGAACCGTCTATGCCGTGAAAGACCATGACTTTAAGTCTGACAATCCTTCGATGGGATTCTCAACCGTCTGGTTCAAAAAACCAAGCGAAAATAGTTTGCAACTTAACGTGCGGTATTGTTTGCCGCAAGATTCAGTTGCTCAAGCAGGTGCTCAACTTACCCAGATGGTTCTTGGAAATAATAACCAACCCTTGGTGACGATTAATCAGCGGGTCAAAACCACTCCAACCACCCTAAGAGTACTTCGCCCTGGCTACTACTCCTACGCTGAGGGGATAGACGATGATTTATGGGATGATGGCTTTTTATACCAAGACTTGGATCTTTCTTGGGGGGGAGATCCTGATGGCCTTGGTTTCTCTACACCAGTCTATGTCCCTCCCATTAGCTGCAGTGTAGGCACTAGCCGATTTAACATCTCTCAACTTACAACTGCGATCGCCCAATTACCACTTAAAACATTGCAAGTAACGTTGGTATTTAGTAATGGTGAAACTAGTAACTGGAAGTTAGGCGACAAAACGGTAAAAGCGCTCAAGGAGTTGATAGCAATTTCTAATCAATTGCCGAGCTCCCCTAAATCGTCTTCAGCTAAGTGAGTGGAACTCTGGCACAAATTGAATTACTGTTCAAGCCTAATTCTTCACATGAACTGGAAACAGGCCAAATCCAATAATTTTAGGCAAAAGATTGCCTATAAATGGCAGTTGTAGGAGCATTGAAGGCTTGGACATCTGGCGATCACTAATGCACTCTTGATGATATGTTGCTGCATCGATGACTGGAACAGCACGAGCACGTTTTGCTAACCCTGTAGGAATCGTTGACCGAGGCAATAACCCAGTTAAGATGTCTTGTTGCTCGCTTGAACCTATCCCACTATTCTAAAAATTCCCAATTCTTGCAGTAAAATGTGCCTGAAAATCTTGATTTTTCGTTTTTAGTTCTCAATTAACTTAAGCTTTTTAGCATAAATAGCCCTTATAAACTAGAGATTTGGGTGTCATAGACTGAATCGCAGCATAAAGCTTAGACCGTAACACTGGGTCTTTTCTAACTACACCACAATCTCTAAAATAAGTACGAACACTAAAAAGCGCTGCTTCATACTCTGGTAGTCCCCAAATTACTTGGCGCTCAATTCGCAGATAAAGCTGGGGACACTGCGGATCAAAGTTTCTACCTTGCCATTGGCTAACTGACACACCAGGCGGCGATTCTGGATGGTGGTTAAGGCGGGTGTCGGTACTCAAACCCCAAGCAAAGCGCACCATTGGTTTGTGGGTAATCATTGTATTAGCGATCGCATCCCCTCGCCGATTAATTTTTTCCATACCTGCCACAGGTGCATGTATCGTAGTAAAGTTCTTTACCAATTTTTTCCTCAGCTAACCAGTGGTTAGGATAGCAGAGATGAACTGCACTCAGCCAGTTTTTACCATCAGCAGAACGGCAGATAATTGTCAGGTCTTCTTGTACCTGCGTTGCAAGTGCATCAAGAGTAGAGGCGTAAGCTGGAACAACTGAACTACCCTCAACTTGCTGTAATTGCAATGCATCTAAATAGAGGGTTTCTTTGGTAAGTTGGCTGTGGAATTTCAGGGTGTTATCTATTGACTAATTTCTTTCCACCCATGCATACCTGCTATACCTTTTGTAACCCATTCGATCGCAATTGGGGGAGCTTCTGATATCAAAATGCTAGGATAAACTGCTGCACCCCAGTCGGGATGCACTAGCACACGGCATTGATTTTTAATCACTGGATAGTTGAGCAAAGCTTTGACAACTGCTGTGTCATCGTGGGGAATTGCTCCAGGATGAGACAGTAAAGGATAGCCTGTACGAGGGTCGATCAGGTCTGTTAAATAGCCACGATCGCGCAGATTAAATGCTAAATCGCAGCCAAATCTCATAAACTTTTCTCGCAGGCGTTCTTTCTCTGTCTCTACTTCTGCCGTCCTTTCTACTAGTTGATAACGCGATTGCTGTAAGACAATCACTACTCGTAAAAATGGCTGTCGTTTCCAATCTGGTAATATCCGTTCGCAGTTGGCACAGATATATTGACTGGGAGCATGAATTGAAATTTGAACCGCTTGTCCCCTTTCGTCAACTAAATTAATGGGACAGGCTTGCTCCGAAGTGTAAACTCTGGGATAGTTCACTAAATTGGTTCGGTTTTGGCAAATTTTTTAATTTAATCTACGGTATAGATGATAACTCTTAAAAGTTCCAAAAAATCATCAATTTTCTTTAATATATTACTTTTTTTGGAAGCAGTTGTTAATAATTTGAGAATTTTAATCCGAATTTTATCCTTCATTAACCTCTTCTAATGGGATTTGCTGCGATCGCTGTAGGTATTGGCATAGATGCAGCGTGTCGTAGACAAGCGATGCCTACAACGGGCTACGCCTACACTCTTAAAATATGTTCGAGCAAAACCTCAAAAATGACTTCTATCTCAGACGATTCGCAGTCAAAACCATAATATCTAACTGTCAACAAAGCTGGATTAAGCAGGCATCTGGTAAAGCAAAGCGCGTCGAAGTTTCGCTCAAAAGACAAAGGTAATCTTATCTGCTTAGAAAAAGTTAAACTTTTAGCCTACTTTCCATAGCAGCCAATTAGGGACTTCCAAGTAAAAAAATATCCCAAAACTAACACACAAATCTTCTATATTTCTCTTCTCTCTGGGTTCTCTGCGCCTCCGTGGTTCGTTTATTTGGATAATTTATTTCTTGGAAATCCCTTAATTGAGTTTTAAAGAATTCACCGGCACTTCATCCCAACAATCGACTGTCCGCAATTGCGCTACCCAACCTGCTGCCTTTTGCGTCTCGGTCAAATTATTCTTAAAGGAATCATGACAATCTTTGGCTTGAGATTCATTACAAGTGGCAATACAGGCATGAATCATCCCAGACGGATCAATTTGCTCATTTACCCAAATAGTCATAGAGTACTCCTTCAAAAACTTTAGCGAAAAAAGCTATTCGTTATTTTAGAACACTATTAGAGTCGAAAATTATAGAGCAAAATCGGTAACAAGTAGTGAACTAATCCCAATTACCGATTACTAATTTACATTACCCAGTTTCGCTTCATCCTCAATGATGGCGTAGAGTAATGTACCACAACACCATTTCCCTTTTATGAGATATACCCTAACGGTAAATAGAGATACATAGGATGAGCAAGCCTAATTTTCATGCAATGATTCAGAAAGAGTTACATGATTACGTTCTTGCTCATCGAGAAGATCAAGAAGCCTTCTACTTATGTAGATAAGCTGCATGTCGAAGGTCATTGGATTGAAATGCCACCGTTAGAGTCAAAACAGGATTTAGAAAATTATCCTCAGTTCATTGAGCGTATTCGCAGCAGTTCTGAGCCACGAGATGAAGCAGTTTAAGGTTGCATTGCAGTTACAGCAGCTTTTGGGCTATCCTCAGTTTGGCCGATCGCGATCGCATATTCCTCTGAATTTCCTCTTCTGATGCAATAATCGGCTTTTTTGTCAAGACCTTTAACAAAGGTGAATTTCTTAAACCATGCTTCACCGGACGGTCTTCCAGACTGTGAAAACTGATAATCGCAATTCTGCCACCAGGGACAAGGGCATTTGGTGCTTTATCCAAAAAGGTTTCTAAAGATTTTAACTCATCGTTGACGACAATTCGCAAAGCTTGAAAAACACGGGTAGCGGGGTGAATTCTTCCATAACGGTATTTCGGGGGAACTGAAGAAGCGATCGCTTCAGCCAATTCAACAGTCGTGTGCAACGGCCGGCGTTCGACAATGCGTCTCGCAATGCGCCGCGATAATCTTTCCTCACCGTACTTAAAGAAAATATCTGCTAAATCCGCTTCATCCCAATTATTGATCACATCAGCAGCAGTTAGCGATCGCCCTCGATCCATTCGCATATCCAGATTTGCAGCTTGGCGAAAGCTGAAACCCCGTTCCGGCTGATCTAAATGGTAAGAACTCACCCCTAAATCGGCTAAAATACCATCGAAAGTGTTAGGGGTAAACTCGTAGTTGGCAAAATTGCTATAAATAAATTGTACGCGAGCCTCCTTCTCCTGTCGGAGACGCTGCGCGAACGGAGGAGCTTCGCTAACGCCAAACTCTGCCAATTCTTTCCTCGCTGCTGCTAAAGCATCCTCATCCTGGTCAATTGCCGTTACCCGCACATCCGCCCCAGCTTCTAAAATCAGGCGACTGTGACCACCACCGCCTACCGTCACATCTAAATAATGCCCACCCGGACGCACCGCCAAACCTTCAATTACCTCCCGACCCAAAACGGGAATGTGAGAAAAATCTTGCACCTCAAGTCCCTGATATCGAGCTTCCATATAATAATTGAAGAAGTGCAACAAAATGAAACATCAAGTAAAATCCCTCCTCTGTCACTCCCTTTCCAACATACCCCTGTATGGGCAATACATCTAGACGCCCTAAAGGTAGTTTTCCTAAAAGTATTGCTCCTGCAAGCTTAATTTTGGCTTGGCAGACTAGATAAATCAGGCCTGGTTGGCATTTTGGCGGTTCAATTCAAAATTTTGCCTTCAGCACGCTACACGAACACAACAGGAGAACACGAAATCTATGACTAGACTAGAAACCCGCACTGAACCGATGGTGCTAAATATGGGGCCACACCACCCCTCAATGCATGGGGTTCTGCGGTTAATCATGACTCTGGATGGCGAGGATGTCGTTGACTGTGAACCAGTTATCGGCTATTTACACCGGGGAATGGAAAAAATTGCTGAGAACCGCACTAATGTCATGTACGTTCCCTACGTTAGTCGGTGGGACTACGCTGCGGGAATGTTCAACGAAGCCGTTACCGTCAACGCCCCAGAAAAACTTGCAGGTGTCGCTGTCCCCAAACGCGCCAGCTACATCCGCGTCATTATGCTGGAGTTGAACCGTATCGCTAACCACTTGCTGTGGTTTGGCCCCTTCCTAGCTGACGTGGGCGCTCAAACTCCCTTCTTCTACCAGTTTCGGGAACGGGAGATGATTTATGATTTGTGGGAAGCCGCCACAGGTTATCGGATGGTGAATAATAACTACTTCCGCGTTGGTGGAGTAGCAGCCGATTTGCCCTATGGTTGGGTAGATAAGTGCCTGGAATTCTGCGACCACTTAATACCCAAAGTTGACGAGTACGAACGCTTAGTAACCGATAACCCCATCTTCCGGCGACGTGTTGAGGGTCTTGGCACTATCACCCGTGAAGAAGCAATTAACTGGGGACTTTCTGGCCCAATGTTACGCGCATCTGGCGTGCAATGGGATCTGCGGAAAGTTGACCATTACGAATGCTACGACGATTTTGACTGGGATGTGCAGTGGGAAACTGCCGGTGATTGCTTTGCCCGTTACGTGGTACGGATGCGGGAAATGCGCGAATCTGTGAAGATTATTCGCCAAGCAATTAAAGGACTTCCTGGCGGCCCTTACGAAAATCTGGAAGCCAAGCGTTTAGCCGCAGGTAAAAAATCAGAGTGGGACGCATTTGATTACCAATTCATCGGCAAAAAAGTTTCCCCCACTTTCAAGATTCCTAAGGGTGAAATCTATGCCCGTGTAGAAAGTGGCAAAGGTGAATTGGGAATTTATTTGGTTGGCGAGGATAATGTCTTCCCTGCACGGTGGAAAATTCGCGCAGCGGATTTCAACAATCTCCAGATTGTCCCTCATTTACTGCGCGGCATGAAGGTTGCAGATATCGTGGTGATTCTCGGCAGTGTTGACGTAATCATGGGATCTGTGGATAGGTAGAAAATATCTATCTAAGTAGTTTTTTAGAGCAGTTGCATAATACAACTGCTCTTTTTTTTATAATTTTTGAAGACGCGATAAATCGCCATTTTTGAAGACGCGATAAATCGCCATTTTTGAAGACGCGATAAATCGCCATTTTTGAAGACGCGATAAATCGCCATTTTTGAAGATGCGATAAATCGTAATTTTTGAAGACGCGATAAATCGTAATTTTTGAAGACGCGATAAATCGCCATTTTTGAAGACGCGATAAATCGTAATTTTTGAAGACGCGATAAATCGTAATTTTTGAAGACGCGATAAATCGTAATTTTTGAAGACGCGATAAATCGCCGTCTCTACAAAGGACTGATTATTGTACAGACGGCGATTTATCGCGTCTCTTGTCTTGCACTCTTTACTAATCTGGCTGGAAAAATTTTTTACTCATATAACATAGGTACGAAATATTTATAGAGTTTTGAGTAATGCCCCGGATTTTTGACAACATCGACTTACAACTGCTACCGATTTTGCGAGAAACTCTCAAAGTCTCTTATCGGGCAGATTTTTGCGTTGGCTACTTCAACCTCAGAGGTTGGCGAAGAATTGATGATTTAATTGAACAGTATGTTGGTAGTGAAAAAGCTTGTTGCCGTTTGCTAATTGGGATGCAAAGTTTGCCGAGTGATGAAGTTCATGCGGCATTTTCCCTTAGTAGTAATGATGGACGGATTGACAACAGTACCATCGTGCGGTTTAAAAAACGCATGGCATCAGAATTTCGCAAGCAGTTGACTATCGGTGCGCCGACTAATCAGGATGAAGCGGGGTTGCGGCGGTTAAGTCATCAGCTAAAAACACAGAAACTAATTATTAAACTGTTTTTGCGCCATCCTCTCCACGCCAAGTTATATCTTGTGCATCGCCATGACCCTAACACTCCCACAGTGGGATTCTTGGGTAGTAGTAATTTAACCCTTCCCGGATTGGCGAAACAAGGGGAGTTGAATGTTGATATTTTAGATCACGATGCTTGCAATAAGCTGCAAAAGTGGTTTAGCGATCGCTGGCAAGATTACGGTTGTGTAGATATTTCCCAAGAACTGGCAGAAATTATTGATCAGAGTTGGGCAAGAGATGAGTTAATCCCACCTTACTACATCTATCTGAAGATAGCTTACCACTTATCCCATGAAGCGATCGCTGGACTTTCAGAATTTCGTATACCCCGCGAATTTAACAATTTGTTTGATTTCCAAAAAGCCGCCGTGCAGCTAGCAGCACGTCATGTAACTAGGCGTGGTGGCGTGTTAGTAGGCGATGTGGTTGGTTTGGGTAAAACCTTAGTTGGAACCGCCCTTGCGAAGATATTACAAGAAGATTGTTTTTTAGAAACACTGATTATTTGCCCAAAAAACTTGGTGCCAATGTGGCAAGAATATGTAAATAACTATCGGCTACTTGCCGAAGTTATGCCAATTAGTCAAGTACAAAATAAATTACCAAAACTCCGGCGTTACCGAGTTGTGTTAATTGATGAAAGTCATAACTTACGTAACCGCGAAGGGAAACGTTATCGAGCAATTACAGAATATATTGCAGCCAACGAAAGTAAATGTATTTTATTATCTGCTACTCCTTACAATAAAAGTTATCTTGACCTTTCTGCCCAACTGCGGCTATTTGTGCCAGAAGACGAAGATTTGGGATTAAGACCAGAAGCTTTAATTAATGAACTTGGTGGCAGTTCGGTAGGAGAATTAGAGTTTATTAGAAAGCATCAATGTTCTGTACGTTCTTTAGCTGCCTTTGAGAAGAGTGAACACCCTGATGACTGGCGAGAATTAATGAAGCGCTACATGGTGCGACGCACTCGCTCTTTTATTAAAGATAATTATGCCCACACAGATGAAACAGGGCGTAAATATTTAGAATTTTATGATAAGAGGCGTTCTTATTTTCCCCAGCGTATACCTCGTAGTATCAAGTTTCCTCTAGAAGATTATAACACTGACTTTTATTCTCGCCTTTACTCTGAATTAGTAGTAGAAGTAATTAATCAACTTAATTTACCTCGTTATGGGCTAGGAAATTACGTTATTGCTAAACACAAACAACCGCCTACAGACACCGAACAACGCTTTATTAATAGTTTATTTCGTGGCGGTAGGAGGTTAATGGGTTTTTCTCGCACTAATTTGTTTAAACGTTTAGAAAGTAGTGGTGTTACTTTTATCCAATCAATTGAACGCCACATTTTACGGAACTTCATTTATTTATATGCCCTAGAGCAAGGGCTTGATATTCCGATTGGAACTCAGGAGGCTGAGTTATTAGATACAAGTAATAATGATGAAGATGCCGATTCTGTAGCAGCAGCTTTGTTTGATACAGAAACAGAAGAAGACGATTCTACTGCTTCACTGCAAGTAGAGAGAGAAGTAACTCCTTTTTCTAATGAAGAAGAGAAGGTATCTAAAACAGAAAAAGTCTTTCGTCAAAGAGCAGAGTCAATTTACCAAGAATATACAACTCGATATCAACGACGATTTAAGTGGTTGCGTTCTACACTTTTTGACATTAAAAAACTGAAACGGGATTTATTAGAAGATGCCAAAGCACTTATTAATGTCCTGCAACAGTGTGGCGAGTGGAATCCTCAAAAAGATGAAAAACTTGCTGCTTTAATCAAACTGTTAACAATAACTCACCCCCAAGATAAAGTACTAATTTTCACCCAGTTTGCCGATACAGTCCGCTACCTTGCAGACAATTTGCAGTCGAGTCATATTACTAATGTGGCAGGAGTGACAGGTCAATCTAAAGACCCTACAGTAATGACGGGAAGATTTAGTCCTGTGAGTAATGGCAAACGGGAGCAAATTTCATCATCAGATGAGTTGCGTATTTTAATAGCCACTGATGTTTTGAGTGAAGGTCATAATTTGCAAGACTGTGCAATTATCGTCAATTGGGATTTACCTTGGGCAATTATTCGCTTAATTCAACGCGCCGGACGAGTAGACCGCATTGGACAAAATGCTGACCAAATTCTCTGTTATTCTTTTTTACCAGCCGAGGGAGTAGAACGGATTATTAATTTGCGGGGACGACTCCGCAAACGACTACAAGAAAATGCTGAAGTGGTAGGAACTGATGAAGCATTTTTTGAAGATGATGATGCACGAGTAATTCTCGACCTCTACAATGAAAAATCTGGAGTTTTAGATGGGGAAGAAGATACAGAAGTTGACTTGACCTCAGAAGCGTTTCAAATTTGGAAAAAAGCCACTGATGGTAATCCGGGTTTGAAAAAAACGATTGAGGAAATGCAAAATGTAGTTTATTCTACCCGCGCCCATACTCCGCAACCTGTGCAACCGCAAGGAGTATTGCTTTATATGAAAACCACTGAGGGAAATGATTCTTTGATTTATGTTGACCGTGATGGAAATAGCGTTACTCAATCACAATTAGCGGTTCTTCGAGTGGCGGCGTGTGAAGAATCCACCCCAGCGATACCCAGAGATAAACAGCATCATGAGTTAGTTAAAAAGGGTGCTGAATTGATTGCTGAAGAAGAGAAAAATGCAGGCGGTCAATTGGGACGACCATCAGGTGCAAGGTTTCGCACTTATGAACGACTTAAGGGTTATGTTCAACAGATGAAAGGAACACTATTTGTCAGCGAAGAACTTTTAAAAGCAATTGATGAGATTTACCGTTATCCTTTGCGACAATCAGCCATTGATACTCTCAACCGCCAACTGAGAAGCGGCATTAATAATCAGCAGTTGGCTGAGTTAGTAGTGGCGCTACGGATGGATGACCGTTTGTGTATTGTGACAGAAGAACTGGAGAAGCGAGAACCTGAGATTATTTGTTCTTTGGGTTTATTCGAGGAGTAGCGGTATGTGTCAGGTGTGTTATGGCGTAGTGTAACGCACCCTACACCCTAAAATACTTAACATTAAATTAGCAAAACCCAATAAAGCTTTGATATTGTTGGGTTTCGTTCCTCAACCCAACCTACGCCTTGCGTAAAATACTGAAATGAGAAAGCAAACTGGGGTTTGAATAAGCAAAAGCTTGTTTTGCTTGCGGAAAACA
Organism: Nostoc sp.; assembly: GCF_036917395.1. Lineage (GTDB taxonomy): Bacteria > Cyanobacteriota > Cyanobacteriia > Cyanobacteriales > Nostocaceae > Nostoc. The sequence continues at coordinate 109,399 of NZ_JBALDI010000067.1, forward strand.
CCAAAATGAGAAAGCAAAAGCTTGTTTTGCTTGTGGAAAACACCAAAATTAGAAAGTAAAAGCTTGTTTTGAAGAAGCAAAAGCTTGTTTTGCTTGTGGAAAACACCAAAATTAGAAAGTAAAAGCTTGTTTTGAAGAAGCAAAAGCTTGTTTTGAAAAAGCATTTCAGTATTTTGAGAAAGCAATCAGGCATTTTGATAAAGAAATTAGGCATTTTCATAAAGAAATCAGCAAAAATACCTGACAATTGAAAGTCACAGATGCACAGAACTAAGTCGGCGTTTAGATAACTCAGGTAATATCCCTGAACCTACTTTGATATAAAGGATTTATAAAGTATAAAAAGCATGGTTAAAATTTAACTCGTATAAAGAGGCTTTTTTCAAGTCTGTCAGCGCAGACTTAATTTTTAGAGTCACAGATTTATTTTCTGAGTGGCAAATTTACTATGCTCTTTTTTTATTCTTTAAGTATGGTAAATTATGTCGCTTAATTTTCAACGAACACGCGATTTACTTTATAACTTCCAATTTAGTATTTTATTTATAGAAGAATTAGGTTGGTCTAAACCTACAAGACAAAAACCTGTAACCTTAAAGATTGAGAATAAGACGTATCAATATCAGAGAATTGCTGAACTTTCAGGAGTTGCAATCTTTGAAATCACTGCAACCGATGGAAAAATACCAGAGGCAAAAGTTAGAGTTGCTATTCATCAAGAAATTACTAAACTAATAGCTGAAAATCTCCTAATTTTTATTACCGAAGAACGCACACGTAGTCTTTGGTATTGGGTTAAACGAGAAGGAAGTAAAAGCTACGTTCGTGACCATTTATATGTGAAAGGTCAACCAGGAGACTTATTTTTAAGCAAGCTTGGTTCTTTAGTTATTGATATTACTGAATTAGAACATGGGGAACCGACTGTTGTTGAAATTGCCTATAAACTACAACGCGGGTTTGATGTTGAGCCAGTAACTAAGAAGTTTTACAAAGAATTTCAAGAGCAACACCAGAAGTTTTTGCTATTTGTTAAAGGAATTGATAATGAGACAGATAGACGTTGGTACACATCGGTAATTCTCAATCGCCTGATGTTTGTTTATTTTCTCCAGCGTAAGGGTTTTATTGATAACGAAGATTTAAATTATCTGCAAAATAAGCTAGAACAAAGCCAGCAAAAAGGTGAAAATTATTTTTATGCGGAATTTCTCAAGGCTTTGTTTTTTGAAAGCTTTGCAAAACCTGAGTTTGAACGCGATTTATCTGTACAAGAATTGGTAGGAAAGGTTAAATACCTGAATGGTGGGCTATTTCTCAAGCATCAGATTGAAGATAAATATGATATTTCTATAGTTGATGAGGCGTTTGAGCAAGTTCTAGATTTATTTGGGCGTTATTCTTGGAATCTGGATGATACGCCGGAAGGTAAAGACGATGAAATAAATCCTGATGTCTTGGGGTATATTTTTGAGAAATATATTAATCAAAAGGCTTTTGGGGCGTATTATACTAGACCGCAGATTACAGAATATCTCTGTGATAGAACTATCCACAAGTTAATTGTAGACCGTGTAAATGATGTGCTGTCTGATAAGTATAAGCGATTTGAAGATATCAATGAACTTCTGATCAAGCTGGATACAAATGTTTGTCGTTCATTAATGGAAGATATTCTTCCTAATTTATCAATTCTTGACCCAGCTTGCGGTTCTGGTGCTTTTCTCGTGGCGGCGATGAAGACGCTAATCCAAGTTTATAGTGCGGTAATTGGGACAATTAAATTGATGGGAGATTCTCCTCTCAAAAAGAAGCTTGAAGATATAGAAAATTCCCATCCATCACTACCTTATTTTATCAAGAAGCGTATTGTTTCTGATAACCTTTATGGTATAGACATCATGGAGGAAGCAACAGAAATTGCTAAATTACGCCTTTTTTTAGCTTTAGTTTCTTCTGCTCACGATGTTGAAGAGTTAGAGCCATTACCTAATATTGATTTTAATATTATGGCTGGTAATTCGTTAATTGGCTTAATTCGGGTAGATGAAACAGCGTTTGATGCAGTCGGAAATTCTCTACAAGGAAATCTATTACAGTCTTTAGCCGCAGATAATTATAAGAAAATTCTTGAAGAAAAAAATAAATCTGTTGATTTGTACAAAAAACACGCTTTTTTACCTAAAGCATTACCCGATACAGATACACCTCAAGATACTCGATTGATACACCTCCGCAAAAATATTGAACAACTCAACAAAAAATCGCAAGAAAAGTTAAATGTTTTGCTGTTGGATGAGTTTAGTAAGCGTTTGGGTATCAAATATGAAGAGGTTCAGTTAACTGGAAAATCACAGAAGCGTGTTTTGAAGGTTGAGGATATTGCAGCTTTGAAGCCGTTTCACTGGGGTTATCACTTTGACAAGGTTTTAGAACGCGGTGGTTTTGATGCAATTATCACTAATCCACCGTGGGAAACTTTTCAGCCTGATGCTAAGGAATTTTGCTCTGAATACAGTGATGTCGTGTCTAAGAAAAAGATGGACATCAAAGATTTTGAGGTTGAACTAAAACGTTTATTGATAGACACAAAAATACAAAAACTATGGTTAAATTATCAAAGCGATTACAACCATCAAAGAGAGTATTTTAGGTTTGCTGAACAGTATAAAAACCAGGTTCCTATAATTAACGGTAAACGTCACGGTAAAGATGTTAATCTTTACAAACTGTTTTTAGAACAATGTTTTAATCTCTTACATCATGGTGGTGGATGTGGCATCGTTATACCTAGTGGTGTTTATACCGACTTAGGATCTAAAAAGCTTCGAGAAATGCTATTTAATGATACTCAAATCACTGGTTTATTCTGCTTTGAAAATCGCAAAACAATTTTTGAAGGTGTTGATAGCCGTTTTAAATTTGTTGTTCTTACTTTTGAAAAAGAAGGCAAAACAGAAAATTTTCCTGCTGCTTTTATGCGCCATGATGTCCAAGAATTGCAAAAGTTCCCAAAAAATGATGGTTTAACAATTAATATTGACTTGGTGCGAAAGCTATCACCTGATTCTCTCTCAGTAATGGAGTTTAAAAATGAGCTTGATTTTCACATTGCTGATAAAATGACCAAGTTCCCATTGCTGGGTGAAAAATTTGAAGATAAATGGAACTTGGAACTACATCGTGAATTTAATATGACTGATGATGCTTTTCTTTTCAAGAAAAAGCCAGAGAAAGGTACATTAGCGCTCTATGAAGGTAAAATGATTCATCAGTTTACCCACTTATATGCTGAACCGAGATATTGGGTGGATGAACAGGAAGCGAGAAAAGCTTTATTAGGAAAAAAGAAAAACGACAATGGTCAATTATTAGACTATCAATCCTATCGGTTTTCATACCGTGCAATAGGAAGGAGTACAGATGCTAGAACTTTGATTGGAACAGTCCTACCCCAAAATGTTTTTTCTGGTAATTCTCTTAATATTGCATCACCAACTCAAGAGAATAAATCTACAGTATTTATTGGTGCTGTGCTAAATAGTTTTTGTGTAGATTTTGCATTACGTCAACAGGTATCTGCAAACATTAATATGTTTTACATCTACCAATTACCCGTCCCACGTTTAACAAAAAACGATCGCAACTTCAACGATATTGTACAACGCGCTGCCAAACTCATCTGCACCACACCAGAATTTGACGAACTCGCGCAAGAAGTCGGTCTAGGTTCCCATCAACAAGGCGTTACCGACGAAACAGAACGCGCTAAACTCCGCGCCGAACTCGATGGAATGGTAGCACACCTTTACGGCTTAACCGAAGATGAATTTAGCTACATCCTCACTACATTTCCGATTGTGAATGCGATCGTTAAAGAAGCAGCATTAGAAGCTTACCGTACCTTTGCCCCAATGTTTGGAAAATCAGAAAAATTAGCATTAATTTAGTAAGGTGATGATAAACTCAAATTGATATCTACTGCACCTTGAAATTTGCAGTAAAACAAATAAGATAAAGCAATGGAACATGAAATCGTCAAAACCATTGCTGCCTTTTTGAATACTCATGGCGCAAGCATGAAGGTTTTTAACCATATTAGCTGATTGGTAGAACGGGTAAAGGCTGATATTGAATTAAAGTCAATCGAGCCTTATCATCAAGATTTTCTCCGCAATTTGCAGATTCGCATCAACTTGGTTGTACCAATTTTGATATTTAGAGGACTATGGGGATTGCTAGTAGCATATCACTGTTAATTGCCTGATTATTAGGTCGCCATCAGATATGGAAATGATGCAAACAGGGGCACAAATAGCAACAGATCGTAACATTCTGGATTAAGCTACTGTGTATTCAAATCGCATACAGTGAAGTAGCAAAGATCCTCGCCAGCACTGATTTTTCTAAGAAGGAGAAATAACTGTGAAATTTGGTTACACGCTCATCTGGGTAGACGATGTAGTTAAGACGGTTGAGTTTTACGAAAAAGCCTTTGGTCTAGTTCGTCGCACTCTCCTGGATAAGGGGCAATCTATCTGGGCTGAAATCGAAACCGGAAACACCACACTAGCTTTCTCCTCTAGTAACGAGGCACATAAATTATTTCCTGGCGGCTTCCATTCCAACGACGCCACACAACCACCGACATTAATCCAGATATCATTTATCACACCTGATGTTGGCAGCGCTTATATGAGAGCAATCGGGGCAGGTGCAAAAACACTAGATGCCCCTAAAACTCAGCCTGGGGGACACACTATTGCTCGTGTCCGCGATCCTAATGGCGTGCTGGTGTCGTTAGTGAGTGGCTAATAGCGATCTATGTGATGCACTGAGCTTTGTGCTAATGCGCCAGCGCGGGATTACAGAGGCATTGTCTACTGATCGGCACTTTGAGCAGGAAGGGTTTATCCGCTTACTACGAGCAGCAGGCTAACACGACAATGGAAAATCAACGCCTAATTTTCTTACTTTGACTTATCCTGAGGATAGGAAAACAACGCTGCCCAAATATTAAAATGCTACTTATTCCTACTGTTACCCCGATTCCCCTTGTAACTGATGCAAATGGCGTTGTTAGGATTAATAAAACTCGCGTCACTTTAGATACTGTCGTTACAGCTTTCCTTGAAGGGGCTACAGCAGAAGAGATCACAGAACAGTACCCATCGCTTCATCTTTGGGATGTCTATTTGGTGATTGGTTATTACTTACGACACCAAGCTGAGGTTGATACGTACCTTCTAGAGCGTCAAAGACTTGCCACGGAGGTTCAACAGGAAGCTGAAAAGCGTTTTAACCCCATTGGGGTGCGCGATCGCCTTTTAGCAAGACGCAACCCACAAGGGTAAATTGCGATGCTGCGTTTCTTGGCTGACGAGAACTTTAACAATCAGATTGTCCGTGGTGTTTTGCGTCGTAACAGTAATGTTGATATTGTCCGTGTTCAGGATGTTGGATTGACTCAAGCAGACGATCCAACCGTCTTGGAATGGGCAGCGCAAAACAGGCGTGTGGTGCTAACTCATGATGTCGCGACTATGACAAATTTTGCATATGAACGATTATAAGCAGGCTTGGCAATGCCTGGGTTATTTGAGATCAGTCGTCGTGTTTCAGTTGGTTTAGCGATCAAGGAAATTTTGTTGCTAGATGAATGTAGCCTAGAAGGGGAATGGGAAGGACAAGTCCGGTTCTTGCCTTTGCGTTAACGATTGGAGGTGAGTAAGTAGGCTGACGTTGGCGTAGCCCGTCGTAGACATCGCGATCGCTTGGGCGAAAATCAACACCAAGTAAACTTCTGCATTAACAAATAGCTGCACTAAACCACTGATTTGAATTTTTACACTTCAGTTAAATTGATTGTGCTGCTGGCAAGCATTTATTTTCTCTACTCCCCAATCTCAAACCTCAAATTTTATGGATTCAAATCCTTTGCTGTGTGCAGCGATCGCTCATCACATTACCACTAGTCCCCAGCAACGAATTACTTTTGCCCAATTCATGGAGATGGTATTATACCATCCTGAACATGGCTACTATTCCAGTGATGCAGTCAAAATTGGCTTTCAGGGTGGTGATTTTTTCACGTCTGCTAACCTCTGTGCTGACTTTGGCGAGTTACTAGCAGAACAATTTTTGCAGATGTGGGAGATTTTAGGAAAACCTGTACCCTTTTCTCTGATAGAAATGGGAGCAGGGCAAGGACTGCTAGCATTGCATATCCTCAAATATCATCAGCTACGCTACCCAGATTTTTTTACTGCACTGGAGTACCTCATTGTTGAAAAGTCCCCAACTTTAAGACAAGAACAGCAGCAACGCTTGCAAGATTTGCCCGTGCGTTGGTGCAATCTAGAGGATATACCATCTAATGCGATCGCAGGCTGCTTTTTTTCTAATGAGTTAGTAGATGCGTTCCCCGTCCATCAATTCATCCTAGAAACGGGAGAACTCCGAGAAATTTATGTGACAACAGACAAGAATGAGAAAGAAACCAATGCCCCATACCCATCATTTGTGGAAGTAACAGGAGAACTTTCAACGCCCCAACTGGCTGAATATTTAGACTTAGTGGAAATCGACTTTAGCCAAAGTGCATACCCAGATGATTACCGTAGTGAAATTAATTTAGCTGCTCTAGACTGGTTGAGTATAGTAGCAGACCGCTTGCAGCGCGGCTATGTGTTAACAATTGATTATGGCTACCCCGCCAGTCGTTACTATAATCCCAGGCGATCGCAAGGAACGCTACAGTGTTATTACCATCACCGTTTCCATGACAACCCTTATATTAATATTGGGCGACAAGATATCACTGCCCATGTTAACTTTACGGCTTTAGAACGCTGGGGCAAGAAGTGCAATTTAAAGAATGTTGGTTTTATCCAGCAAGGATTATTTTTAATGGCGTTGGGGTTAGGCGAACGGCTAAGCCGCGTCTTTGACGAACGCATTGCTGCCCTTTGTGATCAACAGCAACCTCTCTCACAGTTACTACAACGCCGGGACGCACTACACCAGCTTATAGATCCCACAGGACTGGGCGGCTTTGGAGTTTTAGTTCAGAGCAAAGGTCTAGACAAGACAGAAATTTCTCAACCACTAAAAGGATTGACGCTGCCTGAATAAACTTAAAGAAAGATAAGTTAAAACTCTATTTAAGAATGCATTGTCAGTCTGATTTAGACTAGCATAACAGTGATTACTGTAAAGTTAAACACACTACCAAAGTAATAATTATGTCCACTCATGACCTGCTAATGCTAGCAACACTACTTACCCCTGGTATTTTACTTTCAGTGATAATTATGGTGACTTTTGCTGCTGGTGGTTGATTGCCAGAGTTAGAGAATAGAAAGTGGGGAGTAGGAAACTGATATTTGGGATTGTATCTTAAGTCTTAAGTAACTACTTCTCAACTAATTTGAATCAAACAATGCAAAGGCAATGTCCACAATGGGCTGTGACGCTGTATTAAAGGAACGTGAAAAATGAAGGTGGCATTTCTGGGAACTGGACTAATGGGACTGCCAATGGCTCAAAGGTTATTAGCCGCAGATATACAGCTAGTTGCCTACAATCGCACCCCAGAAAAATTAGCGCCACTACAAGCAGCTGGGGCTGAAATTGTCACAAATCCCCGCCACGCCATTCGTGCTGCTGAGTGCATAATCCTCATGCTTACTAATGCCCCGGCCATTTATAATGTGCTGCTTTCAGATACTTCTTGGCAAACTCTGCAAGGGCGCACTATCATCCAAATGGGAACAATTACTCCCACAGAAAGCCAGGAAATTAGAGATGCAGTTGTTGGGGGTGGTGGTGAGTATTTAGAAGCACCCGTATTAGGGAGTATCCCGGAAGCAAAAGCTGGCAAGTTGAGTGTTATGGTAGGGGCAGAGGCAGAACAATATCAACGCCATTTAAAGTTACTCCAAAATTTTGGGACAGAACCTTTACTTATAGGCCCTGTGGGATCTGCGGCGGCGCTCAAATTGGCACTAAATCAACTAATAGCTTCCCTAACAACTAGCTTTGCTCTGAGTCTAGCTTTTATCCAGCGTCAGGGTGTCGATGTGGATGTGTTTATGCAAATATTGCGCGACAGTTCACTCTACGCACCTACTTTTGACAAAAAGCTACAACGGATGTTGGATGGCAATTATGCTGATCCGAATTTCCCCACAAAACACTTGCTCAAAGATACAGAATTGTTTATCTCTGAAGCGAAATCTCAAAGTTTGGATCTTAGCAGTATTAAAGGTGTGCGGCAAATCTTGCAAACAGCCGTGAAAATGTCATTTGCTGATGATGATTACTCATCACTATTTTCTGTAATTAAGGAATGGGGCGAAGCGATGGGGGAATAAATTTTCGTAGGGTAGCACAGCTAGCCGTGTTACCCTAACCCGTGATTTATATACTTGAAAAAGTTGTAGAGACACATTGAGGAAAGTTTCTCCCTATACCCCAGCATCCCTGATATGTACTTTGAAAATGCTGAATTAAAAGGTTTTAACTGAATCGTTAATAAGGATATTACTGCCCATTAGTAGTAGTTGATGGAGGAAATGGTTGAGATTCAGGCTGAGGCTGAGGTGACGGTTGAGGATTGAGAAATTCCTGCCAAGTCTTAATTTGCTCTCGTGCTGCACTGTAAGCAGCACTACCACGGGGAATCGATTTGGCAATCTCAATGCCTTTAGCAATATCAGACTGACCTTGAGAGCGTGCTATTTCTAACAATTGCTGACTCCACTGGTCAATAGCCAGATTTGCATCCATCCGTAAGATGCTATTGTTTGAAACCCGATCTGCCAACCGTATTGCTTCAACCAAGGCTTCTGGCGTGCCAGAAGCCCCCACTTCCTGGGCTTTTTTCCAATTTTCTCTGGTGCGGATTTGCCCTTCCCAGTCATTTATCGCAGCTTGTGCTTCCCTAGAAAGCGCCCTTCCCGACGAGGCAATTTGTTGAGCGGCGCTAATGGCGGCAGTGAGATTTCCACTCTGAGCCAGTTCTTGTGCTTGATCCAAATAGGGTTGGTCTTGAATTCGCTGAATCTTTCCTACCCAAGTACGAATTTTTTTCTGTGCTTCTGGATATAATGCACGATCTCTACGAATTTCGCTCGCTTGGGCGATCGCAGCTTGCAAGGAGTTGATATCATCGAATATTGCTATCTGGTCGGCACGTTCTAAGTAAGGTTGGTCTTCAATTGTCTCAATTTGGGCACTCCAGCGACCTATTTCTTGCCTAGCTTCTGTGGCGCGGGGGTTACTACCAGGGATCAGCTGCACTTGGGCGATCGCTGCTGTTAAATTAGGGACTGTTCCCTGGCTAGCTAATATTCTCGCTTTGTCTAGATGGGCTACATCTTCAATTTCCAACTGCCAACGAGCAATCAGTTGCTGTGCTTCGTTATACACTGGTCTGGAAGGATCAATTTGTTGTGCTTGGGCGATCGCAGCCTCTAAACCAGAAACATTACCGATCCAAGCACTCCTTTTCGCGTCAGCCAAGGCAATAAAGTCATCTGTTTCGCCCTGTAGTTTCGCACTCTCTGGAATTTGTCTAGCAATATTCAGTGCTTCATCCGCGTCCCGCTTGTCTAGTTTTGCCTGTGCCAACTCCAGCATTTTACGTCCAAATGCCGGAATCGCTTCCTGGGCTTTTTGGTGAAGGTAACTTTCCTGCCCAATCGACTCAGCTATCTTGATAGCTTCTAGTAAATTATCGACTACTTTACTAGAAGCTAAGTTTTCAGCTTTTCCTAACTTATCGCCATCTTCCCGCGCTGTGGCAATTAGGCGATTCAATTGGTCGTATTTAGTAGTTGCCCAATATTGATTATCTACGCGCAGCATTTTGGCGGACAGCATGAATGCCGATTGCCAGCGTCGTTCTCGGACTTCGGCGATCGCACCGTTGTATGTGGCTTCTGCTTTTGACCAAATTGATTGCCATTTGCCAATTTGCTCATCGACTAATTTATAAGCTGCTACGTCTTCGGGTATTTTCTCAGCAGTAGTGATCGCTTCCTCTAAATTCCCTGTTTGGAAACTTTGATCAGCTAGCTTCAAAATATCCCGCGACCATTCTTGGATGAAACGATCAATTTCTCCATGCAACGGGTGATTTTGTGGTAGTTGCTTCACCAGAGCGATCGCTTGCAGTAGGTCATTCACTGTCTGTTTAGAAGCCGCCAACTGAGCGCAGTGTATCCGCACAGAAGCACTAGCTAGGGGCCAGAAAATCGATGGGCAATTAGGGGCAGCTGGCAACTTCAGCAGCATTGCCATTGCCAAGAATCCTACACCGCCAGTAATTAACATTAGCAGTACTGACCACCACACCCAGCTTTTCATCCAGCGTGGCCATTTCCCAGGACTTCTACTGACTTGGGTAGTTTTTCCCCGCTTCACTGACTTGGAGCTAGAATCAGTAGCTGGGACATCAAATGGTTGAGTTTCACCGAATTGTTCTGTTCGGGATAATCTTGTGTTTTGATCTGGCTCTCTTGCTTTGCCTGTTGACCAACTGTCTGGAATATCCCGCTCTGTCATCTCTCACACCAAAATAATTGAATAGCGCTCTGTTTTAGGTCGATAATTCCATTGTTGCCATAGTAACTTTCTCGTGATTAAAAAGCTACTTTTTGATTATCTCTCTCCACAGAATACCATTAACAACCTGAAAAATTAGTGCTGTTTTATACTTTATCCTGAAACAGTAGATTCAGCTTGCAAATCGGCAATTAGTTGAGCTAACTGATCACTATTTGCCTGGTAAACGTTGCCGCAAAAGTCGCAAGTTGCTTCAGCACCATTATCTTTAATAATCATATCTTGCAGTTCAGCTTCTCCCAAAATTTTCAGTGCCCCCAAAACACGATCAAAAGAACAACCACAGTGGAAGCGCAGCATTTGTCTTTCAGGAAAGATTGCCAGCCCCATGTCTCCTAGCAAGTCGTTGAAGATTTCAGTCAAAGTCTTCCCAGCTTGCAACAATGGTGTAAATCCTGCTAGACTAGCTACCCGTGATTCCAAGGTTTTTACTAAGGCTTCGTCTCTGGCGGCTTTGGGTAACACTTGTAGGAGTAATCCTCCAGCAGCCGTTACTCCACTTGCTCCCACGAAGACACCTAAAACTAAAGCTGAAGGTGTTTGTTCGGAATTCACCAGATAATGAGCCACATCATCGCCAATTTCGCCAGAAACTAGTTCTACAGTACTAGAATAAGGGTAACCATAACCGATATCCCGCACAACGTAGAGGTAGCCGCCACCCACCGCACCACCAACATCTAGCTTACCTTTGGCATTAGGAGGTAATTCCACAGATGGATTTCCCACATACCCGCGTACTGTTCCATCTAAACGTGCATCTACCAATATGCCACCCAAAGGGCCATCGCCCTTCACCCGAACATTGACCCTCGACCCAGTTCGCTTCATGCTAGAAGCCATCAACAAGCCAGCCGCCATAGTCCGACCCAGTGCTGCCGTTGCCACATAGGAAAGCTTATGCCGCCCCCGTGCTTCTTCTGTTAAACGTGTGGTTACCACACCTACAGCACGAATCCCACCTTCGGCTGCTGTTGCACGAATTAACTGATCCGCCATGAAAAACCTTACATTTCTTAACAGTTCACTTTTTCTATTCTAAGTTCTCTGCTGGTAGAAAAGTGACACCATAATAACTAGTGATTGTATTTGCAATATTAGAAATAGCGATGTCTCACCTTTAGGTAATCCTATAAAAATGCTGGGTAATTTTCAACAAAGCCAACTGCGGATCGAAATAGAAGCACCAACAGATGCAATTCGTGACAGTCTGCTGCATCCGGTGCAACTAGAAAAATGGCTCTTAGGGCAACGCTTTGCGCCAGGAATGCCAGAACAACTGCTTCCCGGATTCCAGTTTACTACCTGGACTGGGCCAGTCTCGATTCATCATCAAGTAGACGTTGTAAAATCCAACTGTCTCCGTTTGCTACTAAGTGGAGGCATTGACGGGTTTCATGAATGGTACTGGGGAGAAGGTTGGGTACAATCCCGCTTGGAAGGAATTTCAATTTTGCCCTTGAATTTGGGTCAAACCCTGAGTTTGTTAAGCTTGCGTCAGTTTTTGGCAACTCAAGGGCGTTGAATTGACTGGACGTGAAGGGATTGGGCATGAGGTATTGGGCATTGCTTGTTCTTTGCGTCCTTGTGCCCCCAATCCCCAGTTTTCTCATTGGGTACAATCCCGCTTAAAAGTAATTTCAATTTTGCCCTTGAATTTGGCTCAAACCCTGAGTTTGTTAAGCTTGTGTCAGTTTTTGGCAACTCAAAGACGTTGAATCGATTGAACGTGTAGACAAAGAGGATTCTTCTTTGTCTATGTCTCCATGCCTATTCTCAATCAGCCTACAAATCTGTCAGCAGCCTTGCTTTTCTCAAAATAAATGTTAGAACAGTCTCTTCTTTAGAAATAATGTCGGCTGTAACTTCCATACCAGGTTGAATGGCATAAGATTGATTGCCCTTAATCAGATAAAATCTGTCCGGCTGGATTGTAATCTCGTAGTAAGGTGCAGCAGGTATATTACTGTTAGATTGAGGTATAATCACATCGGCAGTAATACCTCTAACAGCACCATTGAGTATGCCATAATCGGGGTACGGATAGGCAGAAAGCCGCATTTGGACTTTCCCTTGAGTACATTTTGTGACTTGTATAACTTTACATACTTTTACCTTAGTAATATCAGAAGCGGCAACACGGGCTTTGATCACTAGAGGAGCATTATTAGGGGCAATTTGAGCGATCACATCCCCAGCCTTCACAACTTGCCCAGTATTTCTTAATTCCAGTCTCAGAATAGTACCTCCCTCTGAAGTTCGAATTACAGTTTTTTGCAGTTCCGTGAAGACTCGTTTAAGTTCTTGTTGAGCGTTGCTAGTTTGGTTTTGGATTTCTATTTGACGCCTGATGATTTCTTGTCTGTCTTTGTTCAATGCCGCCAATGTAGATTTACCCTTTGTCAATTCCTGGGCAATGCGTTCTTGGGCGATCGCCACAGTCGCATCACTGGGATTGAGTCCAATTTTGCTACGTTCTAATCTAGCAAGTGCAGCTTTAAAATCTTGTTCTTTTTCCGAAATTTCGGCAGCAGTGACTGCTTCAGTCTTAGCTAGCCCCTTATATCGGTCCAGTTTATCCTTAGCTGACGCCACAAAGGCTTGTGCTTCGTCCACTTCTGTCTGACTTGTAATTCCCCTGTCTCGATAGTCCCGTTGGTTACGACTCAAGTCTGCTTTTGCAGATGTGACCGCCTGTTGCATTGCATTGGACTCAGCAGTGACTTGAGTTTCTAAGGCTTTTAGTTGTCCATTGATCTGCGATCGCTGTAACTGATTTTGCTGAATATTTCCGAGTATTTCCTCTTTTCTACTTTCTAATTCGGAGTTGTCGATCACTGCGATCGCATCTCCCTTTTTTACAACCTGATTTTCCTTCACCTTGATGCTTCTGATTGTTCCCTCAGCTGATGCTTGCACTACCCGTATTTCTCCGGTTGGGCGGACGGTAGCGTCAGCTTTCACTATTATGTTGTATTTAAAGACACTAGCAAGGCTGAAGGCAGCGCCAATACTTCCAATTAAAAATATCCCTCCCAACCTTGTCCATATGCTGATTGGCGGAAGATATTCGTCGTTTTCGACTAGGCGGATAAAGTCTGGTTGGGGGTCAATAAACATAGATGCTAAAAAACATTTTGCTTGTGTAAATAATCTAGCAAAAAAATCTACCTAGCCTTAGCGTGACGACCAAAATTTAGGTATATCCAAAAAATAAAAGCTCTCTTCCGTTTCAATCATCTTTTTGGCAAAATTCCCATAATTTTGGCGTTTTTCCGCTGGAGGCAGAAAGCAACGGCTTTTACTTTTATTACTGATAAGTGCCTTACTTGGATATAGTTAGTATGTAAATACAAGGTTTGTATACAGTTAAGTCTAAATAATAATTAGTGCATTTTAGTTAAAACACCAAATCTTTTGTTGTTGCAGCGCCAAGGTAAAACCACGATCTTGATTAGCCACCGTCCTAGAGTAATCAACCGTGCTGATTGGATCGTGGTACTAAATCAAGGCAAGTTACAAATTCAGGGGACTGTGGAAGATTTGCGATCGCAACCCGGTGACCATTTATATTTTCTCAACCCTTAAATTATTTTTAATCTTATACTTAACTCGCTTGGCTCGATAGTCTACGGTTTTTGTTGATTCGCTGACGACTTCTACCAGCAACAAAGGAGGTGATTCGTTGAGTTCAATAACTGCTTCTCGGTTTCTTAACTCCCGCCACTAAGGCAATTGAATCACAACGACATCTGGAATTCTCGATGTATCCCATCTGCCAGCACGGGGGAACGAACACCGATAACCATTTGTTTAGAAGTCCAATCCAACTTTAGCCAATTTTTACCTTGGCTTTACCACCAACACCGAACAATTAGCCTCTTCCACAACTTGACTGCTAACAGAACCTTGGACAATTCGCTTCATCCCAATCAACCCACGACTGCCAATTATAATCAAGTCAGTTTTGTGAATATTGGCAAGGCGAATAATCTCTTCGGCAGGATCACCAGTTACCAGTTCTAACTCACAAATGACTGATAACTTTTCCTGATATGATTGCAATTGTTTTTCAATATGAAAATAAGAAAATGTTGGGGACTCTGGCTGAGGACGATCAGCGGGTAGTTCCATCTCTGAGTCTGGCGTGGGAAACACATGACACAGAATAACCTTGGCATCTTTTGACAACGCCAAATTATCTAAAGTCTGAATTACTCGTTCTGCAATTTCCGAACCGTCCAGAGCTACCAAAATATTCTTTAGCACCGCTCTCGTCTCCTAAAAAGTAGACCCCTTACATAAGTATCTAGCAAAACTTGTTGCCAGCTACACTAAATTAATTTCTCATCTGCCTACTTCGTTTATATATTCGAGGCTGCGTCATAGGTCGGTTTAACCCACTTTGATGTTAGTGCATTGTAGCAACAAGGGGATGGTAACTCTCCTCTGAACTGTTCACTGGCTTACTATGCAGGTAACTCCTTCCTTAATAAGCCACTGGATTAGGTGGGCAATGCCTAACTTGTAGACGCCCGCCAAAAGGCTTAAAGCAAGGTAGCAAGTGGCGTGCGTAGACGCCAAGCGGTGAGCCAGCGCAGCGGTAGCGTTAGCGTTAGCGAGGAACGAGCGTCACCCGGAGGGCTTGTCGTCAGACATTGCTGTCCAAACTTTTATTTGGAACCTATCGAGTGACTTTTGCCAACAGGATTAGGAAAAAATTAACCATTCCTAATCACTCTTCTTGCTGAATTCGGCGTCGGACTGAATCAGCATGGGAAGGTAAGCCCTCTGCTGTTGCTAGCACATCAATGGCACTAGCCACATTTTGCAGCGCAGCTTGGGAGTATTGAATAATACTGGAGTGTTTCAGGAAAGTTTCAACCCCTAATGCTGAGGCATAGCGGGCAGCGCCAGAAGTTGGCAAGGTGTGGTTAGGGCCTGCCAAATAGTCTCCTACAGCTTCTGGTGTGGAGTAACCTAAAAAGATTGCCCCAGCGTGGCGAATCTGTGGTAATAGTGCCCAAGGGTCTTTAACTTCTAATTCTAGATGTTCGGGGGCAAATTCATTTGAGAGTTCTGCTGCTGCTTGGAGCGATTCCACAAGAATAATCAACCCATAATGAGCGATCGCCTTTTCTGTGTCTATTCGCCGTGGGTGATCCACTAGCTGTCTTTCCAAGGCTAATTGCACGTTTTTTGCCAAAGCAGCATCTGTGGTTAGCAAAATTGCTGCCGCCATTGGATCGTGTTCGGCTTGGGCTAGCAAGTCAGCAGCTACATGCACCGGATTTGCCGTTTCATCGGCAATTACCAGCACTTCGCTAGGACCTGCCAAAGAATCAATGCCGACAATGCCGTAGACAAGTTTTTTCGCTAAGGTGACATAAATGTTACCAGGCCCAGTAATTACATTCACTTTTGGAATCGTTTCTGTGCCATAGGCTAAAGCAGCGATCGCTTGTGCGCCTCCAATACGATAAATTTCTTGTACTCCTGCTTCTTGGGCAGCTACCAAGACTGCTGGGTTAATAGCACCCCCTAAACCTGGTGGTGTTACCATCACCACGTGGGGTACAGCAGCAACATGAGCCGGAATTGCATTCATCAGTACTGTACTGGGATAGGCGGCGCGACCACCAGGCACATACAACCCGGCTCGGTCTACGGGGGTGTAGCGTTTGCCCAGCACTATTTCATCCTCGCCGAAGTGTACCCAGCTTTTGGGTACTCGCTGACGATGAAACGCTTCAATTTGGCGGTAAGCTAGCCGAATTGCATCAAGCAACTCCTTTGACACCTGCTGATAGGCTGCATCTAGTTCTGAGCCTGTAACTCGGAGTTCTTCTGCTTTCAGGGTTTGTTTGTCGAATTCGGCTGTGTAATGCAATACAGCTTTGTCGCCTTGGCGCTTCACTGCTTGCAAAACTTCCCGCACCGTTGCTTCTTTGTGAAGCACCTGTTCGTCATGGGTGCGATCGCAGATCCGTTGTAGTTCTGCTCTGACGTCTGCCTGCTGAGTAATAATTCGCAGCATGGAGTAAGCACAATGCCAAAATTATAATATTGCCACCTGAGATTTAGTATTGCTCTTGACCCACTGGGGTGTGCAAGCTGACTCTAATTCTCTTCTCTAGCTTAACCTGGATTTTTTTGATACTCTCAAGGCTGCCAGCACTTGGTTTGCTTGAGAAGGCAATTCAATTGCTCAGTCCGACAAACCTTGGCAGGCTTGCGGCAGGAAGCAGGTGTGCCATTTCCCGTTACCTTTATGCCCTTCCCCTCACTCCTTGCGGGGTGCAGGTGGTGTGTTTGCACATCCAAGCCCCCGGATTTACAGGGGGTAGGGTCTGAGTATAATTTTTACTTATTTTCCTAACTTTTTAGTAGTTAACATGTGTACAGACACCATATGTCGGTTCTATACTTGGAAATCCCTGGAATTTAGCTTTTTAGACTTCTTTGCCTCTAACAATACATCCGCTTTATGGACAGATTATTATATTTATTGGCAATCACATTGCTTAACTAGGTTGTGGTGAGTTAGGGTGACTATTTAATTTTATGTACCTTATTTTAACGCATTTCCTAAATTGACGACACACTGAATTGGGGATTGGAGAGATAAGGAAGCAGGGGAAGAACTATTGATTATTTATCCATGCCCCATGCCCAATAGCATAATTTTTTTAGGAAATTATAACATTGGCAATTTGGATGCTATATTAGTAAGTCTAGTAGTATGTGTACAGAAATAATAGTATTTTTGGAATTGACTGTGGCGAATACAAAGTCTGCTCTCAAGCGTGCCGAAATCGCAGAACGTAACCGACTGCGTAATAAAGCTTACAAATCAGCAGTAAAGACACTGATGAAGAAATACTTGAATGCTGTAGCTGCCTATACAGCTAATCCTACCCCAGAATTAAAACAAGAAGCACAGGATCGGTTATCAGAGGCTTACGGTAAAATCGATAAAGCGATCAAACGGGGTGTCCTTCACCCTAACAATGGAGCAAGGAAAAAGTCAAGATTGGCTCACAGACTAAAACCCCTCACACAAATAGTTGAGTAGTCATTGGTCATTTGTCCTTAGTCATTGGTCAGAAAACAAAGAGACAAGTCTGAGCGTCGGCTGACAAGGATAGCGCCGCCTGTTCTCTACCAGAGGCGGCGCCAATGAATCCGCGAGCATATGGCTTTGGCATCCCGAAGGGTACAGAACTTCTCTTACAAATGACCAAGGACAAACAACAAAGGACAAAGAATGCAACTGATAGACACGCACGTTCATCTTAACTTTGATAGTTTCCAGCCAGATTTAGCAACAGTGCGATCGCGGTGGCAAGAAGCAGGTGTAGTGCGTTTAGTACATTCCTGTGTTCAGCCGGAGGAGTTTTCCAGTATTCAATCCATAGCCCAAGAGTTTCCTGAAATCAGTTTTGCCGTGGGATTACATCCTTTAGATGCTGATAAATGGAATAGCGAGACAGGCGAGAAAATCAAAACTTTAGCGAGTTCAGACTCGAATGTGGTAGCAATTGGGGAAATGGGACTGGATTTTTACAAAGCTGATAACTATGAGCATCAGCTCATGGTATTTGAGTCGCAGTTAGCGATCGCATCTGAACTCAACTTACCAGTGATTATCCACTGCCGTGACGCTGCGGTCCAAACCAGAGAAGTGCTACAAAAGTGGCAGAAACTTAAGAAAGAAAAAGTGCGGGGCGTCATGCATTGCTGGGGAGGAACGCCAGAAGAAACTCAATGGTTTCTAGATTTAGGCTTATACATCAGCTTTAGCGGAACGGTAACGTTCAAAAACGCCAAAGCGATCCAATCCTCAGCTGCGATGGTGAGTAGCGATCGCCTACTGATTGAAACAGACTGCCCATTTCTGGCCCCAGTTCCCAAACGGGGCGAGAGGCGCAACGAGCCTGCCTACGTGCTTTATGTAGCCGAGCAAGTAGCTAAACTGCGTCAGGAAACAGTAGAGGCGATCGCCCATCAAACCACCCAGAATGCCTGTGAATTATTCGGTCTGTCAATATAAAGTGGGCTTTAATCTCTTTTATTGATTTGTGCTAAAAAAAATAAAACTCTAGGGGGACAAAAATATGATAATATTATTGCCTCAAAAACATTTTGCTTGCGCCATAATGATAAAGGAAGGAAGCTAAAATTTCTGCTCCGGATTTTCCGTGCTGTTATCGGCTTGGCCATGCTCCAAATCTCTACAAGCGGATGCTCTCCACACATGACTAACCGTGCCAACCCAGGTTGAGCTAAACTTTTGCACAACATCAGCTTGGTGTGTATTGAACATATTCAAAATCGTTAAACAAAATTGCCTTGTGAGTACAATTGAGCAAAATGAAGTGATTCTGATTCAAAGCCGACAAGGTACGGATCATTCCCTCAGTCTTAGGATATCTAGGATATCACTGAGAGTATAAATAGCGGGGTGATTTAAGACATACCGTCTAGAGCTGCGTCAGCAAATTAACGCGCTTTTTGGAGGGGAAATGAAGAAAGTAGATAAAACTCAGGAATATCTCAACTGTATATTCTTCTTAAATCAAGACTATAGTGAGTTTTTTGCGTCTGAGTACCCGATTAGGGTAGCCCCTTGTCCAAATTGCTCATTCCAGCTTTAATCGCTGCGTTTGCCCACACCTGTAAATAGCAAGTGTGTAAGAAGTTCCCAAACTAGCTAAGGACACTGGCTAGCAATGGGAAGCGTCAAACAGCAGTGTCCAAGGGAAAATTTTACCAGGTTGACAAAGGAAGAGGCATGACTAAAGAAACATATATGGAACCCGCCTTTCTGTTGCCCGACTTGATTGAAATCCAGCGGTCAAGCTTTCGCTGGTTTTTGGAAGAAGGGCTGATAGAAGAACTTAACTCCTTTAGTCCTATTACAGATTATACGGGCAAACTAGAACTGCACTTTTTGGGTCATAACTACAAACTCAAGGAGCCAAAGTACAGCGTCGAAGAAGCCAAACGGCGGGACAGTACCTATGCCGTTCAAATGTATGTCCCTACACGCCTGATTAACAAAGAAACAGGGGAAATCAAAGAGCAAGAGGTATTTATTGGAGATTTGCCTTTGATGACTGATCGCGGCACGTTTATTATTAACGGAGCCGAGCGGGTAATTGTCAACCAAATAGTGCGATCGCCAG
This sequence comes from Nostoc sp., assembly GCF_036917395.1. GTDB lineage: Bacteria > Cyanobacteriota > Cyanobacteriia > Cyanobacteriales > Nostocaceae > Nostoc. The sequence goes on from NZ_JBALDI010000067.1 coordinate 129,216, forward strand.
GGGTTTATTACAAATCAGAAATAGATAAAAACGGGCGACGGACTTATTCAGCTAGCTTAATTCCCAACCGGGGAGCATGGCTGAAATTTGAAACAGACCGTAACGATTTGGTGTGGGTACGCATCGACAAAACCCGCAAACTCTCAGCCCAGGTACTCTTAAAAGCTTTAGGGTTATCAGATAACGAAATCTTTGACGCCTTACGTCATCCAGAATATTTCCAAAAAACCATCGAAAAAGAAGGGCAATTCTCTGAAGAAGAAGCCCTGATGGAGTTATATCGAAAACTGCGTCCTGGTGAACCACCCACAGTCTTAGGTGGACAACAGCTCTTAGACTCTCGTTTCTTTGACCCGAAACGTTATGACCTTGGTCGCGTCGGACGGTACAAACTCAACAAGAAATTGCGCCTTTCTGTCCCAGACACAATGCGGGTGTTGACTGCTGGGGATATCTTGGCAGCCGTGGATTACTTGATCAACCTAGAATATGACATTGGTAATATCGATGACATTGACCATTTAGGTAATCGCCGGGTGAGAAGCGTCGGGGAATTACTGCAAAACCAAGTGCGGGTAGGCTTAAACCGCCTAGAGAGAATTATTCGGGAACGGATGACTGTATCCGATGCAGAAGTACTAACCCCCGCTTCCTTGGTGAACCCCAAACCATTGGTAGCAGCAATTAAAGAATTCTTTGGTTCCAGCCAGTTAAGTCAGTTCATGGATCAAACCAATCCTCTGGCAGAACTGACCCACAAACGCCGTCTGAGTGCCCTTGGTCCTGGTGGTTTAACCCGCGAACGCGCTGGGTTTGCTGTACGGGATATTCATCCTAGTCACTATGGACGCATTTGCCCGATTGAGACACCAGAAGGCCCCAACGCCGGATTGATTGGCTCCTTGGCAACCCATGCACGGGTGAACCTGTACGGCTTCTTAGAAACGCCATTTAGACCTGTGGAAAATGGGCGAGTCAGATTTGACCAGCCTCCAGCCTACATGACAGCCGATGAAGAAGATGATCTGCGGGTTGCTCCAGGAGATATTCCTGTAGATGAAACCGGGCATATTATTGGGCCGCAAGTGCCAGTCCGCTATCGTCAAGAATTTTCCACCACAACACCAGAACAGGTGGACTACGTAGCAGTATCTCCAGTACAGATTGTATCGGTAGCGACCAGCATGATTCCTTTCTTGGAGCATGATGACGCTAACCGAGCGCTGATGGGGTCGAACATGCAACGGCAAGCAGTACCTCTGCTCAAGCCAGAGCGTCCTCTGGTGGGTACAGGTTTGGAAGCGCAAGGAGCAAGAGACTCCGGGATGGTGGTTGTATCGCGCACCGATGGCGATGTCACCTATGTAGATGCTACAGAAATTCGTGTGCGTCCGAAAGCCGCAACCCCCGAAATTAAATACACCCTTTCCAAGTACCAACGTTCCAACCAAGACACCTGTTTAAATCAGAAACCTCTCGTCCGCATTGGTGAACGTGTTGTTGCTGGTCAGGTGCTGGCTGATGGCTCCTCCACCGAAGGCGGTGAATTGGCGCTAGGACAAAATATTGTAGTTGCCTATATGCCTTGGGAAGGCTACAACTACGAAGACGCAATTTTAATTTCTGAAAGACTGGTGCAGGATGATGTCTACACCTCAATTCACATTGAAAAATATGAAATTGAAGCTAGACAGACGAAACTGGGGCCAGAAGAAATCACCAGAGAAATTCCCAATGTCGGGGAAGATGCCTTGCGTCAGTTGGATGAACAGGGAATCATTCGCATTGGGGCATGGGTAGAAGCTGGAGATATCTTGGTAGGAAAAGTCACCCCCAAAGGAGAATCTGACCAACCGCCAGAAGAAAAACTGTTGCGGGCCATCTTTGGTGAAAAAGCGCGCGATGTGCGCGACAATTCCTTGCGAGTACCAAATGGTGAAAAAGGTCGCGTAGTTGATGTGCGCTTGTTTACTCGTGAACAGGGCGATGAACTGCCACCAGGAGCCAATATGGTAGTCCGGGTATATGTCGCCCAAAAGCGGAAAATCCAAGTTGGTGACAAAATGGCAGGACGCCACGGTAATAAAGGGATTATTTCTCGGATATTGCCAGCGGAAGATATGCCTTATTTGCCCGATGGTTCACCAGTAGACATTGTACTTAACCCCTTGGGTGTACCCAGTCGGATGAACGTTGGACAAGTATTTGAGTGCCTCTTGGGTTGGGCTGGTCAGACCTTGGGAGTACGATTTAAGATTACTCCCTTTGACGAAATGTACGGTGAAGAGTCATCTCGCCGAATCGTGCATGGCAAATTGCAAGAAGCACGAGACGAAACAGGCAAAGACTGGGTATATAACCCAGATGATCCAGGCAAAATCATGGTGTTTGATGGTCGTACAGGCGAACCCTTTGACCGACCAATCACTATCGGTGTAGCTTACATGCTGAAGCTAGTGCATTTGGTAGACGATAAGATTCACGCCCGTTCCACAGGTCCATACTCACTGGTAACTCAGCAACCCTTGGGTGGAAAAGCACAACAAGGTGGTCAGCGGTTTGGAGAAATGGAAGTGTGGGCATTGGAAGCCTTTGGTGCAGCTTACACCTTACAGGAATTGCTCACAGTTAAATCTGACGATATGCAAGGACGGAATGAAGCGTTAAATGCGATCGTTAAAGGTAAGGCAATTCCTCGACCTGGAACCCCAGAATCCTTTAAGGTGCTAATGCGCGAGTTGCAATCATTGGGGTTAGACATTGCCGTACACAAAGTAGAAACCCAAGCAGACGGCAGTTCCCTAGATGTGGAAGTCGATTTGATGGCAGACCAATCAGCCCGGCGCACACCTCCTCGACCCACCTATGAATCTCTTTCCCGCGAATCGCTGGAAGATGACGAATAGAGAGTGAGGAGTGAAAAGTTAGGAGTTAACAATTCCTAACTTCTAACTTAAAACTAAATATACTCAAAACTCATAACTCGGAACTCAGTATTTAAGTATGAGACCTGCCCAAACTAATCAGTTTGACTACGTAAAAATCGGCTTGGCTTCCCCTGAACGCATTCGGCAGTGGGGCGAAAGAACATTGCCCAATGGTCAGGTAGTCGGTGAAGTTACCAAGCCGGAGACGATTAACTACCGAACTCTCAAGCCAGAGATGGATGGCTTATTTTGTGAGCGCATCTTTGGCCCCGCGAAAGATTGGGAATGCCATTGTGGCAAGTATAAAAGAGTCCGTCACAGAGGTATTGTCTGTGAGCGCTGTGGGGTAGAAGTCACCGAGTCACGGGTGCGTCGCCACCGCATGGGCTATATTAAACTCGCTGCACCAGTAGCTCACGTCTGGTATCTCAAAGGCATTCCTAGCTATATTTCCATCCTGTTGGATATGCCCTTGCGGGATGTCGAGCAGATTGTCTACTTCAACTCTTATGTTGTCCTGAGTCCAGGTAATGCCGAAACTTTAACTTACAAACAGCTACTGAGTGAAGACCAGTGGTTGGAAATAGAAGACCAAATTTATAGCGAAGATTCTGTGCTGCAAGGCGTAGAGGTAGGTATTGGTGCTGAAGCATTGTTGCGCTTGCTTGCCGATATTAATTTAGAGCAAGAAGCGGAAAGCCTACGTGAGGAAATTGGCAACGCTAAGGGACAAAAGCGGGCCAAGCTAATTAAGCGATTGCGGGTGATTGACAACTTCATCGCCACTGGTTCCAAACCAGAATGGATGGTAATGGCAGTTATTCCCGTGATTCCCCCCGACTTGCGCCCAATGGTGCAACTAGATGGTGGACGGTTTGCTACCAGCGATTTAAATGATTTGTATCGGCGGGTAATTAACCGCAACAATCGTTTGGCACGCTTGCAAGAAATTTTGGCACCAGAAATTATTGTGCGGAACGAAAAGCGGATGCTGCAAGAAGCAGTGGATGCTTTGATTGACAATGGTCGTCGGGGACGCACTGTGGTAGGGGCAAATAACCGACCTCTAAAATCTTTGTCCGACATTATTGAGGGTAAGCAAGGACGTTTCCGACAAAACTTGTTAGGTAAACGGGTTGACTACTCTGGACGTTCTGTAATTGTGGTCGGGCCAAAGCTGAAAATTCACCAGTGCGGTTTGCCTAGAGAAATGGCAATTGAGCTATTTCAACCATTTGTGATTAACCGCCTTATTCGTAGCGGTATGGTGAATAACATCAAAGCTGCGAAAAAACTGATATCCCGCAATGACCCCAGTGTTTGGGATGTGCTGGAAGAGGTGATTGAAGGCCACCCGGTGATGCTAAATCGGGCACCAACATTGCACCGCTTGGGTATTCAGTCTTTTGAACCGATTTTGGTAGAAGGTAGAGCAATTCAACTGCATCCTCTGGTGTGTCCAGCATTTAACGCCGACTTTGACGGCGACCAAATGGCTGTACACGTCCCGCTGTCATTAGAAAGTCAGGCTGAAGCGCGATTGTTGATGTTGGCTTCTAACAATATTTTGTCACCAGCCACGGGTAAACCCATCATCACGCCTAGCCAAGATATGGTGTTGGGAGCGTATTACTTAACAGCAGAAAATCCCGGTGCGATAAAAGGTGCAGGAAAGTACTTTTCTTCGCTAGAGGATGTGATTATGGCTTTCCAGCAAGAGCAAATTGACTTGCACGCCTATATCTATGTGCGGTTTGACGGTGAAATAGAATCAGACCAACCGGATACAGAACCCGTGAAAGTGACGGAAAACGATGATGGTAGCCGGACATTACTCTATAAGTTCCGCCGAGTCAGGCAAGACGCTAAAGGCAATGTACTTTCGCAGTATATATACACAACTCCTGGTCGCGTTATTTACAATAATGCCATTCAGGAAGCACTAGCAAGTTAATTCGTAATTTCTAATTCGTAATTCGTAATTAATTCTTCAATTACGAATTACGTAGCTTGCTTCTCGCCTCTGGCGAGTATTACGAATTATGAATTATTGATTATTGATGACTCAGGACTAATGATCAATGACTGAAAAAATGATTTTTCGCAATCGCGTAGTTAACAAAAGTCAACTGCAAAAATTAATTTCTTGGGCCTTTACGCATTATGGTACGGCGCGAACCGCAGTGATGGCGGACAAACTCAAAGATTTAGGATTTCGCTACGCTACCAAAGCAGGGGTTTCCATCAGTGTCGATGACTTAATGGTGCCACCAACTAAACGATTGCTCTTAGAAGCAGCTGAAGAAGAAATTCGCGCCACTGAAACCCGTTACCAACGGGGAGAAATCACTGAAGTAGAACGCTTCCAAAAGGTAATCGATACCTGGAATGGTACCAGTGAAGCCTTGAAAGATGAAGTCGTCGTCCACTTCAAGAAGACTAATCCCCTGAACTCCGTATACATGATGGCATTCTCCGGGGCACGGGGTAATATATCACAAGTCCGGCAATTGGTGGGGATGCGGGGACTGATGGCAGATCCTCAAGGGGAAATTATCGATTTGCCGATCAAAACCAATTTCCGTGAAGGACTAACTGTGACGGAATACATTATTTCGTCTTACGGTGCCAGAAAAGGATTGGTGGATACTGCTTTGCGGACGGCTGACTCTGGTTATCTCACCCGCCGATTAGTGGATGTATCCCAGGATGTAATTATTCGGGAATTTGACTGCGGCACCACCAGAGGTCTTACCATTGGACCAATGACAGAAGGTGCCAAAACCTTAATTCCTCTAGCAACCCGCTTGATGGGACGGGTAATTGGCGAAGATGTGGTGCATCCAGTGACAAAAGAAGTAATTGCACCACGCAATTCCCCAATTTCTGAGGACTTGGCGAAGAAAATTGAAAAATCTGGGGTGGCAGATGTTGTGGTGCGGAGTCCCCTAACTTGTGAAGCTGCACGTTCAGTGTGTCAACACTGCTACGGTTGGAGTTTAGCCCACGCCAAAATGGTGGATTTGGGCGAAGCAGTGGGGATTATTGCCGCCCAAAGTATCGGCGAACCTGGTACCCAGTTAACCATGCGGACATTCCACACAGGTGGTGTGTTTACTGGGGAAGTGGCGCAACAAGTTCGTTCTAAAATCGATGGGACTGTCAAGCTTCCCCGCAAACTGAAAACCAGAACATATCGTACCCGCCACGGGGAAGATGCCCTGTATGTTGAGGCTAATGGCATCCTGCTTTTGGAGCCAACAAAAGTAGGTGATGTTACCCCAGAGAATCAAGAGGTTCATCTTACCCAAGGTTCAACACTATATGTATTTGATGGAAATAAGGTAAAACAAGGACAGTTGTTGGCAGAGGTTGCTCTTGGTGGACGCACAACTCGGACTAATACAGAAAAAGCCGTTAAAGATGTTGCTTCTGACTTAGCAGGGGAAGTGCAATTTGCCGAAGTTGTTCCAGAACAAAAAACCGACCGTCAAGGTAATACTACAACCACAGCTGCACGGGGTGGTTTGATTTGGATTTTGTCTGGGGAAGTTTACAACTTGCCGCCTGGTGCAGAATTGGTGGTGAAAAATGGTGATGCGATCGCCTCTAATGGAGTTTTAGCAGAAACCAAGTTAACCACTTTGCACGGCGGTGTGGTGCGCTTGCCGGAAGCTACCCCAGGAAAAAGTACTAGGGAAATTGAAATTATTACCGCTTCTGTAGTCTTAGACCAGGCAACGGTGACAGTCCAAAGTTCTCAAGGTCGCAATAATTACTTAGTCTCCACTGGCAACAACCAGGTATTTAACCTCCGGGCGACACCAGGCACAAAAGTGCAAAATGGTCAAGTGGTAGCTGAGTTAATTGATGACCGCTATCGCACAACTACTGGTGGATTCCTGAAATTCGCGGGTGTAGAAGTCCAGAAAAAAGGCAAAGCCAAGCTGGGTTATGAAGTTGTGCAGGGCGGTACCCTTTTGTGGATTCCCGAAGAAAGTCACGAAGTTAATAAAGACATCTCCTTGCTGTTGGTGGAAGACGGTCAATTTGTGGAAGCTGGCACCGAGGTAGTAAAAGATATTTTCTGCCAAAACAGCGGTGTGGTAGAAGTCACCCAGAAAAACGACATCCTGCGGGAAGTGGTGGTTAAGCCAGGAGAACTGCTAATGGTGGATGATCCAGAAGCAGTCATCGGGCGAGATAATACCTTCATCCAACCTGGCGAGGAATTTCAAGGCAGTGTCGCCACAGAATTACGCTATATCCAGTATGTGGAGACACCAGAAGGCCCTGCCCTGTTAAGTCGTCCGGTAGTTGAGTTTGCCGTACCGGATAATCCAGACGTGCCATCAACTACATCAGTAAGTCAAAAAACTGGGCGTTCGATTCAGTTGCGGGCTGTGCAGCGACTACCTTACAAAGATTCGGAACGCGTCAAGTCTGTTGAAGGTGTGGAACTGCTGCGAACCCAGTTAGTTCTGGAAATTGAGCAAGAAGGGGAACAAGACCACAATGCTTCGCCCCTAGCAGCAGATATTGAATTGGTACAGGATACTGAAGACCCAGAAGTTCAGCGCTTACAACTGGTGATTTTGGAGTCCTTGGTAATTCGTCGAGATATTACCGCTGATGCCACCCAAGGTAGCACTGAGACAACACTTGAAGTAGAAGATGGGCTTACCATCGCCCCTGGATCTGTGGTAGCACGGACCCAAATCTTGTGTAAAGAAGGGGGGATAGTGCGGGGTGTGCAAAAAGGAACCGAAAACGTGCGTCGCTGTTTGGTGTTGCGCCACACCGATATGCTTACAACCAATACTAGTACTCAGCCCAAAGTAAAAGTGGGTGACTTGCTAGTAGAAGGTACAGAAGTTGCTGCGGGAGCTTTTGCCCCAGAATCAGGGCAAGTAGTGGATATTAAAAGTGCCGCTGCTGCATCTGGTGGGGAATCAGCTCTGAGTACTAAAAACTACGTTATTACTACCCGCATCGGTCGCCCTTATCGAGTCAGCCCTGGTGCTGTGTTGCAGATAGAAGACGGCGATTTGGTACAACGGGGTGATAACTTGGTGTTGTTGGTGTTTGAACGCGCCAAAACCGGAGATATCATTCAAGGTTTGCCCCGAATTGAGGAACTGCTTGAAGCTCGTAAACCCAAAGAAGCGTGCATTTTATGTCGGCGGGCGGGTGAAGTTAAGGTAGTTTACGGCGATGGTGATGAAGCGATCGCCATCAAGGTCGTAGAATCAAATGGCGTGGTCACTGATTATCCTCTAGGACCAGGACAAAATTTGATTGTGCCAGATGGAGCAACTGTGTTAGCGGGACAACCGTTGACAGATGGTCCATCCAACCCCCACGAAATTTTGGAAATCTTCTTTAGCCTGGGTTCCGAAGACGGAGTTTATGCTTGTGCTAGCTATGCTTTGCAGAAGGTACAGACATTCTTGGTGAATGAAGTGCAAATGGTGTATCAATCTCAGGGAATTGATATTTCTGATAAGCATATTGAAGTTATTGTTCGCCAGATGACCAACAAAGTCCGGATTGATGATGGTGGTGACACCACAATGCTTCCTGGCGAATTGGTGGAACTGCGCCAAGTTGAGCAGGTGAACGAAGCTATGGCAATTACAGGCGGTGCTAGGGCACAGTATACCCCAGTCTTATTGGGTATCACCAAAGCATCGTTGAACACCGACAGCTTTATTTCCGCCGCATCCTTCCAAGAGACAACACGGGTACTCACCGAAGCAGCCATCGAAGGTAAATCTGACTGGCTACGTGGATTAAAGGAAAACGTGATTATCGGGCGATTGATTCCGGCTGGTACTGGGTACAATACCTATGATGAACCCGGTGCGATCGATGATTATGCTGCTGAGATTAGCAATGGTGTCTTGGATGAAGTTGATGATCCCCTGGATATGGTCTTAGATGACCGTACTGCTCGCACCTATAATTTAGATTCTCCTACTCTTGGGGAATCTGGTTTTGGTAGCAGACGTGCAGAAAGGTCAATTTTAGATGACGACGATGAATTAATCGCCGATGAAGTAGCAGATGAGGACGATTTCGAGGAAGAAGAGGAAGACGAGGAAGATGATTTCGACGAGGAATAGAGACTTGAAATTTTGCGTCTCTATTAAAAGGTAAAAAGTAAAAAGGCAAAAGAAGATTTTCTTTTGCCTTTTTATTTTGCTTTCTAAAAACACATTTTTAAATCCTCAAGATTCTGGTTTTTGGCTTTCTACCTAGTAGTGATTTGTCAAACTAGTTTTGATTGATGGTTTGTAGTCAGGACTTTATACCAATTTACGAAATACCCTGATACAGATAGATTTCTTGTAGGGGCATGGCATTGCCATGCCCTTACCAACGTATTTGTATCATTATTCAAAGTGAAATGATATTAGTCCTTATTTTCTCAGGACTAAAGTCTTGTCTACTGATCAATTTAAACTTGACACAGTAAACATCTCCCAAGGGAACTTTGCAGGGTAGGAGCCAGCAGCGTCAGATCATCTAATTTGGAATAAAATGTGCTTATTGAAAACTTTTAGAGGAGATATGGCAGTTTCCATAGGGAAGTTGCTAAATTATCAAACAAGCAATTCTCTCAAAAGCTATAATTTACATCTGTTGCACCGAGAGATGAACTTGTGGATGTTATATTAGAACGATCGCACCAATTAAAACAAGCCTTAGTTGATTTTGTTCTTGATGCAGAAGGCGAACTGGCACAAGCACTCGAAACCTATGCAGCAGCACAGTTGCGTCGTGGAAGTGGGGATAGTACGCAGCAGGACTTAATCATTGATAGCTTTTTGACAGTAGGGAAAGTCGGTGAGAAGTCACCATTAGAGTTGTTTATCGAAAGCCATCCAGATTTAGAAGGGAGCGATCGCAACCTGATCAAAAGCTGGCATCATAGTTTTATTGGCTTATTTGCCATTAGTAATATCCTACCTGATGGCTTTGAGTTAACGAACTGGTTGACAGATAAACGCTACATCGTTAAGCCAAACAATACCCAAACACTACAGGCAATATCTCGGTTGAAAGTAGGAGAAATCTTACTAACTCGCATTTCTCCCGTTACGGACAGCTACTGGATGTTTTCTGGCCCCTACACAATGATGGGTAAATTGGGTAAACCAAAACTTGCTGTAGCAATTGGTAATTTCAAAGAAAACTATAAAAGTAATCTTTACAGCGATGCTCCAGACTTGCTAGAAGAGGCTTGGGAGTCAGTAGCACAATATCATCAGCAGTTTGTGGACTTTTTTGGCACTGATGAAATCACACTGCCGGGATACCAGCTTAATAAAAAAATAGCCCAATTCCAAGAATTAATCACTGAAAAAAGCTTTGCAGCAGCAGGAATTGATACTTCCAAGTCCTTGGCTGAAGTGGCAGAAGCAGCTGGCATTACAGATGAGGAAATCAAAGCAGCAGCACAAGAATTTGGTGCTGACTCAAACGTAGTTTCTCAGATGTTTAACAGCAAAAGTGGCAATAGCAAAATGGTTATGCCCAAGGTTGATTTACCTGCGGAACTCAAAAAAGCAGAACAGGTAACGGCTCTTTCTGATCCTCGTTGGGGACAAATATTTTTACCAACATATAGTAAAGTACAAGCAATTTTATCAGCAGAGGACTGGGAAAGTATTGAAGGGGCTGAAAAATTAATTCGGTATTACCTCGAAGATAAAAGTATTAACGCTTTTATCTGGCATCGGTTAGCGCAACAGTATCCAACTCAGCTAGAAAGGGTATTACAGAAATATCTGCAACGTCCATTTAGCCTTGAAAGTGACTTAGACGCACTTTTACAAGAATTCAACAAACCTATTGAGCCAGAGTTACCAGAAATAGCTAGCGTTCCTATACATCTACACAACTTATTTCAAGAAGCTTTAGGAGAAGTTAATAAATCTAAGCCCAAGGGTAAGGGGCAAAAAAAGCCAACAAAGGGTTTTCAATAAAGTTAACAAATATATCCAACATCTCACCCTAATCACTTAGGGTTGTATGGTTTCCAAAGCAGAGTCGTTTGTAGGAGGGTACAGCTAGCTATGCGCTCCTAGCGCCTATTTGGTAAATATCAGTATCAAAAACCAGATTAAGACCATTCTTGACAGATTAAGAACATCAACTATTAGTCAACATGTTCTTTTTTGATTTGGTAACTAACTGCAACCCTGGTTCATATAATTCTTCAAATAATTTTTGACCAGATTACCCTCGGCTGTATGTGTGCGACGTATTCGCCTTATGATCATCATAGAAAAATCTCATTGTTAGCAAAATGTCCGAGCGTAGTTACGCCATTCTAGGAACTGGTGCATTAGGTGGCTTTTATGGTGCCAAACTGCAAAAAGCTGGTTTAGATGTCCACTTTCTGCTGAAGAGTGATTATGAATATGTTAGTAAATCTGGTTTGGTTATTGAGTCAAAAGATGGTGATTTCACCTTGACTCAAGTCAATGCCTACAATGATGTAGAAAAAATGCCACAATGCGATGTGGTGGTGGTAGCACTAAAGACGACACAAAACCATTTATTGCCGCAGATGTTACCGCCACTCGTCAGGGATGATGGGGTAGTGTTGGTATTGCAAAATGGACTGGCGGTGGAAGAAGAAGTTGCCAAAATAGTTGGCAATGTCAGCATTATTGGTGGGTTGTGTTTTCTCTGTTCCAATAAAGTCGAAGCAGGACATATCCGCCACCTCGACTATGGACAAATTACACTAGGAGGATATGCTTCTGGCTATGATCCTACTGGGATTACAGATAAGATGCGGCAAATTGCCGATGACTTCAAGAGTGCTGGTATCTCAATGGAATTAACTGAAGACTTATTACTAGGGCGATGGAAAAAATTGGTGTGGAATATTCCCTATAATGGACTGTCTGTAATTCTCAACGCTAGAACAGATGAATTAATGTCCTATGTCCACACCCGCAAATTAGTTGAACAGTTGATGTATGAAGTTGCAGCAGGTTCCTTTAGTTGCGGACGCATCATTCCTGATAGCTTCATTCAAACAATGCTAGATTACACCGTGAAGATGAAGCCTTATCGTACCAGCATGAAAATTGACTACGACGAAAGACGGTCTTTGGAAGTAGAAGCAATTTTTGGGAACCCATTACGGAAAGCGCATTCTAGGGGTGTGGATTTACCGCAGATTAGCTGTATATACCAGCAGCTAAAGTTTTTGGATGAGATTAGAAGAGTGGAACGCCAAAATGCTTAATTCCTTCTGCTACTCTGCACTTTGTCCAACGCCAAGACTCAACAATTATCGCCGTTGTCATTAAACACAACAGGATAAATTCCAAAGGCACAAAGAAGTGTTTTAGTAATGTTCATCATTTCACATCCAAAAAACCACTACTAATAAAGTAGTCAAAATAGGTATTCAGCAATTTAGTATCTACTGGAGGACAGATAATCGAACTTTTTGCCAGTGCGGTCTGCGTTGCTTGACAGCTAATTTTTGGTTCTCTAGCTTGTTGATGCTCTAGAGAATTTTTGAGAAAAAAAGGCAAAAGAGGATATAAAGGATTTGATTGCGAACGAGCTTGGTTACTAAGCTGTGACTGCCAATTTTGATAAGAAATATGCTTAATGGGATAGCCTATATGAAGAAAATATTCGGTTGACAAACCTAACTTAAATTTTGATAAATCTTTTTGTACCTTCTTCAACCCGTCGAGCTCACGTTAATTTAATATCCCATTTATCAACACATTTTAAATAAGTAGATAGGCACAATTAAACCAAACTACGTAAAATTATATAAAGCACCAATAACGCTTTTAATATAAGCTTTTAAGCAATTTACATTTCTTAATCTAGTTGTATTTTTTAACGCCCACCTACTTAGAGTTACTAATTGACAAAAGTAATCTTGTCTTAACCTCTCAGGAATGGATCAAGACCGAGTATTTATATCTAAAGATCGGTAGATAGCAGGTGAACAATTTCACCTACGATTGACTCTGGACTCTCAAGCTTGACTAGAAATCGATTAAAACCAGCATTCAAAGCCTTATAACTTGAGACTTCCCGTGTATAAGAAGTGATAGCGATCGCAGGTAATTGTCTTAGGGATAGGCAAGAATGCACTCGAATTTGCTCAATTAACCAATTTCCATCATGATCAGGCAACTTCACATTGCACACCAGAATATCAGGATGAAGCGATTCTACCAAGGCAAGGGCTTCTTCTGCATCGGTTAAAGCCATCACCTCTGCACCAGCTGCTTCTAAAATGAAGATGAGCAAATCTGCAATATCTGGCTCATCCTCTACCAGTAAAATCAGGGTTCCAATAAGGAGCTGGAGCGAATTTAACTCAGTTTCTTGATTGATTTTTTGATCGGTTCCCATGCCGTCCTTTTATTGCCTGCTATAGTCTGCTATTTATATTGCAACGCATGGAGCAGAATAAGTATTCACCCTAAATACACAAACTTGGGATGAAAAGCCTTATCAATATGAAGAAGTTAATTCATGGAGCAACATTGACCGCCTTGTTGTGCCTTCGAGCCGCGCCAAGTTGGTAAACAGTAAGACTTTGTGAATGATCTGACTAATATTTTTTGGTAATAGGTAATTGAAGAAAAGCTCTTACCCATTACTTATGAATCATTACTGAGGTGCAGCTTGAGTTGACACTGTTAAGACTTGCGGTGGTGTGGCATCCGGTGGATAGAGAAAATCTACTTCTACTAAGGAGCGATCGCCAGCTTTCATATTTAATAAAACTAACGGTTCTCCTGGTTGACCTCTCTTTTGTACCAAATGTACAAACTCCGTTTGCAGCTGACCAAGGTCATTTTTGTAACGTACCCGAACTGTGCCTCGGAAGAATACTTCACGGGCTGGTGTACTCAAAAAGCGTAACCCTGGTTTTCCTAACTGTTCCTCTTTTAGTGGCGTTTGCATCGACACACTAACAGTTTGAGAACTTTGAGTATTATTATATAACGGCAACTTTAGATTATATTGAATTCCATAGTTGCCATGAGCGCGATATGCGGTGTCAGGATAACGCACCAGCATGGGTGCACTTTGAATTTGACCAGTTCCTAACGTACCGCCATGCAGGGTACTCAGAGCGTAGGAAAACACTTGACTAGGCTGGGGAATAGTCAGATACCTAGCTTTAGGATTATCTACTAATAAGGCTCTCCATCGTGAACCACCAGCCACTCCAGCAACACGCCCATAAATTCTTGGTTTGTCAGTTTCCTCTAAGGGAGTAGCAGTTTTATCCCGTGGCCCAGCCAAATCACCATTATCTAGTAAATTCTGCCACTCTTCTAAAGTAGGTAATCGCTCACTGCCATCGGGATTCACCCGTGCAAACATGGCTAGGCTAGCTGCATAGACAGTGCCATTACTTTGCAATCGGATCAATGTAGACCGACCATTCACGGGTGGTGTCAGTCCTTGCACAGGAATTGGCAGATTGAGTAACATTCGACTTTGCCCTGGTGGAATCTCAATTTGGGCAGGAAAAATCTCTTGTCGCCGTCCCCTTAAAACATCAGACATGACGCGATCGCCTGGTCCGGCAAAAATTGTACCTAAAAGATTTTGGGTAAAGGATGGTAACTGAATAAATGGTGCATCTGGTTGACTCAAATAACTCGCCGCCTGCAAAATATTTATCTTCACTAGTTCAGAACCAGGGTTATGCAAAATTATTCCTAGATACAGCGAACGCAAATTCTCTGATGGTTCAGCCTTAGCAACATGATGGGCAAAAATATCAAATCGTCCCTGAAAGGGAAAATTCAGATGCGCTGTTGGCACTTTTTTGCCATCTGGTGGAAAAGTGGAGAGTAAAATTCCTTCTTTCAAGACCAATTCTGGACTATTGCTGTTAAACGTTGGCACTGTATCCAACTTGCCTGGTAAAGGACGCACTTCTTGTGGTTGCAGGACTTCTTCAAGTGGTGGTGTAGCAGGAATTGATTGAGCAATTAGCAAAATCAGTAGCAATGGTAACATACACTTCAATATTTTTTCAGTATCACAGACACTAATAAGTTTATAAAAGTGCCAATTTGTTAATAATTAATAAAAAATCTGCAAGAATTTCCATCAAATTTTCTTGATTGAGAACCGGAACGTGAACAAAGATACAACGCGCCGTGAGTTGGCTTTGACCGTGCCAATTTTAGATAATAGATATTTTTTGGTTCATGCCCCGTCCAACCGTGGGCAAAACAAATCCAATTATACGCTCGCGGACTCGCTCTAAGCGTTGGTGCAGCCTCTTGTAGAGAAGCCATGCCGCAGGCTTTACGCTACGCTATCGTCAATTCCATTATCCAAAATTGATTGACTTAAGTAGTCCAATACTGAATAGTAAACACCTTCTAGTGCATCCGCACTCGTGTTTACAAACAAATTTACCGCAATCATAGCTAATCTGAATTGCCAATGCTCCCATCACTAATTTCTCTAAATCGACTTCTGTCTGCAAAATAATTTCTTTACAGCTAGCACCGGCTTGCACACTTAATTATGTACGGCTTGCAGCCATGCCACAACAGATGATCTAATCAGGTTGGATTGCATTGATTTTTTCAATTACCTGATGACTGGCAAGTTGCACATCTACCGGTAACTGGCGCAAAAAAGTTAAGTCATCAGGTATCACAACTCAACTTTTGTAACTTCTAGTAATAAATTCATCAGAAGAATTTGACAGTTGATCGTTTAGCAAGTGTCAAAGGAAGTTAATAGAATTATTTTATTCATAACAAATATTATTTAGAATAGAAATATTATTTAGAATAGAAAAACCCTCCATAATAAATTTACAAGGAGCAGGTAAATGCCAGTTATTGCAGTCGTAGACTATGAGATGGGAAATTTGCACTCAGTCTGCAAAGGCTTGGAAAAAGCTGGGGGAACTCCTAATGTTACTTATTCTCCAAAGGAATTAGAGCAGGCAGATGCAATAGTCCTACCGGGAGTGGGAGCATTTGATCCAGCAGTGCAACACTTGCGATCGCGTGGTTTGGAACAACCTATTAAAGAAGCGATCGCATCTGGTAAACCTTTTTTGGGAATTTGTTTAGGATTGCAAATTCTCTTTGAATCAAGTGCAGAAGGTACCCAACCAGGACTAGGAATTATTAAAGGAAAAGTGCGGCGGTTTCGTCCAGAACCTGACATCACTATTCCTCACATGGGTTGGAATCAACTGGAAGTGACTCAGCCAAAAAGTATTTTGTGGGAGCATTTACCATCCGATCCTTGGGTATATTTTGTCCATTCTTACTATGTTGACCCCATAGAAGAGCAAATCCGTGCAGCAACTGTCACCCACGGGACTCAAACCGTCACAGCTGCGATCGCCCACGAAAACCTGATTGCAGTCCAATTTCACCCCGAAAAATCCTCTAATATTGGATTGCAAATCCTGTCTAATTTTGTTGCTCAAGTCCGCGAAAAAATTCCTGCCTAATACTATTTTCGTCATTTGTCTTTTGTTATTTGTCCTTTTTCATTTGTTAATAAATGAAAATGGCTAATGACCAATGACTAACGACTAATCGATTATGAGTTTGAGAATTTACGGCAATCGCCAGTTAAAAACTTTACCAGGAAAAGAAACTAGACCCACCAGTGCGCGAGTCAGAGAAGCAGTTTTTAATATTTGGCAGGGAGAAATAGTAGGTTGTCGCTGGCTGGATTTGTGCGCCGGTACTGGTTCAATGGGTGCAGAGGCTTTGTGTAGAGGAGCCAGCTTAGTAGTGGGAATTGAACAATCGAGCCGAGCCTGTGCTACTATTCAACAAAATTGGCAGCAGGTTGCTAATGCCGAGCAAGAATTTCGGGTATTGTGGGGAGATATTATCCAGCAGTTAAAGACCTTATCAGGCAAGCAATTTGATAGAATCTACTTTGATCCACCTTATGCCAGTGGATTGTACCAGCCAGTTTTAGAAGCGATCGCTCACTATCAGCTTTTAGATCCTAGCGGCGAAATCGCACTTGAACACGGCTCACAAGGTTGGACACCGCCAGAGATTTCCGCTTGGGAAATTTGCCGCAACAAAGTTTATGGCAACACATCACTTACTTTCTACAGAATTTTAGAATGAGAGAAGAGGGTGAGTGGGGAAGCAGGGGGAGAAAATTGTATCTTGTCCTCCTTGTCCCCTTTATCTCCCCCACTCATAACTCAACACTCATAACTCAACACTTCTCACCCCCCCAACCGGTTGGGTCGCTTGTATTGCTTATAGGCAGCGTAAAACAGTCCGGCGAGACTGACGAAAACTAGACCAAGGACAATACCTGATAGCAGGGGTTCAACCACCGTAAATCTCCTCTTCGTAATTATTAAATATTCGTTTCCTATTTTTGATTTTACCAAATTTGGTATGAATCCTGCGCTCTACAGCCTTTTTGGAGGATGACTGCCCACAAGAAAATTATCTTCTGTGGTTGCAGACACAATCAAGAACTTTTAAGCTATGTGTAGGAAATGAAAACTTTTTAGCACACCTAAACTTTCACCGCAAACCTTTTGGATAACCAGATTACCAAACCTGAAATTTTGATTCAGCGCATCGTTTTATTGACGCTGGCCATACTGCTAGCAGTCCCTTTGGGCTTTTTTGGTGTTCAGTTGGTTCAAGCCTCCGATCCATACGTCAAGAGTGTTCTGTCCCTAACAGGAAACCCAGTTCAAGGACACGCTATTTTTCAAATTAACTGTGCTGGTTGTCATGGCTTGGAAGCAGACGGGCGAGTAGGCCCCAGTTTGCAAGCTGTTTCAAAGCACAAGTCTCAATATGGACTGATTCACCAAGTAATCAGTGGTGAAACACCGCCAATGCCCAAATTCCAGCCTAGTGCACAAGAAATGGCGGATCTTTTGAACTATTTAAAGTTGTTGTAGAGGTTAGAATTTTTGGTTACAGGATACATAAATTTCTCATGGAAAAAGGCAGCACACCCAATGCTGCCTTTTTCTATCTCTGATAACTGTTAACAGACGACGAGAATTTTTAGATATGCAAGACAAGCGTGGCTTGTCACCAGACATCGTCTTTGAGCATTCTTTAGAGTATCTACAAAACCGTCATTCAGGCGTTGTCATACAAGTTGAACGTCTTCACATCTGGTCCTATATACGTAGAATCTTTGATAAAAACTTATATAAACTGTATATTTTAAAGTGTGTTAGCAAATCACTATTTAATTATTGCAAAAGTAAGGTTAACATACCTGACTCGGTGGGACTAAGACAAAAAGTCCCAGTGAATGGGCTATGTTACAGCTTGTTTGACAAACCAGATATTCTTGAGATGCCTGAAAGCTAATGACTGAAGCGATCCAAATCGGTAATCGTACAATCACAGCTAGTGAACTGATTTCCTTACTGGCAAGTTACCAAATGCTGCCACAGTTGCAGCGGGAATTGATCCTTGATGAAGCGATAGATCAAAGCTCACGCTCCGCGAACGTAGCAATATGTACACCTGAGGAAGTAGCCCAAGCTAAACAGCAGTTTTACGCCGAAAAACAATTCAAAAATGAAGAAGACATCCAGGCTTGGATGGCACATCAAGGTGTGACTCCCGAACAACTAGAAGTTATTATCACTCGTAAGCTTAAAATTGAAAAATTCAAGCAAGCCACTTGGGGTAATAAACTGGAATCTTACTTTTTTCAGTCCAAGGCAAAACTAGACAAAGTAATTTATTCTCTACTGCGAACCCAGGATGTGGGAATAGCCCAAGAACTTTACTTCCGCATTCAGGCAAAAGAAAACTCTTTTGCTGACTTGGCGCGTGAATATTCACTCGGGCCAGAAGCCCAAACAGGAGGCTTAGTAGGCCCGATTGAACTGAATGCACTACATCCTGTAATGGTGCAAATGCTCTCTAGCAGTCAACCAGGTCAAATATTGCCCCCTACCCGCATTGCCGACTGGTTCGTGATTTTGCGGCTGGAAAAATTTATCCCCGCACAACTGGATGAATTTATGAAGGTACGACTACTGAATGAACTCTTTGAAACCTGGCTACAAGAACAGCAAAAGAAAATCATGTCTGCACCACGAGGGGAGGGCGGCACGGGACAACAGGGAGAAAGTGATAACCCTTTAACCTAAGTATGGGAGTCATCTCCCATAGTTGGCTTCAAAACCGAAGGTAGCGATCACAGATGTATATGAAGAGTCATTTTTGAATCGCTTTCTACTGAACTTGGCTAAATTGAGAAGGTTGAGTGAAGTGATCAATCACATTTGCTCACTCCCGGTTCGCCCATTTTTTTTGAAGTTAGAGAAATTGGTAAATAACGTAGTCATAAGGGTTTGAGAAAAATCAAGTTTTGGATGGTAGCAAATGGTCAACCAATACTGAAGATTAATTCGCAACGCTTGCGATAGCGAAGCGCCGACCTGTCGGTTCGCAATCTGGGACAAACGCTATAACCGAATGGCACTAAGAAAAGCCGAAAGGCTTGTGTAACCTTGTTCCCAGCCTGAAGACTGGGAACGAGTTCCAAGAGGCTCTGCCTCTGGTCAAGATAAGACGAGGCGGAGCCTCCCAAAATAGTTTCCCAGCCTGGACGAGCGATCGCTTTTGATGTTATTCATACTATAGGTGGAATTCCACCTCATTAATTATTTAAAAAGTTGAATCTCGCCTTTGTCAAGATAAAAATAAGGCTAGTTAGACTAAAGATTAGATAACTTGTAGCAGAAAGAAGTTGGACAATCAAAGAGTTGGCTGAACGTGCCAAAGTAAACTACAACACAGTGAAAAGTTACGCCCGACCATCCGGGGATAAATATGGTTGATCTGACTGCTGTTCAAAAAATAGCCCGTGCTTTTGGTGTATCAATTGAAGATTTGATTGAAGTAGTGGAAGAGTAGGCGATTGCAAAGGTGTGTGAAGATATCACTTTTGAATATCCTCAATCTTGCCGTAATCTCGATATAAGTGTTTTTAGCATTGTTGACAAGAATACTCACTGAGTATAATCTCAAATAGACTATGATTTTCTCAATCTAAATTGAAAATATGGATATCTTTAACTCCCTTGAAAATAGAGAGCAACGTAAGTGGGGATATGGAACAAATCCTGAGCATGAAGTACCAGAAGTAACTTCTACAGAGGTTATGTTGCATCAATATGTGGAGGATAACTCGGCAATTCTCAAAAGAGGCTTTTGGGCGAAGAGACACAGTGGGATAATCTTAGTGGACTTTGCTGTTTCTCCAACTAAATTAAGCTTTATAGATAAATCAACATTGTCCATAAAGCTGCCTAGCAATGTTGCTGATGATGTCTTGAACTTCTTGAATTCAAATGGAAAATTACATAGATACAGTGAAGGGTTGATCACTGTTGGTAAGCTTGGTAATGATTACTCGATTCAGGATTATCCCCTCCAAGGTCGCGATGTAGGACTACCTTATCTTGTGGAGTAATGCTTTTCATTCATATTGGAAGAGAATATTGAAGCATTTAATTCTACTGCTTATCCCTCAGATAGATTTTTAAGTAAAACCAGTAAGGGGATGTCTAACAATGTCTGACAAAGAACAGAGTCAAGAAACCGATAAAATACTTACAAAATATGACAGCCGTCCTATCTATAAATCACTAGAGGAGAAAATTTATCAATTATCCTTTAAACACAGAAATTCTTCATACTCTGTATATCTCAAAGAAATTTGCAATAAGTTAGCAGATTTATCCTATTCATCTGACTCATCAAATAAATATTTTGTGATAGAACCATTACTTTTAGCAATAAGAAACGACCTGTTTGAGAGATTGTGGGAGCTATCTGGTGTAGACTCAGAGCCTGAACTTCCACCAAGTACCAAAGCGAAGTATGAACAAGAAACTGAATATGTTAAGGAATTACATAAATCTTTAGAAAAAGCAATCACATATCTTTATCAGTTGAGACAGATGGGCGCAGAGTTAAGTTAAAATAGTAGCAGCCTAAACCTAGCTGCTGAAGCAAAGCATATTCTGTCTTGGGTGATAATGAGTAATCTAATAAATTTACTACAAATCCCTCACATAATTATTTTTACTTACCTTCTTCCCACTCTTGCCCACCAGGTAAATTACTCAGCATCTCATCAATAGCACCAGGTAAAGACTTTTGTGAATTTGTATAAGTCAAATTTAAAAATTTTTTTGCTATGGAGACAATCAGTGATTTTTCTACCATTGCTTCCAGTTGCTTAGGTGTATACAAACCATCAAAAACTTCAGCAGATGCTGGCTTTATTGCTGCATAAAAAGCAGTATCCAGCAAATCTTCCCAGTCATCTTGCTTCACATAATGAGAAGTCTTATTATCCTGTAAATTTAAATCTTGAATTTCTAAAATCGAACCTTCAATAGAAGCTGCCCATGAATTATTTAATCTCTGTTCAACCTGATTTTTAATTAAATGAATCATGAGTCTGATGAGGAAACTCCTAATATTTCGGATATAACTCTTTCGACTCATCAACTCTAGCTCATCAACAATTACCAAAGCGTCGTCATAACGTCCATCAAGAATAGACTTTCTTAAATCCCAAAGTTCTTGAGTCATAAGTGATACTGATTTATCCAATACTAAATTCAGCATAAACAAAAACCCCCAAGCTGTGATATGAGCTTAGGGGTTTTATTTAAATTATAGAACCTGGCATCGAGCTATTTTTGCGTAGGGCTACCCCTAAACTATCGTGGCCGCAGCAGCGTTTCACCTCTGAGTTCGGGAAGGGTTCAGTGTGG
>NZ_JBALDI010000068.1:0-83705 GCF_036917395.1 Nostoc sp.
GAAGCTGTTGAACAAAGCCGACTTTGGGCAGGTATTTCTCATAAACAAGAAATCCCAGAAGAGATACTTGCCTACACAAATATGGTGGTATTTTGTAAGGATTCAGGTTTAAATTTGAGGAATTAAAGATGGTTCTTGGATATCCGGATTAACCATCGCTTTTATAGCTTGCTCAAAAAAATCAATTACGGAACGTCCTTGACGACACGGCAGTCGCCTCAAGTCGGCAAACCCGCCCACGGCGCTGCCTCAAGTTTATACAACCGTTAATAAATTGGCAGTATGTTTAAACCGCTCGATTGAACGGGAGCCTCCACTAAGCTTTCTCTTTGTTACTGCTAGCTAAAGTGTTCGCTGTGCTAAGTTATTGTCTGGAGGGATCGATCTCTGGATGGTCTAAAAAATACCACCATTGATCTGTTTTACAAAGTAGCGCTCGCAAAAGCTTACTGGCTTCTTTCCCTGCAGGTCCAATCCAATCATCAATGGAGGACTTAACTTTTACTTTTAACTCCCAAGCCCAAGCAAAAAACTCACTTATATTTTGATTCTCTTGGAATATGTATAGGACTTACGCAAAAACTCTCTGAAACTCTTATTTCTCCGTGTCCTCTGCGTCGCGCCAGTTGCTTCAAGTCGGGAAACCCGCCCAACGCACTGGCTTCTCTGCGGTTCGATTTTCCGTTACCTGTGCGTAAGTCCTGATGTAATTCTTAAATGCTTCGTCAATCAGCTTGAGGAACTTTTCCGCAATTTTTTGGTTGTTCAAACCTGGAAGCTTAATTAGTTTTTTAAAGTGACGGCGTAGATGGACCAAACATTTTTGTTGAGCTGGTTGTCCTCCTGGTTTCCGTTTTTGAGCTTGGCTGTCCCCATCCTGAATATCAGGTTTTTTTCGGATTTTTTTCGGATATCCCCAGATGGTGGTTTTGATGATGTTTTACTATCTAAGTCTCTAATCGCCTTTAGTTTTTCTATTTCTTGTTCTAGCTGTCAAATTCTGGAGTTTTGTTTAATCGTGGCGAGCGCCTGCTCGATAATGATTTCTACCAGTTGTTCCAAAGACAACTGTATCAGGATTTCACGGTTTAGTTCAAGAGGCAGATTTTTTCCATAACTGTGATATTCCACCTGGGATGTCACACTTGTCAATACCACCCTCACCTGAATCCTTACGTTTTGACAGATGTTGACGGCTGGAAAAAGTCAAATGCTTTCAGCGCTTGATTTTAATGCAAAAGTTCCAAATTTACGCCTGTTATTCGACAGCGTTAAGTACCTAATGAACTTGCTTAATTTATCATTAAGATGATTTATCAAGTTTCAAAACATTAGATTTAATAAAGCTTCTTAACTCAATTTTATGCCCAAAATTAAGTCTATGAACTAGTCGTCTCACTTGGAATGCAATGATTTTTGGCATACGGATTGTAATTGTGTCTTAATGATTCAAAATTGGCTTTTTGCCAGCATTTTCATATCTTCCTTCCCTTGTGTCTAGTTTTAACAAGAAAGAATTCAAGAGTCAGAAGCCAGAATTGAATTCTGTATAACTGATCAAGTAACATAGCTTCTCCCTACAGCCCTTCTCCTAAAAGAGACGCTAGGTGTAGCTTGCTTCCACGTTCGCGGAGCGTCTCGTAGAGAAGTGGTACGGGCACGGCAGGTGTTGGCCTCTCCCTTTGGAACAATATCAGGCGTCTTAGCACATAGTGCAGTGTTAACGAGTCTGTGTAGAGAAATATTCTTAAAATCTTTAAAGGTATAGATTCTAGAAAAAGGATTATTTTAACAAGAATTTATTAAAAATTAGTAATAAATCAATTAAATAATTACTACAGAATTTAATTGTCTATTGAATAAAAATATTGGAGATTCCAAAATAAAGTGATAATTTAAGATAATACTTATGGCATAAATCTTCTGATAGAGAGACAATGACAAGATGAAATTGTATCCTGTTAATAATGTCATATTGAGGAAAATAATTGTAAGAAAAAGTGCTTTTTATAAAGAAGTTAGATCCAGAAAATTACCAACTATTATTACCAACAAAAACAGAGTGGAGTAAACAGATGAAATTTCGGCTAAGACGCCGTGGTTTTGGTAAATTGATGGTCGTTAGCACAGTAGTGGCTACGATCAATAATTTTGTAGAAAAAGCTGTAGGACAAACTCAAGTCCAAAAAACTACTCCAATGCCGCAAACTTCGACACCTGAAACTATGAAGGTGACGCTGCAAGTAAACGGAACAGCACACAATTTACGGATTGAACCACGTGTTACTTTACTTGATGCACTGCGGGAATACATAGGGTTAACTGGTAGTAAAAAAGGTTGTGACCACGGTCAATGTGGTGCTTGCACGGTGCTGGTTAATGGGCAGCGAATAAATTCCTGCCTGACATTTGCGATCATGCACACTGACGCTGTAATTACAACCATTGAAGGGCTGGAGCAAGGAAATAATCTGCACCCGATGCAAGCTGCGTTTATTGTCCGCGATGCATTTCAGTGTGGCTACTGCACACCGGGACAAATTTGTTCGGCAGTGGGTTTAGTTAACGAAGGACATGCTAAATCAGATGGCGACATTCGTGAATTGATGAGCGGCAATATCTGCCGTTGTGGTGCTTATCCAAATATCGTGAATGCTGTCCGCGATGTTTTAGAAGGAAAAAAAGATGCAGCCGTTTAACTATAAAAAAGCAGGACAAGCGGAAAATGCCGTGGCGTTGGTGGCTCCAGATAGTGAAGCCTCGTATCTTGCCGGTGGTACCAGTCTAATCGATTTGATGAAGCTGAATGTCCAGACACCAAGAGAGTTAGTTGACATTAACCCACTACCGCTAACCAAGATAGAAATGCAGGGCAACGGCGTGCGAATTGGCGCAATGGCACGCAATAGTGATGTTGCTTATAATGCGATGATTCAGGAGCGTTATCCTGTGCTGTCAGAAGCGTTGCTGTCTGGGGCATCGCCACAACTGCGGAATATGGCAACAGTGGGCGGAAATTTGTTACAACGTACCCGCTGCTACTACTTCCGCGACACTTCAATGCCCTGCAATAAGCGTGTTCCAGGTTCAGGTTGTGCAGCAATTGAAGGTTACAACCGCATTCACGCGATTCTTGGCGGAAGCGATCGCTGTATTGCCACTCATCCTTCCGATATGGCGGTGGCAATGATCGCATTAGATGCAGTTGTGCAAACACGCGGCCCGAACGGAGAACGCAGTGTTCCGCTTGTAGATTTTCATCTCGTACCTGGCAATACACCCGAACGCGAAACAGTTCTACAACACGGGGAATTAATTGTTGCCGTTGACTTGCCTGCTTCAAATTTTGCGAAGCGATCGCACTATTTAAAAGTCCGTGATCGCGCCTCCTATGCCTTTGCAATGGCATCAGTGGCGGCAGCGCTGGATATTCAAAATGGGATCATTCGCTCGGCACGCATTGCCTTGGGTGGGGTAGGGACAAAACCCTGGCGTGCTTACGAAGCTGAAAAAGCCCTTCTGAACAAGCCTGCAAACGAGGCAACATTTCAAGTAGCAGCCTCCGCAGCTATTGCCGGAGCTAAACCTCAAAAATACAACGGCTTTAAAGTCGAACTGGCTAAACGCACAATTGTTAAGGCGCTGGCAACGGTGGGAGGAATGGCATGAATACAGGGGATACAAATACAGTTGTCGGCAAACCGCTAAACAGAGTTGATGGATATCTCAAGGTAACTGGCGGCGCACGCTATTCGGCAGAGTTTCCGGTAGCAAAAATGACTTATGGCGTAACAATTCAAAGCACGATCGCTAAAGGTAAGATTGCCAAAATTGATACAAAGGCAGCAGAGCAAGTACCGGGTGTATTAGCAGTTATTACCCACCTCAACGCGCCCAAAGCTTCTGGAGAAAAGGGCGGCGGTCGCAAGCTGCAAGTGCTGCAAGATAACGTTGTACTTTATAGCGGTCAGCACATTGGTGTCGTCGTTGCCGATACCTTTGAACGGGCTATGTATGCTGCCTCATTGGTGCAAGTTCGCTATGAGGAAGAGAAACCAACCATCAATATGCGGGATAATCTCGCTAAAGCATACTTGCCTAAAGGTAAAATCCCTAGAGAAGAGTCGCCCGATTCAAGTCACGGTAATGTCAACCAGGGACTAGCAGCTGCGGCTGTCCGCGTCGAGCAAACCTATACTACACCGATCGAAAATCACAATCCGATGGAGCCTCATGCTACAACAGCGGTTTGGCAAGGCGATCAACTGCTGCTGTATGATGCAACTCAGGGAATCTTTTCGGCTCAACAAAAAGTTGCGGGAGTATTAGGAATTGAGCCAGAGAAAGTCCGCGTTATGTCTTACTTTGTTGGCGGTGGCTTCGGTTGCAAAGGATCAGCTTGGTCGCATGTGCCTCTAGCGGCGATGGCAGCACGACAGGTTAATCGCCCAGTGAAATTAGTTCTGGGTCGCATACAGATGTATGGGCCTGTTGGTTTCCGACCAGAGACAATTCAACAGGTTTCTCTAGGTGCAACCCGTGAGGGTAAATTGACAGCTCTGCGACATGCTGGGACTTCGCAGACTTCAACTTTCGATGAATTTATTGAACCTGTTGGTAAAAGCGCCCGCATGATTTATGCTTGCCCGAATATTGAAACCAGCCACCGTCTTGTGCAGCTGGATGAAGGAACACCAACTTTCATGCGGGCCCCAGGAGAGGCTTCAGGATCGTTCGCTTTAGAATCGGCAATGGACGAACTGGCTTATGGGCTGAATATCGATCCGGTAGAACTGCGTCTGCGTAACCATGCTGATGTCGATCCTAGTAAAGGACTACCTTGGTCGAGCAAGTCACTCATCCAATGCTACAGATTAGGAGCGGAAAAGTTTGGCTGGCAAAAGCGCAATCCTAAGCCGCGTTCGATGCGAGACGGCAATTATTTGATTGGCTGGGGTATGGCGACAGCAACTTATCCAACTAACCGTTCTCCGGCATCAGCGATCGCCCGAATTATGGCAGACGGTACAGCCGTTGTGCAGAGCGGTTCGCAAGATATTGGCACGGGCACTTATACTGTAATGACTCAGGTTGCAGCTGAGGCGCTTGGTTTACCAGTTGAGAAAGTTCGCTTTGAACTAGGCGATACTAAGATGCCAGAAACCCCCGTTTCCGGTGGTTCACAAACTGCCGCCAGTGTCAGTTCGTCCGTGCATTTAGCCGGAAATCAAGCTCGCAGTCAGCTTTTGCAACTAGCACTTGCCGATCAAAAATCGCCGCTTTATAGTTCAAACGCTGAGGATGTGATTGCCGAAAATGGTAGCTTTTTCTTAAAAAATAAATCGTCTGCAACCGAAACATATCAGGCAATTTTGGCCCGGCATGGAATGAAAATGATCGAAGCGCGTGCAGATGCCAAACTCGGAGAGGAACAAAAGAAGTTCTCAATGCACGCATTTGGATCGCAATTTGCCGAAGTCCGCGTTAATCCTGATTCTGGAGAAGTCAGAGTAACGCGCTGGGTGGGAACTTTTGGCGTTGGACGCATACTCAACGCTAAAACAGCCAACAGTCAACTCATCGGTGGAATTGTCTACGGTATCGGTATGGCACTGATGGAACATACGGTAACAGACCCCAATCTCGGACGCGTTGTCAACCATGATTTAGCTGAATATCATGTACCAGTGAATGCAGACGTTCCTGATATTCAGGTGTTGTTTGTTGATGAACGCGATCCACATATCAACCCGCTTGGTGTCAAGGGAATCGGCGAAATTGGGATTACTGGTACGGCGGCGGCGATCGCTAACGCAGTTTACCATGCCACAGGTAAGCGCGTCCGTGATTTGCCAATTACACTAGACAAGCTACTGTAGATATTGCGTAGGCTAGCAAGAACCGTAGGCATCGCCGAAACAATGAAAGCTCAATCACACCTCGGCGATCGCAATGATATCCTGTAGTTTCTTTTACCAATCAGTAGAAGTCTCAGGGCTGATGACGATTAAAGTCAAATTTGGTATCGTTAGCTCGGAATCACTGTAGTTACCTCTGTGACCGAGATGAGTAGTCGAGCAGCCCGCTCTTACGCTTTTTTGTCGATTGCAGCGGCAATCGTCACTATTGCTCTAAAGTTTGGCGCTTACCTGCTAACCGAGCCAAACATTTCTGTTGTGTAACAGCTTGATAGCCGTTATAAAGACTATAATCATCTGAATTGATGACAGCTTGATATTGAGATCCTAAAATTGCTTTTAACTCAGCTTTAGAACGAGTATTAGCCGTAGTAAACAGGCAGAACTCAGAATTAGCAACTCCTTTAACTGACCAAGGTGTTTTATCCACATGAATGTTAGATTGTGTCTGTTTTAGCCAACTACTCAATTGATTAATGCTTGGTTCAATTGCTTGAGTAATTCGTTCATTGGTTGCTACTAACGTTCCTAACGCAATTTCAATCTGCCCCAGTTCCCATAACATTTCTTTCTGTTTTTCATAGGGTAGATGCCCATAATTATTTATCCACCCTACAAAAGCTTGCAACCTAACTCCCAAGTCTTGTCCTGGAATTATATCATCAGACCAATCCGCAGCTTGTAAATTTTCACAATGTGAACATCTGCATATCTGCCGATGATATTCGACGATTTCGATTGGCCGTTCCACCAACTGGGTAACCTGTTGTGTTTCAATTTTCACTGCTTCACTTAAAAATTTTGTGTTACCACAACAGGTACAAAACTCCGGACGTAAAATTTCAAAGCAGTCGATTCTTCCAAATCCTTTACGAGTTTTTCCCTGATGTCCGGGTTGCCCTCCTGATTTGCGTTTGGGACGATTCGATTCAAGCTCGTTTCCTGGTTTTTTCTTTTCAGATTTTTTCAAGATGTCTCCAGATGGCGGTTTTAAAGATGTCTTGCTATCAAGGTCTCGACTAATACCAAGCCGCCCTACCTCTTGTTTCAGTTCTGTTATCGTTGCTTGTAACTGCTGGATAGCGATTGCCTGTTCAATCATTATATCCACCAACTCTTCTTTGGACAGTTGGTTAGGACTTTCCCGGTCGATTTGTTGAGGCAGGTTGAGGTTCATGATTGTGATACTTTACCCCAAGCGTCCCCTTTGTCAATACTCTACCACCTAAATCCTTACCATGAATACATTTCCAGCCCAAATGCTCTTAACGAGGTAAACAAGACTTTGGGGTTATCTTAGTGCCATTCACCTTAGAATACTTTACGTTCTTCTAGATGAGCAAGAATATCTGAGCGATCGCGCCATACAGGACGCAACTTTTTGTTGGCGAACATCTGTAACTGGTCGCTAATGTGGGTTGATCCGGGTTGACTTGCACTACCATAGCTGGTGAGTGCCATCGCCCGTACAGGGTTAGAAAATTCAATTGCAGCAACATAGGAATCACCTCCAACAGCTTGGAACGTTTGCTCTGCTCCTGGGGCAAAATCGAGTTCACGAAAAATTCCCAGCTTGCCATCCCCACCATTGGCAGCTAAATCTACATTACCCAACCGTAGCCGAAAAACCTTGCCCCATGGTACATCAAGCGCCCCATAAGTTTTTTCTACCTGGGCTGCGACTGCTTGCAGAGTTGCAACTGCACTTTCAGGATTCGCTAAACCATCGGGTGTAGTGCGTGGAGAATTTTCATTCCAGGGTTTACTAAACCCCTTATCCTTATCGAAATGCATCTGTTGTACCCAAAAGGCAAATAATACGGCTCCGCGACTATCTGCATTGGCTTGCCGATCCCAGGCTTCTAGGACATTAGCTGCTTGCTGCCCTAAGTCCTGACCATACTTGCGTGCAGCCGGAATTAAATCATCCAAAATCCGATCAGCCAGTTCCATGCGGGTAGAGTGCTTGTCTGCAACCATTTTATCAAAAGAGATTTTATCATCTTCAGCCAACATCCTTGCAGAACGTTGGGAGCGGAAACTCATGAAACGAGGTGCCATGTAAAGTGGGTAATTATCTGCTTTAATGGCGGCTGGAAATGTAGTTGTCCAAGGTGGGTCATTTGTATTTTGCAACCAGCCACTCTTAGGGTCAACTATGCGCGGTAAGTCTTGGTAAGGATGGATTTTTGTCCACAAGGTTTTAGATGTATTTCCTGGAATTACGCCTTGCCAATATTTAAAATCACCTTCAGAGCGCATCGGAACTTGACCGTTGAATAGGTGCATAATATGCCCTTCTCTATCAGCATACATCACCGTAAACATTGGCAATTGCAAGCGCTTGAGTACTGTTTGAAACTGGGTAAGGTTTTTTGCTCGTGCCATATCCCACCACTCCTGGAGTACACCTGGTCGGTCAAGACCTGCAACTCTCAGCGCCACGGCTTTACCATTTTTTTCGGCGATCACAGGCCCGTGGACAGAACTTTTCACTACTAATGGTTGCTCTAGCAAAGAGCCATCTTTCTGCTTCACCTTTAAGGAAAGAGTTTTTGTCTCAAAGTTACGAACTTTGTCATCAAAGCTATAACCCTTACCTGCCAATGTGAGTTCATAAACATCCCAACCATCATAGGTGTTAACAGTGTGAGTCCAACCTAAGTTGTTATTAAATGCGATCGCTAATACGGGAACACCTACAAGTGTTGCCCCATAGGCATCAATTCCTGGTGCGGTGACTTGGGCTTCATACCACAAAAATAAATCTGACCAAGGTAGATGTGGGTTTGCTAGCAACATGGCCTTACCACTGGCAGAATGAGTTGGTGCGATCGCCCAACCATTAGATCCTGCTTGCAACTTTTGTTTGCTCAGGTCTAATACATCCTCCGGATTGACCACAAAGGTGAAATTGAGTATCCGATGTAAGTGAGCCATGACATCTTCTGCCTTGACTGGTAGCACCACCTCAATTTGATCATCAATCAAGTTTGGATTTTGGGAAGCATAAGCATTGATCCCTGTAGCAAAAGCATCGAGATAACTGCGAAAAGTTGGACTCTGTGCTTTGTACCAAGAACGAGCGCGTTCTGGTACTCTCGCAGTCTGTACCCAACGATCTGAATCCAGGTATTTCTCTCCCCAATATTCGGCTGCGCGTCCCCGTGCTTGACCATAGAGACGCAAAAGCAAATCTCCATGACTTTGCATTTGTGCCCAACCAAAGGCATAAAATGCACTCCGATTATCTTTTCCGTAGATGTGCGGCACACCATAGGTATCCCATAATATCTCTGTGGATTTTGTTGGTACAGCTATAGTGTGGCTTCCTACAAACAAAACCAGTATCAAACTGAGTATTAAGGGTAAAACGCGTATTGATTTTCTTTTGTAAACCCTAAGTAAAATATTAATCTTCATTAATACCACCATGTACAGATATAACGCTTGGTGACTGAAACTCCTATTGGGCATTCGGGATTGGGCATTGGGAAGAGACAAGGGAGTGACTTTTTCAATAATTCCCCTTTGTCCCCTTTGTTACTATGCTTCAGTAACTAGTACAGCACACTGTAAATTTAGCTACCATCTTAATTAACCAAATAAAGCGTTTAAGCCCCTTGGCAAAAGTAGGAGTAGGCAAATTTCCGCCACAGATTAATAGTTGTGAGTCTCCAGTCTCCAGTCCCTAATCTTCTTTTCCGTAATAATGTTGCAAGTGACTTTGACAAAGCAAATTTAAGTTCATCTAACAATACCACTTTATTGAGAAATCATATCAAAGCTGAAACGTTTATATCTTTGTGAGAAATCCGGGGTAAATACAATAATCTTCAGATCACGCAGAAATTAGAACGCGTAGGCGTAGCCCGCCGCAGGCATCGTCACATTAAACTGAGTCCCGACAGATTAAGAAGGGTACTCAAAAAAAGGGGATCAATTAGAAACGAGCTTTTGATAGATCACAAAAGAAAACAAGAGTCTGGAGTCAGGCATAGCGTAAATAAATCGGTGTTAAAAAATAAACTTATGTAACAAAGTATTAAATCACCAAAGAGCTTATAAATCAATCGTTATAGAGTTTTTATAAAACTAAACATAACCTTGGTTTCATTGTGCCGACTTACTGATTTTACCCGCACAGGCATCACAACAAGGCAGGCAATTACGTCGGCAGCAAAGCGCGCTGAAATTCATTGGCGATCGCAGCACTTCATTAAAGACAATCGCCTGCCCCGTCCCGACACTCTTTAATTGACGAATACTACCATTGCTTATACCATAATTGATGGTATTCAAGCTAGGGGAGAAAAAGTAACTACAAAATTATAGTGTATAAAATTTAACTATAACCCCTTTGCTTAACTTTTTGTTACATAACATATATATTGTAAATTTTTCCGTTCACCTAACTTATATGTAAATTTTTCTTTTTTACAGTTTTTTCTTATTGCTAAATAATTGCAAATATATTCTAATATTATCTTAATACTAGCGTCATCAATTTAGAGATAGGTGTAGTGTGACGGAGTCACAGGAAAAAAATGAAACTTAAGCAGCTTATTCCCAGTTTTTTACTGAGTTGCACGATAGTAGCGTTGCTCACAACTCCTGCATTAAGCGAGGAAATTTCATCAACTGAAGTTCCCCAGAGTACAGCATCTACTAAAACTGGTGCGAGTTCTACTCAACAAACACGTTTAGTAACCAAGGCACAGCACATTAAACCTATAACAGAGATTCGGCGACTCAGTCAGATAAAGCGCCCCAGCAGCCAACAGCTAGTGCAATCGCCAGCACAAGAAACAGCACCAACATCGGAAGTTGTACAAGTTACCGAAGTCAAAGCCAATCCCACCGATAAAGGTGTGGAGGTAATTTTACAGACAACCAAAGGGCAACAATTGCAACTGGTAAATCGCTCGAATGGCAATAACTTTATTGTTGATATTCCTAATGCTCAACTGCACCTTCCTTCTGGTGAGGCATTCACATTTCACTCAGACAAGCCAATTACTGGTGTTACACAAATAACAGTAACGAACTTTGATGCTAATACAATCCGGGTGAGTGTCACGGGTGAGACAGGAGTACCAATTGTCGAGTTGTATGACAGTGCTAACGAGGGTATTATCTTCAGCGTTGCCAGTACTGCACCAAGAGCGCAACAAACGCAACCGCAAACACAACAACCCCAAACTATTCAGCCGCCAAGTCAGACACAGCCAACTCAACCATCAGCATCGGGTGATGAGCCGATTGAGTTGGTGGTGACAGGTGATCTTGATGGCTATAACGCACCTAATGCGACAACAGCTACCAGAACCGACACTCCATTGCGCGACATTCCCCAGTCGATTCAAGTAATACCTCAACAAATAATCAAAGACCAGCAAGCTATCCGGCTCACGGATGCTCTGCGAAATGTATCTGGGGTTCAAGCAGGAAGCTCGTTTGGAGGCACACGGGACAGTTTTGTCATTCGAGGTTTTGGACAGGGCGTTCTTTTCCGAGATGGCTTCAGAGACTCTGTAAATCGGACAACAATCAGAGAAACCGCCAATCTGGAGAGAATCGAGGTACTAAAAGGACCTGCTTCGGTACTGTTTGGCACCATCGAACCAGGTGGAATTATTAATTTGGTGACGAAGCAACCCTTATCAGAACCTTTTTACTATACTGAACTGCAAGTAGGAAACTTTGGTCTTGTTCGACCGAGCATTGATTTTTCCGGTCCGTTGAATAGTGATCGAACTTTGCTCTATCGATTGAATGCCGTTTATGAAAGTGGTGGGAACTTTCGCGACTTTGACCAAGGCGTTGATCGGTTTTTTGTGTCGCCTGTATTAACCTGGAAGATTAGCGATCGCACTGATCTGACCTTTGAATTTTCGTATTTGGATGATACGCGACCATTCGACATAACAGGAATCCCACCTATTGGTAGAAAGATTGCAGACATTCCGTATAATCGCAATTTGGGTGAGCCAGATAATTTCGCTTTTAGGAATGAGTTGAGCGCAAGTTATCGACTAGAACATCGCTTTAGTGAAAATTGGACACTTCGTAATGCTTTCCGCTTCTCTTCGAGCGATCAGAGGTTTATTGGAGCAAGGTATGACACCCTTGATGAAACGACTGGCAACTTGAGCAGGAGTTGGAGCGATAATAGCGGAACTAACCAAAGCTATGCTTTCCAAACAAATTTGATTGGTAAGTTTGCCACAGGCTCAGTCAAACATACTCTCTTATTCGGTGTCGATCTCAATCGTGATATTAACGATCTAGATAACTACTTTGGTGATGGTGCCCCCAGCATTAATATTTTCAACCCAGTTTACCGTGTTGCCCCTATACCCAGACGAGAGAATCTTTCATCTAATGTTACCTTCAATCAGAGGTTAGACATTCTAGGTATTTATCTACAAGATCAGATCGCCCTAGCTGATAATTTGAAACTGTTGGTGGGTGGGCGCTTCGACATTGTAGATCAAGAAAGCCGCTTTACAAGCAATGCAGGGGCTAATACTAATACCCAGCAACAGGACAACGCTTTCACACCAAGAGTTGGCATTGTTTACCAACCCGTACCGCCACTGTCACTCTATGCCAGTTATAGTCAATCGTTTGCTCCAAATTCCGCGACAACAGTCAGTGGTTCACTCTTGGAACCGGAGCGTGGTACTCAGTACGAGGTGGGGATTAGAGGAGAATTTTTGAACGGCAGACTCTCAACCAATTTAGCTGCCTATCACTTGACCAAAAGTAACATTGCCACAACCGATCCAAATAATACAGATTACAGCATTCCGGTTGGAGAACAAACAAGTCAGGGTATTGAATTGGATGTTGTTGGAGAAATTCTGACGGGCTGGAATATTATTGCCAACTATGCCTACACTGATGCCCTAGTCACAAAAGACAATAGTCCCATACAAGGAAATCGACTAAATGGTGCGCCGTATAATGCAGCGAGTTTGTGGACAACTTACCAAATCCAGCGGGGTAATTTGCAGGGGTTAGGCTTTGGCTTGGGGTTATTTTACGTTGGTGAAAGGGAAGGCGACTTGGAGAACACGTATGAACTAAGCAGTTATTTGCGTACCGATGCTAACATCTTTTACAAGAAAAATAACTGGCGGGCGGGAATTAATTTCAAAAATATTTTCAATGTGGACTACATTGAGGGTACCTTCAGCAGAGACCAAGTCACTCCTGGCGCTCCTTTTACTGTTTTGGGGACATTTTCAATTGAATTTTAATTTTTCTCAGATGAAAAGGCATTACCCTACGAGAAATGCCAAAGCGAAGTATTTCCACACAATAAAGCAAGGTAGTACGCTTATTAGAGGTTGTTTGAAAAGTTTTGAGAAGTCAAAATTTATGCCAATCGCCTTACCATAATACGGCTCATAACCAAGTAGATGTTTGGCGGTGGGTTAATTAATGCTGATACACGCCTAATGTGAATTAGAAAAAAGGCGGGAGAAGTAAGAAGATGAAAGTTACCAGCTTTTCACTCAGACTTTCCCCATGATTAACATAGACAATGGATCGCTATTAACAACAATCTTTGTAATCGTAGATGATTGGCATGAGAAGCAAGTAAAAAATACAACTATGCTAAAACCAGGTGTGAAACCAAGTATGAGCGATAGTGAAATCTTGACACTAGCACTAGTCATGGATTACCTACCATTTCCTGGAGAAAGGCAATTTATCGGTTTCATCCGTGGAAACTATAGAGAATGGTTTCCTAATTTACTTGATCAAAGCCAATTCAATTAAAGAACGCTTACTTAACAAAACTGTTGATGGCTTTTGCGTACATATTGCTGCCAAGATTGCATCTTACACACTATGTTTGTTGCTTCGCCGACGTTTTGGTATTAATGTTCTCACTTTCCAATCTCAACTTCTCTAATTCACATTAGGCGTGATCCTGTAAATGCTGGGCATTAATTTACAAGGATTTAGAGAAGAAATTGATTTATACACTGAAATTCGTAACACTATTGCTGAACTTACCAACCTTCTCAAAGACATGAATACGCTAACTCCAGACATTTGCGATTCAGAATTTGAGGAATTATTGCAGGCGATCGCACAGCGTTTGAATGAATGAGAATAAACAATTGATCAGTTAAATTAATGAATATAAGATGAAGCAGAGGGGTTAGCTTAAAATGGCGAATGAAGAGTATCTGGCAATACTTAATGCTAGCAATATCAACGCCAAGCAGTTAGATAGTAATATTTATAACAACGACACTTAAACCTTCCCAAGCTAAACCCATGCCAGATTCAGAAGACCCAAAGCAAGTCTCCAACAACGACTTATACCAATTCTCTATGAAGTTGCACTTAATAAAGCGGAGGTGATGTAATTCCATCTACTCTCTCGAAGCGATCGCTTCCGGAGAAATGGAATCAAGAACATGTTTTAGCTTCTGCCGCAACTCATCTAAATTTGTGCAGTGTTTCCAGGACAGTTGGTATACCAACCGCCAAGGCGGTTTAAGCATAAACTGGATGTAGTCCCTTTCCTTTTTCTGCGGAGTACGATCACTATACATATGCCCAAACCCTACAGTTACGACCTTCGTCAAAAGATCATTCAAGCCATTGAGTTAGATGGTTTAAAGAAAAGCGAAGCAAGTCTTGTGTTCAATATCAGTCGCAACACTATAAACTTATGGCAGAAGCGACAAGCTGAAACTGGAGACTTCCAAGCCTTGCCCAATCAGCCTCCCGGTAATGGTCATAAAATTACCGACTGGGAAAAATTCCGTGAGTTTGCTTCATCTCATGGGGATAAAACTCAAGTCGAGATGGCTTCGCTTTGGGAAGGTCAAATTAGCGATGCCTGCGGCGAGCTACGCTAACGCACGATCTCACGGGCTTTGAAGAAAATTGGCTTTACTCGAAAAAAAAGACCTATGGCTACCGTGAGCGGGATGAAGCCAAGCGACAAGCGTTCATAGATCAGTTGTCTAAACTACCCCAAGAGTTGATCGTGTACCTAGATGAGTCTGGGATGGATAGTCGAGACGAGTATGATTATGGGTGGAACTCACTCTTGGCAGCGTTTCTATGCACTCAAATCAGGGCGGCGTGAAGGTAGGGTGAACATGATTGCTGCGCTGTGCAATCAAAATTTGA
Source organism: Nostoc sp. (assembly GCF_036917395.1). GTDB lineage: Bacteria > Cyanobacteriota > Cyanobacteriia > Cyanobacteriales > Nostocaceae > Nostoc. Next base: position 15,084 of record NZ_JBALDI010000068.1, read on the forward strand.
TAGCTCCCTTTACTGTTGAAGGGGCATGTAATCGAACAGTGTTTGAGACCTGGTTAGAAACTTGTTTGCTTCCAACACTCGAACCTGGACAAGTTTTAGTGATGGATAATGCCACATTCCACAAAGGTGGGCGCATTCAACAACTGATTCAGGATGCAGGCTGTGAACTGCTGTATCTACCGCCTTATTCTCCAGACCTAAACTTGATTGAGAAATGCTGGTCTTGGTTAAAGAGTCGAATCCGTAGAAAACTGGGGCAGTTTGATTGTTTACGAGATACCATTGAGGACATCTTACGTTTGGCGTCCTAACCGCCTTGGCGGTTGCTATACTTAATAGACCTCTTGCAAAAAAGTTTTGTGATCAAGTAGGGGGTTAAGTAAATCAAAGAGAAATTGACGCTTTCTGAAGTTCGTAATTAGAAATCCCAGCAATCAAATGACATTGCAAGAGGTCTAATAATTTGTATAAATAAGTTTTTATTACTGAGGTAAGAATTTAGCGATCGCTGGTTTTTTACCTGACCTCACAAAATCGCATTGCTTCCGCAATCATCGTTGCTCAACTGCTTAATATTTATTTTATATAGCTATAGCCATCAAGATTAGGACGTAAACTATAAGAGTTCCTGCATAGCATCTACCCCATTTAAATGGTTAAACCCTATAGTGATGATTTCCGGCAAAAGGTAATGCAAGCGATAGAGTTGGACGGTCTCAAGAAGTGTGAGGCAAGCCTTCTGTTCAATATTAGTCGCAACACAATTAACTTGTGGTGTCAGCGCAAAGCCGAAACGGGAGATGTCAAACCCAAACAGAGGAAAGCATCGCCGCAGAATAGCAAAATCAGGGATTGGGAGAAGTTTCGCACCTTTGTCAAAGAGCAAGGGGATAAAACTCAAAGTGAAATGGCACAGCTATGGGACGGACAGATTAGCCAACGCACAATTTCCAGGGCACTGAAAAACATAGGACATACTCGTAAAAAAAAACATCCGGATATATTCAACGAGATGAAACCAAGCGGGCAGCATTCTTAACGCAACTCGACAACCCCAAAGCGCCTTACCTAGTATATGTTGATGAGTCTGGTATGGATGAACGCGATAATTACGGTTACGGTTACTCAAGAGCTGGAGAACGCTTTTACGATCTCAAATCAGGTGGTCGCAAGGGTCGCATCAATATGATTGCTGGCTATCGAGATCAGCAAATAATTGCGCCATTTACGATTGAGGGGGCGTGTAACCGTACCGTGTTTGAGACTTGGTTAGAAACTTGCTTGATTCCGATGCTACGACCCGATGAATGGGTAATTGTTGATAATGCTACCTTTCATCGTGGCGGTCGGATTGCTCAATTAATTGAAGATGCAGGGTGTCAGTTAGTTTACCTACCGCCTTATTCACCTGATCTCAATCGGATTGAAAAGTGTTGGGCAACTTTGAAAAGCAGGGTTCGTAAACTTTTATCCACATCGGATAATTTACGTGATACAATGGAAATTGTTCTCAAACAAGCAGCGTCCTAATTAATTTGGCTACGGCTATAAATACCCTCTTAGATTTGTTGTTTTGTCCAATAAGGCGGTCTGGTTTGTTTCTTCTGCGGCAGTAATGGCTCAATGAATTTCCACTCTTAATCGATTAAGCTGCTGGAGTATGCCATTTATTCCTGATCTTGGCTCCTCATCAGAGATTCCAAATGGGTTTTATAGGCTTGGTGCTTACAACTTATGATATGGGGTTTCCCTTCTTCACGCCAGATGCTTCATGCTGGGGAACCCTTTTAGCAGAGTCGGCACGAGGGAAACTTTACTAAAAACGCTGTTTCACCCCCGTACTGGCTCTTCTGCCTTGATCATAACTGTTTTGCCGCCACAGGTGGCAAGACATAGACACCTAAAGGCCCGCTTCTATAGGATATCCTGATGAGTCAATCTGCAAGAAGTTTATTTAAGTTATACTTGAGTGCGAGCAGCTTCCTCCATCTTCTTCTGGAGACTAAGCGGTCTCATGTCAGTCCAAACTTCTTTGATATATTCTAGACATTGTTGTTTGAGACCACTTTTTCCAGCATTTTTCCAACCAAGCGCGTTCTCCCGGTCGGCGGGCCAAATGGAATACTGTTCTTCGTGATTGACTACAACTTTGTAAATTGTCGTGTCCTCTTTATCATCTTGATACATTTTTATCTCCGTTAATTAACGAATTATGCTTTGTACACAGTGCATTGCTATCCGAAATCTAAAATTCAAAATGCCATCATTCTCCTATGGGTTCAAGGTATCCCTGACCTTCTAAGGTTTTCAAGTCAATATCTGCAATACATCGAACTTTCACGTAGTTCAAAGTTAAGTTACCAACTATGTGAACCTGACCCTTTTGGTTAAAGAAGTCGGCTTCATTGAGGTTAGATGCCTCTAAATCAATGCTGACACCTAAATCAGTACCTCCCTTAGTGTCCGTAAACTTGATATAAACATATCCACGGTCAATGCACTCTTTCAAAGCGGTTGCTGTTTTATCAGGTCGCAGACTTGCTTCAACGGGATGTTCGCCTTCTGACAATCGTTGTACTAACTCGTTCATAAAAGTCTTTCCTAAACTATGCTTGCTTTTTTACCTAAATACCTATAATTTACCTGTGCCTTGACCTGAGGAAGATGTTTGTACCTGCACAGGTTCATAAACTAAAATCTCGAACGAGAGTATATTTTTGCAAAAGTCTACCCACTCAGGAGTTACATTATCAAAAATGATATTTTCGTCCTTGAAAATGCCGTCTGTCACTACATAGTTTTCTTGTAAATAAAGAAAGTCATCATCAGTTAGCTCCCTATTAATTTCGAGTTCCTTGCCATCAACTTCTTTTTTCTCTTTTCTTGTATTGTCAGCATTCTCAGTCCACTGACTGAACTGTCGTAACTTCTGAATAGGATAGGCTTTGCAATATTTCCCCATTGTTGCCATAGTGATACCTCATTTAATCGTCAAAATATTTAACAGTTAATAGTTAACTGTTTTAACTCCTTCAATGATGCTGAATTCCGATTTAGTTTGGATGATCTTGGTGAGTTCAAACCCGGCAGATGTAAACAAGTCTCGAAATTGAGCTTCAGTGCGCTCCCGTCCACCAGGGCACATAAGTAACATATTTACATCCATAAACTTATGAAACAAAAACTCGTTTCCAACAGGAATAACAGAGTCTATTACCAAAAGTCGTGCTTGTTCTTTCATGGCTTGATGACAGTGCTTAAGAATGGCGAGCGCCCGCTCATCATCCCAGTTATGAACAACTTGCATGAGTAAATAAGCATCTCCTCCTTCTGGGATAGCCTCAAAAAAGCTACCCCCTATTAGTTGACAGCGATCATAAACAGATGCAGTTTCACGTGAATTCTTGGCTTTGTCAATCACTTCTGGAAGCTCGAACAACACCCCTATCATGCTAGGGTTAGCTTCGAGGATAGCAGTCAGAAAAGTACCTATGCCACCACCAACGTCTACTAGCTTATTGATTGAGGAAAAATCATAAGCCTCTAAAAATGAGGCATATGCCTCTTTAAACGAAGCCACAGTCTGATGGAAGATTTCTCCTTCAACAGGATTTTGCTCATTGTACTGAAACAAATCCATGCCGTACAAATGCTCAAAGGCACTTTCGCCTGTTTGCAGGCTATACATCAAATTTCCCCAAGCTTTATAGTAATGTTCCTCACCTCGCAAAATTGCCTGATTCCGTATCGAGCCGGGAACATTAGTCTGCAAACAATCGGCTAGTGGTGTTAACTCAAAGTATTGGGGTTGTATCTCAGCAAAAATTCCCACACCTGCAAGCGCTCGTAACACTCGATAAAGAGAATCACTATGGGTATTCGTTGCAGTAGCCAGATCATCACAGTGTTGCGAACTGTCTTTAAGCAAATCAGCAATACCAAGTTTCGCAACGACATAGATACATCGTGAAACCCAGTAAGCGTATACCCATTGTATAGGGGAGAGCGGAAACTGCGTTTTGCTGGGCTTAGAGTCTGATAAAACCATGATTTGTCACGCTTTTTCTTAATTGTTGCCATCTTTAAAGCATTAAAAGCGAAGATACTCCACTATCGAGTATTTATCTGCATATTATAATGCAAGGTAATAACTTCATAAATTATTTATTTTAAATAATTTATGAATAATCTGTTTTTATTACCATTTTGTTAAATTTATGAAATTCTTTAGCTGTTAATATTAATGCTATCAATACAACTAAAAGATCAGTCCCAATATATGCAAAATATATACCTTTAACACCCATAAACTTGCTAAAAAAAAGTATTAATGGAATAGAAAACAATAAACTATTTAATAAAACTATGAGTGAAACAATTTGACCTTTGCCTATAGATTGAAATAAAATTGCCCCAAATGGAATAATCGGCATAATTGGTATTAATAAATTAAGAATACGAAAGTTTAGTAAATCATTGAGACTAAAATTAACATTCGGCAAAAGCAAGCCTAAAAATATTTTTGGAAATAACTGTATAAAAAGCCAAAATAATGTTAATAAAACAGTTGCACAAATAATAAAAAGTAAATAAGCTTTTTTTATTCTATCATAATTTCTAGCTCCATAATTTATACCAATCACAGGTTGTAAGGTTTGCAAAAACCCATTTAAGGGAATAAATGTTAATGAAGTCAATGTTACTGTTGCTCCGAAAAAGGCTATATCATTCTGTGTCCCATAATGATAAATTGATTTTAAAATGACAAAACTTTGAATGAAACCGAGCATTGGTACTAAGAAATTTGAACTTCCTACTGATATAATTTCCGCTATTAAATTTTTTGATAATGTCAATTTTACATCATTGAGTTTTATCAAACTTTTTCCCGAAAGGTAATAGGTTAATACTCCAATACAGTAAGCCGCCATTGCAATAACTGTAGCAAGGGCTAATCCTATAATTTCCCCATGAAAGATACTAATAAATATGGTATTTAAGATGATATTAACAACAAAATAAATAGTAGCATATATCATCGAAAGTCTTAGTTTACCTTCTGCTTTAATGAGATAATTACAAGCAATTCCTACAGTAGAGAATACTGATCCAAGCACATAAATCCTCAAAAATTCTGTTCCAGCAGAGGTCATTTCACCACGCCCTCCCATGAATACAATTAATTTTTCAGCAAAATTGTAGCTAAAAATTGTGACAACAAAGGAGATAAGAACACTCATTATTACTAGATTGCCAAATATTTTGGACTGGGTTTTGATATCTCCAGAACCAATGGCTCGACTGAAAATAGAAGCAGAGCCTACCCCAATTAAGTCAGTCAAACCACCCAAGATAGAAATGAATGGTAAGGCAAGAGTTATACCACCGATAGCAGTTTTACCAATGAATTGTCCTGCAAACAAAGCATCAATAAAAGGAGTCAAGCCTAGTATAAGCTTTCCTGCAATACTGGGTATTGATAACTTGAACATCAGTTGAACGAGATTGCCTTGAAGGATCTCATTTGTCAGCTGAGATTGTTTTTGTGAAGTCATTTTTAAGTTTTTGACTTATTGCTGTTTAATCAAGCTTGGTCAAACGGCTAACACAATATTGTTCCACCGCTTGTAATTCCATCTGTTTTGCTGAGTTTAATGCACTTTTTACCTCACCACAAACTTCAACTCTGGCTTCATAAGCACCTGATACATTGCTATCGACCGCGGTGAAATCAATACGCACCTCAGCCCAATAGACAGGATGTTCTTCATCAACATGATGCTCTTCATTGAGTTCTTTTGCCAGCACTTCGCCAGTTTTCAAATAATCAAGCCAAGTCCAACCCAATTGTATCCAGATTTCACGCTCAACAATTTGCTCAAATTTAGTTAAACCTGCCCATCCTCGATAGAATTGACGCAAGTCTGAAACTGAACCATTTCTGTTTACCAGTAAATCCAATACTTCTGGTTCTAAATGTCCCCACAAGCATCCTTGGGGTAAATCAACTAAGGTGGGAGCAAACTGATGACCTCCAAAATGAGTTGTTTGCCACACTCTTAACTTTCCATTGGAAGCAGGCGCATATTCTTTACGTAGCTGACGATACAGAGGAGTTCCAAATCTGCCACAAGCCAGGTCAACTTGAGCATGGGTGCAAACCATGAGTTCACGAATATGACTGGTTTGTTGTTGATACTGCTGAAACTTTGATAAATCGTTGTGCTGTTGTATTAACTGCTTGAGTATTGCCGTTAGCAAAGCAGTGGCTTCCCCTTCTGGAACAACAAACTCTTGCTTCTCAAACTGAGAAAACATCTTGGCAGGACGGTAGTAATACAATACGCGGGTAAAGCCAGGGTGAGAGTACTCGCGATCAGGAGCAATTAACATTGGTCTGAGCTTGATCTCATGCTTGACAATTAACTCTTGGAACAAGCTTATTAATGGCTTTATTGTTGGATTTTCGCCAAAGATATCTTGAGACCAAGGTTGTGAAACTTCCATAATCAACCAATAGTCACAAGTATCTGCTGTACCAATGGGGTCTTCTCCGTTAGCTTTAGAAACCAACGAGCAAAAACGACAATCTGTGAGGGGAAGTTGATCGGTCTGTTGAGTTCGCATGTTGACTATATTTGGAACAATCTAATGTTTACAAATGACATCCCTGCCAGAGCCTCTATGACAGTTTTTAAATGTATTATCATTATCAAATCAAACATTTTTAAAAAGTTTATACAATAAGTCAAATTTAATCAACTTTTTAATCAAGTCCTAATCTCTTTCGTATACCATCATAATAAAAATTATCATAAAAATACTGATGTGGCATTAATCTTTTTTGTAATGCACCAATAGTAATTCTCCACTTTGATTTCGTCACAACATATTGCCTTTTAGGTTTGCGAGCTTCCAAAGCCTCCAAGATCACATTTGCGACTTTTTCAGGTGGTATTCCTTGGCGATTTCCTTCTACTACATTTTCCATAAATATTCTGAAGTTTTTGCCATATACAGTTTTAGCTTCAGGTGACATATTAGCTAATGTTTTCTGGTAGCTTGCCTCCACTTTGTCAGATACTTCTGTGTTCATTGAAGCTGGTAGGATAGAAAGAACTTCAACTTCAGAAGAACGTAATTCCATCCGCATAGAATCTGTTATTGCCTCCAGCGCAAACTTTGAAGCAACTAAGGGTCCGAAAAATGGGGCAGCTAACCTAGCTCCGACCGCAGTGATATTAATAATCCGACCTTTGGCTTTTCGGATCATTGGTAAAAAGGCCTGTGTGACTGCAATCAGCCCGAAAACACTTACTTCAAATTGCCATCTCAGGTCATCAATCGCAACACACTCCCACGGACCGTCTACTGCTACAACTGCATTGTTAACTAATCCGAACAGTCCTTCATCCCCAACGGCTAGTGAGACAAATTCTAAGGCAGATTGAATCTGTTCTGCTTTTGTGACATCCATGATGATTGGTGTTAAATCACTAGATGCAGCCTGCTTTAGTGATTCAGCGTCTTTTTCTGTACGGACTCCAGCGAAGACACGATACCCTTGCTTGTCCAACAAAAGCGCAGTTGCTCGACCGAGACCTGTAGATGTTCCTGTGATCACCACAGCGCCTTTTATACTTTTAACCATATCTGTTACCTCCATGATGAATAGATATTTATTGCGGGGAGGCTGACGTTATTTGTTTAGTAGTTGATAAACTAAACATTCATAATCCAGCCGCGCTGTATGAAGTTTTTGAGCCGCAAGAAGCGCGTATAATTGTTCAAAAATTAGACACTCTGCAAAGTTTATGTGACAAACTACTAGCGCAATAAACCGCTAGCAACATATGAAAGAAACACCATATTAGGTCATTTAGCCATCGATTAGTCTAGTTCTCGGTGTGAAACTAAATTTCCAAAAAATAAGGATACTGATTTAAGATGTTTCAAGGAACTAAAACCAAGGTTTTTAGGCTTTATAGAGTAAGCTTTTTGAGTTTTGCACCGCAAACTAGTCTAAACTCAATTTAGTTAGCACAGTGAATAACTTTCGTTGATTATCTTTGTTGAGTTCGCGGCGACCGTGGGTAAATCTCCAATTATCCATCATAACTAAATCACCAGCTTGCCAAGATATTTCTTGCGTAAACTTATCGTAAAGCTTCTGAATTTCGTCGGCGACTTCGTTAGGAAGCTTTGAACCATCTTCAAAATCCTCATCTCCAAGAGCCTTATATCCCCCCAAAATGTCGTTGGCAAATGCATCTTGATTCCCCGACTTAGTTTTTACTACTGCTGAACAAGTATATTTGGCACTAAGGGTCGAATCTTCATTTATCTGATAACTCAATCCCTCAAATTTATCCAATATTGGTTTGGCGTCATCAAGGGTTTCACCTAAGAAAGTAACTTCATTTAAGTGCTCTAATAGAAAGCTAGCCCAAGAAAACTTTATTTTTTTTTCCATAAATAACTGTTTTGTATCTTTGCTCATTTCCTTCCATATTTGGACACCGTCCCAAAATAGAGTTTCGCCTCCTTCTACAGGCGCTTCAGTACAGCAAAACCAAATAACATCAGGTCGAAAAGGAGTAAAAGCATAATCAGCATGAGGAGGAATAGCATTTGTATCAAATTCTACTAATTTAACAAAGTTATCAGAGTCAATACTTATTTTTATGGGATCTCCAATGAAGCTAGAACTAATTTTTTCTGAAAAAGTTTTCATCAGCATAGGAGTTACCCCAAAACCTCGAAAAATAATAACTCCAGATGACTTGAATAGCTCAAGAGTTTCCGCTTTAGAAAAGCGTAAAATATCTTCAGAATCGTTAGTACTGTATACTATTTTTCCTGTTCCTGTTCCTAATGGCTCGATTTTAGTGATCATGGCTTTCATTTTATATTTTTTCGGGTTAAAATTGTAATTGTTTACCGGAAGACAAACACATCTTAGAGGATGTTTTAAAAGTCCTCTTGTTGGTATCAAAAGTTCTAAATCTCTCTTAAAAAGGGTACTTTGATTCCGGTTCCCCCCTTAAAAAGAGGGGTTAAGGGGGATCTAAAAGTGCCTAAGGTCACAGCGAAACACTTTTCAAACAACCTCTTACGCTGAATTAGCAGCAAACTTCTGTGGCTGCTCTTGGCACTGACGGCCAGAGAGGAGCACCATCTTCAATCCTCTGGCAGGGGGATAATTGATACCTAAGGGCATTGGTAGCTCTGGTCTTTTATCTGCCAGTGCTAATTGATAACGTGAAAGAATCGTTGCCAATACAAGCTTCATTTCAAATAAACCGAAAGCTTCGCCAGGACAACGACGAGCGCCGCCGCCAAAAGGCAGAAATTCGTAAGAAGAGAATTGTCTCTCTAAAAAGCGCTCTGGTTTAAATTCTTTCGGTTCTGGGTACAAATCCTCACGCTGATGGGCCAAATAAATACTACCTCTAAGTATTGTCCCAGGACTCAACTCATACCCCATAAGCTCAATAGGTGATTCTACCATGCGTGGAAATGTGACTATCTGAATCGGGTTAATCCGCAAAACCTCATTACAGACAGCACTAAGGTAGGGTAGTCCAGCAATGCTCACGGGGTCTGGGCACTCACCAAGGTTATCTAGTTCTTGGAGCAATCGTTCGCGGACTAAGGGCTTCTTATGAATCCAGTACAAACCCCAAGCTATTGCACTTGCTTCGGTATTCCTACCAGCGATTAGGAATGAGGGTAGCAAGTCACGCACATCCCGATTTGTCAACATCTCACCCATTTCATCTTGGCTAAATACTAGATTGGAGAGGACATCAGTGCCAGAGGAATCTCTTTGCTCACGGCGTTCGTTGATTTTGGTGTAGACAAGTTGATCAAATTGTTGCTGTAAGCGAAGATAGTATCCCCATGGACTCCAGCGACCTAAATCCTGTTGCAGGTAAGGGAAAGAAAAGACGATTGTCGCCATAGGAGAGCGCAAAAAACTTAGTGCCGAAAAAAGCAGTTGACCGATTTGTTTGTAATGCTCTCCCTCATGCAGGCCAAACAACGCCTCCAAGATCACGTGCAGAGTGATAACTTGCATGAGCGGAAAAGCTAAGAAAGGTTTGCCAATCGCCTGCTCACTCATGATTTTCTCTGTAAGAGTACAGATTCGCTGCCCATGGACTCGCATCCGCTCACCGTGAAAGGGGGGCATTAAGAGCTTGCGCCGATGTTTGTGCTGTAATCCATCTAGCTGGAGTAAGCCGTTGTTCGATTCAAAAATGGCGGATGCTCCTCGTTGAAACTTTCCAGGAGATGTAATCTCTTTTGCATTCGTGAAAATCTCTTTAATACCCTGTGGATTGCTCACTATCAGTACAGGTGTAGAACCTAACATAATAGTGAAAATATCACCATATCGCTTGCCAATAGCATCCATGTAGCCAAAGGGATCAGTTTTAAATTGAATATTCTGCAACCATGAGGCAGGTTTTGGCCCTTTAGGTAGTTTCATCAGTATTCTTAATTTGTAATTTCTTAATTATTAGAACCTATCCCACTAATAATATTTGTGGTAAAAAGCTTAAGCTTATTGAGAAATAAAAGTGAAAAATCAAGGTTTTCAAGCAGATTTTACGAACAGAAGTAGAATTTTTTAAAATTGTGGGATAGATTCTAATATTTGCTAATATTGTTGCTAGACTCAATTAATCATCAGTTGATGTGGCTGCCTTTGGCGCTGACGTTGACCGTACATGACCATTTTCACACCACTAGCAGGGTAGCAAAGGAGACCTCCAAACTTTGGTCGTTCTGGTCGCTTGTCAACCAATGATAATTGATAGCGCGAAAGAATCGTCGCCAATATAAGCTTCATTTCAAACAAAGCAAAAGTTGCTCCGATACAAACACGAGCACCGCCGCCGAAGGGGAGAAATTCATAGGGAGAGAATTGTTTTTCGAGAAATCGCTCTGGCTTAAATTGTTTTGGTTCCGGGTATAAATCTTCTCGCTGATGCGTGAGATATATATTACCAATGAGTACTGTACCGGGACTCAACTCATAGCTCATTACCTCAACTGGTGACTCTACTAACCTCGGAAATGTGAATAATTGAGTCGGATAAATTCGTAGTGCTTCGTTACAAACAGCACTAAGGTAGGGCAGTGCAACAATGCTTTTTGAATCTGGGTAATCACCAAGGTTATCGAGTTCCTCAAGTAATCGCTCACGAACTAGAGGCAAACGGTGAATCCAATATAAAGACCAGGCAAGCGCAGTTGCCGAAGCATCCCTAGCCGCTCCTATGGGTGAGATTAATAGATCACGCACCTCCTCATTTGTTATCGGTTCACCCGTTTCATCGCTTGCCAATATTAGCTCCGAGAGCATATCAGTACGAGAAGGGTCTGCTTGTTCGCGGCGTTCTTCAACTTGAGTATACAGTAATTGGAAGAGCTCCTGTCGGAGGTAAAAGAAGTGTCCTTGCGGACTCCAGTGACCAAAATTCCGCTTTCCAAAGGGAAGTTTCATAACCAGCTTATGAAAGGGGGATTGCGGATGTTTGAGCACAGAAGAAAATAGATACTGGACTTTTTCGTAGCGCTCTCCCTCATGTAAGCCTAAGACAACCTCTACACCTACCCGCAGGGTGATATCTTCAATGGTAGGGGAAGCAAGGAAAGGTTTACCAAGCACCTGTTGGCTCATTATTTTTTCGGTGAGTTCGCAGATACGTTGCCCGTATGCTTGGATCCGCGCACCGTGAAAAGCAGGCATCAATAGCTTACGACGATGTTTGTGGCGTAAGCCATCGAGCTGAAGTATTCCTTGGTTTCCTCCCAGGAAGGCGAAACTTTGGTTCAATGCACCCCTAGCTGTAATTTCTCTAGTGTTAGTGAAAATCTGCTTAATTCCTGAGGGATTGCTGACATAGACTATTGGTGTAGAACCAGACATTACAGTGATGATGTCACCATAGCGTTTGCAAATGACATCCATACAACCAAACGGATCAGCCTGTAATTGCTGATTCAGCAGCCAGAGGGGGATTTTCGGTCCTGCGGGTAGTTTCATCAGTTTTCTTTATTCGCTTTCTCTATGCAAAAGTAAGCATTATCAATACAAATTCTTAATTGTCTAGTTAATTCCTGAATATGAGGTTCATCTATTATTGAGAAATGATTGCCTGGAACATCAATAACCTTGATTGGTTGACTGGAACATTTACCCCAACCTAACAAGGAGTCATCAGTATTAAATTCTGGACTTTCAAAATCATGAATAATTTTTTCTTTCGCTCGCAAGAGAGTAATCTCATGAGGATAAACCTGCGAGACATAATTTCGCATGGCTTGAACATTAGCTTTGAAAATCGTATAAGTACGCAGATAATCCTTAATCTCTGTGTCACTAAAGATGAAGTTTGCTTTTTTATTTATCAAACGAAGTTGTTCATCCAGTGGCAAATCTCTCAGTTCTTCATAAGGAACTAAAAAGTCTACATCATTGTGAGTTTTGATTTCTTCAACAAGGCGAAGTAATAACTTAGCATCATCTTCTTTTGAAGGTTTAATAGTCGTTTCTGTTAATATGGCATCAATGACAACTAACAAACCTATCTTTTGACCCTGCCTTTGTAATTGTTGTGCCATTTCAAAAGCAAGGACACCACCGTAACAAAAACCTCCTAAAAGATAGGGGCCATTCGGTTGCACCTTACGAATTTCTTGGATGTAGCAAGCTGCTGTTTCCTCCACTGTCATGATTTCAGATTCTTGTTGAGTATGACTTTGTTCCAAGGCATAAAATGGATATTCCTCACCAAGTCTTCTGGATACTTTAAAGTAAGGATTAACACCTCCACCAGCGCCATGCATGCAGAAGAAAGGAAGCTTGGAACCAGAAGACTGAATTGCAACCAGATGAGAATTGGATATCTCACGGAAAGGCTGACTGACAATAGTCGCTAGTTTTTCGATTGTCGGGTTTTCAAAAAGAGTAGATAAAGAAAGACTATGCCCAAATCTGTCGTGAATTTGAGACCTTAACCGAACAGCTAAAAATGAGTGACCACCCAAGTCAAAGAAGTTATCTGTAACTCCAATCGAACTAGTATTCAGGAGATTTTCCCAAATTTTCACCAAAGCCAATTCCGTAAAATTCTGCGGAGCAATGAAGGATTGAGTCGTGTTTGGTCGGATACGATCATCAGTGGGAAGCGATCGCTTGTCAACTTTACCATTGGGTGTAAGGGGTATTGCATCCAAGACGACGAAAGCAGATGGTATCATGTAATTTGGCAGTTTATGCTGCAAGTGGTGCAACAATAGTGACACAATGTCTTGCTTATCCGTGACGACATATGCAATTAGACGCTTTAAGCCTTGAGCATCATCACCAGCGATGACAACAGATTCTCGCACATCTTTCTGTTGTGCAATCGCCGAAGCAATTTCTCCCAATTCCACACGGAAACCTCTGATTTTAAATTGGTCATCATCACGACCTAAATACTCAAGATTTCCATCGTTAAGATAACGCACTAAGTCGCCACTTTTGTAAAGTTTGCTTCCTGATATAAAGGGATTATCAATAAACCGTTCTTGAGTTAATTCAGTCCGGTACAAATATCCATTTGCCAGTCCATCACCACCAATATAGAGTTCACCAACAACTCCCATAGGCGTTGGTTGCAAATGGCTGCTCAACACATAGACTTGAGTATTGTCAATAGGGCGACCGATGGGAATACTTGTTGCTTGTTTTGGCAATAAACTCGTGTCATAGTAAGTAACATTAGCAGAAACTTCCGATGAGCCATAAAGATTTATCAGTTTTGCAAACGGCATTAATTGGTGGAAAGTTTGGACTAAATTAACAGATAGCGCCTCCCCACTCGTTATCCAGAGTTTTAAATGCGATAAATTCTTAGTTAGATGAGTGTAACTATCTAGGAGTAAGCGCAGTAGTGAGGGGATAAGTACAATCCGTGTAACTTTATAGTGTGCTAGAGTTTCTATGAACAATTGTGGGTCTAATACAACTGCATCTGGAATAATCACAGTGGGAATAGCCTGAAGCAAAGGAGCAAAAATCTCCCATATTGAGTCTACAAAGCTAATCGCTGTTTTCTGGCAACAAACCTCTTCTTTTGTAAAGGGATAGGTTTTCCACAACCAATGCAAGCCATTGACTGTACCTCGATGAGTCCCGATAACACCTTTAGGAGTTCCGGTGGAGCCAGAAGTGTAGATAATATAAGCGAGATTGTCAGCTTTTGAGATACTAAAGAGGTTTTCCTGATTTTCTCGGGCAATCTTGTCAAAATGGATATCCAAGCAAACAGTCTTAGCTAAAGAAGTTGGAAGCTTTTTTAATATCTCCTGTTGGGTGATTAACACCGATGCTTGAGAATCAGAGAGCATAAAGCTAAGGCGCTCTACCGGATAACTTGGATCAAGGGGAATGTATGCACCGCCAGCTTTGAGAACAGCTAAAATCCCCACAATCATTTCTGGCGAACGTTCCAGACAAATGGCGACGAGCGTTTCTTTTGTTACACCCTGCTTTTGTAAATAATGAGCTAGCTGATTAACTCTTTGGTTGAGTTGGCGATAAGTCAATTCTTCTGATTGGCTAATTAAAGCTAATGCATCAGGAGATTGCTCAACCTGCTGCTCAAATAGTTTATGAAGGGAGGTATTTTGAGGATAATCTGCGCTCGTTTCATTCCAATCAAATAACAGTTGCTCTTGCTCGGAAGTAGTTAGCGCTAATAATTCATAGATACGCTGTTCTGGCTTTACAGCAATACTTTCTAATAAAGCTTGGAAATTACTAATAAATCGAGTAATTGTTGCATCTTCAAAAATATCTGTATTGTACTCTAAGCAACCTGTTAAGCCCTGTTGAGATTCAAACATCGACAGGAAAATATCCAACTGAGCTGTACCGCTATCGAACTGCAAAGTACGCACAGTTAAACTAGAAGCTTCCTGGACAGACGTTGGAGTATTTTGCAGGACAAACATCACTTCATAAAGTGGATTCCGGCTTAAGTCTCGCTCAGGTTGCAATTCTTCTACAAGCATCTCGAAAGGCAAATCCTGATGTGCATAAGCATTGAGAGTTACCTCACGCACCCGATGCAATAGTTCCCGAAAACTGGGATTACCACTGAGGTTATTACGTAACACCAAAGTATTCACAAACAAACCCAGCATCCCTTCTAGTTCAACTCGGTTGCGGTTTGCAATTGGAGAACCAATGACGATATCTTCTTGCTCTGTATAATGGTATAATAATGTATTAAATGCTGCCAGTAAAGTCATAAATAAAGTGGCGTCTTCTTGCTGGCTCAATTGATTTAGCGCATCTGTTAGGGTTTTGGAGAAGGTAAAATATTGTTTAGCACCAGTAAAAGTAGTAACATTTGGTCGCGGACGGTCTGTAGGTAACTGTAAGACAGGTAATTCACCCTCTAGTTGTTGCTTCCAGTAATTGAGTTGGGTTTCGAGCAGTTCACCTTGTAGGCAATCTCGCTGCCAAACTGCAAAATCTGCGTACTGGATGGGGAGTTCAGGTAAACCAGAAGGCTGATTTGTAGAAAAAGCTGCATACAACGTTGCCAACTCCCGCAGGAACACACCAACAGACCATCCATCCGTAATAATATGGTGCATGGTCAAAAGGAAAACGTGTTCTTCTTCACCCAAGCGGAGTAAAGTTGCTCTTACAAGAAGTCCTTTCGCTAAATTGAAGGGTTTTTTGGCTTCAAGAGCTGCAAGTTGTTTAATCTCTTCTTCCCAATTTTTAGCAGACAAATGTTCTAGGTTGAGGATGGGTAAGTCCCAAGTTAATTGGGGTGCAATCTCTTGCACTGGCTCTCCATTTACAAGTGCAAAAGTTGTGCGCCAAACTTCATGACGCCTGAGGATTTCATTAAGACTTTGTTGTAGTGCTGTAATATTAAGTGATCCGGTTAAATGAAAGGCACTTGGAATATTGTAGAATGAACTGCTGTGGTAAAGTTGGTCAATAAACCACAGTCTTTGTTGGGAGAAAGATAAGGGAACATTGTTAGAGCTTTGACATCTGGGAATAGTATTAGCTTGAAATTTTCCTCCCTTCCATTTTTCGATAAGGGCTTTTTTTGCAGGTGATAAATTAGAGTATTTTTTATCCATTGTTAATAGTTTTTTATTCGCTCAAAAACTTTGTAATTGACCACGGTTAAAAATTAGGCATAGGCGATCGCTAATTTTAATTGGGAGCATCCACTTTTGGCAGCTCGATTTTTTAGACCAACCATATAGAGGGTTTTTAGCACCAAATAATTATGTTTCTTCCAAAAGTGGATGCTCCCATTTTGATTTCTCAAACCATGATTTTATTGTTAGCTATTTTCAATAACTTTAAATAAACGAAAATATTTATCTAAAGTCTTGCTAAAAATGGTTTTTATTAGCAAAATTAGTTTTACCAGTGTTTAGTTGAAACTTCCATTATCGTGTCAAAGATGGTTTACGATAAACAAAGTAAGCATCATTTGTCGTCGACCTAGTATTTCTAAAATCTCAATAAAAACTTTTTACATCAATATCTGCAATATTAAGCTAAAAGAATTTTAACTTCCTCTTCAGATAATTCTTCAATCTTATCCAATAAAAGTTGTTCTATCATTTCTGCCTGTTTAGCTGGTATCATTGCTTGTACTAACAGGTCACGCAATGGTAACTCTACTGGAAACTTTGCTCGCAATCGAGAAACTAATTGAGTTGCAATCAGGGAGTCTCCTCCCAATTCATAAAAGTTATCGTAAATACCCACTTGTGTAATTCCAAGAACTTCTTGCCAGATTTCAGTAATTTGTTTTTCTAATTCGTTAGTTGGAGCAATATAGGACTTACTGAGATTAGGTCTAGAATAGCGTGAGGATAAGTCTCCTTGAGTAGAAGATTTTAAATCTGGTTTAGAGTCAAGATGAAATGTACATTCGCTCCTAGCTTTGAGATTTAATGTGGAAACAACAACTTGATTTCCCTCTCTTAAAGAGAGTATCCGCTTAAAAACTTCGACACTTTCTATCGAGGTTATAGCTAATTCTATCCCAAATGCTTGTCCAAGTGTTTTTTGTTCTTGGATGGTATTGATCTGTAACTTATTCCAATTTATAGAAACCCACGGCAGAGAGTTAATTTGATTATGTCTCTGACTTAAGGTATCTATTAACTGATTTACTCCTGCATATAAAGATAACCCAAATCCTCCGAAAATGGAAGATAAAGAAGAAAAAATGATACAAAAATCTAACTTTTTATTTTGTAAGACTTTTTCTAATACAGCAATCTTATTACGTCTGGAATAAAACAGTTCTATTAACTCTATTTTACCAATTTCTGGTATGGGGCAAAATGTATTTTCCTGAGTGATTCCTGTTGAATAAATCACCCCATGAATTTGACCAATACTCTCAGGTGCAAGGCTATGGTGCATTTGTTCATAATTAGTTGCATCTGCACGCAACACCAAAACTTCTGCACCCAAATACTCTAATTTTTGGATCTCTTGGATTTTGACACTCACTTCATCTTTTGGATCATTCATTTCTAACCATTGTGAGTATTCTTCTTTTTTTGGAAAAGTGGAATCCTCGATGAATATGAGTGTCGCTTGTAAAGTTTTTGTCAAATATTGAGCAAGCACAACTCCAAGACTTTCTAGTCCACCTGGAAACAAGTAAACACCCTGTTTTCTCAACAGTGTTTTTTCTTCAACTACAGACTCTAAGCGAACTGGCTCAAATGTTTGCACCCAACGATAGCGATCTCGATAAGCAACAACTAAATCAGACGACAAAGCTGTGAACTCATTTATGATTTGCTCCACAATACGACTTGCACAATCATCTATTTCTGTCTCTGCACCCTTGGTATCTCGCGTTAAAACAAAATCTATGCTCTGACAAGTTATATTAGGATACTCTTGAGGAATAACCTTACATAAACCTAAAACAGTTGCTTTCTCTGGGCTGAGAGTTTCATGACCATTAACTTCTTGAATCTGGTTCGATACAACCCAGATTTGCAGGCGCTCAGTGATTTTTTGGTTGTTAAGAGCTTGTGTTAAAAATAGCAAACTTTTGAATTCTAAAAACTCAATTATTTTAGGAGTATTTAATATACTTACACTCCATAAATAGGCGATATTATACGGAGTTTTACCCAACGTAATTAGTTCTTGAAATAACGTATCATAATCATCGTAGTTTTGCGGATTAATAACATAAATTCCTTCAGTCAATTTGGTAAACTGTTGTCCTACGTTCACCACAATCACATTTTTGCCATTCTGTTGGAGTCTATTAACTAACTGGGAACCCACCCCACACTCATCAACAAACACCAACCATCGCTCATTTCCTGTTTCTTCGTCAGATGAGGAGGTTGAATTCGGTAGTAAAGAACGTTTCCATGAAGGAATATAAAACCAGTCAGCAATGTCTTGTTTTTTATCTAATGTGACTGGCTTTCCATTTGAAGAAAGTGATGGAGATTTAGCATCAATCCAGTATCTCTGGCCTTCAAAGGGATACGTAGGTAAAGGTAGACGACGACGCTGTTCATGAGTATAAAATCCTAACCAATCTATTTCTACTCCAAATAGCCACAACCGACCTAATGTCTGTAACAACCAAGCAACATCCGATTCTTCTTCTTTAGCATGGCGTAAAGAAGTCAGCACTAACTGTTTTGCTTCTGGCTTTAGATTTTGTGTTGTTAATGTGCTTAATGTCCGCCCTGGACCCACCTCAAGGAAAACACCTTCAAACTGCTCTAACAGTTGAGATATCCCGGAGGAGAATTTTACAGTTTGTCGCAGATGTTGACCCCAGTAATTGGAATTTGTCGCTTGTTCATCCGTAATCCACGTACCAGTCACATTGGAAATGAAGCGAATACGTGGTGGGTTTAGCTTCACTTTTTTCAAGGCTTGCACAAATGATTCTAAGATTGGTTTCATCATTACAGAATGAAATGCATGGGATGTGTGCAACAGCCGACATTCTATTCCAAGTGAGGATAATTGGTTTTGCAGGGAGGCGATCGCTTCCCTAAAACCAGAAACAACGCACGAAGATGGACTGTTAATTGCTGCTATTTGTACAGACGTGCCATCGCTCATGTGTACATCCAAAAAGGATTGCACATCTTTTTCTGGAAGTTTAATCGCAAGCATACTCCCATTCGGCAACTGTTGCATCAATTCTCCTCTTTTAGCGACAACAGCTAAGGCATCTTCCAGGGAGAACACACCTGCAATTGTTGCTGCGACATATTCCCCAATGCTGTGACCAATCATCGCTTCTGGACGCACTCCCCATTCCATCCACAATTGGGCGAGGGCGTACTCGATGACAAAGAGTGCGCTTTGGGTAATTGCTGTTTGTTGCAGTTGTACAGAAACAGCTTCGGTGTATTTTTCTTGTGGAAAGAGTATATGGTGGATATCAAGATTGAGTAAGGGTTGGAGAATCTGTGTACAAGTATCTACATATTTTTTGAAGGTGGGTTCTACTTCGTACAGTTCCCGCGCCATATTCACATATTGCGCTCCTTGTCCGGAAAACATGAATACGACTGGACAGTGACCAGGCTTCTTGTCATAAGTAAAAACACGTTGCGGGTCGTGGGAGGACAGTACTTTCACTGCATCCTCGCAGTCATGGCAAACCACTATACGGCGATAGTCGAATGCTCGGCGACCTACTTGCAAGGTATGAGCCACATCAGGCAAGGTAATATCAGGATGTTGCTGGAGGTGAGTAGCTAAATTGGTTGTGATAGTTTCTAGGGCTGTACTGGTTTTGGCACAAAGCAACAACAATTGCCAGGGGCGAGATTGGAGAGACTTGTCATGCTTAGTCTCTAAAACTGAGGCTTCTTCCAAGATGACATGGGCGTTAGTCCCTCCAATACCGAAAGAACTGACACCTGCTCTTTTAGGAGTGCCGTTGGTTTTCCATTCCGATAATGTGGTATTGACGTAGAAAGGACTATTGGCGAAATCTATCTGGGGATTGGGTTCTTTAAAGTGTAAGCTGGGTGGTATTTGTTTATTTTTTAGGGCTTGGACTGTTTTGATTAAGCCAGTAACGCCAGCAGCTGTATCTAAATGTCCAACATTGGTTTTTACTGAGCCAATAGCACAAAAGCCTTTTTGATTTGTGCTAGCACGAAAAGCCTGTGTGAGAGCCTTAATTTCAATGGGGTCTCCTAATAGAGTTCCTGTACCATGTGCTTCCACATATGTGATAGTCTCAGGTTCAACTCCAGCTAAGGCAAGCGCTTCTAAAATGACCTCCCTTTGACCATCGACACTGGGGGCTGTATAACCAACCTTTAAAGAGCCGTCGTTATTAATAGCTGAACCTTTGATGATCGCATGAATAAAGTCACCATCGGCAATAGCATCCTCTAATCTTTTCAAGACGACTACACCCAAACCACTGCCGCTATTAGTTCCTTTAGCTTTAGCATCAAAAGCTCGACAGTGTCCGTCAGGAGAATTAATTTTTCCTTCTTGATAATGGTAACCGGTTTTTTCTGGCACTCTTATCGAAACACCACCAGCTAAAGCAATATCACTTTCACCATTGAGCAAACTTTGGCAGGCTAAGTGGACAGCAACTAACGATGTGGAGCAGGCCGTTTGAACATTGATGCTCGGTCCCCTGAGGTTTAACTTGTAAGAAACTTGTGTGGGCAGAAAATCTTTGTCGTTTCCAATTAAAGTTTGGAAGCTGTCTACTGATTCCATCAACTCTCGGTTAGGATATAAATTTGAAAGTAAATAGTTACTTGCAGCGACACCAGCGAAAAGGCTAATTTGACCACTATAGGTTTGAGAGTCGTAGCCAGCATTTTCTAAAGCTGACCAAACACATTCTATAAAAAGACGGTGTTGTGGATCTGTAATTTCGGCTTCTCTAGGAGAAAAACTAAAAAATGAAGCATCAAATAACTCGGTATTTTCAAGTACACCGCCTGCTTTTACGTACAAAGGGTCATTCAGCAATGTTAGGTCTATCCCAGCAGATACTAGTTCCTCATCGGTGAAAAAAGAAATAGACTCTACACCATCTCGGATATTTTGCCAAAAAATATCAACGTTTTTGGCTCCAGGAAAACGACCCGCCATGCCGATAATAGCTATTTCGTCTTTATCATTTAAGTTATTAAAATCATTCAACATATTCAGAAAAACCTTAATAAGCTAAATTTTTACTGGCTTATAGAAAAGTTGAAATTGAAATTTCTGCTGCAATCTCAATCTGGTCTTTTAAAACTGTGTCAATATCTTTTTCAGTGGTTAGCGGGTTAGCAATCACTGCACGCAGGGCAATAATAGGAATTTCTTTGCTAAAGCTGCTAGTTGTTTTTGTCGTCCGTGAAATGAAAGTACGACCAATTTGGCGCTGGATTTTCTGTAAGCTTTCATTAAATTTATTAGTGAGTTGATTGTCAGTTTCAGTTAACTGTTTTTTAGCAACAAGCTCTCTTAATGGTTTCGGAATATACCGATAGAGGAGTAGGTTTGTATCCGGTTCCCCTAATAACTCAAACTCAGGCATAGAACAAATACAACTTGCCATATATTGAGTTTTCCGAATTCCTTCATCAATCAAAAATTCATATCCCTTAAGTCCAATCAGATTTAACCCAGCATGTAAAAATAAAGCCATACCTGGTCGAGAACCTTCTAAAGCACGTTTACCCAAATCAAATGATCCCTTACGCATGGTGTAGCTCGCTTGCTTTTCAATTGCTTCCGCCTTGTGTGGATCGCGAAAAAAGACCATACCTATGCCCATTGGTAGGTATAGTTGTTTATGTCCGTCAATGGTCACTGAATCAGCTCGCTCGATACCAGCAAGTTTGTGGCGATGTTGTTGGGAAAAAATCAGTGGTCCACCCCAAGCAGCATCTACGTGAAAATGAGTGTGAGCTTCTTGTGCAATGTCTGCAATTTCTGCAAGGGAATCTACTCCTCCTGAGTCTGTAGTACCAGCAACGCCTACAATACCAATGATAAGTAGGTTTTGAGCGCGACACTGGGCAACAGCTTGGCGCAGTGCCTGTATATTAACTCGATTGTTACCGTCAGTGGGAATTCTAATCAAACGATGTGTACCAATACCCATCAAATCTGCAGCTTTGTCAAAAGAGAAATGCATCAACTCAGAGCCGATAATCACTGCTCCTTTGTAGCCATAGAAATCCAAAGCTGCGGCTAAACCTTCTTTTTCTACACCAAGAAACTCATCAATAGGTCCCAAAGCATTATTCCGGGCGCACCAAACTGCTGTAATATTTGCCACTGTGCCGCCGGAAACTAAGATTCCTAATGTGCTTAGGTTGTTTTGAATATGTTGAGCGTAGAAACTATCAGAAAAGTTGTAAATTAGTCGATGCAACATCGCCAAAGCTTCACGTTCACAAAAGCTTAGGGCTTTAGCTGTTTCTATTTTGACGGCGTTTTGGTTCATTGCCGTCATGAGTTTAGCAAGGGGGCGCACAAAATAGGGAAGCGCCGAGGTCATGTGACCGATAAATCGTGGCGAAGATGTGTGTATTGAATGAGCAACAACATTGTTGCCTAAGTGTTTAAGATAGTTCTCCAAAGAAGCAGGCTGAACAGGTATTTGACTTTCAGAAAAATTTTTTAGTAATAAGTCTAAATTAATATCAGTGTTTGCATTAATCGTGCTTAAAAAACTTTGGCAAAAATTGTCAGTTATTCTATCTATTTGTTCCTCAATCGAGGTTACCTGACTAGATGAAGCAAACAGTTGCATCACTTGTTTTTCAATCTCATAATTCAATGCTTGCTCAGTCTCAAAAGAATAACTTTCGTTTAACATTTCTTGTTTGCTTAATATCATTTTGTATTGTTGTAATAATTTGGTTTTTTAGTCTATTACCAATGCTCGTTTAATTCTTACAGTTTATTTACCTTATTAAGATGAAACACCTTTTTGTGCCGCTCGATGTTCTTTTCTGGCTTGCTTGCGGCGGTGTACTGAGACGCTTCTGCTTTCAGGTCGATGAGAATGTTGTGTAAAAGACTGTTGTTCGCTTGACTCCTGACTAAGATATCTGGCTAGATGATTTATGGTCGGATATTGAAACATTTCAACTAAGGGGAAATCTCGCTGAAATATTTTTTGCAATTTACTATGAGTCTGAACCAAGAGTAATGAATGTCCGCCGAGTTCAAAGAAGTTATCATGGATTCCTACGTCCTCGATATGAAGCAATTCTTGCCAGATATCAGCAATAGTTTTTTCTGCCTCGGTTTGGGGTGGTTGATAAACCGCTTCTAATTGGGGACGTGAATTGTCAGGTACTGGTAGTGCTTTGCGATCTACTTTACCATTAGGTGAGAGTGGTAGTGCTTCTAGCATGACAAAAGCTGCTGGTATCATGTAATTGGGCAGCTTTGACTCCAGAAAGTTCCGTAGCTCAGTAATTGTCAATGTTTGCTCTTTTTGAAGAACGACATAGGCGACCAAATCTTGAGAATCGGCTGAGGCTGAGTGGACAACAACTAAAGTTTCTCGGACTTTGGGGTGTTGGCTCAAATGTGCTTCAATCTCAGACAGTTCAATGCGGAAACCACGAACTTTAACCTGGTGGTCAATCCGACCAATGTACTCAATCTCTCCATTGGGCAGATAGCGTGCTAAATCTCCTGTTTTGTACAAGCGTGTCGCCGATTGTTCGCTAAAGGGGTTGGGGATAAAATTTTCTGCTGTTAGTTCAGGGCGGTTTAAGTAGCCTCTAGCCAAACTGACTCCACTGATGTAGATTTCCCCTACTACACTCACTGGTACAGGCTGCAGATATCGATCGAGTAGATAAATCTGTGCGTTCGCAATGGGACGACCAATAGGGGGAGATAAATTGGTCTCTGTTTCAACAGCAACTACAGCCGATGTTGTCACAACGGTGTTTTCTGTTGGTCCATAATGGTTGACTAAGCAAAAAGGCAAGGTTGTCCGTGGGTTTCGATGGAGTTTATCCCCACCAGTCAGCAGATATTTTAGAGCTAAACTATTTAAGCATTGCTCCTCCAAAAAACTTTCTGCAAGTGGTGTAGGCAAAAAACAGATGGTAATTGCCTCAGCAGTCAGATATTTACAGAGTTTTGATGGAGACAAGCGAGTCTGTTCATTAGGAATATGAATACTCGCTCCTGCTGTAAGATAAGGCCACAACTCCCATACAGACGCATCAAATCCCGATCCGGCTATTTGAGTTGCTCGATCTGCTGGCGTCAGATTGTAAATATGCTGATGCCATCTGACAAGATTGAGTAAGCCTGAATGTTGAATTTCGACTCCTTTGGGTCTGCCTGTCGAGCCAGAGGTATAAATGACATAAGCTAGGTTTTCAGTGACTACTTTGCTTATAGGATTGTCTGTGCTTTGTTTAGCAATTTCTCCCCCGTCAGCATCTAAGTACACTATCTGAGCTTGACTTTCTGGTAAAATCACTACTAAGCTCTTTTGAGTTAAAAGCACTGGCATCTGGGCATTTTCTACCATAAAAGCAAGACGTTCCTGTGGATAGCTAGGGTCGAGGGGTACATATGCACCACCTGCCTTGAGGATGCCTAACAGTCCGATGAGCATTAAGATTGATCGCTCTACACAAATTCCTACCAGAACCTCTGGTCCTACTCCTAGCGCTTGCAGGTAATGGCCCAGCTGATTTGCTCTTTTATTCAGTTCTCGGTAGGTCAACTGCTCATCCTCAAACACTACTGCTACAGCATCAGGCGTGCGTTCAACTTGAGCCTCAAACAACTGATGAATGCACTGGTGTTGGGGATAGTCAGCCTGAGTATCATTCCACTCCACAAGCTGTGCCTTTTCGGCGGGAGTCAATAGTGGTAACTCTGACAGACGCTGCTGTGGATTGGCAACAATCCCCTCAAACAACGTTTGCAAATGCCCACCCATCCGGCTGATGGTGCTTGACTCGAATAAGTTAGTATTATACTCCAAAGTACCAACTAATCCTTGTGTTGTTTCTGCCATCGACAGAGTTAAATCAAACTTGGCAGTGCGACTCTCACTTGCCAGGGGACTAAAAGTCAAACCAGGTAACTCTAACGCCGACATCGGTGCATTTTGGAGCACAAACATCACTTGAAACAGTGGTGTGTGGCTTAAAGAGCGCTGTGGTTGCAGTTCTTCTACCAACTGCTCAAAAGGCAAATCTTGGTGAGCGTAGGCTGCTAATGCTATTTCCCGCACACGAGTTAGTAGTTCTCTGAAAGTGGGATTATCTGCTAAGTTAGTTCGTAGTACCAACGTATTGACAAAAAATCCAATTAGCCCTTCTATTTCCGCCCGGTTGCGGTTGGCGATGGGTGAACCCACCACAATATCTTCTTGCCCTGTGTAACGCCATAACAGGGTCTGGAAAGCTGCTAGCAGAGTCATAAATAAACTACTTCCCTGCTGTTGACTTAATTTATTAATCGCTACGGATAGTTCTTGAGATAGCTCGAATGAATAGGTAGCACCCGCAAAGGTCACAACTGCGGGTCGCACATGGTCAGTCGGTAACTCTAGTACTGATGGTGCGCCTTCTAACTGCTTGCACCAGTAAGATATCTGGGATTGTAATATATCTGCTTGTAACCATTGTCGTTGCCAAGCCGCGAAATCTACGTATTGAATTGGTAGTTCCGCTAACATTAACGGTTGATTATCACAAAAGGCTTGATAAAATGCTACCAACTCACGCACCAGTACGCCTGTTGACCAACCGTCAGAGACAATGTGGTGCATCGTCAGTAGTACTATGTGCTCTTGTTCCCAAAGGCGTAGTAATTTTACTCGCAGCAAGAGGTCGCTGTTGAGATCAAAGGGTTGTTGTGCTTCAAAATATGCTATTTGTCTGACTGAGTCTTGTTGTTGACTTGAAGATAACTCACTGATCTCAAGCAGGGACAACGGTAATGATGTCGCTGGTGAAATAACTGCTACAGGTTGCCCTTCTATTGTCTGGAAATTTGTTCGCAACGCTTCGTGGCGATGCAGAATTTTGTTGAAACTCTGTTGTAGTGCCTCTAGGTTCAATTGTCCCTGTAGGCGAATAGCAGCAGGTATATTGTAAAAGGGGCTATTTGGTTCTAGCTGTGCAAGGAACCAGAGTCTCTGTTGAGCAAATGATAGAGGTAAATTTTGTGAGCGTGAAATCCGCTCAATCTTAGCTGCTTCGAGTCCTAAACCTGCCTTGAGCGCTTTTTCAATGTCTAGAGCTAGCCCAGCTATTGTTGGTTCTTCAAATAAACGACGTAACGGAAGCTCTTGCTGAAAAACTTGCCGTACTTGAGAAATCACGCGAGTTGCAAGCAGCGAGTGCCCTCCCAAGGTAAAGAAGTTATTGTAAATGCCTACTTTTTCAATACCAAGCACCTCTGTCCAAATTAAAGCTAGCATCTCCTCAATTGGTGTAGAAGGAGCGATAAAATTGGATTCAGATAATAGCTGTGTTGCCTCGGGTGTAGGTAGTGTTTTACGATCCACCTTACCATTAGGTGTGAGCGGTAGTGCCTCTAGCATAACAAAAGCTGCTGGCACCATGTAGTTTGGCAGCTTCGACTTGAGGAAGCCACACAGTTCAATCATTGTCAGTGTTTGTTCTGCTTGAGGGGCAACATAGGCGACTATTCGTTGAGAATCTGCTGAATCTTCACGAACCACAACTACAGTTTCTCGAACAGTGGGATGTTGGCTGATCGCTGCTTCAATTTCTCCAAGTTCGATGCGGAAACCACGGATTTTGACTTGGTGGTCGATACGTCCTAAGAATTCAATCTCTCCATTTGGCAGATAACGTGCTATATCTCCTGTTTTATAAAGGCGATTCGATTTTGAATTTTGAATTTTGAATTTTGAATTTTCAAAAGGACTAGGGATGAATTTTTCTGCTGTCAAGTCGGGGCGGTTCAGGTAGCCACGTGCTAGTCCATCCCCACCTATGTGCAGTTCTCCTGGTACACCAACAGGAACTAACTGAGCGTGTTGGTCTAGGATATATAATTGTGTGTTAGCAATCGGGTGACTTATTGGCACAACGCTACCATCAGTTTCTACCAGGCAAGCTGCTGACCAAATGGTGGTTTCGGTAGGACCATACATATTCCACAGCGAGTCACACCTATTGAGTAACTCATTGGCTAAGTTTCCAAGTAAGGCTTCTCCGCCACAGAGAATTTTCAATTGATGATTTCCCTGCCAACCTGCTGCTAAAAGTAGCTGCCAAGTAGCTGGTGTGGCTTGCATAACTGTAGCATTTGAGTCAGTTAGTTTTGCTGACAAGCATGTTCCATCTGAGGCAATTTCCCGACTGACGACTACCAAACGAGCACCCACTGTCATTGGTAGAAATAGTTCCAACGCAGCAATATCAAAAGAATAGGTGGTGACAGCTAACAAGGTGTCTTGCTCACTTAACCCTGGTGTTTGCCGCATAGCACTCAAGAAGTTACTTAAGGCGCTGTGGGGAATTTGCACACCTTTAGGCTTGCCTGTGGAACCAGAGGTATAGATGAGATAAGCCAGGTTACTAGCAGCTACCTCACTGACTAAATTTTCCTGACTTTCTTGGGCTATTGTCTGCCAATCAGCATCTAAACAAATGATTTTAGCTTTGTGTTGAGGCATTGCCTCTATCAGTCGCTGCTGAGTTAGCAGTACTGACACTTGAGAATCTGACAACATAAAAGCTAAACGCTTTTGAGGATAAGTGGGGTCAAGGGGTACATAAGCACCACCAGCTTTGAGAATGCCCAAAAGCCCAATCACCATATCGAGGGATCGCTCTGTGCAAATTCCTACCAATACCTCTGGTCCTACACCTAGCTTTTGCAAATACTGCGCCAGTTGATTTGCTCTTGCGTTTAGTTCATAGTAAGTTAGTTGCTCCGATTCAAAAACTACTGCTACAGCGTCGGGCGTCCTCTCTACTTGGGACTCAAACAACTGATGGATGCATTGTTGTTGAGGATACTCAACCGAGGTATCATTCCACTCTGCTAGCTGTGCCTTCTCAGCTGGAGTTAACAGTGCTAACTCCGACACGCGCTGCTGTGGATTAGCAACTATCTGCTCTAGCAACGTTTGAAAATGTCTAGCCATGCGGCTGATGGTGCTTGACTCGAATAAGTCAGTATTGTACTCTAGAATCCCAACTAGTCCCTGTGCTGTTTCCATGAGCGACAAAGTCAAATCAAACTTGGCAGTGCGACTTTCACTTTCTAAAAGACTTAAAGTCAAACCAGGCAACTCTAGCGCCGACATCGGTGCATTCTGGAGCACAAACATCACTTGAAACAGTGGTGTGTAGCTTAAATCTCGTTGTGGTTGCAGTTGTTCTACCAACTGCTCAAAGGGTAAGTCCTGATGTGCATAGGCTCCTAAGGCAACTTCTCGCACACGAGTTAGTAGCTCCTCAAAGGTGGGATTACCTGCCAAATTAGTTCGCAGCACTAAGGTATTCACAAAAAACCCAATTAACCCTTCTATTTCCTGCCGATTCCGGTTGGCAATCGGCGAACCAACCACAATATCTTCATTGCCCGTGTAACGCCATAACAGGGTCTGGAAAGCCGCCAGCAGGGTCATAAATAAAGTGCTTCCCTGTTGCTGGCTGAATTTATTCAGGGCTTGTGATCGCTCAACAGATAGCTCGAAAGAATAAGTAGCACCCTGAAATGTCTGAACAGCGGGTCGTGGGTGGTCAGTGGGTAACTCCAGTACCGCAGGTGTCCCCTCTAACTGCTTTTTCCAGTAAGATATCTGCGATTGTAGTACCTCTGCTTGTAGCCATTGTCGCTGCCAAGCTGCAAAATCTACATACTGGATAGGCAGTTCAGTTAACGGTGAGAGTTGCTGCTGCTCACAAAAGGCTTGATAGAGTGTTACTAACTCACGGATCAGCACGCCTGTTGACCAACCGTCAGAGGCTATGTGGTGCATCGTCAGTAGTACGATGTGCTCTTGTTCCCCAAGACACATTAGTTTCACCCGCAGCAGGAGGTCCCGATTCAGGTCAAAAGGTTGTTGCGCTTCAAATTCTGCCAGTTGTCTGACTGAGGCTTCTTGTTGATTTGAACTTAATTCATTGATGTCAAATACTGGTAACAGTAGTGATGTCGCTGATGAGATAACTGCTACAGGTTGCCCTTCTACTGTCTGGAAATTAGTTCGCAATGCTTCGTGGCGACGGAGAATTTCCTTGAAACTCTGTTGTAGCGCCCTAAGATTCAATTGTCCTTGTAAGCGAACAGTAGCAGGGATGTTGTAGAAAGGGCTGTTTGGCTCCAACTGGGCAAGGAACCATAACCGTTGCTGGGCAAATGATAAGGGTAAGTGTTGTGAGCGGGAAATCCGCTCAATTGTTGCTGTTTCGAGTCCTAAGCCTGCCTTGGTAGCTTTTTCAATGTCTTTGGCTAGCCCAGCTATTGTTGGTTGTTCAAATAAGCGACGTAAAGAAAGCTCTTGCTGAAAAACTTTTCGCACCTGCGAAATCACTTGAGTCGCTAAAAGCGAATGCCCTCCCAAGGTAAAGAAGTTGTCATGTATCCCGACTTCCTCCAACCCAAGGATTTGTGCCCAAATTCCTGCTAGTATCTCCTCTATTGCTGTGCAAGGAGCAGTCAAATCTGATTCGGATAATAATTGTCTTGCATTAGGTGCAGGCAATGCTTTGCGGTCTACTTTACCATTAGGTGTGAGTGGTAGTGCTTCTAGCACCATAAAAGCTGCCGGCACCATGTAGTTGGGCAACTTCGACTCTAAAAAGTAGCGCAGTTCAGTCACTGTCAGTGTTTGCTCTTTTTGAGGAACGACATAGGCTACTAACCGTTGAGAATCGCCTGAGTCTTCACGAACGATAACTACAGTTTCTTGGACTGCTGGGTGTCGGCTTAGATGTGCTTCAATCTCAGACAGTTCGATGCGGAAACCACGGACTTTGACCTGATGGTCGATACGACCGATGTACTCTATCTCTCCATTCGGCAGATAACGTGCCTTATCCCCAGTTTTGTACAGGCGTGTCCCCGGTTTTTCGCTAAAGGGGTTGGGGATGAATTTTTCTGCTGTTAGTTCAGGACGATTTAAGTAGCCTCTACCCACCCCAACACCACCGATATATACTTCACCCCTTACGCTTACAGGAACAGGGTTTAAATGCTCATCAAGTAAATAAATCTGGATATTGGCAATCGGATGACCAATGGGAACTATGTTTTGCTCGATGGTGCTATTTTCTTGGGTACTGTTTTGGTGCACGCAGGCCCAATAAGTGACATCTACGCCAGCTTCCGTTGGACCATAGAGATTGTGTAATTCAGCATCAAGATGATTAAAGAAGCGTTTTTCCAATTGAGTTGGTAATGCTTCGCCACTAGCCATCACCCGTTTGAGACATTTACAAGTTTCCAAATTCTCTGCTTCTAGAAACACTTGCAGCATGGAAGGGACAAAATGTATGGTTGTGATTTGCTGCTGTGTTATTAAATTAACTAAATAATTAGTGTCTCGATGTCCCTCTGGTTGAGCTACTACTAAAGGCGCACCCGTGATCAATGGCCAGAAAAATTCCCAGACTGATACATCAAAGCTGAAAGGTGTCTTCTGCAAAACCTTATCTGTTGCTGTTAATTGGTAAGCGTCTTGCATCCACAGTAAGCGATTGCAGATTCCTTGGTGGGTATTCATTGCACCCTTTGGTCTACCTGTAGAGCCGGAGGTGTAAATGATATAAGCTAAGTTATCAGCAGTGATGTTACTTGGTGGGTTTTCTATCCTCTGTTGGGCGATTAGTTCCCAGTTGCTGTCTAGGCAAACGACTTGCGCCTTGTAAGTTGGTAAATTCTCTACTAGGTGCTGTTGTGCTAACAACACGGTTGGTTGAGAGTTCTCTAACATAAAAGCCAAGCGTTCCTGGGGATATGCTGGGTCAAGGGGTAGATAAGCGCCACCTGCTTTGAGAATGCCCAACAGCCCGATGACCATAGACAGCGATCGCTCCACACAAATTCCCACTAATACTTCTGGTTTTACTCCAAGCGATCGCAGGTAGTGCGCCAGTTGATTGGCTCTTGCATTTAGTTCACAGTAGGTCAACTGCTCGTCTTCAAACACCACTGCTATAGCATCTGGTGTTAGCTCAACTTGAGCTTCAAACAACTGATGAATGCATTGCTTTTGTGGATAGTCTGCCTGAATGCCATTCCACTCTACTAGCAATTGATGCCGTTCAGGTTCAGTCAATAGGGGCAAGTCTTTAAGGCACATTTGGGGGTCAGTCACTATGCCTTGCAGCAATGTTTGGAAATGCCCTAGCATTCGGGTAATCGTAGCGGTATCAAAGCGGTAACAATCGTAAGAAATTATAATCTCCAACTCCGTTCCAGGTATTGCGGTAACAGTTAGAGGATAATTCGTCTTGTCAAAAACACTTATACTTTGGATTTCTAATTTTTCTTTATAATTATTTAAAATTTGCTCTGTTGGATAGTTCTCAAACACAAAAATGTTCTCGAACAGCGGTAAACCTCGTGGAACTTCACTCCAACCTTGAACTTCTATCAGTGGGCTGTACTCATACTGACGCAATTCAACTAGTTGAGCCTGAAGCTGTTTGAGCCAAGGTATCAGAAACTGCTCAACATCCAACTTGACTCGCACAGGCAGGGTGTTGATAAACATCCCTACTATAGACTCGGCTCCTATTAAGTCTACTGGACGACCAGAAACTGTCGCCCCATAAACCACGTCTGACTCACCACTGTAGCGACCTAAGAGCACAGCCCAAGCTCCTTGAACTAGCGTATTTAGCGTAATCTGATGCTGCCGTACCAATGACTGTAGTGCCGCTGTGGTTGTCTGTGATAGCTTAATTCGTTCAGATTTATCGCTTTCTTCTTGATTGGACAAATTATTAATATATGGGCTGATTAGGGGTGTAGGTGCTTGTATTCCACTCAGCGCATGTTTCCAGAACACCTCAGCTTTCGATAAATCTTGCTGCTGCAACCAGCCAATATAGTCGCCATAGTCTGGGCTAGGTGCTACAGGTACATTTTCACCCTGACAAAGTAATTCGTAAAGTTCAATAACTTCTTTCAATACCAATGCTGTTGACCAACCATCCAATAGCAGATGATGTTTACTCCAAACAAAGTAGTAAGAATCGTCTGTAATACGGATCAAAAATAGCCGCATCAAAGGTGCTTGAGAAAAATCAAAACCTGAGGCGCGATCGCTCACAAGAAACTCTTTCAATCGTTCTTGCTGCTCAACTGAGTTTAAATTGCACCAATCATACTGCAAGAGCGCGACTTTTACTTGCTGATGTACGACTTGTATTGGTTTCTCGAGGTTTTCCCAATAAAAGGAAGTACGTAAAATGGTGTGCCGAACTGTGACTTGCTGCCAAGCTTGCTCAAATGCTGAAATATTAAAATTGCCACGTAAAGCATAGCATAGCTGAACAAAGTAAACTGCTGATTCGGGAGCGCTTAGACTGTGGAAAAGAATGCCCTGCTGTAGCGGTGAAAGTTCGTATATATCTTGAATGTTTTCTACGTTCATTTTGTTTGATTTCCACTCCCTCGGTTAATTCTTGCCAGCAGCTGCTCGAGGTCTTTTTGACTCAAATTAGCTTTCGGGAAGTCTGAAGATGTGTATCCTCCAACTTCGGAAGATTGGCAATGGGCAATGAGCGATCGCAATGCCTTGACAAATCCTTTCGCCAGATGTTCAATAGTGGTTCTCTGATGTATCTGCTCACTATAAGTCCATTCCATTTGCAACTGACCCTCAAGGACAAACCCGTTAATGTCTAGCAGATAGCGCCGATTATCTTGCAGGTCGCGGCAAACACCAACGGTTCCCTTGACCAGCTTAAACAGCGATGATTGAGACAGAACTTGATCAAACTGGCCTAAATAGTTAAATCTCACTTCTGCTTGGGGAAGGTTTTGCAGTTGCGTGGTTACTGAAAAGTCCTCACTTAGATAACGCAAGACCCCATAGCCAATTCCCCGATTCGGGACACTATGGAGTTGCTCTTTGATGGCTTTCAGTGCTTCCCCAAGCTGGGAAATTCCTTCTAAGGTCAGCAGCACTGGAAATATAGTTGTAAACCAACCAACCGTCCGTGATAGGTTGATATTGTCAGTTATTGCCTCTCGTCCGTGTCCTTCCAGATCTACTAGCACAGAACAACTTGCTGTCCACTCAGTCAAAGTTTGTACCAGCGCTGTAAGCAGTACATCGTTGATTTGGGTGTGATAAGCTGCTGGCACATCCTGCAATAATGCCTTAGTTTCTTCTATGCTAAGAGAAACAAACAGACTACGAGCCAATGCCACCGTATTAGCACCGCCACCAGGATAATCTACAGGCAAACGAGAAATGGACTGACGGGAAGCTTGTAACCAGTAGTTTTGTTCTTCTTGAAGCTGAACTGATTGTGCATACTCTTGTAGAAACTCAGACCACTGTTTGAAGGAAGTTGTCTTCTGAGGTAGCCCAACCGCCTTGCCCTGGCTGAGTTGCTGATAGACTTGTTGTAGGTCTTCTAGGAAAATTCTCCAGGAGACACCATCTACTACTAGGTGATGAATGACCAAAAGTAGGCGTTTCGACTGGTTGTCACCCAAGTTAAATAGCGCCACTCGCATCAGAAGACCTTCTGCTAAGTTCAAGCTTATCTGTAGTTCAGTAGCAGTGGCTTCAAAGGTGGTTTCTTGTTGTGTAGCTAGCAACCCTGATAGATCCATACATAAAACAGGTACTTTTGCAACTTCATCCAGATCAGCGTTAACTTGCTGCCAACTTGATTCTTTAGGAATAAACCGCAGGCGCAAAGCGTCATGGTGATCTAGCAAGTGCTGTAGTGCTTGCTCCAGTAAAGCCGGGACAATTTCTGGTGAAACTTCTAGCAGTATAGCTTGGTTCCAATGGTATGGATGGCACAGCTTCTGCTCAAAAAACCAGTGCTGAATTGGAGTCAGGGAGAATAAACCCGTCACAGGTTCTTGTTGAGCTATTGTTGAAGCTCTAGGCGCAATAGCAGCCAATCCAGCGACGGTTGGGTTCTCAAATAACTGCTTGGGAGTCAACTGTAGACCAGCTTGGTTCAGTCTGGCGATGATCTGAATACTAATAATCGAATCTCCGCCCAACTCAAAGAAGTTGTCATAAACTCCTACTTGCTCAAGTTTCAACACCGCAGACCAAATAAGAGCTATTGTTTCCTCGATAGAATTGCGGGGAAGGACAAATCTCCCTGCTAACTCTGGCTTAACGCTGTCAGGAGCAGGCAATGCTTGACGGTTCACCTTGCCATTGGGCGTTAAAGGTAATGCCTTGAGTTGGACAAAAGCAGATGGTACCATATAAGACGGCAGCTTTTTATTAAGGAAGTTCTGCAGATCGCTGACCGAAAATTTAGACTGCTGATTTGGCACGAAATAAGCGATGAGATGCTTGTTACCAAATTCATCTTCCCGCGCTAGGACGACGCTTTCCCGAACGGTAGGATGTTGTCTCAACACTGACTCAATCTCGCCAAGCTCGATTCGGAAGCCACGAATCTTCACTTGGTGGTCGATTCGTCCAAGAAACTCAATGTTGCCATCGGGTAGATAACGCGCATTATCTCCTGTTTTGTATAACCGTGACCCAAATTCATCACTAAAGGGGTTGGGGATGAACCTCTCACTGGTTAGTTCTAGGTGGTTGAGATAGCCCCGTGCCAGATTATCCCCTCCAATAAAAAGCTCACCAGAAACACCAATTGGTACAATTTGCAAATGATTGTTAAGAATGTAAACCTGAGTATTACCGAGTGGACGACCTAATGGTACAATCTCAGACTTCTCACCGATGGTTTCATCCTTAAGCATGAAGGTTAAAACGCCAACAGTTGCCTCTGATGGTCCATAGTGGTTGAGGATTTGACAGTTTGCTGTGTAGTGCTGGAGTTTCTTTACTAACTTCCAACTCAGCGCCTCACCGCCCAAAATCAAGCGTGCTGGCAGAATCTTCTCCGGATGGGAAGCACTCAACAGAGCATTTAAGTGAGAAGGAACAATTTTGAGACAATCAATTGGATGGCGATCGCAGTAATCTGCAAAAGCCTCCGGACTCATTGCCCGCTCTTGTGAGATGACGTGAAGACATCCACCTGTACACAAGGCTGGAAAAATTGCAGTGTTGCCCAGATCGGCTGCGAAGGTGGAAACAGTTGCAAAGCTAGCATTAGCAGGCAGATCTAGTTTTTCTAGAATACTATGTAGGTAGTTGAGAAGTTGCCGATGCTCAACAGCAACTCCCTTGGGCTGACCTGTTGAGCCTGAGGTGTAAACTACATACACCAAATTCTCTGGAGTTGTTTGCGACAAAGGATTGTCATCTGCCTGCTGAGCAATTGCATTCCAATCAGTGTCTAGACAAACTATCGGCACTTCCTGTTGGGAAAATAATTCCGCTAAGTCATGTTGGGTCAAGATGATTGAAGATTTAGCATCTTGCAACATGAAAGCTAGACGCTCAGTTGGGAGTAGAGGGTCCAAGGCAAGGTAGGCACCACCTACCTTGAGAATCCCCAAAAAACCAACTATCATTTCAAGGGAGCGCTCGACGCACAGTGCAACAATTGTTTCAGAACCAACGCCTAGGGTTTGTAGGTGGTGTGCAATTTTATTGGCACGAGCATTCAGCTGGGTGTAGGTCAGTTGCTGGTCCTCAAAGACAACAGCTGGATGATCTGGAGTACGTGCGACCTGTTGCTCAAATAACTGATGAATGCACTGGTGTTTATTGTACTTTGTTCGGGTGTTGTTGAACTTAACTAGCAGTTGCTGGCGCTCACTTGGACTCAGGATTTCTAGTTGGGCAATATTGTTTGTTGGATTATTAATTGCACTAATTAACAAAGTTTGAAACTCTGCTGCCAAGCGTTCGATATCTTCTAAGTCAAATAAGTTGGTATCGTAATGTAATTCTGCTGTTAAGGAATCATCGCAGTGCAGGCAAGAGAGCTTCATTTTGAATCTGTCAATACAGGCATACTGATTGTAAATCGAAAATGATACTTCATCAGCTAAGTATTTAGTTGGCTGTGGTGTAAAGTCGAAAGCAAATGGGAAAAACGATATTTCTTGGTTATTCCCATCCCCACTAGCAATGTCTTCGCAGCTAAAAGACTCCTGCCATTGGTAGACATCTGTTATTGTTTTATCTAATTGCTTTAATATTTCAGAAAATTTAGAGTTTTCATTTAGATAAGCGCGAACTGGTATATATTTGGCTAGCAATCCCAGTGCTGGCTTTAATTCCTCATAATTTCTCCCATCACAGCACATGGCGATCGCCATCTCAGATTGTCCGGTAAGACGCCAGAGTAATATCTGCCAGCAAGCCATTAATATTGTCGAAATACTAGTAGCATTCGCATATGCTAACGCTTCGAGATTAGTTACTATACTAGAACTAACTTTAATATTAATATTTTTAGGTTTAAATACTGATTTTTCAACTGATGGTTTTTCACTAGGTAGCTTACTTGTGA
The DNA here is from genome assembly GCF_036917395.1 of Nostoc sp. Lineage (GTDB taxonomy): Bacteria > Cyanobacteriota > Cyanobacteriia > Cyanobacteriales > Nostocaceae > Nostoc. The sequence continues at coordinate 51,738 of NZ_JBALDI010000068.1, forward strand.
CCAAACTAAAGATATTTCCTTTACCCCAATATTCTCTTGTTGCTTGCGCATCTTCTCCTTCAAATAATTCATTTTGCCATGCAGCGATATCTGCATATTGCAAAGGTTCATCTGTAAATTCTTTTTGATGCAAGCAGACACTATAACTCTCACTAATTTCACGGACAAGATTATGGATTGATACCATGTCTGCACATATAGCTGGTAAAGCAATCAATAAAAAGGTTTTTTGATGTGATAGATTAACCAAACCAATATTTAAAACAGAACCATTCTGCCAATCAAAAATTAGTTGATGATGTTTTTGAAACAACTCTTTACTTTTTGATAATTGTTTCTCTAATTCTAGAGTACTAAAATCATAAAAATTAATAGATAAAAAACTATTTTCATTGATAACCTGTAAAGGAATAGTCATTTCCTTTAATGCTCGAAAGTTAGTGCGAAGAATTTCGTACTTATCAATAATGTTTTGTAAAGCTCTCTCTAGAATTGAATATTTTATATCTCCCTCAATTAAAATCGTACACTGAACCCTATAAGGCTGACAATCGCCTTCTTGTTGTTGCAACAACCACAAATGCTTTTGCTGAGGTGAAATTTTAAAACCTTCTATGTAAGAACTTTGCATATTTCTCAACCACTCCCTAATTTTATTAGCCCCACGATGGTTCTGCCATTCCCACCAAAACTTTTCGTGTTCCCACAAAAGGCTTACGTCCATGAGCAGTTAACATATTATCTAGCATCAAAATATCACCTGATTGCCAAGAAAACGTCACTGCTGACTGTTGATATATTTCGTTAATTTCTTCTATAACAGATGCTTCAATTTTGGAACCATCTCCGTAATAAGCGTTGCGTGGCAAGTCTTCTTCTTTAACTGTTGAGAGTAGAGATTCACGAACTTCTGGTTTTAAACTAGATACGTGAAACAAATGTGCTTGATTGAACCACACTATGTCATTAGTTTTAGGATGGGTGGCAACAGCTTGACAGACCTGACTGGTTCTCAAATAATTTCCGTCTTTCCACTCAAATTCAATGCCAGCACTACAGCAATAACTCTCAACTTCTGATTTGTTAGAAGTCTGAAATACATTTTCCCATTTTAGATCGAGTCCTTGGCCGTAGTTCCGGACATACATAACCTTTTTTTGAATGAATTGCTCTTTAATCTTTAGGTCAATACCTTGAAAAACTTTTTGACTATCAGCTATCGGTGTTTCTCCACCATGTTCTGCCGCTTCTAAACAAAAGAACCAAATCTTCATTGGCCAGTTGTGGCAGTAAGCCATTTCGTTGTGTAAAGGAATTGATTGTTCGGCTGGATATTCAGTTGATGTGTATATCTTACCACTTACTTGGCTACGCGAAGTTGAACGATAAGAATATTCAATTAATTCTTTAGAAATAGATTTAAGGAAATGCTGAAAACCTTCAGTATCACTTATAGGAAAATTGCGGAATAGGATACCTCCATGCTGCAATAACTTAGTTTCTAGCCATTCCTGATTGCTAGCTGACCAAGTGGCTAAATTTATGCCATCGATAGCAGGCTTAATGACTAAAGGTAGACTTTGTCCTGGCTGAATTGATTCAGTCTCAATTATTTTTTCTGGAGATACACTTATTATTTTTCGCTTATTTTTCAAATTCATTGTATTTTTTGTAATATCTACCACTTTTAATAAAAAAACAACGATTATTGTCCAATGCCAGTTATTGCTTTACGCTTAACTTGTCCTAATTGATAACGACGCGCTTGTTGCAACTCTTGATTTTTAATTATTTGCTGTTGTTTTTCAGTTTCTTTCAGAATTTTTACCAATTGAGTCAGCTTAATATCAGGCTGTTCAACAACTGTGGCTAAAAGGCTTTTAAATAGTCCTACCATTTGATCGATAGTAGTAGCATTAAATAAGTCTGTTTTGTACTCAAAAAAACCTTTGAGTCCTTCTGGTGTTTCAGAAAGGTCAAGTTTCAAATCATGCCGCACTATACTACTTTGAACTTCTAAAAAACTAAGTTTAAGTCCTGAAAGCTCAAGGGCTGACATGGGGGCGTTTTGAAGGACGAACCATACCTGAAATAAAGGCGTGTGATTGAGGTTGCGTTCTATCTGTAGTTCTGCTACCAACTTCTCGAAAGGCAAGTCTTGGTGGGTGTATGCCCCTAAAGCAACTTCCCGCACCCGCTGCAACAACTCAATAAAACTGGGATTCTTTGAAATATCTGTACGTAATACCAAGGTATTGACAAAAAAGCCAATAAGTGGTTCTATTTCACGGCGGTTGCGGTTGGCGATAGGATAACCTACAAGGATATCTTCTTGACCTGTGTAACAGTAAAGCAGTGTATTGAAAGCTGCTAGCAAGGTCATGAAGAGGGTGACTCCTTGCTGCTGGCTCAGGGATTCGAGAGATTGAGACAGGGTAAGGGAGAGTGCGAAAGTGTGCTTTGTTCCTATGGAAGTCTGCAACGTAGATCGCGGTCTATCGGTTGGTAGCTCTAGCACTGTCTTAGCCCCTTCTAACTGCTGTTTCCAGTAACTTAGTTGAGTATCGAGCACCTCGCCTTGCAACCACTGCTGCTGCCACACGGCAAAATCTACGTACTGGATAAACAACTCTGGTAGCGGTGTTAGCGTAGCGTGCCGTTCGTGCAGCGTCTCCGTTAAGAGAAGGCTGGGCTTACCAGTAGTAAACGCTTCATAAAGCGCTGATATCTCCTGGATAAACACCCCTGCCGACCAACCATCAGAGATAATATGATGCATTGTCACCAGCAGAATGTGTTTGTTGGTGCTGAGATGTAACAGAGTGAGCCGCATCAAAGGTGCCCGTGTTAGGTCGAACGGTTGTTGAACATCTGCTTGTCCCAGCCGTTGCACCTCAGTCTCACGCTCAGTTTGCGGCAAATTCTGTAAATCCATTATTGGTAAGGGCATCATTAGTTCTGAAGAAATCCTTTGAACTGCTTGCCCCTGCACAATCGCAAAGCACGTCCGCAAGACTTCATGCCGCCGCACAATTTCGTTGATGCTCTTCTCTAGCGCCGCCACGTTGAGCACCCCTTCCAGTAGCACGGCGTCAGAGCCATTGTAGGCGACTGAGTTTGGATCTAACTGATGAAGGAACCACAATCGCTGTTGGGCGAAAGATAGAGGCAAGTTTCTATCCCTTGGAACGCGCTCAATGGGTGGAGCTTGCAGTCCCTGCTTTATGAGACGGATTGTTTCTATGCTGTCAGCTAAACTAGCTATAGTAGGCGCTTCAAATAAGTAACGCAGGGGTAGTTCAAGCTGCAAGGTATCGCGCACGCGTGACATAACCTGAGTGGCAAGTAAGGAATGTCCACCCAGTTCAAAAAAGTTGTCGTGAATTCCTACTTGTTCAACACTAAGAATCTGCTTCCAAATTCCGGCTAGAAGTTCCTCAACAGGATTACGCGGTGTTGCGAAGGTATAACCCAACTTTTGTTGGTCCTGTTTCTGAAGCGGTTTGATTTTCGGAATTTGACTGACTGGAATTATATCTAGAAGTGTTGCGATCTGTTGTTCTGGATTGTCAACGATGCTTTGAAGCAAGGTTAGGAAATGCTGTTGAATCCAGGTTACGTTAGCTTTATCGCAGCGGCGTTCATCGGAGATGATATCAATTATAAGTTCTGAACCAGGGACTACGAGCAGGGTTAAAGCATATTTAGTTTGTGCCCCTTGAGAACGAGTTTGACTTATATTGATAGTTATATTTGATACTTGCCGGATTATACTTGGATAATTCTCGAAAACTAGAATACTTTCAAAAAGGGGTAACGCTCCAGGTACTTCACTGTATTGATGAATTTGACCAATAGGACTATATTGATATTGTTGTAGTTCAACATTATGAGTCTGAATGTCTTTGAGCCAAGACCACAAGAATGCTCTAGGAAAAACTTTTAGCCTCAAAGGTAAGGTATTGATGAAGAGTCCAATCGTCGATTCAACCCCTTCTATGTCTGACGGACGACCAGACATGGTGATACCAAAAACCACGTCTTCTTCATCACTATAGCGGCTCAGGAGCAACGCCCAAACTCCCTGAAGCAAAGTATTCAAGGTTACCCTATATTGCCTTGCTAAAGATTGCAGAGTTGCTGTTGCAGGTGTTGGTAAATAGATTCTTTGTTCGCCATAAATCTGTTCAGGGTGAGAAAAACTACCCAGATCTGCTTTCTTTCCAAGTGAAGTTGGTTTGGTAAAACCCTGTAGAGTTTTGCGCCAGAATGCTTCTGCTTTAGACAAATCTTGTTTTTTTAGCCAAGCAATGTAGTCTCTGTAGGGACGGGGTTTCTCTAGATGTAAGTCTTGACTTTGGTAAAACGCTTCGTAAAATGCAAAGAATTCGTTGAATATTAAAGGGACAGACCATCCATCCATCAAAATATGGTGATGGGTGCAAATAAATTGATAATTGTCTTCAGTCAAACGGATAAGAGTCAGGCGAATCAATGGTGCTTTAGAAAGATTTAAGCCCTGATGACGCTCTGCTTCAAGAAAACTCTCTAGTTGCTTTTCCTGCTGAAATAATGACAAATGACGCCAGTCTAGCTGCTCTAACGGTATTTTCACCTGCCGAAGCACTACCTGAAGTGGCTCGTCCTGTTCTTTCCAGATGAAGCATGTTCTCAAAATCGAGTGGCGGTCTATAATCTTCTGCCATGCTCGCTCAAAGCTAAAAATATCTAAATTTGCCGCAAAAACACCAGTTAACTGCTCAATATGGATGCCTGACTCTGGAGCAGAAATTGTCTCAAAGAGCATGCCTTGCTGTGACGCGGAAAGAGGATAAATGGTTTCAATATTTTTCTTGTTCATTTTATATTTCGGTCAAAAAAAGTCTATTTCAGCAAGAGCATTGTCCAGTTTTTCCTGGCTCAGTTCGACATCAGCGAAGTCAGAAGGGCTGAAGCTACCGACATCGGGGGATTGGCAATGGGCGATGAGCGATCGCACCCCCTGAATAAACCCTTGAGCAAGTCTTTCAACTGTGGTTTGCCGATGCAGTTTCTCATTATAAGTCCAGTTCATTTGCAACCGTCCCTGAAAAATGCTGCCGTTTATTTCCAGCAAATGAGTTTGTAGCGAACACAAACTGTGACTCGGACCGCTGGACTCCTGAGCATACCTAAATAAAGAGGATTCCGGTAAAACTTGGTCAAACTGTCCCAAATAGTTAAAAATCACTTCCGCTTTTGGTAACAGACTCAGCCGCGAGGTAATTTCCTTATCCCTACTGAGATAGTGCAGCACTCCATAACCAATACCCCGATTTGGAATCGCCCGTAGTTGCTCTTTGATTGCCATCAAGGCTTTTCCTGGGGAGGTCGCGTTTTCTAGACTCAGGTTTACCGGAAAGATAGATGTGAACCAGCCCACAGTCCGAGATAAATCTACATCCTCAAATAGTTCTTCTCGCCCATGTCCTTCTAAGTCAATTAGTAGAGAATTTTCTCCCGTCCACTGGGCAAATGTTTGTGTAAGTGCAGTTAAGAGTATATCGTTTATTTGCGTCCGGTAAGCTGTTGGCACCTGTTGCAGCAAGACTTGAGTTTCTTCCTCAGAAAGCGATACTGATACTGTACAAGCTGTCGCTTCTGTGTTGTTTCCGCATTGGTAATCTACAGGTATAGGTTTAATAGATTGACGCTCACTTATCAGCCAGTACTCTAGTTCTGAGTCCAGTACTGAAGATTGTGCATATTCTTGCAGACGGTGAGACCACTCTTTGAAAGAAGTTGTTTTGGCTGGCAACTGTATTTTTTTGCCTTGACAAAGTTGTTGGTAAGCTGTTTGAAAATCCTCAAGTAAGATTCGCCAAGAAACCCCATCAACAGCTAAGTGGTGGATAGCCCAAAGCAAGCGACATAGTTTACCTTCACCCAGGTCAAAAAGGGCAACCCGGAATAGCGGTCCTACTGAGAGATTTAAGCTAGCTTGGAGTTTAGCAGCCATTCTTTCTATAGTAGCCGCTTGTTCCTCTTTTGGCAGTGCTGACAAATCTAAGTATGTGATTGGCACTACATTATCAGGACTGAGAATAACCGCCTGAGTACCAAATTCCTCTTGTAGAAATCGCAAACGTAGGGCGTCGTGATGTCTTTGTAAAAACTGTATTACTTGCTCTAAAACCACAAGCTCAATGCTCTGCTTGATTTCTAGCAGCACCGCCTGATTCCAGTGATCTGGTTCTGGTTGCTGTTGTTCAAAAAACCATTGCTGAATAGGTGTTAGCGGTAGCGTTCCAGTTACCGCAATCTGTTCGGCTTGAATTGTCTTGGTTGTGCCAGCTACGGCTGCTAGTTGAGCAACTGTCTGGTGTTGAAACAGCTGCTTGGGGGTTAGTTGCAGCCCTGCTAAGTTTGCTTTGGATATAATTTGAAGGCTGAGAATAGAATCCCCACCCAATTCAAAAAAGTTGTCGTTTATACCTATTTTTTCTAAGCCGAGTACTTTTTCCCAGATCACAGCCAACTGTTTTTCAATGGTTGTCTGAGGTGCAATAAAGGCTTTTTCGAGTTCTGGGCGTATTCGATCAGGTATAGGTAGCGTCTGACGATCCACCTTACCATTAGGTGTGAGTGGTAGTGATTCTAGCATGACAAAAGCTGCTGGCACCATGTAGTTTGGCAGCTTCGACTCTATAAAGCCGCGCAGTTCAGTCACTGTCAGTGTTTGCTCTTTTTGAGGGACGACATAGGCGACTATTCGTTGAGAAGCGATTTCATCTGAGCGAACGACAACTACAGTTTCTCGTACTGTTGGGTATTGGCTAAGGAGCGCTTCAATCTCTCCAAGTTCGATGCGGAAACCACGGACTTTGACCTGCTGGTCAATCCGACCAATGATCTCAAGGTTTCCATCGCTGAAGTAGCGAACCAAGTCCCCAGTCTTGTATAGCCGTGCTGCCGATTCCTGGCTATAGGGATTGGGAATAAATTTATCGGCGGTTAGATCGGGACGGTTGAGATAGCCCCTTGCTACACTGACTCCGCCAATGTATAATTCGCCCACTACGCCGATAGGAACTGGTTGGAGATAGTTATCGAGGACATAAGTTTGGACGTTAGGAATTGCAGAACCAATCGGTACTTCTTGCCAGGACGACTCTGATAAATCGCACTTGCTTGCAACTATCGTTGTTTCTGTAGGTCCGTATGTATTTACCAGTCGCACGCTCTTGGGTGCATGTTTGTGCCAGGTTGCAAGTTGCACCTTAAGCGCTTTTTCTCCGCCAATTAACATTAAACGCAGTTGCTTGGGTAGTATGCAACCTTCTGTAACTAAGGCAAGAGTCACTTCATGCCAGAATGCTGTGGGCAGGTCTAACATTGTTAACTCAAGTTCAGAACATTTTTGCAGGAACACGGGCACTGAACTCAGCATGGCATCAGTACGCAGTACCAAGGTTCCACCCCGCACCAAACAGGGAAATATCTCTTCTGCAGCTGCATCGAAACTAATGGAGGCAAATTGTAATACGCGATCATCTATATCCAACCTATATTCATCCGCTGCCCCTTGGGTATAGTTCGTCAAAGCACTGTGTGGAATCATCACACCCTTAGGAATACCAGTAGACCCAGAGGTGTAAATTACATAAGCTAGATTTCCAACAGTGAGATTATCAACATAGTTTTCCTTGCTTTCACTGACAATGACTTCCCAGTCGGTGTCCAGGCAAACAACCCTGGTTTGAAGTTGAGGCATTGCCTCTATCAGTCGCTGCTGAGTTAGCAGTACTGACACTTGAGAATCTGACAACATAAAAGCTAAACGCTTTTGAGGATAAGTGGGGTCAAGGGGTACATAAGCACCACCAGCTTTGAGAATGCCCAAAAGCCCAATCACCATATCGAGGGATCGCTCTGTGCAAATTCCTACCAATACCTCTGGTCCTACACCTAGCTTTTGCAAATACTGCGCCAGTTGATTTGCTCTTGCGTTTAGTTCATAGTAAGTTAGTTGCTCCGATTCAAAAACTACTGCTACAGCGTCGGGCGTCCTCTCTACTTGGGACTCAAACAACTGATGGATGCATTGTTGTTGAGGATACTCAACCGAGGTATCATTCCACTCTGCTAGCTGTGCCTTCTCAGCTGGAGTTAACAGTGCTAACTCCGACACGCGCTGCTGTGGATTAGCAACTATCTGCTCTAGCAACGTTTGAAAATGTCTAGCCATGCGGCTGATGGTGCTTGACTCGAATAAGTCAGTATTGTACTCTAGAATCCCAACTAGTCCCTGTGCTGTTTCCATGAGCGACAAAGTCAAATCAAACTTGGCAGTGCGACTTTCACTTTCTAAAAGACTTAAAGTCAAACCAGGCAACTCTAGCGCCGACATCGGTGCATTCTGGAGCACAAACATCACTTGAAACAGTGGTGTGTAGCTTAAATCTCGTTGTGGTTGCAGTTGTTCTACCAACTGCTCAAAGGGTAAGTCCTGATGTGCATAGGCTCCTAAGGCAACTTCTCGCACACGAGTTAGTAGCTCCTCAAAGGTGGGATTACCTGCCAAATTAGTTCGCAGCACTAAGGTATTCACAAAAAACCCAATTAACCCTTCTATTTCCTGCCGATTCCGGTTGGCAATCGGCGAACCAACCACAATATCTTCATTGCCCGTGTAACGCCATAACAGGGTCTGGAAAGCCGCCAGCAGGGTCATAAATAAAGTGCTTCCCTGTTGCTGGCTGAATTTATTCAGGGCTTGTGATCGCTCAACAGATAGCTCGAAAGAATAAGTAGCACCCTGAAATGTCTGAACAGCGGGTCGTGGGTGGTCAGTGGGTAACTCCAGTACCGCAGGTGTCCCCTCTAACTGCTTTTTCCAGTAAGATATCTGCGATTGTAGTACCTCTGCTTGTAGCCATTGTCGCTGCCAAGCTGCAAAATCTACATACTGGATAGGCAGTTCAGTTAACGGTGAGAGTTGCTGCTGCTCACAAAAGGCTTGATAGAGTGTTACTAACTCACGGATCAGCACGCCTGTTGACCAACCGTCAGAGGCTATGTGGTGCATCGTCAGTAGTACGATGTGCTCTTGTTCCCCAAGACACATTAGTTTCACCCGCAGCAGGAGGTCCCGATTCAGGTCAAAAGGTTGTTGCGCTTCAAATTCTGCCAGTTGTCTGACTGAGGCTTCTTGTTGATTTGAACTTAATTCATTGATGTCAAATACTGGTAACAGTAGTGATGTCGCTGATGAGATAACTGCTACAGGTTGCCCTTCTACTGTCTGGAAATTAGTTCGCAATGCTTCGTGGCGACGGAGAATTTCCTTGAAACTCTGTTGTAGCGCCCTAAGATTCAATTGTCCTTGTAAGCGAACAGTAGCAGGGATGTTGTAGAAAGGGCTGTTTGGCTCCAACTGGGCAAGGAACCATAACCGTTGCTGGGCAAATGATAAGGGTAAGTGTTGTGAGCGGGAAATCCGCTCAATTGTTGCTGTTTCGAGTCCTAAGCCTGCCTTGGTAGCTTTTTCAATGTCTTTGGCTAGCCCAGCTATTGTTGGTTGTTCAAATAAGCGACGTAAAGAAAGCTCTTGCTGAAAAACTTTTCGCACCTGCGAAATCACTTGAGTCGCTAAAAGCGAATGCCCTCCCAAGGTAAAGAAGTTGTCATGTATCCCGACTTCCTCCAACCCAAGGATTTGTGCCCAAATTCCTGCTAGTATCTCCTCTATCGCTGTGCAAGGAGCTACAAAAGTTTCTTGGAATTCGGGGCGTGTTTGATCTGGAGCAGGTAATGCCCGACGATCTACTTTGCCATTGGTTGTTAATGGCAGGGCATCCATTAGTACAAAGGTTGATGGCAGCATATATTCTGGCAAATGCTGTTTGAGATAGCTCCGCAGTTCACTATGAATAGGAATTGCATCCGATTTAGAAACCACATAAGCCACCAAACGCTGGTCACCAGGCACATCCTCCCGCGCCATCACTATTGTGTCTCGCACACCTGGGTATTGTTTTAGCAATCCCTCAATTTCTCCTAACTCAATACGGAAACCTCTGACTTTCACCTGGTTATCTATTCGCCCCAGGAACTCCAGATTTCCGTCTAACCGATAGCAAACTAAGTCCCCCGTTTTATACAAGCGTGTCCCTGGTTGCTCACTAAAGGGATTAGGGATAAATTTTTCTGCTGTTAGTTCAGAGCGATTGAGATAACCTCTGGCTAAACTCAAACCGCCGATGTAGAGTTCGCCCGGAACTCCAATTGGTACAGGCTTGTGGTATTGGTTGAGTACATAAAGCTCGGTGTTAGCGATCGCATGGCCAATGGGAACAGAACTTGAGAGCATTTCACCTTTAGGTATTTGGTAAATGCAACAACCCACGACTGTCTCGGTCGGTCCATATTCATTCACTAAGATTGTATTAGGTGCAAAGTTTTGCCAGAAAGTAATGCTTTCGGCCAGCAGATTTTCTCCTCCAATAATTAAGGCTCTAGTTTTACCAGGAGCTTCTGATGAAGATAAATGCTTTTCGAGTAGCTGTAGTTGAGCTGGTGTAATTTTGACTAAGCTGTAGTTTGAGCCGTTACGTAGGGCATCACCTAAAGACTCCATGCTTTGGTCTTCTGGAATAAGTTCTACCCGTCGTCCTACTACCAAAGGGGAAAACAGCCCAGTAATAGTTAGGTCGAAAGCTAGCGAAGAGTGAACGGTAGCCCCCTCTCCCAGATCAACTGCATAAGCTTGAGTACACCATGTTAGATAATTAACTAAACCTTGATGGGTAATTAATGTTCCTTTGGGCTTACCAGTAGAACCAGAAGTATAAATAACGTAAGCTAAGTTGTCAGAAATTGTCTTGCTAATAGGGTTTTTTGTACTTTCTGGGGCAATCTTCTCCCAGTCATTATCCAGGCAACATAACTTAGCATTACATTCGGGAAGGATAGATAACAACTTTTCTTGGGTCAACAGCACAGGTGTACAGGTTTCTTCTAAAATGAAGGCTAACCTTTCTTTAGGATATATAGGATCTAATGGCAAATAAGCTCCACCTGCTTTGAGAATACCCAGCACTCCCACAACCATATCGAGCGATCGCTCTACGCAAATCCCTACTATAATTTCTGGCCCAACGCCCATTTTTTGTAAATAATGAGCCAGTCGATTTGCCTGTGCATTTAACTCCGAGTATGTTAGTTGCTGGTTTTTACAAACTACAGCAATGTTGTCAGGGGTGCGATCGCACTGTGATTCAAACCAGTGGTGTATACATTGGTGTTGTGAGGCAGCAGTTTTTGTGTCGTTGAATTCAACTAAAAGTTGCTCTCGCTCAACAGGGCTAAGGATGTCAAAAGAAGCGATCGCTCCTTCAGGATTCTTAACAAGGTTGGTTAATAATGTTTCAAACTGACTTGCCAGACGTTGAATATCTTCAACAACGTAGACATTGGCATCATAGTGAAATTCAGCAGCTATATGATCATCATCCCGACGAACACAGGATAGTTTGACCTGGAATTTATCTACACAGGCGTACTGTTTATAAATTGAAAAACATATACTGTCTGCGTAATACCTGGCTGAGAGAGACGTAAACTCAAAACAGAATGGGAAGAACGGTTGCTGTTGACTATTCCCATCCAAAATACTAAGACTTTGTTCCCAAGAAAAGCTTTCCTGGCATTCAAATATCTCCTCTGTAGCTTCTGTAACTTTATTTAACAGATCACTAAATTTGTAGTTATTCTGAAGATTACATTGAAAGGGTAAATATTTAACCAATAGACCTAAAGCTTCTTGCAATTGTTCATAGTTACGACCATTACTAGCCATACCAATGATCATGTCTGATTTGCCAGTAAGTTGACCCAACAAAATCTGCCAGCAAGTAAGAAAAAAAACATAACTTGTAATATTTGTGTACTGTGCAAGTATCACATCTATTTTATTTACTAAATCTGGCGGAATATCCAAATTAAGCGATTGGGGTTTAAATTCCGAGTTGCTAATTAACTGATTTGAGTAAGGAAGCTTCAATTCTCCAATATTGAAGACATCGAACTTTCTCCAGTAATTTGCTTCAGCTTTTAGTTCCTCTGTCTGCGATAATTCATTTTGCCATTCAGAGATATCTGCATATTGCAGAGGTTGTAGAGAGAGTTTCTCATGCTGTAAACAAGCAGCATAGCATCTGCTGAGTTCACAAACTAAATTATTTAGAGTTGGGGTATCTGCACATAAAGCAGGCAAACTGATAACTAATAAGTGCTTTTGTGGTGTCAGAGTTACTAAGGTAGCTAATAATAGTGATCCTTGCTCCAAATCGAGACTCTGCTGACTCGCTGAATCAAACAGTTTTTGGATATCAAACTCTCTAACGTCTTTCTCTTCCAAATATACTTCAGATACTGAAATAAAACTAGATTCATTGATTACCTGAATAGGAGTTTTTACTCCATGAATGCAATGAAAGGTAGTTCTGAAAATTTCATGACTATTGACTATTTGATTTAATGCTTCTTTCAAAACCTCTTTTTTCAGATTTCCTTCTACAAGAATTGCACAATGAGCCTGATATACTTGACCATCTTTTTGTAACAACCATAAACGCTTTTGTTGCGAGGATAGTGAAAAACCCTGAATTTGTTCTTGCATTTTTTGACCTACCTCAGTTTCAAATTTCGTCAAAACTTATCATTTCACCCATCGCAACAAAAAGCTTCCGTTCTCCACAAAAAGGATTACGCCCATGAGCAGTTAACAAGTTATCTAATATTAATAAATCTCCAGTTTGCCAAGAAAAGGTGATTTCTAGCTTTTCATACACTCCACAAATTTCTTCCATTACAGAGTCTTCAATATGAGAACCATCACCGTAGTAGCAATTTCGGGGTAAATCTTCTTCCTGGAAAGATGACAACAGAGTCTGACGCGTTTGTATATCTAAGCATGAAGTATGCCAATGTTGAAGTTGGGCAAACCAAGTCATTTCATCAGTTTGAGGATGCTTGACTACAGCAGGTCGCACAGCACGGGTTCTCAATCTACCATTATCTTTCCATTCAAAATCGATGCCAGCTTCTTTACAGTTAGCCTCTACTTTTGCTTGATCTTGAGTCTGAAAAACAGTTGACCAGTCTAGTCCAATTCTAGAATCGTAATTGCGAAGATACATGACCTTTTTTTCAATAAATCTTTCCCGAATCTTAGGATCGATTAGTTCAAAAACTTTACGACTATCAACAATAGGAGTTTCTCCTCCTTGTTCTGCCGGTTGACTACAGCCAAAAAATATTTTTTTAGGCCAACGATAGTTGAAAGAATTTTCATTATGCCACAATAGTTTTTTATTTGCTGGATAAAAAACTGGAGTATAAACGTTAGCACTGACAGTTCCACGAATATGTTCACCATTCTCATTGAACAAGTTTGGGCATAGCATCAGGCAAACTTGCTCAAAAATTGCTGCTCTTTCTAAATTGAAGCCCCGCAATAATATAGCACCCTGTTTTAGTAACTTTGTTTGTAGAAATTCTTGGTTATCCTTGATCCAATTTATTAAATCGACATTTTGTACAGCAGGCTTTAATACTACAGGAAGTGTTTCGCCATATTTCAAAAAATCTAATTTTATTAATTCTCCTTGTGTTAACTTTACTACTTTTCTTGTAATATTTCCCAACCCTTGAAGTTTAAATTGCTTATTTTCTATATTTTTCATAATTTTTATTTTTTTATTTTTTTAACTTATGGTCATAATAGCTTTACGTTGAATACTTTTCAGCAGGTTAGAATACTCTTCTTTTTGCTTGTTTTTTATGTAGAGGCGTTGTTGTTTTTCCACTTTTGCTAAGTTATCAACCAGTTCATTCAATCGTGTTTCTGGTTGTTTGACAACAGTACTTAAAAGTGTTTCAATATTTTTCAATATTTTTATAATACTACTAACGTCAAACAAATCTATGTCGTACTCTAAATCACCCTTTATCCCTTGTTCTGTGTCTACCATTGTTAGGAGTAAATCAAGTGTTGTTTTCTCTGTATTTACCTGATTTAAAGTACTAGTTGTTAAATTTGTAAATTCCAGAACTGGCAGAGCAACATTCTGAAGAACAAACTTAACCTGGAATAGTGGCATACGATTTAGGTTTCGCTCTACTTTCAAAGTATCTACAACTTTCTCAAACGGCAGATCTTGATGCCTATAGGCTCCTAAAGTTACTTCACGGACTCGTCCAAGTAGCTCCCGAAAGGAGGGATTTCCAGAGAAATTAGTACGCAACACCAACTGGTTGACGAAGAACCCAATTAATCCCTCTATTTCAGCTTGGTTGCGGTTGGCAACATCAGTACCTACGACAATATCGTCCTGGCTAGTGTACCAGTGTAATAGAGTTTGAAACGTAGCCAACAATGTCATAAAAAGTGTAACACCTTCCTGCTGACTCAAGGCTTTAATATCTTCTGATAAAGCTTTTGATAACACAAGGTGTTGTTTTGCACCTTGAAAAGTTTGAATTGCCTGTCGGGGGCGATCAGTAGGCAATTGTAAACAAGGAAGGCTGTCAAGACGTTTCTTCCAATAAGTAATTTGAGATTCTAGTCTCTCTCCCTGTAGCCATTGCCGTTGCCAGAGAGCAAAATCTGCATACTGAATAGGGAGTTCCGGTAGTGGTGAAGGTAATCCAACACAAAAGGCTTTATACAGGGCTGTCAATTCGCGAACAAACACACTAATTGACCAGCCGTCTATGGCAATGTGATGTATTGTTAATTGCATTAAATATTCTGTTTTGCTCAGATGCAGCAAGATAGGTCGCAACAAAGGTTCTTGTGCCAAATTAAAAAATAGTTGGGCTTCCTTAGTGGTTAATCGTTGGATTTCTTGCTCAAGCTGATTCTTTGGTAGTTTCTGGAGGTCTACTATCGGCAAAACAATACTCAAAAATGGAGCAATGATTTGAACTGGTTCTCCCTCTATGATTTTGAAGTTAGTACGTAGGGATTCGTGACGTTGCACGATCTCATTCAGGCTATGCTCCAGTGCTGTTACATTGAGTGAACCTGTAAAGCGTAGAAATCCAGACACATTGTAAGCATTACTAGTGATATCTAATTGATAGAGAAACCACAGGCGTTGTTGGGCAAACGATAGGGGAGCAGGACTTCTTTGAGAACGTCTTTGAATAACCTCTAGTTGAGAGAAAGAGTCAACTTGACCCCGCAGCCGCTTTTCAAGAATTTCTCGCTGTATGGGTGAAAGCTTTGATCGTCGTTTCAAAATTTCATCTTTTTTGTTGTCCATAATCCCCCTATCAAACATTAAAATACCCCGATTCCCATTACACCTGCTGTGATAATACCAACGACTTTAATTTTCATGATTGCTATTGTGAACTGATCGCTTTTTATCTAGTTTGACAATTGCACATCAAAAGTTTTATTGCTTTTTAAATCTAATTAGCTTCATCTTCAGATAAGTGTTCTAACTCTTCTATAAGAATTTCTTCAATAACCAAAGCCAACTTGCCTACAGTGGGTGCCTCAAACAGAGAATCAACAGGTACTTCTATTTGAAAATTTTTGCGAAGCTGAGAAATCAGTACAGTTCCTATTAGGGAGTCTCCCCCTAAAGCAAAGAAGCTATCATGGACGCCTACCTGCTCAATACCCAGGAACTCTTGAAAAAGATTAGCAAGCTTACGCTCTATATCATTAGTGGGAGCAACATAGGCACTGCTCAGTTCTGGTCTTGGATGTGTTGGTTTAGAGGAGTTGTCTTTCTTTGTAGCTTCTTGTAAATTGGGTGAGCTATCTAGCAAATCTGGCTTGACCTGAACCCGAAAATCATAGGTTGATACCAAAACCTGGCAAAGAGTATTCCCGATAATCCGACTAAACGCCTCTACTCCTTCTTTTGGTGATAACCCTCGCTGAAGTAACTGTCTTTGATACGTATTAACAGGTGTAGTGGTTTTTTTCTTCAGTCCATCTGAAGCAGAATGCCATAAGTCAGAAAAAGTTGCGATCGCTGTTCGTTGAGAGCTAACTCCGTTTGACGCAACAACTTGAGTATTTAAAAAATCTTGATTTTCCAGAGATACGACAATCTTACCAATATGCTTGGCTTTAGCCATATATTCAAAGGCATGAGTCATCGAATCAATGGGAAAGACCCGATGAGGTAGGGGACTAAAATTTCCGTTATAGAAATGTTGTACCACCTCATGCCACAGATCACTATAGTTAGGAACTTGGGAATCTAAGTTGATCGCAAAGAATGACAAGCATTTTGCAAAGACTCCTAGTCCTAATTGGCTATTGTTGAGGATATCACGCTTACCAATTTCGAGGAAGCGTCCGTAAGGTGCTAATACATCTAGACTCTTGGTCAAGAATTCGCCTGCAAGTGAATTCAAAACCACATCCACACCCTTACCATTTGTGCATTGCATTACTTCATCAGCAAAAGCAACAGACCGAGAATCAAAGACATGCTCAACACCCATCGAATGTAGAAATGCTCGTTTCTCTGCGTTCCCCGCAGTGGCGAAGATTTTTGCTCCTACCCACTGGGCAATTTGCACCGCAGCCAAGCCAACTCCACCAGTAGCAGCATGAATGAGAACGCGATCGCCCTGACTGAGCCTGCCTAATTTGATCAAGGAGTAGTAAGCTGTGGTAAAAGCTACCGGAATTGTTGCTGCTTGTTCCAAACTCAGATGTTTGGGTTTGAGTGCAACTGACAAAGCAGAAGTTGTGAGAAATCGGCTAAAACATCTGTCGCCAAGAGCAATCACTTCATCTCCAATTTCAAACCTCTCAACCCCTTCTCCCAACGCAACTATCTTTCCAGCACACTCCAAACCGAACTTGAGATCAACATCAGATAGTACGGGAAGCATTCCTAGAGCCAGGAGTACATCTTTGAAGTTAAGACCAGTTGCACCAACTTCTATTTCTACCTCACCTCGACCTGGTTGCTGGCGTGGTACTGATTGAAATATCAGAGTTTCTAAAATGCCAGGAGAGGAAATTTTCAAACAGAAGTTTTGGCTGAGAGAAGCGGAAGACTTTTGTTGAGCGGGGCTTGCTATCTGACTCTCTACTTTCCTTAAAGTATACTCTTCTATCTCGACCAATCCTCTCCCTTGGTCATCCATAATAGTGATGTCAAATTTCAGAGAATTGTTACGATTTTTATTTTTTTTACTGTATCTAATGTAACTGTATACTTTTTCAGGTAGAGATTCTCTAAACTTCAATCTTTTATAAGAAAACGGTAAGTAATTGCCTTCGTCCTTGAGACTCAAAAAACCATTGGCATTGTCTAATAAGGCAGGATGCAATTTATACGAATTAAGGTCAGCCGCAAACTCTGTAGACAGTTCCAGAATAGCAAACCCTTGATTTGTACCAAATTGTATCTGCTTGAAGTTATCCCATCTGGAACCGAATTCTATGTATTTTACTTGAGGTTTCCCCTCATCTTTCCTAAGGATGATTTCTTGGTTACACCGAGCAGCAATTTCTTCGATTTCATACTTTTCCAGGGATTCTACTTCTATGCAAGCTAATTCACCCCTAGCATGTTCCTGCCATTTATCTTCCCCAGAGTTCGATTGGCTAATGATTGAAAATTCAAACTTATCTCCCTGCTTTTTCAGCAGTGTACGAACTTCTTTTTCTTCATCTGCTTCTACCACTAAGGGAGTCAGGAAATACACTTCACGGATTTCAATTGTCTTATTTTCAGCATGGTTTTTAAAAGCAGCTCTAGCCATTTCTAAGTAGGCTGTTCCTGGAAGTGTCGCCTTTCCCATCACCTTATGTTCATTGAGAACCCAATGTTTGATCACACTAAACTTAGAAATATATATTTCTTGCTCTCTTCCCTCTACTATGCATTGCTCAAATAAGGGATGGTTCACTGCTTGAAATTGAGGTTTGGGAATATCTTGGGTTTGGGCAGATTGCTTGATTGCTTTCGCAGCCATACCCACTTCTTGCCAAGCAGACCAGTTGATCGCTACGGTGAATATACCATCTCGATTGGTCTTATAGTGAGCAAAAGCGTCAAGAAAAGCATTGGCACTAACATAATCAACCTGTCCAAATTCCGCTTGGATGGCAGTCATTGAAGAACACAGGACAAAGAAATCTAGCTGAACACCCTGGAGAATACTATTGAGAACGAGTGTTCCTTTCACCTTAGGTGCTAGAATACTTGCTGTCATTTGCGGCGTTTTTCGCTGAATCACACCACCTCCGGGAACTCCAGCAGCATGGATCACACCGTTGAAGTTGCCAAAGTGTTCCTGCGTTTTTTGAATCGCCCAATGCATTTGTTCAAGATTTGTGACATCAGCGCTTACTACCAAAACTTTTGCACCCAGTTGTTCAAGTTCTTGCACTTTGAGAATCTTACGGCTGGTGCTGTCTTGCTCGTCGTGCTCAGTTAGCCACTCACTCCACTTGTCTGGCTGTGGAAATTCTGAACGTCCTACAAGCAGTAGTTTTGCTTGTATTGTCTTTGCCAAATGCTCTGCCAGAGTAAGTCCAATTCCTCCAAGTCCACCTGTGATTAAATAGACTCCTTCTTTCCTTAATCTTAGTGTTTTTTCGGTAGCTTGATTCAAGCAGACAGATTCAAAGTGTTGTACCCAGCGATGATTTCCTCGATAGGCGATCGCTAAATCAGAAGATGGAGCATCTAACTCGTTCAACAGTTGGTCTATGAGTTTCTCAGTTTGCCAACTTCTTACTTCTAAGGGAATTACAACATCAATGTTACGACAACTGATGTCAGGGTATTCTTGTGGAATGACTTTAACAGGTCCAATAACAGTTGCTTTTTCGGGACACAGCACCTCTTCACCCGTTACTTCCTGCATATTGTTAGAGATGACTGCTATATGCAGTTGCTTGGTAAGGTTTTGTTTTCCAAGTGCCTGGGCGAGAAATAGCAGACTGTAAAATCCTAAATCTTCAGCTTTGTCAACTGCTGCTAGGTCTAATTCTGTCTTATCAACAGGCGTGACATTCCATAAATGCACAATCGTATTTGGGAACTTATCTTGTGCTAGAAGTTCCTTGAGTAAAGCGTCGTAGCCGTCCTGTTGTTGAGGATTTAGGGTATATTTGGAGTCGCTCAGTTTTGTCAACTCCGATCCGACGCTGACAGCGATCGCATCCTGACCTTCCAGTTCCAGTCGTTTTATAAGTTCTTCACCTAAGCCGTACTCATCAATAAACACAAGAATGCAAGACAAAACTGATTTTTCACTCTTGTGCTTTTCGGGTAGCACAGAGCGTTTCCATGATGGAACGTAGAACCAGTTGGCAATATCTTGTTTTTTACTTGGTAAAGAGGTGATAGACAACGCCTCTACACTTGTCTTGACAGTTGCTATCTCTTTTTGGGCTTCAATCCAGTAACGCTGGCGCTCGAAGGGATATGTTGGTAGAGGAAGACGATGACGGCGCTCGTGGGCATAAAATCCTGACCATTCTATCTGTACTCCAGATAGCCATAGCTTACCTAATGTGTTCAGTAAGAACTTTATATCTGAGTGTTTTTCTTTAGGATGTCGTAATGAACACAGTCCTACGGCATCTAAATGCTTTTGAGCAAATGTACACAAGGTACGTCCTGGTCCCACTTCTAACAGGATGCGATTTGGCTCTTGTAGCAACGCAGAAATGCCTGCTGCAAACTGTACCGTTTGACGCAAATGTCTTACCCAGTAATTGGGATCTGTGGCTTGCTCTGCTGTTATCCAGGTTCCTGTGACATTGGAGATAAAAGGAATTTTTGGGGGATGTAGTTTGACTTTATCGATTTGTTTTTGGAATGGCTCCAAGATGGGTTCCATCATTTCGGAATGAAAAGCGTGGGAGGTATGCAGACGGCGACACTCTATACCTTGGAGCTTATTTTGAAATACGTCTATGGCATCATGGGTTCCCGAAACCACACATAAAGATGGTGCATTACAAGCAGCTAGAGATAATTTTTCATCAAGTAAAGCTTTAACTTCTGACTCTGGCAGTGGTACAGAGAGCATAGCACCAGATGGTAGTTGTTGCATCAGTCGTCCACGCGCCGCCACTAGCGCCAAAGCATCTTCAACTGACACTACACCAGCAAGGCAAGCTGCTACATATTCGCCGATGCTATGACCAATCATTGCACCTGGAGAAATTCCCCATGACATCCACAACTGAGCCAGAGCATACTCTATCACAAACAATACAGGCTGAGTAATATTAGTTTGTTGCAGTTTTTGTGCTGCGGCTTCTAACTCAGACTCACCCGGATATATGATTGATCGTAAATCCAACCCAAGATGAGGTTGTAGCAATTGACAGCACAAATCGACCTGTTGTTGAAAAATTGGCTCAGTCTGGTAAAGTTCTTTACCCATGTCCACATACTGAGCGCCCTGTCCAGGAAACATAAAAGCGATGGGGCGATCGCCGCTTTCAACTAAGCGAGTAAAAACTCTTTGTGGATCTTGTAACTGCAAGGCGCTGGCTGCATCCTCAATATCTTGACACACCAGCACACGACGATGATTAAATCCAGCACGCCCCACTTGCAGGGTATACGCTATATTCCCTAAGTTCACATCGGTATGTAGCTGGAGGTATTGAACTAAGTTCTCTGTTGCAGTTTCTAGAGCCGATTCAGTTTTGGCAGAAAGTAGCAACAATTGCCAGGGACGAGAAGGGCTAGACGGTTCCAGCATTGGTGCTTCTTCTAGAATGACATGAGCATTAGTCCCACCAATACCCAAAGAACTCACACCAGCACGCCGAGGGTTACTTCCCGCTTTCCATTCTGCTAGTTTTGTATTGACATAAAAGGGACTATTCGCAAAATCAATCTGGGGATTTGGCTGCTCAAAATTTAAGCTTGGTGGTATTTGCTGATATTTCAGGGCTAAAACCGTTTTAATCAATCCTGCAATCCCAGATGCTGCATCTAAATGACCTATGTTTGTTTTAACTGAACCGATCGCACAGAAGCCTTTTTTGTTGTTACTGCTACGAAAGATTTGAGAGAGGGCTGCAATTTCAATGGGATCGCCTAAGATTGTACCAGTACCGTGAGCTTCGATATAGTTGATTGTCTCAGGCTCAACTCCCGCCAGCATCATCGCTTCAGCAATTACCTCTGCTTGACCATTTACGCTAGGCGCTGTGTAGCCAACTTTACCAGAGCCATCATTATTAATAGCTGAACCTCTAATTACAGCATGGATACAGTCACCATCTGCTAAAGCATCACTCAATCGCTTAAGGACAACAATTCCCACACCATTACCAATAGTTGTTCCCTGCGCTTTGGCATCAAAAGCACGACAGTGACCATCAGGTGATAGTGTTCCTCCCGGTTCGTACAAATAACCTGTTTTTTGAGGTACGTGGATAGAAACCCCACCTGCTAAAGCCATATCGCATTGATAATTCAACAAACTTTGACAAGCTAGTGTTGTTGCAACTAATGAGGTGGAGCAAGCTGTTTGTACTGTAATACTTGGACCAGTTAAATTTAATTTATAAGAAACACGGGTAGTCAGAAAATCTTTATCATTACCAATTACTGTTTGGTAGCATTGGGCTGAACCCAGGCGATCGCGGTTTAAATCTAATGAATAATAGTTATTGAGACTAGCACCAGCGTAAACTCCAATACGACTGTCACTCTTGTTAGAATCATAGCCAGCATTTTCTAATGCAACACAGGCACACTCTAAAAAAATACGGTGTTGTGGGTCAGTAATTTCTGCTTCTTTTGGATTGAAACTAAAAAATAAAGCGTCAAATAAATCGATATCTTTTAATATGGCACTGGCTTTTACATAATTGCGATCGCTTAATATATTAAGATCAATTCCATCAGATATTACCTCTTCATCTGTAAAGAGAGAAATTGACTCTACACCAGATTGTAAATTCTGCCAAAATTCTTCAATATTTTTAGCACCGGGAAAACGCCCTGCCATGCCAACGATGGCAATACCTTCTACAGCATTATTATGTATAGTACTAATCATAAATCTTTTTACCTTGCTTACTCAATTGTTGTTTTTGGCGATTGATAGCCTCAATTTGCTTTTGAGCGCGATCACTTGTGACTGTAAAAGAAAGCTGTCGCTGTTGACTTAAGTATTCCGCTAAAGAGTAAATAGTTGGGTTCTGGAACATAGTAACAACTGATATATCTCGCTGCAAAATTGCCCGCAGTTTGTTATTTACTTGCAGCATCAGTAGTGAATGCCCACCAAGGTCAAAGAAATTATCATGAATACCTACTTTATCTAAATGTAGTACTTCTTGCCAAAACTTTGCAATCTGCTGTTCCATTTCAGACTGAGGTGGCTGAAAAGATGCTGTTAACTTTGGACGCAGATTTTCAGGTGCTTTTAATGCACGACGGTCTATTTTACCGTTAGGTGTCAAAGGTAAAGCATCTAACACGACAAAAACAGAAGGAAGCATATATTCGGGCAGTTTTTCTTTGATAAATCCCCGTAGTTCATTTACAAAAAGCGTAGTATTCTCATGATTAATAAGATATGCAACTAGGCGACAGTCATTTGGTATATCTTCTCTAGCTACTACTACTGTTTCTCGTACCTGTGGATGTTGCTCTAATAAAGCTTCGATTTCTCCTAGTTCAATACGGAAACCGCGAATTTTCACTTGATGGTCAATTCTGCCTAAAAATTCAATGTTTCCATCTGAACGATAGCGTGCTAAATCTCCCGTTTTGTAAATACGTGCGTCTAAATTAAGATTTTGACTAGAAAAATTCCCATTTAATTGTAAATCCTTAAACGGATTAGGGATAAACTTTTCTTCAGTTAATTCTGGTCTATTCAAGTAACCCCGTGCTAATCCTACTCCCGCAATATATAACTCACCGATCACTCCAATAGGAACAGGTTGTAAATGTGTATCTAAGATAAATATCTG
Source organism: Nostoc sp. (assembly GCF_036917395.1). Taxonomy (GTDB): domain Bacteria; phylum Cyanobacteriota; class Cyanobacteriia; order Cyanobacteriales; family Nostocaceae; genus Nostoc. The sequence continues at coordinate 74,728 of NZ_JBALDI010000068.1, forward strand.
TGTATTAGCAATTGGACGACCAATAGGAACAATTTTGTTATTATTCACAGATTCACAGCACCACGCTGTCACATCAATAGATGCTTCGGTTGGTCCATAAAGGTTATGTAATTCTGCATCAAAACTATTAAAAAATTGCTGCTGCAAATCAAAAGATAAAGCTTCTCCACTACAAAATACACGTTTGATACTTTTACAGTTGTGACGTTTTTCTTCCTCTAGAAAAACTTGCAGCATAGAAGGAACAAAATGAAGTGTAGTTATTTGTTGTTGGGATATAAATTCCGCTATATACCGTGCATCTTGATGACCATTTGGTTTAGCTACAATTAAACTTGCACCTGTCAACAAAGGCCAGAAGAATTCCCAAACAGAAACATCAAAGCTAAAAGGAGTTTTCTGTAAAACTTTGTCAGATGATGTTAATTGATAAGTATCTTGCATCCAGAGCAAGCGATTACACAAACCCTGATGAGTATTCATCACACCTTTGGGTCTTCCCGTAGAACCAGATGTATAAATTACATATGCTAAATTTTGTAGCTTTACATCACTGATTGGATTTTGAGAACTACAATCTATACATATTGAGCACTCAGTATCTATACATACCACTTGTGCTTGATGTGGTGGTAGTTCATTTTCCAAATGTCGTTGCGTTAATAACACTGTTACTTGAGCATCTGCCAGCATAAAAGCTAACCGCTCTTTGGGATATGCTGGGTCTAGCGGTAAATATGCCTCACCAGCTTTCAGAATAGCTATTAGAGCCACCACCATTTCTACAGAGCGCTCCATACAAATACCAATAATCTCTTCTGACTTTATACCAAGCTTATGTAAGTAGTGTGCTAGTTGATTTGCTCGGTGATTTAACTCGCGGTAGGTTAGTCGTTGGTTTTCAAAGACGACTGCGACAGCATCTGGTGTTTTCTCTACCTGTGCTTCAAACAATTGATGAATACACTTATCTTGTGGATAATCTATCTTGGTATCATTCCATTCAACTAATAATTGCTCTACTTGAGATGGGGTTAATAATTGCAAATCTGAAATCTGTTTTTTGGGATCGCTAACTATGCTTTCCAGTAAAGTCTGGAAATGTCCCAGCATTCTGGTAATAGAATCTACATTAAATAAATCTGTGTTGTACTCGCAAGTTGTAACCAACCCTTGCTCGGAATCCTCCATAAACAATGTCAAATCAAACTTAGATGTCCCGTTGTAGCCCTCCTCATAGGTAACGGATACATCCGATAGACTTAAGTTGGGTTTTGGCACATTCTGGAGAACGAACATCACTTGAAATAGTGGATTGTAACTCAAGTCTCTATTTGGCTGTAGTTCTTCTACTAACTTCTCAAAAGGGAAGTCTTGATGAACATAAGCTTCTAAAGCTGTTGACTTCACCCGCGCTAATAACTCCTGAAAACTCAGGTCACCAGATAAGTCTGTACGAAGGACTAAAACATTGACAAAAAATCCGATTAATGATTCAACTTCTGTTCTGTTACGATTGGCGATTGGCGAACCGACTAAAATATCAGTCTGACCTGTATAACGATACAGCAAGGTTTTGAAGGCTGTAAGCAAGGTTATAAACAGGGTTACTCCCTGCTGACGGCTCAAATTCTTCAATTCTTTTGTCAGAGTTTGAGAAAGAACTAATTTCGTTTGAGCACCTTTGAATGTTTGAACTGGCGATCGCGCACGATCCGTTGGTAAATTCAGTACAGGTAGCTCACCACTTAACTTTTGTTTCCAATAGGCAAGTTTTGGTTGAATGCGTTCGCCATCAAGCCATTTTCGTTGCCAATTGACAAAATCTCTATACTGAATGGGTAATTCAGGAAGTGGTGATTTGTCCCTGGAGAATGCTTCATATAGTGCAGCTAGTTCTTTAATCAGAATACCTATAGACCAACCATCTGCAATTATATGATGCAGAGTGACCAACAATTGATAATATTTATCATTTAATTTTAAAACTTTAATCCGCAAAAGCGATTGATCAGATAAGTCAAATGGCTGCTGTGCGAATTCTATAGCCAAATGTTGTGCTTCTTGAGTGCGTTCACTATCAGAAAGGGAACGCAAATCTTCAACCGCCAAAGTTAAAGGTGGCACTTGATTTATAACTTGGGCTGGTTGTCCATCAACCGCTGCAAAGCTTGTCCGTAATACTTCGTGTCGTCTAATAATTTCATTAAGACTATCTTGTAAGACTGCTAAATTAATGCAACCTTTTAAGCTAATAACTATAGGAATGTTATATGTATGACTATCAGGAGTAAACTGATTGATAAACCATAATCCCTGTTGGGCAAAAGATAGAGGCTGAATGGATGTAGTTTTTTCTGCTTGGGTAAGGAATATTGACGGTAGTGCATCTGTTGTCAGTTGAGCGAGGATCTTTGTAGCTAGCGATCGCATACTCATTCCTTCAAAAAAGTCTGCTACGGATACTTCTACCTCTAAATCAACCTCAATCCGGTTTTTTAATTCAAATACTTTTAAAGAGTCTAGTCCCAGCGTGCTTAATGGTTCTTGAGGATTGATATCATCTGTTGCAATTGAAAGTACTCCCGCCAAAAGTTCAATTAAATAAGATTCTAGAATCGGTTGACACTCCCTTGGGGAAAATGCCAAAAGTTCAGAACGTTGTAATTGAGTTTCGTTTCTGGCAATATCACTAATCTTGAGAATGTCACTTTTAACTACATTTAGTTCACCATTCTCAAACTGAGTGCGAGTTGCACGACGTTGAATCTTACCACTGGAAGTTTTAAGTATACTACCTGGTTTAATTAAAACTACACCATAAACTTGTACTTCATGTTCTTCAGTAATTGATTGCCGAATTGCATTAACTACTTCTGCTAAATTTGGCTTGGCGCGAAACTCTAATTCTTGTACAACTACAAGCCTTTCTTCGTTGTTAACCTCTACTGTAAATGCTGCATTAGCACCGGAACGTAAGGATGGATGGCTGCCTTGGGCGGTTGATTCGATATCTTGCGGGTAAAGATTACGACCGCGAATAATAATTAAATCTTTTACTCTACCTGTAATGAAAAGCTCACCATTGTCCAAAAAGCCTAAGTCACCAGTCCGTAAAAACGGCCCCTCTTTTGTATCTTTTAGATAGGCGTGGAATGTTTGCTCTGTTTCTTCTGTTCGATTCCAGTAACCCTGACCTACACTCAGTCCAGATACCCAGATTTCACCAACTTCATCTGATGCACAGCGAGTTAATGTTTCAGAATTAACAATGATAATTTGCTGTTGAGGAATAGTTTCACCACAACTGACAAAGCTTTGGATATCTTGACTCTGGGTAGTTGCTTCGACTATCTGGTTCTGTGAAAGTGCAGATTTCTCTACAGTTTTTACTTTAGCTAAAGCCGTTTTGATCCCACCAGAAACTATCAAAGTTGCTTCCGCCATGCCGTAACAGGGGTAAAATACTTCCGGACGAAAGCCACACTCTGCAAAGGTGGTTGCAAATTGCTCAAGAGTATCTTGCCGGACTGGTTCAGCACCGTTAAACGCAACACTCCAACTACTTAAGTCGAGAGTTTCTTTTTGTTGTTGACTAATCTTTTGAATACACTGTTCATAAGCAAAGTTGGGACCACCACTGGTAGTGCCTTTGTAGCGGGAAATCGCCTGTAACCAACGGTAAGGTTGTTGCAGAAAAGATGCTGGCGACATTAAAATGCAACCAAACCCGCCATACAAAGGTTGCAAAATCCCACCAATTAACCCCATATCATGGTAAACAGGTAGCCAGGATACAAACTTGCTACTGGGTGAATGCTCCATGAGTTGGTAAGTTACAGCAGTGTTATGCAAGAGGTTGCCATGACTGAGCATCACTCCCTTTGGTGTGCCTGTAGAACCCGATGTGTATTGTAAAAAGGCTAAAGTATCGCCATTAATTGTAGATTCTTGCCAAGAGTCTTCTAGACCCTGTGCTATGTTGTCAGTTGTCAGCCAGCGAAAATTCCCCTGTTTTGTTTCAGGTGTGAGTATCGATTGTAATGTGGGGAGCATTGCTGTTGTGGTGAGAGCAACACTTGCTTGTGCATCTATACTAATAGCTTGTATTCTGGGTGTTTTACGTTGATTGCGAGGCGGATAAGCTGGAACTGCCACTACCCCACTGTATAAACAACCAAAAAATGCTGTGAGATAATCCAGTCCAGGAGTATACAGTAATATGGCGCGTTTTCCACTCAAACCAAGAGCTTGAAGTTGAGCTGCTACAGCCCGACTACGCCGATCCAACTCATGGTAAGTCAGCGTTAATTCCTGAGTTTCTCCATCTTCAAGGAAAGTGAACGCTTGTGTGTGCGGCATTTGGAAACTGCGATCGCGCAGAATATCAACGATTGTCGCACATGGAGAGGGAATTTCTCGAAAGTAATTGAGAATTGAGGTCATTACTATGTCTCAGCTAATCAGATGCAGGCAAACAATAGTGGCAAAATTATCTCAGACTCACTTTTGGCTGAACAAGTGTTTGAGTCAGTTTTTATGTGTATTTTCTTGACAATCCACTTAGATAAAATCCAGCAAACCTTAAAAAACATAGCCCTTTCTTGCTCAATGTGGTGCTTTTACAGAATTATTTAATTCATTGAGAAAACTTTTAGACAGACTTGGATGTTGCTTTAGGAAAGACAGCCGCAAATTGGTAAGCTACCCATGCAAACTTATATGTTGCTACTTATTTTCATTTAGACTTACTTTCTCACATTACTAGGGATTGTGGCATTTACGCAATCCCTCAATAATAATTAATAAATATAAGTAACAAAGTGTTTTATTAGTTATAATTATCATTAATTTAATTTATTTCTTTTGATAGATGCCAAAATTTGGAAAACCAAGTGTTTGAAAGAACCTGATTTTAGCCCAAGTACAAGAACTCCGTAGTTTAAGGGTAGTCCAATGGCTCAGATCTAAATAGTGAATGTGCGATCGCCTCAAGGCACAAATCATGGTAAAACTTAATATTGGCTCAAACACTATTGGTTTCAAAGCGAGAGAATGAACAAACCACCTTTTCAGGGTCAAAGAACCACCTCTGCTGACTCTCGCGATCCAAAACTACCAGAATGCTCTACAAGCAAAGATACTGCTCAACAAACAAATCTCGCTTCAGTAGCAATTACCGTTACTGCTGTTGAAGTCCAAGAGTTAAGTAAAGAGGAACAAAGCTTACGCCTACACTTAGAGCAAAAAGTTGAATGCGCTTTTTATGAAGGAGGGAAGGCGTTAATGGAGTTACGTGATCGCAGGCTGTACCGTTCTACACACAAAGCATTTGAGGATTATTGCCGCGATCGCTTTGGTCATAGTCGGCAACAGTCAAATTACTTGATTGCCGCAGCCGATGTTTACGACAATTTGACAACCAATGGTTGTCAAATTTTGGAGAATGAGGACTTGACAACTAATGGGACACAAATTCTACCAACTAGTGAGCGCCAAGTCCGTCCCCTGACAAAGCTAGAACCCCGGCAACAGCAACAAGCGTGGCAGCTTTCAGTTCAGGAGGCTAGTGGTAGAGTGCCAACTGGTAGGATGGTCAAAGACGTAGTGCAACGCATTATGGAAACAACTCAAGTACCAAATACCTATGAAATTGGCGAAGTTTGCCAAATCATTGCCCAGGACAATCCCGAACTCAGGGGCAAGGGTGGGTGTTGGGGCATAGTCACTCAAGCAAGTGATTTCACATGCATTGTAAGGCTTTGGGATGGAGAGTACAGCATTGGATTAAAGCATCTCAAGTCTTATGATTACTCACATTCAGAATGTCAGCAAATACAACAAATCAGCGATCGCATCAGCAAAATATACTCTATTGCATTGGAAGAATCGGTTCAAAGGTTTTTGGAGTCTTTAGGAAAACTGAACCGACCTTATTTAACTGCTTTGGAAGAAAAACTATTGAATGTTTTGGAGTCGGGAATTGGGATCAGAAAAATTCAATAATCTAAGAATAGCTCAATGGCTCAGTTTTTAATCGGGATTGTGCGATCACTTGACGACAACGTTCAATATTAGGATCTCCCGCAAACACTCGCCTATTTAGCTGATGAGCGATTTTTATCATATCCATGCTTGGTAGCCAAGGAAAAATCACTATATCCCCAGATGCCGAAAACATCTTGATCAGTTGTTCAATCAGACCTGACTTGATATCTGATTCCGGAAAGATAATCACAGTTTTTGCCCGCTCAACTAACCAATCGTGATCCCAGTCATCAGAGGTAATGGCAATAGCAAGAGCAGCAAAGGGTATGCGTTCGACGAATTGAGGTGAGGCTGTATCACCACACAAAACAAAATGTTGCTTTTCCAGTAAAAACCAACTTGACTCGATTGCATCAAGAGTTTTAATAATAGGTGAGACTGTTGATATCTTTGCTACAGTTACCTCTGAAACTGGCGTTTCGACTTGAATTGCCTCCTTTGGAATTATAGTTACAATCTCTGGCTTAGAAGTTAGTGGCTGTGGTGGCTTAGGGGAAGGAGCGGTAGACTGTGATTTCTCTTCCTTAATTACCCGACGAATACTCTTATGAGTTAAGGTTTCGCCTTCTTTAGCACGTTGTAAAATTTCTTCACGGACATTTTCAGGAGTTGATGGTGCTGCTAAAAGGTAGAGAGCAGATGTGGCAATATCTATTTGTGCAAAATTTGCACGTTCAGCAAATGCTTCATAAACATTAATAAAATTGTAAGCCGTCCGTCGGCTCCAACCAAACTCAGCTTTCAGCCAAGTCTCAAACTGTCCGTGCTTGAGCCTTGAACGCACATCAGCCAGCTTTTGACCAATTTCCCAAATATCTTGTGCTGAACGCCGTAAGCGCTCCTTAATTTCTCCAGTTCGCTGCTGAATAACAATACGCTGTTTGTCATCCAAAATTTCGTAGTCGAAACCAGTGAGTACTTGATCCTGTTTTTTTAACTTGCTCACAATTTATCTAAGATTACTTTTTATACAAAATTTATCATAGTTGATTATATCCCACATTCCGCACTTCATTTTGTAGCACAAATACAGGTGTAATAAGTTGCAAAAACAGCTTAAATATAAACACATAATTAAGTTAGTAAAAAATCTAGTAGTTACTTGATTGTGAAAAACTATTGTTTTAAATTGACTAGAAACGTAGTTTTTTATGCTACTTAGTGAAGTACAAAATCTGGGTTATATGTTGATTGTGCCTAGAGAGCCAGTCCACTAGAAATAGTTGACGTAAAACACAGGATATGGATGTTGTTAAAATCGAGGATTTTGATGCTTTGTTTAAATGCGTAGGCGTAGCCCGTCGTAGACATCGCTAAAAACCAGACCTAAATATTTCGACCATAATAGGCGTTTTATTCTTCTACACATAGTTAAGTATTTGTCAAAACCTTCTACTGGACTGGCGCTCTAGAATCCAGTAAACGTCATGGCTGAGAAGATTTCAGCCAGAGGAAATTTATGAGGTAAGTAGCTTGATATTCTCGAACTTGATATTTTTAAAACTTAATGATAATCTTTATAATTAAGACCTACCTTATAAATGAGGAAAAAAGAAAAAAATCGGTTTTTCATACCAAAAACAGGTATCCTACTTGAATAATATTCCTAATTTTTGATGTTCATTTGAGTGCAGATGAAGAGTACTAAGTTAAAAGACCACTCACAAAAGGGGGGCTTTTATCAAGTACGTAAATGCTGAGTAAATAAAAATTACTCAGTACTGAGTCCTGAGTGCTGAGTTTGGTAAATATAAGCTCAACCAAGACTACAGCTTAACTTTTTACACATAGGTTACTGAGTAAGGTAAATTTCTTTGGCTAGAGTCTAAAGTTCAGCAAGAAAAACTAAAGCTGAGAATTTGTTCCAATGCAAACAACGTCACCCCAAATCAGTGCAGATGATTGTTTTCTAGAGGTAGATCACATTTTTATCTGCACGACAAAAGGCACTGAAAGTGTTTCAGTGCTTGAAGAACTTGGTCTTTACTGTTCTAATCAACTAGTACAGCATGTCAAGCAAGGAACAGCCTCAAAGATAATTTTTTTTGAGAATACTTATCTTGAGGTAATTTGGATAGAAGATAAACATTTAGTGGAACAGCAATCTGAGCTAACAGACGTTCAGACGCTAACCCGTGTTCGTGGACAACGCATAGGAGCATCACCTTTTGGTATCGGTCTACGCAGGAAGTTTGACGAGAGTAAGTTGGTATCCCATTCAACTTTATACTGGGCTGAGTGGATGCCAACAAAGATGTCTATTAGTTTTGCAGCAGAAAATCTTGCAAATCAACAAGAGCCTTTTTGCTTTGTGATTCCTGATTGTGCTACTATTAAAAATTGGCTTGATCCCTCGTTAACGGCGCATCAGCAGTTAATCTCTCATCCCTTGGGTGTCAGAAAGCTAACGAGCGTCAAAATTATAATTAATAGTGACAAAGATTTGACTGATGCTATGTCTGTGCTTTGTGTAAATAGTGCTGTAGTTATTGAACGAGGGGAATCTCCACTGCTAGAGTTAACCTTTGACGAGGGTATTAGAAAAAAGAATTTTGATGCACGACCAATTCTGCCAATTTTATTCAAATGTTAAAACATAGTGCAATCGCATTACTACCAAAAAGAACTATAGGAGGTGTCAGGTATAAGGTGTTAAATAAAAACTTGCATTTGCTGTGTTGGAAGCTCAATCTAAAAAAAGATTTAGGGACTTCCAAAAAATAAATCACTCAAAAAATCAAGAGTCTCAACTTAAACGGTAATAAGAATCATTATGAGGAGAGTAAGAGGCGGTTGCCGACGGCAACCGCCTCTTACCCGATCAAGTATCCATGGAAAACTTTGCATGTGGCAATTTTCAGGTGCATAATTATAATTAGTATTAATAATTTTGGTAGCCCTAAATTTTTAGGAATCTTGCTTTGAATTAA
>NZ_JBALDI010000069.1:0-4708 GCF_036917395.1 Nostoc sp.
CTTTCTACTACCTGGTTAACAGACATCTAAGCCTTTAATTCGGTTACATTCTGATGATCTAACTATTCGGCAAATTGTTCAAGTTATTTTTATATAATGCTTAACATTGTTTGCATTTGCCTCCAATGAACTAGCTAGCTCAAATCTAACTAACGGATTTCAAGAAAACAGCTTATCTGCTCAACCTGCTGGAATCGAAATTGCTTTCACAACAGATGATGTTGATGCAGCCTTCAATCGCGCTGTTAAAGCTGGTGCAGTTAGTTTAGTTGTGCCAAAACAAAAGCCTTGGGGACAAAAGGTTGGATATGTCAGAGATTTAGACGGTATTTTAATTTAAATTGCTAGTCTTATGTATACATTTAATTTTTGTCAGTTGAAAGTTCTTGGTGGATGGCGCTTTTCAACAAGCCTCAGTTGGTTATGAAGGCTTATACTTGGCATAAAATTTGACCCCTGAAAACTTTTCAAACACCCTCTAAACAGTAACTAATGCCTTTAATTCCTCAGTTTTTAATCTTGGCCCATAGGATGTAACAATCTTAGAAGCTGCGGCTGATGCTAATTTTCCGGCTTCTTCATAGCTCATACCTTGGGTAATTCCATAGAGGAAAGCTCCTGCATACATATCTCCAGCTCCGACTGTATCTACAGCTTTTACTTGAGGTGCAGGGATTTCGATTAATTTCTGACCATCAAATACTACTGAACCCTTGGCACCGCGAGTAATGGCAAATTTCTTACTCAAAGTTTTTAGTCTGTCTACAGCTACTTGAAAATCTTCTGTATCTGCTAGTTCTAATGCTTCACTTTCATTAGCAAAAACTAAGTCTAAACTAGATCCAATGATGTCTAATAAACCATCTTTAAAAAATTTCACCATGTTGTAATCAGATAAGGACATAGTGGTTTTTACTCCTGCTTTTTCAGCTATTTCTCTAGCCTTTATAGCTGCTTGTTTTGCTGTAGGAGAAGCCACTAAATATCCTTCGATATATATGTATTCTGAATCAGCGATCGCTGATGATACTAATTCTTGTGTAGAAAATTCTCCAGTAATTCCCAAAAATGTATTCATGGTGCGATCTGCATCGGGAGTTACTAGCACCAAACATTTACCTGTAATTCCTAATTGGCGGTCGCCATTTTTTAAGTTGGTATCTACCTGAGAGTTGAGTAAATCTTCGATGTAAAAGTCTCCAAATTCATCATTAGCTACTTTACAAGAATAAAAAGTTTTTCCTCCTAGTTGACTAATTGCCACTATTGTGTTTGCTGCTGACCCTCCACAACTCTTATGGCAATGAAGATTTTTGAGGTTTTCCAAAATATGATTTTGACTCTCTTCATCTAGGAGTGTCATTACACCTTTATCAATCTTTAACTCTTGTAGTAACTCTAGAGATACTTCGTATTCTATATCTACTAAGGCATTACCGACACCATAAACATCATATTTCTTGCCCATTATTTATCTCCGAGAATAATTTCTGTCTGACTTGAACAGAATTAATAATAACAGATAGGGAGCAGATAAGAGTTGGTTGGTCATCATTTCGTAAACCCGCATTTTTTCATGGTCTTTGGGCTACAGACAGCAGTTTTATCGGGAGCAAAGAAAATTCTAGCTCAAAGTATGCCCCATCTGAGATAGATATACTGAACGCGATCGCTACGAACCTAAAAGAGCGATCGCCCCCATAGAATCAGGAGACAATCGCTTTCTCATCAGTTCATGTTGCGAAACTTAGCAGCACGCAAAGATTGAGTTTTCGCTGCAACCACAGGACTACTAGCCCATCGTGCGGTGGATGCCCAAGTCTGCATACGCTCAACTACAATACAATGCGTTTATCTGTGGGTTTTAACCTGTAGTAAAGGTTTTTGACTTTGGATAAAATCTCGCAACTCAATTGGGGCGAGTTTTTAGCAATAAAGGGGTGAATATCTCCGAGGACAAATACACCATTCCCACTAAAATTAGCAATATAATCAAACACGTATAACAGAGGGTCAGCGTGTGGTGGTTTCTTGTACTCCGTAACTGGCTTAAACACCAATCCCCCATCTACTGCAATTAAACATTGTTCTAAGGTTGATACTCCCAAATTCCAGAAGAACACTGGACTTGATAGCTTGTTAGATGCCTCTGTAGTCAGCCACTGAATAATCGTCGCTTCATCAGGAGATAATACATCAACCGCAGCGATAGGGATTTGCGAATCTAGTGTGGAGAAAAGATTTGAGAGTTTCATTGTTTTTGATAAGGTAGTGGAGCTAGTTCATCGTGAGTATTAACAAGTCTCACGACCTGACTTTTCCCGTTAAGTCTCTCTAGCAAGCTGCCAACCTTCACAGAGGTCGTGCAATTTTAACCACCCGCGCCACAGTACCTGGATACTAATGGGTGTATTACGTCGATGTTCCAAGTAACTCCCTAAACGAGCGATGCCTGCCTGCGGCGGGCTGCGCCAACGCTTCTATAGCCCAACTAACTGTTAGCACCTTGGGGAGCTTGGGAGATTTAGCTTTTAAAATCCCAAGCTCAAGGGGATTAAGAATCTCAATGGCGGGGGCGAAAGGTTGGGTGCGGTGTAGATAAGTTAACTGCAAAAGCTCAACAGCAATCACACTTCAATTTACCAATTAAGGTCTTCATACCCTTAGCAGCAAGTCTGTATCTTTCTACCTGACACCCTGACTTAAAAATTTTATGATCCTCTTCCACTCGCCAACGGTAAGAATACCAATTTAAAATCGTAGAAGCTATCTGGATATCTGCGACAACTTAAAATTTGCTGATAGAATCCTAAAAATCTTCCTGCCGTTTGCTCGTTATCTAGAAAACGCAAGCTTATTGTTCTTAAATGTTCTGGTTCATCTTGAAACTCCCAATTATTTATAATATGTGACCTGAATAAACTAGCAATAAATAATTCTCAATTATTTATTAACCCAAGTTGCGGGTTATCGACTGATATGAACTTGTGACACTCAATTGATGCGATCGCGTACAAGAAGGTGGGGTTGGTGCGTAGCGCCAACCTGCCAGTGCCGTTGTAGTCAGCATTCAGCTACTGAAATAATTTTAAGTTGTATAAATTACTTATTCACTAAAAGCTTGTTGAAGAGTAAAAGAAAAAATGAATGCTTGTAGCTTAAGTAAAAACCCTTCATAAGTGACTGCGTGTATTGATTTTGGGAAAACACAAGTGATACTACTAAATACAGTTTCGATATAATGCCGAGTATGTTGTTTAATATATTGATTCCAAGGCTGATCCTGACGCTTGGAGTTCTTTTTTCGCATGACTTTTAAAGAAATTTGACTTGTTTGTTCCAAGTCATCCTCAATGGTGTAGTCTGTGTAAGCTGAATCACCATAAAGTTCACTACCAGGTGGGAGATTTAAAGGTAAGGCATTTAAGGCACGTACATCGTTGGCATTACCAGGCATAAATACAAATTTTACGGGAATACCATTTTTGGTTGTTAATAACTGAACTCGAACGCCATAAAAATATCGTTTTTTCGATGCGATGTAACCCGGAGGCGGAGCGTCTCCGGCTCCGCTCTATACTGCTCCGACTGGATTATTTTTAGATTAAAAATACGGATGTTATCGCAGATGGACACCGGAAACGAGTCTAAAAGATATTCAGTGGAATCACTAATTTCCTTCAGTACCATTCCCACTTGATCAAACAAGTCGTTGATTAACATTGAGACACTGTGTAATCTCCGGTTAAATCGTGACTTTTCTAACATATTACATATCAAGTTATGGTCTTTCATATAGCTACAAGCTTTGCTATGATTACCATTAAAGAACATCGCCGCACATATAGCCGTTGTAATAATTTCTGCGTCATTCATCTCTCGGCGACAGTCTTCACTATGTCTAATCGCCTTTAACAAGTCATCGATAATAGCATAGATAGTAATTATTTCGTTTAACATATTCCCCTCCGTTTTTCATCTCTGGAGGGGATTTTATTGTACAAAGCGGTCGCCTGAATCAATAACTAGCAACTTGGTTTATTAGTGATTTATCTCTATCTTTAGATTGTTCATTTGCCACAATTTAACATAGCTTTTAATTAAAAAATGGTTGTCCAGCAGTCCAAACTAATATCTTTTTTAAAATAATTAAATTTACTACTTTTCCTTCCAATTCTTTTGTTAAAACGAGATTCTCTTATAGCTTAAAACCCTAAACTCCTATTGATTTACTAATAGTGAATAGTGTATATTTTTATCTTAACTTAAATTTAATGGAGTTGTAACTCCGAAAAGAGCAAAGGTAATACGTTTATATTCAGGATTGATTGCTCGTTGATTATAACAAAACCAAATTCATGTAAAAAAATCATTACCTGAGAAATCTAAACTCAGAATGCTATCAATTTCATCAACAAAGATAAATAATTGTTTACCAGGAAAGTGAAGCTGTAATAATTCCTCAATAAACCACCTTTATCTTTCCAGTAAAGAGATATCTTCTTGTTCACGCCAGGGACTTCCAAAAAATAAATTACTCAAAAAATCAAGAGTCTCAACTTAAACGGTAATGAGAATCATTATGAGGAGGGTAAGAGGCGGTTGCCGTCGGCAACCGCCTCTTACCCGATCAAGTATCCATGAAAAACTTTGCATGTGGCAATTTTCAGGTGCATAATTATAATTAGTATTAATAATTTTGGTAGCC
>NZ_JBALDI010000070.1:0-191083 GCF_036917395.1 Nostoc sp.
TTTCGGCGAACTCATTTGTTATTTCGGCGAACTCATTTGTTATTTCGGCGAACTCATTTGTTATTTCGGCGAACGCATTTGTTATTTCGGCGAACGCATTTGTTATTTCGGCGAACTCATTTGTTATTTCGGCGAACTCATTTGTTATTTCGGCGAACGCATTTGTTATTTTGGCGTTTCCATAACGCACCCTACGAAACAACTAGAATTGAAACCTATGCTGGTCATACTTGTGTGTACACCGTAGCCCATGTTTTGGAGAGGGGCTGGGGGTGAGGGAAAATTAAGCAAAATTGGGATGCTTCCGCTTCCGTAGGGTAGTAGAACGTTCGCAAAGCCGTTACTTGGTACGATAAAGTTTAGAGTGTCACAACTGACTCTCAAGTAAACAGAAAAGGAGTGCGGACATGGTAAAAGGGAGGTTAGAAGCATTCAGCGATGGGGTGATTGCCATCATCATCACCATTATGGTGCTGGAAATCAAAGTGCCGCATGGGTTCAATTTAGCCGCGCTGCGTCCGCTGATTCCAGTATTTCTCAGCTATGTACTAAGTTTTATTAATATCGGCATTTACTGGAACAATCACCATCATCTATTACAGGCAGTCCGGCACGTTAATGGGCGTATCCTTTGGGCTAACCTGCATTTGCTGTTTTGGTTGTCGCTAATCCCCTTCGTTACTGGCTGGATGGGCGAGAATAACTTTGCCGCCATGCCAGTTGCCCTTTATGGTACGGTATTGTTGTTGGCTGCGATCGCTTACTTCATCCTTACCCGCACCCTCATTTTGCACCACGGTAGGGATTCTGCTCTAGCGATCGCAGTCGGTGGAGACTCCAAGGGAAAAATATCGCTGGTGTTCTATGCTGTAGCAATTCCACTTGCTTTTGTGAATTCATGGTTTGCTTGTGCATTGTACGTTTTAGTTGCGATCATATGGTTTATCCCCGACCAACGTATTGAGAAGACTCTCACTTCCTAGAGGAGGATATTATTTTATCTTTCCTCCAGTTAGCTGATTTGAGCAAATCTGCATCTGTTGTTGTGGATGTCTCTAATTCTGTTCGTTACTGCTTAGGAGAAACTTACAATCTGTCTATCTATATAGCCTTTTGTACAAAGTTTCAGGTTTAACACTACAGGTGGCGAGATGCTCTCAAAGCCCTTCCCACAACTAGCGATCGCTTAATTTTGCTGGGGCAATGATATCACAGTTGATATCATTTCTCACTCAAGGAGGGCGATCGCTTAATTTGGCTGATTACAGCCAATACCCAATTCTCTCAACTTAGTCCACTCGTCGGAAATCTCGCAAGCAACCCACTTGGACGAATTTTCATAAATGCTTGAACCTGATTGAAAATTCTGCGATCGGGAAAATGCTCACCAGATTTATTCCTATATTTTGCCCCAATTGGCACATTTACCCCTAAATATGTATGGGGTTAACTAATCACATACAAGTGCAATACCGAAATACAAAAAATATCAAAACTGCAAAACCAGTCGCCGCATAAAACACGCTACTAATTCCGCCAAAACCAAAGGCATAGCCCATCAACAATGGCCCTAATGTTTGCCCTAATCCAAAAAATGTCCCGTTTACCGATATAATCGTCGCCAAATATTCTCTTGGTGCTAAATCTGCTAACAGTGTTTGGATACTAGGAAAACCAATGCCAAGTCCAATGCCAAAAATTGTACTAGGGATTAATAATAGCCAGATATTTGATACAGAGGGAACTATTAACATAGCTAAAGCATAAAAAATATAAGATGCACTAATTAAATTTGTGGCGGGAAATCTTCTAGCTAATCTACCTAATTGGGAAGCTGTAATAGTAATTGCTATAGAAACACTAGAAAGTAGTAATCCAATAATGGTAGACGGCGCTTTGAAGGTATCATTAATTAGCTGTGGTAAATAAGTAACGTAAGCGCCATAAAGGAAAACGAAGTTAGCAGCACTGGCAATAAAAAGTCCAAATAGCCGACGATTTTTCAGAACTTTTACTGCATTGCTCAAATACTCTTTGAGGTTGCGCTCGCCTTTTGGTTCTGGATTTTTCAGTGCAAATAATACCAGAAACCCAAGAGGAATCGCTAAAATGGGTAGCATGAAGGGATAATACCAGCCCATTGTTGCTAATGCGCCACCTATTATTGGATAACTTGATGTGCCAACGCTGCTGATACTGGCATTGTAACCCATTGCGGTACTACGTCTGTCTCCTGTGTAGAAATCGCCGATTAAGGTGATACTGAGAGAAAGCAAAGAAGCAGCACCAATTCCTTGCAGCAAACGCAACCATAGCAATAAATTAAAATCACGAGCAAAGGCGCAAGCTGTACCAGCTATGCCAAATAAAAACAGTGAAGGAACGATAATTATCTTTCTGCCCCATCTATCGGCAAGGACACCAATAATCGGCCCTAAAATCAGAGATGGTAATGTAAATACTGTAATCAATAAACCCAAATTTTTTGGGTTGATATTTAAGTCTTTTGCTAACTTTGGAAAAGCCGGAGTTACGCTAGAAACTCCGATAACAGCAATTAGTACAACTGCACAAATAATCTGAAAGTTTCTCTCTAGATAAACTGGCCTCTGTCGTTCAAATTGGCTGTTATCTTCTGGTGAATTCATGATACTACCCTGTCCCTGTGTATAAATAATCGAGAACATGAAGCGTTTATAACGCACCATCACAATACTTTCGCTGTCCTCCTCTCTAAAGTAAAACACCCTACGAAATTTGCTCTTTATTAAATCTGTGTTCCTGTGCAGCGTTTATTCTTTGTAAACCAGTATAAATATTGAACCGTTCTCCACGCAGGAATCCAATCAAGGTAATCCCGAATTCCTTGGCGACAGACACCGCTAAACTACTAGGAGCGGAAACAGAACAGACAATGGGAACTCCAGCAGTTGTAGACTTTTGTAAAATCTCAAAACTAGAGCGGCCGCTGACCAGGACAATACAATTATTTAAAGGCAAATCGTCACTGAGCAAAGCTGTACCGATCAATTTATCCAAAGCATTGTGTCGCCCAACGTCCTCCCGCAGGTTTAACAGTTGTCCTTGAAAATCGAAGGTAGCCGCAGCGTGTAAACCCCCTGTAGCAGTGAAGATACCTTGAGCAGCCCGGAGCTTGTCTGGTAGGCTGTAGATGATCTCAGGTGTTACCGTTGGGCCAGGAGGAATCACTGGACATCCGCGCAGACGTAAAGCCTCAAGGCTAGCTTTACCACACACCCCACAGGCGCTACTAGTGTAGAAATGACGCTCCAAAGGCTGTAAGTCTGGAATCAATCCATCCCGCAATTCTACATTTACGATGTTATGCCGCTGCTCACCATCTACCAATTCATCTACGCAGTAGCTAATTCTTCGGATATCTTCCCTGCGGCTAACGACTCCTTCACTGTAGAGAAAACCAGCAGCTAGTTCAAAATCTGCCCCTGGTGTCCGCATGGTTACAGCTACTGTCTTCTGGAAAGGGGCAAGACGAATTTCTAAAGGTTCCTCAGTAGTGAGATGATCTAAACGAGGCCGTACTTGACCTTTTTCCATTACCCAAACAGTGGCTTTAGTTTTGCTTTTAGTTGCCGTCATATTTATCAGAGTTGGTGAATTGAAATTTTGATACTAATCTGGAAACAGAGTAATGCTATTTGTATATCAGATGTCAGGTTGATGCTCATCAACTACTTTGTGCGGTTGAGCTAGATCAGCTAGGTTTCTGTTTAGGAAGTAAAATGAACCTAAAATTTTTGGCTTTCAGCAAAATTTTATTTGCAACAGTCTTTGTAATTTCCCTTAGTTTTACAGGATACCTAGTAGGGAATAACATTAATCAGAGAGTAATTGGAAAATCTCTTGCTAAACATGTCATATCTACCTCCACCGAAGGAAAAAGTTCTCGACTACAGACACTTTTAAATGAGATAGTTGTAGAACAGAAAATCCCTGGTGCAGTAATGTATATTACTACACCTAAAGGTTCTTGGTTGGGAGCATCTGGTGTCAATAACTTGTCAACTAAAACCCGGATGAAACCCACAGATGGTTTTGCCATTGCCAGTATGAGTAAAACTTTTCTGGCGGTGGTTGTGCTGAAATTAGTAGAGCAAGGGAAGATACAATTAAATCGGGCGATCGCAACCTACCTACCAAGAGACATCAGTCCTCATATTATCAACAGCGATAAAATTACAGTTCGTCAACTGCTCAACCACACCAGTGGTGTTGCTGAATACCTAGACACAAAAGAATTTATTCAAGCTACTGCGAAAAGAAGTCGCTCACAGCCTTGGACAGCTAGAGAAGCTATTCGGTATATGTACCAAGAACAACCGAAGGCAAATCCCGGAGAAAAATTTATTTATACTGATTGCAACTACATTCTTTTGGAACTGATTGTTGAAAATATAACTAAGGGAACTCTTGCACAAGCAATCCGCAGTCAGATTTTAAAACCATTAGGATTAAAACATACCTTCACGGAATTGCGCGAACCGACAATTGGAGAAGTAGCTACAGGTTATGGCGATCGCAATAAGGATGGTAAGCTAGATAGCTACGCCAAAGTCAATGATGGCAATGGTTTAGGAGATGGTGGATTGATTTCAACAGCAGAGGATTTAGCCAAGTTCGCTAAAGCGTTATTTGTCAAAAAAACCTTACTTTCCTCGAAGATGATCAAAGAAATGCTGAAATTTAAAGATAATGGCGAAGGCTATAGCTATGGGTTGGGTGTAGAACGGTTCTCATCTCCTTTGGCAAAAGCAATTGGGCATAGTGGTACAGCTTATGGCTTCGTAACATTGCTTGCATATCTCCCGAATCAAAATACCACCATAATAGTGCTGCTAAACAATCAGAATGTTGATATTAAATCAGTAGCTAGGACAGGTCTAGAGGTTGTCGAGAAGAAATGATTTTAATTTGTAATTATGTTTATATATAGCGGTTCTCGTTTACGTGAGGTACACCCGTAGGGGCACGGCAGTGCCGTGCCCCTACACCTGGCGATATAATGTTGTACCGCATCTGAATGGGAACCGCTATAGCAGTCCTAAATTATTTGTAAAAATAAATTAACCGCAGAGGCACAGAGGAGGGCAGTTGCATGGGCGGGTTTCCCGACTTTAGCAAACTGCCCGTAGCGCAGAGAGAGGAATTGGAGATTTTCACGACTCATTTAGGATTGCTATATAACTAGCATTATAAATTTTCTGGGTCAATGTTCAGTTCTCGCAGTTTGGCTGCTAGGCGTTCAGCACGTTGTCGTTCTTGTTCAGCCCGTTGTTTTTCTTGTTCAGCCCGTTGTCGTTCTTGTTGGGCGACTTCTTCAGGTGTGGGAATTAGATTTCCTTCCGCAGTGAAATAGCGCAATTTATGTTCATAAACACCCAAGTACAAATTTAACTGCTGACTCCACAGCCATCCTTGAGGATTAGGTTCTATCGGTTCATAACTACCGCCAATCAAGATAAAGCCAGCAAATTCTAAATTATTGGGATCGAACCAAAAATATTCTGGTGTGCGAAAGATATCTTGAAAAATTTGTTTTTTCAAACCCTTGTCAGTTGCCGCTGTAGAATCCGAGAGAAACTCTACAATTATATTGGGATATTTCCCGTCTTCTTCCCAAACAACCCAACTTTTACGAACTTTGCGTTCACATCCCAGCACTACAAAAAAATCTGGCCCCCGGAATTCTTCTGACCTCCGCTGGCGTTGACTGTAGTAAATTGTGAGATTACCCGCAGCGTAAAAGTCATTGCGGTTTTGCCACCACAATTCCAAAGATTGTAATAGCAGAATTATTTGGCGTAGATGTAATTCACTTTCCAAAGGTGGTTCGTCACTATATAAATCCCCTAGAGGAAATATTACATCATTTGGGAATTCAAAATCTTTGGCGGCGGACATGGCTGCAAGTTTTAGGGTGATATGGATGATATAAACTTACCGTAGCAGTAGTTTAAGTTTTAATATCTAGGTTTGTTTTTCCAGACGCACGATCGCATTATAATCAGCAACTCCTTCAAGTGATCGGCTAAAAGAGATGAAAAGTTTTCCCTGCACAGACACACTATTGACAGTTTTTCCAAAGGCGCGATCGCATTATAATCAGGGATACTTGCAAGCGATCGCTCACTTTTAACTTCTAAGTATTATCACTGTTATTTGCTCATTTGAAGAGTAGCTTCTCAAATTGGGGTGATGTCTGGATATAACCAAAATCCTCACAGTCACAAACGTTACCTTACTTACAGCTATTTTTAGGTAAATAGACTATGCCCTACGCGCACAGCAATGCTGTGCCCTTAGACAGATGTGGTTTAAATACATGAAAACTGTTGTAAAGTATTAGCCTTTATCTTTGCTTTTGTATACATTGAAGCAGGCATTTTTGTAACTAGCAATTTGAATTATCTCTATCTATCTTATGTAGTGAGTTCTATTCCTACCCTAAGTAGGATTATCCATATTCATTTGTTTGTTAAGTTATATCAAGGTACTGAAAGCAAGTTTTTTCAGTAAATAACTCAGGAAATTCAGAATAGTTTAATTTAGTTGGAGTTTATTATGACTTACACAGCTGATGAAAAAACAAAACCAGCTTTAGAAGTTTTTAAACGCTTTGATGTAGATACTCAGCTAGGCTTACTTTGGTTTGGTTACCTCGATCTTAAAGAGCAGCTACAGCCAGCACCTCCAGAAAGGATAGAAGTTCCTGCTAAAGCGGTGTTTGACCTATTCCTGGACTTGTCTCATGAAGAGCAACTGCAAGGACAACGCGACATTATTAAAGGTGCAGCCAACAATATTAGCCAAGCCTATAATGCTCTAAGTGCCAATTCCAGATTAGACGTTTGGCTGATGCTGGCACAAGGAATGGAGAATGGAACCATCATTCCAGTACCATCCGAGTATCAACTTCCTGGTGAAACGGATGAATTTGTCGCATTGGTCAAAAATCTAGAGTTTGAGGATCGGATTAATTTCCTGCTAACTCTGGTGCAAGAATTGGGTTAGTCAAGTGCAAAAACTCTCAATAGCTTTTGAAAATTGGGGATAACTGAAAGTAGCAAATTAAGCTAGACTTAGCTGTTTTTGCTCAACTTTTATAGTAGTTACAGCAGAATTCAAGTATTTGAACCACATCTGTCGTAGGGGCACAGCAATGCTGTGCCCCTACCGTGTGGTCTATTTACCTGAAAATAGCTGTAACTTAAAACTACCGCAGAGATGCTCATCTTTGCGGCAGTCTTCATGCAAATTAATGGATATACTGTTGGAAATTTCAAGCTGAAAAAATGAGAGTTAATTCAAATTTTTTCCAACCGCACGATCGCATTATAATCAGGAACTCCTTCAAGCGATCGCTTACTTTTATCTAGTAGCACATTCCCTTCTGGCCAATGGACTTGCAAGTTACCTGACTGAATTGGCGCAATATAGACTTGACAGAACAACTCGCCTAAATCATTCTTAAGAATGACGCGATCGCTATCTTTTAAACCCAACTGGGCTGCATCAGCAGCATTCATTAGCACCGCCTCTCGCATTGCCCCAGTAATTGCATCTTTGCGTTCCTGCACCATACTATTAAATTGTTTGCCTCGGCGCGTTGCTAATAAAAAATAACCTTCTGGTAATTCTCTTTGGCGTGGCAATAATACCCCAAAGTGTGCCTTCCCATCTGTTGTAGGGAAGTTCCAACCAAAGCACAAATGTGACCCGCCATACTGAAACTGATCGCCACCCTGCTGTAAATGTTGAATACCTGCATATAGGGGGACAACTTGAGCAATTTCTTGACGGATAGCAGCTGTGTCAGCAAAAGCCAGCTTCTCTGCTAAATCTGGCTTTACCCGCCTTGCCAATTCTAAAAACACTTCCCACTCTGGACGCGTTTCCCCAATGCGCGGCCCCGAAATTTCTGGACTGAAAATTACCCGGCGTTCGGTGTTAGTTTCTGTTACTCCCCCTGGTATTTCGTAGCGAGTCGTCGCAGGTAAAAGCACCACAGTATCAGCAGGTTCCACTAACATTTGGCTGGAGAGAATAATATCCATATGTACCCGCAACGGTATTTGTTTCAGCGCCGCTTCCACATAATCCGGTTCTGGCAGCACTTCTAGGAAATTCCCGCCCACGGAAAACAACACATCTAATTGCCCTTGATGTGCGGCGTTAATCATTTCTGGAGCAATTAAACCTTTACTTGCTGGCACTTCAAAGCCCCAATGCTGACTCAATTGGGCAGCATTTTCTAAGGTGATAGGTTTACCACCAGGAAAGACTGTCGCATAACATCCCATCTCTGCACCACCCTGCACCCCAGAGTGACCGCGAATTGGCATTAAACCGCAGCCTTCCCGACCGACAAAACCTTTGGTGAGGGCTAAGTTGATGATACTTCGCACATTATCTTCACCGCATTCATGCTGGGTAATGCCCATACTCCAGACAAATACGGCTTTATTCGCTTCTTTGACCATCTTGGCAAAGGCGGACATTTCCTCGCGGGATGTACCAGAAAGCCGCTCTAATTCTTCCCAAGATTGGCTCTCTAACGATGCTTTGAGTTCGGCAAAGCCATCTGTGTACAAATCTATAAATGACTCGTCTACCCAATTGTTGGCAATTATATGTTTAATTGTGCCATTTAAAAAGGCTATATCCCCGCCCATGTTGATTAAGAAGAAGTCTTCGGCAAACTTTGTACCGAAAACGGCACTTTCCACAATTGAGGGCACCCAGTAGCGCTCCATTCCTGGCTCACGGTAAGTGTTAATGACTACAATTTTTGTGCCAGCTTTCTTGGCGTTATGGAGATATTTGACGGTAACAGGCTGATTATTAGCAACGTTGGAGCCAATGAAGACTAATAAATCAGTACCAATCCAGTCTTTATAAGAACAGGTGGTAGCCCCTGCACCCAGAGCAGCTTTCAGTCCCGCCGTGCTGGGAGAATGACAAATCCGGGCAGCGTTATCAACATTATTGCTTCCCATTGCCCGCACAGCTTTTTGGGTGGCATAATAAGTTTCGTTGACAGTACCGCGACTGGTAATATAGAAACTGAGACGGTCTGGTGTAGTAGCGCGGATGCGATCGCTAATTACCCCTAAAGCTTCATCCCAGCTAACACGGCGAAAGCCTTTTTCCCCTCGTTGACGAATCATTGGGTAAGGAAGTCGTCCCAAGTCTCGTAATTGGGCACTTTTTTGCTTTTTTAACTCCGAGACATCCGCCACTAGCATCGGGTCAAAAGCTGGCATAGTATTCATTCGCAACAGCCGCAACCGGACATTGCACAGGTGGATGCCATCTAAAGTCCAATCTTTCATCCCAGTTGTTCCGAGAGCGCAACCATCGCAGACACCTTTATCGAGAATATTCCACGCATAGGGTAGTTTGTCACGAGACAGCCAGATTGCCCGAAAAACCTCCCAATAGTTGTTGGGGTATTGTTCGCCAATCCCGAAAGGCTTCCAACTTGCCCAGTGCTGAGGTGTCCAATATTTCTTGGGTTTCGGCAACATGACGCGAGTGTGTGAGTGAGGAAGTGATTCTACTAGGCTACCGTTTTAAGTAGCATTTAAGTCAATACAGTTCAGTTAAGCATTTTTTTCTTCTCTCTGTTTCCTCTGTGTCTTTGTGGTTCGTTAAAAAAATTGACTTTAAAAATCTGGGTACTCGCCGCCAAGGGAGAAGACTACACTGCTGATCGTGCTGGCTCCTCCTGACTCCTTTCCATCTAAAATCTGAGTTGGATTAAAATCTCTTGACAAAGAACGATTATTTTCTATAATATACATTGCACACGTGTGCAATGTATATTATCAGCTCAGATAAAAAATGAATCAACGAAGAATTTCAATTGAAGATATTGCTCGCAGAGCAGGCGTTTCTCATTCTACAGTTTCACGGGCTTTGCGAGATAACGTTCTAATTAGCCCTAAGGTGCGAGAGGAAATTAAGCAACTGGCGCAGGAAATGAACTATGTGCCCAATGCTATTGCTCAAAGCTTGCAAAACAAACGCACTAGTACTATTGGTGTAGTAGTAACTTCAATCGCAGATCCCTTTTTCGCGGAGGTAGTAGAGGGAATCGAGAAGATAGCTAGACCTGCCGGCTTGAGTGTTTTGTTAAGTGCTTCACACCGAGATTTTGAGCAGGAAATAGCAGCTATTGATAGTTTTCATCGCCGCCGAGTGGATGGGATATTAGTAGCCGACTCACGAATTAGTAAACAGCATACCAAACAATTAACACAAATTGCTGTGCCAACAGTTCTGATTAATAGCCAGACGGAAGATCAATCTGAAATATTTCACTCAGTGGCAATAGACGATCGCTTAGGTGCTAGATTAGCCACAGAGCATCTCATAAGTCTTGGACATACCGCTATTGGTTATCTGGGTGTAAGCGATCGCAGCAGGTCGAATCAGCAGCGCCTGGAAGGATATCAAATGGCTCTTGCTGAAGCTGGTCTACCACAAAATAGTGATTGGGTTGCAATTAGTGATGAATATGATCAAAGAACATGCGATGTTACTACTGGACAACAGATGCTATCTAAACTATTGACTGCTGAAGTGACAGGCATCTTTTGTTACAACGATATGGTGGCGGTTGGCGCTTTGTTAACTTGCCAAGAACTAGGTATTTTAGTACCGCGAAATTTAAGCCTGGTCGGATTTGATGGTATTGCTTTGGGCCGTTACGTTACGCCGGCACTCACCACAGTTAGTCAGCCAATGTTAGAAATTGGTGGCATAGCCATGCAAATGTTACTCGATTTATTAGAAGAAAAAACTGTGGAAAACCGCGTTTTATCTCCTTTTCTAGTACAGCGTGGTAGTAGTGCAGGATTAAGAAAGTAATTTTAAACCGTATTTATCTTGAAAACTGTAGTTTTTTTGTAATTCAGAGGAAAGCTGATCTTCAAGCCACAACCGAAAATATCCTCTCCTTAAAAACTCTAGGTTTCAAAATGGACGGGGTTTAATTTGAAAAAACTGGCAACTCTTACTCTCTGCGTCTGGGCGTGAAGCAAATTTATATTTTCACTCAGCAATACTAAAAATTTTAACCAAACAAAAATTATGTTACAGCTATTTTCAGGTAAATAGACCACGCAGTAGGGGCGAAGGCTTTGCGCCCCTACGACAGATGTGGTTCAAATACTTGAATTCTGCTGTAACCAAAAACTAAGCTTATCTCCCGATCGCTGCTTTTCTCCAGAACCAGTTCAAAGACGACTAGCCGATCAATTTTTTAACAGCCAGGACTTACGCAAGAACTCTTTGAAACTCTTATTCCTTTGTGTCCTTCTCTTGGAGACGCTGCGCGAATGCGTCCAACTCTTGGAGACGCTGCGCGAATGCGGTTCGTTTTCTCATGATTTTGCGTAAGTCCTGACAGCATATTCGTTACCAACATATCGGGGAGGGTTGGGGAGGGGTGATTCAAGGATTTTTGCAAGAGGTACTTGAAAGTCGTTTTGAGGTACTTGAAAGTCGTTTTGAAGTACCTCAAAGTCGTTTTGAAGTACCTCAAAGTCGTTTTGAGGTACTTGAAAGTCGTTTTGAAGTACCTCAAAGTCGTTTTGAAGTACCTCAAAGTCGTTTTGAAGTACCTCAAAGTCGTTTTGAAGTACCTCAAAGTCGTTTTGAAGTACTTGAAAGTCGTTTTGAAGTACTTGAAAGTCGTTTTGAAGTACCTCAAAGTCGTTTTGAAGTACCTCAAAGTCGTTTTGAAGTACCTCAAACTTTGTCGCACCGCTATCAAGTACACAGGTTGACTTTTAAAACAGTCGCTACAATTATCCTTAACCCAAGCGTATTGGCCTTTAAGCTGTTCCTAAAATGAATTATCTAAAGGTTCGATATCATCCTCGAAAGCCAAGTTGCAGGTGCAAATTTCACGAGAGGGTCTGCACTCATCTAAAAAAAACAAGTAAACCGCATCCACCTTGAAAACTGTAGTTCTTTCCGGATGAAAACAAAAAACTCTCATCCCCCAGCCCCTTGTTCCAAATTTGGGAGAGGGATTTAGGGTAAGGGCAAAAACTACGGTTCTCAACATAGATGAGGTTTATCTATTGTTGAAAGTTATTTTATCTACTACTGAACGATAGAAAAATTCTACTTTGTTAGACATAATATTGTTAGCAGTAGTTTACGACCATCGGAATAATTTAAATATTTTTATATAATTTTTATTGGTAAATATATACAAATTATACAACTTATACGCTATTAAAACATTTGTTAAAACATGGACTTTAACAATCGGATGTTATAGTAAAACTGTTTAATAAAAGTTATGTTTGGCGGGTCAAATAAATAGTTGATATTGGCGATGCTGCCATTAAAGCTGCTGTCGTTAGTATACTAGGTGCTGCAATCAAAGCTGCTAAGAGAGTAGATACTTTCAAAGGTAATAGCCCGCTCACTGTTTTTGTATTTACTGATGAGACATTTATTGAACTTCAAGCAAACACAATAGATGTACTAGCTCAAGCAAATCTCAATTTGGAAACTGTGATGTATTTAAATAATAAATTTCCTACTAATGTTTCATTTATTCAAGGGCTACGAGTACTCCTTGTAGATAATGATGTCAATTTCTGCAATTCATTGACGCCGATGTTGCAATCCTATGGTATGAAAGTGCAAACGGCATCTTTAGGAGAGCAAGCTCTGGAAATATTTGAGCAATGGCAACCTGATATCCTCTTGAATGGTATTTCCTCGCCAAAGGAGGATGGCTATACTCTGATTGAGCAAGTAAGAACACTTACGGGAGAACGCGGCAGAGTAGTACCAGCGATCGCTCTGACAAGCGCTCTCACTGAAGATATGTATCAACATGCTCTTTTAGCTGGGTTTTGTCTATGCTTTGCTAAACCCGTAGTTATTGATGATTTCGTTGCTGTGCTTGGCATTTTAGCACTTGCTAATAATCCTCATTCGCCTTCATGCTAACTAGCTCTAATTAATATCTTAGATATAGTAGTCTAAGTTTTGATAAGTAATGATATGGGTCATTTATTGATGGGTATCATTATTTTTGAAACGCTACTAATGAACTTGATCAATGATTGGATTAATTTTATGAGTTATAAAATGTCTGTTTTAACTCAATTAGTTTTGCTTTTAAGTAGCGGAATTATTGGTATAGGATTTATTCTAGCTTCTTACTTTTTAGCAGAAATTTGGATTTAGAAAACTTAAATTTTTTATAGCTTATCTGTTGGAGAATATTAGATGAAAGCATAAAATTGTTAAACACCCAAAGTATTTGAGTTTGAAAACTAGTTGTGAAATGTTGACTCTGTACATATTAAAAAACTCAAGTTAATTGTCCTCTCTGCTATCTATAAAAAACTTAGAGAGTAGCAGGTTTGTTCATATCCATGTTTATTTCAATTTCTTCAATGCTTTAGTTCTTATATAGCAATCCGATTTGATTTTTGAAAAAATCTAAGTATATGTAGGGTGTGTTATCGCGTAGCGTAACGCACCTAAAATTAGAGGTGGTGCGTTAGCCTTTGGCATAACGCACCCTACGTATATTTCAAAAATCAAATATCAGTCCTATATGTTGAGAACTGTAGTTTTTGCCCTCACCCTAAATCCCTCTCCCAAGTAGGGATAAAGACTTATTTTTGGCTCCGCTTCTGGCAATATTGAGAGAAGGGGCTGAGGGATAAGGGTTTTTTCTGTTAATACGGAAAGAACTACAGTTTTCAAGGTGGACGCGGTTTATAATACTATTTATGTTGTAGAAGGTTTGCTAACTCCTTTAATTGCTTGATACTTTACCAATAAACGACCTGTGTTTTCCAAGTTGGTTATATTAGCACTTTCCTAATGCATAAGAGAAGAAAATTTAATATTGATCAGGCTTATGCTTAGGTCAAAATTGATAAAATGACAACTATCCGTGATTTGAGAGCTTAATTGATCAAATGAGCCTTAATTTGTTGAATTTATACTCAAACTCTTAATGAATACTGGGCAAGTCAGTAAACCGCTCTAAAACATAAACCTTAGCTGCCAAACCATTGCAGTATTAAAACTTCATCCTATGACATCCGATCAACCCTCTGAGCTACCTGCATCTGAATCTGCCGCTAATCAACCATTGGACGTAAAGCAGCTTGAGAATATAAATGCTTTATTTCCTATCGTAGGCATTGCCGCCTCTGCGGGTGGAGTAGAGGCATTTACGCAGTTACTCCAGCATATGCTTACCGATACAGGAATGGCATTTGTGCTGATTCAACACTTAGACCCTAACCACAAGAGTCTGTTGAGCGACATTCTGGCGAGAGTAACTCAAATGCCTGTTAGGGAAGTGCAATCTGGGGTGACTGTGGAACCAAACCAAGTCTACATCATTCCGCCTAATACTAAGATGATCTTGTCTGGTGGGGTGTTGCAACTGACGCCGCGAGAGAAAATTCACGGGAAATATATGCCTGCTGATGCGTTCTTTAGTTCATTGGCAGTGGAGCAAGGGCGCAAAGCGATCGCAGTGGTATTATCTGGAGCGGATGGAGACGGTTCACTAGGATTGAAGGCAATCAAGGCAGCCGGAGGTGTGACTTTTGCTCAGTGTGAAGACACGGCCAAATTCGATAGTATGCCCAATACCGCTGTTGCCACAGGGAATGTCGATTTTGTGCTACCGCCTGTAAAAATTGCCGAGGAACTGGCAAACCTCAGTCGTAGTCCTTTTATTTTGGACTCACAGCCGCTGATAACGCCTGAGAAATTGCCCCAAGTGGAAAATGCCCTGGGGACTATTTTTGCGTTATTGCAATCGGAACTTGGCGTTGACTTCAGCCACTACAAGCCCAATACGCTTGATCGCCGAATCCAGCGGCGAATGCTGTTGTACAAACTAAAACAAATAGAGGATTATGCCCAGTATATACAACAGAATCCGGCTGAAGTCAAGGCGCTCTATGAAGAAATTCTGATTCACGTCACCTATTTTTTCCGCGACACCGAAGTATTTCAACTAGTGAAAGAGCAAGTCTTTCCCACGATGATGCTCTCCAAGTCGGCATTGCCGATTCGGATTTGGGTGGCAGGGTGTTCGACAGGCGAGGAGGTCTATTCGATCGCCATCTGTTTGCTGGAGTTTTTGTCGCATAAATTAACCTCGCCGCCGATCCAGATTTTTGCCACAGACATCAGCGAGATGGCAATTGACAAAGCCAGAACCGGCATTTATGCAGAAAATCAAATGATGGAAGTGTCACCAGATCGCCGCCGCAGATTCTTTAATACCCTTGAGAACGGTAAATATCAAATTAGCAAAACTGTCCGCGACCTGTGTGTGTTTGCTCGACAAGACTTGGGCAGTGACCCCCCTTTTTCCAACTTAGATTTAATTAGCTGTCGGAATGTACTGATTTATTTAGACGAAACGTTGCAAAAACGGATACTGCCTATCTTTCATTACAGCCTCAAGCCAACTGGCTTTTTACTGCTAGGGACTTCAGAAAGCATAGGTAAACATTCGGACTTGTTTACTGTGATTGACAAAAAGCATAAAATATATGCCAAGAAGCTAACCGCAAATCGTCCAATTATTTCGTTCCTTACCAGCAATTATCCGATGGCAAAAGTGAGCGAACCTCAACCGGAGGATTCCAATCCATCAGATGAGTTTGACTTAGAGAAAAAAACTGACCAATTGATTTTAAGTCGCTATGCTCCAGTGGGTGTGGTGATCAACGACAAGATGGAGGTGCTGCAATTTCGGGGGAAAATCGATCTCTACCTTAAACTTGCACCTGGGAAACCCAGTCTCAACTTATTCAAAATGGTTCGCTCCGGCTTGCTCACCGAGCTACGTGCCACAATTTATCAGGCACGACGGCAAGAAATTATAGTTAGAAGGGAAAGGTTACAGATTCAAGAGAGTGAGCTTTCAAAAATCGTCAATCTTGAGGTGATTCCATTCAAGCCTGGGACTGAGGAAGAATTCTACTTTCTGATTTTATTTGAAGAAGTCTCACCGACGGTTAACAACCTTAGCTCTTCTAATCCTGAGAGCCAAGAACAGGGAGACTTAGAGCATGAGATTGTTCAGCTCAAGCAGGAACTCGCAACCGCCAAGCAAGAGCAGGCTGTGACTCAAGAGTATCTGCAAGCGGTGATCCAAGAGCAGGAGCGCATCAATCAAGACCTGAAAGTTGCCAATGAAGAAATCCTCTCCAGTAATGAAGAGTTGCAAAGCACCAATGAGGAGCTAGAAACTGCCAAAGAAGAGATTCAGGCAACCAACGAAGAACTCAACATAACCAATGAAGAACTTCGCTCTCGAAATCTGGAATTACACCAACTTAACAACGATCTGACAAATTTGCTTGCCAGTATCAATATCCCAATTTTGATATTGACTTCGGACTTACGCATTCGACGTTTTACGCCAATGGGGCAACGGCTTTTCAATTTAATTACCGCCGATGCTGGACGACCCTTGAGCGATATCAGAACGAATCTCGATATTCCTGACTTAGAATCTCTAATTTTAGATGTACTTGACACACTCAACATCAAAGAATTAGAAATCCAAACTCTGGGGGGACATTGGTACAACCTCCGCATCCGTCCTTATCGCACCATAGAAAACCAGATTGACGGTGTAGTGTTGGTCTTAATAGATATTGATGTTCTTAAACGCAGTGCAGCAAGCTTAGAACAAGCCCGGAATTACGCTGAAGGGATTGTGGAGACGGTACAAGTGCCGTTAATCGTGCTTGATTCTGATTTGCGGGTGAACAAAGCCAATCGCTCGTTTTATGAAACGTTTCAGGTTTCACCATCACAGACAACGCAATCTCTGATTTTTGAGTTAGGCAACGGTCAGTGGAACCTGCCCGAATTGCGATCGCTCTTAGAAGACATTTTTGCCAACGATACCAGTATTCAAAACTTGGAGGTGGAGCATCTTTTTGAGCGGATTGGGCAGAAAACCATGCTGCTTAATGGTTGGAAAATTATTCAACAGGGAGAACCTGAAAGGATTTTGCTGGCGATTGAAGATATCACGGAGCGCAAGCAGTTTGAGTTAGAGCGAGCAAATCTCCTAGCACAAGAGCAGTCAGCCCGTCAACAGGCCCAAATCGCCAACCGAGCCAAAGATGAATTCCTGTCGAACCTCTCCCATGAACTTCGTAACCCGCTCAATACTATACTCGGCTGGGCGCAACTCGCGCGCACCCGTGATTTCGATTCTTCAGCAGTCACTCGTGCCTGGGAAGTGGTGGAGCGGAGTGCTAGGGTGCAAGCTCAGTTAATTGATGATATGCTGGATGTTTCACGGATCACGAGTGGCAAGCTTCATTTAGAGACTCGTCTAATTGATCTAGTTTCAGTAATAGATGTCGCCATTGAGTCTGCTAAATTGTCCGCAGAGGCGAAAACGATTCAAATTGTTTCACAGTTAAACTCGGCGACGGTTGTCGGAGATTTTGATCGCTTACAGCAAGTTCTGTGGAATTTATTTTCTAACGCGATTAAGTTCACTCCAGTCGGTGGGCGAGTGGAAATCAGGCTCGAAGCTGTAGATACTCACGCCCAAATTCAAGTCAGCGACACAGGAATTGGCATCCCGGCAGACTTGCTGCCGTATGTGTTTGAGCGCTTCCGCCAAGGAGATTCCAGCAGCAGCAAAACAACTCAGGGACTTGGATTAGGCTTGTCAATCGTCCGTCATCTTGTAGAACTTCACGGTGGAACAGTTCAAGCGCAAAGTCCAGGCGAGGGACAAGGAACCACGATCACCATCAGGCTGCCTCTGCGCTCAATGCCACCGGAAATTACACCGTCAACTTATTTAGAGCCGAGTTTGTCAGGGATGGACACATTAGATGGTAAAAATCCATCCCTTACCCTTGAAGGGCTGTGCATCCTAGCTGTAGATGATCAAGCAGACAGCCGCGACTTAATCAAGTGGATGTTAGAAGACTTCGGGGCTGAAGTAGTGGTTGTGGCATCGGCAAGGGAAGCGATCGCTGCTCTAACTGAATCTCCTGATAGATATAATCTGCTTCTAGCAGATATTGGGATGCCAGGGGAAGATGGTTACTCCCTGATTCGTCAGGTGAGAGCGCTTGACGCCTCTAGGGAGGCACAAATCCCAGCAGTGGCGATGACTGCCTATGTCAGCGAGCAAGAGCAGCAAATGGCAATTGATGCTGGGTTCCAAATGCATATGGCTAAACCGATTGACGCGACTCAATTGGTATTGATGATTGCAAACTTGTGTGGACTCCGACCCAGATGAATCAGTGGATGTACTGTTGATATCAAGTCCGGGTAATTAGTGATGATTCCCACAATCATTGTACCCCACCCCGTTTGCGGGGAGGGGAAACAAAGCGTAGCTTTGGCTCTTTGGGGTTCTTGGGGTTTTATAAGTAATCCGGAAAATTTTTAATAAGTAGGCGATCGTCAGCAATTTTATTTACTAAAACTACATTAGACAACCTGATTGGAGAAATTTTTAGTTGAGCTTTTAGTAGTGCTTCTTGTTTTAATGCAGTACACCACGATAAACGGTAAGGGCACAGCATTGCTGTGCCCCTACGAACGCTTGTATTTGACGCAAGCGAGAACGGCTATAGTAGTGCTTTAAACAAGAGTTTTTCTCCTGAAAAACAATCCGCTAAAAGTACCAATTTGGAATATTTTGATCCAAACTATCTTGATATTAGGCGTATCATTGACATAATAACGCCAGAATTTTGTTGATATAGTCGGCAGATAAACTATCTAATATATTAAGTCATAACAGCGCATTATCCAATCAATCTGTTGCTAGCAATTAGTTTGACATGCTATTGTCAAAAATCATCTTGAAGCAAACGTTTCAATCACGTATAAATTGTATAATTTACCCCTAAAACATTCAAAAGTTATAGATGATATTTGACATCTTTATTTAAAAAGATACAAAACATATTTGATTTTTTCTCCTAAAACAGAAAGTATGAACTATGAATTGAGGAATCAAAAGCATGATTGCAACCTTCATAAAAGTACCTAAGTTTCGCAATACTCAATGGGTGAGCTTTGTAGGTGGAGAAGGGATTGTACGCAGCTACATACCTGAATCTGGCACATGGACGTATCTCATTGAGATGGCATTAGGGCTAGAGCCTGACTTTGGCAGAGTTGGTGCAGAAACGATGATACTCCTCAACGAGGCAGATTTGCGGCATAAAATCTGATTTAATGAGTAGTGGGGGTTTAAGTCCTCTGTCTGTACAGGCACTTCTGTTTTGATGCCTAAATCTAAATCCCCGTCACAAAACATAATTGCGAATTGCGAATGGGCGAAAAAGCGAATTGTTTTAAAATCCCTGCCATTCTCGCTGGGAGAGTTCTTCTATCGGCAAGAACAAACTAGCTTCAATCTCCTGCCGCACAACGTCTGTTAGCTGACAGTTACTATTGAGGCAATCGATAAGCAACTGATTGGCATAGTAATATTGTTGCAATACTTGCTGTTGCTGTGGGTTGAAGTGCCAGTAATGCTGAATGTTTCGATGTTTGGCGATCGTCGCCTTTAATTGCTCCATCCAGGCAGGGAAACTTTTTTGCCACCATGTCTGAAACCTTTCTTTACTTAGTTTTGGATCAGGCAGTAGGTCTTTAAGTTGTTGTAAAGCTTGATGTAAGCCAGCATCTTGAACAATCGCTAAAGCATTACTCAAAGCATCGTCGCAGATTAGGGCATTGCCAAAATTAGATTTGCAGTCAATAATGCATTCCATTACTAGCTTGTCCAATGCCGCATCCAAAAAAATACCCTGATCAAGGATGCAGACAAGAGCAAAGGGTAAGGTAATAAGGTGAGGAGTCCTAGCTAAGGCAAGGTAAAACGCCCGAATTGCAGCAGGCTGGGGGGGAGCGACAAGGGACTTTTGGCTTGCCCAAGTTAAGAATTTTTGCAAATATGGATCTTCAGCCACTAGCGCATCAATTTGTTGCTTCATCAACTGTATCAGGAAATCTGCACTCCGCAGCATGGCAACCGTTAACAAAAAGATTTCACGCCATCGGGGTTCAGTGATATGACTCACCAGATGTTCTAAGGGTTGTTCTAATGCTTGTAAATTATGACTGGCAACGATTTGTCGAGCAGTCAGGTATTCTTGAAACGTCAAATAAGAGAAGGAAAAAATCCCCCGCACTCGTTCTGCCAGTAATCCATGTTGCAACTCTATTGCCTTAAGTACCCCTTCACTATCTAATTGCAATTCCTCTGGTTCTGTCGAAGCATTCGGCAAATCACGGATATAGTCGCCAATGTATTGCTCAACAATGCGTTGTTCAAAAAAGTAATTACCCTGCTCAAATGTGGCGTTAGCAATTTGACTTAGCAACTTCAGCTTTTGTGGTAATAAAAAACCTTGGTACATTTCATCCCGTTCAATTGCTTTAGTTTCGTCCCATTTGATCAGCAAAAGATCTAAACATTGCTTATAAAACGCAGCTTTTTGGGTTGGGAATTTGTTCTGCTGATCAAAAACCCAGCAAGCGAGGTGCAAAAATAAAGGGTTGACGACAAGTCTCCGAAATTGTAGGTTTTCGGGCAAATCTAGTTTCAGGGTAAACTCAACTGCCTGTTCAAGCCTCTGGTGGTCATTCGTTTTTGTGAGTCTTGTAAACCACTTATGAGCAAAGGCAACAATTTGCTCAGAGGTAAATGGGGCAATTTCGACATCTGTGAAGCGTTTGAGGCTGAAAGCTTTGGTCCCCGTGCGGCAAGTCACGACAAACATATTCTTTTGGTACTTTTCAGAGAGTCTGCGAATCTCGTTGACGACAGCGTTGCTTTGTTGATCGAGTACTTCATCTAATCCATCCAGCAACAGCAACACTCTGCCTTCCAACAACAAAATTTCAATCACAGATGCATCTGAAATCCCAGAGGTGAGCAATTCCTTGCAAATATAGTTGAGTAAATGGAACTCCCCTGCTTCTTTAGATTCGTCCGCAAAATCCCTTAAGGTGACAAAAATGGCAACCCGATTTGCGGCAAATCTACCTCGGTTGCATTGAATCGCTAGATGTTGCAAAAAGGTAGTTTTACCTGTTCCTGGTTTTCCCAACACCCGCAGCTTTGAATAAGTTTCAACTGCGCTAATCCCCGCGATTTGTGTCTGGGATATTTCACCTAAGCCAAAGCGATCAAATTCTCTTGATGTAATATTTTGCAAGTCAGCAAACTCTAACCACTGAAGGCTGGCAATCTCCTCCAAAATGTTGACATCAATGTAAATGTCGTCGATTCTAACAGGGCGATTAATATCTAATAACTGCAAAGTGCCGCACTGGTCTTCAATTTTCTCAAAGCGTTGCGATCGCACTTGTTCTACTAAAGCATCAATATCTAATAATTCAGCACCAAGTTCTTTTGATTCCGGAAATTCTTCTGGAGGATTAGCCGCAATCTCCCGCCAGTTCAACGACAACACCGAACAAATTTCTATAAAGATATGACGCTCAACCGGACGCCCAGTAAAAAACCGCCAAATTGGTTGGCGAGTCTTTAAGTTGACTTCAAAAGCCAAATTGTCTTGTGTCCACCCCTTATGAGCAAACGCTTTTTTGGCTTCTTGAATTCCAGTTACTGATCCCTGGAGCGATCGCTTGACCATAGGAGCTTACACACATCAACTAAAAGTTATTCAATTTGACATTCTTGCAACATGTCGTTTCTGAACTACTTAGAAACTAAATAAGCTATTTTTAAATACTAATGATTTATTTAAAGCATCTTCAGCCAATATTTCGTAATCGCATTTACCTCAGTATTACTTTGAAATTTACGTACTTTTTGTCACTTAATATTTTTTACGGGAGAAAGTTTTTGGATATTTAGTAGCTTTAGCGCTGCGGCAAGTCTAAAATTTCTCTACTATTGAGTACTCATAATTATCGTACCACTTCTGTACGCTTAAATATACTTGTGTATAAAGCTATAACAATTCGATTTTATTTTTGAAAAAAACGCTGAATAAACGGTGAAACACCATACCAATTTTAAATTTGGTGCAAAACAATCAGTGTCGAGTCTGAATCTCTCACTGATAGCGTAGCGGTAACGAGTCCACGAGCGTCTTGATTTTGACGAATGTATTCTAACTTAAAAAGTTTATTGTTCATTTAATAACTTTATTGTTTGTGTATACATTTACAACTGATACGAAGCCGTCAATGCTACCGCTAAAGCATCCGCAGCATCATCAGGTTTAGGAATTTCATCTAAATCCAACTCCCGCGCTACCGCCTCTTGCACATCTAACTTATCAGCATTACCATAGCCTGTTAAAGCTTGTTTAATTTGAGCCGGAGTAAACTCTACGTAGGGAAGACGACGCTGCCCTAACACCAAAATG
This sequence comes from Nostoc sp., assembly GCF_036917395.1. Taxonomy (GTDB): domain Bacteria; phylum Cyanobacteriota; class Cyanobacteriia; order Cyanobacteriales; family Nostocaceae; genus Nostoc. The sequence continues at coordinate 22,464 of NZ_JBALDI010000070.1, forward strand.
AGTACACCCCGCGCCTGTGCAACCAGGATTGTACTTGACATCCGATAAAAGAATAGTTTCTCGATCGCCACTAAATCTGGTTGAAATTCCTCCATCAGGGTATGTAAATCATCAAACAAGGTACATAGGCGCTGTCCCATTTCTACATCTGCTGACGTTTTGATCACCCCAAAATCCAGCATATTTACTGTAGTCTCTTGCAGTTTGTTGGGAATTTGTGTGCAGGTAATTACCCCAAATCCTAAAATTGCCAGTCCTGGATCTAATCCTAAAATTCGTTTTTCCATTAAATTCACTTTTCCCAAGCCAGGGTATTGTTTAACTAGGAATACTGGCAATCTTCACGACTTGCTCTTAGTCTAAAGGAATTGACAAATATAATAGTTCCACGCCTGGTGTTTAAAACCAAGTGGTGTACATTTTCTGTTAATTATTGTTTGTAGCACTGCTCCAAATCAGGTATGTCAATTGGTTTTCTCAGACAAGCCCTCAACGCCCTGCAAAAGCAGTCGCGCTCTCGTACTTCCTATCGGGTTAATCAGTGGTTCAAATGGTTATCCCCTGGACTATCGGTAAAACGTTGGTTGTTGATCAGTGTTGGGGGTGTACTGCTAACGAGTTTGGGGTTAGCTATTTGGATTAAGCTGACCCCAATTTTTTGGATGATCGAGTTGTTTAAGAATTTTCTCTTAGTAATCACCAACATCTTACCCAACTATATAAGTGGGCCTTTGGTGCTGCTTGGCGGCTTGCTGTTAGTGCTTTGGGGGCAAACTCGCACTGTAAGCTCAATTACTAAGGTACTGAGAGCAGAAGGCGGAGAAGAACTTATCGATGTCTTGCTGGCGCATCATCGATTGTACCGAGGGCCGAAAATAGTGGTACTTGGTGGGGGTACGGGACTTTCTACGTTGTTGAGGGGACTGAAAACCTACAGCGCTAATATTACTGCTATTGTGACTGTAGCCGATGATGGTGGATCTTCTGGGCGGTTGCGTCAAGAATTTGGAGTGCTACCACCAGGTGATATTCGCAATTGTTTGGCTGCACTAGCAGACGAAGAAAAGTTATTAACAGAATTGTTTCAATACCGCTTTCGGGCTGGAGATGGGTTGACGGGTCACAGTTTTGGCAATTTGTTTTTAACGGCAATGAGCGATATTACTGGAGATTTAGAACAAGCAGTTGCAGCCAGTTCCAAAGTGCTAGCGGTACGGGGACAAGTACTACCAGCAACTCTCAGTGATGTTCGCCTCTGGGCAGAATTAGCCGATGGTCGCCGCATTGATGGGGAGTCTAGCATTCCCAAAGCTGGCGGTAAAATTGTCAAAATTGGCTGCATTCCAGCTAATCCCCCAGCAATCCCAGCAGCTATTAAGGCACTTAAAGAAGCTGATTACATCATTATTGGCCCAGGTAGTCTTTATACTAGCCTGATTCCTAATTTACTAGTACCAGAAATTGCCGATGCGATCGCTCAAACAAATGTCCCCCGTATTTATATCTGCAATATAATGACTCAACCAGGTGAAACCGAAGGTTACACTGTTGCCGATCACATCAGAGCAATTGATGCTGCTTGTGGGCAAAGACGGCTATTCGATGCTGTGCTAATACAGAAAAAATCCCCCTCAGAGCAATCACTCATCCGCTACGCCCAACAAAACTCCCATCCCGTTTTCCTGGATAGAGAAGCCGTAACTCAGCTAGGGCGAAGGATTGTTCCAGCTAATGTTTTGTATGAAGATGAAACGGGTTTTGTCCGTCACAATCCAGAGAAACTAGCACAAGTGTTGTTGCGGTGGTACGGTAGAGCTCATCATGGAAGATGAGTTAATAGTTCAAAGTTCATAGTGAGCTAGCTCTTGACTCTTAACCGGAGGCAACGCAAGTCTCCGGCTTTGCTCTTGACTCTTGACTAATTATGAAAATCTTTCTTGCAGATACAGAGGCGATGCTACGCTTAGGTATTACTCTGAGTGAATCCCTAACTCCTGGCAGTGTAATTTTACTAGAAGGTGATTTAGGTGCTGGGAAAACTACCCTAGTTCAAGGTATTGGCAAGGGTTTGGGAATCGCTGAACCTATTGTCAGTCCCACTTTTACCCTGATTAATGAGTACACGGAAGGACGCCTCCCCCTTTACCATCTAGATTTATATCGCTTAGAGCCACAAGAAGTTGCAGCCCTGAATTTAGAAAGTTACTGGGAAGGTGTTGAGGTCATACCAGGAATTGTGGCAGTTGAATGGGCGGAACGATTACCCTACAAGCCAGATAGTTATCTAAGTGTGAGTTTGACTTATGGGCATGGGGGTACACGTCAAGTCGAACTTATACCATTCAATTGTACCATTAGCGAAGTCATTGCCGCGATTTAAGCTCATCTCCCGACTTACATACGGGGAATTTCACTTTTTTAATCACAACACTAGAAAATTTCTGCAAATAGTCGAGGGAGAACTCCCCACTCGTCCTATCTGCCACTACCACGCTCACCATTGTAAATCACTAACATTGTTATCTCAACCAAAAATAAACGAAAGAATTGTTCAACAGCAGATATTTTGCAATCAAGTTCAGTTAAAGCTAAAAGAGAAAAGTTAAACAACAATCAAGTTCTGTATAATTCGTCTAACTTTCCTTACACTTAGTATTCCCAAGCTAGATTCAAAATATATACAAATAAAGAAATTATTTGAGAAATTTTTAAATTATTTTAAATAAGTTTAACTAGCAAATGATTTTTATGTTCACATCTGTAATTAGCACTGACATCAAAAACAATTAAACTAAAATATCTCGTGTTTCTACATAATTATCGTAGAAACACGAGATATTTTCTCCTAAATTAGTTGAGGTTAATATGCCTACGTGGATGCACTAGTTATCTTTAATGAAAGAAGCGATCGCCTTTTTCACCTGAGAACCGGAGTCGTCTCTGGTATAGTACGTAAGACCTTTATCAATGAATGCAGAGGTAGTATCTATTAACTGCTGAATAATCTCTGAACTACTGTTATCTATTTCTTCAGTGACTTTTTGCCCTGTAAATCGGTTTTTCCGAGCTTCTGGAGGTAATACAATCCGAGGATCTTTATAAGTCTCTTTTGGCTTGGGTTTAAATGTCTCATTTAAGTCAAACTGAAGCCGTAAGTAACGTTTAGAATCGTATCCACCCATGATTTGTCGGCAAATCGTACTACCAATCTCAGATGTAGGTTCCATAAAGATATTAGAAATATGTTCTACCCAGTCTAAGCCTCTCCATTTGCTTATTTGCTCATATTGATATGGTTCACCAGTTTGACCTGTGCCAATAGAAAGGATAGAAATATCTTCCAATTGCAGATGATCAAGTTTATATTTTTGCTTGATTGTTGGAGAGATTGAAGACTGACTGATCCTCATAACTAAACTCAAAGCTGCAAGAGAGGGGTTATTAGCAGAAACTCCTCCATCAATGTGCGGAAATTCCCAATCACCAAATTTTTGTTTATCTACAGGTTCTAATTTATATGGTGGAAAAAAAGTGGGAGCTGAGGCAGAAGCAGTACATATTTCCCATAAATAACAGTCATCGTACCATCTGTCTCCTAAATCGGGATGACAATTTGTAAAAAAGGTTGTATTACGATATAGCGTATCGTAAGCAAGAATCAAGATAATAGGTTTTTCAATATCCTTTATTCTGGTGGATTTATACGCATCTTTGAGGGCACTAATAATTCCATCATGAGAATATTTAGGTGCTGAAAATACATCAAGAATTGGTTTAATGAACGGCAAGTTTTTATAGCGTTTTCTATCTGGCGGGAATATATCTTTAGCTCTATCTCTATATAGTTTAATCAATTCATCACTCTCCTTTCCTATAGCAATCCCTCCTGCTAATATTGAACCAGTAGAAGTACCAGCGATCAGGTCAAAGTATTCGTGTAAAAAGTTTCCTTTCCCCTGATTTCTTATTTCTTGTTCTACTTGTTGAAGTATTCGTGCTGCGATGACTCCACGAATACCACCACCGTCTAAAGCCAAAATTTTGAAGGACATAAAATTCTCCTTAATTATTTCTAGGTTCCGTTACCTTATTTAGCTCTCGAAGATCCCTGGAAGCTATCCAGTTGCTTTCATAGCAGATTCTCCTTTGAAGTACAACAAGGGAAGGAACTCTCCAAAGTTATGACAGAATTCTTTTGCAATGCACTGCTTTCCCTTGGAAAGGGGGCTATTTTCCTCCATTTACTCTTTAGAGAGGGGGTAAATGGAAGTGGGAGTCTTCTGATCTGAATTGTATTGAGAGTGGCCGGAGGTACAATGTTTTTTACCTAAGACACTGATAAATTCAAAGTTTCAAGTCGCAATTTCGGATAAAGCGACAAGTTAATTAATCAAGCAAGGTCTAGTACTTTGTCAAGCTAGTTTTGAGGGTTTGTAGTAAGCACTTTAATACTTAGAAAATTAGGACTAAAGTCCTAACTACGAACTTGCTTACCCATCAATTTCAACTTGACATACTACTAACCTTAACTCTAGTAGATGAAAATCTTGCCAGTTAAAGTATGACTTTGATGTATAATTATTTGTCTATTGCGTAAGCTTAAATAAATATTTGCTATAAGAAAGTTAAAGCTTGACCCCGGACTTGCGTATTTACCTGGCCTTTGTCATAAACTATCTCACCACCGACAATAGTGGTTGTAGCCCAGCCGGTGAGGTTCCAGCCTTCAAAGGGACTCCAACGGCACTTGGTTAAAAGTTCCTCACGCCGAACTGGACGGTATGTGTTTAAATCTACAAGCACTAAATCGGCATCGTAACCAGGTGCGATCGCTCCTTTATTGGGAATACCATAGGCCACAGCTACAGCTTTAGACATCCAGTTCACAACTTGAGCAACAGTACACTTTCCCTCCATCGCCGCAGTTAACATTAAAGCTAGGGAAGTTTCCACCCCAGGCATTCCCGAAGGACTATTGGGGTATTCTTGAGCTTTTTCTTCTAAGGTGTGCGGCGCGTGATCTGTAGCGACGAAATCAATCACGCCATCGCGCAAAGCTTGCCAGAGAACTTCGTTATCGTGGGGCGATCGCAAAGGTGGATTCATCTGTGCTAATGTACCAATCTTCTCATAAGCACTAGTATTCAACAATAAATGCTGTGGTGTCACTTCTGCTGTTACCCAACTAGGTTTCTCCTGACGCAGCAAATCTGCTTCCTCCGCAGTTGACATGTGCAGAATATGCAGACGACGTTGATATTTTTGAGAAAGTTTTAATGCCAGTTGGGTTGCAAGCAAGGCCGCTTGATTATCTTGAATTTGCGAGTGAACAGCTGGATCGTGGATGTTGGCAAATTCTTGGCGTCGTTGATTGATTCTAGCTTGGTCTTCGGCATGAACGGCAATCAAGCGCGAGCCTTTAGCAAATATCGTCGAGAGTGCTGTTTCGCCATCAACCAGCAACTGACCATGCATCGACCCCATGAAAATCTTAATTCCTGGTGTTGGCTTTGCCAAAAGCAAATCTGGGAGATTCTCTGCTGTTGCCCCAATAAAAAAGCCATAATTAACCAAGCACTTGTGGGAGGAACGTTCTAGCTTGTCGTCTAAAGCCTGCTGTGTCGTTGTCAGGGGGCGGGTATTGGGCATTTCTAAAAAAGAAGTGACTCCGCCTTTAGCACAGGCACAACTGGCGGTGAATAAATCTTCCTTATGTTCTAATCCAGGTTCCCGAAAATGCACCTGCGGATCGATAACTCCTGGCAACAAAGTTAACCCTTGTGCGTCAATTTCAGTGACTAGTGCTGTTTGGGAGATTTCTGGGGCAACTTCGACTATTTGGCGATCGCGCGTCAACACATCCCCAATCATCAGTTCACCATTGGGTAGAATTATGCGAGCGCGGCGAATCAGTAAATTTTGTGGGGATGACATAGAGTTAACTTTGTTCAGACAGGGAGCTATGTATTACAGAGAACCATGCTTTTAGATTAAACTTATTCGCGCTCGGAGTAACCAATTTTTGCTGTGTCTTAAAAAAAAGTTTATTTTTAATTTATGAAGAAGACCGTCAATCAATTTTGGATTTTAGATTTAGGATTTTGTATTGACTGTACCCTAGAAGGGATGCGGCTTGGGGATTTTACATTGGTTTCACCCACCAAAGGCGAGTCATGATCCATAAGAGACACCCCCAATCCAAAATCTCAAATCCACAATCTAAAATTGGTAGTCAAGATGCGAACATGATTAGGAAATTAAAGTTTTCCCGTTAAGATTAACAAATAAAGTCTCACTAGGCGAGTTAATTACCTACATCTTTCGTTCAGTTAAGTAATTTCATGCAAAATCAAGTGCCTGATAACAATTCTAGTCAACAACCTGATAATTCTTGGATCGCAGAGCTAGGTAGAACAATTGTATTGAGCATTGTTCTAGCTCTGGGAATTCGTACATTTGTTGCTGAAGCACGCTGGATTCCTTCTGGATCGATGGAACCGACTCTGCATGGTACGCCAAACCAGTGGGAGGCAGACAAAATCATTGTCGATAAGTTGAAATATAAATTTGCTGACCCGCAGAGGGGAGATATTGTAGTATTTTCACCTACGCAAGAACTACAGAAAGAACAATACCAGGATGCTTTTATTAAACGGGTAATTGGCTTACCTGGAGAAAAAGTACAACTTAGAGATGGCAAAGTCTATATTAACAACAAACCCCTCTCAGAAGCCAATTACCTCAGTTCTGGGCAGAGCACAGTAATTGATGTTTGCCAATCAGGGCCACAGCCACCTTTTTTGGCAAAACTCCAGACTATACCAGCCGATTCATACTTAGTGCTAGGTGATAATCGTAACAATAGTTATGATGGCCGCTGCTGGGGTCTTGTCCCCCGCCAGAATATTATTGGACGGGCTATAGTTCGCTTCTGGCCTCTAAATCATGTTGGAGGAATAGATAAATCGCCACTATATCCATAAATTAACAATATTACTAAGGTGGATAAGTAACAAAAGAATTTTAGATTGAGAACTGCTAGATCACCAATCTTTAATCCAAAATCCGTCTTGAAAAGTTTGCTAGGGAGGGACTTGTTACAACGCTCTTAACCCGCGCAACGCAGTGGCTCTCCTGACAACTTTTCGCAAAATCTAAAATTCAAAATTGCTATGATGCCTTACCTAGCCAAGATTTTAGTGTATCCAGTTAAGTCACTGGATGGTGTCGAAGTTGAGAACGCTGGAGTTCTTGCCAGTGGCGCACTACAGTATGACCGTGAGTTTGCCATTTTTGACGAACAGGGTAAATTTGTCAATGCCAAGCGTCATGCTAAAATCCATTTACTAAGGGCGCAATTTGCACTCTTCAATAGAACTATCTCGCTACAAATCCCAGACGGCGACTCACAACAAATTTTTCATCTGGATGACGAACGGCAAGCGCTAGAAGCAACTTTGAGTGATTTTTTTGGGTTTGCTGTCACATTCAGGCAAAACTCTCTGATGGGCTTTCCTGACGATACATCTGCACCAGGTTCAACGGTAATTAGTACAGCAACGTTGGCAGAGGTAGCTTCTTGGTTTCCCGGTTTAAGTGTAGATGAGATGCGCCGTCGGATGCGTGCCAACATTGAGATTGATGGTGTACCAGCATTTTGGGAAGATCAGCTATTTAGTGAACAAGGTGATTTGTTTTCTTTTCAAGTGGGAGATGTCCACTTTTTTGGGGTTAAGCCATGTCAGCGTTGTATAGTCCCAACACGCGATTCTTACTTAGGGGAAGCTTACCCAAACTTTCAAAAAATCTTTGCGAACCAGCGGCAAGCAACCTTGCCAGATTGGGTTGCTTCATCGCCTTTTAATCACTTTTACAGATTGAGTGTCAATACCCAATTACCCCCATCTTCATCTGGAAAAATTTTACAAATCGGCGATGAGGTTAACACACTTCCACAAGAAAATTAACATTTATTTGAAATAAAAAATACAAAGTAAATTTTTTTTGTTTTTATCATTTATTTGCGTGAAAATTTTAAAATTGTTGTAGTTAAATACAGGTTTTTGTACAAGTTGAGAGATTTTGAAACTGGAAAATCAAGTAAGTGTGACTGATCTATTCGCCCCTTTACAATCTCTCAAACAAGGTGACTGGTTCAAGCTGATCTGCGGAGCCAGCTTCCAGCATTTGTCCGCAGTCAGAAATTTAACGTTAGCCTATACTTTGGCGGGCGCTGACTGCATAGATGTTGCAGCCGACCCAGCAGTAATTGCAGCGGCGCAAGCAGCGCTACAAGTAGCCAGAACTCTTGCTAGAGACGCCCAAAAGCGAGGCTTTGACTACAAAGGCAATTCACCTTTTTTGATGGTCAGCCTGAACGATGGAGAAGACCCCCATTTTCGGAAAGCAGAATTTAATCCTACTGAGTGTCCTGTAGATTGCCCTAGACCCTGTGAACGGATTTGTCCGGCACAAGCAATCATATTTAACAATAAAAAAGAAGACTTTTCGGGAGTAGTATCCGAAAAGTGCTATGGCTGCGGTCGTTGCATACCAATTTGTCCATATGGTAGAATTTATACATCTTCATATGTGACAACGCCGGGAGCGATCGCGCCATTGATAATGTCAACGGGAGTAGATGCCGTAGAAATCCATACACAAGTAGGGCGGTTGGCAGAATTTCAGCGATTGTGGCAAGCAATTTCACCGTGGGCCGACCAATTAAAGGTACTAGCGATCAGCTGTCCTGATGGCGATGGGATGACTGACTACCTAAAAGCAATATATGACCTGATTGCCCCACTCAAGAGTGCTTTAATATGGCAAACCGACGGTCGCCCCATGAGCGGCGATATTGGCGATGGCACTACAATAGCCGCGGTGAAATTAGGGCAAAAAGTTTTGGCAGCTAAATTACCGGGATATGTGCAGTTAGCAGGCGGCACTAATAGCTATACGGTTGCTAAGTTAAAGGCAATGGGACTGCTAAACGATTTTAGATTGCCGATTTTAGATTTTGGATTAGAAGACGCCAATCCACAATCTGAAATCCAAAATCGTTCGACTGAGCGCTCATGCCGTACTCCTACGGGGAAGCAAGCTACGCGTAGCGTTCCGCAGGAAAGTCCAAAATCCAAAATTGCTGGGGTTGCCTACGGTAGCTACGCCCGTGTACTGCTGTCACCGATTCTCGATCAATTAGAGAATAAGGAGGTAACTAACAGTAACATTAAGGCGACTGTTCGCCTAGAAGAAGATGACGGATTACTTTGGCAAGCTGTAGAACTTGCCCATTCTCTCGTTTCCCAAATCAAGTTACAGCAGGAGCGTTAATTTATTGCTCAGGACAATTACCCAGAACGGGTTCTCCTGCACGCAAATCTGAAACTTGATTGGTCAGTTAACGATTCCTCGCGCTTTGGTTGCGCTGGTTCAAAATTCGTAAATCAGTTTACAACCGTAACGCACCTAGTCTTCGACCCTAAAAAGGTTGGGGTTTTTTTGTAGGTTCCACGTAGTGAAAGTTCTTAGACTATTACTTCAACAACTTTAGAGATATAAGATAGAGGTATGCTTTTGTCCCTCATTCCCCGATAGGTTGAGAGAGTGAGCATTTGTTAAGCATAAATCATGAGTATTAAATCATACTAGCAATTTATGCTCGTATAGTGAAGGTAGGGAGTTTGAGCATGAAGTGAGCGCTTGAGAACAGTTAAAGGCTGAAAGTATTCATTTGCTGTTGTTTCCGTCACCATATAAAGCATGACGATTACAGACGATCTCCAAAAGTTATTAGACATTTTGCCCCAAGATTTGCAACAAGTACTAGAGAGTCATCCCAAACGAGATAGTTTAGTAGAAGTGGTTTTGGATTTGGGTCGTCGCCCAGAGGCTCGCTTTCCCAATCAAGCTGAGTATCTGAGCGAAGTACCCGTTACTCAAGAACAGATAGATGATTGCATTCAACGAGTCGGAATCTTTGGCGGAGATAATCGGGCAGGAATTGAGCAAACTTTGCATCGGATCAGCGCCATCCGCAATCGCACGGGTAAGATTATTGGCTTGACCTGTCGCGTTGGTCGGGCGGTATTCGGAACCATTGGCATGATCCGCGATTTGGTAGAAACTGGTAAATCGATTCTCATGCTAGGGCGTCCAGGCGTGGGCAAAACTACTGCCTTACGGGAAATTGCCCGTGTTTTGGCGGATGAACTGGATAAGCGAGTGGTGATTATTGACACCTCTAACGAAATAGCTGGGGATGGTGATGTTGCTCACCCCGCCATTGGTCGCGCTAGGCGGATGCAAGTGGCTCATCCAGAACAACAGCATCAGGTGATGATTGAGGCAGTGGAAAACCATATGCCAGAAGTCATTGTCATTGATGAAATTGGCACGGAACTGGAAGCTTTAGCGGCTCGTACCATTGCTGAACGGGGTGTACAGTTGGTAGGTACTGCCCACGGGAATCAGATAGAAAATCTGATTAAAAACCCCACCCTTGCTGATTTAGTTGGGGGTATCCAAGCTGTGACACTGGGAGACGACGAAGCCAGACGCCGGGGTTCTCAAAAGACTGTTTTGGAGCGGAAAGCGCCTCCTACCTTCGAGATTGCTGTGGAAATGTTGGAACGGCAACGCTGGACAGTACACGAAAGTGTTGCTGACACTGTAGATAATCTGCTGCGGGGCCGTCAGCCTACCCCACAAACGAGAACTGTTGATGACCACGGCAAAGTCGGGGTTACAAGGCAGTTAGCCGTTGTCAACGGTCGCGGTGGACAGCTAGCGACAGTGGAGGAATCTTTCCCACCGGCGCGACCGTCTAATGGCTGGCGTTCATCTGGGCAAATGGTAGCACTGCCGCAATTGCCAGTAGAGCGGGTGACTGGGCAGAGTGAGTTTGACCGTTTGCTAGATGAATCCTTCAATTATTCGGAGAGCATTGATTTAGGTGCTGCTACCAGACAGCCAGGGCCTAATGGTGAAGATTTGCCACTGCATGTTTACCCCTATGGCGTCAGCCGCCATCAACTAGAACAGGTAATCAGCGTGCTAACTTTACCCGTGGTATTGACAAAAGATATAGATAGTGCTGATGCAATTTTAGCACTGCGATCGCACGTCAAAAACCACGCCAAATTACGCCAAATGGCCAAAGCCCGTCATGTACCCATCCACATGATTAAGTCCAGCACCATTCCCCAAATTACCCGTGGTCTGCGGCGGTTGCTGAACATGGACGACCCAGAAATGGCTGATGACCGCGAACTGCAACTGTTTTTGCACAGTGGTAGCGATGATGAGATGGACGCTCTTGAAGAAGCCAGACTTGCTGTTGAGCAAATTGTGATTCCTAAAGGACAGCCAGTCGAGTTATTGCCGCGTTCTCCGCAAGTCCGCAAAATGCAACATGAGTTGGTAGAACATTATCGCCTCAAGTCGCATAGTTTTGGTGAAGAACCAAATAGAAGATTGCGGATTTATCCGGCGTAACCTCACCTCCAACCCCTCTCCGAAACGGAGAGGGGATGTCACTAGGAGACACTTAACTTAATGTCCTATAGAGAGTTTTCTTTAAGAAAAGTAAAACAAGACTTTAATCTCACCTTAGTAGAAGGTGGGCGATTTTTACCTCCTATAGAATCAATCTCACCTAGTCCCCTGCTGGCTGAATTTTTAGCAGAAAGTATCCAGTTAGCAATTGCAATGGGTTCTGAGAAAGCTAGATCAGAATTGATTATCAGCCCAATATTGTTTGAAGTCCGAAAAATTCTCAACAGACAAATCAGTTTTTTTTCTGGAGAAGAATTTAATGTTGAACCAGAAGTTGGACTGGCGGGATTTTGCGACTTTATGATTAGCATTTCGCCAGAACAGTTATTTATTGAAGCCCCAGCAGTGGTGATTGTGGAAGCCAAAAAGGAAAATCTCAAAGGTGGTTTGGGGCAGTGTATTGCAGAAATGATCGCCGCCCAAAGGTTTAATGCCAAATACGAAAAAACTATTGCCATTATCTACGGTAGTGTTACTAGTGGCAACTTGTGGACTTTCCTTAAGTTGAAGGACAATACTGTAACTATTGATTTAACTGAATACTTAATTCCTCCAGTAGAGCAAGTCTTAGGTATTTTAGTGTGGATGATTCAGTCACAGTCAGCTTCTGATTGTTGTTAATTTACTCAACCAGTACAAAGTCATCACTAATGAGCTTTTGAATTATCATATTCTGATGGAGATCAAGATATAATTCTCCTAACTAATTATTGGCACTCTTAATGAGGCTTATTGAGAAATTAATGGAAGGCGATCACATTTTTAGTTAAGCGTGCGATCGTATTACTTATTTTGTGGATAAGTAAAAGGTGATTTTTGTTTATCCTCATTATCCAATTTGGTTGAGTTAAGATATATTTAATTGGAAAACCGGGACTTTTTCTGCTGAAGCCTCTTGAGCCTAAAACGCATTTCTTTTAGTTTAGTTTATCTTTTGCTCCTTGTCTTTTGTATAGAGTCGCTGCCTTTTGATAATCTTTAATTGCTTGTTCTTTATTTAGTAAGTTCTTATCATAAACAAAACCACGATTTTCATAGACATTAGCTAAGTCAGGAGAAAGGCGAATAGCTGTAGTATAGTCATCAATTGCTGCCTGATATTTTTTTATAGAATATTGAGTATCTCCACGTTTTATGTATGCATTAACATTTTTAGGGGCAATTTTAATAGCTTGGGTATAATCTTTAATTGCTGCCTGATAATCTTTGAGAAAATGGCGAGCATGACCACGTTTTATGTAAGCGTTAATATTTTTAGGAGCAATTTTAATAGCTTCGGTATAGTCTTCAAATGCTCCTTGGTAATCTCGTCTATCAAGTTTATCTTGTCCCTGAATTAATAAGTTATTGACCTGCATCTGTGGTGAGGAATTACAAAATACCAATAACACTGCAATTCCAATAATACTAGCAGCAATACCAACTGAAAAAATCGGTATATTTATACCTCTAATAATTTGGTTCAAAGAGTGGTTGGAAATAAACCGATTGATAGATGTAAAAATTTCCGATTTTTGTTGTTCTCGAATCAGTTGTAGTTGTTGTTGCCCTTCTTGTATTTTCTCGACTTCTTGCCTAATATTTCCAACAATATTTACAAATGCATCGTCCTGCCTTGGCCAATACTTACTAGTTATAGGTTCACCATTGTCAGGTAAACACTGTAAATGCCCGAATGGTGTAGCTTGCCAGTTATCAATTAGCCGGAGTTTAACAGGGATTACACAGGCTTTTTCAGCGTTGTGCCGCTCCATCGCCCGCCTCGTAATTTTCTTACAATCATCTTCTGCCAAAAAGTCTGGACTAACCAGGAGTACAATGACTTCAGATGTATTCAGGTGTTGGTAACTTTCCTGTTTCCAGTCTCTTCCAGCCAACCTTTGACTTTTATGCCAGTTTATACTTACTCTTAGTGGTTCCAAACCACTAAGGTGCGGTTCTAGTTTTACTCGCAATTTTTGATCATCACGGGAGTTAGAGTGGACAAAAAAAAGTTTTATAGTTCTGGTAGATGTCAGCAAGAAAGACATAAATTCCGATTTACGTAGCTTTTATGCGAAAATTTTCAATATCCGTATTTAATCTGTTTCGGCTGCTATTTGCTTGACTGCTTCTGCAAATTCTTCAGCAATCAGAACGAATGCTTCATTCTGATTTTTCCAAAATCTACTGTCAGTTACAAACTTGCCATTCTTGGGTAAATACTGGAGGTTGCCAAGCTGAGAATTTCCCAATCTTAGACTCTGCCAACTTGCAACAGGAATGAGTAAAATGGGAATGACATTAGTTCCTTCTGCATAGCATCTTTCTATTGCCTCTTTAACTTCAGATTGGTGGTAATCCACCATAAAATTTGGACTAATAAGTAGGATAATTATATTGGCTAAATTCAGTTTTTTATTAATTTCAATATTAATATTTTTTCCTGCTCTTATTTTGCTTTTATCCCAAATCTTAATATTGCCTTGGATCTCCATATTATGGATAGATTTTTCTAGATTCTTTCGGAGCTTTTCATCTTGTTGAGAGTGATATAAAAAAACTTCGATGGCTTCAGTGTTCCCTAGTACTTCACAAGTTTGATGTACTTTTCTCTGGGATATACTGTGTGGGATTATTTTTGTATGAGAAAGCAATTGTAATTGTGCTTCAATATCATTTAACTGCCGATCGATATCGTTCAGTTTAGCCTCTTCATCTTGAATCTGTTTTTCTAATTGAAATTTTACTGCCGTACCTGCTTCAATAGCCCAATCTATTCGCAACCGCTTTAATTTTTCGCATCGCTGTTCAGACTCAGCATCAAGTGCTTCCCACCGTTTCTGCAACCGCTGCTGCTGTTCAGTACTTAAGCTTTTAGCCATTTTGAATGTTAGATATTTAATTGTGTATTATTTTATACTTAACATTTAATATTAGTATAAACACTATCTTAAATAATTCTACAAAATTACTTGCAAGATCACTAATGTCTGCTATTAGCTTGATATCAGTGCGCTCGCATTTGCTACTCATTGAAATTGAGATCACAAAATCTGGGAATTTTGCGATTATTTGCTACTTTAAACTATATGCAAATAATTGAAATTTCTCAATTTCAAGCATTTCGCCGCAGTGTGGCAATGGTAATGCAGGTAGTTCCAAAGGAGCTACGCTACGTGACAATTTTGACATTACTGGGTGGTTCAAGCCCAGCGATCGCTATTTGGCTCAACAAGGTGATCATTGATGAAATTACTCGCTTATTGAGCATCGCGACAAGGCAGAATACGATCGCCTTGATACTTTCTCAACCGCTGCTACTCTCCAGTATTGCAGGTTCACTGCTGGTGAATTTGGTGGATTATTTGGAATGGGCAAGATTTGCGATCGCGGATTGATGTAGTTATGCAAGATTACACTCGTTTTCCGACTACCGTGCGGAGAAAATGTTGCTTTTGGGGATTTAGCTAAAATGCAGGATGATCTCGCCATTACCGAAGCGATCGCCAAGGCTGGTTTGGCTAGAGTAATTCAAAACCTCGATCACGGTTTGGAAACTCTCTTAGGCAAACAACTAGAAAGCGGTATTGATCTATCAGGGGGACAATGGCAGAGGTTAGCGTAGGCGTAGCCCGCTGTAAGCATCGCTCGTGCTTTGCTGCGACTGTCTTCAGCCGAACTACTCATCCTTGACGAGTTAACAGCAAACCTTGATCCAAAAACAGAACATGAAATTTACAACATTTTGCGTACCTTGGCGAAGGGGAGAATAGCCGTTGTAGTCAGCCATCGCCTCGCTTTGGCAAAACTAGCAGACCGAGTAGTAGTACTAGAACACGGTCAAATTATCGAGGTAGGTACTCATGACGAACTGATCGCACTAGGCGGACAGTATCACCTGATGTTTACTCGTCAAGCCAGTAGTTACAACTGAGTCGAGAATGGGGAGCATGGGGAGAGGCTTAAGAAGATTTTGCCCTATAGCTTTCTTCCTTCATTCAATATTGCATTTTATACTTATTACAGTTATTTATCAGTAATTTCACGTTTTGTATTACAAAAACTTGTAAATAAAAACCGTGTTGACTCTGAAGCCAAAAATCATGTTTATATTGAACTATTTAGGTATACAAGCAAACCTTTTAATTGTCAAAAGTACTTAAATAATGACAACTGACTTTAATCAAACCCCAGACTCTCCTTGGAATCCTTTCCTCCCAACTAAAAGAGATATAAGCAGAACTGAAGAACTAGCACAAAAAAGCCCTATCGTTGCTGGTGTGTTAACATTTTTTCTTCCCCTTGCTACCATGATTTATCTCAACAGAGGAGTAAATAATCTAAAAATTCTCGGATATGTATTTGTCGCTGCTTTTATATTAGGTATAGTTTCATACGAAGAAAAAGATACTGGAAAAATGAAAAGAGTAAGTAATCTAGTTGGATTATGTGGTCAAGTAGCTTTAATTACCGAGAATGTCAAAGCAGTTACTTTAGCCCGTAAGCGATTAAGTTCTAAGCAATCTTAATAATTACTAAATATTAACTACTGTCCCTGAGCAGAAAATTACAAACAAGCTTTTACTATTTAGTATAAAAGTTTGTCCGTATCTAAGCCAAGCCGGCTTGGCTTAGATATATTTTACATAAACGGTAAACATTATTCTGGTAACTTATATTGCCCAACAATACGCTTGGCAAACTCTGGAACGTGGGCTTCTAATTTTTCTGGATGATTTCGCTTCACATACAAATAATTCCGAGTAAAGTGAGAATCAATCGAAAACCGCGCATACTCTAAACCCTTGGGGCCGATTTTTTCGATGACCACACCCATCAGTTTTGCTGCCCACATCGGGAGGGTAACGCCTTTATCGTAAGCGGGAATGCTTTGCTGTACAGCTTCCTTCCGGTTGCCTTTAGACATGACTGGTTGGGTATCTAACTGGTCTTTCACCAAATCTAGCATTTCCTTACCTGTGTCATTTCTAACTACAATCCATTGCCAGCCGAAGGGTGCGCCCATGTAGCCAACGACTAAATCTGCTAGGGAGTTGACGTAATCAAAGCAACTCATACAGGATGGGGCAAAGACATCTTTGAGTTGGTTTGTCTTCAAGCCAAAGAAAGGCACTGTTTCTGATGAGCCATCCTCATGTTTGAAGTGAACCCGGAAGTCTTGCATGAATTCGTAATGCACAACTGTCTCAGGCGATCGGCTGGTGGTTTCTAAGAATTTTTGCAGTCCGGCGCGGTTAACATTATCTACGCAAGGCGTACCCAAAACATACAGCTTCTCTAAGCCAAGTTGTTTTTCTACGGCTCGTAATGCCTGGATTTGGCAACCAACACCAATTACCAACAGCCGCTTCATCCCCGATTTCTCTATCTGTTCCAATACAGAAAGGTTCGGAGAAAGTGTTGGTTTATTTACCCGCGCTGCTAGTATTTCTTCTGGAGTCCGGGCGATGATCGGCATAGGTTGAAAGCGGTCTTCTTTAGTGTTTTGCACGCAGACGACACCTTCAACTATGCCGTGATTGAGCATTTCAATGGCAATGCTGCTAACAATACCCGTCCATTGTGCGCCTTCGATCGGCTGTTGTTTCCGCGCCGCGATCATGTCTTGGTGAACACCAAAGTACAGCTCATCGGGGTTGTCGAGATGGCGCGATCGCGTGTGCGTTTCTTCTTCAAGTTCGCCTATTTGCTGATTAATAAAAGCGCAGGCTTCCTTGACATAGTGAATATAGTATGTATCGCATAGTCCGCACTCGCTACAGAGTTCTTTCGCAGGGCGGCGGCTAGTAGGTTTTAAGGCTTTGGCTTTTTTGTGAGGAGAAACTGAGGTCATATAAATTTTTTGTTTTATCCAGGAATCGCTTTTATTACAATACCTTCACTAGCTATGAACTTCACGATAGAGATTGAACAAGAAGAGAATGGACGCAATAAGCAGAAATGATTGGTTTTACTGCGTCAAGATCATTAGTTGAGCAAGCTATAATTTGCTTAGATTAAAGGTGATGTATCCTTATGCTGACGCTTGAGCAAATTGAGTCCGCGATTCTGCAACTGTCACCTAACGAGTATCAGAAGCTCCTTGAATGGTTTGCTGATTTAGACTATCAACGGTGGGATGAACAATTTGAGAAAGACATTGCTGATGGCAAACTGGAAGCTTTTGCACAGGAGGCGATCGCTGAGTTCGAGGCGGGGAACTGTCGAGCAATTTGATGCGTTTGTTTTATCCAGGAATCGCTTTTATTACAATCACTAGCTTACCTATGAACTTCACGATAGAGATTGAACAAGAAAAGGATGGACGCTTTCTGGCTGAAGTGATTGGTTTTCCTGGTGTACTGGCTTACGGTCAGACACCAGAAGAAGCAGTTGCTAGAGTTCAAGCATTAGCTCTGCGTGTGTTAGCAGATAAGCTGGAACATGGAGAAGTAACTCCAGAGCTAGTGAGCGTTTCATTTGCCGCAGCATGAGTGAGTGGTCTAGCACAAAGGCAAAGCGTGTCCTAGCTGCGTTGCTGCGTATTGGTTGGGAGATTAAACGCCAGTCAGGTTCGCATAAAATTCTGACACGCCCTGATTGGGCTGATTTTGTGTTTGCCTTTCATGATGGTCAAGAAATTGGGCCTAGTATGTTAGCAAGAATTGCTAAAGTGACAGGTTTAACACCTGAAGATTTGTGATAACAGTTTGAATTTTATATAAATAAGCTTGGTGAATTTGAGTATTTTGGCTTTTTATGCTTCACAAGAAGTTAATTTAAGATTTAAGTAAAAGCACAAATGCCGTTTAGAGAAAGCTTCTGTTACTTTTTTGATAACTATAGTAAATGGAAGTCTTAAGGCAATGCCTAAAAAACATAAGGAAAATGATGCCCAAGAAGCAGCAGCATTCGCAGCAGGTGGAGCAGCAGCAGGTGCAGGAGTAGCTGCAACAGTTGGAGGTATGGGTTTAGCAGTTGGAGGAACGGCTGTCGCTATTGGTGCAGCACCCGTTGTCGCAGCTGGTGCAGTTGTGGGATTGGCAGCTTACGGTTTAAAGAAACTTTTTGAATAAGGTAAAGACGATAAATATAAACGGTAAATATAAATGGATAATCACGACAAGAATTTTTTAGGCGCAATAGCAGGGGCAGTAGGTGCTGCTGCTGGTGCTGGCGCAATCGAAATAGGAATTCCTGTTGCTGCTCCTGGAATATTAGGCGCTATAGGATTAACTACTACAGCCACCATTGCTATTCCAGCAACATTTGTTGTATGAGAGTTGTAGGCGGTGTCGGCTACGCAGGCTACAAAGCGCATAAGCACTTTAACGGCACAGACAACAAACGCTTGCCTGGTATCTAATGGATGACTTCAAGCAAGCCTCCTAATCCACTTCAAAAACTTGTACGGGGTGTGATTCGGGATTGGATTAATCAAGCTAACAGTCAAAAAGCTGACAAACCTGCGAAGCTGAAGGCTAAAAAACTTGCTACGCCCAAATCCCAATCTAAACTCAAACAGGAAGCAAAAAAGCGATCGCGTCATATTCCTCTATCAGTTCGTTTTGCTGTTCTGCGAAGAGATAATGATAAATGTGTTTCTTGTGGTAAAAGCCCAGCAGAAGTCACTCTAGAAGTTGATCATAAAGAGCCATTTTCTAAAGGAGGCACTAACGACATTAGTAACTTGCAAACGCTGTGTTTTGACTGCAATCGTGGTAAAGGTGCAAGTAGCTGAATATAAAAGATAAAATCTTCGTCAAATATTATAGATAGCCCTTCAGTTAATTTACTGGAGGGTATTTGCTATTCTCAAAAGACTTTATGCTTTCTTCCTAATTTGTTCCTCTTCAAAAACAAAAACCAGTGACACAAAACTCTAAAACAGGCGCAGCATTTATTGCAAGCGGAACCATTGCAGGTGCTGGTGTTTCCGCAACTGTAGGCGGGATGGGACTAGCAGGCGGATTTGGTGCAGTCGGCATTGGTGCAACTCCTGTAGTCGGTACTGGCGCTGTGGCTGGTGCAGCTGCTTATGGCGCTTTCAAAGCGATCGCACAGGGAGATGCTGCTGCTTTCGGTGCGATGGGAATTGGTGCAGTCGGCGGTGCTGGTGTTTATAGCGTCGTCGGTAATATGGGTTTAGTCGCACCTAAAGTAGGGCTGGCATTTGGTATTGGTGCAGTCCCGATGGCGGGAATTGGTGCAGTGGTGGGACTCGCCGCCTATGGTATTGCCAAACTGTTAGATGAATCTGAAATTAGCGAAACTCCAGTACAGCTTTTTGAGCGAATGGAAGAGAAAGTTTTGCTAATGGATTACTATTCAGAAGCAGTGATGGAATTAGAAGCATTTTTCTCTGGTGAGGATTTCAACCAAAAATTTGCTGCTTTGGAAGTCGAAGCTGAGTTACAGGCGTTCAAAGCTAAATTCAAGAAAAAATCAAAATTTGTTACCCCTAAACTTTCTACTCCCAATATTGAAGCAGAAAGAATATCTCTGACAACCCACTTACCTGAAAGCTGGAGATGTGTTCGCACACTCAAGGGCCACTTAGGGGCAGTTAATGCGATCGCTATCAGTCCTGATGGTACTACCTTGAGCAGTGGCAGTGATGACAGACAAGTTTATTTGTGGAACTTGAAAACAGGAAAATGGCTTTACACGTTCTCTGGACAAGCAGAAGCAGTTTTATCTGTTGCTATCAGCCCTGATGGACAACAAATTGCAAGTGGCAGTGTTGACCGCAAAATCAGCAGTTGGCAGATGGACACAAGAAAATTTCACCGGACATTATTTTATTTAAGTTCTTCCTACAGTCATAATGGCTTTGTTAACTCGGTTGCTTACAGTCCTGATGGGGCAATTCTTGCCAGTGGTGCTGACGATAAGACTATTAGAATTTGGGGACGCTACACGGGAACAATAAAACGCACCTTGAATGGACACTCAGATGCGGTTTTGTCTGTCACCATTAGTCCCGATGGCAAAATCCTTGCAAGTGGTAGTGCTGATCAAACTATTAGGCTTTGGGATTTAAAAACTTGGCAACAGCGCTATATTTTCACTGAACATTTGGGAGCTGTGAATACAGTTGTTATTAGTCTTAACAGTCAAACTCTTATTAGTGCTAGCACAGACACCACAATAAAGGTGTGGAATCTTCAAACTGGAGAATTACTCAATACTCTGACTGGACACTCAGCGGCGGTTTTATCTGTTGCCATCAGCCCCGATGGAAAAACTCTCGCCAGTGCCAGCAGAGACGGGATTATCAAACTTTGGAATCTACATACTGGGGAACTACTACAAAATCTTTCTGGGCGAAATCCCGTTGCTTTCAGTCCTAATGGCAAGACGCTGGTAAGTGGCGGTAATGGCGCAAGCATCAAGATTTGGAGTCAAATGCAAAGCTTTGATAAATTTAATCTCGACTCTGTATTATCTGGGGAATGGTGGGAAGTCTTGGGTGTAGATCAGAGTGATAATGCTAATGTTGTAAAACTTGCCTACCTTCGATTAGCAAGATTGTGTCATCCTGATGTCAACAGTTCTGCGATTGCAAAAGCTTCAATGCAAGCAATTAATCAAGCTTATAAAGAATTCCAGGAGTAGTTAAACGCTGACAAATGTCAGTAAGGTAAAATATATAACTCTTCGGAAGTATTGACATCTTAAACTTTTAAAGCATTTATCTTGCATATTCTGAAAAAAAGTTATAAATTATTAGATTATAGGGGAATAATCTGACCTCTTAGTGTCAAAAACTAATCCGGCTCAAGTAAATATACTGCAACCAGTTTTAATTTAACACAAACACTAAACAGTACTGAAGATATATTTTTGTTTAGTAAAGCAAAGATTCCGGACATGAAACGGAACAAAAAATCATCTAAAAATATTATATCTTGTGTGACTCTTTTTAAGAATTATATTAGTGCTTGTAGTGAAGAACAACAACTATAATTAACCCAAAGAGTAATCGATTATAAGCAAATTAACTAGCAATAAACCTACATCAATGTCAGCAGATTTATTTATAGTTAATTGATTAATTTTTCTGTAAATTATATTTGCTATTCAAAAAAGCGTTTTTGTTATGCTGAGAATAGCAAAATAATAAATGAAGACGCATCTACCACAAATTCACAACCCAAATGGAGTTATTCTGGCGATGCACCTAAACGAATTGGAAACTACTGAAAATTTAAAAGAAGTGGAAGCAGCGTGGCAAGCACTAGAAAAATCAATTCTCTACTATCAAGGCCGCCCTGTTGGTACGGTAGCCGCTTATGATGCATCTGTAGCAGCGCTCAATTATGACCAGTGCTTTGTTCGGGATTTTGTCTCTGCCGGTCTAATTTTTTTGATCAAAGGTAGAACAGATATTGTTCGCAATTTCTTAGAAGAAACCTTAAAGTTACAGCCTAAAGAAAAGGCATTAGACGCCTATAAGCCGGGACGAGGATTAATACCAGCTAGTTTTAAAGTTGTATCAGAAAATGGGCAAGAATATTTAGAAGCAGACTTTGGTGAACATGCGATCGCTAGAGTTACACCTGTAGATTCTTGCCTATGGTGGATTATTTTGTTGCGTGCTTATGTAGTCGCCACAGAAGATTTTTCTCTAGTCTATCAACCTGAATTCCAAAACGGAATCAGGTTAATCATGGAAATCTGCTTGGCGAATCGTTTTGATATGTACCCAACGCTGTTGGTTCCAGATGGTGCTTGTATGATTGACCGTCGGATGGGCATTTATGGGCATCCTCTAGAACTACAAGTTCTTTTTTACACGGCATTGCGTGCATCTCGTGAACTGCTAATTTGTCAAGGAAATTCCGATATTGTTGCAGCTATTGATAACCGTTTGCCTCTTTTATGTGCTCATATTCGCCAGCATTATTGGATAGATATTAATCGCTTGAATGCAATTTATCACTTCAAAAGTGAAGAATATGGCAAGGGTGCTGTTAATCTGTTCAACATATATGTAGATTCTGTTCCCTATTATGAATTAGATAAGTGGCTGTCAAAAAAAGGTGGTTATCTAGCAGGTAATGTTGGGCCCTCGCAGCTAGATACTCGCTTCTTTTCACTGGGAAACTTAATGGCAATCATTTCCGACTTAGCCACCGAAGAACAGTCACAAGCAATTATGACTCTCATTGAGGAACGATGGGAAGATTTGGTGGGAGATATGCCAATGAAAATTTGTTTCCCAGCTTTGGAACATGAAGAATACAGAATTGTAACTGGATGTGATCCAAAAAATATCCCCTGGTCGTATCATAATGCTGGTAGTTGGCCAGTTTTAATGTGGATGTTGGCAGCTGCGGCTATGAAAACTAACAAAATAGGTCTTGCACAAAAGGCTATTGAAACTGCCCAAGGACGGCTCAGTACAGATGAATGGCCAGAGTATTACGACGGTAAGAAAGGGCGACTGATTGGGAAACAAGCTAGGAAATATCAAACTTGGACAATTACTGGGTTCTTATTAGCAAAAGAACTGATGGCAAACCCCACTTATTTGCCGTTAATCAGCTTTGGGAAATTACCAGCAGAACAGGTTTCTAGAGCATGTGAGTTAGAAATCGCCAGTGTAGATCCGTATATGACTCGATAGGGAAGTTAAGAGTCATTCTATTTTGAATTTTAGACTTTCCTGCGGAACGCTACGCGAACGGCTACGCTCAGTCGAACGATTTTAGATTTTGGATTGAAGGAAAAATCTAAAATCCAAAATCCAAAATCTAAAATTGGCAGAGTTAAAATACAAAAGCCTCTTGACTCATGTTTCCATGACAAACCCCCGTCAACTAGCTTTTATCGCCCTGCGAGATGTTCACAAGGGGGCTTATGCTGATGTTGCCCTTGATAGAGTGCTGCAAAAAGTTAATTTGGCTGATAACGATCGCCGCTTGGTGACAGAATTGGTTTATGGGAGCGTCAGAAGGCAGCGCACTCTTGATAGTCTTATCGATCAACTCGCTAAAAAGAAATCTGATCAACAACCACAAGACCTCCGCACCATCTTACATCTGGGCTTCTACCAACTGCGCTATCAAGAGCGTATTCCCGCCTCAGCTGCTGTTAATACCACCGTCCAACTCGCTAAAGAAAACGGTTTTTCTGGACTCACGGGTTTTGTTAACGGTCTATTACGCCAGTACATCCGCCTTGCAGAAAAGATAAAGGCAGATCCGTTACAACTTCCAGAGAATCTAGTGGAACGCTTTGACAATTCATCCGATCTGGAAAACCTTTCCCCTAAAAGGGGAAAGGCTTTGAATTCTCCCCCAACCCTTGTGGGGTTGGGGGCTAAGGGGTTAGGTTTGGCGTTAACTTTTTCAGATGACGTTAAAAGTCAGGTGGAACGCTTGGGGATTTTACACAGCTTTCCTGACTGGATTATTCAAGTTTGGTTAGAACAACTGGGTTTGGCCCAGACAGAACAATTATGTGAATGGATGAACCAATCACCAACAATTGACTTGCGTATCAACCCTCTTCGCACTTCAATTGAGGAAGTTGAGGCGGCTTTGCAATCTGTTGGTATTTTGGTGAGACGGATTCCTCATTTACCCCAAGCTTTACGATTAATTGGTAGTGCTGGGTCAATTCAAAAACTACCTGGCTTCAAAGAGGGTTGGTGGACTGTACAAGATAGTAGTGCCCAATTGGTAAGTCATTTGCTCGACCCCCAACCAGGTGAGGTGGTAATTGATGCCTGTGCTGCACCAGGGGGTAAAACAACCCACATCGCTGAATTAATGGCAGATAAAGGGAAAATTTGGGCTTGCGATCGCACTCCTTCTCGTCTTCGCAAACTCCAAGAAAATTCTCAACGGCTGAATTTACAATCTATTCAAATTTACACTGGTGACAGTCGTCATTTTGCCCAATTTCAAAACACCGCAGACCGCGTACTACTGGATGCTCCATGTTCTGGTTTGGGAACCATGCACCGTCATGCTGATGCTCGTTGGCGACAGACACCAGAATCTGTCCGAGAACTTTCGCTGCTACAAAAAGAATTATTAACACATACATCTACTTTTGTCAAACCTGGTGGTGTACTAGTTTATGCCACCTGTACATTGCATCTAGCAGAAAATGAACAACTGATTTCGGCATTTTTAGCTGAGTCACCTGATTGGCAAATTGAGTCTCCCATCGGCTTTGAGTTCCCTGATTCTGCCCGTACCATGCCTCAAGGTTGGTTTAAAGTCTGGCCCCATCGACAGGACATGGATGGCTTTTTTATGGTGCGCTTAAGAAAAACCAATAATTCCGAGTGAATACTGTTTGGGATTGTACGATTTGATGGAGGCATGAATCTACCAGAGGAGGCAGCAATGGTTACCCCTGACAATGTGAAAAACTTAGTTAAAATCCTGATTGGAGCAGCCTGGATCGATGGCAGAATCCAGCCAGAAGAACGGCAATATCTGCGTGAAATAGCTCAAGCAAAGGGTTTGGCTAACGATCCAGAAATTAAACCTTGGCTGTACGAACTAGTTCCTGTACAACCAAAAGAGTGCTATGACTGGGTGCAGGAGTATTTAGGCGATCGCCCCAGCCTTGAAGATTGTGAAAACTTGATTGAAGCCATCAGTGGCTTAATTTATAGCGATGGTGAAGTTGCCGTTGAAGAAGCCAGACTCCTAACGGAATTGCAAGATATAGCCAAATCACATGATTCAACTCAACCAGTTCAGACTAAACTTTTAAAACAAATTCAAAAGCTTTACCGCCGTTGGGTTGAAGTGCAAAACTAACATGGAGTTATGAGTTATGAGTTATGAGTTAAGAGTTAGAAGTTATGAGTTGACAAGAGGCGATTCACGTCTGTAGATAGATGATTTTTACGTTTGGCACTCACAACTAAGCACTCGGCACTCAGTACTCATCACTCATTACTGCTTATGGCTTGGGTTCACCCAGACCCGGAGTCTCTTCTTTATCAACCTTAGGCACAAAATCAGGACGCTCTTTGCTTTCCCAACCTGCGGGGCGTTTTGAGTTGTACCAAGCTATTGAACCAATGGTTACAGCAGCAATAAAACCAACGACATACACCAAGGTAAAAGCCAAGGGAAAATGAGGAGCAGCATCTATGCCTGGTGCTGCTGTCTGCATAAATAAATGCATGAGTATATTCTCCAAGGTTAAATAAGAGTAGCTAACACATTATCAAATGAGCGTATCACGTAACATCCCCCTGTAGTTAAGTTTAAGCAACTTGATATTGCACAGAAATGCGGACGCAGGGACACAAAGAGCAGGATTTTTACTTCCATACTCAATGCTCAATACCCAACTCCTCATTCATGAGACGGTCTAAGTTTATCCCGCCAGGATGGCTGTGACGGTGAAGAACCTGAAGAACCTGAACTATTTGCAGGAGAGAACGATCGCCGAGTTCTTCGAGGCGGGGGAGAAGAAGAATCAGATTCTACTTTTCTAGATCGCCGCCGTGGAGTAGATGATTCTGAGGAAGAGTTACTGGAACTTGATTCTTCGCTGCGATCGCGCCTTCTCCGTCTTGGGGTATAATCCCTAGATTGCTGTTCTTCTTCAGAATAGCTCCTCCTATTTCTACGTCTCCTAGATGAACCACTATCCTCAGAATTAGAATTTGTAGAACTTTCCCCTTCTGAGTCATCATCATCAGAAATAGAATGATTCAGCACTTGTTTGGGCTTGATGGACTGGGCTTTGATAGTGCCTTTGCGACCTTCTAACTTGGGTCGTTTGGGAAACTTTTCTACGGGCATCCCCTCTGCCGCTTTTTCCATAAATTCATGCCAAGTATAAGCGGCGCTACTACTGCTGCCGTCTGTGGGGTGGTTGTCATCGTTACCTAGCCACACCCCTGTCACCATCTGGGGAATGTAGCCAATAAACCACAAATCACGGGCTTCGTCGGAGGTGCCGGTTTTGCCTGCAACTGGTCTATTATCTAACTGAGCAGCACCACCAGTCCCGGCTTCTACAACGTTGCGTAGCATCCAAGTCATGATGGCGGCACTGTCAGCGTCAAGGGCGCGTTGAGACGGGAAATTAGCTGACCAGATTACTTTGCCTTGGCGGTTGAGAATGCGAGTAATACCATGAGGCTCTGTATGCAATCCTTGGGTGGCAAAACTGCCGTAAGCGCTAGTCAATTCCAGCAAATTCACTTCGTTGGAGCCGAGAGCCAAAGAATAGGTGGGCTTGAGTTCAGATTTTATCCCCATATCATGGGCAAGTTTAATCGTTGGCGTAAATCCCACATCAATCAGCACCTTCACCGCAATAATATTAATAGAGCGGGTGAGAGCATCTCGCATGTCCATTGAGCCGTGGAAGTTTTTACCATAGTTTTTCGGTTCATAGCCATCTATAACAATGGGTGCATCCTCATAGGTATCGTAGGGACTTTTACCGCTAGCGATCGCAGTGGCATATACAAACCCTTTAAATGTCGAGCCTGGCTGCCGCTGTGCCTGAGTAACCCGATTAAACTGGTTTTTACCAAAGTCTTTTCCGCCAACCATTGCCTTAATTTCACCGCTGCGGGGGTCAATGGCAACCATTGATCCTTGCTTAAAGTTCTCCCAGCGTCCTTGATTTCGCAGCGTTTTGGCAACTGCTTCTTCTGCTACCTTCTGCCAAGTTGGATTCAGCGTAGTTTCCACTACTAGACCCCCACTTGCTAGCACCTTAGGAGAAACGTACTTCGGCAATTCTTTTTGGATGTAGCTGGTAAAGTAGGGTGATTCTACTTGCACTCGCTTGGGTAAACTGCTTTTCAGGGTTAGTGGCTCCTGAACTGCTGCCTGCCTTTGCTCTAGCGTAATTATTTTATCCTCCTGCATCCGTAGTAATACCAAGTCCCGCCGCCGTTTTGCAGCTTCTGGATTCTTGTTGGGGGCGTACAAGCTAGGAGCAGGAGCTAATCCAGCAATCGTTGCCATTTCGGCGAGTGACAGTTGATCTGGCGATTTACTAAAGTATACCGAGGCTGCATCTGCTACACCATAAGCTCCATTTCCCAAGTAAACCAGATTCAAGTAACGCTCTAGAATCTGATCTTTGGTTAATTCTTGCTCCATTTTTTGGGCGAGGCGGATTTCCTTGAGTTTGCGCCAGATTGTCTGTTCTTGTTTCAGGAAGAGAATCCGCGTTAGCTGTTGGGTGATGGTGCTACCACCTTCTACCACACCTTGCGATCGCAAATTATTCAAACTCGCTCTCACAATTCCTTGAGGATCAAATCCGTTGTGTTGCTTAAATCTTCTATCTTCTGAGGCGATGAAAGCTTTTTTTAAATTATCTGGTATTTGTTCTAGTTTTAGCTGTTCTCTGGTGGCTTCACCTTGTTGTTGTAATATGCTTCCATCAGCAGCTTTAATGGTCAGTGTTTGCTCTCTAAGCACGGCGTTTAGCTCGGCCTTATCTGGCAAAGTGCGATCTATTAGACTGACGCCGTAGATGAAAGCTACTATCCCACCACCTACACCCAAGCCTACCCAAAACCATAAGCGACGATAAAGCGGTTTACCGCCAGTTGCCTGATTGGTCTTCATTTTAGATGGTAAAATTTTCATTTTGCTCAGTAACTGCCTTGCCTGCGCCAGATGTGCTCGTAGTATCTCAATTGTGGATTCTTCGTGTTGATGATGATTACCAAGCGGCGATCGCGGTTCCTCCCGATTAGAGTCACTCTAATTAGTTGGTTTTTGCTTCAAGCACGAAGTAAGCTTTTATACGTTCATTTCTTTATCTAAAGTCGTAACTACTTAACTACTATCAATCAACTTTGGGGTTATAGCACCACCTTTGTATTATTTTGACACTCTCCTGGCTCAAGCCACGGAGATTCTTAGTTCAACGAGTCCATTTAATTAGAGCAACTTGCGGTACTCTCACCAGAGGTGGTTCTCTCTCTAAGCGTTACTTACCGAGTGCCCCTCGGTAGTCGGATTACTCCAAAATTGATTTGAGTTAAGTGCCAGTCGTCTAGTTCCTGTAAATCTTTTATCTACTTTCAGGCTGCTTAACAAAAATTGTCAAGCCACTAGAACAGCAAAGTAGAACCCCATAGATTTAATTGTCAAGGTGCGGCGTCTGCATGTTAAACATAAATCAGGTTTTTAAATAGGTTGATTACCTTTCCTGCTACAGTAAATGGTAGTCGAAATTAGCTACCATATCAAAAAAAAAAGACCGAGAGTTTATCAATTGAGCTTTAGTTAAGACGAGTGGGAAAGGCTAGATAGCTACGCTTGATCAATAAAATACTTAACAAAACTTACTATAGAATAATGTATATTAGATTGAGTTTTGTGAAACTACTGCAATTATCATAATTTTTAAAAATATAAAAACTATTGACATTTTCTGAATATCCGCAAAGACAGCCCGAAAACAGCTTACTTAAGGAGAGTGTGATGCCTGAGTTGGGCTATGCCTACGCAAAGCCCAGACGAACCGCTGTTGCCCTTGGTAGTAATATCGGCGATTCACAGACAATTTTAGAAGCAGCTATCGAAACTTTAGTCCAAACGCCAGGTATTCTTTTAGAAGCTAGATCAAGTTGGTATCAAACCAAAGCAGTAGGGCCACAGCAGCCAGATTACTTAAATGGCTGCGTCACATTGCAAGTAAAAATGCTACCCCAGCAGTTATTAGAAGCTTTGTTAGGAATTGAACAACAATTTGGGCGTGTGCGTCAGGAACGCTGGGGACCACGAACCCTGGATTTGGATTTGTTATTATATGATGACTTGATTGTGGATACACCAAACCTCCAGATTCCCCATCCCCGAATGCGAGATCGGGCCTTTGTGCTAGTACCACTGGCAGAAATTGCCTCAGATTGGGTAGAACCAGTTTCTGGGTGTGTTATTAAAGAACTGCTCAAAGAAGTAGACTGTTCTGATGTACATTTATTGATGGACAATTAAAATTACCATCCTTAAACACAGGAGAACGCTGATTTTACCTCTGTATTCACAGATAATCAGATTTAACTATGCCATTAGGTAGAGAATTACCACAACTGCTGAAACAACGCTTGTTTTATAAAGGACGCAAGTTTGATTTTGAAGTTAATCGTTTGCGTTTGCCTAATAAAGCGGAAGGAGAATGGGAATGTATTCGTCACCCTGGTGGTGCCCTAGCTGTGCCTGTGACGCCAGAGGGTAAACTTGTACTCGTGCGCCAGTATCGTTTTGCAATTCAAGGACGGATATTAGAATTTCCGGCGGGAACTGTAGAACCAAATGAAGATCCCCTAGAAACGATACAGCGTGAAATTGAAGAAGAAACTGGCTATAGTGCCCAAAAATGGGACAAACTAGGTGAATTTTTCCTAGCGCCTGGTTATTCTGATGAAATTATCTATGCATTTCTGGCGCGAGATTTAGAAAAGCTGGAGACACCACCACCACAAGATGGAGACGAGGATATCGAAACTGTGTTTTTGACTCCCGAAGAATTAGAGAAAGCTATTCTGGAAGGAGAGTTGGTAGATGCTAAATCAGTTTCTAGCTTCTTTCTGGCGCGTCCGTTTTTAGTCTAATACCTATATGCTGCTAGAGTTAGCGATGCCTACGGCGGGCTACGCCTACGCAGATGCCTACGGTGCAGGTTTTGAATATGGTGACGAGATAATCGTTAACAACGATTTGAGTCGATACGTCGAACACCCGCGTTTTCGACTCATCCCTGGCAACTACACTGATGATACGCAGATGAGCATTGCCATTACGGAAGTGATTGTTGCTCAAGCGCCTTGGACACCAGAAGTTTTAGCTGATAGTTTTGTTAAAGCCTTTAAACGCGACCCTAGAGAGGGTTATGCTACAAATTTCTACTATTTTTTAGTAGGAATTCAGGATGGGCAAGAGTTTTTAAGCAGAATTCGCCCTGACAGCGATAAAAGTGGAGCAGCAATGCGTGCAGCGCCCATAGGTATTTATCCTACAGTAGAGAAAGTCATTGAGGCGACAACAATTCAAGCGGCAATTACCCACAATACACCTGATGGGATCAATGCTGCGGTTGCGGCTGCTTTGATGTCACATTATTTTATCTATCGACTGGGAGCAAAACGCAAATTAGGACAGTTTCTAGAAGGTTATGTATCTGGAGAATGGTCTAAACCGTGGGAAGGTAAAGTCAAGTCTAAAGGTTGGATGAGTGTCAGGGCAGCGATTACTGCGGTGATACGAAATGACACTATGAGCGAACTTTTACAAGATTGTATCGCTTTTACTGGGGATGTGGATACAGTAGCTGCGATGTCTACGACGGGCTACGCCTACGCCCTAGCTGCTGGTTCTTGTAGCGAGGAAATTAGACAAGACATTCCCAATCATCTCGTTACAGGCTTAGAGAATGGAGCTTACGGTAGAGATTACCTTATCAGCTTGGATAAGCAGCTGATGAGTTTAGTAAACAAAAAGATGAGCTAAATGTAATACATGGGTTGCGAGCGTTGCACCTCTATCCATTTATCATAAAGATACTGTCGCATATAGCCTTCAAAAACTGTCATTGCTGCTCCCATTGCTTCCTGACAAATTTATATCATCAATTATCATATTCTCTATGATTGGGGAAGCATCTGGGCACGTTTTCTGATTATTAACAGTGTAACGGCTCTACTGGTTTATTCAATTAAGGGCAAACTTACCTTTTCAAATACTACGGTTTTTCGATATTATTACAGTGATTTAGGTAAACATAAAGCTACCTTAACCTTCACTATCTCAAAGTTTGGGTAGTAAAGTACACATTGGTAGCTTACCTATATGCCTGTACATTGAACAGATTAACTGCTCAGTCAGGGACTTGCTACTTATTGGTAATACTGATTTGTTACCTTGGCTAGAGTTACATGAAAATTGACTTAGAGCCAAAGTTATAAGAGGATGACCAGAAGAAGCTTACAATTCCTAAATATGTGTCTCTATGCCAGACGCATACATGTTTCATACAGATGAGAAAAAATACAACTTTTAACAGTGCCGGTAAACTGACTGCTCTTTTGTTCCTGATAACTATCTTTCTCACGCCTTGTGTGATTATAAATGCAGGCGAACGTGGTGTATTGATGAAATTTGGTGAAGTCCAAAACCAGATATTAGGAGAAGGACTTCACTTAATTGTTCCTGTAGTCAATACTGTGAAAAAGCTGAGTATTCGAGTCCAAAAACAGGAAATTTCTGCTGAGGCTTCTTCCAAAGATTTACAAAATGTTTTCACCGATGTCGCTCTCAATTGGCATATTATTCCCCAGGAAGCAAATGCCATTTTTCAAGAAATTGGCGATGAACAAGATGTAGTGATTCGGATTATTAACCCAGCAGTTGAAGAAGTACTAAAAGCAGTAATGGCAAAGTATACTGCTGAAGAAATTATTACTAAACGAGGAGAAGTCAAAGGTGGAGTAGATGATGCATTGTCCACACGACTGGGTAGCTATCACGTTGGAGTTGATGATATTTCTTTAGTTCATGTCCATTTTTCAGAACGATTTGGTGAAGCGGTGGAAGCGAAGCAGATTGCTGAACAAGAAGCAAAACAAGCAGAGTTTATCGCACTGAAAGCAACAAAAGAGGCAGAGGCAAAAGTCAATTTAGCTAAAGGAGAGGCTGAGGCGCACAGATTATTACGTGACGGTTTAACTCCAGAAATTCTGCAAAGGCAAGCAATAGAAAAATGGAATGGGAAGCTGCCATTAATTGTAAGTAAGGAAACTCCAAAATTGTTGAATTTAAGTGAACTTTTAAAATTTGATGAAAAGTGATATTCTTTTTCACGAAATATTTGCTAAATAAGACATAGGGGCGCACAGATGTGTACCCCTACAACCGATTCCTTATTAACCGTTGGAGAATAAAATGGGAGAATCGAGAATCTTCAACTGGATCAATAGTATAATCAACAGGGTATAAGCTGTTGAAGAAATTAGACCCGTGAATAATTCTTTTTTTAGGTTATGCTCTTGAGGTTCTTTTTGAAAAATGTCCTTAGAACCGAATTGCATCAAGAGAATTCCCACAATATTAGAGAGCCAGTACCCTATAATTGAACAAGGTAGAAGTAATTTTGGGGAAAGTAAACTACATGCATACCCAAAAGCATAAGCTATTGGCAGATTGAATAGTAGGTCATTCCACCAACATAGTGGTGACAACAAATATCCCAGTACCAGAAAAAATCCACCTCTGAGTTTTTTGAAAATGTCTTTTTTGAACTCTTCTGGAGTAGATTGTTGTAAGTCCTCCAGAGTTGTGTCTCCTGTTACATTCAACTCTTGACTAACGTTTTGGACGCTTTCCATAAAAACCCACTATTCCTCTCGTCTTAGTGTAGTTTAATATATAAATTAAATCAAAGTCTAGTACAGGAGTGATAACATTTTGACTTTTTGATGCTGAAAGTTTTACCACTGCATAGTTTCAGCAAAATAGTAAAAAGCAAAATTTAAGTTTAACTCAGCTACAACTTAACAATAACTGATTTCTACCAGAGGCGCATGAGTGCGATCGCTTCTTGCAGAATCTGGGTTAGTCCTTCAGCATTGGTGAAAAATTAAGATAAATTCCGTTTTGTCAATAGTAATTACACTATAAATTATCCAAGGTATAAAGTATAAAATTTGCTTTATACTGAGTTGTGATGGTAAGAATGAATGATGCTTTGAAATATGACGCGTCACAGCCAGCCGTAGCGAAAAGTCAGTCATCTAACTTGTGTAGGGTTAAAGAAATAGTGATAATTAATCTCAATAAATTCTAGTTTGATTAATTATGACCATTATTATTCCAGCACAGGCACATGAGGAACTCTGGCAAGAAGTTGACCAAACCCGACAAAGCAATGACCCCGATGATGAGTTAGATATCACCTGCAAGTGTCCCCAGGCATTGGGAGAAGGATATTCTCGACGAGTTGAATTGCGACAAAACTTGGTGTTGGAGATTGAGAGCTATCAGCGCCATGACAATCTGATAATACAAGGCATTGACCGTCCACATCCTCTGGAGTTTTGGTTTATGCTTTCAGGACAGTGGATGGAAAGCTCTCTTTGGGCAGTTAATCAGACGGAAGCCGGACAGTACGGTTTTTTCGGCAGTGGTATGGCTATTAAAGGAGAAGATGAGTTTTCACAAGGACGCCAACTTTTGGTGGGTGTGCATTTAGAACCAGAACTGTTGCAGTCCTTTATCGGCAATTCTTCTGGGGAACTACCAAAAGCATTGCAACACTTGATGCGTGAGCCAGAGCAACCTTACCACTTTCGCTCCAACGTCATGACTCCGATGATGCAATATAATGTGCAGCGTATATTGCATTGTCCTTATCAGGGTATCATTAAGCGCACGTACTTGGAAGGCAAAGTGCTGGAACTGTTAGCACTGCTGCTGGAGCAAGAAGCAGAAATTCACATGGGAAGCCGGACACAGAAGCCGCTGAAGTCGGGAACATTAGAGCGGATTCTCTATGCCAGAGACTTGTTATTGCAACAGATGGACAATCCACCTTCTATTGCAGAACTGGCACGCTTAGTCAAACTCAATGAATATGCACTTAAGCGCGGATTTCTACAGGTATTCGGCAAACCATTGTTTGCTTATCTCCACGATTACCGCTTAGAACAGGCGCGTCAATTGCTGGAAACTGGGGAAATGAAGGTGAGTGAAGTTGCCCAAAAAATCGGCTTTGCCAGTCGGAATTACTTTGCTGCTGCTTTTAGGAAGAAATTTGGCATCAACCCTAAAGAGTACTTAATGCAATGCAAACATTCCTTCTAACGACCAAAAAAACTCCCGCTAGGCTTTCTCATCGCACTAGATTAATGATAGTGTTTGTTGAGAAAGATTCCTGCTTGATTCTGGCGTGGGGCAACGAGTGAAATGAAACAAAAATTGTTATTGAAGATTTTATTACTAACGAGTTCTGTTTGGCTTTGGGGTACAATCAGTACAGCTGCAACTGTTGTACCCAAAAAAGAGGTACAGAATAAATCTGTGGCATCCCTACTACGCAATTCCTCTTCTATTAGAGAGATTCGCCAACTTAGTGAGATAGAGCGTCCCAGCACTAGCGCTCAACAATTACTAGTGCAGTCGCCAGCACCTACAACTCAAGTTGTACCAATTACAGCAGTTAAAGCCAATCCCACAGATAAAGGTGTGGAGGTGATTTTACAGACTTCCCTTGGGGAACAGTTGCAAATCACAAATCGTAGTGCAGCTAATAGCTTTATTGTTGATATTTTTAACGCGCAACTACGTTTACCTAGTGGCGAGTCTTTCACTTTTCGCTCAGACAAACCAATTGCAGGTATTACTGGGATAACGGTCACTAATTTTGATGCCAACACTATCCGGGTAACGGTGAAGGGTGAAGCGGGTGTCCCAACTGTTGAATTGTTTGACAGTCCGAATGAGGGATTGATTTTTAGCGTTGCGAGTGTGGCTGCTTCTAGCCAACCACCAGCACAATCACAAACGCAACCAACACCTCAACTAAATCAGCCAACAAGTGAGACACAACCAACTCAACCATCAGCATCGGGTGATGAACCGATTGAATTGGTAGTGACGGGTGAGCAAGATGGATATCGCGTAGAAGATTCCTCAACTCCTACCAAGACTGACACTCCTCTGCGCGATATTCCCCAGTCGATTCAAGTTATCCCTCGACAGTTGATTGAAGAGCAACGGATAACCCGCGTCAGTGATGCGTTAAGAAACGTCAGTGGTATCCAAGAACCGGCTAGTACGACCCGTAATGTATTCGATGTACCGATCATCCGAGGCTTTACCCCTAACAGTGATGCCATTTTGAGGAATGGTCTGAGAGAAAGAACAAGTAGCCGTATTCCTTCTGAGACTGCCAACCTAGAGCGTATTGAAGTTCTCAAAGGGCCTGCTTCGGTTCTGTACGGTCAAGGTTCGCTCGGAGGCACTGTCAATTTAGTCACAAAACAGCCCCTAAGTTCGCCTTACTACTCAGTGGAAGCTTCAGTTGGCAGTTTTGATTTTTATCGGAGTTCTTTAGACTTATCTGGGCCATTAACTTCGGATAAAAAACTACTATATCGCCTGAACGCAGCTGCGGAAACTTCAGCAAGTTTCGTCGATTTTTTTGAAAGACAGCGCTACTTTGTTTCACCCGTCTTAACGTGGCAAATTGATCAGAATACAAAGATATCATTTGAATCTGAATACTTAGCAACTCAGCAACCAGATGATTCCGGTTTGCCAGCTAGAGGGACTGTGCTTTCTAATCCAAATGGTCAAATTCCCCGGAATCGCAATATTGGAGAACCTTTTGATGTCTCAGTGTCAGGGAACAACCGTAACGTCTTGCGAGTTGGCTATAATTTTGAGCATCGCTTCAACGAAGATTGGCAAGTCCGAAATGCCTTTCAAGCTTCGCTTTCTAACTACCCCAACAACCGGATATATATCCTTCCCACCTCTCTGTCAGAAGATGGGCGCTTGTTGTCAAGAACTGTGAGAACGTTCCCAGCAGGAGGTTACGATAACACTTATTCTTTAGATAATTACGTTGTTGGCAAGTTTAAGACGGGCAGCATTCAGCACCAAATAGTAGCTGGTTTTGATTTATTCAGGGAGGTTGCTGGGGGTCAACAAATTGATCGTTCCATTGCGCCACTTGATTTGTTCAATCCAATATATACTCAGACGCTAGGAGCGATTATTGATGGACCATCTGATGATGAAACGACATCGGACTCGTTAGGCTTTTATCTTCAAGACCAAATCGCGCTCTTCAATAATCTCAAGTTACTGCTAGGTGGTCGTTTCGATATTGTTAATCAAACATATGAAGACTTTATAGACTCGTCGAATAATGATTTTCAACAAAACGAAGCCTTCAGCCCTCGCGTTGGGATTGTCTACCAGCCCATCCCAGCAATTTCGCTCTACGCCAGCTATAGCCGCTCATTTCAACAAGTTATTGGTACAACCTTTGATAACAGTTTATTCCAGCCAGAAGAAGGCACTCAATACGAGGTAGGCATCAAGACAGATTTGAGTGATAAAGTCTCGGCAACACTAGCGTTTTACAATCTGACTCGTTCTAACGTGCTGACTGACGATTTAGACAATCCTGGCGAGTCTATTCAAACAGGCGAGCAAAAAAGTCGAGGAATTGAGCTAAATATTGGTGGGGAAATTTTGCCCGGATTGAGCATTATTGGGGGCTATGCCTACACTGATGCTAGCGTCACAAAAGATACCGATGCTGAGTTTGTTCACAACATCCTGAATAATGTACCGAAACACGCCTTTACCTTGTGGACGACCTATAAAATTACTCAAGGTGACTTGCAAGGTTTGGGGTTTGGTTTAGGACTATACTACGTTGGCGATCGTCAGGGAGACTTAGCAAATACGTTCGAGTTACCCAGCTATTTACGCACTGATGCTGCTGTTTTCTATGAGCGAAATAATTTACGAGTAGCGCTCAACATTAGAAATCTGTTTGATATTGATTATTATGCATCAGCTCAACGTGACCTCACCGTTTATCCAGGAGAGCCGCTGACTGTACAAGGAACGGTTTCCTGGGAGTTCTAATCAGATCAGGAATAGTGTGGGAGCATTATCCATAAGGTCACTCAAATTACATCAGATTGCTTTTAACCTACACAGTAATTGTTGCAGTCCTTGATCGGCAATTCCTCCGGGGAACTACCAAAAGCATTGCAACACTTGATGCGTGAGCCAGAGCAACCTTACCACTTTCGCTCCAACGTCATGACTCCGATGATGCAATATAATGTGCAGCGTATATTGCATTGTCCTTATCAGGGTATCATTAAGCGCACGTACTTGGAAGGCAAAGTGCTGGAACTGTTAGCACTGCTGCTGGAGCAAGAAGCAGAAATTCACATGGGAAGCCGGACACAGAAGCCGCTGAAGTCGGGAACATTAGAGCGGATTCTCTATGCCAGAGACTTGTTATTGCAACAGATGGACAATCCACCTTCTATTGCAGAACTGGCACGCTTAGTCAAACTCAATGAATATGCACTTAAGCGCGGATTTCTACAGGTATTCGGCAAACCATTGTTTGCTTATCTCCACGATTACCGCTTAGAACAGGCGCGTCAATTGCTGGAAACGGGGGAAATGAAGGTGAGTGAAGTTGCCCAAAAAATCGGCTTTGCCAGTCGGAATCACTTTGCTGCTGCTTTTAGGAAGAAATTTGGCATTAACCCTAAAGAGTACTTGATGCAACACAAACACTCCTTCTAACGACCAAAAAAAACTCCCGCTAGCGACCAAAACAGCTTTCTTATGGCACTAGATTACTGATAGTGTTTTGTTGACAAGAATTCCTGTTCTAGTTTGGTGTGGGGTAACAAGTGAAACAAAAGCAGTTAGTAAAGATTTTCTTACTGACGATTTCCGTTTGGCTTTGGGGTGCAATCAGCGCAACTGCAACTGGTGTACCCAAAAAAGAGGTACAGAGTAAATCTGTTGCATCAGTACTACGCAATTCCTTTTCTATTAAACAGATTCGCCAACTCAGTGATCTGGAGCGTCCCAGCACTAGCGCAACCATGCTAGTGCAGTCACCAACACCAAGCCCAGCACCTGTAACTCAAGTTGTACCAATAACATCCGTTAAAGCCAATCCCACCGACAAAGGTGTGGAGATAATTTTAAAGACACCATTTGGGACTCAACTGCAAGTCATAAATCGCAGTACGGCTAATAATTTTATTGCCGATGTATCTGGTGGACAGTTACGTTTAGCTGATGGCAATGCTTTCGCATTCCGTTCGGAGAAACCACTTGCGGGAATTACTGAAATAACAGTCACAAATATTGATGCAAATACTGTGCGAGTAACAGTCATAGGTGTTGCAGCTATGCCCACAGTTGAGTTATTTGATGATAATGCCGGGCTAGTTTTTGGGGTAACATCTACGGCAACGGCAACACAGCCACCGCAACAACCCCAAACCCCTGCTAGTGAGACTCCACAAGAGAAACCAGCAGCACAACAGGATGAGCCAATTGAGTTGGTAGTAACCGGAGAGCAGGATGGCTATAATGCGCCAAATACGACAACAGCCACAAAAACCGACACCCCACTACGGGATATTCCCCAATCGATTCAAGTTGTACCCCAAGAGGTGCTCGAAGATCGTAATGTGAGAACTTTAAACGAGTCAGTGGAAACGGTCAGTGGCGTTTCAAATAGTGGAGACTTGAACGGTGCGACTGGCGGAGGCAGATCCATCAGAGGATTTGCTTCGGAAACAAATTTACGCAATGGCTTTTCAGAAGGTAGCGCTTCTTTCGACAACCTCTTGGAACCAGTTGGAACCATTGAGCAAGTGGAAGTTCTCAAAGGACCCGCCTCGGTTCTCTTTGGTGCTCTAGAGCCTGGTGGAATTGTCAACGTGGTCACCAAACAACCCTTGAGTGAACCCTATTACAAGCTCGAATTTGAGGCAGGAAATTATGGCCTTTATCAGCCCCTGATTGATTTCTCAGGTCCGTTGAGTGCCGATAAAACTGTGCTTTACCGCTTGATCGCCAGCTATCAGGGTGCAAACGGTTTTCAAGATTTTGTCAACACCCAACTGACCACCCTTGCACCCTCAATCACAGTGAACTTGGGCGATCGGACAAGCCTGAATCTGTACTATGAATACACTCGCTTCTTTGCAGATCCTCCTAGAAGTTTTGTTCCGCTCTTGAGCGATGGTAGCTTGCCACCCAAGAGCTTCTACGCCACCTATCCTGATTTATACTTTAGCGATATCACGACGCAAAAATTTGGCTACACGCTAAAGCATAAATTTAGCGACAACTGGCAGTTTCGGAATAATGTTGCTGTAGTTCTTAATAGTAATACCCGAAACGAAGCTCTTCCTAGCGCAATAGTGGATGATCGCTTCCTAACGGGCTATTCTGCTGCTGAGGGCGACATTAAAATTGAAAACTATTTTGGACAAATCGACGTGCTGGGAAAATTCAATACCGGATCGATTTCACACCAAGTTTTAGTGGGCTTTGATATAAACCGCTTTTTCACGGATGTTGTATACATTGGTTCTAGTATTAATAATTTACCCGATCTCGATATCCTCAACCCAAATTACGATATTCCAAGACCCGAATTTGATTCAATAGGTGTTGATTATACGACCAGGACTCGATCATACGGGGTCTACCTTCAGGATCAGATTGCGTTTAGTGATAACCTGAAGCTCCTGCTTGGTGGTCGCTATGATTGGTTGTCCGATGAAAATGAATCACCACTTTTTGATCAGACGGAACAGAATGATAGTGCCTTCAGCCCCCGGATTGGCTTAGTGTATCAGCCCAGCAAAACGGTTTCTCTTTATACCAGCTACAGTCGCTCTTTTAGGTCTTCAGGATTTGACCAATTAGAGGGGAAAGCATTTGAGCCGAGCCGGGGAACCCAATATGAAGTCGGTGTCAAAGCAGATTTTCTAGACGGAAAGCTTTCGACAACGTTAGCTGCCTATCAAATCACCAAGACAAATGTGCTAACCCCCGATCCCGATCCCGAACGACGTTTACTAGGTTTCTCCGTTCAGACCGGGGAGCAGCAGAGTCGAGGAATTGAGTTGGATATTGCGGGTGAAATTTTGCCAGGGCTGAAGGTCATCGGTTCCTATACCTATACCGATGCAAAAGTCACTGAAGATAATTTCTTTGCTGTAGGCAATCGATTAAACGGTGTACCAGAAAATCAAGTCAGCCTTTGGACAACCTATGAGATTCAAGAGGGTGATTTGAAAGGGTTTGGAGTTGGTTTGGGGCTGTTTTATGTGGGTGAGCGGCAAGGCAATTTAGCTAACGAGTTTACACTCCGAGATTACTTACGGACTGATGCGGCACTTTTCTACAAAAGAAATGGTTTTAAGGCAGCGATTAATGTGCGTAATTTGTTTGATACGGACTATGTAGACTTATCTTACGAGAGATATCTTGTTCAAAGAGCTAATCCGTTAACAATCACGGGTTCCATTAGTTGGGAGTTTTAACTCGCTCGCTTTGTTTGGCAGAACAGCCGTCAGTTTAGTAATTTGATGTTTTTAGATAGTTAACAATTAGTTTCAGGAATCTTGAAATGAGCAAGCGATTTTCTCACGTTTGTTTAGCGGCATTGGCTATTTTTGCCTTCCCCTATCAATATACCCAAGCACTTGAAACTCAGATTGTTTCTCCGAATGCTTATAAAGTTCCTTATTTGGGATATGACGGCGTTTTTTATCTGAATACGGAAAGTAACAGTTCCATGAAAGACCTGCGTAATCCCAAACGAATTGTAATTAAAAAAATGGAGGAGTTTAGCTTCTACAAAGATACCGAGGGAAAAACACCTATTGCCCACAACTGTCGTTATGCTTACCTGGGGGCTGTACCTGATTCCAAGTTTTACCCAGAATACAAAACAGCTATCTGGGATTTATTTGAACTAAAAAAAGATGAAAGTAAAGACCCCGCTTGTAACCAGTTAAAGTATCTGAGTTTCCAAGCTCCTGAAGGTGAACCAATCCATAGTCACTTTCGCTATGGAGATGAAAAATCCAGCTTTCAAACGATGATAAACATGAGCAATGATGCAGAAGATAAGGTGAAATTCAATCCTTGGTGGCCTACTTATTGCGGTGGTGGTAAGACTAGTTGTGATAAGGACGAATAGCATCAATTTTTGTCAATAACACAAGCGCGATCGCTTGCTCATAAAATAGCGATCGCGCTTGTTAATCATTGATGTTTTAGTGTGACTAAGCAATTTTATTGAGTGTGAGGGGATAAATGAAGTTAGATAAATTTTTTCAAATGTATAGAAATTTGAACTAGTAATAGCTACAATAAAAATACTGAGGCATCTTCATAAGAAAATGACAGATTTAACTCCAAATAGCAC
This sequence comes from Nostoc sp., assembly GCF_036917395.1. GTDB lineage: Bacteria > Cyanobacteriota > Cyanobacteriia > Cyanobacteriales > Nostocaceae > Nostoc. The sequence goes on from NZ_JBALDI010000070.1 coordinate 63,972, forward strand.
ATTTTTAATAGCAGGAATCGTTTTTATAACGATTGCTGTCATCGGGCAATCTAAATTAGGTTTTATTGAAATTAATCCCGGTTTTTTTGGGAGATTTTTGGCTCTATTTATTGGTATTTCGAGCCTATTATATGCTTTGGGATTACTTAATCTTTCAGCCGAAACCCTTGACTTATTAAGAACTTCTCTGACAGAAAAAATTAAACAAAGCATAGGTTCAATCAATGAACTTATACAAGGATCGTAACGGGTCTGACAAATTGATTTATGGGTGCATCTGAATACTTTTGGTTAAGGGGAAAAGCTTAAATTTCTCTCTTAACCTTTAATACGCATAACTCTCTATTATATGAATGCCTCGTTAGCTATATTTATTTTATTTGTTGCAGATTCTTAATTGTGAAGAATATTTCATCATCAGTTATTCGACTATCATAATCAATATTAATTTGCGTTGGGTAGCCGATTCTCGGATCATATTGTACAGTCAGATTTGCCGCTTTCCGAATCAGCGCATTTCTAATGATATTAAAGAGTTTAGGAATAGTATTGTATTTTAAAAATAATTGTGCATCTACTGCTTTACCAGTTTCTTTAGAAGTAATAGAAGTTGTGACACCGTTCCGTACTTCAATAATCACCAGTTCTGTGGCTTTGGGTAAACAATTGCAACTTCTAGTGAATTCATAGCGATAGTTAGGAATTATTTGCCGTCTCCATAATCGGTAATTAATCTTAAATTGTTCAAAGGTAAAACTAGTAAACGCTGGTGTTTGCGCTACCTGTATAGGAGGTTGAGGCATAACAGGTGCATTCAAACCCAAAGACACCAGTAAAAAGGCACTAATTGCGATTGGCAAGCGCATATAAATCGATCCTTAATTCCAATTGCTCATTTTAGTGTGCTTCAATGTGATTGCCAAAACAGTGAAATTATTTGTGACACTAAGTGACTATGCTAGTAAAGATTTCCCATTCGTTTCGCTACCGCCCCTATTGATGAAGAGGACAAATAAACGTGCTTTTGTGTCCCTAATCTGTATAGGTAAATCTATCTTATTACTGATAGACACGGCAACAAGTTTTCATCTAAATTTACACTGCCACTATCCTGAAGCAGACTACAGACTTACAACCATCGGCAAAGTTAACAGCAACTTGTCACTTGTAGCGATAGGCTAAATTCACTACCAATTTTAGATTTTAGATTTTAGATTTTAGATTAAAGAACAAAGAATTATTTGGTTCATGCCCCGTACTCATAGTGGGCGGAATAAATCCAAAATCCAAAATCCAAAATCTAAAATTGATTGACATAGTTGTAAACCCGGACATAGTATCACTCCTCGGTTATCAACTTTCTTCAGGAAGTAAGGTTGTTTCATCCTCAGGGCGTTCGCCATCTAGAGATTTGACTTTAGTTATATACGGTTTGATAATTAGACTGACGCCAATTGTCCAACCTAATGTAACCATCCAACCTGCGAGAATGTCACTAGGAAAATGAACCCCCAGATAGATACGACACCACGCAATAGCTATTACGTATAAGCTGCCGAAAATGAGAACCAACCAGCGCCAGGAGCTAGCCCAAGTTAAGAATAGCAAAATTGCTACCAGAGTTACACTCGTCATGGCATGAGCACTGGGAAATGCAAAACTAGACTCAGGTGCAATGGACTGCCACAATTGTGGACGCACTCGATGCATTAATTCCTTTGCTGTACGGTTGATAATCACACTTCCCAGTGAGGCGGTGAGTAAATAAGCTAGCGATCGCCAGCGTTTTTGAAGTAATAATATTAGTGCGATCGCACCCAAAATCGGTATCGCCGTCCAAGGCAACCCAATTATAGCTAGCGTCACTGCTAAAACATCTAACTGTGGGTTTTCTGTAGAATGAACTGCTAACAAAATAGGCACATCCCACGGGAAGCCAGCTTGATTCTCCCATATCTTCACTGTCAGGATTTCAAAGACTTGCAAAGGTAAATAGACTCCTATCAACAGGAGTAAGAGCGATCGCCAACGAGCAATCAACAGGTTTTTGAGAAAATCAAGAGGCGACTGACTCTCTTTATTGGCTTTTTTCACTTTTTCCATATTTAAATTAAAAAGACTGATAAACAACTTCACTGATTACAAATTATTGGAATCTTGAGAAGTTCCCCAATCTTTACAGTATGACAAATGTTTATAAGTAAGATTATACAGTTTTGGCATTCAATGTACTGATAATAACCGCAGTGCGGATAGTCAGTGTCACGAGAATTTTATTGACACAATTGACATAGCGTGATTTTTTAACTCTGCTAGCTGCTTGGACTTTAGCATTAAAGACAAATTTTTTAAAAAATTGGATAATTCCAAAACCAATAATTGGAATCACTAAGATATAAATATAATTGTTCAGGAAAAGTAAACCACCAAAAAGGGCACTAATGATATCAAATAGAAATTTAAATATTGCACCTATTTGAAGAAATTAAAATATTTTAACGATAGAGTGGCGGCGCTTGACCCATCCAAGGGCGATCGCCGCCTTTTTTCATAACAACCTGAAGTTGACACAGGTGACAGCTGTGTCAACCAACTGAAACCTATTTCGCTGTGAAGTAGGCTTCTAGTGCCTCAGAACCACCAATTAATTTACCATCGATAAACACTTGGGGAACTGTTGTCGCACCTGTAACTGCTTTTAACGACCGTGTGGTGATATCCTTACCCAAGGTAATTTCTTCGTAATTAATGTCATGTTCCTTAAGCATCGCCTTAGCACGGGCACAGAAGGGACAACCGACTTTCGCAAACAGGGAAACTACTTCGGGCTTCACTGCTTGGGGGTTGATGTATCTGAGCATTGTTTCGGCATCGGACACCTTAAAGGGATCTCCTGGCTCATCTGGCTCAATAAACATTTGATCAATTACACGATCTTTCACCAGCATAGAATAGCGCCACGATCGCTTACCAAACCCCAAGTCTGATTTATCTACCAGCATTCCCATGCCTTCAGTAAATTCACCATTTCCATCGGGAATTAGTGTGATATTTTCTGCTTCTTGATCCTTTGCCCATTCATTCATTACAAAGGTATCATTGACAGAAATACAGATAATGTCATCGACTCCATTTTGTTTGAAAACCCCAGCCAATTCGTTGTAACCAGGGAGATGAGTTGATGAACAAGTCGGAGTATAAGCACCCGGTAAAGAGAAGACAACCACTGTCTTATCAGCAAACAATTTATCGGTTGTCACATCCACCCACTGGTTGTCCAAGCGAGTATGAAAAGTGACATTGGGAACTTGTTGTCCACGGCGATCGGAGAACATAATTTTGCTTCCTGAAGTAATCAATACCAGTCATAACCTATCATAGGAAAACTAGTACGCCACGGCGGAAATAGAGCAACCATTTAAAAACCCTAAAGAGCTTATTCCGTAATACTTTTGAATGAGTGACTTTTTAATGACTGACTTCCGCCTTGCGGTACTAGTATCATGTAACTATCAATCAGCTAAAAAACTTCATTAATAAATGGAGCGATCGCTGCGACAAATTCAGCGGTTGACTCATATGGTAAAACATTACGCCCATTTATTTTTATACCTCGACCTTGAGGCAAACAGGACAGGTAGTCAGCCAAGCGTTCATCTGGCGTTTCTTTTTTGCCTTCTTGGCTAATACTTGATGCAGTTTCCCCCATAACCGTTAATGTTGCTTGCCCAATAGAGGCGATAGAATTAGTATAATCCTGTCGCCAAAACCCTGCTAAAAAAGAAAACACTGCATGGCGACTCGCAGGATTTTCTGCACCTGCAAGCAATGTATCCAACCACTCTGCATCCACAGCATTATCAGAAGCAAAGAGTTGACGAGTCGAGAAAGAATGTAAAAATTTTCGGGTGCGTGCATAGCGATAAAAAGCACTCCCTAAAGGTGAATCTAACAGATTCCAAAGGACTTTTTGCTGCCATTGTGGTGATTTATTTGTGATCAAAGCCCACGTTGGAGGCCCAGAGAGTACAAGTCTGGCAATTAAATTTGATTCTTTTTGAACTAATGCGATCGCCACTGGTAATAAAGCACCTTGTACTACTACAATGACAGGTTTTTGCACAACTGTTTGTAAAAAGTACTGCAACTGTTCTGCCCAATCACTAGGAGTGTAAGCTACATGAGGCATATCACTTTCACCACATCCTAGTAAATCAGGGTTGTAAATTGAATTACGCTCACCTGTATTATACCATTCGCGACAAAATCGCTGCCAAAATTGCCGTGACAATCCGACGCCAATAGGATGAATTAGCAGTAAGGGAATGCCCTCAGGTGTTGTATTAATTGGTTGATGAACTTCGTAAGCACAACGATAATTCTGCCAACTGTAAAACTGGCTAGGAGATGCTGTCAAATTGATTGTGTTAGCTACAGTAGATGGTTGCATAATTCCTAGTTTTTAATGCTTGCTAAAAAATCATCTGTGGATGAATTAACTGGTATCCAGCCTCTTTAAGTTTTTCATTCGATACCCAAGCATTATATGGGCGGGTACTCTTGATAGAAGTATCCCATTTAACTTTGGGTAAATTATGTTTTTCAAATAGGCGCTCTAGCAAGTCTTGGCTGCTGAGATGTGCATCATCTACCAGATTGTAAATTCCTTGCAAACGACGGTGACGAGCAAATTCTATCGCACCAACAATATCATCCAAATGAATCCAATTTGTGATATCCTCGCCATTGCCAGGACGGGTTGCACCAGAATATCTGCTAAATATTTTCAACAGTTCTCTACCAGTTCCATAAATGCCTCCTAAGCGAAAGATACAAACGCGAAGATTTTCACTAGATGCTGATAGCAATACATCCTCTGTTTTTCGGAGAATCTGTGCATTTTGATTAGCGGGTGCAAGCGGTGTTTCTTCATCTACCCATACACCATTTCTGTCACCATAAACGGCATAACTCCCTGTGTATATTAATTGTTTCACACTCGGAATCTGCTGCAAGGATGAAATTAAAGTTTGAGCAGTTTTTAGATAAGTTTCTTCATAAACTTCCCCATTTTTTGCACCAACACTCAAAAGTACAACATCTTGATTGTGCAAAACTGATTTGAGACTATCTAGGTCATTCCCGCAGGTAACTACAACTCTTTGGGATACTGATTGTAGTGCCGGGACACGCTCAGGGGAAGTTGTGGTTACACTGACAACAAAATTCATCTTTTGCTGCCAATATTGAGCAACTTTATAACCAACATAACCACAACCAATGATTGCAACATTCATGATAAATTAGATACAAATAAATTAAACTACTCATCGAGACTAGATTCTAAATTAAGGGACTGGATGTAAATAAATTTAACAGTCCAGAGCTAACACTCAATAGTACAGAAAGTTTTCCCTAATCACTAATGACTCTTTTGCTAATTATTTCTCAATTATGGCAATTATTTCTGGTGAATTTGGCTGTACACTACTATTAAATCGAGCTATCACTTCACCTTGTTTATTAACTAAAAATTTTTCAAAGTTCCAAGCAATTGTTCCCGTTGGCTTAACTGCTTTGGTAAGTCGCTCATAAAGTGGATGCTGTTGCGAGCCTTTGGCATGAACTTTATCGAATAGTTCAAAGGTAACACCATATTTACTCGTGCAAAATTGCACAATCTCCTGATTGCTTCCTGGTTCCTGCGCTCCAAAATCGTTACAGGGGAACCCCAAAATATGTAACCCTGCTTCCCCATACTTCTGGTTCAATTTTTCTAACCCTTCGTATTGAGAAATATAACCGCAGTAGGAAGCCACATTCACAATTAAGAGTACCTTTCCGGTGTAGTCGTTTAATTGCTTATCCTCACCGTTGATGGTCTTGACTGCGATGTCCGAAATTGTGTTACTCATCTTGAATCTGATTTATCGGGAATATTGCCAAGTTTCCCATATTACAGGTACTCTAAACCCGGTTTCTTTAAGGAAATTAGGTTTTGTTAGCCTTTCCCACTACGATTCTATTTAACTCAGGCTATAAGCTTGTATGGGAGTTTCGATAGATGTTTCCCTCACTAATTGCTGCTTAATGGGCAAGGCGATGTCTAACGATAAGCCAGGATGCGGAGCGTTTTTGCTCAACTGGTGCAGCTGATCAATTAAGATAGCGATCGCCTATGAATTGACACTGACAACCAGATTTAACTAAGTGATAACTCTTCTATAAATAGCTCGACAATCTCATATCTCAGGATAGGTCTTAGAAATATGCGTGGCTTTTGATACAAATTTTTGTCGCAGAGATAAATTATGAATCCTGACTATTGCGTATACAGACAAATCTAGAGACGAAATATGGCAGGATACTTGCGAGTATTGACCGAATAATGTCACGATCAATCTGCGTGATCTAAATCAAAGTGAAAACTTAATTTCAGCAAAACTTATTTTACCTTGTGACAATTTTATGGTTAGAGGATTAAGAGTTAGTATAGTGTTATTGACAGTTCTGGGAAATCTGGCATGGTCATTTAGTGCCAAGGCTAATTTTAACGGCAAACTCACCGTGGAAATTGATGGCTTGAAGAATAAACAAGGACAAGTGTGTGCCAGTCTATTTGCAAGCAGTGAAGGATTTCCTAGCGATCGCGATCGCGTCTTACAAAAGCAGTGTACCAAGATTACTGACACTCCCTTACCCATTACCTTTGAGAACTTGAAAGCGGGTAGTTATGCCGTTGCTGTCTTCCACGATCAAAATAATGACGGCACTCTCAATAGAAATGGACTTGGTATACCAACCGAAGGCTTTGGATTTTCCAGCAACCCAGAAATTCGCACAAGAGCGCCCAAATTTAGCGAAGCAGCATTTTTGGTTGCAGGCCCAAACACTAATATCCAAATCCAATTGAAATATTTTTAAGCTGACAACGGATTTAAACTTGGTGCAGTAGACGAACTAAAACTCAAAACCACAATATCATGTCTGTTTAATAAGTAATCAAGCGGACATGATATCAGACACTACGCACAGTCGCTGACACAATGCTTATCAGCGTCAGGGATTGAAGGAAAAATCTCAAATCTAAAATCGAATGACTTTTGCTCTATTCTTGTGAACCGTCGTGTGAATCTTCTGGTAAACCTTGTTGTTCCGGTAAGCCACGCATTCGATTCATCTGAGTTAAAGCATATCGTGCTGTTGCTTGCACTTCGGCATCTGGGTCATCTAACGCATGAAGTAACATCTGATTCATTTGACCCATCGTATCGTAAACGCGCGTCAAGTCACGGATGGCATTTTGCCGTACTTCTGGACTTTCATCTTGGATTGACATTGCTAAAGCCCGGTTCATCGGTTTGAGTGTGCGGGTTCCAATTTCTGCCAAAGCTGCCAAAATTAAGCTGTTTTCTTGAGAATCAGCATCAATCATCAGGTCAACCATAGGCTGAATTGCCCGCGAATCTCCCTGCTGACCCAAATCCCAAATAGCCTTGCGTCGCTTCGTTGGGTCAGGACTGCGTAAGTCTTGAATTAATTCGTCAACGATATTGAGTTTAGCAAGCCGGGAAGTTTTTTCTGGTAGCAGCAATTGTGTGGTCAGTGGTGGGGTAGCTGTTTGTAGACTAGTTACAGTCTCTGGTGAGGGTGGGGTCATTAGGTCTTTGTTAGCTTCACTCAAACTTTTAGTATTTGATATTTCGGACTTTTGCACTTGTTTCACTTGACGAAACCACCTCAGCAGGTAAACAAGTGCGCCAATACTTCCTAGAACTCCGATGGCAAATATTAACCACCAGACAAAACCTCTCTCAGTCGGCTTGGGTGTTGCAGATGGTTTGGAAGTCGGAGCAGGAGAGACAACAAATGGAGAGGTGACAATCTGATTTTTGGCAGCCAAAGCTGCTTGCAGTCTGCCCCTAGTCACCTGACCCGTAATCCCATCTACTTTTAAACCCTTTGCTTTCTGGAATTTAGCTACAGCGATTTCCGTACTGGCGTTGTACTCTCCATCTACCACGCCGCTATAGTACCCCAACTGCTTTAATTGGGTTTGTAGTCTCTGCACATCTGACCCTTGACTACCGGGTCTCAAAACAGCCGGACTAGCAGTAACTGTCGAACTAGCTTGTGCAAGTTCTAAAATTTCAGGTGCTAGGTTAGGTGTGGCTGTACTTGCGCGATTTGGGTAAAAACCCACGCAAGAAAAACAGGTAAATATCAAGATTGAGGAACGGCATAGCCTCATATTACAAGTTTCAGCCTGAACGTGCTTTTGAAGTCTTTGATCCCACAATAACTTCAAGATGACCAAATGTTAACTGTTATTTGTCATTTCTTCTACTGCTCCCCTACTCCCTCATCTCCCCTTTAACGAGTTAAGGTAAAATTTCTGGTTCCTATTCTCTGATTGCTAAGGTTAGGAGGTTCAATTTTTTAGCCAATGCTTCTAAAACTAGTTGCTGTATATTAGCTATTTAGCCGACAGTAACTGTGTCGTTTTACCCTCTAAAGCATCACGTTGGTTAATCAGATAGATGCTGATTAAAGTAAGGAAAACACCGACCCACTGCAATGGACTGAGGACTTCTGAGAGGAAGAGATTACCAAATACTAGGGCAAAGATGGGTGTGAAGAAGGTCAGGGAACTAAGACTGGTGAGACTGCCACTAGAGGCAAAGTAGAAGAATAACCCGTAGGCGATCGCACTGCCAAATACGGTAGCATAACCCAAAGCCACTAAATCAGATGCTCCTAGATTCTCCCACTGCTGAGATTCAACAACTAATGAAACTCCCCATAGTGGCAATCCACCCAAAATCATGTGCCATCCCGTAGCAGTTACTGGGTCAGCATGTCGGCACACAAACCGAATCAACACTGTTCCCACAGCCATTGATAGCGCTGCTAACAGCATCAACCACTCGCCACTAGCAAACAAATCTTGCCAGTTCCCAATTGTGATATTTGCGCCTGAGTCGAGAAAATGGAAAATCCACTCATCAGGTAAGCCAATTAGACCAATGCCTGTGATTCCCAAGCCTAGCCCCAACCATCCCCAAAAACCAATATGTTCCTGGAATAGCCACAACGACAGCAAGGCAACAGCCAAGGGTTGCGAGTCAATCATCACAGACCCTAATCCCGCACTGGTTCTGACTAATCCCTCTGCCAAAAAGCCTTGAAATAGCGTCCCATCTACTAGAGCAAATAAGGCAATCCACAGCCATGCAGCCCAACTCTTGGGCCAGGGTTTACCCATGAATGCAGCTGCTATTAAAATTAACACTCCAGCTGGTATCAGACGCACACCTGCCATGAATAGCGGTGTGGTGTGGGGTATAACTCCTTTCATGGCTACCATTGCCGTCCCCCATAGGAAAAAGGGGGTAATTAACAGGATGGGGGCGAAAGGAAGTTGAGATGCACTGAGTTTCAGTTGCATGGGTTTAGTGATGCTTTTGTTTAACAAGCGTAAAATTTGCTTCACCTAATTTTACCGAATTATGTAGTTTTGCGATCGCGTAGCCTCTGGGAGAAAAGGAATTAATACTCAGGTGTAGCTAAGATTACACGAGGTTGAAGATTGTAATCAGACGGATAGCTTTAAAAAGCTTTATCAGGGAACAAGCACAAACGCTTCAAATCAAGCAGATATACAGTAGGTTTTATATCTAAAAATCCTACCGATAAAGTGCTTGTTTAAACTAATAATGCAAGTGATTTATCTCTCAGAGCAGTTGACTCAATTTAGTTTTGTCACCTCAAGAAATGCAGTAAAAGAAATGCAGGTAGAGGTTATTTCCGAAAAACTCTTTTCTCACAGTGAAGTAACGACTCTGTACTTTATTGCTCTATAAATATGCATTATGGCTTTGCTAAGTTTAAATACAATTTTCTCCAGAATAGAGCGTTTAGGATGTGCAAGTTTTCCGTGATCCTGAAAATATGTCAACATTTCATCCATGTTTGACTGTCCCTTTTGAATTTTGATCAGTTCAGTTTTGTTATTGAAAAAGGAAATACCTGACATCTCGCTCCATCTCACTGGCAGCCCTGCTTTATAGGCAGCTAGACCTATGGCATTACCTTCGCCTTCATAAACTCCATTTAGCTCAAAATATTTGGCAAGGATTTCCCATGTTTCTAAAAATTCAATTTCTTTTCCTGTTGACTTAGTAACAGAAAACAAATACTCATGAACAAACGTAACATTTTCACATTCTGGATCTAAATTTAAAAACTGCGCTGCTTTTTTTATGACTTCAATTTCTCTAGAAAAATACTTGTCAGTTTTTGTCAAAGCTTTAGCAAATTTTTTCGGCATATCCATACAAGCTCTAGCACTTATCCCTGGCTCTAAAAGCCATTCTATATATTCTGGTACGGGTGCCAAGATTCGCATATCTGAATCAATGAATATACATGAATTAAATAGAGATAAAGCCTTAGCAATAGCAAATCTTTTATCGTGGTAACACTTAACACCCTGCTGCTGATGCTGAAATGCCAAAACTTGAGGATATTTGCTAAACTCTTGAGGGTTATCAGTGAGAACTATAAAAGCAGTGTTAGGTGAATATAGTTCTAGGTCTTTTGCTAATAAACTAGCCAGCCCCCGATACACTTTGCCTAATGCTAAAGTGCAAAAACAGAATTGTTGTTGACTCATATTTTTATGATTTGAGGGTAAAAGCTTAAAAATGTGAAAGTACTCAATTACTCATCACCCATTCGTACATAATTCCTCCTGAATTCTGACTTATGAGTTCTTCTTATCTAAAACCTTTTTTACTCCTGACCGGAGTCTGATTTGAAAAAAATCTCATGAGGTAAGAAAAACCGCCAGAGGAAACCAGGGGGAAGGACGGCACTCGATTCATCATCTATAGGTAAATATTGAGAACGGTAGATTTCAATAGCCTGCTTTTTCTTAGATTGCACTTGATGAATTGCGACCCGATGAGCGCCTGCTAATTCATCAAACTTCAGACTGCGAAACAATAAAGACTTCCAAAGCAACCAGATAGCATATTGCCACAGTTCTACTGTCACTTCTGCTTTAGAAATAGCAGCTTGAACCAATTGATAAGTAATTTCATGATCTCGACTGCGATCCTGTTTATGAGTAACGTATACCTCTTGTGGTTGAAAACTACTTAATAATTGCGCCATTTCTTCAATGGTTTGCTGTTGTTCAGTTTCTGTCATTTTGTATAATGCGCCATCACATTTATCAAGAAAGTGAACATCTGTTGATTCTACTCCTAAAATCTTCAAAGCTGCTATCGCTTCTTGTCTACGAATTTGAACAATTTCTGAACGGGTAATCTTGGTATGACCTCGATGAGAACCTCCTCCATCTGTAACAAAAACAACTTTAATCGGTATCCCTTGTTCTCGCTTGAGTGCAATCATACCCCCACAACCTAGTGCTTCATCATCTTGGTGAGGAGAAAATACAATTACCGACTTCTGGTTAATATTTAGTAGTTTACTGCCTTGATACAGAAGCCAGTAGAACTGTAGTTTAATCAGTAGTTCTCGAAATCGGTATTTCAATAACCACCACTTATTATGCAGCCCGAACCTTAAGCGATGAAGAAGATATCTTATTTTCATAGCACCAGATATGATTTGAAATTACTATCTGAAAAATTATTACCCAAATGGTATTAATATTTCATCGCAGACATAAACATTGCCAAACTGCTAACTAGCATCTGGATTGAATGACAAAGATTAATTTGTATTCGATTTAGATTTTTATCTTATTCGATATTTTATTAAATGTGTGTCAGTACTATGGAAATTTTATGTTATTTATAAAACTTAAGTGCGTACAGTGGTCAGGGCGGCTGCATCATGTCAACAAAAAGATTTTATTCTCAATAATTTCAAAATAATCGCATTAATCGCTGCTTATTGAGATAAACTTAGGCGTAGACGTTCTGTGGGCCGTACCCTTCCCTACGAGACGCCAGGGGCGAACGGAATCTTGCTATACACAGCGTCTTTGAAAAGAGAAGGCATCGGTTTGAGTCTGGGAAACTAAACCAAAGGAGAAATGCTAATTTTTTCGTTAAATGTGCTGTAAAACCTTACTTTTGTGCTTCTTTGATCGAGAGTAAAATTAGATGACAGTTCTCACCTGTGCTAGTACAGGTGGAAGAAAGTATTGTAAATAAACTAAAAATTAAAGAAAGTTTGTCCAGTATAACTCAATAAATATTAAACTACTTTGGCGATCAAACTCAGATTAAATTCTGAGGAGTACTAGATGACGCAGTTTTTTAGGTTATAAATTTTAAGATATATTCCAATCTTCTAAAAGCCAATTAGGCACTTTTTCAAAATCTTTGCAGTTACGAATAACTCAAATCCCATTCACTGACAATGTAATTGCTGCAATGGGTAAATCTTGAGTACCAATGCGGATTCTTTAACGAATCAAGTCTTCCTAATAATGAATAATAGCATACTGGTCAAATCCTAGCGATCGCACATTTTTTAAAAACTCTAAAGTAGCCTCGGTTTGGGGAGGTTCAATTTCCAAAGTCACTATTTCTGGTTTTCGTTCTAAAAGTTGAATGAGTTTCTCTAGCGCTTCTTCTTTCGTCGCACCAGAGCTTTTAATATCTGGCAAGCCTAGCACTCTAGTACTGTAGCACTAACCCTGCCATCTAGTTCATTTTCAATCAGTACATCGTAAGTCAACTTAGGTACAGTTTTAGTAAGGGAAGTTGTCACGGATAAATTCATCAGATTTTATCTCCAGCTTTGATATCGATCATAGTTTTCAAAGCTGAAGAATTCTCACAATCAATAAATGCAAGCTATATGCTGAAGCCTGAGTATTCTCCAATGCATAAAACTGAGCAATTTAGCCTGCTTAATTGAAATTTCATAAAAGGATATCTAAGTTTTCCCAGCTTAGATATCCTATAGCAACATAACCTACATTAAATAGATTGTTAACTCTAGTCTAATTATAATTCTAATTTTTATTTTTAAACTAAGTAAGTAAGCATAAATAATTAAAGGTTGATAATAATGACTGAAACCCTTGCTACAAGCCAATTAATTAAATTTACATTGTGTAACATAGTTTGATTTATTCTTACCCACTAGGTAGTTAATAAATTCACCCTTAAGTATGATGAAAAAGTATATGATAATTTCACTAGAATTTTGAAAGCATATGCGTAAATCACAAATAATTTGTATTAGCGCATATATGTGCGCTTATACTTTATTTAGCAGGTGCGTTACACAGCATTAACGCACCCTAATTTCTAGTTTCTAGGAGAAGCTAGCAACGCTAGACTTTTCTAAACTTGCTACTAATTTTACACCAAATTCTTCCTCAAACACTGCTTTTTTATATTCTAAACTCCAGAGTTCTAAGGCGCAGTCATCATTAGGTTGAGATGGGAATATTAGTAAATTACACTGCCTTAATTGTGGATAATACTCACATTGCACTTGAGCGATCGCACCAATTTGTCGTCTATCTAATGCCACTGCCAATCTCAGAATCGCACTCAGTTGACTGACCATTTGTCGCTGCTGTTTAGTCAGCAAATTCTGGTAATTTTCATGTTTTTTCTTAGGCGGCGATTTGCGATGATAACGCGCTAAATTGGCAATGATTTCAATCTCGGTTTCTGTATAACCGAGTAACTCACCATTGCGAATTAGATAGTAAGAGTGCTTGTGATGAGACGAATGACTGACATAATGACCGCAATTGTGTAAGATTGCAGCTGCCCACAGTAGTTGTCGCTCGTCAGATCCCCAGTGATGTAGTGTACCTTGAGTTTGGTCAAATAAACTCTGGGCAAATGCTGCCACGCGATCGCTGTATTCTAAATTGACGTGGTATTTATTAGCGAGTTTTACAACATTGCGTTCCCGAACTGAACTTTGGTAGCGCAGCTTATCTTCAATTAAACCGTGGGCTAACATCCAGTCTACAATTACGCCTTCCCTCAGAGAACGCTCACAGACTGTGACTGATTCACTACCCAAAAGGGTCATCACTTCCTGTAATATCACTGTACCAGCGAGTATAACTTCAGCCCGCTTATCTGGCATACCGGGAATCGCCGCTTTTTCTGAGTTACTCAGTTTCCGCAAGCGATTTACCCACTCTCGCAAGTCTTTAAGACTGAACTGGTAGCCATTTAGAGTGGAAGGAATAACACCTGATTTTTCTCTTGCATGAATCATCGCCAGGGTTTCAATTGTGCCAGATGTACCCACCAAACGCGCAGATTCCCCAAGCTGGAGATTTGCTAGCACCTCATCCACGGAACGTTCCAACATACCACGTGCATAGGCTTGCAGATGGTGAAACTCAGTGTTGCTGATGGGATCAGTGGTGATTAACTCGCTAGTGAGTCGTACAGCACCGACTTTGGTACTGGTGAGAGTGCGCGGTTCGTGACTGTCGCCCAAAATTAACTCTGTGGAACCACCGCCAATATCAACAATCATGTGGGGCTGGTTGTGAAATTCCATGCCCGACAGCACGCCAAGGTAGATGCGTCGCGCTTCTTCTTGACCAGAAATCAAGTCAACGCTTAAACCCAACTCTGTTTCTATTCTGTGCAAAAAATCTTTCCCATTGGGGGCTTCCCGCACAGCACTAGTTGCCACGGCAATGATTGTTTCAGCGTTGATAGTTTTGGCAGCTTCTTGGAAGCGTCCTAAAGCAGCGATCGCCTTTTTAATTATCTCTGGTTTAAGTTCCCCAGTGGTAAGATTGCGATCCCCAAGTCTTACAGTTTCTTTTTCTCTGGCAATAATACTGAAGGCTGGTAGTGTGGGATCAATTTTGACTACTACCATGTGTAGAGAATTTGTTCCCAAGTCAATGGCAGCAATAATCCGATCTTGCTTAGGTGGTTGAGTTGGAACACTCTCCCAGCTAGCCGAAACTAAATTCAGCATCTAGTTTTCTCTCTTTATAAGAAATGATGGCAAACGGTGATATGTCGGGGTAGCTGGCACTGATATTTGTTGCAACACACTTGCTCAAACTGAGTGCTGTTAGCGGATAGCTATGGTTTAGTCCGTACTCAGTAAATTAAAAAATACTCAGCACTCTTCATTTTTGGTCGAGGGGAACTAAGCTAAGTATATTCACCCTACTGTTTCTAACCGTAGTGACTATTTAAAGATATTTTAAGTTGCCACTTGGGGTTATGTTTTTACAAATAACAAATAACGTTATTCTTTAGATGTAAAGAGATGTAAAGATGTGTGAATTAAAGAATAGAAAATCGGAATAGAATGTTACCTGCTGCATTGATGCTGTATTATTGGTATAATTCGGCGAATAGAGGCATGTTTTTATAAATATCAAATAACGTTATTGTATAGATGTAAAGATGTGTGAATTCATCTATCTAAAGTTATTTGTTGATTTCTATGTTAACGACGCCAGAACGCCCTCAGCAACCAGTTTGGCTTGTAATTATCCGGCTTTTGCGCTGGCATAAACCAGAAGGACGCTTAATTTTAATGATTCCTGCCCTTTGGGCTGTGTTTTTGGCAGCTTCTGGGAAACCGCCTTTGCCTCTGGTTGGTGTGATTATATTGGGTACTCTCGCCACGAGTGCGGCTGGTTGCGTTGTCAATGATTTGTGGGATCGGGATATTGATCCACATGTGGAGAGAACACGCGATCGCCCCCTGGCTTCTCGCGCCCTGTCTGTGAAAGTTGGGATTGTAGTCGCGATCGTATCGTTAGCATGTGCAGCTATCCTGGCCTTTTATCTTAACCCCCTGAGTTTTTGGTTATGTGTGGCAGCAGTGCCTATAATTCTGCTGTATCCAGGCGCAAAGCGGGTGTTTCCTGTGCCGCAACTGGTGCTTTCCATCGCTTGGGGTTTTGGGGTATTGATTAGCTGGAGTGCAGTGACACAAACCATCTCCCAACCAACTTGGTTACTTTGGGGCGCGACTGTACTGTGGACATTAGGATTTGATACACTTTACGCCATGAGCGACAAGGAAGACGATCGCCGCATTGGTGTTAATTCTAGCGCTCTATTTTTTGGGAATTATGCCCCTGTAGTTATTGGAATTTTCTTTGCTGGCACAATCTTGTTATTGGCTTGGTTAGGTGTGCTTATACATCTACATTTAGCCTTCTGGATTAGTCTTGCAGTTGCTACTATCGGATGGATTTGGCAGTCTCTGCGATTAAGACAGCGAGACTTACCTAATCCTGTTTATGGTAAAATGTTCCGGCAAAACGTGTGGATTGGTTTTATTTTACTTGCTGGGATGATTGCTGGATCTTTTTAACAAGTAAAAAGTAATGTATAGAATCCCCTGGAAGAAGTATTTATGCGTATATTATTTGATTTGTTTAGTCCCTTGTTTAAGTATGTGCGTACTTGGACAGCAATAGGTCTGCTATGTTTAGTTGTTGTCACCTGGTCAATTACTGCACAAGCTGCTAGCCGCACTGATCCGCAACTGGAACAGCAAGTATTACAAATTATCCGCGAACATCCAGAGGCAATTATCGAATCTGTTCAAGCCTATCAGCAGCAACAACAACAGAAAACAAAGCAAGTACAGCAAGCATTTTTACAAGATTTAAAGACGAATCCTCAAACAGTAATTGGTGAGTCTCCCACCACAGGTTCAACTCAATCAAAAACTGTGCTAATAGAATTTTCAGATTTTCAATGTCCCTATTGTGCTGAGGCGCATAAAACATTGAAACAATTGTTAGTAAAGTATCCAGATAAAGTAAGATTAGTTTACAAGAATTTACCGCTGACTTCAATTCATGCTGAAGCATTGCCAGCTGCGACAGCGGCTTGGGCAGCATATCAGCAGGGCAAATTTTGGGAATATCATGATGCGCTATTTACTAATCAAAAGCAACTAGGTGAGGCATTATATTTAGATATTGCTAAAAAACTGAAGCTAGATTTGGGTAAATTTAAACGCGATCTTACTCTTGCTACTCCCGCCATTACAAAAGATATCCAATTAGCAGAGAAATTGGCTGTTTCTGGCACACCTTTCTTTGTAATTAATAGTCCAACTGTTTCAGGAGTGGTGCAGCTAGCAGATATCGAAAGTATATTGACTGGTGCTAAGTAAGTGGGCGTCAATCAATTTTTGATAATAGAAAAATACAATTTAAATTAACCCCAGCAATCAAGTCACTTGCAAGGCATAAAAGGTTTGGATAATGGAAAAATAGAATTATTCTCGCGTTTAAATTCGCAAGTCTTAAACATGCATTAATGCTACTCAATCACTCTTAAAATTGCTGGGAAAAGCCGTCTATGATTATTATCGTAATGGGTGTATCCGGTTCTGGCAAAACTACCATAGGAAAACTGCTAGCAGACTCGTTAGACTGGGAGTTTAGCGACGCTGATGCTTTCCACTCGCCAGAGAATGTTGAAAAAATGCGACGCGGTATGCCTCTGAGTGAAGCTGACAGGACGCCTTGGTTGCAAGATTTGCAAACAGCCATAAAACATTGGCTGGAAGAAAATAAAAATGTAGTGCTGGCGTGTTCGGCTTTAAAAGACAGCTATCGGCAATTTTTGGTATTGGATAGCGATGGCTTCGCCAACGCCAAGGGCGAACGCATCAAGCTAGTTTACCTCAAAGGGTCTTATGAGTTGATTCAAATGCGGTTGCAAGAGCGTCACAATCACTACATGACCGAAAAACTCCTCAATAGCCAGTTTATAACTCTTGAAGAACCATTAGACACTATATCTATGGATGTTGCACAGCCACCCCAGGTAATTGTCCAAAACATTAGAACCGCTTTGGGAATTTAGCTTATTGGTTACAACTGCATGATAAGAAACTTAACATGCATTTTATGCACACCTGTGCAAAAATAATCTTACTTGCACACGTGTGCAAAATATGGAGCGTGAAAGTACCATTTAACAAATCAATATCGACAACTCAAAAGATATGTCTCAAACTCTAAGTAATGCCATCGACCAAGCTCAAAATAATCCTTTACATTCGCTAGAAGAATGGGAAGAAGACTTACTTAATCGCTATCCCGATCCGGACAGCATAGTTAAAGAAGGTAAAACAACCGAAGAGTACAGGAATTACGAAGCACCTACTAGAGACACGGTGAAAGAGTTTTATCGGTTAAATCATATCAATCAAACCTATGATTTTGTATTAGAGAAAAAAGAACACTTTTTGAAGTTGGATAAGAAAGAAATATCTGTCTGGGATGCATTGGAATTTTTGAATCAATTGGTTGATGATTCAGATCCTGATACAGACTTAGATCAGTTACAGCATCTATTGCAAACATCAGAAGCCATTCGCGCCGATGGTCACCCAGACTGGATGGTACTTACTGGCTTATTTCACGATATGGGGAAGGTACTTTGTTTATTTGGTGAACCCCAATGGGCCACAGTAGGCGATACCTATCCTGTGGGTTGTGCATTTTCTGATAAAATTGTTTTCTCAGAATTTTTTAAAGAAAACCCTGATTACAATAACCCAATATATAACACTACATATGGTGTTTACGAGCCGAATTGTGGCTTGAGTAATGTACATATGTCATGGGGACATGATGAGTATGTATATTACATGATGAAAAACTATTTGCCCGAATCTGCATTGTACATCCTCCGCTATCACTCATTTTATCCTCAACATCGCGAAAATGCTTACGAACATTTGATGGATAAACATGATAAAGAAATGTTTAAATGGGTGAAGTTATTCAATCCCTACGATTTGTATTCAAAGAACCCTAATCCTCCTGATTGGCAAAACTTAAAGCCTTACTATGAAGATTTAATGGCTAAATATTTCCCCTCAACCTTAAAATTCTAAATTTCCGCTAATAGCAAAGGCAAATAATTTAAAAAATCCCCTACAGATATTATAACTGATTGGGGTTGTAGAGATTGCAATTTTTTTTCACTAATAGTGATTACGCTCGTTCTTTAACATCTTGACAACGGCGGTAATAGATTAATAATGACATGTTTGGTGTTCCTTCTGACTCTATCTAAAGAATTATTATGGTCTAGATATAACAAGACTAATTTTGGCTACTTAGTATAACAAATAAGTGCATTTGATAAGCATATTTGAGTCAACTCTGAAAATAAGGCAACAGGATTTTTATATATGGTGATAGTTTCTAACTTTCTACCCCTAAAAGATAGATTTAAAAGTAAATATTTTCCTTTTATAGTATTAATTTTTCTCAATTCAACTTGAGTAAAATATGTTAACTTTTTTAAAGCATAGCTCTGATGAAAGCTACTTGTTTTTGGCAAATACTCTGAAAAAAAAGCTTGCGTTAGATAGAGATGGAAGAGTTTTATTTGTTTTGTAAAGTTCGATAAACGGGGATCATATTTGTAATGATGCAGGTTAAACTAAAAGAATGTAAAACAAAATACAAATTCGCAGTCAAATAATATAAGGTGCTTAAAATTTTAGTTAGAAACTGTTTTTAGTCTACTTCCTTCAAATGTATTTTCACAAAAAAAATGTGATTTTTTGATGGAGTGTAGCGTTCATAGTTTTGCTTTAAAAAACAAAACATCTAATTTAGGGAAACTAATAGCATAAACTCCAATTACGTCACATTATAAGACGTTTGAGAGAAGTTTGAATTGCTAAAACTAGCAATAATGCTAGGTTAAATATGAAAATTTCAGACCTAGCTCATATTGTGATCAATTGGTAAATTTATATTATGCTAACCTTTTTAGAATTTAAATCCGTTATTAGAAATAGATGAATATCAAGAGAATTTCACTTATAGTTGGCATATTAAGTTTTGCTATTGTTGGTTGTACAAATGGCGCTCAAAATAACAAAACTGTTAATAACAGTATTACTAACACTGCTACCAACACTAGTTTGGAGAGTCAGGTTAGTAATCCAAATAGAAAATTGCAAACAATCGGCGTTGCTCTTGGTGACTTGGGTAACCCGTTCTATAATGCTGTGCAGAAGGGAGCTGAAAAAGAAGCTCAAAAAATTGGAGGTAATATCAAAGTTAACGCAGTTTCTAGTGCCTTTGATCTCAACCAACAAAGCAACCAAATCGAAAATTTTACGGCTGCGAATACCGATTTAATTATCCTCAGTGCTGTTGACAAAAAAGGAGTTAAACCAGTTATCGATCAAGCAAGGCTTGCAGGTAAAGTTGTTATTGCATTAGATTCAGCTGTTGATGCCGATGTGGATGCGATGATTAGTTCTAACAATACCCAAGCTGGTGAGATTGCTTGCCAATATATTAGCGATCGCCTCAAAGGTCAAGGCAGTGTAGTCATTCTCAACGGTACTCCGATGGACTCAATCAATCAGCGAGTGAGTGGTTGTGAGAAATCATTGTCTAAATATCCTAATATCAAACTCATCTCTAAAGAGCAGAACGCCGAAGGGACAAGGGATGGAGGACTGAGAGTCATGAGTGATTTGTTGACAACCTTTCCCAAAATTGATGCCGTTTTTGCTACGAACGATCAAAGCGGTGTTGGTGCAGATTTAGCAGCTAGACAAGCAAGACGCAATGAATTTTTTATTGTTGGGGTTGATGGATCGCCAGATGCAACCAAAGCAATGGAAGACAAAGATGGTGTATTTGCTGCAACTGCTGCTCAAAATCCCGCAGGGATGGCTCAAAAAGCGGTTCAGATTGGTAACGATATCATCCAAGGTAAAAAACCTGAGTCATCTGAGATTCTAATTCCAGTCAAGTTGGTTACTAGAGAGAACCTTAGCAGCTACAAAGGCTGGTAATTTGTAATTCGTAATTACAACACACAGAAAAGGCTTGATACAGGAGGGTTACAATACTTTACTCTATTTTTTGAACAATACGGTGTAAATAAGAATGACTTTTAGGAGATATATGAATGTGAAAAAGATTGTGTTTACCTCTAATGTGGCGCTTCGTGTAATCGCAGCTAGCATACTAGGTATCATCAGTAGTAACCTTGTCGGCTGTACAAGTGGTTCTCTCGATAGCAACACTGCTATTAACACTGATATTAAACCTGCTACCAATACTAGTGCAGAAATTAAAACTACCACTGAGAATAGAAAGTTGCGATCGGTTGCCTTTACCGTTGGCGATTTAAGTAACCCTTTCTTCGTCGTTATGGGACAAGCAGTTGAGGCAGAAGCGAAGAAAATTGGCGGAAAAGATGTCAATGTTATTATAGCTTCCAGTGCTTATGACCTTAACCAACAAGCCAATCAAATTGAAAATTTTACTGCTGCGAATACTGATATCATTGTTTTAAATGCTGCTGATAAAAGTGGAATTAGACCAATAGTTCAAAGAGCAAAACAAGCAGGTAGAATTGTCATTGCTGTAGATACAGGTGCAGAGGGAGGTGTGGATGCCACTATTACTACTAATAATATCCAAGCTGGAGAAGTTAGTTGCAAATATATTGCTGACCGTCTCAAAGGGAAAGGCAATGTAGTAATAGTTAATGGCCCGCCAGTGGACTCGGTGATTCAGCGAGTTAGTGGCTGCGAGAGTGTATTGTCTAAATATCCCGATATCAAAATCCTCTCTAAAAACCAGAATGCAGACGGTAGTCGGGATGGAGGACTCAGAGTTATGACTGATTTGCTGACAACCTTTCCAAAGATTGATGCTGTTTTTGCCATTAACGATCCGAGTGGAGTCGGCGCAGAACTAGCGGCTAACCAAGCACAACGTAAAGATTTCTTTATTGTCGGGGTTGATGGTGCGCCAGAAGCAATAACTGCGATCGCAGCTAAAGATGGTTTATATGCAGCAACTGCTACTCAAAATCCGCGAGGCATGGCCGAAAAAGCAGTTCAAGTTGGCAACGACATTTTAAATGGGAAAAAACCTAGCAGTTCCACCATTTTGATTCCAGTTAAGTTGATCACAAAAAATAATGTCAGCACAGAAAAAGGTTGGTAACTAAAAAAATTGTGAATTCCCATTTGAAAATTATGTCTTTTGATATAAATCCTTTGGTACATTTGTAAAGTTTTTGCACATACCTAAAATGTCTGGCAGTTTTCACTTAAATTAATACCAAACCTCATTTATATTCCGGTCTTTTCTTTAAGAAAAAGATGGGTTGAAAAAGAGGTTAAAACTCTGCTGCACTCAATTAATAACTGCTATATATGTGCATTAGGGAAAAATTTGAGTATCTATTTATAGCACTCAGACTTTTCCCAAACAACTCTATTAAATAACGTTAATAACCAAATATGAAAATATCTCTTCCCCATTCCCTATTTTCAAATTATTCGCCAACTTTTAAAACATGATTTTGCAATCAATCAAATATGAGTTTATTAGTTTCTAATTCCCAATCGCAAATTTTAAATAGTTTTACAGGTTTTGCTGATGACAACAAATATTGAAACCTCACTTTCTGATACACAAAGTAGCACCCCTGTGTTAGAAATGCAAGGAATTACAAAACGATTTCATGGTGTATCTGCGCTCCAAAATGTTAATCTCACGATTTATCCGGGAGAAGTTCACGCCCTGATGGGTGAAAACGGAGCAGGCAAAAGCACATTAATGAAAATCCTGGCTGGGGCTTATATTGCCGATGAAGGAGAAATTCGCATCAATGGTCAACCCTTGAAAATTACCGATCCGGCGACAGCACGCAAGGCGGGTATTAATCTCATTTATCAAGAACTGAATGTTGCACCGAATTTAACCGTTACCGAAAATATGTTTATGGGTAGCGAGTTGCGGCGAGGTCAGTTTTTAGACCGCAAAGCGATGCAACTGGAAGCAGAGCAAGTGCTGGAAAGCCTTGGAGCCAATTTTACCGCGCAGACTATAGTTGGTAGCTTATCGATCGCAGAACAGCAGCAAGTAGAAATTGCCAGGGCGCTGAAGGATAAAAGCCGTGTTTTGGTAATGGATGAACCAACAGCCGCCCTATCTGACCGCGAGAGTGACCATTTGTTTGAGGTAATTCGCAAACTACGGCGTGATGGCATTGCCATTATTTACATCAGCCATCGCATGGAAGAAATCTATGCTTTAGCTGACCGGATTAGCGTGTTGCGCGATGGTCAATATATTGGCAGTTTGACACGCAGTGAAATTTCTCCCCAGCGATTGGTGCAGATGATGGTCGGTCGCTCCATGCAAGACTTTTACGAACATCAACGGCAAATGAATCCGGGGCCTGTCGTGCTGTCAGTCAGAAATATGAGTGATGCGCGCCAGAAGATTGAGCCGGCGAGTTTTGAACTTCATGCTGGAGAAATTCTCGGTTTAGCAGGGCTGGTTGGTGCAGGACGCACAGAACTATCGCGGCTGATTTTTGGTGCTGACCGTAAAGCCAGTGGTGAAGTATTTTTGAATGGCAAAAAAGTGGAAATTAATACCCCCAGTGATGCCATCGCTGCGGGAATTGGCTATGTTCCAGAAGACCGCAAAGACCAAGGTTTATTTCTGGAGATGAGTTCCCGCAAGAATATTGCCATCAACACACTCAAGCAAGATGCAAAAGCTGGAATTGTTAACTGGCCTTCAGTGAATCGGCTGTCAACAGAGGCGGTGGAAAACTTTAATATCCGCCTAGCCAATTTGGAAATTAGAGCGCTCGATCTTTCTGGCGGTAATCAGCAGAAACTACTGCTAGCACGTTGGTTAGCCATTAAACCCAAAGTACTGATGTTAGATGAGCCGACACGTGGCGTAGATATCGGTGCTAAAAGCGAAATTTACCGAATTATGAGCGAATTAGTAGCACAAGGTGTTGCTATTTTAATGGTTTCCAGTGAACTATCGGAGATTGTCGGCATGAGCGATCGCGTCTTGGTGATGCGAGAAGGGCAGCTGGTAGGCGAACTGGATGGCAGTCTTGGCAAAGAAATCACCCAAGAAAAGATTATGCACTACGCAACTGGAGCATCGGAGGTATTAGCATCATGAGTCAGACAGTCAGACCGCCTATCAATAAATCAGCCAACAATCCCGTATCCCGCAACCGGAAATCAATCAGCACTCTGTTGGAAGTTGCGGGTATTCTGCCAATCTTAGTAATTATCTGCATCTTATTTGCATTCCTTTCTCCCAACTTCCTCACAGGCGGTAACATCGTTAATATCTTGCGTCAGGCATCAATCAATATTGTGCTGGCGACAGGAATGACCTTTGTAATTCTCACCGGCGGTATTGACCTTTCCGTTGGGTCAATCTTAGCTGTTTCTGCCGTAGTTGCCCTGCTAGTATCACTACTACCGGCTTTAAGTTGGGCGGCTGTACCTGCTGCCTTGCTAGCAGGATTACTTTTAGGCTTACTCAATGGCGCTCTCATTACCTTTTTGGATGTACCACCTTTTATTGTCACCTTGGGTTCACTTACAGCCTTGCGAGGTGTTGCCTTTTTAGTTGCCAAAGGGACAACGCTGATTAACCGTGACATAAATTTTGCTTGGGTGGGTAATACATATATTGGCCCCTTTCCTTGGCTAGTGATCATTGCGCTACTAACTGTGATAGCTAGCTGGTTTGTGCTGCGGCAAACTGTTTTAGGAGTGCAGATATATGCCGTCGGTGGTAACGAGCGGGCAGCCAGATTAACTGGGATTAAAGTTAATCGTGTCTTGTTATTCGTCTATGGTATTAGTGGATTACTGGCAGGTTTAGCAGGAATCATGAGTGCCAGCCGTCTTTATAGTGCTAGTGGCATCGTCGGTCAAGGTTACGAATTAGATGCGATCGCAGCTGTTATTCTTGGTGGAACCAGCTTCACAGGTGGTATTGGCACCATTGGCGGTACTCTTCTAGGTGCATTAATCATTGCTATTCTCAACAACGGTTTAACTCTGTTGAACCTATCTTACTTCTGGCAACTAGTCGTCAAAGGACTAGTAATTATTTTGGCAGTAACAATTGATCGGTTACGCAGACGTTCCAGACGGTAAAGAATTAATTTCTTTGGGAATTGGGCATTGGGCATTGGGCATTGAGAATAAAAGATGAGTCTTTAATAACTCGTGAATGAGTCTTTGAACTCCATTAATGAGCCTCTGAACTCCATTAATGAACCTCTGAACTCCGTTAATGAGCCTCTGAACTCCATTAATGAGTCTTTGAACTCCATTAATGAGCCTTTGAACTCCATTAATGAGCCTTTGAACTCCGTTAATGAGCCTTTTAACTCCATTAATGAGTCTTTGAACTCCATTAATGAGCCTCTGAACTCCATTAATGAGCCTCTGAACTCCATTAATGAGCCTTTTAACTCCATTAATGAGCCTCTGAACTCCATTAATGAGCCTTTGAACTCCATTAATGAGCCTTTGAACTCCGTGAATAAGTTTTTGCTTTCTACTTCTCCTGCTCCCTACTTTCTCATCCCCCCAATTCCCAATCCCCAATCCCAATCCCCAATCCCCAATCCCCAATTAAACTATGTCTTCCACTACTGTTCGTCGTAAAGCCAACACATTTTATGTAATTTTGATTGCTGGTGCCGCTGCCCTCGGCGGGTTTTTATTCGGTTTTGACACTGCTGTAATCAACGGCGCGGTTTTATCTTTAGCAAAAGCTTTTAATACCAGTAGTTGGGTAACAGGACTAGCAGTGTCCCTAGCGTTACTGGGTTCTGCGGTAGGAGCCTTCTTTGCCGGACAGATTGCAGACCGTTATGGTAGAGTCAACGCAATGGTCGTCGCTTCGGCGTTGTTTACTATCAGTGCCATTGGCTCTGGGTTTGCCTTCACTATCTGGGATTTTATCTTTTGGCGATTATTGGGTGGGATTGGCATCGGCGTTGCTAGCGTTATCGCGCCAGCTTACATCGCCGAATGTTCTCCCACCCATTTGCGAGGAAGGTTAGGATCTCTGCAACAATTAGCGATCGTAGTGGGAATTTTCGTCGCCTTATTGAGCGACTACTTTATCGCTGTGTCAGCAGGTTCAGCAGACTCGCCGTTTTTGTTTGGGGTTGCAGCTTGGCGCTGGATGTTTTGGACAGCAGTCCCACCAGCAGTATTCTATGGGATGGTAGCTTTGACAATTCCTGAATCCCCCCGTTATTTAGTTGCTAAAGGACGAGAACCAGAAGCTGCTAACGTTCTGACCAAGATTTTAGGGGGTGACGTACTGCCAAAAATCGAAGAAATTCGGCAGACAGTGCTTCGCGAACGCCAACCTAGCTTTTCTGACCTCTTAAGCAGAAGTGGCGGACTCCTCCCCATTGTTTGGATAGGAATAGGCTTATCTGTATTACAGCAATTTGTTGGGATTAATGTAATCTTCTATTACAGCAGCGTTTTGTGGCGTGCAGTCGGGTTTTCAGAACAAAGTTCCCTAAGCATCACGGTGATTACAGGAGCTGTCAACATTATTACAACACTGATTGCGATCGCCTTTGTGGATAAATTTGGCCGCAAACCCTTACTTATAATCGGGTCAATCGGCATGACCATTACCTTGGGGACGATGGCTTATCTTTTTGGCAATGCTCCCCTCGATGCTGCTGGGAACCCCAATCTTACCGGAAGCGCCGGGACTATAGCTCTGATTGCAGCCAACCTCTATGTGTTTTGCTTCGGTTTCTCCTGGGGGCCAGTGGTTTGGGTGCTGTTGGGAGAAATGTTTAATAACAAAATTCGAGCCGCCGCACTTTCGATTGCTGCTGCGATGCAATGGGTTGCCAATTTCCTCATTTCCACAACATTTCCTCCTATACTGCAATATTTCGGTCTAGGTTCTGCCTATGGACTTTATACAATTGCAGCAGCTACCTCATTCTTTTTCATTCTCTTTTTTATTAAAGAAACCAAAGGAATTGAGTTGGAAGATATGTAATTGGCATCCATCTAGTACCACTGTGCGTAATTCATAATTCGGATCTCTGTGTCCTCTGCGCCTCTGCGGTCTGTTAAAAATGACTTGGACAACATAGTTTTAGCCTTATACAGATTACCTGTGAGGTTCCATAGAACAAGGGGCTTAAACCCCTTGTCTAGCCAAGCCTGATTTTGTCCAGTTTCACAAAGAATTGGCTTGAAATTAGATGGGGTTGAAAACAACAGATAAATTCCAACCTCCAGCAATAACTGCCTTCTTCACAACTGATGACTGCAAAGTAATTGAAAAATATGCAGCAGCGTGTTTAGAAACGCAGTATTTTCCTAATTAGCCTAATGAATCTGTATTCCCATCTGTGATACTACATCCCGGAGAAAATATCAGACAACAACTAAATACAAACTCTCGCTTCAGTAAATCACTAAAAAGATGGAAACTATCAATACGGCTCTTTGTTCTTATGGTTTGTCCGGCATGGTATTTCATGCGCCGTTTATTGATTTGCATCCCGGATTTAAATTAGTTGGTTCTTGGGAAAGAAGCAAAAAGCTGATACAGCAACATTATCCTGGAGTAAAAAGCTATCCTTCTTTGGAAGCATTGTTAGCAGATGATCAAGTAATATTAGTGGTAGTAAATACACCCACTTATACTCATTACGATTATACTAAACAGGCTTTGCTTGCAGATAAACATGTAGTGGTAGAAAAAGCATTTACCACAACGGTGGCAGAAGCAGAAAACCTGAAAGAATTGGCACACAAACAGGGAAAGAAATTATCTGTATATCAAAATCGCAGATGGGATAGTGATTTTAAAACAGTTAAAAAAATTGTAGAGTCAGGCTTGCTAGGTGATATTATTGAAGCAGAATTTCAATTTCAAAAATATAAACCAACCCTCAGCCATAAACAACACGTAGAAGTTCCAAGTCCGGGGGCAGGAACATTAAACAATTTAGGCCCACACTTAATAGACCAGGCTTTGCATTTATTTGGGATGCCTGATGCTATTTTTGCAGACATCCGCATAACCAGGCAGCGATCGCAGGTAGATGATTATTTTGAATTGATATTATACTACGACAAACTGCGTGTCAAATTAAAAGCAAGTTTTCTTGTGCGTGAGCCTGCACCTGCCTATATCATACATGGCACTAAGGGTTCTTTTCTTAAAAGCAGAGCCGATAAACAAGAAGAGTATTTAGTAGCGGGTATGAAGCCTAACACACTTAATTGGTATACAGAACATAAAAGTGAATATGGCTTGCTTCATACAGAAAAAGGCACAAAAGTAATTCGGGAAAAAGTAATAAGTTCACAGAGTAGTTATTTAGGTTATTACGATGCTGTGTTCAAATCAATTGTTGATAATCAGCCAATTGCTGTTACTGCCGAAGACGGAATTAATGTAATGCGGATTATAGAAGGGGCTATTAAAAGCAGCAATGAGCAAAAAGTCATAGCGTTGCTTTAAAGAACCTAAAACTTAAACTCAAAATATGTAACTTTCATCTTGGTTAACTTATAACCTGGAAGCTTTCGTTCGAGTGTAATCTCTTTCGTTACAAAGTTTCAACCATTTTCAAGTAATAAGTCAATGATCAAAATTCTTGTTCATAGCTTTTTTATCCTATTTTTTGCAATTCCAGCCGTTTGGGCAGCACCTCCAGAAGATAATTCTAATGCAGCAGATGCTAATAGGAATTTGGAGGGACAAGTCAATTCTGTTTCCCAGTTTTCTGATATTAAACCGAGTGATTGGGCATTCCAGGCATTGCAATCACTGGTTGAACGTTATGGTTGTATTGCAGGTTATCCTGACGCAACCTATCGTGGCAACCGTGCTTTGAGCCGTTACGAGTTTGCAGCTGGTTTAAATGCCTGTTTAGATCGGGTGAATGAATTAATTGCTGCGGGTACCAATGATTTAGTCAAGAAAGAAGATTTGGTAGTGCTGCAAAAATTGCAAACAGAGTTTGCGGCAGAATTGACAACTCTCCGTGGGCGGGTGGATACGCTGGAGGCACATACAGCAACGCTGGAGAAACAGCAATTTTCTACCACTACTAAGCTGAATGCTCAAATTATTACCGCCGTTAGTGATACTTTTGGTAATAGGGTGGGTGGTAATCGCGATGAATCCCGTATCTACTTCGCAAACCGAGGTCGTCTCAACTTTGAGAGTAGCTTCACCGGCAAAGATTTATTGCGAGTCCGGTTAGAGTTTGGCAACTTTGCTAATTCCAATGGTGCAAGCCAAATTGCCGCAGCCACAGGCACTGGAATGACACGCCTGAACTTTGACAGCGACAGCAACGATACACTTTTTGTTCCCCACATCCGTTACTACTTCCAAGTCAGTGATTCTCTTAACTTTGTTGTTGGGCCTACAGGCATTGGTTACACTGACATTTCAACCACCGTCACTCCCGCCACAATCGCTGACGACGGCAATGGGGTTCCCTCACTATTTGGATCGTACAGTCCCTTATTCCGGCGAGGTGGCGGCGGTGCAGCCGCTAACTGGAACATTAGCAAAGACTTCGTTCTCACATTGGGCTATTTAGCAAGCAGTCCCAATGTCCCATCGGCTAGCAGCGGGTTATTTGATGGCGGCTACAATGCCCTGGCGCACTTAGCCTATTATGGTAAGCAAGGAGCGATCGGTGTTGCCTACTCTCATGGCTATAGCCCTGGTGGAGTAGTTGATATCGCAGCTGGGACGGGTAGCGCCCTGTCAAACGCTCCCTTTGGCAACAACATTGCTACTTCCAACAACATTGTAGGCGCACAGGGATTCTATCGCTTCTCCCCGAATTTCCAAATCCACGGTTGGGGTGGATATATTTGGGCAAATGCCAAGAACTCTGGTTTGAGTGATATTTCCAATGGTAGGGGTGGAACAGATTCTCTGTTTGTGAACAATGGTGACAATGCCAATGTCTGGTTTGGGGCGATTGGTATGTCGTTTCCCGATGTGGGGGGTAAGGGTAACTTGCCGGGAATTCTCTTTGGTATACCACCGCGTGTCTCTAACAGTGATGTCCGTGAAGACCGAGACAACGCTTATCATATCGAAGCATTCTATCGCTACCGACTGAACGATAATATCTCAGTGACTCCTGGTTTTTGGGTGATTCTCAACCCGGAAAACGATAGCAGAAATGATACCCAATATGTGGGTGTGATTCGCACAACCTTCGATTTTTAACTGAATGTGAGCGGTTTGCTTGATTAACAGAGTGCTGATTTGAAAAATCACATCTGTCGTAGGGGCACAGCATTGCTGTGCCCCAAAAGTGCAGTTTACTATCAAAGAATGATTAATAAAAGCCTGAAACGACCTATGCATGGTAAATGCATACCAAGATTAATTTGTACAGTGTGTAAGTCCTAACTTTATACAAAAATTTTCTGATAGTACAGATGCATTTACCTACTTTCATGGTATTTCCAGCTTTCATTTAGCAGTATAAGTACATAGGCCACTGTATTTTTTATATAAAGAAGCCTTCAAAATAGTAGTAATTTTTTGCTCATCCTAGTACCTTGTAAATACTGAAGTACCAAAGATTGTTTCCCAGCTACGACTTCTTGCTAGCCTATTTTCTGGCAGGAGTTAAAAGCAAACTTTCAATGTTGGGTGCAAGATTTAGAATTTCAAAAATTGTAGTAACTCGCACATTAACCTACCGAAAATATTTTATGAAGACAGGGTACAAATTAGCACTTGCAACCGCTAGCATTGCTTTGGGTTTTGGTGTAATCCAAGCTAAACCAGCAGAAGCTGCCACACTTTACATCTATGCTGCTGCCAGCTTGACCGACACCCTACCCCAGGTTGAGGCACTTTACAAGCAAAGCAACCCCGACGTCACCTTTGTGAATACCTTTGGGGCTTCTGGTACTCTCGCTAATCAAATCCTAATGGGAACAAATCCAAATCCAGTAGATATCTTCTTCTCAGTATCGCAAGCACCGTTAGATAATCTGCAAGCTGCCAACAAACTAATACCAGAAACCAGGAAAAATGTACTAAACAACACCTTGGCTGTAATCGCGCCGATAAATTCAACCATATCTATATCAAGCGTTCAAGACCTATTACAGCTGCGTCAAGTGGCTATTGGTAATCCTGCATTTGTTCCAGCAGGAGGATTCGCCCAGCAATTATTTACCAATTCCGGGATATCGCAGCAAATCCAACCCAAACTTGTCTTCGGCTCGGATGTGCGTGATGTACTAAATAAAGTGTCAAGCGACACTAATGATAGTATAGATGCGGGGATTGTTTACACCACAGACGCTTTAACATTACCTAACAAAGTAAAAATTGTATACACTCCGCCTATCAACCTTTACTCTCCGATTGTTTATGGCTCTGCTGTACTCAGACAAACTCAAAACATAGACGCAGCTACGGACTTCAACTCCTTTCTGGCCAGCTCTCAAGCGTCACCCGTGTTTCAGGCATCTGGATTCTCTACTATCCCCGAACCCATGACTACTGGTGGCTCAATAGCAGTAGGTATAGTCGGCCTGATGATGAAGCGAAAGGTAACGGCAAAAACCAAAGCCAAAGCTAAAGCAGCAGTGGATTAAAGGTTTTTGGCTGTATTCTCAATCAAAATTGAACTCACAACTGCAAATAGGAATCAACCCAGGTATAATCTTGACTTTTCACGGGATGTGGAAAGTCAGATTATGCTAAATCAATAGTTGCAATTCATTATCCCGGAATATTGGATTGTAGATTACGGTGCACTGGCAGGCGATTTATCGGCAATCCTAAACAGCCCACACTATGGATTTATTGGCTAGTTGAGGGTGAGTACCAATTAAGCCTGTTTCGTGGAAGCGATCGCTTCTAGCGGATGGGCTGCGATCGCAGTTCCAATTCCAGATTTTGAAGATCCCCCCTTAAAAAAGGCTTGCTGATGAATTTCTTTTACCCCCAATTTATCGGGGGTCGCCGCAGGCGGGGGGATCTTAACCGAACCGTATTAGATATACGGCAATCTGAAATTTACACAACAGGAGAAATATATGAGTCAACATTTCGTCCTCATTCATGGTGCATGGCATGGCGGTTGGTGTTGGGACGGCGTGATTCGATAACTCGAAAATGCAGGTCACACGGCGGTTGCTCCAACGCTCCCTAGAAACAATCCTGATGATAACTTGGCATCGGTAACGTTTGCTGACTACCTAGACGCGATCGCATAGTGTGCTAGCAACTCAGAGAGCATTCGGGAAATGGTTAATTTTTACAAGCCGATGCATTAGCATTGTCAGTCGATGCATTGGCATTACAAGCCGATACATTGGCATTGTAAGTTGATGCAATGCTATTGTAAGCCGATACATTGGCATTGTCAGTCGATACATTGGCATTGTCAGTCGATGCATTGGCATTGTCAGTCGATGCATTAGCATTGTCAATCGATGCATTAATATTGCAGGTCGATACATTGGCTGTGAGATCCTAAAAATGGCTTAGTATTTGTGTACAATTACATC
The DNA here is from genome assembly GCF_036917395.1 of Nostoc sp. Taxonomy (GTDB): domain Bacteria; phylum Cyanobacteriota; class Cyanobacteriia; order Cyanobacteriales; family Nostocaceae; genus Nostoc. The sequence continues at coordinate 96,345 of NZ_JBALDI010000070.1, forward strand.
CTGCTCATGGAAAACTCTACTTACCTGCTAATGTTAAATTAGCTTTGCTTTTAGAGTCAGGTGCTATTAAGCCATTTGAAGCCCAATATCAAAGGTTGCTGCGTAGCCAAGGTTTGTCTTAGTAAGCTTGAGCAACATTTGTTCGCCACCATTTTGAAAAATTCCGTCTCCAGCGTTCTTCAACTTGCCTTGTCCCTTGCTGACGTATGGTGTTTGGGTGTGTACTCGATCCGTGATCGAGTCATCAAAATATAGCTGCGACGTAAACTCATGACTCTGGGCTGATGCCGCATCTGTGCGAACCTTAAAGTGGATATGAACGGTTCTGCCTTGATACCAACCAGGATAATTAGTTGTGAACTGGACAGTTCCATTCGCGTCCGTCACTTGATAACCGCGCAGGAACTTTTTGCCGACAGTACTAAAACCTGGGTCTGTCACGTCCGAATAAACGCCTAGCGCATCACAGTGCCAAATATCCACAATCGCATCTGCGTGTGGCGTACAACCAGTATTGCCAATCTGCAAAACCCGCAGCGTCAGTTGGAGTGGTACGCCGTCTTTCACTGAACCGTCCCCCGGATCGGAACGGATGTCGGAGCGGTTGAGCTTTTCGTCCACGAAATAGGGCCCTTCGGTCTGCTCTGGAGTCACCACACATGCAGGCAATGTACCATTGGCTGAAGATGATGCTGGGACGGCTACACTCGATTTTACTTCTGTGGATCTAGACTTTATAGGTATGCATCCAACTACAAGTATTCCGGCTCCAACTGTTTTAAATAGAGCAAGTACCTTTCTTCGACTCAGAATGGCACTTATTTGACAATCATCTTTTTTCATACTGTGTTCACCATGCTTTTTTCAAGGTGATATTAAATACTTTCCCAGGAGTTCTAATCACTAAGAAACGTGGATTAAATAACCCGCCACTCTTCTAAGATACAAGAGTGCGTTACGGCAAGCTTAAGAATAAAATAGGACTTACGCAAAATATCTCTCAAACTCTCATTTCTCTGTGACCTCTGCGCCTCTGTGGTTCGATTTTCCGTTAGCTGTGCGTAAGTCCTGTAAAAAATCAAACCGCAAGCGTCCCAACCGGAAAAAGTCAGTTGCGATGGCTCAAGCGCCCGCAAGTTAATTAACACAACAGCGATCGCTGATTTTTCTCTAAGCTTGACTTTATCCATTTTTTCCCAACAGGCTCACTATCGCTAAAAGCTTTGTGAGACAGAAGTTTTACTTTTTTAACTTCATCGATAATCTGTGACGTGGAAAAAGTTTTTGCCGAAAAGCCAAGGTTTTGGCCGGATAAAGAAAACCGAGTTCTTAATTTTGGATGAAGTCGAGCTAAACGCGAGGGTCCATGTCCAAAATCTGTGAACTGTTTAATTCGATCCCTGATTTTCAGGGAAAAAATCTTTACTCAAAATTCAATCTATCAAAATAGTGAATTCGTCTAACCACTTATGACGCAAAAACCTCTATCTAAGGAAGGATATGGCTAATAAACTAAATGAAGTAGAAATAGGATACTAAATCAGATGAAAATTGTATTCTATGAAACTGAATTATTTCACAAAACAGCTTTCCACAGTAAAACGCTGGATGGCTACAACACTGTTTTGTATGTTAGCGATCACTTTCGTTTGGCAAGGGGCATTTTTCTCAAACACCTCAGCAATGGCTGCTCCTACTGCAACCTTGATTGCATCATCAGACGCAGGCGATAAAGTTCAAGAAAAAACCAGTAAAGATGCTGGACGAGCCAAAAATTTCATCGATGATACGGCAGATAAAGTTAAGGAAGCTGCAAAGAGCAATGCCAGTAAAGTTGATCAAGCAACAGACAATGGTAGTTCTGTAGAGCGCAAAGCCAAGAAAGATGCAGCTACAATTCAGAAAAGAGCAGACGAAGATGCATCTCGCACTAAAGAAGCAGTAGACAACACAAAGAATGTTGTTGAACGCGCTGTTGAAAACATCAAGGATGCTTTTGGTAAATAAAGAATAGATATAGCAATCCTATTTGATTTAATTCAAATCGAAAGGCTTAGATTCCCGACTTATTAGATAAGTCGGGAATATCGTTGTTTACAAATAATTTAGGAAAGTTTAAGGTTACGTAAATATTATTACAGCAATTTTCAAGTAATTAAACCATAGGGTAGGAGCAACAGCTAGCTGCACGCCCCTAAAGGCAATTGTGGTTGAAACTATAATGAAGAAGGCTGTAAGCAACAAGTCTATCAAGAGACGCGCACCATGTTATTTGCTAGTTATGCAAGAAGTCAAATAAAATTTTATAATTAATTTAGGAAGATTATTTTACTAAGCAAATACTGAATTTAGCTAAAATAATTTTGTATTTTTACATACATATTTGTTGTGCTTATATGAACTAGCGATAACTTCGTTAAGCTTCGCTAACGCTAATATAATTAGCTGCTGTTACCGAAGAAGAGAAAAAATAATTGTTAAAATTTTACCAGCAATTATGCTGAATATATAGTTAAAAATGAGATATTTAACTTTATTTTGTACTAGCTTGAAATCTCAAAGTGAATGTTCTACTTAAGGAATTTCCACAAACGGCTCCTGAACAACTTAGTTTTCTATACGAATTCCAAAGTTATTTTCAGTAGCATTACTTATTGACAAATGTGCTAGAGATTTAGCTAATTGCAACCTTATTTTGACGAATTGTTAATGGGTCACAAATTTTTCACCATTATCAATTACGAAGTTATACTTTCCACTACAACTTAGTAACAATATAAGAGTCTGATTATGTAGATAACCCGACCGTGGGAAAATCAAAATACCGAAAACCTAAATTTAGAGAGGAAAACCCTATAATATGCATCTGAGCGAAATCACCCATCCTAATCAGTTGCACGGTTTATCTGTTCGCCAACTGCAACAGATTGCCCGTCAGATTCGAGATAAGCATCTCCAAACCGTAGCAGTTAATGGTGGACACTTGGGGCCAGGGTTGGGTGTTGTAGAATTAACACTAGGACTTTACCAGACACTGGACTTAGATCGGGATAAAGTGATTTGGGATGTAGGACATCAGGCTTATCCCCACAAACTGCTTACAGGACGCTACGATCGCTTCCACACCCTTAGACAAAAAGACGGAGTTGCGGGTTATCTCAAACGCTGTGAAAACAAGTTTGACCACTTTGGGGCTGGACATGCTTCTACAAGTATTTCAGCAGCATTGGGCATGGCTTTAGCGCGAGACTTGAAAGGGGAAAAATTTAAAGCCGTTGCTGTTATTGGCGATGGGGCGCTGACTGGGGGTATGGCTTTAGAAGCGATCAACCATGCCGGACACTTGCCGAAAACTAACCTGTTGGTTGTTCTCAACGACAACGACATGTCTATATCTCCCAACGTCGGCGCGATTCCCCGCTATCTGAACAAAATGCGCCTCAGCCAACCGGTGCAATTTATTAAAGATAATCTTGAGGAACAGTTTAAGCAAATTCCCTTTGTTGGCGAATCCCTGTCTCCGGAACTCGGACGCATCAAAGAAGGTATGAAACGCTTGGCTGTTCCCAAGGTAGGTGCAGTTTTTGAAGAACTCGGCTTTACCTATATTGGACCAGTGGATGGGCATAATCTAGAAGAATTGATTGCCACTTTCCAACAGGCACATCAGATACCGGGCCCAGTTTTGGTACATGTAGCAACAGTTAAGGGCAAAGGCTATGAAATTGCCGAACTAGATCAAGTTGGCTACCACGCCCAAAGCCCCTTCACCGTAGCAACTGGCAAAGCCATTCCTTCCAGTAAACCCAAACCCCCGGCTTATGCCAAAGTCTTTTCTCACACTCTGGTGAAACTTGCCGAACAAAACCCCAAAATCATTGGGATTACTGCGGCTATGGCAACGGGGACAGGTTTAGATAAACTTCAAGCAAAACTACCCAATCAATATATTGATGTCGGGATTGCTGAACAACACGCTATTACTCTAGCTGCGGGACTAGCAACCGAAGGGATGCGCCCCATCGCCGCCATTTATTCTACCTTCCTGCAACGCGCCTATGACCAGATAATTCACGATGTCTGCATCCAAAACCTTCCAGTCTTTTTCTGCTTAGATAGGGCAGGAATTGTCGGATCTGATGGCCCCACCCACCAGGGTATGTATGATATCGCTTATCTGCGTTGCATTCCCAACATGGTAATGATGGCACCTAAAGACGAAGCAGAACTCCAACGTATGGTAGTTACTGGTGTTAACCATACTAGTGGCCCGATCGCTATGCGCTACCCTCGTGGCAATGGCTATGGTGTCCCCCTGATGGAGGAAGGTTGGGAACCGTTGGAAATTGGTAAAGGCGAAATTCTCCGCACTGGGGATGACGTGTTAATCGTCGGCTATGGCACAATGGTTTATCCAGGAATGCAAGCTGCTGAAATTCTCAGTGAACACGGCATTGAAGCAACTGTAATCAATGCCCGTTTCGTTAAACCCTTGGATACCGAGTTGATTTTGCCTTTGGCTAAGAAAATTGGGCGCGTCATCACCTTGGAGGAAGGCTGTGTGATGGGTGGCTTTGGTTCTGCGATCGCTGAAGCTTTACTAGATGCAGATATTCTAGTTCCTGTCAAGCGATTCGGTGTGCCAGATGTGTTAGTAGATCATGCTGAACCCAATGAATCTAAGACAGAATTAGGTTTAACTAGTCATCAAATAGCAGAGAGAGTGTTGCAAGCTTTCTTTAAGCAGCAAGTATCTGCTGTTGTTTAGTTAATTCTTTGTAGAATGAATCGCCCACACTTGTGACTCAGGTGTGGGCGATCGCTTATGAAAACGGCAAGTCTAATATTAGTAGATTGTGAAAAATTTATAATTAATAATTCGTGTGAAAAGTCAGACAGTTGGTTCCTGGTATTTAACTCCTCGTTTTTCGTGACGGTTATCAGCAACGATATGATAAACAATGCTGCGTAATCGATTGATTGCACCAACCGGACGATGCACTGCTAAACCATTCCCAGGAGAAAAACTGAGATTTTCCCCAAAGTCACTTTCTTTAGGAGAATTAACCTTTTGATGCTTAACTGTTAGGCGGCCAACTGTAAAGAAGGGTGATTCTTTTTCATTCCAAACAATGGTGGTATCATCAATAGACATTTCTGGGCTAGTTTGAAATTGAATTTGAAAGTCCCAACAATATTCAGCATCAGGCTTTGCTAAAGCTTGAATGATATCCTCTCGGTAGTAATTGTCCTCTGAACCTGAAGCTTTGGCACGCTGAAGCTCACTTTCTGATCTGGACTCCAGAGGAAGTTGTTGATGAGGTGGTTGACTGGAAACTGGAGTAAATCCATATTTAATCACAACCGGATATTCCACAGGAACTCGACCTGGTTGTGATGGGTCAAAATCAGATTTTAGTCCCAAAGAATATGCTGAAGCACTCCAATAGCGTTCTGTGAGCAAACTCTTGGGAAACCGTTTAAAACTGTTTTTTAGAAGTGTAGCTTCGTAGGGATGCGACTTTAGCCATAAAAGCACCAACAGCTTAAAAAGCGGAAACAGCCCTGCTCGATAAACCGTCAAGAAAAAGCTATGGAAGTCTTTGATGGTTCTAACAAAAAAGAATTCGGTATTGTGGGTAATAATATCTTGGGTTTTTAGCTCGTGACTTTGTGGTAGTCGTTCTCCTTCTACCCCGATCACTTTTACGGACATCGAGCGCGTATCTCCTTCATAATCATTCTTTACTGAAAACGCGCCATTTGCAAATCGTAGCCACACTGGATATTGTTTCGGTTTTGCAAATAAACCTTGTTTTAAGGAAATGGCTTGAAGTTGAGCTTCAGTTAATGAGGTGCGTTTGCTCAATTCCTGCTTAATTGCTGCTTCATCAAAGTCAAAGATTTCTAGAGTTCCTTGTACAGCAGCGTTGGTTTTAGAGTGGGTATCTCTCTTTGCAGTTTCTTTCTTCTCACCTCCGTAAAGATTATCCATGTTCTTTTTGACTAGCTCACTCATGCGATCGCAATATTTGGCTTCGTCTTTTTCTGGATATTCGGTAAATAGTTTCATTTTTTTAAAGGTAGGATTAATTAGAAAATACTTTATGTGTCTTTAACAAGTAGGGTGTGTTTTATTATTCGTAACACACCCAAATTCATTAGTTAATCAGGCAGGTTGCCAATCTTCGCGATAAAAAGAAATTCTATAGTTTTTACCTTGAGGAATATTGCGATGCACCACTTGGGAGAGGGTTTTTGTATTCTGTATTTCCTCCCAACCTACTGGTGAAAAAGTTTCTGGATTAAAGACATTTTCCGCTAGTAGAGGATTGGTGAACGCTTGAGAAAAAGCATCAATTCCTATTAATCGTCCGACTAAAGGTGGTAAGGCTGAATTTGGACGCAAATCTTCTGCATAGAGTCCGACATACAGCTCAATATTATCTACATGACCGTACAATCGTTGTAGTTCTTTTTGAACTTTTTCATTACTACTAATCTGATCGAAGTCGGTGACGCGGGGATAGCTGCATAAGTCACGGTAGTCGTTATAGCTTCTTAATTTTGCCGTCCGACCTAAATGAATACTAGCTATTTCGGTGGGAATTAGAAATTCAGGTGTGTTGAATAAACTCAGTTGCGCTGCGGGTTGGGAACAGCTTTCCTCAAAGATGGCTCCTAATCCCTTGTTGATAATCATGTCGTTGTTCCACATCGAGGCAGGCATGGGAAGCTTTTGTCCGTTATACATTAAAGTATCGGGTAGCATACTATGCCAACGATAAACTAAACTAAATTCCACTGACATCCAATTATGGCGATACCACTTTTCATTAGTGAACGCGGGGGGATCGGTGAAAAATTGAAAGTGATAGGGAGTTATGTGGTTGATGTAATCTTCTAAAACAATCTTGAGAAATTCAGCCATGACAATATTTCTTGCCGTTTGGAAAAGGCGTTCATCGTCCCAAGTTGGATAATTTTTTGTCAAGAGATCGCACACGCGATTATGTTCCCTTAAGGAAAGAACATTCAGCATGACATAGCCGATTTGTACGTTTGCTCGTTCTACTTCCAACCCCATCGCAAACAACTTCTGTTTCTTTTCTGGAGGGAACGTTTCTGCTCTTGGGGTGGACTCGTCGGTGTAAAGATGCGGCAACCCTCTAAATTCTTCTTTTGGTTTTCCATCTTCGTCATAATAAAAGGGAGGATATTCTTCCCCATTAATAATTTGGCTTTTTAGCTTACCGCCTTTATATGATCGCAGCAAATGTGTAATCTTTGGATTTAACCCATAGACATTGCACATATCGATATGGTGGTTAGAACTATTTCTGCGTGGTTCGTGGCGGTCGGTTCTCAGAAAGCTATCTGTAAACCATTGAACAAAATAGGGGAAAATTAGAGAGGATTTGGGCGAGTATTTCGTCTCCCCAGTTTTGCGATACAAAATCTCCAAATCTTGAATCGGCGGCAGATTTTTCTCAAACTTTTCAGCAGGCGTTAAATTAATGCCGATATAGTTTTCATTGGTCAAGGATTTCCAATCTAGCGGTGGTAGTTGGAGTCCCGAATATGTTCGATCAATCAACGAATCCCAGGATGTATAGGGAGACATTGTACTAAACGGATATGGACGAGTCGGAATTTTTAAGATGGCATTGTTAGTGAGAGTTTTGTTTACTTTTCTAGCAAGACCTGGATTACTTTGAATAAAGTTCCAAATTGGTTTAAAGCCGGTTAAAACAGCCGTCTCAAGTTTGTTTTTAAACCCATCTCTTGATGTGTCTCTTTTTGCAGTCATAATTTCTCCTTTAGAATTGCTTATTTATTTAATCGTTTGCTTTTGTTTGAAAATAACGCTTATTTTTGCTTATGTTTTGGTAAGACTAAAACATTAGTAGGCACTCATTGAAACAACATTATTAAGAAATTAATTCAGTTTATCGATAATCTTTTGTAGATTCTTAGGTCGATAGTCTTTGCGGCTTTTCAAACGGTTGATCGTGCTTTCATGAATATCTTCAATGACATCGCCGACCTCACGAAACTTGATTCCAGCCAATTTAAAGAATCCAACATCGTTCTTAAAGTCACATTCATAATTGGGGTTAATGCCTGTCGGAATCACACTTGGATCTAAGTCAAGCCCCAATCTTAAGACACCGACCGAATCAATCATCCACTGTAAGGCAGCATCTGATAACCCGCTGTATTCTTCGGTTCCACCACCAACGCAACCATGCCCACCTGGAAACCACTTTTGAATCACCCGCTGCTTTTCAGCCTCAGGATGCTTTTTCATGGGAGTGACATCAAAGATTTCGCGGATTTCGTCGATCGCCACAGCGTGCAATGCATTCTCAACGCATCTATTTAAAGTAGTGTCATGGAATCTATAGCGCTTATTCAGCTGCTCGTTCAACTTGCTGAATGCGGGCATCCCAGGAATCCCAAGGGCACCAACGGTGTCAAAACAACCGATCAAGATGATAGGAACGCGCTCCCCGTACTCTTTACGGTATTCTACTGCTGTCTTATCCTTGGGTTTAATACCTCGGTTACGGTAAAGCTCGTAAGCTTCATGTGCTTTGGTGACATGGGGGCGGTCTAGAAGACCAGAGCAATAGATCATCCCCGCAAGACTTCTAACTGTGTAAGCACCGCGACTGAAGCCGAACAGATAGATTTCGTCACCAGGAACATAATTGAGACTAAGAAATCGGTAACAATCCTCTATATTTCTATCGATTCCTAGTCCGGTAGCTCCCCCTAAAATCTTTTGACTCTCGGTTCCAATGCCCGCGTCATAAAATATGATCTGTGTAATCCCGTCACTGGCGATCGGTTTCACGGATTGAGCTAACTTAACCACATTGCTTGGGTAAGGACTTATTAATTGTTGCCAGGTTCCATCACAGCAGATAACAAGACGTTTCATAGTTCTATTTCAAAGGCTTTGAGTAATTAAAAAAACAATGTTTTGGCTTTTATAACACTTTTTACTAACTAAGTAAAATCAACTTTTATGACAGCGATCGCAGCATAAAGTTAAGATAAATTAAGGCGATCGCACTAGCAGCATTACTCAAAGCCTGGGCTTCATCCTTCATCGAAGGACTAATATCATTAACCATAACTAAATCAACAGTAGTTATAGAGCTTGCTTGCTTAATCATGCTTTTTTGCTTTTGGTTAAAACTGAAGACTTTTATTTTTGAAAAGGATAATAAGTTTCAATCTAATCAAAAAATCAAAACCTAGTTTTGGATAAAATTTACTTATTTTAGTGATTTATTAAAGCACCTTCACTTTAAATAAAACAAGAACATAAATGTCATATATTTAACCTGTAATTAAAATTTTTTACATAAAAGATACATATATTTTTGTTTTTGTCAATATATAAATGTCATAAATAGCCCTTTCTAGGTGAGTAAAAATTTTAGTTAAGGAATTTCTCTTTAATCTTTTTACTATATACTATACGTATATTTTTAGTTAAATAAATCACTTAACAAAGACTAATTAAATAGAAATACTGAAATTAATTAATTTTGGTTTTTAAAATAAAATTATCAGTGTGCATTAAAGTAAAAAATATTGCTTATCTACTAATTACTATTGCTATGACACCTTCCACAAACCAGGTTTATCCCGTTATTTGGCATAATGACTCAGTGTCACTAATTGATCAAACCCGCTTACCCAACGAGTATACATTTGTAGAAATTCACCGCAGTGAAGATATGGCACGGGCGATTAAAACTATGATTGTCCGAGGTGCGCCTGCAATTGGTGTGGCTGCAGGGTATGGAATGTATCTTGGTGCAAGGGAAATTGAGACTAGCGATCGCCACGAATTTTTGCAACACTTAGATAAAGTTGCCCAGTTGTTGCGTTCTACTCGTCCAACGGCAGTAAACTTATTTTGGGCAATTAGCCGGATGATGAAAGCCGCTTACGAAACGCTGGGAACGGTGGAAGACATCAAGCAAACCCTTTTCCAAATAGCCCAAGCAATCAACGCTGAAGATTTGCAAACCTGTCAAGCGATCGGCGACAATGGTTTGGCAGTTTTGCCCACTACCCCAGAAAAGCTGACGCTACTTACCCACTGTAATGCTGGGGCGCTAGCTACTGCTGGTTATGGCACTGCCTTGGGTGTTGTGCGTTCCGCTTGGAGAGAAGGACGTTTAGAACGTTTATTTGCCGACGAAACCCGTCCCCGTTTGCAAGGTGCAAAACTCACTACTTGGGAATGCGTGCAAGAAGGTATTCCAGTCACATTAATTACTGATAATATGGCAGCCCATTGCATGAAACAGGGTTTGATTCATGCTGTAGTTGTGGGTGCTGATCGAATTGCTGCTAACGGTGACACTGCCAATAAAATTGGTACATATAGTGTAGCGATCGCAGCTAAAGCCCATAATATCCCCTTCTTTGTAGCTGCACCCCTTTCTACCGTTGATTTTGAATTAGCCGATGGCAGCAAAATTCCCATTGAGGAACGTGAACCAACAGAAATCTATCAAGTTGGTGATACTATTCTTACACCTGATGGTGTAGATTTTTACAACCCAGCTTTTGATGTGACTCCGGCTGAGTTGATTACAGCAATCATCACAGAGAATGGAGCGATCGCACCTCATAAATTAGCAAAATCACAGCTAAAGCAAGTAGTGTAAATCATTAAGGGACTTTACTAGTCAAGATAAAGATATGCCCAAAGACGGACTTTCTTTCTCTAAGCCAGAACAGGCGATCATTTATAGGTGGCTTAAAGATAATAAACCTCTCTAAGAATGAGCCTGAAACCCTTATAAAATCGTGGTTGATTCTCAGTTTCTGGAGATGTCTAGTAACGACAACTTCAGCAATTATAATCACAGCTTCAGCCGTAGTAACAACAACTTAAGCGTTGCTTATACCACTTTCAACGTTTATAACTACAATTTTAGCATCTATAACTACAGCTTCAGTAGTAGTAACAACGACTTAAGCATTAGTTATAACACCTTCAGTAATGATAAGTAACGCTTCAGTAGTAGTAACAAAAAATTAAGCGTTACTTATTACAATTGAAGCGTTATTAACTACAGAAGAAGTTGTTCTTACTACAGCTTTAATTTTATGAGTGACAGTGTTTAATGTGGTAAGGAACCTTAAAATGAATTCTCTTGCTAATAGCTAAAATCTTCTAAAGATGGCTAACAAAAGGTTTGAGTCCACTTTAATGAACTTTAGCTACTAGCCCAGAAATTTATTTCTGGGCGGGCTAAGGAGCTAATTGACAATGCTACAATATCTCAGGTTAAAAGACTTGAAGCTAGTCTGCGAATAAAATTCGCCAAAACTTAAGTTGACATTAGTGCATTTAACCAAAATGTTGAATAATTGCCTCGGCAAATTCAGAACATTTTAAGGGTTCAACTGGCGGTTCTAGTAACCGGGCTAAATCGTAGGTGACTTGACTACTCGCGATCGCATCGCTTAAACCTTTCTTAACTAGGTCTGCGGCTTCTTGCCAACCCAGAAACTCCAGCATCATCACACCAGACAAAATCACTGAACCAGGATTAATCCGATCTAAGCCGGCGTGTTTGGGTGCGGTGCCGTGGGTAGCTTCAAATATCGCACTAGCATCACCAATATTTGCCCCTGGTCCCATTCCCAATCCCCCAACAATGGCGGCGGCGGCATCAGACAAGTAATCGCCGTTTAAGTTCATTGTCGCCAAAATCGAATACTCATCCGGTCTGGTTTGAATTTGTTGAAAAATACTGTCAGCAATCCGGTCATTTACTAAAATTTTATCTTTCCATTTGCCATCGCCGTGGGTTGCCCAAATTGTGTTAAGAACAGTTTCAACTTCCTTGACAACTTGCGCTTTCTTGTCTGGAGTGAGAGCATCAAACCCAGGCTCAATCTGGCGGGCGTTTTCTTCCAAGGAAATATTGGGGTTATTTTCCTTGTTACTCAAAATCCAAGATTCCTGTTCTGTGACAGTTTCTTGGCGAAATTCACTGGTTGCTAGTTCATAACCCCAATCGCGAAAAGCCCCTTCGGTGTACTTCATGATGTTGCCTTTATGCACCAAAGTCACCTGTTGCTTATCTTTGGGCAATAGCAAGGCGTGTTTGATCGCACGTCTGACTAGGCGCTGGGAACCAGTTTTGCTGATGGGTTTGATGCCAATACCAGAATCAAGAGGAATTCGTTTTTTCCCATGTTCTGGGGTGGCGGGGATCAGTTCTTCATTGAGAATCTTAATTAAGCGATCGCCGATTTCGCTACCTTGTCGCCACTCAATGCCTAAATAAATATCTTCCGTATTCTCTCGATAAACAATTACATCCAGCTTTTCAGGATTTTTGTGCGGTGAGGGCGTACCTGCATAGTAACGGCAAGGACGCACACAGGCATACAAGTCAAAAATTTGCCGCAGCGCCACATTTAAAGAACGAATTCCCCCCCCAATGGGAGTAGTCAAAGGCCCTTTAATAGCTACACCATATTCTTCAATAGCCGTGAGAGTGTCTTGAGGTAAATATTGATAAGTACCGTATAAATCGCAGGCTTCGTCCCCAGCGTAAACCTTGAACCAACTAATTTGACGCTGACCCTTGTATGCTTTAGTTACCGCAGCATCTAGGACTTTTTGGGTAGCAGGCCAGATGTCTATACCTGTACCATCGCCTCGAATAAAGGGGATAATTGGATTTTCTGGTACGATTGGTTCACCATTTTTGAAGGTGATTTTTTCTCCAGTTGTGGGGGGGGTAATCTTGTCGTACATAGTTCACACACTCCTAATCGATACGCTGCTAGTTAAAAAAACCTTATCTGGCAGGCTTGTATATTTTGCTGTATCTTTTGTTTACCAAGCCATAAGGCGCAGATTTTCCCCCTATTCCCCTTGTACATTATTTGGGGATTAAGTGTGGGATTCAGTGAAGCGATCGCAATTTTGTACGATCAAAAATAGTAAACTACTTTTCGCTATCAGTGCTTCGCCTTAAAGAAGCCTAATAGCTTACCACTCTTTCACTGACCGCTAAAACGAGAATGGCATGACAGACCCAATGATTTTATCAGGCCCTGCTAATGACATCGATTCCCTGCGACGACCATTAATCACTGGGTCTGAAAAAGTCCAACAACAGATAATCCCACAGTTAGCTGAGTTGGGTAATGAGGGATTAGACGTGTTGATGGAATTTTTACTGAAACGACGTGAGAACCCAGCGACTTGGGTTGATGGCAAAGCTTACCAAGTCCTCTATAACTCTGATGCACCTCAAGCTAAAGAATTTTTGCGCTCCTGTTTTCCTGAGGGAATTGTACCTCTAAAATCAGAGTGCGGCATTAATTATAATTCTTTGCAACAACTACTAGCTGTTCAAGACTTCCAAGCAGCCGATCGCGTCACCATAGAAAAAATGTGTGAACTATCAGGGCCAACAGCTGTACAACGAAAATGGTTGTATTTTAGTGAGGTAGAAAATTCCTCCCCTGTTGACTTGCAAACTATTAACAACCTATGGTTAGTCCACTCCGAAGGTAAATTTGGCTTTTCAGTGCAGCGAGAAATCTGGTTGAGTTTAGGAAAAAATTGGGAGAATTTCTGGCCGAAAATTGGCTGGAAACAAGGTAACAATTGGACGCGATACCCTAACGAGTTTACCTGGGATTTGAGTGCGCCTAGAGGTCACTTACCCCTCTCTAATCAACTTCGGGGAGTACGAGTCTTTGCTTCTTTACTCTCTCACCCTGCTTGGTCGAAGAATCCAGAAAAATGATTTTGAGCCTACGTACAAATAGATTATGATAAATCCCACCAACCGAGAATTCTACGTCATCATTGAACGAGATGAAGATGGCTACTATGTCGGAGAAGTCCCTCAGCTAAAAGCCTGTTACAGTCAGGGAGAAACAATTGATGAGTTGATGGCTAATATGAAAGAAGTAATTGAACTTTGTTTAGAAACAAAAAGTGATGAAGAAATACCAGAATTTATAGGTATTCAAAAGGTAATAATTTAATGCCAAAACTACCAGTTTTAACAGGTAAAACAGTTATTAACGCCCTTGATAAAATAGGATTTCAGGCGGTGCGTCAAAAAGGCTCTCATGTACAAATGGAACATGAGAATGGACGCCTAGTAACTATTCCTGTTCATGCTGGTAAAACAATAGGTAAAGGATTACTACGCAAAATACTACGCGATGCTGAACTGACGAGGGAAGAGTTTATCGCATTGCTGGAATCATAGAGTTAGGAAGTTTTCTACCAATTCCAAACCCACTATCTCAAATTGGATAATGGCAAACGTTCGTCTAGAAGATATTAAGCGTAGATTTAATAACGTCACTGCGATCGAGGATATTACCTTTGAAATTCCTGATGGCGAGTTTTGGGTTTTAGTCGGGCCATCGGGTTGTGGTAAGTCTACAATTTTGCGAACGATCGCTGGTTTAGAAACCGCCACATCTGGTAAACTCTTTATTGGCGATCGCTTGGTAAATAATATCCCAGCCAGACAAAGGGATGTGGCGATGGTATTTCAGAACTACGCTCTCTATCCTCACATGAGTGTGGCGGAAAACATCGGCTTTGGCTTGCAGATGCGGAAGGTTGACCGGAAAATTATTCAAGAACGGGTGATGAATGTGGCGCGATCACTTTCTCTGGATCACCTGCTGGATCGTAAACCCAAACAACTTTCTGGAGGACAGCAACAACGGGTAGCATTAGGAAGAGCGATCGCTCGTGAACCACAAGTGTTTTTACTTGATGAACCTTTATCTAATTTAGATGCCCAATTGCGCGATGATACAAGGGCAGAATTGAAACAGCTACATCAAGAATTAGGCATTACAACAATCTACGTCACCCATGATCAAGTTGAAGCGATGACTTTGGCTGATAAAATTGTCGTCCTAAATCGAGGGCGGATTCAACAAATCGGCGATCCCCAAACTATTTATGCAAGTCCTGCTAATCAGATGGTGGCAAGTTTTTTAGGCAGTCCGCCAATGAATATTTTGCCTGCAATCTATGAAAATAACGGTTTTGATGTAAGTGGGCAGTTATTAGCGATTCCAGCAGTTGTGAAAGAAAAATTACAGTCGCGTCAAGGACACAGTTTTGATTTGGGGATTCGTCCAGAGCATATAAAAATTAGCACTGACTCAGGGGCTGAACAAGAGCTATCCGCTAACAAAACTCAAAACTCAGGACAGTTATCAGTAGAAGTTAAAGTGGTGGAACCCTTGGGAAGGGAAACTTTGATTCGTGCTGGTTTACCTGGTTCGGCGGTGGTGTTGAATATTCAGGTGGGTGGGGATGTGCGTCCGCGTCCAGGCGATCGCCTTTCTCTACAACTCGATTTAAATCAATTGTTTGTGTTTGATCCCAAAACTGGGGACAGAATCTTATAAATAGTTTTTTAAGCTGCCAAAAATAATCACCAATTCCTAATTTTTTGTAGCCATAATCTAAGAAAATAAAAACTGCAATACAGACTTAATCGATTAGCTGCAAAAACTTATATGACTATTAATCGACGCCATTTCTTGTTTTTACTCACAGCAGGTGCGGGTGCTTTTGCATTAGATGCTTGTACATTGGCAGAGAAATCTTCTGAAGGAAACACTGCAATACCAAATACAACACCAAATACAACACCAAATACAACACCAAATATAACACTAAATACAACAGGAGCTATCCAAGTACCACCTTTAGCTTACGCCTACGAAGCGCTGGAACCACACATCGATGCCAAAACGATGCAATTTCACCACGATAAACACCACGCAACTTATGTGAAAAACTTGAATGCGGCCTTAGACAAACACCCAGAACTTAAAGGTAAAACTGTTGAAGAACTGTTGCAGAAGCTTGACAGTGTACCACAAGATATTCGCAAAACAGTACGCAATAACGGCGGTGGTCATGTGAACCACTCAATGTTCTGGAAAATTATGAAGCCGAAAGGTGGGGGAGAACCAACAGGAAATATAGCCTCCGCGATTAATCAAAATTTTGGCTCTTTTGCAGCTTTCAAAAAACAGTTTAACGAAGCTGGTGCTGGTCGTTTTGGTAGTGGTTGGGTTTGGCTAGTGCGTAACAAAGGTGGTAAGTTAGAAGTGACAACTACAGCTAACCAAGATAGTCCTCTAAGTGAAGGCAAATATCCCATCCTGGGTAATGACGTATGGGAACATGCATATTATCTAAATTACCAGAATCGCCGCGCTGATTATTTAGATGCTTGGTGGAACGTGCTTAATTGGGATGAGATTAACAATCGGTTCGCAGCAGCAAGTAAATTTGCCTGAAACAGGCAATAATTTAGAGCAATAGGCACTTAAAAACTGGCTACAGAAACAACATTCTGCTGCCAGTTTTTTAATGAAGAACGCAGTGCAAGTGTTCGCAATCCTCAGCCCAAAAACGTCGGCTCAAACCCTGACTACTTCGTCAACTGACAAAAGTTTTCAATCTCCTGAAATTGTTTTTGTGAACTCTGTTCACACGTTGTCACTACAAGCTGATCTCCAGCACTGTAAACTGCTACTTTTACCAATTTATAAAATTATGTAACTTTGTACGAAATTTCTAGCTAGCAAGTTGATAGCTACTATACAAGCAGTTTTTGGCTGAAAAAAAATGGCAGTTACCCACGGCACTACAGACCTTAGCACAAAAAATAGTACTAGAGGAAATGACACAGGTATGCAATTGATCCAACAGTTCGGAAAACTTTTAACTTTTGTAGTCTTAATAGGTTCCTCAATGGTTTCAGCATCCTCAGTTAGCGCAAAACAAGTACCAATAGACCAAGACCCTGGACCAATATGGAATCCACCATCTACTAAGAAAGCCATGACTTGGATTATCAACACTGTTATATATACCAATGTATACAACAGTGGCAAAACCTACGCCCAAGTTAGATATGATAGTCAAACCGATCCCTATTCTGGTGATACTTCTGTAAATCAAGCCTTGTCACTACTTTGCATTCGGAAACCACCGGAACTCGCCGTTGATCCGATTCCAAATCAGACTCAATCCGTCATTACGCCTGGTGGTGCATCTAAAAACTCTTGGTCTGGTGGAGAAATCTTCGCTATTCCTAACGTTCTAGGTAGCTCGTTGGTGTCTCCAGAAGTAGCAGATGGTAAATGTGAACAAGCTGGTCAAGAACGTTATCATCTATCTGGGTTCAGGATGGCAGAGTTTCATGATGGTAGCGCTCCAAATGCAGGTTGGGGTTTTTGGGCACAATCCGACGATCCTAATCTGAGTAGCCCAGGTATTCGCTATTGGGTGAAAATTAACGATCAAAATGCGAATCCTTGGTAAGTAGTGGTTGAGCTGAAATATGGGGTGCGATTCGTTCTGGAGAAACCCATTTCTACAGTTGCAAGAATCGATTAATGAATGCTAGCAAGAGATTCTAGAAAGCTTACGACAAAACCCTTAGAGTCCTTATCCATCGCTCAACTTCTGTTTACTTCTTGCATAAATCAAAAATAAGAACTCCACTCCTAAGAATTTCCTTTTAGAAGTGGGGATGTTAAGGACTTTTGCAAGAAGTCTAATATCTTTATTAACCCTGCTCTGACAAAGTTTGATTTTTGCTCACCTCTTCCCCCCTTGCGGGGAGGAGTCATTTTATGTAGCTAATTCATCCTTTCACTCAGCAACACCCTCTTTCTCGCACGGACTCCTACTCAAAGCGGTTTTTGAGAAGGTACACCTACAGCACGAGGAAAATTAAGTGCTGTGTTTGCTACCTTACGCACATAAAGGCAATGACGGATGCTATCACTTAGAGGAGTGGTAAATTTTTCAATTAACTCAATCACACCACCTAGCTGGCTAACAGCATTTTGTAAATCCCTGGTTTCTTCCTTTGTCCAATTACCGCGATAAATTATGGCTAAACCTCCCTGTTTGAGCAGTGGTAAGGTATATTCTGCACAGACAGAGGCTGCCCCTACAGCACGGATCAATGCAATATCGTAAGCTTGTCGATGCTGGGGGTGCTGACCGATTTCTTCAGCCCTACCAACAAGAGTTTTGGCATTGGTAAGGGCAAGTTCAGTTAGTATATTGTCGATAAAAGTAATTTTTTTCCGAGTGGAATCGAGAAGAGTAATTGTGCAATTAGGTATAGTAATTGTCACTGGAACACCCGGAAAACCTGCGCCTGTACCAATATCGATGAGAGCGGAGGGAGCAGAGGGAACAGGGGAGCAGGGAAGTAGAGGAGTAGGGGAGAAATTTGCTGAGAACAGAGGTGCAATTCCTCGCAGAGAATCCCAGAGATGTTTTTCCCAAAACTCTTGGGGATCAGTGATCCGAGTTAAATTTAGTTGGCGGTTACCTTCTAAAATTAACTCATAAAGCCTTTGGAATTGCGCTTGCTGTTGGGCTGTTGGTTGCCAATTGAGAGTTTGCTGCCAAATTTCTGCCATCTCAGGCAATAAGTAAGTCATTAGTTAGAAGTTATTTTCTTTATCTACTTATCTACCCATCTCCATGATCTCCCTTATCTGTATCATTTTCCCTGCTTTCCTTTCATACTGCTGGTAGGGGTTCTTTTACTTTGCCTTCCAGTGTCTTTGGGTCTACTGATTGTAGTTCACCGTGGTTGAGTGTCCAGCAACGATCTGCGATCGCTAACAGATCCCCAGCATCGTGTGTCACTACTAACAGTGTCCAATCTTGTTTCAGTTTTGCCAATAAACTTACTAGTTGCCGACGCATTGACCAATCTAACCCAGCTGTGGGTTCATCCAATAACAGTAAATTTGGCTGGCGAATCAATTGTACTGCCAAAGCTAAACGCCGTTGCTGACCACCACTTAAGGCATGAGGGGCAGCGGAAAGCGATAAATGCTCTAATCCTACCTCACTCAGCGCCTGTCTAACTCGTTCTGACCCTAACTCAGGATGTCCTAAACGCAATTCTTCTAAAATTGAACCACCGCAAAAGTGCCGCTCTGGAAACTGAAATACCAACCCAGCCAATTGTTGTAGCTGTTCGGCTATCAGTTCTTGTTCCCGCCAGAAGAGTGCGCCAGTAGTAGGTTCGGCTAGTCCCGACAAAATTTCTAGTAAGGTACTTTTTCCCGAACCACTCGGGCCAATAATCAGACCTAACTGCTGGGGTGCTAATTCCAAGTTGATCGATTTGAGAATCGCTGTTGGGCACGCTGTCGGGTGATAAACTACATTTCGGAGATAGAGCATTTGTTAAAATTACCAAAAAGTCAGCAAATTACTGATTAGCTACACTGAGAGCATCTGGAAAATTCTGGAAAAATTTCTAGCGCATTACCCGGATTAACACCTTAATTTAGCAGCAAGAATAATCCACTTTTTCTCCATTGTGGCAGACTCACCCTTAAACAATGGCTACAACAAGCCTGGGAACATGGAAAAATTACCAAAGTCAACCTTTATATAAAAAAATTTTAGTTGAAGCAGAGGCAAGTTCACATTAACCATTTTTTGCATTCTAAGTAACACATACAACTATTTCAACCGCAATTCTTCTGAGGGTTAAAATGACTAAAAGGTTTTCTTCGCCTCGATTAGTAGTGTTTGCTAAACTCACTACCTTTGCTCAGACTGCTTTTGGCGCTGCGTTCGCTCTTAATCTCTGGGTAAATCCCTCCCTGGCTGGCGATCCATTTCGCAATCGCGAACCTCATCAAATTGGCGACCAAACAGAAGCAGCTTTTAAAGCGATTTTCCAACAGGGCAACTATCCAGCAGCAGAGCGTTATTTGCAACAAGCACTATCCAAAGAGCCAAATGAACCTCTAGCTTATGCCATGAATGCATCTTTAGCATACGGAAATAAGGATTGGGCTAAACTAAACACCTACAGTCAGAAAACTCTAGAAACTGGACAAAAACTGATTTCTAGCGATCCATTGCGTGGTAATTTATACACTGCTGTTGGTTATTTTTTAGAGGGTGCAGTAGTTATTACCCGTGAGGGTACAGTCAACGGTGTGCCGCAAGCCTTTAGTCGGTTACGGCAAGTTTATGAATATTTAGACAAAGCTGAAGCAATTTCTGCTAATGATCCAGAACTGAGTTTAATCAAGGGTTATATGGATTTACTGTTGGCGGTTAATTTGCCTTTTGCTAGCCCAGATCAGGCAATTGGACGCTTAGAACAAAATGCTGCTCCTCAGTATCTAGTGGATCGGGGTATTGCTCTTGCTTACCGAGATTTAAAACGGTATCCCCAGGCCTTAGAGTATGTTAATCGGGCGATCAAAACCACATCTGATAATCCAGAAATTTATTATCTCAAAGCCCAAATCCTGAAACAACTGGGACAAAAAGAAAAAAGCCAGCAGATGATCCAGGAAGCGATCGCTAATTTTGACAAAGCATTGACTAAAAAATCCCAACTCCCAAGCGATTTAGTCAAACAAATTGAGCGTGAACGCAGCAGGACTGTTAGCCTGAATAATCCTGGGTAATTGGGCATTAGGTGCAAAGGAGAAAAATTTTTCCCCTATTGTCTACTTTGATATGCTTATTTCCAGAAGAGTAGTTGAGATATTAGACCAAAATGGAGATTCAGTTCCGCGAAATTAATCCTTTTGATATCTGGATTTGGCTGAAATTCAGCACAAATCCTTCTGGGCGGGAAAAGCAATATGTAGAAGAAGTTTTCAACTCCTGGTTTTATCTAGGTAAATTAGGTGCATTTAATGCCGAAAATCTCCAGGTGCAGGACACTGGACTTGATCTCAGCTACATGAATTATGATGCACAAGGGTATGACAAAAGCCTGCTCGCATTGATGCACAACATCGGTGAGTTTGAATACCAAGGTCAATGGGGACGTTGTTGGTTTGACTTAGGAACCAGTGATGCGATCGCCTTGGATATTTTAATCAACGCCCTCACACAGCTAAGTGAGGAATATGTCACCATTGAAGAATTATACATTGGTGGCGAAAATCCAGATTGGCCGGTTGAGGATAGCGAAAGTCGTCCTCAATCTATTTATGATAATTAGTGACGACAAAAATGAATAAAGCAGGCGAAATTCGGGTAATAGCTTTGGGGCTAATTCGGGATGGCGAACGCATATTTCTTTCTGAAGGCTACGATCCCGTAAAGCAAGAAACATTTTATCGGGCTTTGGGCGGTGGGGTTGAATTTGCCGAAACCAGCCGCGACGCGCTACAACGGGAGTTTCAAGAGGAAATTCAAGCAGACTTAACGAATATTAATTATTTAGGTTGTATAGAGAACCTGTTTACATTTAATGGTAGGCAAGGTCATGAAATTATTCAGCTTTATCAATGTGACTTTGCTGATTCAAAATTTTATCAACTGGAAAGTTTAGTTTTTTCCGAATCAAAAACTCATAAACATAGGGCGTTATGGATAGATATCTCTCGCTTGAAATCTGGGGAATTCAAATTAGTACCTGAGGTATTTTTTGAATATTTATAAATCATCTGGAAATTTCAATGATAGATGCAACGCCAAATAGCCTGCCGCAGGCATGGTTCCAATAAAGGTCAATCCGCGTTAATTCTGCTTTAAATTTGGGAGCATTCCAAATAATTTGTCATTGCCAAACGCAGTCAAGCAAAGCAATCACAAGCGTAAGTTTTATAAGGTGTCAATTGGGTCTTAAATCGTTAGATAATTCTACAATACCCCTAGACCCATCAATCCTTACCCGTTGACCATCTTGCAGGAGCCATGTAGCACCTCGAACATCCATCACAGCGGGAATCCCATATTCACGAGCAACGATCGCACCGTGAGAAAGCCGTCCCCCAACTTCGGCAATTAATCCTCCAGCCCTTAATAACAAAGGTGCCCAGCCGGAATCTGTGTAAGGCACTACCAGAATCGTATCTCGGTCAATCTCAGGCACGTCTTGTAAATTTCGCAACACCTTCACCCTACCTTCAGCTTGGCCCTGACTGGCTGCAATACCTTGTAAGATTTGGTCAGAGTAGAGTGCAGAGGGAGCTAAGGGGTGAGGGGGTGTATTGCCATAGACTAAAAGGGGTACTTGAATGATCTCACTATCTTGGACGAATTGCGATCGCCTCAATTCCACTAACTCATCCAACTGCTCAATTAACCTGGAATCTTCACCCACAACTAGACGCCGCACTTCATCGAAGTCTAGAAAAAAGATATCTCCTGTTTTCTTAAGTAAGCCTGACTTTAACCAAATCTTCTCTAAAGCTACAAAACTCCAACGCAATTCAGCCAAAATCCGTGAATAAACTTCGGTAACTCGTCCTTTGATATCTACACGCCGTTGTATAAAAGAGCGTTTGCGTTTACCAGCAAAAATGCTATTAATCGCGTCTTTAGCGCCTGATTGTGGTTCGTTACCCTGCATTAACTGCACAAACATCTGCTTAATCATCTGGGGATTTTCCCGCCAAGTGGGAACGGAAATATCAGTTCCCACTTCACTTAAATAGCCGTAATCCTGAAGCAATTCGTCAAATTCTTGCAGGATCTTCTCTCCCTCTGGAGTTTGCTTTAACTGCTCAAATACTTGCTGTGGTTCAAACTCAAGCAATATCTGCTTGGCATCTGTAGCGATTGCACTCAGCGATCGCAATGCCGCTACCTCTGGGGTAACGCTGTTATCAATTTGCCCATCCTTCACCCGAAAAATCGCCTGCCGCAGGGCAGCACTTAAGGGGGCTAAAATGCTGTAATACGTCACTTGGCGCAGCAATTCTAGAATAAAGTCAATTCTTATTAACAGCTTGGATGGTTCCAAGTTATCTATATCTTCCTGCGCCAACTCCGACAACCCAGGAATAAACCGTTTTTGATAATCCCGCTTGAAGTCCTTTTCTAAATTTAATTCCCGCTTTAGCAACTTCCCTAATCCGGGCAAATTTTCCCAAGTTGACTTCCAAGACGGTTTACTGAATTTAGCTCCTCTGGTTAAAAATTCCAAACTTTCTGACGGCAGTCCCATGCGGAGAAAAATATCTCCTAAGAGGGATGCATTAAAGTAGGCTCTGGAATAGTGCAGAGTTGCTGTTTGGGTGAAGTCTAACCCCAAGGCGCGTTCGGCTTTGCGCTTGCCGTTGGCAAAGCCTCTGGAAGAGAAGCTATTGCTCAAAACTAAAGTAAAAAGTTCTCCCCAAACTCCACAAGTTAATGGACGATTAATCGACCATGTTAAAGGGTGAATTACTCCGGGAATCACTTCAGCGGCGATTTTGCGTGTCCAGATGGGTAGTAGAGTGGTGATCGGTCGAGATTGCAACACCCAGAGTGTTTGACCGTCGTAACTCCACTCTATATCTTGAGGAGTGCCATGATAACGTTTTTCGAGTCGGTAAGCTAAGTATGCAACTTGCTTGATTAATGCTTGTGGGACTCGTCCTTGGCCCTCTAATTGCACAGAAGATGAATTTTCTGTCTCAAGGACAAAAGCGCGATATTGTTCAGGTGTGACTTTTCCCGAAACGACTTGCGTCGCGCTTCCTGGAAGGGCTTCAATGATAATCGCATCACTTTGCTGAGTAATGGGATCGCGGCTAAAAGCTACGCCAGAATATATACTTTGGACTTGTTGTTGAATCAGCACTGCCATTGCTGTGTCATTCAAGCCGCGATCACGCCGATATTGCACGGCAGATGGCTGATTGTAAGAAGCTTGAACTTGGGCGATCGCTGATTGCAATGCCTGGGGGCTGGTAACATTTAAAACTGTTTCATACTGCCCAGCAGCGGAAGCCTGTTCTGAATCTTCTCCAATGGCAGAAGAACGCACTACCAAGGGAGATAATTCTGATGGCTGGAGAAATTCTGTCAACAGTTGAGGATCGTCAATCGGGGCCAGTACCCATCCCTTTGGAACTGGGTAGCCCCAGCGATTAATTTGAGATAATGTAGCCGCCTTTTCTCCGACTATGGCAGCATCCAACTCTTCATCTAGAGAAACCATCACGCGTTGGCGTAGCCCGTCGTAGACATCGCCGCGTAAAAATTCCAACATCGCCAGAGATTCTGTTTGTGCCTTTTGGGCTGGCAGGTTCAGATCATCAGGAATTTTTGTATAAATCCAGCCCATTAAACCAGCTAAGGCAATAGCAGCAAACATTCTGGGGATATCGCTAATGTGCAAAAGTGCCACAAACAGAGGAAAGAGAAGCAAAACCCCAAATTTGACTACCCGTCTCGATTGCAGAATTGTAAAGCTAATGATTGCAAAGAAAGATACAAATATTGCCACTAGTGGATCATGTACGACAAATCCCCAGACTACATTTGTCGTACCTGCGCCTCTGCCTACCCAGTATCTACCTATTACCAGAGCGATCAGGGCAATCAATTCCCAATGCGATCCCTCTGGGAAGAAAACGCGGGTGAGTAAGACTGCTGCAACTCCTTTAAAAGCTTCTGACAAGACTGCCAGAATTCCTACAAACCTACCGCCGTGATAAAAGGCAGCTGATACACTAATGTTTCCTGTACCAACTTGTGATAATTGCTTATGCGTAAGCGCGTAAGTGATCCATCCAATCAGGGGTAATCCGCCCAAGAGGGGGCAGGCAATTAAAATAACTAAGATACCCCAAGGTTCAAACATTCTGGATTTTGGATTTTAGATTTAAATTTTCCATCTAAAACCTCAAATCTCATATCTAAAGTTTTTCTGAAATTTTTGATGGTTAATAGGACGTTTTTATTTACTAGTTACTTAATGGACACTTGGCTAAGACGGAAACCGTTTAAGACAAGTGTCCTTCTAGACTACTAATGGTTTTAGTTTAGCGCATAGGCAGCTTGCAGCGCCCAGATGATCAGAGCAGCGATCGATCCCAGAAGCAACACGGTAGAGATAGTGACTACTTTTGGGGAATCTGCACCCTCAAATTTCATAATTCCTCGATTTAAGTCAGACACCGCTTTGTAATCCTCTTTTGTTGGGGCATGAGATATTTGTCCGTTTTGATTGTAGTCCTTCTATTTGCGGATGATGTTAAATTCCTAATATTATTTTGTTTAAGCTTGACAATTTTTCCATCACCATAATTACTTATTTCTTTAGAGGTATTAGTCTTATTTTTACAATGATCCGGTATGGGGCATAGGGCATGGGGAACAAGCAGAGGAGCAGAGGGCAAAGCTGAAAATACTAAGGATTTTGTAACTAAATTACAACAAGAAGCAGAAAAGCAGAGGGAAGGCTAGAAAATACTAAGGATTTTGTAACTAAATTACAACAAGAACTAGAAAAGCAGAGGGGAAGGCTGAAAATGATAGGGATTTTGTAACTAAATTACAATATGTACTAAAATCAAGGACTTGAGTCACAAAGAGAGCAATCATGGCATCCATCCGCGAGTTGCACGAACAGCTGGTTAAAAAAGAACGTTCTGCCGTTGAAATTACCCAAGAAGCTTTAGAGCGCATTCAAGCCTTAGAGCCGAAATTGCACAGCTTTTTATGTGTCACCGCAGAACGGGCATTAGAGCAGGCGGGTGCTGTGGATGCCAAAATTGCTGCAGGAGAAGAAATTGGGCTGCTAGCAGGAATTCCGGTTGGGATCAAGGACAATTTATGTACTAAGGGAATTCCTACCACCTGCGCCTCCCGGATTTTGGAAAATTTTGTGCCGCCTTATGAATCAACGGTGACGCAAAAATTGGCAGATGTTGGGGCGGTAATGGTTGGCAAAACCAACTTGGATGAGTTTGCGATGGGTAGTTCTACAGAAAATTCTGCCTATCAAGTCACAGCTAATCCTTGGGATTTGTCACGGGTTCCGGGCGGTTCTTCGGGGGGTTCCGCTGCTGCGGTGTCGTCGCAAGAATGTGTGGTTGCTCTCGGTTCTGATACTGGCGGTTCGATTCGCCAACCTGCATCTTTCTGCGGTGTGGTGGGCATGAAACCGACTTATGGTTTGGTTTCCCGTTATGGTTTGGTGGCTTATGCTTCGTCTTTAGATCAAATTGGGCCATTTGCAAACACAGTGGAAGATGCGGCAATATTATTAAGTGCGATCGCAGGTCATGATCCCAAAGACTCTACCAGCCTCAAAGTTGCCATTCCCAACTACGCCGCCAGCTTCAAACCAGATTTCAAACCCAGAGGTCGGCTAAAAATTGGTGTCATTAAAGAAACTTTTGGTGAAGGGTTGGACTCTGTAGTGGAACAAGCTATTACCAAAGCAGTAGATCAACTACAAAGTTTGGGAGCAGAGATTCATATAGTTTCCTGTCCCCGCTTTCGCTATGGCTTACCCACATACTACATTATCGCCCCATCAGAAGCCTCAGCAAACCTGGCTCGTTACGATGGGGTTAAATATGGTTACCGCGCTCCTAATGTAGATAATCTGCTATCGATGTACAATCGTACCCGTGCCACTGGTTTTGGTACAGAAGTTAAACGCCGGATTATGATCGGCACTTACGCCCTTTCGGCTGGCTATTATGACGCCTACTACCTAAAAGCGCAAAAAGTCCGCACTCTGATTAAACAAGACTTTGAAAAGGCTTTTGGCATGGTTGATGTGTTAGTCTGTCCTACATCTCCCACTACAGCATTCAAAGCAGGGGAAAAAACTACTGACCCCTTGAGTATGTATTTAACTGACTTGATGACTATTCCTGTGAATCTTGCTGGTTTACCTAGTTTAAGTTTGCCATGTGGTTTTGATGATCAGGGGCTACCGATAGGATTACAGCTAATTGGCAATGTGCTGCGAGAAGACCAACTGTTTCAGGTAGCTTACGCTTATGAGCAATCCACTACTTGGCATCTGCGTAAACCGCAAATATCTTGAAAATTGTCATTAGGCATTAGGCAATTCAATTTTGAATTTTAGATTGATGATTTTAGATCAAATTTCAATTCTTTAATCCAAAATAGTTCGACTGAGCGACTTGCTTTGAGCGAACGCAAGAGCGTCTCCAAGAGTTGCCGAAACGAGCCGAAGTCTAAAATTTAAAATTCTTACTCCCCTGCCCGCCTGCCCATTTATCAGTCTGATTACTGTTCACTGATTAGTGACCATTGACTGTTGACCATTGACTTCTGGAGTCAGGGATTCAGATGTAATTTGTGGTGGATTAAGTGTATATAAAAGACCAGCAGATGCAGCTACTAATAATAGAATGTAGGTAACAACAAGAGGTATGTATGTATTTGGTTTGTTGTCTAAATCCTTATAATCATCATTGGACTCTTGGCAGACTAGATTGCTTATAAGAGTATGTGATAAAGCATTTCCATCCAGTCCTAAAGCATCTCCATAGCGACGGATGAATCCTTGAACAAAAATAGGCTCAGGCAATTCTTCAAATCGTTCTTCTTCTAAAGCTTGCAAAATACCTGCTCGAATAAGTGTTTGAGCCGCTATTTCTTCTATACGGATGGATTTTTCTTGTCTTACTTGTCGCAAGTGTGTGGTTATTTCCTTTAACTGCTCTACTTGAGCTTGGTTTAAGAGCGTCACAGTCTTCTCCTGTATGGGCTAATTCTACTATTCATATAAAGACTTAAATTAGCATACGTATTTTTACTGGATAATTGATATTGGAGAAATTTTTTTATAATGGTTGGAGCCTAGATTTGAAAATACTAAAGCTGCTCATGCTAAGTATTTTCTCTGTTGAAATATATACTTTATAATTAAAAAATTAGGGCATGAAAGTTAATAAACTGCAATTTCTAATGCAACTATTTTCCCAACTGCTACTCTGGGCTGGGATAATTGCAGCGATCGCCTACTGTGCCATCTGTATATTTCTTTTTATTGGGCAACCTCGGTTCATTTTCTTTCCCTCTGCCGTCATTGAGAAGACACCAAAGTTTTTTAATCTCCCTTATGAAGAGGTTTGGTTACCTGTACCAGTTAAAACAAGCAAGGTAGAACACATTCACGGTTGGTGGATAGAAGCCAAGCAACCCAATGCTAAGGTATTACTATACTTACACGGTAACGGTATCAATATTGGCGCAAACATAGCTCATGCGAATCGGTTTCATCAACTAGGGTTTTCGGTATTGCTGATTGATTATCGGGGTTACGGTCGCAGTGAGGGTATGTTTCCCAACGAAAAGCGGGTTTATGAAGATGCAGTCACAGCTTGGAATTACTTGGTGCAGCAACAAAAGATTCCACCCAGCCAAATTTTTCTTTATGGACATTCTCTGGGGGGTGCGATCGCCATCGATTTGGCAGTAAAACACCCAGAAGCTGCTGGTTTGATTGTAGAAAGCTCTTTTACATCCATCCGCGATTTAATAACTTATCGAAACATGTTTTGGATGTTTCCTGTGGATTTAATCTTGACACAGCGGTTTAATTCCATTAAAAAATTGCCAAACTTAAAAGTGCCAGTTTTGTTCATTCATGGCGCTGCTGATTCGACTGTACCCTCTTTCATGACCCAAAAACTGTATGCCGTTGCTCCCGAACCAAAGCAACTATTGTTGGTTCCAGGAGCAGATCATAACGACACAGCAGTAGTTGCCGGTTTGCAATATTTGCAATGGGTAGAGTCTTTTGTACAACAAGTGCAAGCTAGTAGCTATTTGAATTCCTGAGCATTCATCAGCTTCAACTAGCTTTGCGTTGGTGCAGCCCGCCGCAGGCATCGCTTATGGTGTTGGCACAGTTGCTTACTTCAAAAATCTTCATCAAAATTCTATTCCGATATATCGCGATATATTCCGATGTATCGTATAGTAGAGAAAGTTGATGTGAGATTCATTTATGTTTAGACACTTTCGGTCACGCTTTGGCGCACCTGCATGGGCAGGAGTTAACGAAGACGATTCATTGCTTGTCAGGTCTTGGTTTGGGCATGGCAAGCATGATGGTAGAGATCATGGCAAACACTTCGGCAATGAAATGTTTGGTCGTGGTTGGGGAGATGAACATCGGACTCGTCGGGGTGACATCAAGTTCATCCTGCTGGAATTGTTATCCGAGCATCCTAGTCATGGTTACGACCTGATTAAAGAGATGGAAACTCGTTACGGTGGTTTCCGTCGCCTCAGTCCTGGCTCAGTGTATCCAACACTCCAATTACTGGAGGAAGGTGGTTATCTCAAGAGCGCACAGGAAGGTGGCAAGCGGATTTACACGATTACGGATGAGGGTAGACAATTATTGGCAGAACGTGCTCAACAGGAAACTTCAGACTCTCCTTGGGATACTGTCAAAAGTTTCGTGACAGGTAAGCCTCAAGAGTTTATTGAGTTACGGAATGCCGCAACAGAATTAGCTGCTGTTGTGGTGCAGGTTGCTCGCAGTGGCAATATGGAGCGAATAAATCGGGTGCGTGAGCTTTTAGAGCAAGTTAAACGGGAAATTTACGCGATTCTTGCTGAAAAATAAGTAGAGACAGAAAACTACGCTTTTGCTTTTAAGGTGTCTCTACTCTGAAAGTTCTAAATTTTGCGCTCAAACATTAGAAGCGATCGCACTTAAATTTGGCTCAATCAGTGAGTTCAGGAATGTCCACAACTGCAAATCAGTAAAATCTGGAATTGCCATAAATGCGCCGACTTCCTGTAAAAGTTGGGGATCGTGGGTGGAGGCGATGCCAATAGTGCGGATACCTGCGCTCACGGCTGCCCAAATACCAGAGGGAGAGTCTTCTAAAGCGATCGCTTCTTCTGCTGTAATCCCCAACTTCTGAAGCGCAACTAGGTAGGGCGCAGGGTCAGGTTTACCTGCAATACAATCATCCGCTAAAACAATTGTATGAAAAGCTTCTTTGATTCCCAAAACTTCTAGCATAAATTCTGCATTTAATCTAGGGGCATTAGTTACCAATGCCCGTTTTAACTGATGTGTATCTGTCCATGCTAGTAGTTCAGAAAATCCACTCAGCGGTTTGAGATGCGGGGCGAGTTTGCGGAAAAGCGCCTCTTTTTCGTCTGCAAATTTTTGCCCTTCTGCTACTGATAATTGTGGCAGAATGTCTTTGACAATTTCTGGATTTAGCCGCCCACTAATTTGGGATTTATAAAATATTTCGTCAATTTCAATGCTGTAATTTAACAGCATTTCCTGCCAAGCTTGGTAGTGTATGGGGTCAGTGTTGACAATAGTGCCGTCTAGGTCAAAGAGAATTGCAGCCAGCATGATTTTTTGGTAAAATGTAAATAATTGTTAACTTAATTTAAATAGTTTACATTGTTTTTTTGTCCTGAGTGATTGTTCCTTTGTTAATACAGAGCAAAAAGTCGTAAATTAATCTGCTAAATCCTAAAATCTATACTGGATAGGGCATGTAAGGGCAGACAGGTAGAGCCTCTCAAATAACTGCCGTATAATTGATAACCTTCTGTGTAAGCAAATGCTAGCCGCTACAAACTCTTTTCGCGTTGATGATTTACTAGTGCAGATTTACAACTCTGAAGTCGAAATGGCCCAAGATGTTGCCGAAATCGCGCAAAAGCATTTACAGCAAGTTCTCAAGCAACAGGATACAGCCGCTGTATTGTTAGCAACAGGTAACTCCCAACTCAAATTTCTTGATGCTTTGATTGCATTGGGTGGTGTAGATTGGTCACGGATTATTCTGTTCCATCTAGATGAATATTTGGGAATTACTGCTGACCATTCTGCCAGTTTCCGGCGCTATCTACGAGAACGTGTAGAAAAGCGGGTTATTCCTAAGAGATTTCATTATATAGAAGGTGATGCATGGCAACCAGTAGCAGAGTGCGATCGCTACACTAAATTACTGCAAGCACAACCAATTGACTTATGCTGTCTTGGTGTTGGCGAAAATGGACATTTGGCTTTTAACGATCCAGCAGTAGCAAATTTTCAAGATCCTTACAGTGTGAAACTAGTGAAACTGGATATAGTGAACCGTCAGCAACAAGTAAGCACAGGTCACTTTCCGAATCTAGAAACTGTCCCACAATATGCTTTTACTCTCACCATCTCGACAATTTGTTCAGCTAAAAAAATTATCTGTTTGGCTCCAGAAAAACGTAAAGCGAATGTGGTAAAAGAGATGTTACAAGGAGCTATAAATACGGATTGTCCGGCTTCTATTCTCCGTCAACAACCCCAAGCAACGTTATTTTTAGACGAAAATTCTGCTAGTTTGCTGTCGTGAGGGAGTAGGAAGTGAAGCGGGTAAGAAGTTACTAAATTTACCCCAATGTTGTTATACTTCTTGAGTAAGTAAGTGGGCGTGAATAATTAAAAGTTTGTAGTAAGGGCTGGAGCCACTTACTATGAGCCAAGGTATCGAATGCTGCCATCAACAGAAAGTGCATCCCCCTCCTACCAGCAATCCAAAAAAACCCCAAGACCTTTTCTTAGTATGCGGACTCCAAAGTTTAGGGCAACATTGTGTTGCAGTCCTAAAGGAATACGATGTTAAAGTCAGTGCCATTGACGATGTGCAGCCGGAACATTGGGAAGTCCCAGAAGTAGCTAGCTTACTAGAAAAATTAATCATCGGAGACTGCCGCCAGCCAAGCGTTTTAGAGCAGGCAGGTATAAAGCAGTGTCGTTCAATACTTTTAGTGACAAGAAATGAGCGGATGAATATAGAAGCTGCATTTGCAGCACGGCGTCTTAATCCGCATGTTCGCCTGATTGTACGTTCTGACAAACAAAATTTCAACAAACTTTTGTACGAAAATTTAGGCAATTTTGTTGCTTTTGAGCCTACCCATCTCTCAGCTTATGCCTTTGCTCTAGCAGCTCTTGGATCTGAAGCTATTGGATATTTCACTTTAGAAGGGCAACTATTGCAAGTAATAAAGCATCAGGTACAAGCGAAGGATAGTTGGTGCAATGGCAAGCCAGTACATAGACTCAATCTCACAACTCGCCGCATCTTGAGTCACACACCTATTTTATCTGATCCACTCAGAGAATTGTTTGAGTGGGACCCAGAAGCAGAAGTTCAGGTAGGAGACACACTGGTTTACATTGATGTTGCATACGAACTGGCTTTATCTGAGCAACACCGGAAATCTTATAGCCAAAGGTGGCAGTGGCAACAGTTTGTTCAAGGCATCACAGCAAAGAATCTCAAGGATAAAATAGCGCAATTTTGGCAATCTTACTACCAAAGCCAAAATCAAATCCGGCGAATTGCAACAATCTATGCAATTACCGTACTCATCCTGTGGCTCATTGGAATAATTCTTTACCGCTTGTATTATCCTCACATCAGCCTGCAAGAAGCTTTCTATGCGACAGCAGTCTTGCTCTTGGGAGGATACGGAGATTTATTTGGCGGTGTTGAGTTTACATCACAATCACAACCCTCAGACTATATTCCGTGGTGGTTGCGGTTCTTTAGTCTGGGACTCACATTGACAGGCCAAGCTTTTGTGGGAGTATTATATGCACTGGTGACTGATGCTCTTGTCACTTCAAGATTCCAGTTTTTCAATTCCCGTCCTCCGATGCCACAACGCAACCATGTGGTGATTATTGGCTTAAATCGTTTGGGACAGAGAGTGGCTGCTCTTTTGCAAGAACTCAACCAGCCGTTAGTAGGAATTCATACTACCACTCTCGACCAAGACACTTTACCCGATATGCCCCTTATCATTGGCAATGCTAGCGAAGCATTAACTAAGGTGAATCTTTCCCGTGCTAAAAGCATCGTTTTAGTTGGGGACGATAATATGGAAAATCTGGAAATTGGTTTGATGGCTCATGCAATGAACCCCGTCACTAGCTTGATTATCCGCTCTCAAGATCGTCATTTTAGTGATAATATAGTCCCTCTGTTTCCCTATGCCCAAGTTCTGTGTGCTGCGGCTTTGTCGGCGGAAGTCTTTGCTTGTGCTGCCTTTGGAGAAAATGTTCTGAGCTTGTTTCACTTGAGCGAGCAAATAGTCATGGTAACGGAATACAAGATTGAAGATGGCGATACCCTGAATGGGTTGCTTCTATCTGAAATAGCCTATGGCTACAGTGTTGTGCCCATTCTCTACCAGAAATATCAGCGAGACAATTATTCCTTGATGCCCTGGTATGATGTTAAGCTTTATGCTGGCGATCGCTTGATTGTTTTAGCCACAAGCAGTAGTTTGCAGCGAATTGAATGGGGTGAAATGCTGCCTCGCCTTTGGCAGGTGCAGATTGAAAAAGCTCTGACTAGAAATGCTATGATGTATGGTGCTGAAGAAATAGTTTTGATTACGGGATGTAGTTCTGCTACTGCTAGGCAATGGATGAATAATTTGCCTGGAGTGTTACCAATACAACTTTATAAACATCAAGCTCAACGTCTTGTGCGTGAGCTAACAAAAATACAAGTTTTGGCAAATGTAATCTTCATTGGGCAAGGTAGTAGCTCGACTTGAGCAAACGGGTGTGTAATTGTAGGGGCGCAATATCAATGGATTGTGCCCCTACGCGTGTGGTCTAACCGCTGTAATAGCCTGAAGTTTACACAAACGCTGGTTGTACGTCTTTTAGAGTTTAGAACGAGGAGAACCTGTTACTTCATTAGGATCGCTATAAGCCCGGATTTTATCACGATTACGAGGCAGAAAACCAAATAAACCGCCTAGACCAAGTAAACCTAGCCAACCCCAATCGAAACCGCGATCGCTAGTTGGTTCAGAAGTTGTGATGGCTGTATTCCTGTTAGTACCTGTAGTGTCAGTACCTGAGCTAGTACCACTGCCTGTAGTGTCAGTACCTGAGCTAGTGCCACCACCTGTTGTGTCGGTGCCTGTTGTACCACTACCTGTTGTTCCACCACTGCCTGTTGTGCCACCACCTGTTGTGTCGGTGCCTGTTGTGCCACCACTGCCTGTTGTGCCACCACCTGTTGTGTCAGTGCCTGTTGTGCCACCACCTGTAATTCCACCACTGCCTGTTGTGCCACCACCTGTTGTGTCAGTACCTGTAGTTCCAGTGCTATTCGTTCCAGTACCTGTTGTGCCAGCGCCCGTTCCAGTACCTGTTGTGCCAGTGCCTGTACCAGTACCTGTTGTGCCAGCGCCTGTACCAGTACCTGTTGTGCCAGCGCCTGTACCAGTACCTGTTGTGCCAGCGCCTGTACCAGTACCTGTTGTGCCAGTGCCTGTACCAGTACCTGTTGTGCCAGTGCCTGAGCTAGTGCCTCCACTGGAGCTTCCACTGCTGGAGCCTCCGCTGCCTGAGCTTCCACTGCTGGAGCCTCCGCTACCTGAGCCTCCACTGGAGCCTCCGCTGCCTGAGCCTCCGCCGCCGGAGCCGCCTCCGCTTTGGGCAGAAACAGAAGGAGGTAAAGACAAAGTAGCGAAACTGATGGCAAAGACAGTAGCCAAAACAGTTTTAGAGAAATTAATAGGCTTCATGGTTATGGTTCCTTTTTTTCTAGATTTCTGTGATTGATTTTCAAGACCGATATTAGTCTACTCAATCCACTGCTAAATTAGGTAAATTTTGGCAAGACACATTCAGAAGTGTTTCACCTAGTTTCTTTAGGGAAAATTTAAAGCATTTAAAGCTCACACAACAACTTACAATTCATCATAATCAAACTAATTCATAATCAGTAATTACTAATTTATGATTGTGAACCCATGACTAAACTTGCTTATTCACAACAAACTCAGGTAGGATTGCTATACAACCCTTTAATTATTCACACTCCCCTACTTAATAAGTACAAGCAAACGCTAAGTTAAATAGAATTTTCACCTCAAGAAATATTATAACTTTATTGACATTAGCTTTTAGTTAATTGGATACAAATAAACTAGGAATTTTAAGCAGCCAGATACTGCGAGTGGTTGAGACTGTATTTAACAAGACTCTACAATAATATTTCACCTGAGAACTTATAACTTCATACTTCAGATGTGTCTTACCTTAGACTTCAGGAATATTTTTAACCCGATCTACAGGTGATGGAAGCCGAGTGCGATCGCGAGCTAGACTTACAACGGCTGGAAACCTTATCTTATCCAATTATTACACCTGATGCGTTGCTCTTACAACACTGGTTGCCTTGGGTTATTGAGCCGTTTAAAATCCGTCTTCAAGAACATCAGCAAACTCTACAGATAAATCTCCCTTCAAATCTCCTGTCGCTGTTATCAGATGGCATTAGCTTAAAACGAATCTTAGTATAATTGTTCAATAACGCCTATAAATACAAACCTGCGGGTGATGAAATTGTCCTAACTGTCCGTCACAATTCCTCGGAAGCGCCCGCAAAAACTATTATTACTACCAGTAATTCAGCAGATATTTCGGGAACAGAGTTACCACGAATCTTTGAGAAATTTTATCGCCTCCCCAATCCAGACATCTGGAATCAAGGTGGTTCGAGATTAGGTTTATCTATAATACAGAAATTAGCCGAACAACTGCAAGGAAACATTTAAGTCTAAAGCGGCAATGGATGGATGATATTTACCCTCACATTAACTGACTTATAAGTTTATAATAGCAATTTAAGGTGGATAAAGTTGCTAATATTAATTCTCTAAGAGACGGCACAAAATCAGGCTTTGTAAGACTTGGGGCTTGAGCAAATGGTTCTATACAACCTCACAGGTAATCGGTAGAAACTTAATAAATGCTGACTTTAATTATAAAATTAATTACTAAATAATTCATTTTTATAAATTATTGTTACTTTTACCGATTACACAAAAATGAGATAATTAAAGCAAATTATTAAATTCCGAAAAATGTCATTAACTATATCTTCCACACCTCAGGGTTTTAGTGCATTTATTACTAATTTGGGAATCAGAGATGCAACTGATGATTTTGTATTTATTAAATCATCAGTTCCTTGTGTTGCTGATGGAGTCTTCACTCAAAGTCTTTTCGCTGGACCAAGTGTTACTATTAGCCGCAATAACTTAAAAGATTCACAAGCACAAGGAATTGTCGTTATATCTAAGAATGCAAATGTAGCTAATGGTTCTGCTGGTATCGCTGACGCTCAAGAGGTTTTGCAATTGGTTGCAACTGAAACTGGAATTGCTGAACATAATATTGTGATAGCTTCTACAGGTGTAATTGGCAGACGTTACCCGATTGAAAAAATCCGAGCAGGTTTATTAGGATTGGGGAAAAAATTGACTGCTGCTGATTTTCATGCCGCAGCCCGTGGTATTATGACCACCGATACAGTAGCGAAATTAGCCACACGGCAAATAGGAAATGCCAAGCTGGTAGGAATTGCCAAAGGTGTCGGCATGATTGAGCCTAATATGGCTACCCTCCTAACTTTCTTTTTTACTGATGCTGCAATTTCTGCAAATAGCCTTCGTTCTATTTTTCGCTCTACTATAGATAAAACCTTTAACTGTCTGAGTGTAGACACTGATACTTCTACTAGTGACTCCGCCGTGATTTTAGCTAATGGAATAGCCGGTGAAGTTTCAGAATCAGATTTTGCGAGTGCATTGCAAGAAGTTGCACAAGAATTGGTGCTGAAAATTGCCCAAGATGCAGAAGGTGCTACCAAGATTATTCAGGTGACTGTAGATTCGGCGATTAACTATGCACAAGCTAAAACAGTAGCTAAAGCAATTGTGAATTCACCATTAGTAAAAACTGCCGTCTATGGAGCAGATCCGAATTGGGGACGAGTTGCTATGGCTATAGGCAAATGTGAAAATGAACAGCAGATAAATCCAGAACAAGTTATTATCAGTTTTGATAACGTGAAAGTTTATCCTAATAGTTTAACTAATGAAAATCTGGAACAGTTGCGGCAAATTATGTCCAAAGATCAAGTAGATATTCATGTTAGCCTTAATATTGGCGAAGCTTCTGCAACTGTATGGGGTTGCGATCTTTCAGAGGGTTATATAGAAATTAATGGCAAATACTCGACTTGATTAACAATATTTTATTACTCTCGTGAGAGGATAATCAATGTATTGTCAGCTTAACCTACTAAGGGTATTTGATTGGGTTCAACAACAGTTACATGATTCCATGTAGATTATCTACCAGATTTTTCTCTATACCCTGCCTAGCCAAAGTTTAACGTGAGTTCGACTAACCTCTCACTGCCTTGAACTAAAGTTCAAATCTGTGCCTCTAAGACTCCCAGAAGAACGGTTTTACGTAGTAAAATCTCTTAGAGGTCTTGTAATTAAGCTAATTAGATGGACACTATATGAGTCGTCGAATTCACGTAAGAAGAACTTTGGCGTCAGGCAAAAATGAGGCTACGTGCTTTATATTCTAAATAATTCCACGGGCATGATATTAGTCCTCATCTAGAGATGCATAAATGGCATAGGTACATCAATAGCTAAAAGTAAATCTCCACTTACCAATTGCTTTGTCAAAAAAGTTGACGTAGGTAGTTTTTATGTATTATAGTATAATACATAAAGAATGAGTTAGATTAAAAAGACTTCTTACCCAGTACAGCACGGTGGAAATAAAATTACCATTTGTACGCAATTAGTTGATATTACGAAAAAACTTTTTCAAAATCTCATACTTCACCCAAAATAACTCGATTAACGCTGCATAACTGACAAATATGGATTTTGACTATTTTAGAAGCAATGAAGGTACTCCTACAAATAATACCCGGCAAAGCTTGCTTGCTAGTGGTTGGCGACCGTTTAACCGAGAATTAGACTGGGAGTTTTTGTGGCAACTGTTGTACAGTGACTCCCGGGAATTAACTCAAAAAAGTTTGAATTTAGCGAGTAATGTTGCTGATATTTTGGGACGAAATAATTATGCTTGGTGGGCTAATTTATTAAATATTGTATCTGATAATACCCGCTACGAAGTTGAAAAGTTTTGGAATTACATTACGCCAGATCCTCAATCACCAGATCATCGCTACAAAGATGTTTTGAGTACGGAAACGCCCATCGTCCAATTTGTCAGTCGTAGTAGCATTCCCATTGATTATGTTCTTAACCGACTGCAAGAAATTACTGTACTGCGAGTTTTACATGTGTTGGGTAATCCCGACATCATTACTCAGTATTATTCAGAAAGAGATTTTTATTTTCCTATAGATAAATTTGTGAACTGGGAACGTTTAGACGTTATCAATACTGTTTATGCTTACTGGTCGAAGGATGACGTTTGGTTGCAAATTGACCCCTACGATCGCGGACGACGACAATATACTTTAATGGCGAAAAATCTGGCACCATTAATTAACAAAGCAACTTACGACCTAGCAGTTATGCTGAGTGGATATCAAAGTCGTGTAGGCAAAGTTCACAGTCAATTTCCCATTCGCACATTTCCCGCAGATATCCAAAACTTTACTGATTCTGTACAGCAGGCGATTCTTAATCAAAACCAGTTAGCGGTTGTTGTACATGGGCAACCAGGTACAGGTAAAACAGTCTGGACACAGGCAGTAGCAAAAGAAATTCTTGTACCTTTAGGATATGTAATTTTTATTTTAGATCATGATGCGATCGCTAACTTTGTCCCACCAACTTACATAGAGCGTATTTGTATCGTTATTAACGAAGCTGATAATCTAGCGCAAAATCGTGCTTCTGAGGTAGCGCAATACAATAACAAAACCGAACACATTCTGAGTTTACTGGATGGCACTTTGTATCAGAGTGTAATCGATGAGTCTGGTATTCAGATGCAGCAACGGTTAGTTGTTTTGATGACTTGTAACACTACTGAAAGATTAGATCCAGCCATGTTACGTAAGGGCAGGGTGGATTTAATATATGAGTTTACGCAACTATTTGTTTAGAGACAGGACCTACGCAAAATAATGAAAAAACGAACCGCATTCGCGCAGCGTCTCGTAGAGAAGGACGCATTCGCGCAGCGTCTCTAAGAGTTGGACACAAAGGAATAAGAGTTTCAGAGAGTTATGCGTAAGTCCTAAGAGAAATAGAAATGAGGTTTTCCAATTACCGTGAAAAGTCAGGTCAACGCTTATGGTTTATCGCTCATGGTTAATTTGTGTCTTTCTGTAAACCATTACTTATTGCTAGAATCTCCAACCTAAAAAAATGAAGCTTTGATACTCGACGACGGAGTTTAAAGACATCGTTAACGGAGCTAAAAGACTCGTTCACCAGTTTAAAGACATCGTTAACGGAACTAAAAGACTCGTTCACGAGTATCAAAGACTCGTTAATGGAGCTAAAAAACTCATTCACGAGTATCAAAGACTCGTTAACGGAGTTAAAAGACTCGTTCACGAGTATCAAAGACTCGTTAACGGAGTTAATGGCGCTTCAACTTTTAAGATTTCTACTGCTGTTGCTTTTGTTGCCGTAGCAGCAGGGGTAAAAGTTGCCAAGCATGGCAGGAGAAACTGATGTTTTAGCAGTTTGTGTCAAAGGTATTGATTTAAGATTACAGGTAATGAAAAACTAGATTTGTGCGGAATTAATTTTCCCCTGCTATCAAGGAGTAATAATGGTTTTAAGTCAATATCAACGTGCTGTAGGCGTATTTACTCATCGTCGAGATGCAGAACAAGCACTATATGAGTTGAGAGATTCTGGCTTGGCGATGGAAAAAGTATCTGTAGTTGTACAGAATGTAGACCGCAATCATGAGATTGCCGATGATCAAATTAAAGAGCGCACTGGTGATAAAACCGACGAAGGTGCAACAGTAGGAGGGCTTTCAGGGGGCGCTGTTGGTGGGTTGACTGGTTTATTAGTAGGTCTTGGTACTTTAGCAATCCCTGGAGTTGGGCCAATAATGCTGGCTGGGGCAGCCGCAACTGCTTTGGTTACAACCCTTGTTGGCGCAAGTATTGGTGCTGCTACTGGAACTTTTGCTGGTGCATTAGTTGGTTGGGGAATATCGGAAGAACAAGCTAGAGCATATAACGAGCGAGTAGAGGATGGACATTATTTAATAATCGTGGATTGTACATCTTTAGAAATTGCTACAGTAAAAGCAATTCTACAGCGTTGGGGTATTGAAGAGTTTGGCATTTATGAGCATTTCAACAGTGAGCAATTACCTACAAATTATTTAACCACGACAACTGCTACTACTATTCCTAATAAAAGTGGGATTTTGACTAAGTATGCTATTAGTTACTTTGATAATATAGAGAATGCTGAAGCGGCAATTAATGATATGTATGTCGCAGGTTTTCCAGCAAACCAGATTTCCTTAATTAGCAAAGACTTTTCTCAATTGATTGGGTCAATAGATGTTAATTTAAGTGAGCGCTTTGACGCTATAAGGCTAGGAATAGGAGATGAGTGGGCACGCTTTTACAACGAGCAAATTGCTCAAGGCAATTACATACTCATCGTTAGTGGTACAGACAATGAGCTTGAGCAGGTTAGTTTAATTCTGGGCAATTATGGGGTTCAGGAATGTCAAATTTATGACCCCATGTTAATTCGTTCTTGAAAAGGAGTACTGGAAAATTTAACAGTTTTGTTAGAGCAAACAAATATACAGCTATACTTTCAAAATCTTACTGTCTTTAGCTGTATCTGTTACAGCTTATAACTTAGGCAGAAAGCCAAGTATTTCAAGCATGTCCGAAGTAGAGTAATTAATAATATTCCACCCGGAAACCGGGCGAATATATGGCTAATACCAATTATCTATGAGGTTGTATAGAACAAGGGGCTTAAGCCCCTTGTCTTACCAAGCCTGATTTTGTGGGGTTTCACAAAGAATTGGTATAAGCAATAGTGCTGGCTAAATTACTTGATCTAAATCTTCTCAGAAATTTAGAAATGTAATTAATAGCCTTCTATTGTATAACCAGCAGATTGAACTATCTGTTTAATTGTCTCTTCCGAAGCCGCAGCGTTTACAGTTACAGTTTTTGCATTAACGTCCACATCTACTTTGGCATCAGATTCCATAGTCAAAATAGATTTAGTTATTTTCTTGGCGC
Source organism: Nostoc sp. (assembly GCF_036917395.1). GTDB lineage: Bacteria > Cyanobacteriota > Cyanobacteriia > Cyanobacteriales > Nostocaceae > Nostoc. The sequence goes on from NZ_JBALDI010000070.1 coordinate 137,211, forward strand.
ACTCATCACCTTTGATATCCGGAACTTTTAATTTAATCGCCATTACTTACCTCATTACGTCAGATGGAATTTCTATTTCATAAATATAATAACAGTTAAAATAGGGAATGTAAATCTTACTAGAGTGAGGAAATTAGGCATCCAAAAGCTAGTAATAAATAATAGCTATACTTAAATAATTATTGGAATAATTTGTAGGCAATAAATGAAATAAATGCCAAAATCTATAAAGTGATTTATGAAAATCCACTTAGTACTACTAACTTCTAAAAACCCGCTTTTTTCGTTTATTTTGAAGACTCCACTAGAGATTGCAGATTTTCCTATAGACGTTCCTGTTCAACATAGTTATTCATACACCACTACCTGAACATACAAACGTTTATACGTAAGTCACAAAACTTTTTATCTATAGTTTTTAACTTATTTTTATGCACCAGGTACTTATGCCTAACGTTCAAAGCATATATATATCCAAAAAACAGCTATCTTATGGCATATATCTACTGTGGGCTTGATAACAAAAACCTTCAGTAATGCAGTTGTGGCAGGAGTGTTGAACGGTTGACCCCTATGGTTTTCAGTGGATGCCGTTATCCACTTCCTTATTCTGCTTCGTTGCGTTGAGGAAAGGGACTGCCGCGATTTACTTGAAAATAGGGCGGTTGCAAAGAAAGCGGGATGATTTAGCAACTTCCAAAATTCTTCCCTGCCTCACGGCAGTTGCTATAACGCTCTTAACCCGCGCAACGCACTGCCTCCCCTGCAACGCCGAAAATAGTATAGGATATTGGGCTACCTATTTTTTTTGAGTTCCTGCATACTTCTCACGACCTTTGTAACTAAATTTCTGGGTGTAAATCTGACGCTCTCAGTCAATATCTTATTTCTCATCCCAGGAACGACAACAGTTTTGTTTGTCATTAAGCCGTGATAACCAATCCTAGCAACAGTTTCCGTCTCCATCATTCTCTTAATGCGAACAATCTTTGAATCTTCTATTGCAGCTGTTTGTTGAAATTCCGATGCTGGTGGCCCTGGACAAAGAACAGTCACGCTGACACCTGTGCCCTCTAATTCATTAGCGATCGCTTCTGAAAATGATAAGACATAGGCTTTAGTAGCGAAATAAACTGCCATTAAAGGCCCTGGTTGAAAAGCAGCGGATGAGGCCACGTTTAATATTTTTCCATAGTTTTGCTCGATCATATCCTTGAGGAATAACTTAGTTAAATGAGTCAGACTCCCTATATTTAGCTGTAGCATTTTCAGTTCAATGGTGAGGTCTGTTTCGTTAAATGCTCCATAAGTACTAAAACCAGCATTGTTAATCAGCACATCGATTTTGATGGATGCTTGCTGTAGTTCTGTGAAAATTTCTTCTGGTGATGTTGGGATAGATAAATCCTTAGCAAAAATTTTTACAAAAATGCCAAATTTTTGCGGAAATTCATCTATAATTTCATTAAGTTTTTCTTCATTATTATCCACTAACACCAGATTATAACTATGACGAGCAAAAATCTGGGTTAATTGATAGCCGATGCCACTAGCCGCTCCTGTAATTAGAGCAGTTTTTTTTCGCCGACTTTCAGATGTTTGATTCATGTTACAAAAATGACTAATTTGAGTTAATGAATTTAACTTTTATAAAAGTAGCTACAGCAATATATAATATTTGCTGTAGCTATTTTTATGGTGACAAAGAATGATGCTATCCACCTGAAATGAGTATGTTTCAATCCAGCATATTAAGCGCAAATATAAAAATCTGTATCCATATAAACAAGAGCAAGAATATTTCATATCGTCATCAATGCCACAGCATAATTCCGTTGCTATAATTGACGTGCAAGCGGCACAAGAGCGGATTTTGGGGATTGCCCACCGCACGCCTGTGCTGACTTCTAGAATTGTTAACGATCGCACCAATAGTCAAGTGTTCTTTAAGTGCGAAAACTTTCAACGCACCGGGGCATTTAAATTTAGAGGGGCGTACAATGCCCTAGCCCAACTATCGGTAGCACAAAAACAAACAGGCGTTCTCACCTATTCATCAGGAAATCATGCCCAAGCGATCGCCTTAGCTGGACAATTACTAAATATTCCCACCACCATTGTCATGCCTGATGATGCTCCCGCTGTTAAGCAAACTGCGACTCGTGGCTATGGTGCAGAGGTAATTTTGTACAATCGCCAAGAAACAAACCGGGAAGAATTAGCCCAAAATCTAGCACAGGAGCGCTCTTTGACACTCATTCCCCCTTACGATCATCCCCATGTAGTCGCTGGACAGGGGACAACTGCTTTAGAACTGATCCAAGAAGTTGGTCAATTGGACTTAGTATTAGTTTGTTGTGGCGGTGGCGGATTACTTTCCGGTTGTGCGATCGCAGCCAAAGCATTGTTACCCAATTGTAAAGTAATCGGGGTAGAACCAGCACTTGCCGACGATGCTACCCGCTCTTTTCACACCAAAATGCTGCAAACCGTCAAGAATCCTGATACCATCGCTGATGGTGCCCGGACTCCTAGCCTTGGTCAAATTACTTTCCCCTTAGTGCTGCATTACGTCGATAATATGGTGACGGTATCTGAAGAAGCGATTCTTCGCACCATGTTTTTCTTGTGGGAACGTCTGAAAATTGTAGTTGAACCCACTGGAGTACTTGCAGCAGCAGCCTTACTCGAAGGTGTGGTGACAGCACCAGAGGCGAGGATTGGTGTGATCATTAGCGGTGGAAATGTTGATTTGTCACAAGTTGGTAAATTGTTTTCTGTAGGATTGTATTGAACCGAGTGTATACTGCCCAATTTATCAAGTGTCTGTTAACCCAGAAAGCAGAGCGTGGTTTCTATTTTTACGATCCAAATGGTCATAACCTGGAAATATTAATCTGTGCATAGATGTTTGGTTGACACATCTCATGCTAGATTACCCGCTTTTGCCAACGGGGAATTTGAATGATAAACTCTGCGCCCTGTCCAGGCGCAGAAATGCACTCTATTGTACCGTGATGTTTGTCTACTACGATTTGATAAGTGATTGATAATCCTAAACCAGTACCTTGTCCTACAGATTTAGTAGTGAAAAAAGGATCAAATATTTTTTGTCTAACACTATCACTCATACCTACCCCATTATCCTTAATGGAAATGACGACTGAATCAGCATTGACTATTTGGGTACGAATTGCGATCGCGCTAGAATTGCTCTTAATTTCCTCTGCTTTTCTTTCCTTATTTAACTTTTCCAAAGCATCAATCGCATTATTCATAATATTCATAAATACTTGATTTAGTTGCCCAGGATAACATTCAACTTTTGGCAAATTACCGTAACTTTTGATAATCTCAAATGCAGGCTTACCTGGTTTGGCTTGGAGACGGCTTTGCAAAATTAATAAGGTACTCTCAATTCCCTCATGAATGTTAACAGGTTTCATGTCGGCCTCATCTAACCGAGAGAAATTACGCAATGTCAGCACAATCTCCTCAATACGTTGCGTGCCAATTCTCATAGAAGATAAAATTTTAGGTATATCTTCTTTAATAAAATCAACATCAAATTTTTCTAAAAAATTTTTAATTTCTGGTGCAACATCAGGAGAGAAATTTTGATAAATATTAATTAAATTAAGTAAATCTTGTGTGTAATCCTCAATGTGATCTAGGTTGCCATGAATAAAACTTACAGGGTTATTAATTTCATGAGCAATACCAGCAATCATTTGCCCAAGACTGGACATTTTTTCTGTCTGAATAAGCTGGCTTTGAGTTATTTTTAATTCGTGTAATGTTTGCTTTAATCGCACATTATTTTCATTTAATTCCCTAGTTCTTTCCTGTATCTTATCTTCTAAGTTGGCGTAAAGTCGTGCATTTTCTAAAGAAATAGCTGCTTGTGAAAATAGGATTTTTAATATTCGTATTCTATCGGAAGTAAATGCTCCCACTGTTAAATTATTTTCTAAATAAAGTAAACCAATTAATTTGCCTTGATTAACGATACAAGTACAGATAATCGATTTAATTTGATAGTCAATAATATACGGATCTATCGTAAAACTTCCTTCGTTAGTGGCATCAGATAAAAATACATCTATTTGGGTTCTTGTGACATAATTAATTACAGATATAGGTAATTTTTGATAACTTTCTACTGGTATAGATTGACAAACAATTAAATTACCTTCGACTAGACTTGCTTGAGCTTCAACAAATAATCTTCCTCCTTTATCTAGAAGCAAAATACCAGTCTGAGCGCCAGCATTCTCAATCACAATTTCCATTAATTTTTCTAGCAAATTTTCCAGTAGAATTACTTCTGATAAAGCTTGTGATGCTTTAAGAACTGTGAGTAAATCTAGTCCACTTGACTTTTCATTGATAGTGGAAATAGTAATAGTATTACTTGTAAACCCTACTTGAGAGTGCGGGGAAATTTTAGTAATTAATTCTGGGTATTTTAATTCCAAATCCTTAAATTTAGCACCTGCTCCCCAACGACGATAACCATAATGTGCTTTTGTCATGTATAAGGAAGCAAATTCATTTCTTCCTAGACTGAGATAAAATTCTGCTGCACATTCATAAGCTAACGCCTCTTCATGAATATATCCAGAATTATGAGCGCCTTGAATTGCACAATCATAGTGTTCCATCGCTACTAATACTTGTCCTAAAAGTCGTGTTTTTTCTGCTTCTACTAGTTCATATTTGTGCTGATTATTTACAGGTGCGTGAGCCGCCCATTCTTTTAATTGTTTTTGATTTTCTTCCACTTTCTCCATAACAGTTTTTAGATCTGTTTGGAAAGTAGTATTTAAACACAGAGCCAACAATGCTAGAGAATAATAAAACTTATATTGAGGTAGAAAAGCAGTCCCACTAGCTGCAACTTCATACTGTTGTGCTAATTGAGCATTTTTAACAGACTGATCATAATCTTTAAAGAAATAACTTAAAATACTTTTGGCAAGATAAGCATAAAAGATGGCTGTAATATTCCCTGCCATTCTCTGCATTACTGATTCATTAAAACTCTCACCCTCTAAGTAAGATGTATTATCCTGTGTTTTAACTAATTCAATTACCATCTGTTTTAAGATAAGCAAACAAACAGTAAAATGTTCTTGCTGTATTTTGTGTGCTAAATTAATATATTGTTCTAGTTTTTTTTCTAGAATATCTAAATTTTCTCCAGCCCATAAAGGATGCCAACAAACTAATAAGCCATTGTAACCCACATACTCAATATCCCCTGTATCTAAACCACTTTGAACACCATCTTGTAAAGGTTCTATAGTTGCTTGAATATGTTCTTTCCAATGTCTAACAAAAATATTAAATAATCCATACACTTTAGATTTAATTTCTCTAGCGTTGAATTGCTCTAAAATCTGCAAAGATAATTTACCAAATCGATATCCTGATTCAATATCTTTAAGAGGCCCACATAAAATTAGCCCATAAAAACCATAGGCATAAGCTGCAAAAGATGAATTGCCATACTGCACACATAAATGAACCATCGTAAAAGCAATCAGTGGTAAAAGTGCAGGATCTGCTAAATAAGCGGGAGGCATGGCTGTCATTAGTATCCTCATCGCAGCTAGCTTATGAGCATCAGTCATTTCTGGCAGATTGACTAATTCTTCAATTGTTAGCTCTGCTGGTGGAGTTTGAAACAATGAAACTCCCAGTATCTCTAGCACCTGCAAATCTAAATCTAATGCTTCTCGCATTCGATTTTGAGCAACATAAAACTGAATTTTTTTCTCATATACTTTAACAGCATCAAGAATATTTTTACTGTTACTTATGACACTGATAAATAATGCTTCCGCCTGCTCAAAATTTGTATTTAAATATTCTGCTTCTACGGTTTCTACATGAAGGTCAAGAGTTAATTCATAATAAGTTTGCCAACAATCAACTGCAAGTAAATTTAGACCTTTTTTAAGAAACTTTACAGCAGATTCGTAAGCAGCAGAATCCTTAGCTTTACGTCCAGAAATAAGATTTAACTCAGCTAGTTTATATCTTTCTTTTGGAGAAAAAAGTAGTTCACTACCGATATTTAAATGGTTAACAATATCGAATATTTTTTGTTCGAGTAAACTTTCGTCAATATTCTTTAATAGCAACCTACCAATACTTAAGTGAATCTCCTTTTTCTGCTCATCGGGTATCAACGCATAAGCTGCTTGTTGCACACGATCATGAAGAAACTTATAATCAATTACAAAAATATCAACATTATCTAATAGCTGTGGTAGTTTATAACTATCACTTAAAGGTATAACTAAACCAGCTTGTAGTGCTTCCCAAATATCTAATACTGTGTCATTATCAGATTTTTCGTTAACACAAGAGAGTATATTTAAATTAAATCGATTGCCAATACAGGCAGCTATTTTTAAAATGTTTTGTGTAGTGTTTTTGAGTTTTTGAATTTTACCTATCATTAATTCAACAACATTATCAGTAATTTTTAGTGTCTGAATGTGCTGAATATTCCATTGCCATTGACCAGTAACAAAGTTAAAAAAAAGTAGATTTTCTTGATGAATAAATTTGATTAATTGATTGATAAAAAACGGATTACCAGCAGTTTTATTGAATATTAATTTTGCTAATTCTTTAGATCCCTCTAAATTAGATTTTAATGTGTCGCTAACTAATTGAGAAACATCAGCAATTTTTAGATTTTGACAATGAATAATCTTAACAGAGCTACTATTTTTTTCAATTTCCTGCAAAACTAACATTAAAGGATGACTAATATCAACTTCATTATCTCGATAAGCTCCGATTATCAATAAATATTGAATGTCAGTATCTGTAGCTAATAACTGAATTAATTTTAATGAAGCTAAATCTGCCCATTGTAAATCATCTAAAAATATAACTAATGGATTGTCTTTTTGAGCAAACAAATTGATAAACTTTTGAAAAACCAAGTTGAAGCGATTTTGTGCTTCTGCTGAAGCTAGTTGTGGTACTTCTGGTTGTTTACCAATAATCAGTTCTAGTTCAGGGATAACATCAATAATAATTTGAGCATTTGGAACTAGAGCTTCTAAAAGTTTTACTTTCCAAGTTGCTAGTTGTACTTCACTCTCTGTCAGTAATTGCTGCATTAACTCTTGAAATGCTTGAATCAGGGAAGCATAAGGAATATTGCGCTGAAATTGCTCAAATTTACCAGCAATAAAATAGCCTCTGTTTTTAATAACAGGTTTATGGATTTCATTCACTAATGCTGATTTACCAATCCCCGAATAACCCGCAACTAATATTAATTCTTTATTTCCTTGATTAATCTTTTCAAAAGCAGTCATTAAGATATTTATTTCTGCTTCTCGTCCATACAACTTTTCGGGAATTTTTAGTTGGCTAGACTGATCCTGCTGACCAATCGAAAATTCGATTATAGAATTAGTTTGCTTTAACTGATTGAGACAGTTTTCTAAATCAGCTTTAATCCCAAAAGCACTTTGATATCTTTCCTCAGCAGTTTTGCTGAGGAATTTCATAATAATTGCAGAAATTACTTGAGGGATTTCTGGGATTAACTGATCTACTGTTGTAGGTTGTTTGGCAATATGACAATGAACTAACTCCATTGGATCAATTACTTGAAACGGTAATTGACCTGTGAGCATTTCATAAAAAGTTACACCCAACGAATAGAAGTCTGTACGGTAATCAACTGTTCGGTTCATTCTTCCTGTTTGCTGTGGAGACATATAGGCTAGAGTTCCTTCAAGCAAATCAGGATTACTGAGTTTGGGTTTTTCTTCAAAAAGCAGTGATGAGATAGAAAAATCAATAATTTTAACTTGATGATTTTCTAAATTAACAATAATATTCTGTGGTTTAATATCTTTATGAATAATATATTTTTGGTGTAATTCACCTAAAGTTTGGGTAATTTGAATACCTATATTGAGAAAATCAAGTAACTCTATTTTTTCTGCCTGGATAATTTTGGAAAGGGAAGTACCATCAAAGTTTTCTAACACAATGGCAAAACCATTGTTGTATTTTTCTAGGCTATGAGCTTTAATAACTCCTGGAATATCTAAATTTTTGAGCAGTTCATATTCATGTTTGAATGCCGCTATATCTTTTAGCTCAGGGTATTCTGTTTTTAAAAGTTTAATAACTACTAGTTTACTATCTTTATTTCTACTGGCTCGATAAACAGTAGTTTTGGTTCCTTCATAAATTAATTCTATAATTTGGTAATTAGATAATGTAATCATTTGTTATATTAATAATTGAAGCAATTTCTAAAATTGAATAAATGATGATCCTAATTATTTATATAATAAATACATTTTTAAATTTGGTAGAAAATAAACATTAAAAATGTATAGAACCACCAAATAATCTAGGTTTTGGCAACCTAAATAATCCTAATTTTTGTTGATTTTGTCAAAATGCACTTCATTAATTTGAATATACCTTTATAACCAAGAATCCCACTCACCAATAATTTTTTTGGTGTATTTTATATGGAAGCATTGGTGTAGAATAGCTCGTGTTGCTTGCATTGCAGACATTACCGTAGCTTCCACGCAACCAGAATTGTAACCGTTGTTAATCCAGTCCCCAGTTAGGTAAAGGTTATCAAACCCAGATTCATCAGTTTTGAGTCGATACTTGGTACTTCCAGGTACAGAAAGTACATAACGTTCTGATGGGTTAATGTTAATTCGCCAGTATTGAGCTTTAAAGCGTTCTACTCCCTGACGGTTCTGAAAATCTACTAGTAAATCCCAATTCAAACCTTGGGGATTTTTGGGGTGAGTAGGATTAGCCCAAAGGTGTCCGATGTAATTATTGAGGAAGTGAATTGCTTGTTGCTCTACTATTTTTTGGGCTTTAGCTGGAAAATCATATTCTGTGTGGGGAGGAATACCTGGATCTGCAATTACGCCGGTGAAATAAGCTACACTGTAAGGATAATGCTGAGAAGGCCAATTTTCTCGTACTATTAACTCGCTCATATCTGCATAAACATCAAGTGGTTCAATATAAGCTCCTAGCACGTGACTAGATTGTTGCCATCCTAATTGTTGTAAGGTAGGCTTAAGCCATATTTGTCCGCCTTGAGTAGTTACTGTCTTAACTTGAGTTAACATATCGTACCATTTTTGATGCACTGGATTTTTTTTGGCATGGAGCAATTCACCGCAAATAGAGGGTAAGGCGGCTATAGAAATTCCCAGCAACACAATATCGAAATCATCGCCTTTGGTGAGGGTAATTTTGTCTACATTCTGCCAAGGTGTCCAATATGACTCAAGGTTAATTTCTTGGTCTTGGAGTTTTTGGGCTTCTTCATCGACAATCTGATCATAAAGAGGTTCACTAGGCCAGCAACGAATGTCTTTAACTTTGATGAGTGGTTGATATTCTTGGTCTGGGTTTTTTAAATTTACTTGGCGAGCCAAAGTGATACTTGCAATTGATTGCTGATCTTTATCCAAATGCAACTGCTTGGCAACATGGAAGAACTTGAATTTTACACCGCGACGCTTTAGCACTTCATATAGTGGAGTGATCACTACCTCCGCCATCCCTGATTGCATTTTCCACATGATTGCGCCATTGTATTTGAACAACATAGTGGTGAGGATACGGATAGCTGTTCCTGCTGCTAGTTGCGGTTCATTGGTATTGCCTTCTGGAAAACCATACACTAAATCGTATAAGACACGAATAAATGCTGATTTAACACTTGATTCCCTAGCTCCGTGTTTTCGTAGCCAGTCTGTGTAGTTGTACTCATCTAAACTGTCTAGGGAACGAAAATGAATTACCTCATCTACAAATAAACCCCGAATGTTTGCTAATGCTAGGTCGATGAGTGTTAAACGCCAAAAGATGTCAGGATTTTGCCCACTTTTAGATTCTATCTGAGGGATCAAATGTTCTTTAAAACGGTCTATTAGCTTAAGAATTAACTGGTGATGTTCACGTCTTTGAGTTTTGGTATTTTCAGGCAGTGATTGAGCTAGATTGTAGGCAAGATTTAAGAATATTCCTTCAGAATTAAAGTCTAGGTCTTGGAAGATATCGCCAATGTATTGGTTGATATTGTTAAGCCATTTTCCCCAAAAACTAGGCTCTTGGAAAAATAACTGAATCAACTGGCTAGGAAATTGCAAGAGACTACTATCTGATAAAAATTCCATTATCTCTTTGCCTAATGCTATTTGTTTGGCAAGAGATGCTGAGGAACTTTTGTAAAGATGGAACTGGTCGTAATTCTCAATTTCTGCGTAAGTCTGAATGACGAATTTGATGGTGCTGCAAATATGTTCCCAAAGAGAAGAAATATCGCCACCTTCCCAAGGAACTAGAGAATTGGTAGGGAAGTTAAAAGGCAAAGTTACCCAATTTTGATTGATGTATTCTTCTAAGACGATGAAACTGTGGGGTTTGAATGCGTCTTCTATGGTGCTGAAAGGCCCGTTGCCACCAAGTTCGTCATAGCATTGCTTGAGTAGACGAAAGGCATTTTCGTAGAATCCAAAAAAAATGTGCAGTCCATGTTCTTCGATGCGGTAGTCTGGTTGATAATCAGGTGCATGGGGTTTGATATTGCGTCCAGTTGCACATTTACCACCTAAACGCCAACCTGTTTGATAAATAGTAATGTCGTAGAGACTATCCCACCCTGGTTGACTGGTTAATTCATAGGCGGTGGTTAATGATGCTATTCCACCGCCTAAGATAGCGATCTTTTTTGGCTTAAAAATTTCAGACATGTTTGTTTTTGTTTACGTGGTAAGGGTGAAGAAGGAAGCAGAAGACAGAGGAGATAATTTAATCAGTACGGGCGAAACCTTAGCTATCCGCTAACAGCATTCACTAATTTTTCTGTGGTGCTTGCCAAACGGTTTGCCCATCTTTGAGGGTGAAGTCGAAATGCAGCACAAAACCAAGCTTTACTGGGATATTTACTGATTCACTACCTGCGGAATAACCTTTATATAGTCCTAAATCTTGGACGATTGGTTGGCTAGCAAAATTATTGATTTTTAATTGAAATTGATCGCCAAAACCATTAAAGCCAAAGAGTTTACCGCCATAGAAGGTTTGTAGTTGCATGGGGGATTCAATCAGTGCTTGATAGCAGGCTTTTTTGCTGTTTTCTACGTCGCGGATTTGTTTGAGGGTAACCAGAGGGACGACTCTGTTTAGGAGATATTCGAGGAGGTTAAAGGGTAACTGTAAGCCAGGAATGGCAATCTCGTCATTGTTGAATAATAAGTTAGCGATCGCTCTGACTGCTTCTTCAAAAGTGTCCCATGTTTTGATAGCTTGATGTTTATCTCCTGTACTGATGCGTTGAACTTCCAGCAGGCGCGCATCTATAGATTGACTTGTAGGAGAAAATTCTTTAAATACTAAGGTATCTACGGTCAATAAATCCGGTTCTTGATTTAAGTCAGGAATCTGAAATGTGCCAAGTTGTTTAAAGAAGCCGTAGACTTCTCTACCAGAAATTAGGATGGGAGAATTATTCACGTACAAGTAAGGCATGAACCAAGCTAGGCGTTCGGCAATGAATAAAGGCCCGACTCTTTTACCTACTACTGTTAACATCCAAAAGATAGCTTCTTCTTCATGCACAGTTCCTTTGTCATAGTCGGGTGGATAGATAGAAGTTAAAGAATCTATCTTGTTGAACGTCAAGATGAGATAGTTCATCGCTGGGCGATATTCAATCTCTCCGTTATTAGGATCATTGAGATATTTATCACACACTTCTTGCAACTTCGCCATTGAACCTTCAACGGCAAAGGCATACATTTTTGTCCCTTTGATTTCGTAGGGTTGATTAAACGCCTGTCCATCTGCTCGTTCTATATATTTGGGGTATGGTAATTTGTTACCACCTCCCCAAAAGTAATTTTTGAAAAAACTACTCATATCTTGTTCCATATTTTTGCCTTTTACCGCTAAATCTTGGAACAATTGATCTGGTTTTTGTTGTATTTGGGTAAGGTAATTTGTGAGTTTTTGGGGTTCTTGAAGTAGGGCAGTAAATTCACTAACAGCGCCTAAAGCCGTATGGAAACTTGTTTGCATTGTCTGCAAAGGGTTGTTGGTGTTCATAGGGTTTCTCTAAGTTACTAAGTTATTTTTATACCAAGTTATTTGTCATTCATATGTACAGAGATATGAGAATATTAGATACCTCTGTATTTCTGTACTATTGTGTCAAAGGAGTTTTAATTTGTCCTTACTAAAACCCGATAATCTGTTAAATAAATGACAATCATTCTTCAGCAGAGGGTCTTATTTGAAGTGTTCCCTTTACACTGGCTTTTCTAACAAATTGCTCAGACAGCGAATCTTGGCACAAGGTTTACTACCAACGCGACCAGTGTCAATCCAATAGCCAATGTCAAGAGGGCTTTCGATGTTCTTGGGGGGTTAGATGGTTTGGGGCGATTGGCTACAGCATTGGGGGAGAGGGCGCGATCGCACGGATGCATTTGCCCAAAGTAAAACTTAATCAAGTGCTATAAGTGACATTTATAGTCTAAAAGTTGTGTTGATGATCAAGTAGCGATGTCTACGACGGGCTACGCCTACGCTTACTTACCACAAAAATTTGCTTAAAAAAGCAGGAAAATCAGGGTTTTTGCGAATAATATTTACATATGTTAATATTGTTAATTTTGTTTAAGTACAGATATTCAGTATGGTTGCTATAAAGACTGTTCTCAAAGATTCAGAGCAAGTCACTCGGTTGTTTTCTCATCTCGAATTTGATGGAAAGAAACTCAATCATCAACCGGGTAGCGTATTGGGGAGTACTGCATTGATTGCGGGAACCACCATTGGGGCTGGGATTCTCGCCTTACCAGCTGTTACCCTGCCGTCTGGTATTGTGCCATCCACATCTGGGCTGATTGCTGTTTGGCTCTACGCTTTAGTTTCAGGGTTATTGGTTGCAGAAGTGATCTTAAACACGATGCGAACAGAAGGGTGTCCGAGTATAGGTTTTTTGGGAGTTGTTGAGAAGATCCTTGGTAAGCTGGGAGGGCGAATTGCTGGCGGCGCATATTTATTTATGCACTATGCTCTCTTGGTGGCATACATCGCTGAAGGTGGAGAGATTTTAGGATCTGCGGCGGCAAAAGTCTGGGATGTGCAGATATTGCCAAAGTGGGTGGGTACAACGACTTTCACGCTCTTATTTGGTGGCATTATGTATCTTGGGCGAGAAAAGTTTATTGAGAAATTAAATAGCGCCTTTGTCGGAATTGTTATCGTTTCCTTTTTGGGACTATTATTTCTGGTAGGAGGGCACATTCAGAGTGCCCAATTATTATTTCAGAATTGGAGTGCCCTTGGTAGTGCCATTTCAGTAATGTCTGTGGCGCTATTTTTCCAAAACGTTGTGCCGCTGGTTGTGACGCAACTCGAAGGGGATGCCCACAAAATTCGTCAGTCCATCTTTATTGGTTCTGTGATTCCTCTAATTATGTTCTTGGCGTGGAATGCCGTAATTTTAGGAAGCGTCAGTCCTGATATCCTACATGACACATCTGATGGTAGAACTGTTTTTGATCCGTTGCAAATTCTCCGAACAGGTGGTGTGGGGGAATGGTTAGGAGTGCTAACATCCATTTTTTCAGAGTTTGCGATCGTTACATCATTCATTGGATTTGTATACGGGTTGCTGGATGTGTTCAAAGATATTTTCCTAATTACACAGGGCAAACTTTCTAGTCGCCTATCCCTCTATTCGCTGGTTCTTTTCCCTCCTATGACTCTGGGAACCCTCAATCCCACCATCTTTTTTACTGCCTTAGATTACACTGGAACATTTAGTATCTCAGTTCTCGGTGGAATTATTCCGGCGTTAATGAGTTGGAAGCAACGTCAAGAACAAGAAAACTCAGATAGCATAAATCAATCACTCGTTCCTGGTGGGAAGGTGACACTCATTGTGATGATTGGAGTGGCATTAGCCATGATGGGAAGACAAATTCTGCCAATTGCCATACAGTCAAACCATCAATAAAAATTTATGTAGTATAAAACCTTTTAAATGTATTATATGGATGATAAACATAATCAAATGAGTGATTCTCGCCTCGTCAAAATCAGCAAATATCTCAGTAAATATCTGCGACATACACCGGATGCAATTGGAATTAAACTTGCTCCTGCTGGTTGGGTTGCTGTTGATGAACTACTTACTGCTTGTGCTAAAAACAAGTTTCCGATTAACCGTCAGGAATTAGAGGCGGTAGTTGAATCCAACGAGAAACAACGGTTTTCTTTTGATTCTACAGGGACTCTGATTCGTGCGAACCAAGGACATAGTGTAAAAGTCGATTTACAATTAGAATCTGTTGTTCCCCCAGATCAGCTTTATCACGGCACGGGACACAAATCTGTAAAGGCAATTATGCAAACAGGACTTTGCAAAATGTTACGACATCATGTCCATTTATCGCAGGATATTGCAACAGCACAAACTGTTGGTGCAAGACATGGAAAAGCAGTAGTTTTTGTTGTATATGCTGCGGCAATGCATCAGGCGGGTTACATTTTCTATTGTTCTGCTAATGGTGTTTGGTTAGTGGATCATGTCCCACCTGAGTATCTACAAAAAATTTGAATTTTAATAAGTTGTTAAGATTTATTTAGAAATCTCAAAAAAGGAACTGTTTCCTTGTTTTGAGTATTTGATAGCATTGGTTCTACCCACAGCTTCTGCCAGTATTTGTGCTTGGCGCGATCGCTCTGAGCTAATATGCCAAAAAGCATATTCCACGGTTAAAAGGCTTGGTTACACGGGATTATGGCTTTTTTGTGCCCAAGGCTTGCGTCATAGATATAGAGTTATCAAAATTATCGTTAGTTCATTAAACTGACGCGAATCATTGCTTAAATTACTGATTAATTAGTGCATCACCAAATAGAGAAAATTATGGTAACTAGGCTCGAACCATTCAAATCATCTCGATTTATCAGAAAACCGATTTTAGCAGATGTCGATTTTTTGACTTTTTGGAAAAGATTGACCAATTTGCTGCTGATACGGGCAGAAAAATTTTTTCAATGGTCTGGTTCTGTTGTAAAACTGCTCAAAATGTTCCTTGAATAATTCCGCCATCTACTTGCAGCATGACTCCATTTACAAATGAGGCGGCTGGTGAACTCAGAAATACCGCGACATTGGCAAACTCTTCTGGTGTCCCTATACGACCTAAAGGAACTGTCCCATTGACTCTAGCAATTTCTGCTGCTTTTGTTTCACCACTTTTAGCAATGCGGGCGTTGATTAATTCTTCTACTCGTTCTGTATATGTCCAACCTGGTAAGATGCTGTTGACGCGAATTTTATCGCTACCGAGTTCTTGGCTGAGAGTTTTCGTTAAACCAATCACCGCTAATCGAATCGAATTAGACAACACCAGATTTTGGGCTGGTTGTTTAGTTGAGGTTGAGGTGATGGTCAGAATCGCTGGTGCTGTAGATTGGCGTAAGTAAGGTAAAGCGAACTTCACCAAGCGTACCGCACTCAGCAAAGTCAAGTTGATCGAAGTTTCCCAAGTTGCCAAATCGATATCGTCAAAAGTGCCAGCGGGTGGGCCTCCGGCGTTGGTAACCAGGATATCCAACCCGCCGAATTTCTCTACTGTGGCATTAATCACTAGCTCAATATCTGCTTGACTGGTAACGTCTGCACGCAGAGATAGCACTTCTGTACCTGTTTCGCTTTCAATCTCCGCAGCTGTTTTGTCAATTAACTCGCTGCGGGCGCAGATGGCAATTTTTGCACCCTCACGGGCAAATTGCCTTGCTGTAGCTTTGCCCAAACCTTTACTAGCAGCTGTCACTAAGGCGACTTTGCCACGGAGTTGCAAATCCATAATCTTGATTCTTCTTGTTTACAGTAACTTGAAGCCGAGGTGATTGAGAACTTCACGCAAGCGATCGCGTCCTCTCAAAGCCTCAACAGTTGCGATGCGCTGGGCTGAGTGTTCTGACCAATCGCCATCAACATTCATCTTTTGTTCAGTATAGAATTCTTTGATGATATCGTTGTAATGAGCGATCGCTTCTTCTTGATCTGCCAATTTATAGGTTTCACGGTGCAGTATCGCTGATTGTGGCAACCTTGGCTTAATCGCTGCTTCTACCTCAGGATTTGCATAGCCGACACACAGCCCAAACACAGCATACACAGAGGAGGGCAAATTCAATATCTCTGCTACCTCTTGGGGGTGGTTACGGATTCCGCCGATATATACTGTTCCTAAACCGAGTGACTCAGCTGCTACTGCTGCGTTTTGCGCCGCCAAAGTTGCATCGATTGTTGCCATCACAAACATTTCCAAGTATTCCAGGGCATCATGAGATATGCCGCGACTGTCAGCTACGTAGCTTAGACGCGCCAAGTCTGCTAACCAAACCAAGAATAATGGCACTTGCTTAATATGTGCTTGGTTTCCCGCTAGCTTAGATAACTCCTCTTTGCGCTGTTGATCTTCGACTGCTACCACACTCCAGGTTTGCAAATTAGAGGAAGTTGATGCAGATTGGGCGGCTGCAATTAGTAACTCCAGAGTTCCTGGTGGTAAAGGATCAGATAGATAAGACCGGATTGAACGGTGAGATAGTAGTGCTGTTAGGGAATCATTCCATTCAATTTCGGGATTGAAGGGAATTTCACCGTAGCGCGATCGCAGTAGTTCTGTAGGATTAGTCATAATCAATTCCAAGATTTACATTTCAAAAATTGTCAGTTGAATAAAAGACTTTAGGAGCTTACAGATGTCATTAGTGTCAATTTAAGGTTTAAAATCTTGTTTCCAGATACCAAGAAGGAAATGCTCTTTATTGGGCTGCTGGCGCTTGAATACGAGGCAGAGCCTCACAGAGGGCATTCCTAGCCGGAGACTAGGAACGAGGCACTAGGAACTAGGCTATACTCTATAGCCTACTCATTGTACTAGTTTAAGTTTTTGGTGAAAAGGCAGCATATTCTTCTTTTGTCAACACTGCATCCTTGACATTTACCTTTTTGGGAATTAACTTCAATTTATAATATGTATCCGCAACACCTTGTTGGAGATTTATTAGATTGTCGTCAATTGGGACAACACCAAAAGTGCGTCTATTAGTTGCTTTTTTCATCGTTTCTACATCAATTCCCAACACAGGTGCTAGAGTTTTTGCTACTTCTTCTCGATTCTGTTTAGACCATTCTTCTAGATTTTGAATTTCCTCCACTATTGCCTTGACAGTTTGCGGATTTTCCGTGACAAATTTGCGAGTCATCAAATAATATCCTCCCTGTTTATTGATTCCTGTGCCATCAATTAGGACTCTGGCTTTAGTTGCATCTTGAGCCGCTGCATAGAAGGGGTCCCAAATCACCCAGGCATCTACACTACCCTTGACAAATGCAGCGCGGGCATCAGCTGGTGCTAAATATTTAGGTTCGATGTCAGTATATTTCAATCCCGCTTTTTCTAAAGCTTGGACTAACAATAAGTGAGCGCTAGAGCCTTTTTGAAAGGCAACTTTTTTACCTTTGAGGTCAGTAAGTTTTTGAATTTGTGAATTTTGAGGAACAAGAATTGCTGAACTAGCCGGAGTAGCCGCAGTACCAACAACGTAAGTTAGTGATGCTCCAGCTGCTTGGGCAAATATTGGCGGTGATTCTCCTACAGGACCGATGTCAATACTACCCACATTCATGGCTTCTAGGAGTTGAGGACCCGCTTGAAATTCAGTCCACTTTACAGTAATCCCTTCTGGTGCCAAACGCTTTTCTAAAACACCTTTAGTTCTAAGTAAAATAGTCGATTTTTGATAGCCAAATCTTACCACTATTGCTTTACTCGAAGCCGAATTGCTAACAGATGTGGCACTGGGATTAGGGGAATTAACAGTAGGTGTCGATGAGCAGGCGGCAAATAGCACGCTTAGACAAAGACCTGCAACAAAAGCCCCCGCAATTGGCAAAGGAGAAGAAAAGAATAATTTATGTTGGTTGTTAAATGGGATATTCCTGATTTTTATCAACGATATCCACTTGGTAATTAAGCGGCGAAAGATTAAGTGAATCATCAAAATGATTTCTCTGAACTATGTTTATACTATAAACTTATAGGTTTACCGGAGTATGTAGATAAATTTAGGTTAAATTGATATAAAAATAGCGGGAAGTAGGGTAAATTGATACTTCCCTGCTTATTGCCTAAGTGTCAAAAAACACAGTACTAATTCAGCAAATCAGGTTCTTCACGGATAATCCTGTCGTAAAGTGGCTGGAAGCTGAACCATCCACTTATATGTGACCCCACTTGAGTTTGCGTTAAGCGGGCTGTTTCGTGTTTGATAGTAGTAGGTCTACCCGCAGCTTCTGCCAGTAGTTGGGCTTGGCACGATCGCTCTAAGCTAATGTACCAAAAGGCAGCTTCATCTACTGTATGTCCCACAGTTAAAATGCTATGGTTACGTAGGATTATGGCTTTCTTTGGCCCCAAAGTTTGCGCCAGTCGCTGACCTTCAGAAGTTTCTAAAACAACACCTGTAAAATCGTCAAATAGCGCATGGTCTTCGTAAAAAGCACAGGAATCTTGAGTTAAGGGGTCAAGGAGACGACCTAAACTAGACCAGGCTTTACCATAAAGTGAATGGGCGTGAGCCGCTGCGATCACATCAGGTCGAGCTTCATGAAGCTGAGAATGAATGGCGAAAGCAGCTTGATTTACCTCAGCATCGCCTTTAACCACCTCACCTTCTCTATTAACTAAGATCAGGTCAGAAACTCGGATATGACCGAAGTATGTTCCAAATGGATTGACCCAGAAATGGTCTGTAAACTCCGGATCACGAGCTGTAATATGGCCGGCGATTCCCTCGCTGAACCCAAACTTACCAAACAGGCGAAAGGCAGCGGCGAGACGTTGCTTGCGGTGCAGGCGTTCGTCTTCAACTCGCTCGAATACTGGGGGTTGTGGTCTATCGGACTTGGGCATGTTCTTTTTCCTCTTCCTCTTTACAGGGAGCGTTGGAATATCCAGAGCGAAAAGATTTGACGCTATGAGATTCTGGGATGAACTGGTGACGCAAGATGCAGCCAGTATCATTACCCAGAAGATGGATAGATACAGATGCGCTCTGGGATGTGGTTTTGACGGCGTGGATATCACCATCTGGAGGTAAGAGGCCGTAGATATCCCCTGGTTGAAGCGATCGCACTTCGGTTACTTGTAATTGTGCGTGTCCTTCAGCATCACCATTATCTACACGGTGATAGACTGTTTCTTCTTGATTACCTTTGTATAAACCAATCAATCCCCAAGCCAAATGGTCGTGGACGGGAGTTGTTGAACCTGGGGGAATCACCAAGCTGAAGACTGAGAGGGAACGGTCTTTGGCGCGATAAAGTAACCACTGACCAATACCGCCGCCCATTTTGCTTTCGGGATTGATTTGGGCAAACTTTTCCGGGAGCCATTCCTGTTGGGCAAGCAGTTCTTGAAAATAGGGTTCTAATCTAGCTAGAGTTTGAGTGCGATCGTCAGCAGTGCTAGCGCTAATTTCACGTACTGTTGCTACAAAGGATCGTAGTTCCTGGCTCTCAATAAACCATTCGTCTTCTGCTAATGGTTCTAAGATGGTGTGGTTCGTCATTTATATTCCTCGGTTTGGGAGGCAACTAACATTTACTAATTCGTAATTCGTAATTCGTAGCTAAGAATTCAATTACAAATTACGAATTATTTTAATGGCAGGGTGAAACTTGAAGCCAAGTTGCTCAAGTTTTAGACGAGAAAGAGACTCCTTCAGAATGATAGTAAAGGGATATCGCTGGAATACGGTAGCTTTACCTTGTGACAATAGCAGCCTAGCACGGCTGATGCGTACAGGATATAAGGGTTGTTGGTTGGCATCGAGAATCAATACTTTGGTCATGAATGATATTCCTTACGAAAAAGAGGTTGTTAAGGGACTATCAAAAAATCAATCATCCAATCTTGATCTAAGGGATTTCCAACAAATAAATTATTCAATCTTGTGGAGTAGCCAACATGAGCGCCTTTGGCTACAGGCGACTTTTCTGACTATCCTACAATAAGTAGTTGAATATTTTTTATTTGTTTTTTATTTGAAAGTCCCTAAGCAACAACAGGTGCTTGTCGCTCTCGCCGTTGCACTTCTGCCCGGACTAGCGGAATGACATCACGACCATAAGCGATCGCATCTTCTAATGGATCAAATCCTCGAATCAATAAAGTAGTTACCCCCGCCTCATAGTAATCCACAAGGGACTCTGCTACTTGCTCCGGTGTCCCAACCAGGGCTGTAGTGTTACCATAAGCACCAGTAACGGCAGCAATTGGCGTCCACAAGCGCTTATCGAAAATTTCGCTTTCTTGGGCAAACTGTAACAAACGATTAGAACCTACTGCTTGCGGTGGTACTAAATTAAAGTAGGGAGTTATCGGTAGCTGATTTTCGGTTTTTGCAGCCCGAATTTCCTTAACACGCGATAGAATTAAGTGCGCCCGTTCCCAAGCCTTCTCCTCAGTATCACCTAGAATCGGTCGCAAAGATACACTAAACCGTGGCGATCGCTCTGGTGGTGTTACGGCTTTTACTTCACGTATCCGTTCCTTAACCCCCGCAATCGGTTCTCCCCACATGGCGTAGACATCACTATGCTTTGCACCCACAGGTACTGCTGCACCAGAAGCACCGCCAAAGTACAGGGGTATATGGGGTTGTTGTAAAGGCTTCACATCTGAGTAAGCATCTTTCACCCAGTAGAATTCGCCCTCATAGTCGAAGGGAGTATCACTTATCCATACCCGGCGCACGATGTCGAGGTACTCATCTGTACGGCGATAGCGAGTATCGTGGTCAAGCCAATCCCCATCGCGTTGCTGTTCGGCATCGCTGCCACCTGTAATAATGTGTACGGCAATGCGACCATTAGTAAAATGATCCAAAGTTGCTGTCTTGCGTGCGAAGAGTGTAGGAGCCACAAAACCAGGGCGGTGGGCGATTAAAAACTTCAACCGTTCTGTTGCAGCCGCCGCGAACGATGCCACAGTTAAGCCATCAGGGCCAGTTGAACCATAACCAACCAGTACCCGATCAAAGCCACCATCCTCATGTGCCTTAGCAAACTTGCGGACGTAGGCGGCATCTATGGAACCGCCGGTGATCGAAACTGTCGGCCCATCTAACTCAGATATTTCTCGCGTTCCAATCATTCCAATAAATTCAATCGGCATAGTGCATCTCCTTAAAAATTACAAACTTTATTTGGGCATTGGGCATGGTTGTTCCCCTTGTCCCCTTGTGCCCCCTGCTTCCCTACTCCTACTTAGCCGTGGGGCAGATAGTAGCAGCAACATCTACCCTTTTCGGTAGAATTTTTTGCTCCAGCATCCAGTCAGCCGTCTTCTGAATTTTGGTAACATCATCAGCATTAGGTGTGGCGAGTAGTTGTGGCCCTTGATTCTCAGTTACCCGCTTGGCTACGGCTGGGGAGATTTTGATGTCCTTGACCAGAAATTCGGCTGATTTTGCCGTATTTACATTTAACCAATCGTATTCCTCGCCTAAACCCCTGAAAGCTGCTTTCACCGCCTCTGGAGATTTAGCCGCAGCCTCATTACGCACAAGCATTACACTGTAGGTGGGAGCTGGATGGGTTGTGGTGATTCTCCTAGCACCATGCTCTAATTCGGCAATTGAGATATAGGGGTCCCAAACTGCCCAAGCGTCCACAGATCCTTGGTAGAGTGCAGGTGCAGCATCAGTTGGAGCTAAGAAAACACGCTGAACTTTATCTTTAGAAATGTTCTCTTTTTCCAATACTTTTAATAACAGGTACTCACCTGCGCCAGCCTGATTGACAGCAACTTTTTTACCTACTAGGTCAGCAGGCTTACGGATAGAAGAGTCGCCACGGACTACGATCGCACTGTTCAATGATTCCGGTCTGGGACGCTGAACGGCACCAATGCATAGCTCTTGACCAGCGGCGATCGCTGACAATCCAGGAATGTCTCCGCACCCGCCTATATCGGCTTGATTAGCACTAATTGCTTGGAGTAAGGTAGCACATCGGTCAAATGGGCCAGCCCATTCAGCTTTGATATTCTGAGCCGCAAGCCTCTTTTCTAACTCTCCTCGTTGACGTGCAATTGGCACCACACCTCCCTTTTGGTATCCCAGGCGAATCAAACTAGTTTTCTCTTGAGTCTGGTTACTGACATTTTGGGCAGTGGTATTAGTATTTGCAGAGTTCCTTGGAGCGCAGCCAGAAATCACCAAACCTGGCCAGGAACTAGCAACCAATAAGGCACTAAAGGACTTTACTGAGCGTTGTGGCAATAAAAACAAGAACTTTTTTAACTGATTCAACAACTTTTTTATTACTCCTGTTATTAAAAAAAGATAAGAATGAGAGTCTAGAGGTCAACTCCAGCACTCTTGTCTTTACGGCTCATTAGGGATTTCCAAGGAATAAATCATCCAATCTTGTGGGGTAGTCTCACAATCAGTAGTTGAACATTTTTTATTGGGAAGTCTCTTAGCTGTGATATTGGTTTCTAAAAATACGGCAACTTGGTCGAATAACCGTTGAATAAACTACAAGCAGAAATTATCACATCCAAATTTAAAAAGCAAGTCGATTGTCACCAGTTCCAGGTGCGAGGAACGCGAAAAAGTGGAATTGTCCATCTCATCTAGATGTGTATCGTTCGTCCAGAATGCTAAAAAGCGTTGGATTCGCTTTACTCAGAGTTTTATTGACAACGTTCTTAACTCGTTGGAATCCCAATTGAACCAACCAGCAAAACACACACGAGAAGCTAAACCTAGCAACCTGTCTGGGAACTCAATATGACGGTTAAAAACCACATACATCTACAAAGACAAAACTTGCTGTTGCAGGTTCGTCAACTATTGATATTGTGCCTCCTACAATCACCTGTATTTCACGCATTTGAAAATTGCTGTAAAGTACAAGCTTCGAGATCGGAAATGGAATGGTGAAGATTTGAGGTAAAGCGATCGTCTTGCTAGCGCGGGTTATGCTATTGCTTAATACCAGGAAAAACTAGTATTAGTACACAAAAAATAATTTTTTGGGAAGCTGCTCAATCCAAGTCTGTAAACATGATCATGCTGTGTATAATCAGATAAATATTCTTTAGCAAAAGGATATGTTGTAAAAATAGTTAGTTATGTTGCAAAAAATTTTAAGGGCATCTCACTTCAAACATTCCATTAGTACTAGAATTATTATTCATTTTTGTTGATAGTATAAACTTCACTCAAAACCTATACTTGCATTCTCTATGAGTGAACTTTAGCTATTGCTAAATATTGGGCAAATTACTCTTGAAAGTCTGCTCTATTTATAATATTTTATTTATCTTCTAATTCATAAAATGATTAAGACTTACCCTCTAAAAAATTCTTCAAAAAACGGATAAAACTTGTTTGCCAACAATTCAAACTTTTCTCCAATACAATCGGGACGAGCTATTTTATAACCTCTACCATCGTACCAATCAGGATTCATAGCTGGAGAATAACACAGATAAGCTGTTCCCGCTTTGTAATACCCTGATATAGTTAAAGTCTTGATTTTAGGCAAATAATTTACTTTAAAATTTTCTAAAGCATGGCTTTCAGTTTTGAAAGTTATAGACAAATTATTATCCCCAATGTTTTGATAGTCTTGATCTAATGATTTCAAATAGATTAGTGGCACAACTAAAGCTGCATGAACCTTGCCAATTCTTCGAGTCGATAACTGAAATTGAGTCTCGCTAAAAACCAGACCAGCAATCTTAGCAGACTCTGTTTGGAAGTCTAGTTGTACTGTGTAAAAAAGCTTTTCTAACTCTAGATTCAACATAAATTTACCTTTTTATATTAGATTAATATTTAATAAATATTAAAGTTTTAGAATCTTAGATTTTCGCTTTATTTATCTTATTTTATGATAATCATTTTTAATTTCTTAGACATAAAAAATTAAAATTTGAGTTATTAATTTTTGTTTCAAACATTGAAAAGACGTATTTTTTAAAAAAATTAATTACTGATTAGTTTTCATTTTATAAATAACCAAGTTGATAATTTAACCATTATTAAAAATTAGAAAATAAACTATTTGAGTAACTTATAAACTCACCGTTTATGCAATCAAAACCTGAAATGATTAATTTATAATAAAGCATTGAAAGTATTGTTGTATTAGTTTTTTATTTTGGTATTGCATAAATGCTGGATGAATTAATGGTTAAAAAAAAGGTTATTGCATACCAAAGTTTCACAAAAAATGTTGCAAATAATCTAGATTTGCTCAGAGCGATCGCAGTATGGATTGTCCAAGTCTCTAAAGTCTATATATCCCAAGGACTAATGCGTTTAATTCATGTGTGACAAGGGTTTTAGCCATTTTGCTTAATTCTTTATTTCCCAAGTTAATTACACAAACGGTGAGTTCCAAAGTAATTGAAATTCACATGGTGATAGATATATCTACAGTCTCTGTCACACTTATTACGGAAATAATTCGTCATTGCCCATAAAATATTCTGGATGTCAGCGTTAATTATCAAAACGGGGTATTTGCTTGTAAATGCAGGGTTTTTTCTAACTGCGGATGCTCGAAGCGAAGTTCTCTAGCGTGCAGATGTAACCGACTGGTAACTGCACAGCATCCATAAAGGCGATCGCCTAAAATAGTTACCCCAAGTCCTCTTACATCAGCTGCATGAACCCTCAATTGATGAGTGCGTCCAGTTAGTGGCGTAAATTCTACGCGGGTGTAGTCTTCTTCTCTCGCCATTACCTGGAAATGTGTCAAGCTAGGTTTACCGTGCTGCCAATCAACTTTTTGATTAGGGCGATTTTCAGGATCTGCCCACAATGGCAGTTCAATTGTACCTTGGTCAACTGTCACAGCACCGGAAAGGATGGCTTCATAAACCTTGTAAACCTGGCGTTGCTGAAACTGCTGGCTGAGTTGCCGATGGGTTTGACGATCGCGTGCCAACAACAAAATACCAGATGTTTCCTGATCTAGGCGATGCACAGATGCAAGGGTTATACCATCCGGTAATAAATGACGTAAGCGACTCAAAACACTATCTTGGCGATCGCGATAACGACCAGGTACCGAAAGTAGCCCAGCAGGTTTGTTTACAGCAATCAGCCATTCGTCTTCATAAATAATCGGGATCTCTGCTTTGGTAGGGGAAAGTGGGCTAATTGTGTATACATCCCTGTTTGGGATTGAAATAGGTTTCAACCCTGAGAGCAAAAACCCCATTAATGGCTGACATCGCTCGGCACATGCTCCATAAAATTCTCCCTGAATTTTATCCTGATTTACAGAAGACGCACCCCACCAAAATTCCGCCATTGCCAGTGGTTTGAGATTATGTGTTGCCGCATAATGGAGCAGCTTTGGGGCACAACAGTCTCCTGTGCCAGTGGGGAAGCCTCCTGGCATCAATTGTTGCAATGATTGCGATCGCCCGGAAAAATTAGTCAGGCTGTATGTAGCGTGCATCTGAGCTTGTAATTGACAAGACAATGTTTTACGCTGTTGTTTCAGTTCGCTAATTCGCGCATCCGTCACTGCAATTAACTGTTGAAGAGGCTGTAATACTACATTTTGCTGACGTTTAAGTTGTCGTCGCTCAATTCCCTGCTGACGACTCTCTTCGTCGAGTTGTTCAAGAGTAAGTGGATCGCAGATTTGCTGACGTTTTTCCTGTCGTTGATGTTTGCAATGGCGATGGCGATCGCTCATTGCTTGCAATTGCTGCTCAAACTCATCAAATAGGGTTTGGTACTGCTGGCGTTCGGTCAGTTGCTTCAAGGTAAGAATTTCTTGCTTAATCGCGTCCAACTGTGCCAAAGTACGGGCTTCCTCCAAAGCAACTTCGTCTCTTCCTGGAATTGGTGGCACCCAATCCTCAACCACACTGCAACCATTCAAAAGACCAGAAAAGGCTTTGAGTACCCGTTGTTCGCCATTAGGCAGTTCAACCAATAGTATTCCATACATCTTGCCTTCACGAGAATAACAATCATTGTTGGCAAGCTGTTGCATTAGTCCGTGGGCGATCGCTTCAGCCATTGAGGTACGGGGTAGTTTTAGGCAATCGCCACTTTGGAGACAACGCCCTTCATAGTAATAGCTAGGAGATGAGTTGCTGATAGCATTGCAGTCGATGAAATTTGAAATATGCAGAACTACCATACTTGGAACAAACCCTGAAATAAAAATTTAAATAGTCTGAAGTTATAAAAATAGGTACTCAGTATATTAGAACAAGCTTTTAGAGATTGTCTCGTTCCTAGTCTCAGACTGGGAATGCCTAATATGATGTCCGTTTGTATCGAAATTATTCCTCTTTCCTCTCCCTCTGCGCCCTCAGCGTCTCTGCGGTTTTTTAATCATTCAGATACTACCGGATTTGATATAATACGAGGCTGCTGCCTCAAGACTAGCAGCACCGTAATGAGGAGCATTTCCAGCCAGTGGCTGGAAACGAGGTTTTAAAGCGGTTTGAGCTTAAGTTTGATCATCTCACGCGGCTCCACCATTTACACGGATGTTTTGCCCAGTGATCCACCTAGCTTCGTCGCTAGCGAGAAATGCTACTACGTCGGCGATTTCTTCCACCTCTCCCAGTTTACCAAAAGCAGCCATTTGGGCTACACGGTCTATATGCTCTTGTGTTTTGCCTTCTCGAAACAATTCTGTATCGGTGGCGCCAGGAGAAATAACATTAACTGCGATCGCCTTTGCACCCAATTCTTTAGCTAGTACCCGCGTGATTTGTTCAACAGCACCCTTGGTTCCAACATAGGCACTATAAGTTGGCAGCATCATCACCGTAGTTGATGAGGAAAAGTTGATAATCCGTCCCCCTTCTGCCATGTGTTGCGCGGCTTGTTGGCAAGCAAAAAAAGTGCCTTTGACATTAGTGGCAAAAATTTTGTCGAAATCTTCTTCTGTTACCTGAGTAATTGGTTTATAGAAGATGATTCCGGCATTATTGACCAAAATATCGAGTTTACCGAAGCGTTCAAGTGTTTGCTCAAATAACCGTTGGATGTCGGGTACTTTGCTAACATCAGCTTGGATAGCGATCGCTTCTACTCCCAACTTTTCAATTTCCGCAACAACTTCCTGTGCTTTGCCTGCATTACTTGCATAGTTAACGACAACAGATGCGCCGTTACCTGCTAGTTTGAGTGCGATTGCTCGTCCAATTCCCCGCGATGCACCAGTGATAATTGCAACTTTTCCGGCTAAAGATGCCATAAATTAATCTGATTTTATTTTGGTTCACCCAAGTGATTATCTGCTGTTAAAGTACTGTACCAAGATTAAATTTAGCGATCGCTTACCATCAAACAGTTATCTCACTGCCGACGATAAGCTTGAGGTGCGCCGCATTTATCAGGTCTGAAAGATATATCGGTACAAACTCGTAGATAAACTCCTGTCCACTTAAGCTCTCCAAATTTACCAGAAAAACTATTAGAAAATTTTCGACCGTTTCTACTAGTCGTATTTCCAGTCATACGTTGCCGTGAAGAATCGGGAGCAAAATCTCGAAAGCCCTGAGCCTCAATATACACAGGCTTGCCTTTTTTCGACTTTAAGGTAATTTTGTAATTAAAGTTTTTTGTACCAGTCCAGTTTATTGTGCCGGTAGCGCTACCATCCGAAGACGAAATTGAAATCTCTTGGGCAAAGGCAGGTAAGACAGGTAAGACAGATGGAATTACGAGTAAAGCTAGCCCAACTACAGTAAAGGAAAATGATTTCAAACGCATTTTCTGTGTCCTTTTATGTATTGAAGGTATAAATTCATCGTATCTATTCAATAGATATCTCCAAACTTCTCTTTACCCATTGACAAATGGTTAATGATCTTAACCATTTGTCAATAAGTAATGATGCTTAAAATTCAGTCAAAAACGCAAATTTTCAGCCTGCTATGCTGAACACGAGTGCGTCTGGTAGAGAAGGCCAGCTACGCCTACGCGTCATATTTAAAGCATCGTTCATGCTTGCGTTAAAGCATAGTATAAAGCTTAATTAGTTACTCGATAGCATAGATAATTTACAGTGTAATCACTATTAACAAAATGAGTTATATCTTAAATTTTTATGAATGCTCTCCTAAAAGGGGAGAGGTCAGAGTGGATTGCATACAAACGAGCGATCGCTATAGTTAACGCTCTTGCGCGGACATTGGTAGGAGACAAGAGTGAGGACTTCTCCTCTGCTCTCTTATCTCCCCACTCCCCTTACCCTTAATTAAGATTCTGGAACGATCGCAACACCATCCCTGAGATTGAGCAATCCTGAGATAATAACTTGATCTTCTGGCTGTAATCCTTCAATAACTTGGTAATTATTACTTCTGATCTCGCCTAGCTTCACTCGCCTTTGCCGAGCTACTTCTTGGGATATACCTTGGGGAGATTTTTCCGTTTCAACTACATAAACAAAAGTGTCCCCAGCGATACGAGTCATTGCTGTTGTGGGAATTAAAACTCCGGGGCGCTGATTCCAGAACACTCTAGCCCTTACCAATTGATCTGCACGTAACTGACCATTAGAATTGTTAAAAAGTGCTTTGATCAGTATCCCTTGTGTTTGATTACTGGCATTAGGTGCAATAAAAAATACCCTACTTCTACCAAGCTTCTCACCTTGTGTGTTCATGACCTCCACCGGCATTCCCTTACGCAATTGGGGCCCTTGCTGTAGTGGCACAGAGATATTAACTTCTAAAGGTCGATTTTGGGTGATATTAACTAATTGTGTGGAAGTGTTAACTAAATCACCTACTTTCACGGCGATGTTGCGAACTGTGCCACCAAAGGGAGCGATAATTTTGTCGGACTGGAGCGGGACTTGTTGGTTTGGAATATTTACATTAGCTTGCTGCAAGGCTTTTTCAGCCTGCAATATGTTGGAGCGTTGTGCTTGAATCCTGGAATCAATTGCATCAAGACTAGTCTTAGCAGTGGTGAGCCGATCAGCAAACTGATTGCGAGTCTGTCGAGACACGGCTCCTTCTTGAGCTAGGGTGACAAACTTTTCGTAGTTCTGCTGGTACAATTGCAGATTCGCAACGTAGGATGGTCGTTGTGCTTCCAGAGATTTGAGTGTAGCGCGGGCATTTTCCAGTTGGACTAAAAATCCTTGAGGCACAGCATTGTTCCCACTGACACCTGCTTGTGGCGTAGGATCTACTTGGAGAATTGCTGCTCCTTGGGCGACTAAATTTCCCGATTTGACAAATATCTGGGTAACTTGGCCCTGAATTTTCGGCTGAAGCGTCACTGAGCGCTGGGACTTTAGGCTAGCAATAAAATCTGAACTTTCCTCAATTATGCCGCTTTGTACTGTCGATATTTTTACTCTTACCCCTTGAGATTGAACATTAGCAGTTGAAGGTGCTGAATTTTGCAAAGTGAACAAACGCCAAACTATAGCTGTTCCGCCCCCTAATAATAGTAGTGCAGGTAAAAATAACCAAAGCCACCGCCGTTTTCCAGAAGGTGGCTCAAATGGGGTTTGTGGAGGTTTGTCTCCAAAATCATTTTGAGGCTCAGGGGATGTCATGGCTGATGAGGAACTTAAGGAACAAATTAACTAGAATCAATCAAAATTGCATCTGTTGATATTGAAATTACTGATTGAGCATGAGGTTTTGTAGCAAATTATGTGTTACCCCATCCAAATATACAGTTTTGATAATTCTGTCTAAATCTACCGAAAGGTGAATTCCTAATTTTCCATAGACCATCACTGATCAAAATGACTTGGATTAATCAATCGAATGCGAGGTGCTATTTTAAGCACCTCACAATACATATTGCTTAGTAATGGTCAAACGTTAATGACGATTAAACAACTACAAAATTGTTTTGAGTTAGTGACAATCCAGTTGATAATTGTGCAAATTTTACCTGAGTAAACCCAGATGCACTACCGTCAAGGTCAAAGAACAATGCACCTGTAATGTCATTGTAAATAAATCGCTCTTTGCTAGTGGTT
The DNA here is from genome assembly GCF_036917395.1 of Nostoc sp. Classification (GTDB taxonomy): domain Bacteria; phylum Cyanobacteriota; class Cyanobacteriia; order Cyanobacteriales; family Nostocaceae; genus Nostoc. The sequence continues at coordinate 167,353 of NZ_JBALDI010000070.1, forward strand.
GCAGATGTTCCGATGGTAAACTGATTAGCTGAGAGTGAAGCTGTTGACAACCCACCAAAACCATCAGCTGATACCTGAATCAGGTCTTTAGTGGCGTCGAAGTTATAAAGGGTATCAACACCTTCGTGGGAATTATCGAAAGCAAAGGTATCAATATCGGCCCCACCTGTAAGGTAGTCATTGCCATCGCCTCCAGAGAGTAGGTCATTGCCATATGAATTGCTAGCATTCAAGGTATCGTTACCTGCACCACCATTGAGGGTATTATTGCCCCCCCCATAGAGACTGTCATTGCCATCGCCCCCAAAAAGCAGGTTGCCTGATGAATCATCAGCAGTCAAGGTATCGTCACCAGCGCCACCGTTGAGGGTGTTTTTGCCAGATGAGTTAGAGACATTAAGAGAATCATTGCCATCACCCCCAAAAAGCAGGTTATTGCCTGTTGAACCGCTTGCAGTCAAGGCATCGTTACCTGCACCACCGTTGAGGGTATTATTGCCAGATGAGCTAGTATCGGAGTAGATGAACTCACTTCCTGAAGAACCATCGTCAGAGATGTCAAGGAAATCATTGCCATCGCCCCCAGAGAGTAGGTTATTGCCTGTTGAACCGCTTGCAGTCAAGGTATCGTTACCTGCACCACCATTGAGGGTATTATTGCCAGATGAGCTATAGTCGGCAACGATTCCTTCGCCCGGGACGCCGAGCCTGTTGCCAGAGGTGTCAAGAAAATCATTTCCATCGCCCCCAAAGAGCAGATTATTGCCTGATGAAGAGTTAACATTCCTTGACGAAGAGTTAGCAACATTCAAGTTATCGTTACCAGCACCACCGTTGAGGATATTATTGCCTGATGATCGATTGTCGAAGTAGCCGTACTCATTTCCAGAACTACTACCAGAGATATCTAGAAAATCATTGCCATCGCCCCCAGAGAGTAGGTTATAGCCTGTTGAACCGCCAGCAGTCAAGGTATCGTCACCTGCACCACCGTTGAGGGTATTATTGCCCGTTGTAATACCATAAATGTTTGAGCCGGACACATAATCACTGAGGATAAAGCCAGAGATGTTTAGAAAATCATTGCCATCGCCCCCAGAGAGTAGGTTATAGCCTGTTGAACCGCCAGCACTCAAGTTATTGTCACCAGCACCACCATTGAGGGTATTATTGCCCTGTGATCTCGTGTCCCTTGGATCGCCTTGGCCGTAGAGCACGTAGCCAGAGATGTCAAGAGAATCATAACTGTCGGTTCCAATGATATCTGCCATAATTTTTACCTACCTAAATCGATTTTTTCAGGAACTTCACTTGTCAATTTGCAATTTGTGTTGTTTTACAGCTATTTTCAGGTAAATAGACCAGGCGGTAGGGACGCAAGGACTTGCGCCCCGACGACAGATGTGGTTCAAATACTTGAATTCTGCTGTAAGGCAGAAATAACTTGGTTCAAAATTAATATTTTTGGCAAACTTCATCCGTTACCCTTAAGGAAGAGTAATATTTCTCGAAGATTCACCTTTGGACTGACTTGTACGTAGCACAGAATTTAACTTGTTAATATTTCTGTGATCCGGTTACAAAATTGCTTTTATGAGGTTAAGTGCTAGATATTACAGTCAGACATTACCATTTACCGTGTTTGTACAACAATACCTTTACAATATATTTATATTTACTTTATCGGAATGGAATATTTTGAAGCGACTCAACAGAGTTCAAATTAATCTGATTAATCCCTATTTAGAAAGCGGTAGGTGCGATCGCGCTGACGGCAATATGCACCAAATATATTTTATGAATTTTGCTCAATAATAGAACAAAGCTGAGATTTCTCAGAAGTGAAAAAAATACTTATTTAAAAAGCTAAGTAAGTAGGAAAAGTAGGAAAAGTAGGAGGTTTCCAAAAAACCTTGACAAACTATCAACTAACCTGTTAAATCAAGTCCGAGTAATTAGTTATGATTCCCACAGTCGTTGCACTCCAAGCTTTAATCCCCTCCCCGCTCTTCGTTCGGGGAGACAAAGCTACGCTTTGGCGGGGTGGGGTTCTTCAGGTTTAATAAGTAATTAAGCGGACATAATATTAGCTATGAATAAACTTTCCTTCCAGGTTTTAATTTTTTCTAACGCTCTTTTATTATCTGAAAAAATAAAATATTTGTAGCGACTGTTTTAAAAGTCAAGCGATGCCAAAGACGGGCTTTGCGCTGTCGCACCTATGAACTTGATCGCGGTACGACAAAGTTTGAAGTACTCCAACACGATTTTTAAGTACCTCAACACGATTTTCAAGTACCTCAACACGATTTTTAAGTACCTCAACACGGTTTTTAAGTACCTCAACACGACTTTCAAGTACCTCAACACGATTTTCAAGTACCTCAACACGACTTTCAAGTACCTCAACACGACTTTCAAGTACCTCAACACGACTTTCAAGTACCTCAACACGACTTTCAAGTACCTCAACACGACTTCGAGGTATCTGTTGCTTTATATATCCTTGGACTCCATAAACCTGTCAGTTCACAGATAAGGGCACTCTACTGCCGAGGCAAGGTCGGATCAAGTTATCCGGAAACTTCTCAACGTCTCCCCTCTATCAGGTTTCTGCGATGCGATCTGCTTTGCACCAACGCTAGGCTAACGCCTCGCTTCGCTAACGTGATCGCTTTCAGCCCCGAATCATCCCTACTCAATCTTCCAATTAGGCGTATAACCAGAAGTAACTTGGCTATACATTTGCAAGACCGATGCAAAAATACGTCCTGAGAGTTTTGCGATCGCCCATAGCGCTCTTGTAAAATCATTTTCAATTGTTGAGAATTCGCCTAGGAAAAAGTTTATGGCAGATAAGTCCGGTCAAGACCCCTCGGAAATCACAGTGGCAACGGTTGATGAAGAACGAAAAGGCACAACTTTCAGCGGTACGGTCATCCTTGGTATAGATCCTGAGGGTGGGGCAGTCGTTCTCTTTAAAGACTTTTTAATTGAAGATTATAAAGGCGAACTTACCGCAAATCTTGCAACAGATGGCAATATAACGAAAAGCATTGATTTAGGCGAACTCGATCATAAAAGCCCCACTTTTAAGCTGCCAATTCCGCTGGGAACGGATACATTACCCTACAATACAGTCGTGTTGAGCGACAAAAAAAGCAAGAAAAAAATCCTGACGATCGATCTATAAAATTTGTAACTTAGCTCGTAGTTCAGCCAAATTCGATTGCCCTCCTGTATAGATCTCAAATGGGTTCTATAAGGGGGGATTACAAGATTTTTTATTTCCCCCCTTTATAAGGGGGGATTAAGGGGGGTAATTCGACTTGTGTATACAAGATAACCTTGGTAAGAGGGGACGGCTTAGACATTGAGATCAAAAGTGCGATGCCTGCTCTGGGCTATGCCATTGCCTGATATTGTAAGTTGGGTTGAACATTCGTGTTATCCAACAAAATCAAGGATTCTTGGTGTTGGGTTTCGTTCCTCAACCCAACCTACTCCTAAATTTATAAAAACTAATGACAACAAAGGTTTGTGATTTTTATCTCGTGAGAGTTATAGAAGAGTGCTAAAAGGCTGACTATCCAATCGGCCTTAACTGGTTCATGTTGTATTACTTTGCACCAGTATTTAAAGATGCGCTGTCTTCTGGTGCGTCCGTTACGTGTAGCTTGTTTCCCGTTGGCGCAGCCTCTCCAAGAGTTGGGTACGACGGGTTACGCCAACGCACATATACCACACAACAGCATAAGTGCGATCGCGTTGCCCACGCAAGCATCGCACTCATAGACAGCACTTTTGTTCAACTAACTACAATAACTATTCCCACACTCTCATTTGCCAATCTATCCACCGCACACACCGCATAGGTTCCCGCTAGTTGAACGGTAGCAAAGGTTGTGCCAGCAGACAAAATTCGTTGAATTGTCCAAGTATCGCCAGTTTGCCGATAAAGTGTCCAAGAACGAACTGGCTGATTATCACCAGGCTGCCAACTCAGTTTACGGTTATTCACTTGTAATTCAATCGGTGGAGGGGGTGGGGTTGTATCCTGCCAAGACAAAATTGGAGGTAGCGCAGGTTTGTTATAAAGCAGACTTTGGAATTTATCAGCAATGCCCAGACTATTTTCCCTCAAAACAGCGAGATTAAAGAAGATATTCCCCAGTGACAACTGTCCAGCTTGGCTACGGCTAATTTTCACCTGCTTTTCAATCTCATCACTCTCTCGACTCTTGTTGCTTGGTTCTGTCAAATTATTACCAGCGTAAACGTGTCTTTGCTTTGTATTTACCTGTGTCCACCACTTTAGCAACGCAAAATAACTTTGTTGTGGTTGGTCTGTGCGCCAATAAAGTTGAGGCGCAATATAATCAATCCAGCCTTCTTCTAACCATTTCTTCGAGTCAGCATACAGCACGTTGTAAGCATCTAACCCAGTAATCCCAGCAGGTTGTCCGGGGCGATAAATCCCAAAGGGACTAATACCAAATTTAACATCGGGTTTGGTTGCTTTAATTCCCTGCCAGAGGCGTTGTACCATTTTGTTAACGTTGTTCCGTCGCCAGTCGCCAAGGTTGAGTGTACCACCAGCTGCTTTATATGCAGCATAGGTTTTGTTATCAGGGAAAGACTGTCCCTCGATGGGATATGGATAGAAATAATCATCTAAGTGAATGCCATCAACATCGTAGCGCTTCACTACGTCGATAATTACGTTGTAAGCTCTGTCCTGAACTATTTTCAGTCCTGGGTCCATCCAGCGTTGAGTTTTCCACAAATAAACGCTTTCTGGATTGGTAACTGCTATGTGAGGACGAACTGTTTTGGCTGGGTCGGTGGAAGTGCTAGCGCGGTAGGGGTTAAACCAAGCATGAAGTTCAATATTGCGCTTATGACATTCTGCGATCGCAAACGCTAAAGGATCATAAAATGGTTCTGGTGCTTTACCCTGAGTTCCTGTAATCCAAGCACTCCAAGGCTCTAATTTAGATTCATATAAGGCGTCTCCTTCTGGTCGCACCTGAAAGATGAGGGCATTGAAGTTTAGCGCTTGTAATTTACTAATAATCTCGCTGAGTTCAGCTTTTTGTTGGGCAACAGAAAGTCCCGCAATGGATGGCCAATCACCATTCCACACAGATACTACCCACGCCCCCCGGAATTCTCGACTATGATTTATCCTAACGCTACCGACAGGTGTGGGTATTGGTATTGGTATCGGTATTGGCGTTGGTGTTGGTGTTGGCGTTGGCGTTGGTGTCGGTGTCGGCGTTGGTGTTGGTGTTGGCGTTGGCGTTGGCGTTGGTGTTGGTATTGGCGTTGGTGTGGGTATTGGTATCGGTATTGGCGGCTTCACAAGATAACTAGAGGCAATTTTTTCTGCTTCACCTAAATACACCAAAGCTTGATAAATAATTACTGCCACATCTGCACGGGTGGCTGCGAGATTGGGATTGAGTAATTTCACATTTGGGAAACTAGCCACCAATCCAGCGCTGGTGGCAATAGCTATGTGATTTCTACCATACCCAGGAATCTGAACAGAATCTTGATAAATTTCTGGGAGTGCTGAGAGGAGGTCAGGTTTTACCTTAGTGGCAATTTCTAAGCCTACTACCAAGGAAACTAAAACTTCTACTCTAGTAATTCGGTTAGCGGAACGGAAACTTTTATCAGGAAACCCGCTAAGAAATGCTTTTTCATAAGCTGCTTGAATGGCGGCTGCTGCCCAATAATTAGTAGGTACATCAACAAAGGGGATATACTGCCGCTTCTTGGTAACTGTGGGAAATGCCTTAGCGATGATGGCGGCAAATTCAGCACGAGTGAGTGAGTTATCGGGGCGATATGTGCCATTAGGCGACCCACTGACAATACCACGTTGGGCTAAGGCTGTAATAAATAAGCGTGCCCAATGGTTTTGAATATCCGAGAATGGAGTAGTAATAGATACCATTGTTGATTGCAGCTAGCTGGCCTGGATTTTGATTTCCTTAGTTAATTTAGCAATATTCAGAGCGATCGCTGCTGCAATGTCTTATAAACTTTGACTATTGAAGATTGGGCATGGGGCGCTGGTAATGCTATTCCCTATTCCCCATTCCCCATTTACTAACTACAGTTTTGCGTAAAACAGTAACGTTTTTAATGCACGGGAACGCATTAACATTGCATCGGATTGCATTAACAATGCAGCCGACGCATTAACATTGTATCGAGATACATTGGCATTGTATCAGCACGCATTAACAATGTGACCGATGCATTGGCATTGTATCGGGACGCATTAACAATGCGGCTGACGCATTGGCATTGTATCGAAACGCATTAACATTGTATCGGGCTGCATTAACATTGCAACGGATTGCTAAATTTAATTCGCTACGAATTAATCAAATGCTGTACTAAGTGGCTTTTGCAGTTTGGTCAGGAGGATTCAAGTTAGAACGAGCATTCAACGATAGCATCACGCGTGAAATGCCAGTGAAAATAATGCTGACACCAACTAGTGTCCCAAGAAGCCAGGGTGCATCAAAGGGCCACTGGAACCAAATCATTGCGCCTAAGACCAGCGTAATAATGCCATCACCTAGTACCCACATCCAGTTCTCTTGCGGACGTAACCGGAATGCCAGAATTAACTCGAATGTGCCTTCAGTCAGCAAAAAGGTGCCAAGCAACAGAGTCAGTGTGAGAACACCCGTATAAGGATAAACAAACAGCATTATGCCGGCTGCAATATAGAGTCCGCTCAATAGAAGTTTCCAAATAAAACCTCCTCTTTGGCGGGTTTGAGTGGCATAAACTAGTTTTGTAAATCCTACGGAAATCAAAATCAGCGCAGTCCAAGTCTCAGCGAATATGGTCGAGAGACTAGGCACTGCGATCGCAATAACTCCGAAAATACTCAGGAGAACACCAGTTATCAGTGACCCATTAAAATTCTTGTTAATATCTCTAGGAGCATCGGTTGTCATACAAATCTTTTCCCTATTCTTAGACTCAACTCTACATTTAGGTTAGGGAATTTATAAGTAACAAGGTATGAACCCTAAGATAGACTCATCAGTATTAACTTAATCCTGATCATGACTAAACTTTACGACTATTGAGGCCCCAAACCAGTGATATGATGACAACTAAACTATAGCAATCCTAAATCATTCGTAAAAAGTTAGATTCCCGACTTCTCATAGAAGTCGGGGATCTGGACACTGCGAAATAAATCTAAGTATCATAAGTGCGTTATGGCGTTAGGCTAACGCACCGCAATAGATCATAAAAACGGTGCGTTAGCCAGAGGCATAACATACCCTACAACTATTGCACCATGTCACTTCACTACGTTTATTTGAAAAATCAAATATGAGTCCTACATATTTTCTCTAAGTAGCCCTCATAAGAGTTCTGCAAGATTGCTTAGACGTTCATAAACAGCGATCAGACGATCTCCTTCAAGTTCAACAGAAGTATTTGGATAATTCTGAATCGCTCCAAGCAGTGTAACTTCACCATTTTGTTTAATAGATGCACTTAAAGCGCTTCGCAGGGCCTGCTGATCTAGTTGTCCTGTGGGAGGGTGAACTACCTCACCAATTTGGTCAACCAAAATCGGCCCAGCCCAACTAGACAGTAAATTATTTAAAAAGGCAGGATCGGCTTTTATTGGGGCTTTCAATGCCTTACGAGCTACTGCGGGGTCTTGTTTGGCCGCCTCCAAATAAGCTCTTAACGTCGGGGTAGTCTTGCCAGTTTCTGTAAACTGACTTAATTCTTGAACAGATATTTGCCCCTGAAAAGTACCATACTTTAAAACAACTTGCTCGGCAGCATTAGCATCAGTAGTTAAAAGTAGAACAATAGCACCTACGCCTAAAGCTACAGTCTGAGTCAGTAACTTAGTAAATTTCCTATTGTTTAATCGATTGAAAAGTTGATAAATCTGCATCTTGTCGAATTTTATAATGGTGCGGAGCGTACACAGGCACAAAATGCCCAAGCGTTATATTATTTCACAAAGTCCCTACTAAGGATAGATGCTTAAAGGCATACATCTGTATGCCCCTACAGCCAATTTTTTTGTTACAAAGATTTTTGAAAATGGTGTTATTATAGAAAGTTTTCATCAGGCGAAACTGCACGAGGTAGTATTGACTGTTGCTGATCTAAGGTTGGTGCAGGTATGCCCAAATGCTTCCTTGCAGATTCTTCAGCTAGCTTTCGGTCTTGCTGGTTCTCGAACTGACTCTCATCTAACAAATGAGGGTTTTTTACCGCTTGATCTCGGCTTGGCTGAGAGCCATTTTTCCACCTATACTTCCAGTCCATAATTTAAAAGGCAGATATACTGCAATTTGATTTCTTAGTTCTTCATAGTAGGTGCTTAATGGAACATTCCACTCCTGCTAGAGGTTGAAGAGGCTCACTCTGAGGGTACAAATTTAGCGATCGCAAATATAATAACTCTTGTCAACATCTGCGTAGGCGTAGCCCGTCGTAGACATCGTTGCTGCAATATCTTATAAACTTTCACGATTGAAGCTTTGCTACTTATGGCGTGTGTAAAATATATGTAGGCGATCGTTTATGCAGCTTATGCTTAACATAGCAGGTCAACTCTCTTTAGAAGAATTTCTGGCTCTACCCGAAGGAGATGTATACTATGAGCTTGTCAATGGTCAGGCAATCCCTAAAGTGTCTCCAAAATTTTTTCATTCGACTTTACAGCTAGCTTTAGGATTACTAATTCGTGTTTGGTGCAAAGGTAAAGGTAGAGTTCTTCCTGAGTGGGCAATTCTCTTAAAGCGTCAAGGTAAAGATTGGGCACCATTACCAGATTTGACATACATATCTTACGAACGTTTACCCAAAAGTTGGAAGCGTAATGAAGCTTGTCCGGCGATTCCAGAATTGGTAATTGAGATTATATCTCCAGACCAAAGCATGAAGGAATTTGAAGATAAAGCACAGGATTATTTTGCTGCGGGTGTGTCAAGGGTTTGGGTTGTAGACCCGGAAGCGATAAGTATTAGAGTTTTTTTTCCTGATGGTTCAAGTCAAGTTTACACAGATAATACACCGATTGTAGATGAGCTACTTCCAGGTTTGGAATTGAACACAAGGCAGGTATTTGAAGAGGCAGAATTGATTTGATTTTATCTTCTACTTCAAAAACCGATATGATACATATTATTTGGAGTTATCTGAGCGTCGGCTTTGTACCCTTCCCTATGGGACGCTAGGGGGGAATGGGATCTTGCTATGTGCAGCTGTGATTTTTAATTATCAGGTATATTTGCTGATTACTTTATCAAAAAGCCTAATTGCTTTATCAAAATACCTGTTTACTTTCTCAAAATACTTAAATGCTTTCTCAAAAGGCTTAAATGCTTTCTCAAAATGCCATTTTACTTACTAATTTGGGTGTTTCCCGCAAGCAAAATGGCATTTGACTTTCTCAAACCTCAGTTTACTTTCTCATTTAGGTGTTTTCCGTAAGCAAAATGGCATTTGACTTTCTCAAAATGCTTGAATGCTTTCTCAGTAAATAAGTCGGCGAGAATAAATCAAACTACAAGATTTAAGCTAAAACCCCTTTAAAACATCATTTATAGCCAGAGTCTGGAAATGCTCCTGATTGGGCTGCTGCCGCGAGTCAGCAAAGTGGTAGCCTCAAAATAGGAGATTTATTGCCCTAAAGTTACAGAGGCAGTTTGAATTTAGTGCAAAATTTATAAAATTTATGTCTAAAGAAATAAGCACAAAATTCACCTTGTCTAAAAGTTATGTATGGACACAATAGTTTCTTTCAAACAATATCTCTATAGATATAACTAAAAAAGCTAATTTTATTAGAATTCCATCTCTAGGCTCACGCAATTGAGACTAAAAACGTTAATACTAAAAAATAACTTTACCATCCTTAAACCTAGTTGTAATCAAAAATCACAGCCTAGAAAAAGTAAATAGAGAAAAAAGTACAAACAATGGCAACTTCTACAGACCGCGAACAACAAATTCAAAAGCTGCGTGAACTAATCAAAGATATTGATTATGGGATGTTTACCACAGTCGATGATGATGGAAATTTGCATAGTTACCCCATGTCAAAGAGTGGCGAGATTAACTCTGATAGTATCCTCTGGTTTTTTACCTATGCTGGCTCCCATAAGGTGACTGAGATTGAACAACATGAGCAGGTCAATATTAGTTTCTCATCACCTGAGCAGCAGCGATACGTTTCTATTTCAGGTACATCACAACTCGTGAAAGACCGCAACAAGATGCGAGAACTATGGAAGCCAGAACTTCAAACCTGGTTTCCTAAAGGACTGGACGAACCCGATATTGCTTTGCTTCAGGTGAATATTAACCAGGTGAATTATTGGGATAGTGCATCGAGTTTTAAGCCACAAACAATTAGTTTTTGACACCATCCCGCCTTTAGCTAATTACTAATTTATAATTCGTAATTAAGAATTAAATTGCTAATTACGAATTATTTGTAGATATATAGTTGTTGGACAAAATTGGCAAAAATTAAGTGTTTTTAATTACAAAAAATTAATGGCAGGTCAATCACCCGTGGCTTTCAACCGATGTAGGCAAACCAAATGCAGGCGTTGCGCGATCGTTGTGCCCAATATGCTGCCGATGGGCGTTTTGAACTGTTCAAAAGTTTTAAGCAGTTTGATGCTGATGAAGGCAGAATTCAACATGGCTTTCCACCCCAAAGCCAAATGCAGATATAAGACTGGGAAATAGAATTTATGCCTTACAAACAAATTGCAGACTCACCAGATTCAGTAAAAGCAAACTTACCCAAGCACGCTCAAGAAATTTTTCAGGCTGCATTTAATAATGCTCTAGAAGAATATGGTGAAGAAGAGCGTGCCTTTCGTGTTGCTTGGAGTGCGGTGAAACGCGATTACGAAAAAGGCAATGATGGGCATTGGCGCAAAAAGCCAGAATAGCTCGGATTGTATTGAGCAGTTTTATTGATGCTTCACAAAAAAAGCTTTACCAAGGAATAAATTTCAGTTATGAGCAAACAAAAAATAATTATGGCTGCGCTTGTAGCCATTAGCGCATTTACCGCTGCATCTGGACAAAATATAACCACTGCTCAGTCAAATAAAACTCCAACTAGAGCAACTCAGAATGCTGTCAGTTCTACAGATAGGCAATTTGTTACTCAAGCTGCTAGGGGCGGTATGGCAGAAGTACAGCTTGGGCAATTGGCTTCGCAACGGGCGCTAAAGAATGAGGTGAAACAGTTTGGACAGGGTATGGTTCAAGATCATACTCAGGCAAACAATGAACTTAAAGAATTAGCTACCCAGAAGCGTATCACTCTTCCCAAAAGCATCGGCCGTGAGAATAGGAAAGTGAAGGCTAATCTCTCAAAGCTTTCTGGCGCTACCTTTGACCAAGCATACATGAACCAGATGGTTAAGGATCATGTTAAAACTGTATCCTTATTCCAGCGGGAGGCAGACCAAGGACAGGATCAGGATTTGAAGGCTTGGGCAAATAAAACTTTGCCGACTCTGGAAGAGCATTTGCAACACGCTCGCGCCCTTACAGCTCAATCTACTAGAAGTGCCAAGTGATCAAATAATGCGATCGCTCAATTTTACCTAACCACTACCGGGATAGAGCAATTGTAGGAGAACCAATTGCTATAAATAGAAATTTTCATCGCTCTCGGATTAGTATGTAGACGCCAGTAAGGTGTCTACATATTGTTTACTTCATCTTAAATATTTTCCGCGAGGTCTTATGAATTATCTTGTTGCAGTTTTACCAGATCGAATACAAGCAGAAGCCGCCAACTCTGCTCTAGAAAAAGCGGGCTTGCCAACTTCACAAGTGAATATTTTAGGCGATGGTTATCTAAGTGCTGATGAATTTGGACTGATTAATCCTGACAAGCAAGCCCGCAAACAATCAACTCGGCTCTTATGGTGGCTTGTACCCTTTGGATTTTTTGCAGGCTATGCCTTCAACTATCTCACAAAGATTGAAATATTTCCCCAGGTTGCTCGATTTGGTAATGAATTTCTTGCTGGGATCTTAGGAGCTATAGCCGGTGCCTTGGGCGCTGGTTTAATCGGTCGAGGAGTCGGCTCAACAGTTGGCAGTGGCGATGCTTTACCCTATCGTAACCGTTTGAATGCTGGTAAATATCTGATTGTGGTTACTGGGAACGAGGATTTAACCCGCGAAGCTACGCGTGTACTGCGTCAATTTGAACCAGAAAATATTCAAGGCTATACAGACAATTCACAAAAGAGCAAACTTGTGGGAAATTAGGGACTTCCAGTTAAAAAAACATCCCATCCCTGCGGGACGCTCCGCGAACGTAGGGGCGCAAGGCCAAGATCCCCTACAAATGTACAAATAATTTTGGATAATTTATTTTTTGTCAGTCCCTTAAGTCAAAATTTGGGAGTTATAAATGTGCGAATGTGCGATCGCTATTCTGTCATTGCAAGCGGAGCGTGGCAATCCCAAACCACGAGCAAATTGCGACTTTGAAGGGGTTGAGAGTTGATGTTTGCCTTAGCTGAGAGCTAAAATAGTATTCAAGCGGAGGAAATAAAAGCTTGAAACTGATATTGGTAGCTCCCGACTCTTTGTTGTGTGCAGCCTTTCAACAGCATTTTAGTTACTTACCCAATATAGAAATAGTAAATGACTATTTCGAGTGGTTGCCAGATTTTGATTGTATGGTCAGCCCTGCTAACTCTTTTGGAATGATGGATGGTGGCATAGATGCGGCAATTATCCGTTTTTTCGGTACTTCCTTAATGGCAAGAGTGCAGCAGCGTATTCTTGAGGATTATTTGGGTGAACAGCCTGTGGGAACATCAATGATTGTGGAAACAGGTCATCACAAGCATCCTTTTTTGGCTCATACACCTACTATGCGAGTTCCCATGATCATTGCTGGGACAGATATTCCTTATATAGCGATGTGGGCGATGCTGCTGGCAGTTCGACACCATAATCAACACGCCAAGCAAAAAATTAACACTATTGCCTGTCCTGGATTAGGTACAGGAATCGGACGAGTGCCATATACTGAAGCTGCTAGACAGATGGCATTAGCCTACGATCATTTTCTCTACCCACCTAAGCATCTTAATTGCATAGTTGCGGCAGAAAGACAACTTCAGATATGGGAAGGAGGAGATTTACTCTAGGAAAATAGAAATCACTCTAGTACCGCAAGGCGGAAGTCAAAAGTCAGAAGTCAAAAGTCAAAAGTATTATGGAATAAGCTCTTTAGGGCTTTTCAATGGTCTGCTTATTTACGCCCTGCTGTACTAGCATAATATTGTGTTAAGGCGATCACTACTCTCAATTCTATGACTGGTAAACGCTTTTATCACATTGGCTTTGGGCAAGATGATTTGGGTTCATTGCCTCCCAGCATTGCTCTATTATCTGGCGATCCGGAACGATCGCGTCTAATTGCTGAAACTTATTTGCAGGATTTGCGCTTATTATCGGAGAATCGCGGACTCAATAGCTATGTGGGATACTTACCAAATGGTCTCCCCATCTTATCTGCTACTAGTGGTATGGGTGCGCCTTCATTGAGTATTGTAGTCAATGAGTTAATACAAGTAGGAATCCGGCAAATTATTCGCATTGGAACTTGTGGTTCCATTCAACCCGATGTAACCGTTGGTAGCGTTGTTATTAGTAGTGCAGCATTGTGTCGCCAAGGTGCAGCAAATGACATTGCACCTGTGGAGTATCCAGCCGCAGCTGATCCGTTTCTCACAGTCGCTTTAGTTAAAGCCGCGCGAGAATTAGAGGTTGAATATCACGTAGGAATTACGGCATCAGTTGATACTTTTTACGAAGGACAAGAACGCATTGATTCAGCGAATCCAAATTTAATGCGATCGCTGCATGGCATCACAGAAGAATATCGGCGCTTAAATATCTTAAATTATGAGATGGAATGCGGCACACTATTTAAAATGGCAGGAGTGTATAATTTTGCAGCAGCAGCTATTTGTGGTGTAGTAGCTGGGCGTACTGTTAGTGAAAATATCATCTTAGAACAAAAAAATATTGCCGTTAAAAATGCGATCGCAACTGCTGTATATGCAGCAGCAACCTTTGAGTAAGCTAATTAATATTTACTTCATAAATATAGCGGTTCTCGTTTGCATGAAGTAGATTTTTCAACCTTACTCCCAACCCCTCTCCAAAGCATCGGAGAGAGGAGTGTTTGCGTGCCTAAATGTGGGGTGAGGTTGTGACTGTATTGCACCGAAGTGAGAACCACTATAAACTCTCAGTAGTTTTATGGAGTCTTTACCTAATCTTTAATTTATTAATTAGTAATTATAGCTAATATATATTGAGCAAAATATAATTTGATCTGATAAAAATAAATGAAAAAAGTACAATGTCTCCATCAATAATTATAAATTATAAATTGTTCATAATTGTTCTGAGAATATCTACGTTAGCGAGAATGTTAGTAATAAATTTCAAACCTATTATAAGTTTTTTAGATATTAATAAATATTTAAAAACTTGAAAAATAAGATAATATGAATAATCAAATTAGAATCATGACTTTAACTGCGATCGGACTAATGCCGACGCTGATATTTTTAACATTCTTTTATCGGGCAATAGCTGACGATCCAGGAGTATGTTACATGGTAACCTCCTCTGGTAAAACCGTTGGATTGGGAAACCTTTGTGGTAATATAGTTGCACCTTCAGACAACAGAGTTTTTCGAGTCCCAGTCAAACGCCGCTTTGGTGGAACTCCAGTGATTGATGTCACCTTCAATGACAAAAAAACCTTTGAAATGATTGTAGATACAGGTGCCAGTGAAACCATTATCACTCTAAGTATGGCGAATATACTTCAACTCCAGGCTACAGGTACAATCCAAGCTCAAATTGCCGATGGTAGCCAAGTAGAATTTCCAACCAGTAAGGTAAAATCTATTGCAGTAGGTGGAATTACAGCCAATAATCTTCAGGTAGCGATCGCACCCAAAGCAAGCATCGGCTTACTGGGTCACGATTTCTTTGGCAACTATGATATTAAAATTCTAGAGAAAGAGGTGGAATTTCATCACCGCTAATGTTCGCAGGTAAAAACATTATTAATATGACTAAGCTAATTGAATACGAAGAAGCCAGTGAGGAAGTCCGGGCAGTCTATGATGACATCCGCGCCACCCGCCAGAATGACTACATCAATAACTTTTGGAAAGCTATAGCTAACCATCCCCCTACCTTGCAACGAACTTGGCAAGCGGTGAAGGAAGTGATGACTAGCCCTGGTGAGATTGATCCACTGATGCGCGAGCTAATTTATATCGCCGTGAGTGCGACGAATGGCTGTGAGTACTGCATTGCCTCGCACACAGCAGCGGCGCGTGCCAAGGGAATGAATGATACCATGTTCGGGGAAGTAATGGCGATCGCAGCCACTGCCAACATGACCAATTGCCTCGCCAACGGCTATCAAATTCCGGTGGACGAGAGATTTAAGCCGTAAGAGTGTAACCCTCTCTATCGCTGCTTAAGAATAAGGTTTAGCAGAATTATTGACTATGCCCAAGGTTCAAATTAACGGGATTGATTTGTTCTACGACATTA
This sequence comes from Nostoc sp., assembly GCF_036917395.1. Taxonomy (GTDB): domain Bacteria; phylum Cyanobacteriota; class Cyanobacteriia; order Cyanobacteriales; family Nostocaceae; genus Nostoc. Next base: position 183,010 of record NZ_JBALDI010000070.1, read on the forward strand.
AGGGAACGGGTGAGCCTTTGCTATTAATAGCTGGCTTCCTTTGTGATCATGCCTATTGGTCGCTAATTATGCCATCGCTAGTTTCGCAGTATCAAGTTATTCGCTTGGACAACCGAGGTATGGGGCGAAGTTCTGCTCCCGATAGCCCCTATAGTCTGAAACAGATGGCTAGTGACGTTGCAGAATTGCTTGATCACATTGCGATCGATAAGGTGCATCTAGCAGGTCATTCAATGGGTGGTCAGATAGCCCAAGAGTTAGTGTTAGCACATCCTGAAAAGGTGCAGAGTCTGATCCTACTTTCATCGTTGGCAAAGGGTGATGAATTATTCAACAGCATCATTGAGACTTGGGGCGACCTCTGCGGTAATGTAGACCTAAAACTTTATGAAAAAGTCGTATTACCCTGGATATTTACAGATACGTTCTACTCGATTCCTGGAATGATCGAAGGTCTGATCGAATTTGCAATCAGATATCCTTTCCCGCCTGCGACTCATTCACTCTATAATCACAGCCGAGCCATGCTTGACTTTGACACAACAAACCGCCTTCAACAAATTCATTGTCCTACCCTAGTTCTAGTTGGTAAACAAGACATTCTTACCCCGCTAAAGTTTTCCCAGCAACTTGCTCAAGGCATTCCCAAGGCTGAACTTGTAGTCCTCGATGGTGGGGGTCATGGCTTCTTAATTGAGTCGCCGGATGCTGTGGTTTCAGCCATGCTTAACTTCCTGGGGAAATTGAAGCCAGCTTACACCAATTCTTTGTGAAACAGGGGCAAAATCCCTTGTTAAAAGTAGGCAAACTGAGGCCACAGTGTACTAGTAATAAGTTTTGGGCGTTGCTGATTGCGGTATGAAAAATGTGTATGTCATGCTGAATGGAGCAAAGCAAAATGAAGCATCTATCGGGATTATTCGCTGCACTTCGTTGCACTCAGAATGACAAATCATACTTGATTCAGCAACGCCAAGTTTTGAAACCTAGACAGGGTGATTTAAATATTCAACGTGTTTCTAATTTAGAAACTCGCTCCTCTAATTTATTGACTTGTTGCTTTAATTCAATCACCAAAGTTGCCAGCCGATCAAACATCTGATCTTGCTGCGATAAGTTACCTCTGGAACCAGTTGACTGTCGTGGGGTAAGTGTTGTTCTTCGGGATGGAGACTGCCGCCTTTGACCGATTTGAGACTCTATCTGGTTTAACCGCGACTCTACACGATTAAAATCCGCTTCCAGGTTGTTGATGCGTGACTCCACTTGCTGCGATAAAGCAGTGTTTCCAAATAACCCACCCCAGATAATTGTTGCTAAAATCCCAGCAAGTATTAGCACTTGGATTTTTTTCATAACAGTCTATTTAGACAAGATATATTTGTATGGGTACAGAGGATAAGTCTGTATTCACTTCACTTATTTATCCTGTTCTAAGTTAGAAAATAGCTTCTGCCAATCGATAGAGTTAAGAGTATTATCTCCCTGTTTTACCTCAAACGTCACATTACAAGCTTTCGCTAGTTTTAGCGCTTGCAGACAAAGTTCTGCCACATCCTCACGGCTGATTTTGCCCTTAATATTATCGCCTTGCTCAAAAATTAATTCCTTACTTCCTGGTTCCTCAGTTAAAGCACAAGGTCTAATAATCGTATAAGGAATTCCGCTTTCTCTTAAACTATCTTCTCCCTTCAACTTCCAAGTTAAAATTCCTCCCAATTGGTCATTTAATTTCACAGCTGGCGGTTCTTCATCTAAATTAATCCCAGGGCGGCCGGGACGAGTCACGCCTGCTGAACTGACTAGAATAAATTGTGGTAAAGTTGTACCGCCATAAGCTTTAATTGATTCCAACTGCAAAGCAAAACCACCGGGAGAAAATTTGGGATTTAAAGCACCATCATGTTCAAATTTGCTCAACATCAGTTGGAATGAAGAAATTCTATTCTGCTCAAGTGGCGGCGCATCTTTGACAGTTTTTGCCCGAAAGACGGGAATCAAATCTGCAAAGGGAATCTGAACATCTATCCAGCTATTAGCTACGGTGTCGAAAGAATAACTGTAGCCAATGCCATCCCATTTTGTATCTGTTCGCAGGAAGATTTTATAACGCTGACCGTCACCTTTGACGCGCAATTTTACACCTTCGTAACCAGATAAGTTGAAGGGGGGATCAAAATTCTTAGTTCTGATAGAAGCAAATCCGCCAGAGTTATCGGTGGAGACATTACCAGCAAACAAAGCTGTATTTTCTACTAATTGGATATTACTGGCACTCACGCCACCCATGACTACATCATCTAGCGCCCCCCAGTTATCCTTTAATTCTGCTGATGGCTTTGTAAAATCAAATATTAGTTTTTCGTTTGCTTGGGGTAGATATTTTGCAGCCGCTTGGACTAAGTTTTTCACACCTTGATATTCTACATTTTCTGGGGTGTCGCCGACAATTTCTGGTTGGTAAAATTTCACACCTTGATAATATTTTGCTCTATCTGCTGTGTCTCCCTCTACTGGTTGCACACGCACTGCTGTGCAACAAACTATAGCTTGGATATCAGCCATAACTAAAGGAGTTAAAGTTTGAGGTTGAGTGATATCCGCAACTACAAAGTCTATATCATTACCAAGAATTGACCGCGCTTTGTCAATGTCTCGAACTAGTGCCCGAACTTTATAACCTCGTTCGAGCGATCGCTGCACCACTCGTTTACCTACACCACCTGTTGCACCTGCTACTAGTATTACACCCATGTTTCTTCCTCCATTGGGTCTATCTTGATTATCCTTAGGACGACCTTGGATTAACTGCTGTACCCAGTTAAGGAAAGGAATTACCTCAAAGTAAGTCAGGGTTTCGATAAACCTGCCTAAATCCCATTGAGAACGATTTTTGTCAGTCACATTTGCGTCCTCACAACTTTCTTAAGTTTAGCCCAATGTTTGTTTCTCCAAATCCTCCGGTACTCATAACTTTGCTTTAATTAGGAGAAGGGGACAGGGTACAGGTAATACCTGTAACCTATTCCCTTCTGATGAAGGAGACTAGTACAGTGGGCGCGTAAATCCAGCTAATACCAATTCTGTATGAAGATGCGCTAAACGAAATGAGGAACGAACCGCAAAGGACGTAAAGGACACAAAGAAAGAAATAAGAAGCTAAGAAAATTTGGCGCAGCCTCACAAAGAAATGGTATAACATCTTAATTAACAAGACTTGGTGTAAAATCTCTTGTCTTAAAGGTAGGAAAACTGACGCCACAGGATCTTAGCTACAATTAAACCAAATCTTTGGGATTCCATGTGATGCCGAACAGCCCGTCGTAGACATCGCTGAATCACGTTAGGATACTTAATTAAGTGTTCCTAATCAAACGGTAATTTACTTATGAGCCAACTTGAAATTCAAGCTGAATATGAAAAGTTTCCTGAAGAGTTTGAGAGTGTAATCATTAGCACCGTGAGCGCACAGGCAATACCCAATGCTAGTTATGCTCCCTTTGTTATGGATGATTCCAAGAATATCTACATTTACGTCAGTGGTCTTTCAACTCATACCAAAAATCTCTATGCCAATCCTCATGTTAATGTCTTGTTTATCGAGGATGAAGCCAAGAGTAATCTAATTTTTGCGCGTCGTCGTTTGAGTTTTGATTGTACGGCAACTTTGATAGAGCGTGAAACTGACAAGTGGAATAAAATTGTTGAGCAATTTCAAGGGCGGTTTGGTCAAATTATAGAGGTTTTGCGCGGCTTGTCTGACTTTCGGATTTTCCAGTTAACTCCTAGTGAAGGTCGTTTTATAGTTGGTTTTGGGAAAGCTTATTACATCAGTGGTGATCACCTCCATCAACTTGTTCAGATCACAGGAGATAGTGACCAAAAGCAAAAATAAGCAATGCAAATTTAAAAATTAAATGTGATTATTAAGAAGCATCGTGGCAGAATAATTCGTAATTAATGGTACAATTTAAAGGATTGATCAATAAAGACATAAAACCTTTACAGTATCGATAATTCAGACTGCCCCATTTATGCCTGGGGTAATTATGAGTTATGAATTAGTTCTATGAGTAAGCTTTACTTTATACCTTGTAATTTTGCCTTCGCGTAAAGTGCGATTAAACTAAACTCTTTAATTTTATGCTTCAGTTTCAACCTCCTGGCTTTGGACATAAACTTATCCATACATCCTTGGGGGCAATGGTTTACTATACCCAAACGAATGCACCTTGGGCGATGCCTGCGGCGGGCAGTGCGATCGCTGATACTGAAGATTTACGCCCACTACTGTTTCTCCATAACTTTGGTGGTGGGGCGTCTGCATATGAATGGTCTAAAGTTTACCCAGCTTTTGCCTCTAATTACCACATTTTAGCCCCCGATCTAATCGGCTGGGGAGAATCGGCTCATCCAGTCCGAGATTATAAAATTAGGGATTATCTCAGCACGATCGCAGAGTTTATCATCCAAACTTGTCGCCAGCCGGTAACAGTGGTGGCCTCATCTCTAACAGCCGCTTTTGCTATCCGCCTAGCTATTGTTCAACCCAATTTATTCAAAGCACTGTTTTTGGTGTGTCCCTCTGGATTTGATGATTTTGGGGAGGGTGCTGGACGCAGACTTCCGCTTTCGGTGATCAATACGCCTCTGTTGGACAATTTTATTTATATCCTTGGTGCTGAAAATGAAATTGCAGTCAGAAATTTTTTACAAAGTTTTCTGTTTGCCAAGTCACAACGAGTATCACAAGAGATGGTGGAGGCTTATTTAACCTCTGCACAACAGCCTAATGCCAAGTTTGCCGCCTTGTCATTTTTGCGGGGCGACCTTTATTTTGACCTAAGTTTATATATTCAACAACTGACAATTCCCACGAGGATTTTTTGGGGAGAAAAGGCACAATTTACTAACATCAAACTAGGACGACGCTTGGCAAATTTAAATGTAAGTGCAATTCGAGATTTTTATGCGATCGCAGATGCCGGAATATTACCTCATTTGGAAATACCAGAAGTTCTCATTGGTCTATTGCAACGGTATCTTTAGGAGTTAGGAGTTTGAATTCCTGATTTTTCCCTTTTAACTTCTACTTAGAGAGCAACTCTGCATTTAATGCTTTAGTGATGTGATCGCCAGAAGCTTGTAAGTGGGTCTTAATGTAAATCTCAAGGCTTTCACTAAGTTGTTTTAATCAGTCTTGATTAGTAATTTTTAATTCTTTTTTATCCAATTTATAATAACAGTTTTATGTATTCCGCAATCGCTTTCGGATAATGCTCTTTCATTATGCAAACTCTCTAAATAAAGGCAGTATTGCTCGTTGCTTGTACCCATAGACGAATTACAAATATCCATGCATCTAACAAATCACATCTTCCCCAAGCAAGATTTAAAAAATATTTCTTTCTGATAGCTCAGATATGCCTTTTGTTAGAAGCATAATTACCTTTTTATAGTTAATCTTTAATTTGTACTCAAAAAACAGGCTAATTGGCATGATAAATTTGATTTCTAGGACGATTGGTCACATCAGTTCTCTGCTTAAAGGACTTCAGGTAAAATCTTTTTTGGCTGTTGTCGTAGTTGGTTTTCTAGTGCTGACAACAAATGTTAGTGATGGGCAAAATGACAAAGGCTTAAAGGAGAGAGTTCGCGAACAGGTAGAGCAAAATGATGCTCAAAGACCGAAAACAGTAGGGGACTGGTTTAAAGACGCTCGTGAAACTGAAAATTCTCCTGGTGAACGACTTCAGAAGATTGGGCAACAGTCAGGAGAAGCCCTTAAAGAGTTTGGGTCTGGATACGTAAAGGGCGCTCAAGAAACTGCTAGTGATGTAGGGGACAGTGCGGCAGATACAGCCAAAAATATCTCAAAGAAAGTTATACCCTAAATGCGTTACCATCCTCTATTGGCAGCAAGTAGTAATAACTTTTCGCCAATAAATGAGTAATAGGAACGCTGGTGTCTAACTAACGAACTTTTCTAATGCTTGGGTAACAGGCTTACCTTTCTTGATTAAAGATTGTAGCATTTCTCAGTTGCATAAAATATAGGACTTTAGTAGGGGCGCACAGCTAGCTGTACGCCCCTATTGCGTGTTGCATCCAAAATAGAATTGCTAATATTTAAGTTGCCGCAGCTACACGTTTTAGGCTTTTGTGAATTATCCATTATCAAACTTGTATATCTTGCAGTTTTGCCACCATTTCTGCACGCGCCGAAACCTTCAACTTACGAAACATCCTCTTCAAAGCTTGTTTGACCGAATTTTGCGTAATCCAAAGTTTTTCTCCAATTTCCGCGTTCGTTAACCCCTGTGCCACTAACTCGGCAATTTCTAACTCACGCGCTGTTAGAGGACTTACTAAAAGGGAATTGGATATTTTTGGTTTTGTCCGTAGAGTCGCCATTTTCGCTGATAAATGAATACATAAGGCACTCAAATCTGCCAAATCGTTGCCATTAAAAGCAGGATATCCCTTGTCACGAGCCAAGTTAAGCGTTCCTACAAGACGACCATCATAAACTATTGGCCCAGTCATCACGTGTTCGTGATCAGAACGCGAACAAAAATGCTTCCAGTCTTTCGGTGATAATAATAATTGCTCATGGGCAGGAGCATGACGCTCAACCACGTAGCGCCCGACTGGATTGCTTTCTAAGCATACTGCTGGAATACCCTGAATATCAATGTCAGTCGTTGGCTGCTCATTTAGGAAATAAATACCCCAATTTTGCACGCAAAAATGCTCACCAATTTTTTCCGTGAGAGCTAATCTTAATTCTTGCTCATTTTGGACATTGGCGATCGCATCAAATACGGCGTAGAGAGAATTAACCATAAGTGTACCCAGTTGGGGACTATCCAAGCCTCAACAATTACTTCTATGCTAATACCAGGAAAACTAAAACGCTAATTACAGTAGCGACTAGGAGAAGCACATGACAGTTACACAACTCTCTGCTCAGGAACTTTTCCGGGCTGCTTATGAGAACCGTTACACTTGGAACAAAAATTTTCCTGGATATACCGCAAATATCACCTTTAAGCAAGATGATAAAGTATTTACAGGCAAAGTTATCATCAGCGCCAATCTCAAAGCCGAAGTTTTAAACGTAGATGACGAGTCGGCCAAGCAGGCTATTCATGGTCAAGCCTGGGAAATAGCAATTCACCGCATCCGCCGCAGTTTTGAAGATACCCACAGCGCCAATACGTTTAGCTATGGTAAAACTGACGAAACTGGTGCAGTTGAGCTTTTAATGGGTGGTAAGGCTAAGGGCGATAAATACAAAGTCCGCAATAATGAAGTATGCCATGTTCACCGTCTCATCCACGGTACTTACGTGACAATTGACACCTTTAGCAGTCACGACACCGGGGAAGGTTACCTTTCTCACACCTATGACTCTGTGTACCATGACCCCAAAACTGAGGAACAAAAGGGTGGTAGAAGCGAATTTACCGATGAGTATGAAAAAGTTGGTGAATATTTCATCCTAAATCGTCGGGAGATTCGCACCGAGACAGCAGGACAAGTATCTATTCAGGAATTTGTTTTCTCTGATATCAAATTGTTGGAATCTGTTGCTGCTTAAGCTCTATTTTCTCATCTAAAAATTAGCGTAGGCGCAGCCTGCGCTTTGATTTTTTGGCGCTTTTGTGACTGAGTTAGGTTTTGATTGTAACTGCTGCTGCAATTGAGTCAAGATTGTCAAACCCCGACGGTAAAATCCCAAAACTTGCCATGCTTGTGCTTGGTTGATGCGATCGCGGGTAATGCCATTTTGATCATCTAATTGCTTATAGCTGACTTCTGCACGTTGCCAGGTGTTAAGTGCAGAACCCGCACCTGAAGAGTATGACCGAGAGATTTTGCGGTTTTAAATCTTAAGCTGTTCCACATTTAGTTTGCAATAGCAGCGTTACCTTTATTTTTAATTTTTCTTCCCTATTTAATTATTAACTCTCCCTAGTTTACAGCAATTTTCAGGTAAATAGACCACAGTGGTTGAACCAACCGAAGGCATCATCTTCGGTAATGTAATTTACAGCAAAAGCCATCGCTT
>NZ_JBALDI010000071.1:0-30439 GCF_036917395.1 Nostoc sp.
CAAGCTAGGAGGGGCATTGAAACCTGCGTCGGGAGCGCTCTTACGCTGGCGTGGATTTCTTTCAACCCGCCTCAAGCTAGGAGGGGCATTGAAACCTGCGTCGGGAGCGCTCTTACGCTGGCGTGGATTTCTTTCAACCCGCCTCAAGCTAGGAGGGGCATTGAAACTTCTGTAAGCAGCATCAAGGCTTTCCTCTCCTCACCTTTCAACCCGCCTCAAGCTAGGAGGGGCATTGAAACTCATCACATTATCAGCAAACTTCTTTGCCTGAGCAACTTTCAACCCGCCTCAAGCTAGGAGGGGCATTGAAACTGGATTCCAGGATTGAATACTAAAGTAACGCCTTTAACTTTCAACCCGCCTCAAGCTAGGAGGGGCATTGAAACTCCGCGCCTGAAATCCCTTTATTTATCAAGCTTTGTTGAGGCACTTTTGGCAGGACTACCAAAATTACTCCCTAGTTGAAACTGAAAAAAGTAAATCAAGTGACAACTAAAAACCTAGAAAGCCTGCTAATAAAGCGATTTGAAGATTTGGCAGGAGTACCGGGGAAATCGCCCCCGCTTTACCATGCCAAAAAATAATTAAGGTGGGTTCCTCCTTGGTCGGAGGTGATTCAGTAGCCACCACTGCGGTAAACCCGCACCTCTATTACTGGGGGCGCACCTTATTCCTGTCCGCAAGGGACAGCAGCTTCAAGGTGGGCAGCTACCAGGGTCAGAAAGCAAGACTGTTTAACAGCAGTCAAACTAACCCAAATTTACACAGCACAGAGGCTTGTAACAAGCATGAACTGCGGCGCTATTGAGTATTCTTATTCTATTGTCAAGGTTCGGTGTTTTGTCAATCAGTTTATTTTGCGGGAATGGTAAGCTGCGATCGCTAATTCTTTCGCTTTCTCCTGTGGACTACCTCGAATTGGCTGTTTTGACTCTTCTATAACAATTCCGGCTTTAGCAGCTGACGAGTGAATATTTGCAATCAATCGACCGTAGCTCCATTGATGGACACTAACTCGGTATTGCTTGGCATACCTTTGTTGGACTTCTATTAAATCTGACTTCTGTTCAGCTTTAGCTTGAATCTCGCTTTGAATTTGTTCTCGCATATCGCCCAACTTAGGTAGGACAATACTGCCAGCTTTATATTTTTTTGCGATCGCCACAATCTCTTGAGCTATTAATCTGTCTACATATTGTCCTAATTCTGATTCTCCAACTTGCATTGGCGCAGCAAGTGTTTGAGCTATTTGGCGTTGGTGAGATAAAGTGTGTTTTTGTTGTCGTTGTCGATTTAGTAGTCTGTAATTATTGCCCAGTAGTTGTTCAATATTGCGGTAGGTAATGACCTTACCTATTGAGCCATCAACGACTGCTACTGTTGCAGGCTTTTCTAGACCAAAGCTTACACCAACCAGAATATTAGATTGACCTTTATATAGAGGCTTGCTGGGACGAGGAAAGGGGTTATTTATGTTGGCTAATGTGGTGTTTTGATTTTTGATAGAAGTTAGTTGTTTTTCAGTGAGTTTGCCTTTTGCTTTAGTTTTGGTAATAGTTTTAGCAATTTGTTCTGCTTTTTCTTTCTTGAATTGGTTTGTTCCTTCAGCCGTCCATAGACGGTCATCTACACAACAGTAAAGGATTAAGTGATTAACATTCCAAGGGTTGCCTTTCCCTTCATGTTCCTGCCAACAAAGATGACCACTACGGAGTGTAACAACACTACTAGAGTGTTTATTACTGTTTTTTTTGATTCTCTGGTCTTCTAAAAAGCGATTGAACCAATGCAAATCACGAAAATCGCAGTAAACTTTAAAGGGATATTTGCCTAATCCATTGAAACGGACAGAAATGCGTCTTTTATATTTATGAAAAGACTCGTGCAAAAACAAAATGCTAGCTAGTAAATTTATATCAAGCGCCAGATTCCAAAGATTGATTAGTAAGTTAATATTATTAATTTACAAGTTATGCAGCCATTCTTTCTCATTTTGAAGAGCATCATGCAAAAATAAAATAACAATTAAATAATCTATATAAATCCACAAACAGAAAAAACGTAAATTAATTGCTATATTATAAAGGTTAAATTGCAAAAACCAAGTCATGTCTGTGTTGCTTTCATAACCTATAGGAAAAGGTAGTTTGCTAGATTTTTTTAAAAGGCTGTCTTGCCAAAATTTTGCCTTTGCTTCATTTTCAGGAACGTTATGAGTGACAAGCAAAAGACTTTCTAACCATTTAGCATCGGTTAAATCTCTTCCTTTGGGAATTCGTGCTTCTAGCTGTTCTCTGAGGCGTTCAATCTGAATTTGAAGTTTACGACGGCGTTGAGCAAATTTTTTAGCGTCTTCTTCTTTATCGTTGATTTTGCAACCATTTTTGAGCAAATAGCTGATAGCACAACGAGTCAAGTTATCTTCTGTGTTGCCGTAAGCCTTAAATAAATTCTTTGATAAACTGCGATCGCTATCTGAATTTTGAGCTTTTTTGCGCTTTTTAGCTTTTTTCCCATTCGTTGATTGAGTTTCAGCAGTATTAAGGGGAGCAAATTCAGCCAAAACTTCAGCAGCTTTAGTGCGAAGACTATCTAAGCTGACACCACTATTTTCGACCAATTCAACATCACTTTTGAGCATTTCCAACCAGCGAATTTTACCTTCTAGTTGGAACTGCGATCGCTTCATGAGAGCAAACCATGATTTATAAATATAATTCACCAATGCGATCGCACTCGCGTAAAACCGTCCAGGCTGACCAATGAACCGAGGATCAACTTTTAAAGGTTTGCAGAGTTCTTTGACAATCTTAGTGGGGTGTTTGCCCTTTTGCCGCCAAGTTTCAAACTCTGGGTGTTGATTTACCTGACGCAATAATTCATTAATCAGTGGCGTATTTAGCTCTGCTATCAACTTCCATAGTTGCTGGCGTGATGACTCTGAGGCTACAAGGCGACACTGAATAGTAATTTGACTCATCACTTTAAAACAATATTGTCTAATACTAACACATTTGTATTAAACAAGTCTTCTGTAAAATAAATTGTATGCAGGAGACATTTTTTACAAGCAAAGAAGCTGCTGAAATCACAGGCTGCACCCTTCGTCAGCTACAGTATTGGCGAGAGAGGGGGGTGATTGTTCCTGTAATCAGTGAGACTGGGACAGGACGTAGTATTTATTACTCCAAATCTAATTTGCTGGAACTGGCTGCAATGTCATATTGGCTATCTGTGGGGTTAAGTTTTGACATAGCCAGCACCACGCTGAAAAAGCTGAAAGACCAAGAGCCGGAGTTATTTATTTCAGGTAAAGGTAAGCGGTTTATGTTGTTGTCCCAAGCGCAGGAGCGTTCGCCCTCCGAGTTCGGCAGTCCCCCATCGACGGGAACCGCCAAGACGGGGGCTGCCTCACTTGAACTTGTAGAGTTTGACAGAAAAAAGGCGATCGCATCTTTGGATGAAGGTAAGCCTGTGATTCCAGTGTGGTTGGACGTGATTTATCAGCAATTACGTCAAAAGTTGGATAAAAATTAAGGCTCTTATTACAAAGCAGACACCACTGTACTCTAAACTGTTACAACTATTGGGATGCGATCGCCTTCTGTACTGGCAACATGAATCACACGACACACAACACTATTGTTAATTTCATCTGGAATATTGCTGATGATGTATTAAGAGATGTTTATGTACGCGGTAAGTACCGAGATGTAATTCTGCCAATGACGGTACTGCGGCGTTTGGATTGCTTACTAGAACCAACTAAAGAAAAGGTTCTTGAGCGTTACAAGGTGCTGGAAGAAGGCAAGTTTGGGCAGAATGCTGTAGCACAACAGCTTCCCAGAATATCTGATTATGTATTTTATAATACTTCTCAATTTACTTTTAAAACCTTACTCAATTTTCCTAATCAAATTCGGGCAAACTTTGAAAACTATCTAGATGGTTTTAGCGAAAATGTCCAAGAAATTATCGGTAAATTTAAGCTGCGGAATCAAATTGAGACATTAACAGAAAGTAATCGTCTTTATGCACTGATTAATAAATTTGTTTCTAATCATATTAACCTCAGTTCTGAACCTGTTAAAAACTCTGAAGGCAAAATCATTCTTGAAGGATTAACTAACCTTGAAATGGGTTATGTGTTTGAAGAGTTAATCCGCAGGTTTAATGAAGAGAATAACGAAGAAGCGGGGGAACACTTTACTCCTCGTGACATTATTCAACTAATGGTGAATCTAATATTTCTCCCGATTGAAAATGAGATTCAAGGTGGTACTTACTTAGTATATGACGATGCTTGTGGTTCTGGGGGGATGTTGACAGAATCAGAAGCGTTTATTCAACAGCTTACTGAAAAAAGAGCTAAGAAGGTGAAAATCGAGCTATACGGTCAGGAAGTAAACCCAGAAACATACGCCATTTGTAAGTCGGATATGTTGATTAAAGGTCGTGACCCGGAAAAAATTTGGTTCGGCTCAACGATTTCTCATGACAAGTTTGCAGATTTACAGTTCGACTTTATGCTTGCTAATCCTCCCTATGGCAAGTCTTGGACTGTAGATCAAGATGCTGTGTTTGATGGTAAAAAGAAGGAAGTTAAAGACTCGCGTTTTGCTGTAGAACATCCTGATTTAAAACCAGGAGAAAAGCTGACTCTGTTACCCCGTAGCAGTGACGGTCAATTGTTATTTTTGGTAAATATGCTCTCCAAAATGAAGCAGTCAACTGCTTTGGGTAGCCGGATAGCAATTGTTCATAATGGTTCTGCTTTGTTTACTGGTGATGCAGGTAGCGGAGAGAGTAATATTCGTCGCTGGATTATTGAAAATGATTGGTTAGAGTGCATCATCGGCTTACCTTTAAATATGTTTTAGAACACAGGTATTGCTACTTATATTTGGGTGCTATCTAACCGCAAACCTCAAAACCGTCTAGGGAAAATACAGTTAATCGATGCTACTGAATGGTATGGAAAATTAAGAAAGAATTTGGGTAAGAAAAATTGTGTATTAACCCAAGCAGATATTAAAAAAATTACAGAAACATTTTTGGAGTTTGAGGAAACAGAACAATCTAAAATTTTTGATAACGAGGATTTTGGTTATCACAAAATTACTGTTGACCGTCCTTTAAGGCTGATATTCCAAGTTACACCGGAAAGAGTAGAGCAGTTATTAGCAGCAAGCCTTACTAATTCATCTTCTAAAAAAGGTAGTGTAGGACAACAGGAAATACAGCTAAATCTCACCTCTAATACAAAAGATGGGGTAATTTTGGGAATATTAAAGGACTTGTTTAGCAGTGAACCTCACAAAGATTTTAATAGAGTCAAGCAGGAATTTGAAAAAGCTTTGAAGGCAGAAGAAATTAAATTTACGGCTAAAGATTTAAAGTTGATTTATGACACATTCACATACAAAGACGAAACGGCGGAACCTGTAATTAAGAAAAAAACGAAAGATGCGGTAGTTTATGAGCCGGATTCTGAGTTGCGAGATACAGAGAATGTGCCATTGAAAGAAGATATTGAAGAGTATTTTGCTTGTGAAGTGCTACCCCATGTACCAGATGCTTGGATAGACTATGAGAAAACAGTAAGGGGTTATGAAATTTCTTTCACTAAATATTTTTATAAGTTCAAACCGTTGCGGAGTTTGGAAGCAATAGCAGCAGATATCTTTGCTTTAGAAGCTGAGACAGAAGGCGTTTTACGTCAGATTGTTAGTGGGGAGAACATTGCAGAATGAAAGAGATTCGGGGCGACGCTAAAACGATTCGTGAACTTCTTGGTGGGAATAAATATGCCATTGACTATTATCAACGAGAATATAAGTGGCAAACCAAACAGCTTCAAGAACTTCTAGAAGACTTAGCAGGGAAGTTCTTCAATGATTTTGAGCCAAGTCATGAACGCCAAGCCGTTGAAAATTACGGGCATTACTTCCTGGGGTCAATTATTATTAGTCAGAAGGAAAGCAAGAAATTTATTATTGATGGACAGCAACGGCTCACTACCTTATCTCTGCTGCTAATTTTTCTACATAATTTGCAAAAGGAACGCCCAGACCAAGTAAAAATAAATGATTTAATTTACTCAGAAAAGTTCTCTAAAAAATCTTTTAATTTAGATGTTGAGGAGCGTAATGCTTGCATGGAAGCTCTCTTCAACAACGTTTCTTTTGATGAGACAGAGCAACCAGAGTCAGTCAAGAATATTGTTAACCGTTATGCTGATATTCAAAAATATTTACCAGATGATTTAACGAGAGAGGCTTTACCATACTTTATTGACTGGCTAATAGAGAACGTCCACATCGTCGAGATTACAGCTTACTCAGATGAGGATGCGTATACCATTTTTGAAACGATGAATGACCGGGGGCTGTCTCTTACACCTACGGATATGCTAAAAGGCTTTTTGCTGGCGAATATCAGTGATGAAGCTAAAAAGGTTCAGGCGAATCAGCTTTGGAAAAAGCGTGTAAGTGAATTGATAGAGTTGGGTAAAGATGAAGAAGCCGATGCGATTAAAACTTGGCTTCGCAGTCAGTACGCCCAAACGATTCGAGAACGTAAAAAAGGTGCTGTTCCTGGTGATTTTGACCGCATCAGTACAGAGTTTCACCGTTGGGTACGCGATCATAAACCGGACATCGGACTCAACAAAAGTGCTGATTTTGTGCGCTTCATAGAGCGAGATTTTGCATTTTATAGCCGCCAATACTTACAGTTGCGGGAAGCATCGATTTCCTTGAAAACAGGGTTAGAGGAAGTTTTTTACAATGCCCAGCACGGTTTTACCCTTCAATATCCCTTGCTGCTTGCACCTCTAAATCCAGATGATGACCCAGGTATCATTAACCAAAAGATTCGTTTAGTGGCAAGTTTTCTCGATATTCTGCTGGCTCGGAGGTTATGGAACTTCCGAACCATTACTTACAACACGATGCAGTATGCCATGTTTGTGGTTATGCGGGATATTCGGGGGAAAGCACCTACTGAACTTGTAAAAATTCTGCGTCAGAAGTTAGATGCAGAACCAGAAATGTTTGCTTCTAATGAACGACTGCTACTGCATCAGCAAAACTACAATGCTATTTACCAATTTCTTGCTCGGATAACAGACTACATAGAAACGCAATCGGGAATATCATCACGTTATAGAGAATATATTGCCACAGGAAAAAATCGATATGAGGTAGAGCATATTTGGGCTAATAAACCCCAGCGTTACTCAGATGAGTTTTCCAGCAATGCAGATTTCTACGAGTATCGTAACCGTATTGGAGGACTGTTGCTGCTGCCGAAGTCATTTAATGCAAGTTATGGTGACTTGCCTTACACTGAAAAATTACCTCATTACTACGGTCAGAATCTTTTAGCTAAATCACTCAATCCTCAATGTTACGAGCATAATCCCGGTTTCTTGGCGTATAAGGAACACTCTGGGCTACCGTTTCAGCCGTATCAGGAATTTAAAAAGGCTGATTTGGATGTGCGGCAACAGCTTTATCAAAAGATTGCAGAGGAGATTTGGAATCCAGAGCGTTTAAATAAAGCGATTGAGTTTTAATTTTATTCAAGAGGTTTAGAATGAAGCGTTATCCAAAGTATAAGTATTCGGGTATTGATTGGATAGGGGAGATTCCTGAACATTGGAATGTGACTAGACTTAAGTATCTTTTTCAAGAAGTAAATGAAAGAACAGAGACAGGATTTGAAACTTTACTCTCTATGAGTAAAAAGTATGGATTAATTCCTCAATCAAAACTAACAGATAAGCCTCCAAGTGCGTCTACCTTAGTAGGTTATAAGCTTTGCAAAGTTGGACAAATTGTAATGAACAAGATGCAGGCTTGGAACGGAATGTTTGCTATTGTAAGCACACTAGGTATTGTTAGCCCTGATTACACTGTTTTTAAACAACGTCAAAAACTTGATAATAGATATTATATCAGATTATTTACAATGCCTAAAATGATTGATATTTTTCATCAATCTTCAAAAGGTCTTGGAACAGGATTTTTTAGATTATATACAGATGAATTTAATAATATTTTTATTATTTATCCTCCCTTATCTGAGCAAAAAACGATCGCACGCTTCCTCGATCACAAATTAGAACAGATAAGCCACTTCATCAGTAACAAACAAAGGCTTATCGAATTACTCAAAGAGCAGAAAACTGCGATTATTAACCGTGCAGTTACTAAAGGAATTAACCATCATGCATCTATGGAACCTTCTGCTATTGAGTGGTTAGGGGAAATACCAGCACATTGGCAGCAAATTAAGATTAAATATGTTCTCCACAAAATTATAGATACTGAACATAAAACCGCCCCATTCTATGAAGATGGACAATATCTTGTGGTAAGAACCTCTAATATTAAGGATGGAATGCTAGATTTTACAAATGCAAAATATACAAATTTAGATGGTTTTCTGGAATGGACACGAAGGGGTAAACCAAAATTTGGTGACATTTTATTTACACGCGAAGCACCAGCAGGCGAGGCTTGTTTAGTTCCTCAAGGTATCGACTTATGCTTAGGACAAAGAGTTGTACTTTTTAGAGTTAACCATCAAAAACTAAATGAAGAATTTGGAGTTCACTCTATTTATGGCGGAATTGCTGCTGAATTTATAACCTTGCTTTCACAAGGTGCAACCGTTCCACATTTCAATATGTCGGATATAGCCAATATACCTTTATTACTTCCATCAGTAAATGAGCAGCAACAAATTGTCCAGTACATCAAAACAGAAACTAACAAAATTGATGAAGTTATCGCCAAAGCTGAAAAAGAGATCGAACTCATCCAAGAATACCGCACCACTTTAATTTCTGACGCTGTAACGGGAAAAATAGATGTACGCGAAACATCCGCAGTTGAACCCACCTTTACAGCCGCAGCAATTTAGCCATGACCACAACTGACACCTCAGAAAAAGGCTTAGAAGCCCTCATAGAAAAAAGCCTACTCACAGAAGCAGGTTACATTAAAGGTCTATCTGGGGACTATGACCGCAACTACTGCATAGATAAAACTCAACTGCTGCAATTCCTCCGCAAAACCCAACCCACCCAAGTCACCAAACTAGAAACCAGCTACGGTAAACGGTTTGAAGAAAGGCTGTTTCAACGCATCTGTGAGCAAATCAAAACCAGAGGTATTGTTGATGTTATCCGCAACGGCATCAAAGCCGGAGAAGTCAGCCTCACTCTCTACTACAAGCTACCCTCATCCCAACTGAACCCCCAAGCCATCCAACGCTATAACGAAAATATCTTCTCCGTCACTCGCCAACTATACTTTAGCAACGATCAGAAGAGGCGATCGCTGGATATGGGGATTTTCATCAACGGCTTACCCCTCATCACCTTTGAACTAAAAAACAACCTTACTACACAAAATGTCCAAGATGCCATAAAGCAGTATAAAACTGACCGTGACCCCAAAGAACCCCTGTTTAACTTTGCGCGTTGTTTAGTTCATTTCGCCGTTGATGATGAGTTAGTCTACATGACTACCGAACTCAAGGGACAGCAAACAGTTTTTCTTCCCTTCAACAAAGGTCAAAAATCTGAACCACACTTACTTTTCCCGGACAGTACGGGGAACCCCATCAACCCCAACGGACTAAAAACCGATTACCTGTGGAAAGAAATTCTCACCAAAACCAGCCTCAGCAACATCATTGAAAAGTATGCCCAACTGGTAGAAGAGAAGGATGAAGCAAAACAGAAGAAACGTAAGCTGATTTTCCCGCGTTACCACCAACTCGACTTAGTGCGAAAACTCCTAGCCGATGCCAAAACAAATGGTGTAGGACAGCATTATCTAGTTCAACATTCCGCAGGTTCAGGTAAAAGTAACTCCATTAGCTGGCTGAGTCACCAACTCGTAGAACTTACCGACACCAACGACACCAACCCCATATTTGACTCCATTATTGTAGTTACAGACCGCCAAGTTTTAGATAAACAAATCCGCGATAACATCAAACAGTTTGCCCAAGTCAAAGGCGTAGTTGAAGCCATCACTGAAGGTAGTAAGCAATTAAAAGAGGCGCTAGAAGAAGGCAAAAAGATTATTATCACTACCGTTTTTAAATTTGCCTATGTTGTTCGGGAAATTCAGTCATTAAACAATAAAAAATTTGCTATTGTCATTGACGAAGCCCACTCCAGCCAAAGTGGTAGCAGCGCCGCCAAAATGAGCGTAGCCTTGAATAAAGAAGCAGGCGAGGAAGAAGAAACCACAGAAGATAAAATTCTCCGCATTATTGAAGAACAAAAACTCTCTCCCAACGCTAGTTATTTCGCCTTTACAGCCACACCCAAAAATAAGACATTAGAAGCTTTTGGTGTTCAGAATCCAGCCGATGGCAAGTATTATCCCTTCCATAACTATTCCATGAAACAGGCAATAGAGGAAGAATTTATCCTTGATGTGTTGGAAAACTATACCACATTTACAAGTTACTGTAAACTTCATAAAAAGATTGAATATGACCCGCAATTTGATATCAAACGGGCAAAGAAAAAGCTCAAGCAGTACGTAGAGGGACACCCCCACGCTATCCGCAAAAAAGCAGAAATAATGATTGACCATTTCATGCAAGATGTAATTGGTCAACTCAAAATTAATGGGCAAGCAAAGGCAATGGTAGTCACCAATGGTATTGTCAGCGCCATTCGCTATAAACTTGCCTTCGATGCCTATCTACAGGAAATTAACGCACCTTAGAAAACTATTGTTGCATTTACAGGCAGTAAAGAAGTTGACGGTAAAAAAGAGGATGAGTCCTCAATGAATGGCTTTTCGGGAAATGACATTCCTAAAGAATTTAAAAAAAGTGAGTATAGATTCCTGATAGTAGCTGATAAATATCAAACCGGATTTGATGAGCCGCTATTGCACACGATGTATGTAGATAAAACTCTAGCTGATATCAAAGCGGTTCAAACCTTATCTCGCCTCAACCGTGCTTACAAGCCAGATAAAAAAGATACATTCATCCTAGATTTGGTCAACTCAGCCGATGCAATTCAAGAAGCTTTTGACCCATTTTATAAAACAACAATCCTCAGTGAAGAAACCGACATAGATCGCCTCAACGACTTACAAGATGTCCTTGACAGCTTCCAAGTTTATTCTGAAGAACAGGTCAACGAGTTAATGACCCGCTTCATCAATGGCGCAGAACGTGACCAATTAGACCCCATTCTCGATGAATGCAAGCAAAATTTTATCAACGAATTAGACGAAGAACAACAAATAGACTTTAAGAAAAAAGGCAAATCTTTTGTCCGCAACTATCAATTCCTTGTCCAAATTAATCCTTTTCGTAATCCCTACTGGGAAAGCCTCAAAACTTTTCTCAAATTCCTACTAGCCAAACTTCCCAATCTTAACGACACCGATTTATCCAAAGGTATTCTAGAAAGCGTTGATATCGACAGCTACCGCATAGAAAGACAAACAACCTTAGCCATACAGCTTGAAGGTGGGGGAGAAATAGCACCCACACCCCCAGATGCTCCTGGTAGCAAATATGAGGCGCAATTAGACGTACTCAGTAATATTATTCAAGATTTTAATGATCGCTTCGGCAATATTCAGTGGACAGAAAAAGATAGAGTGCGTCGCTTCTTGTTTGAAGAATTACCCGCCGAAGTCAGCAAAGACGAAGAATATCAGAACGCCAAGAAATACTCAGACCGCCAAAACGCTAGAATCACCTTTGAGAAAAAGCTAGTCGATAAGTTTCAGGAATTCATCTTCGACCATACAGAAGCATACCGTAAATTTACTGAAGATACTGAATTTAAAACATGGTTAGCCAATACCCTGTTTGATAATGATTATGACCAAGGAGCAGCATAGGGAAGGCTTAAGGCGATCGCATTTTTATATCTAGGTAAACCTGTGATTCCTGTGCGGTTAAATGTTTGTTATCAACAGTTGCAAGAATATCACAGAACTCGTAGCCAGTTGTCCGCAGCAGGTATACCGAGAATTTGTCATACAGACAGTTATAGGCAGCTGTAAGGCAAGGTAAGATAACGAGGAATCAGGTATTTGTAAGCAATTTTGATTAGTGCCTCATTTAGTAATACAATAGTACTATATGCATAGTAAATCAGCAAAATGAAAGGAGAGTTGCTCAAACGGCTATTTAGAGCGATTGCCAGTGAAGATCAAACGGCGATCCAAAGTATGCTATCTGTAGTCGTTGAGGAAGAACGCAAAAAAGGACACACTCTCCTCGCTGAACAGCTCGAAAATATTGCTCACAAAAGTAATCGTCAATCTCCTCGTGTTCCTCCTGAGAAACCTGCGCTTTCACCTGATATATCTCGTGGTGTAATTCCGTCTCCATCTTCCAGGGACACTATTTCAAAAACGCCTGATGCCCACTCTCTAACTGTACTGTCAAGTAAACAGCGTTTTAACCATCCCTTCATTGTTACAATTCCTAGAGAGCGTTTGCGGCACCACATGATTCTTTCAGATACTGTGGAAGAGCGTTTTCGCCGTATTGAAAGAGAATATGCTGCTCGTGACCGACTAGCTCATCACGGTTTGCGCTACCGTCAAAAAATCTTACTCTACGGTACTCCTGGCTGCGGTAAAACGATGGGGGCTGAACGTCTAGCTTGGAATACAGGATTGACTCTTGTCAAAGTACGCTTTGATGCAATGGTTTCTTCATTTTTGGGTGAAACTGCAACGAATTTGCGCGAAGTATTTGAAACAGCATCTCAAACCCCTTGTTTATTATTTATTGATGAATGTGATGCGATCGCTAAATCGCGGGAAGACGTTCAGGAAGTTGGTGAAATTAAGCGCGTTGTTAATACTTTTTTACAACTACTTGATGAATACGAAGCCTCAAATGGGTTGCTTGTTGCTGCCACTAACCTAACTAAATTTCTGGATGAAGCTGTATGGCGAAGATTTGATGATGTAATCGAGGTGCCAAAACCTACAGCAGCAGAAATTGAGGCTATATTAAAACAGACACTTTCTTCAGTTGAGGTTGGCGTAATCAACTGGGAAATGATCGTGCAGAAACTGGATAAACTTTCAGCTGCACAGATTGTTCGCGTTGCTCAAGATGCCGCGAAACGCGCTATCCTTGATCGGGAAGAACTTGTCATTCAAGAACACTTAGAGGCATCTATTCAAGACGTTGTAGCTTCTCATGTCTGAGCGATCAAATCAATTTTCTCATTTACCGCTACGTTTAACAAATCAAGGAACTGCTACACCTTCAACAGGTGGGGGCAAACCTTCCACAAAAACCTTAGATAATCGAGGCAATGCAGCTGGACACGGTAAAAAGCTAAACTTTTCCATTTCCTCTATTATCTCAAGTTGGGAAGCAGAATGTGAAAAGCGTAAACAAGAAGGTAAACCTGAGCTTCCAGATGCAATTTCATTCATTTTGCAAGTAGATCCTAATTTATTTGATGCAGATACACTGAAAAGTTTTGGGATTGAGGTTGTTGCCGATCTGGAGGAAGGCTACATTATTGGAGCTTCAGCAGATACAGGACTTTCGGAACTCAGAACAAAGATTCAGCTATTCATTGAGTCCACACGCGGTGGCGGAAAGGTTCCAGAAATATGGGAAATTTTGGAGGGGACTAAGCGACCGGAGTATATTCTTTCACCTAGTCTTCAATCCCAGTGGGATGAGATTTCAGATTGTCAAGAATATATTGTGGATGTAGGTATTTCTTGTATCAATATTCAAGAACAATATTCTAGATGTCCTAAGCGGGAACGCTGTAAGACTGATGCCAGTTTTCAGAAAAGTATTAATAAATGGCTGGATAAACATAATCTCACACCTGAAGAATGGGATGATCTGTATTCAGACAGAGAAGCCAAGTTTCTTAAATTTATACAAAATCCGCTATATCGTGGAGAAATTTTGCGGTCTATTTCAGGTGACGAAGTTGGAATTTCACGTTTACCTGATAGCTTCTCCTGCCGGATTCGCATACTTGGTAATGGATTGAAGGATCTTGTCCTCAATTTTCCATATATATTCGATGTCAGTGAAGCCGACGAATTTATCGCTCCATCCGTTACACCGAATAGTTCTGAATCAGGTCAGGAACAGTTTGAATTAGAAGCACCTGAGCCAAATGCACCCAAAGTTTGTATTATCGACAGTGGTATTCAAGAAAATCACCCCAAAGTAAGAGTTGCAATTGACTCTACTCTCTCTACATCTTGGGTACCTGGAGAAACGAATATCACTGCTGATTATTGTAGAGGTGGTGGACATGGTACTAGAGTTGCAGGAGCAGTTTTGTACCCACGAGGTATTCCTAAAACAGGTCGTCAGCAGGCAGTATGTTGGCTTCAAAATGCCAGAATTCTCAATGCACGAAACGAACTACCTAAACTTATATTCCCACCTGACGTTTTAGAGGAAATCGTAACTATTTATTACCACCAAACTAGAACGCGAATTTATAACCACTCAATAGCTGGAATTTCACCATGTCGCACCCAATCAATGACTCCTTGGGCAGCAGCTATCGATAAATTAAGTTGGGAAAATGACGTTCTCTTCATTGTTGCTGCTGGCAATATTGAGGCAGTGAGAAGCTTTGTCACACGTCCTTCAATTGCCGCTCATATACAAGCTGGTCGTAACTATCCAGAATATCTCCTGCAACCTTCTGCACGAGTTGCTAACCCGGCGCAAAGTTTCCAAGCTCTAACTGTTGGTTCTATTGCTCATCACACTTATATTAATCCGCCTCTAAATTCGATTGCAAAGCAGAATTATCCTTCTTCTTTCTCCTGCTCAGGCCCAGGCATCTGGGAAAATATTAAACCAGAAGTGGTTGAATATGGTGGTGACTACGTGATTGACTCACTAACTTCACCAAGTTTCACTACACCAGAATTAGTTTGCCCAGAATTGATTCGTTCAACCCGTGATGGTGGTAAAGCTTTTAGTGCTGATGCCGTAGGAACATCATTTGCCGCTCCTAAAGTCACGCATATCGCTGCCGCACTGGAAGCAGCATTCCCTCAAGAAAGCACGCTGCTTTACCGCGCACTCATTGTTCAATCAGCACGTTTACCAAGATGGACGAATAACTCGAATGCTAATCTCTGTCATGCCATTCGGACTATGGGTTATGGTATTCCAGATATCAATCGCGCTCTCGGCAATTCCCCAAATCGTGTAACGCTAACAACTAGAGCGATAGAACGCATTCAAGCTCGGCAAGCTAAGGTTTATCAAGTAAAAGTGCCAGAAAATTTCCTGCCTCAAGGGGAAGGGTTTGACATTTTGATTGAAATCACACTTTCCTATGTGGCTGAACCTCGTCGTACCCGACGCAACCGCAGGAAATATTTATCAACCTGGTTAGATTGGACTTGTAGCAAACGGGGAGAAGATCCCGATCGTTTTCTCGATAGAGTTCTCAAAGACTATGATGCACCAGAAGAAACCGAGGAAGATGACGGGCTATTTCAATGGACACTAGGAAAAAGGCAGTTAGCTAAAGGTCAAACACGTCCAAATGGCATTGATGGGATAGTAAAAGAACTGTCCCGAAGTACAGGAACTGTTCAGAAAGATT
Organism: Nostoc sp.; assembly: GCF_036917395.1. Lineage (GTDB taxonomy): Bacteria > Cyanobacteriota > Cyanobacteriia > Cyanobacteriales > Nostocaceae > Nostoc. The sequence continues at coordinate 15,635 of NZ_JBALDI010000071.1, forward strand.
GGGCGACTATAAAATCCTATGAGCTACGTGAAGGCTTTTGTATTGCTGTAGTTGGACATACAGGATGGAACCAAGATGCTAGTGCTGAAGTACCTTTTGCGTTAGCTGTTAGTTTTGAAGCTATCAACTCTGATATCGATGTATATACTTCCTTTGTTGAGGCAGAAACTGAGGTACAACCAAAAGCTAGAGTACAGCAGGAAATACAGCTTCAACAGTCAGTTTAAAAAGTCGAAATATTTAGCATTATTTCCTAATATCAAGGAGTCATGCAATGGAAAGTACGGCTAAGTACAGATCCAAATGCACAGTTTGTTTTTAGACAATTTACTTATAACGCCAGAACTTTGAATCTTTCTCGATATTAAGGAAGAGGATAAAAGCGAAACGTTTCTCAACGTGCAATCGCCTCATTTTCCTTTTCCTTGATTCTGCGAAATCGCTCCATCCGCCTGTGCTTGTCTAATTGCACGTTTGAGAATTAACACTGCCATTTGCGACAAAGAACGCTCCTCTGCATCCGCTAGTTGTTGCAGAGCTTCTTTGTCTTCTTCTTCCATGTAAATACTCAGTGTTACTTTCCCCATGTAATTATCATACGCTTTTCTATGTATTTTTATATTAAATCACTAAAAACAAATAGTTTTAAACATAAATACATTAAATATATGTATAATTACTGATAAGTCAAAAGCCAGCGCGCAACTTTCTCAGGGCTGACGCACTGGCTTCTGGCTCCCTCTCACAGGAGACATATTCCATGTTAAGACCTGTTTGCCACAAAACAGATGAACACAGAAGTTATCTACAAGCTTTAGATGACTTCGATATTGCTGAACTATTGGCGAAACTCAGCAATTATTGTACACAGCAAGAACAAGAAACTTTAGCAGCGTTGTTGATTTCTCAATTAATCCAGACTATTGATGCTGAACTAATTGCTAATTATTTGAGTGCGATGACGCTTAATCGCCAGGATTTACTCCCAAGATTAATTAACCAGAAATTTTCTGCAAGTTCTGTTGATTTACCCGACGACTTTCCTAATACAGCAAAGACACCCCGCTTTTTGTATGGCGACAAATTGCGTTGGATTGGTTCTGATACTGATTGGGGAACTGCGATCGGCAGATTTTATAACTTTGCTCCCCATCTTTGCTGCTGGACTTGGTGCTACTTGATTTGGTTGAGCAAAGATAGCCCTAGTGCCGTTTGGACATCTGCCGATATTGCTTGGGAACAAGATTTAGAACCAGTGGAAGGGTCGCTGCTATGACTAATCCGCGTCCTTTACACGTAAGAGAGCAAAATTTGATTGATCTATACAGCCATTGTCAACTAGGAATGACACCCAAGAATTTTTATGCCAAGTGGGATGTCAATCATGAAGCGATCGCTCGGATTTGCTCTCGTTCACTTTCAACTGTCCGGCGTTGGTTTTCCAAAGGTCGCAATTACCGCAGTCCCATGCCGAGTGATTTACGCCATCTTGCCCTGATGGACTTTCTACTAGAACACTTCGAGGAAATTCCAGAAGAATTTCTAAAGATACTCTGTTCTCTGACAGGGCATAAGTAGGAATCGAAAAGTCAACCAATTGCAATGTCAGGATGACATTTTTTTACCAGCCACTCTCACAGTAGGGTGGCTTTAGTTTTGAGAATGTTGAAGTCACTTTTGTCTATTATTTGACTGCAATTTCCCAGCTAAATCATAAGTATGATCAGGAGGTTTTTATGACCTACATTGAAAAGCTAAATCCTTGGTGTATAGTCCGCCATTTTCCTAGTATGCAACATCAAATAGTTGCTCGTTTTTGTCGCCGCAGTGACGCAGAGGCTCATTCACAAGCTCTGCACCGACTGATACCAAGTGCAACTTTCACAATCATTTTCAATCCAGCAGTCGAGCAACCAGAGCAAATTACCCCATGATTCTGTCGTTCTGGAAGTCAACTTAACTTGTAGCGAATTCTCTTGTTTGTTGAAATATAAGATATCCCCCCTTGCTCCTTTTTTTCCATGAAAGCAAGGGGGGATGATTTGTAGCTAACATTTGAAAAGTACTACTATGTTTGCACAAACTCCGTCATCGATAAGACTTTTGATACTTTACCATATCGGCAAAACTCAGAAAACACCGATGACACCATCCATCCACCCACACTGCTGGAATTTTAAATCTTGCCCCACAGTTTGGACATTCTGACAACAAAATTAATTGGTGGCGATCGCACCCTTGCGTTATCTTCAACTGCCATTCAATCTTGTGACAAGGTGACTCAACATAACAAGTAGCACATAACCGAATTGGCTCAAGCTTCATCCCCACCCCAGGAGGCGGTAACATCTGCGCTAGCCTATCAGCATCAACCTCCACAACCTTAGCCAATGCCTCTAATTGCTGGCGAGACGGTAGGGGATTAAACCGAAATTTTTCCCATCGGGCGATCGCACCCCCCAGTCCTGCTGCTTTACCTAATCCAGTAGGAGTTAAATCATTTGCCCGTCGAAAACGCCCTAAAAAGTGACTCAAACTTTCTCCTTCTAAAGGTTCTATTTGAAATAGCCAAGATTGAATCTCTGGGACTTCCATTATTTATACTCTGCTGCTACTTCCTTCAGGGTTTCCAAATCAATCTTTGGTAATCCTTTCTTTAATGCCCGGATTGCTGACTCCCTGAGAATCATATCCAACAACCCAATGTAACCTCCTGTTGCCTCACCCAAAGTCTTCAGCATTGTCTTACTGGAAAGATTAGAAGCAACTGGCAGTTTTAAAACTTGTTTTTCCCAAATCTCAACAGTTCGCTTAAAGTCTTCCCCAGAAAACTTACCAAACCGATGACAGGCACGAAAACGGTTATAAACTTGCTCATCTCGCTTGATTACAGCGTCTAATCTATCAGTACCCACCAAAATCACTGCAATTTCCAACTTGTCAAAAATATCCCGTACTTCAGCAAAAGTCTTGGGTTTAAAGCGATCAGCTTCATCAATAATCAACATTTCCACTCCACACCCTTTAAGAACCCGCAGTGTTCTATCTCTAATCTCTGCTACTGTTCCTTTTGTCATTTGATATTTCAAATGCTCAATAATTGCTGCAAATAACTCCTTAGCACTACACTCTTGAGGTATTTGGATATAAGCAATAGGCACAGTTGGGGGTTTTCCCGGTTCTTGTTTGGGTTTATGCCGGAGTCTGTAGGCATCACAACCCATCGTTTTACCTGTTCTTGACTCTCCCAAAACCCTACCAGATTGCCGTGATTGCCGCTTTCCATCCAACCAGTCATGGAGCATTTTTACTTGTTCCAGAGGGATAAAACTCTTGCGATTCAAGCGTTGAATTTCTGCTTGTATTTGTTCATCATTTACCGGAATGTCACCTAATTGTTGGGCAACTGTTTGAGCTTGTTTTGAAGTCATTTTCTACAACCCGTAATCTTCACGCATTTCTTCGTAATCAAATACCTCTGGCATCTGGTATTCTGGCTCACTGTTAACAAATGCCACTTCAATCTCTTTCTCTGGTTCAACAGGCACAGGTTTTTTAGCCTTTTCAACTACAGCTTGTTCTGCTTTTTGGCGTTCCTTTTTGGTTTTCTTTTGGGTAACGAATGTTTCGCGATCGCGTACCTCTGCCAACATTGAGCGATTGCTAATCATCTTCCCTGCTTGCCGAATCTTGCGACTACTAGCTTTAGCCTCATCCAAAGATAATTGCTCAGTTTCTAAATCCTGAGCAAATGCCCTGGCTAAAAACTCTTCTTTATTACCCGAATGGCGATAAACCAACAAAGTTGTAATGTCTTTGGGGTCATAGCGCAGTACAACGCTTTCACCTGCATAACCTGCCAAATTTTCTCCCCGATACGTCAGATTTTCAAATTGCAGATACCCACCTCTATAAATGGAGCGTCGAGTTTGCTTCATCAGGCAAATACGTAACTCCTCTTCTGAAATTACATTAGGAGAAGCAATTAACCCTGCTTCCCACCGTTGATAGCGAGTTTGATCACCCAGACGCGCATCAGGACGCTGATTATATTTGTCCACGATGTAGCGCACAAACCTATGTTCCAACTCTCTTAAAGTGAGACAAGCCTCTTTCTCAGCTTGCTCAGGTCGTTCCTGCACATTTGATCCTGTGTATCCAGGCAAAGTGGAAAATAAGTCGGTGTTAAAAGTTCCAAAGGGACGCTCAACAATACCACCTTCACTGGGGCGATCACGTAAATGACAAAAAAATCCCAATTGCACACCTATCTGTTGCAAATGGTTTGAGCGAAAATCTTTACCACCATCGGTATAAAAATGTTCTGGTTTACCGTAGGTTCCCCATTCTTCATGGAGTCCATATTCTGACCCATACTGCTTTGGCAAAATTGCATGGCGCAGTGCCAATGCCACTACCTGAGAACTCGGAGCATCAAAGCCTAAGTTTATCCCCATGATGCAACGGGAGTAAGTATCAACAACTGTTGTCAGCCAAGGACGACCCAAAAGTTCAACATGCTGATCTACCAGCAATAGGTCTACACGAGTATGGTCACACTGCCAAACATGGTTGCTATATTCTACTGATAAGTCTTTGCCATCGCGGGTTTTAACTGATAATCGAGAACCATGCCAACCTCGACTTCTAACACCTGCTTTTTGTTCTTGCTGCTCAATAATCGGTTGTAGAACTCGATACACAGTCCTATAACTGGGATACTTTTCTTGCCCTAATTCATCAGCCCTTGCTTGTACTCTGATTGCAACTTGTTGGGGAGTAATTCGCTTACTGCCTTTATTACCTTCCTGATATGTCTTGATAATGAACTGCTGCCAATCAGTATCTATTCGATGTTTGCCTTTGTCAGCCCGTGTCGTGGTTTGGAGTGCAGCTAAACCCTCCTGTTCCCATTTTTTTACTAGCCGTCGTACCGTCCGCACAGACTTCCCTAATTTGGCTGCTACTTCCCTTTGTCTTTCTCCATAGGTGATGCGATCGCATGGTTCTAGCAATCGCTGAATCATTTCCAGCAAATGCCTATCATCTGCTGAAAGTTCTGTCACTATCTCATTAGTGTCTGGCTCTTGATCGCCATTGGCAGGATCATCTAGCATATTTACATAATTGTCTAATACAAACGTAGTTGTATTTTACTATAAAAAGGACATTTATTTTGTCAATTTTAGTAAAATGTTGGATCAAGGCAGATTTCAACCGAGGACATATATTTTGGCAAAACTCCAAAAGTGGACAGCTATTTTGGCAATAAGTCTCTAGTAGGCTATTTTGATGCTAAAATAGTAAAACCCTTATAAAGTAAGGGTTTTAAAGTAAATATTTTAAAGAGCATTAATTTGTCAAGTGGTCAAATAATTTGTCAATCGACAGTTACCTATATATTAATTATTTGTCACTAAAACAGTGCCTCGGCTTAGAGTAATAAGTACAGACGTAGCAGTGCTACGTCTCTACGAAATTCTGGGTAACGCATATAGCACTTTTTGTTTAAATGCAGTACACCTCGATAAACGGTAGGGGCACAGCAATGCTGTGCCCCTACGAACGCTTGTATTTGACGCAAGCGAGAACGGCTATATTTAATTCCTGGAGATGTCTATCAGTGAGAAACTAGATCCCTGGCTTTTTTGAGAAGTTAGGGATGTATAGCTTGCTGTTTCTCATTTATCAACACAATTAGCCGAGAAACTGCGAAAATAAGGATTCTCGAAATAATATAGAAGCGATGCCTTCAGTGAGCTTGAGGCTAACGCAGGAGTTAAATATAGTGCCGCGTGGAACAAGGAAAAACAGTAAAAAGCAAGCAGAGAAAAACGGTTCTCTTGATTTACCACTTTTACAGTTAGCGCAAGCTGGCGATGCCTGCGGCTGGCTACGCCTACGCATTTGTTGATTTGGCGATCGCATTTGTTGATTTGGCGATCGCATTTGTTGATTTGGCGATCGCATTTGTTGATTTGGCGAACTCATTTGTTGATTCGGCGTTCGCATTTGTTGATTCGGCGTTCGCATTTGTTGATTCGGCGAACTCATTTATTGATTCGGCGTTCGCATTTGTTGATTCGGCGAACGCAATTGTTGATTTTGTGAACTCATTTGTTGATTTGGCGATGCCTGCGGCGGGCTACGCCTACGCATTTGTTGATTTGGCGTGTCCATAACGCACCCTTATCTTTTAGAAGAGTTGAAACCTATACTGGTCATACTTGTGTGTACACCCTAGCCTACAAGGAGAGAGGCTTTAAGGCTTACTCTCCAACGCTAGTAGGGAAGCAGGGTGGTTTCATACAAGCACAGAAAAACTAAAACTGGGTTTCAAAGCCTCTCCCCCCGTGGGGGAGAGGAATGGAAATGAGGGAAAAAGCCATGCTAGGTTCACGAACTCGTGCATCTCCTCGTTCCCAACCACGGTAAGGTGTTTAAGTGCTTCATGTATGCTTATCTTCCTGATTGGGAAGAAAGGGAAAAGCGATTGCAGGGGTATGGGGGTTAGTGGTGGAAATTAGAGGGAGAGTAAGGGCGATTTACACCATTAAAAGCACCATTAGTTATCAAGAAACTTTTTTTGTGCCAGAAAAAGCGCGATGGGTATATATTCGTGATCAGCTACAACTAGAGGTAGAGGCTAAGTCAAACCGATCAGCAGCGCATGAGTTTGACGCAACTAGAATTTTAGTGGAGCGCAATTAATTATGACTGTAACTTTACAATTACCTTCTAATCTGCAATTTACCGATGAGGAATTTGCACAAATTGTTGCTGTGAATAAAGAATTGCGGTTGGAATTAACTGCTGAAGGGGAACTAGTTATCATGTCGCCTACTGGGGGAGAAACGGGAAACCGTAATTTTGAACTATATCTTGATTTAGGAGTTTGGAACCGACAAAATCAGCTCGGAAAAGCTTTTGATTCTTCCACTGGGTTTAAATTACCAAATGGTGCAACTCGTTCACCCGATGCTTCTTGGGTAAGGATAGAAAGATGGGATGTTCTCACCCCAGAACAAAGAAAAAAATTTCTCCCTTCGTGTCCTGATTTTGCAGTGGAATTAATTTCTGAAACTGATGATGTGGAAGATACTAAAGCGAAAATGGAGGAATACTTAGCAAATGGGTTACAACTGGGTTGGTTAATTAATCCTAAAAAGAAACAAGTAATAATTTATCGTCCTAACCAAGCACCGGAAGTTTTACAATCTCCTACAAGTTTATCTGGTGAGGATGTTCTCCCTGGTTTTGTCTTAAATTTACAACAAATTTTTGCATAGATGAGTGTTTATCTTGATTTGATTTCTACAATCACTGAACGTTCTCAAATTCAAATTTTTATAAGTATTACGCACTTGTGGTCATGTGATCGCTTAAACCATCGACACTCCCTTTGAACATCAAGAGCTTTGCTGATGTGGGCTATTGGAACTACAGCCGCATACTGAACTTGGCACTACACTTAAAATTTAACAGCAATGGCTGCGCCCGCCGTAGGCATCGCATTCTCCGAAATTCGCTTCTGGGAAGTTGTAGTAATAACTTGTTATATTTGACACCACAGCTTTCTTGACGCTCAAATTTATGCTAGCTAAATTACCATCACCTCTATTCATACTTCTATTAGGACTTGCCATAACTCAAACCTTTGGATGCACAGCTGATAAAGATAATTCAGCGATCGCTCAAACTTCACCAAAGCTAGCACCCCAAGAAATTGTGCAACCAGGAGAAGTTCTGGCTCTACCAGGCAAGTTGGATAACATACCTGTTTTTAACAGCAATAGCCCAGAATGGATTAAAACTGAAGGTATTTTACTTTCTACCTTTCCAACAAACGGTAAAAAAGTTCCAGCAGCGCACCTCAATTTTCCCTTTCAGGGACGCTTTGACTTATTCGCCCACCATTACTCCCACACTCCCAAGGATTTACAAACGTTATATTTGGGCGTAATTGTGTATAACCCTGGTAAAAAACCTGTAACACTAGATGTGTTGCAAGCGGCAAGTTATTTAATGCAAGATGCGCCTTTTGTCACCTTATCCCCCTACATAGAAAATAATGATGGTAAGGCTTACTCAGGGCCAGGCGATCGCGCTGTTGGTGATGTACTCCGAGGTGTTCGCCAAGCAGATTTTCCCGCAAAGCTGATAATTCCCCCAGGACAAAGCCGGATGTTATTAAATCATCCTATTCCTGTACGAAATCTAGAAAAGCCGGTGAATGGTCGCTCTACCTTTATGCGGCTGCGTAGTAGCGATCAAGTTTATGCGGCAAGTTTAGCAATGTTTGCCAAGAAAAATTCTGATAATACAGAACGCCCACCGACTATTGCAGAATGGCAAGCTTTACTAAATACCGGCAACTTCGCCGGGCCGCGAGATAAAACCCCTAGTCCTCCAAATGCTACCAGTGGCGTACTGATTTATGGGCGTGTAGCTGGGGTGTCTAGTGGTTCCCAGTGGCAAGCAAAGTTGGTAGATAATCCCCAAACCACAATTCTAACTATTCCCCAGCCTGGCAAAGCTATTTCCTATACTTTAGACACATTGCGAAATGGTCGATTGGGCACTCAACAAATCCAAACGGCCAAAATGCTGGTACGTTATCCAGATACGGCATACGAAGCACATGGCAATTATGCGGTGGAATATAAACTCACCTTACCCTTAAGCAACAATACCAACCAAAACCAGACCGTGAGTGTGACTTTGGAAACACCTTTAAAGGAAGATAAATTATCTCAAGGTGGTGTGCGTTTTCGCAAACCATCCCTAGATTTTCCTTTCTTCCGTGGTACAGTGCGGCTACGCTACTTTGATGACCAAGGTCAACAAAAGACGCGCTATGTACATCTATGGCACAGAACTGGTCAAGTGTTAGAACCATTGGTGCAGCTTGTACTTCCACCTTCGACTAAGCGGATAGTACAGGTAGATGTGATTTATCCACCAGATTCGACACCACTGCAAGTGCTGAGTGTAAGAACTTTAGAAAAGTGATCTCAAAAAAATCAAATAACTTAAGGCTTATATGGTTTTCCAGTACACTAACGCATTTGTCACCATAGCATCGGTTAATTGTGAGGAGTTAGTGAATTTATATACTAGATTTCTGGAGCAAAAACCAATTATTTTGATTCAGAATATCTATGGTGAGTTTAATTTGGTTGGTATGCGATTAGGTATTTTTAAACCCAAGAACACAAACGAATCGGAATTTGAAGCGCTCGCCAAAAGTAAGATAAGTTTGTGTTTAGAGGTGAGTAACTTAGAAGATGCGATCGCTCACCTCACAGCTTTGGGCTATCCTCCACCAGGAAAGATTTCCATTGCTGACCACGGCAGAGAAATTTATGCTTATGACCCTGATGGCAACCGTCTGATTTTACATCAAGCCATAGTGAATGATAATTGATAAGTGATAATAATTTATTTGGTAATTGACTATGGCTATAACTCAAAACTATAGATTAAACCTGATTCAATGGTATCCAGGTCACATTGCTAAAGCTGAAAAGAAGCTCAAAGAACAGCTGAAGCGCGTAGATGTGGTGTTTGAGGTACGAGATGCTCGGATTCCTTTAGCGACTCACCATCCCCAAATAGGCGAGTGGGTGGAGGGTAAAAAACGGGTGTTGATACTTAACCGAGTAGATATGATTACGCCACAAATGCGATCGCTGTGGATAGATTGGTTTAAACGTCAGGGAGAAGTCCCTTATTTTACCAACGCTCAACATGGTAAAGGTATAGCAGAAGTGGCACGGGCAGCGCAAGCTGCTGGGGTAGAACTCAATCAAAGAAGAAGCGATCGCGGCATGTTACCCCGTCCAGTGCGGGCTGTGGTGATTGGTTTTCCTAATGTTGGTAAATCAGCTTTGATTAACCGTCTGTTAGGAAAGCGAGTCGTAGAAAGTGCAGCCCGTCCTGGGGTGACTCGCCAACTGCGCTGGGTGCGAATTTCCGAACATTTGGAATTGCTAGATGCTCCTGGTGTCATCCCTGTAAGGTTGGAAGACCAAGATGCAGCTTTGAAATTAGCCATTTGTGATGATATCGGTGAAGCATCTTACGATAATCAGCTAGTAGCAGCAGCCCTAGTGGATTTACTAAACTATTTGGAAGCTGTAGCCACAGATTTGTTACCAAAAAAACCATTACAGTCCCGCTACCAACTCGATTCGGTATCAGACACCGGAGATGTCTATTTACACGCCTTGGCGGAGCATCGTTACAAAGGTGATATAGAGCGAGCTGCAAGGCAACTTTTAACAGATTTTCGCAAGGGGTTGTTGGGTGAAATGAGTTTGGAATTACCTCCTAACTAGATTGCAAGCATTTTTGACTTGCTTTTGAGTAGCAGGTGAGTAGTGATTCAAAAATCTGGACACTCTGCTTTGGTGACATCTGGGTGACAGTAGTACTTCAAGACTGCCTCGACGTTATCACCGATCCAGTAGGCTACTTTTTCAGGAGATGCCCCAGAAGCGATCGCCCAAGTGGCGAAGGTGTGCCGGGTGCTATAAGCCTTTAAATAAGGGACTATGTTTTGGTCAGCCAACTCTGCGACTACGCCGTTATAGCGATAGCCCCTAGTATCCTGGGCCCTCCAGCATTTATCTAAAATTCTTAAATTCATTCTTTGCCCTGCTTTATTTTTAAAAATTAGTCCTTTTGGGTCTGGGGAGTCTGGCTTAATCTCTAGGAGCAGAGATTGTAGCTTTGATCCTTCTTTGCAGGGAAAGACCCGTCGTCTATTGTTCTTAGTGCCTTTGAGGACGCGAACACGAGAGGCATAAGCTTTTGTGATAGAGATGCGTGTGCATTGTCGGCTGATATCGCCCCAAGTCAGGGCAAAGGCTTCTCCGAGCCGGCATCCAGTCCAGAATAAAAATTTAATTAGGCTGCTGTAGTATGAAAATTTTGGGTGAGACTCAAAAGCTGTGATGATTAAATCCCTCTGCTCCAGCGTGTAGGCTTTCACTTCATTGTCAATGCTGGATTTTTTAGGACTTGGCAGCTGAATCTTCTCAAAGGGATTAAAGTCAATTAAGCGCGAATCAATGCCCCATTTATAGCACCTAGAAAAAGCTGCAAGGGCTTTGTGTGCTGTATGGTAACTGTATTTAACTAACAGCCAATCTCGAATTGTTAAAGCATCTTTGAATAATTGACTTGATAACTCCACAACAATGTTAGTTATTTGCTTGTAATCACCTTCTATCGTCGAACTTTCTAGGTGTTGAGTTTGAAAAGCTAAAAATTTATTCCAAAGATTATCTAGAGATAGCTTCTCTGTCTGGATTACAGCTTTTCGATTTTGATAATTTCCAAATTTATATGATTCTAGTGTGGAATCAAAGCGCCCCAATGCAATATCTCGCTGGATTTCTTCCCAGCGAGATTCTACAATAATTCTATTTTTGACTGAATTATCAAGCCCACTACCCAAATAGAACTGCTTTTGATAACCATTAACCCTAAAGCGAATATTTAGTTTTTGCGTTTTCGGATCTACGGTTACGGCCATAGTTGTTCTTCGGTTTAGTCTATCTCTTCAAAAACTTCACAGCACCAGTGCATATCTCTAATCTTTTGGCTTCATCCAGTTCATAATCAGTCATGCTAATAATCAGATATTGCTGTTCTCTGAAAATCAAACTAATGTGTCTTACATACATGTCCGGGTAGCCAGCCATACCGGGTACAATCATCTCCCGAACTACCAATGATTCTTCAGTGAGTGATTCTTCCCCAGCAGTAAGCCCGTGCTTATTTTCTTTTTCTAAATCGTGATAAGTGAGATAATTCATCGCAGAGTTAAAAATTGTTTGATTTTTTAAGTTTTTCAACCCCAGAATTTTTGTCTACAGTCGTCAAAACCCGCTCCGGGAGCTATTTTAGCCGTCTACAGTCAAATTTTTTGGGGTAAAAAATTGTAGACGGTGTAGACGGACTCTTGATTGGTTATTGGTGATGTATTGAGCGATCGCACTTTCACTCAACCGCTGCTTAATTAATCAGGCAACTTATTTAAAAAGCGTCGCCTACAGCCTGTAGACGGACTGTAGGCGAACTGTAGACATTATTTCGACCACCTCCAGCCCAAGCGATCGCCACTTCCTTCGACTTCCCCTAACCCCCTATCAGCCATTGAAACGAAGAAAATCCGTATTTCATCTGGCTGCATATTGTCAAATAACCGCGTAGCCCGACTGAGCGTCCCAGCCTTTAAAATCTCTCCTGGGTGCTGTTGACCCCAGTCAAGAATAAATTGCTCAAACTCATTCATGGCTTTTGGCTGCTCCCGCACCTCCGATCCCCCTGTGGAGTTTTCCGGCTGTGCCGTCGCTACCGTTCCCCAGTTGCTCAAATCAAGCTCACAGGGGCAGTCATCGACCATAAGCCGCTTCTTGCCACCAGCTTTCAACCATTGCTCTAGTTGAGGATCTTTAAGTTTAGCCCTGGCGTGGTCACGCCCGAACTGTCCTAATCTCACCAAGACAAAGCAGCTGTAAAGGGTATCTTTGTCACCTTGCAGTCCAAAGTTCTCTGCGGTGTCATTTTGGGACAAGGCACAAATGAACTGTTTGTATCGCCTGCCCCGTTTGGCGTGGCGTTTTATCCAAGAGGTAGCATTGTCGCATTCGTCCACCAAAATCGGGAACTCTTCAGCAATTAGAAAGCGTTCTCGACCGGCGATCGCGTTATCTCCTCCCTCACCGCGCAGTTGGACAAGCTCTTCTAAGGTTTTAAGGTCATTACCCATCGCGGCATCAATGGCTTTGAAGTTGCCTTTACGCCCAATGACATCGGCTTGATCAATCCATCCCCAATCATCGGGCTTGGCATCGGAATCATAGACAACGACTCGTCCACCAATTTTTGATGATAAGTATTGGGTGAAAGTCGATTTTCCGTCACCCGTGCCACCAACTAAAGCAACGTGTTTTTGTTTCTTTTGGATGTACTCAACTGGATCTGTTATCAGATTATCAGGTTTCCAGTTGGCATCGATAGCGCCAACTGTCAATGCTAACTCTGCTGTGGGTTGAGTTTTAGCCCGGGCCCACGCCTGGAAGTTGAGCTTTGAGGCGCGGTCGATGTCGCCTAGAGATTCAAGCAGTAGTTTGGCTGTTTGGCGATGTCTGCGCCCTACTTCTAAAGTACCGACCGATGCCGCTAGTATCCACGGCTTAGAATCTGGCTTTTGGGTTGCCCCCAAAAACAGTAAGCCGCAGCCTAGAGCTAAACCACACCAGGATGATAACTTTGCACGGGTGTACATCTGCAAGTGTTGGTGTAACTGGGATGGGTGTAAATCGCTGCTCATATTCACCCCCCGAATCCCAATCTTTGGATGTTTGCTACCAGCAGATCCAAAGGGTTTTGGACTTCTCTAAATTCCTCCACTTGTACTGTGCTAGTCTCAATTCCGTTTTCGAGTAATTGCTCCTGTACTAAATTGGCTGCTTCGTCTGCGTCCAACTCAATAGGCGAATCAATTAAGGTAGTCCCTTGTCCCTCGTTGTCCCAATACTTAATTTTGTAGGTTGTCATATTCCTAACAAGACTCCTGCTGCAACCAACCCAACCCGCAACAATAAAATATCCTTGACCTCTGGCACGGCTTGCCGCAAGTAAAGGGCGACAAACCCCGCCATTACTAACATCCCCATTACTCCCAAGCGGATAAATCCAGGGATGGGGATATTTACCCAGCAGCTACTCAATAAAGCCGGAATCGCCACCGAAGAAGCAAGGGTGTAAGCTAAGTCTTGTAGATTGTCTGGGAGGGCGATCGCATCTGCCCACCCTTTTTTGAATTCCTCTAGCTTAGATAGCTCAGATGTACTAGTAATTGGCAAATAACCCCGATCACTTGGAACTTCAACGACTATTTTTTGCTCATCTGCCATACCGCACCTCGACTTTGAGGTAAAAAGAGCGGTTAGTCTCCGGTTTTGAGAGTGCAAGAGCAATAACTAGAGCGCCGATGATGCAAATAAGAATACTTATTTGATTCACTCTTTCCCCCAGTTGCTATATTTGCCGTAGCCACCAGTCTGAGTAAGTCTCTCTGATATCCGTTGGATAGCCGGATTGTCACTTTCTGGTAATGGCTTTCCTTGAAGGTAGGCGGCTGAGATGTCGGCACAATCTTCTGGAGATGCCCCATTAGCTAGCAATTGCCCCTCTGGAAAGCCGACATTATGGATATCGTTACTGGGATTTGGTCGTTCAGTCATATAATCTTGGATGTGTGTGGTTTATTTGGTAGCTACACGATGCGGGCGATCGCAGTTCTGGAAGATAAGCGATCGCCTCTAATAATCGGCTTTGCTTGCAGTGGTTGAGTTGAAAAGGGTTACTAGCCATATCTGCCAACTTTTTCGCTTTTGTGGACTAACTTCAATTGGTTCGCGGGTATCAAGACAAACCCCGCGCCCGTCGTTGAGTTTTATACAAAGGCTTTTCCCGCTTTTGGTTCGGGCAAACAGTTGACCGGGCTTTAAAGACTCAAAGGATATTTGAGTTCTTCCAACGACGTACTCAGCTTGATGAACATCAAAACCCTCGGAGAGTGGATCTGTTGCCATTTCTTTCCACTCTCTCGGTCTTCTGGTTTTGGGTTCAGTTCCGTTAGTGGATTTGCCATTAGCAATGGCTCGATCTGTGGTTTGTTGGTCAGTCATAGTGCCTCGTAAGTCGGTGATAAATGCCTCGTAAGTCGGTGATAAATGCCTCGTAAGTCGGTGATAAATGCCTCGTAAGTCGGTGATAAATGCCTCG
>NZ_JBALDI010000072.1:0-59861 GCF_036917395.1 Nostoc sp.
GAAACCTACTCAATGGTGACGGCAAACCGTTTCTGGTCACAGATTTTTGGTATTGCTTTCTCTAACAAGCGCTGGTTGCACTTCTTCATGTTGTTCGTGCCAGTCACAGGCTTGTGGATGAGCGCCGTCGGCATCGTCGGTTTAGCCCTGAACTTACGGGCTTATGATTTCGTTTCCCAAGAATTACGGGCGGCGGAAGACCCGGAGTTTGAAACCTTCTATACCAAAAACATTTTGCTGAATGAGGGTATCCGCGCTTGGATGGCTCCTCAAGATCAACCCCACGAACAATTTGTATTCCCTGAGGAGGTATTACCACGTGGTAACGCTCTCTAATAGACCAAATATCTTAGGCGGCACTGGACGCGATATAGAATCCACTGGCTTTGCCTGGTGGTCTGGTAACGCACGTTTAATCAACCTATCTGGCAAACTACTGGGTGCTCACGTTGCCCACGCTGGTTTGATTGTATTCTGGGCTGGAGCGATGACCTTGTTTGAAGTCGCTCACTTCGTTCCTGAAAAGCCCATGTATGAACAGGGCTTGATCCTGTTACCTCACCTCGCCGCTCAGGGTTGGGGTGTTGGTCCTGGTGGTGAAGTCATTGACACCTTCCCCTACTTTGTTGTCGGTGTACTCCACCTAATTTCCTCAGCCGTCCTTGGCTTTGGCGGTATCTATCATGCCGTCCGTGGCCCAGAAACCTTAGAAGAATACTCTTCTTTCTTTGGTTACGACTGGAAAGATAAGAACAAGATGACCAATATCATCGGGTTCCACCTGATTATTTTGGGATGCGGTGCGCTGCTGTTGGTAGCAAAAGCAATGTTCTTTGGTGGGTTGTATGACACCTGGGCACCAGGCGGTGGTGATGTTCGGATTATTACCAATCCGACGCTGAACCCGGCGGTGATCTTCGGTTATGTACTCAAGTCTCCCTTCGGTGGCGAAGGCTGGATTGTCAGCGTCGATAACTTAGAAGATGTGGTCGGCGGTCACATCTGGATTGCCTTCATCTGTATTGCTGGGGGTATTTTCCACATTCTTACCAAGCCTTTTGCTTGGTCACGTCGTGCATCCATCTGGTCTGGTGAGGCTTATCTCTCCTACAGCTTGGGCGCTCTCTCCTTGATGGGCTTTATTGCCTCAATCTTTGTTTGGTTTAACAACACCGTTTACCCCAGCGAATTCTTTGGTCCTACCGGTCCAGAAGCTTCTCAAGCTCAGGCTCTGACCTTCTTGATTCGTGACCAACGCTTGGGTGCTAACGTCGGTTCTGCCCAAGGCCCCACTGGTCTAGGTAAATACCTGATGCGCTCTCCTACTGGTGAAATCATCTTCGGTGGTGAAACCATGCGCTTCTGGGATTTCCGTGGTCCCTGGCTGGAGCCTCTACGTGGCCCCAATGGTCTTGACCTGGAAAAAATCAAAAACGATATTCAGCCTTGGCAAGCTCGTCGCGCTGCTGAATACATGACCCACGCTCCTCTGGGTTCTCTGAACTCCGTGGGTGGTGTGGCTACCGAGATTAACTCCTTCAACTACGTATCTCCTCGCGCTTGGTTGTCGACTTCTCACTTCGTACTAGGATTCTTCTTCCTAGTTGGTCACTTGTGGCACGCTGGTCGCGCACGGGCTGCTGCTGGTGGTTTTGAGAAAGGAATTAACCGTGATACTGAGCCAGTGATGTTCATGGACGACCTTGACTAGGTTGTAAAGTTTATTTCATCACTGATAATTAAATAGTTTAGAGGCTCTTGCATAAAAGCAAGGGCTTTTTTTATAAGAAAATTAATAGTTTACTGATTAACTGAGCGACTTACCAATATAATTAATACCATGAGCTATTCCAATTTTATTGATGCTTTGCAATGGACATCTGAAGCTAAGGAAAAATTGCAAAATATTCCCTTTTTTGTCCGCGCTCAAGCTAGAGCCAGAATTGAACAACTGGCTCGTGAAGCAAACCAAGAGATTGTGACAGCCGATTTGGTAGAACAGGCTAGGCTTGAGTTTGGACAATAAAACATTCTGGAGGTCGTAACAATGACAGTCGCCAAAAATTTAGCAGACCGAGTAATGCTTTAGGACATTAGCTAGCAACAGTTTGAAAATCTTCTAAAAGACTTGGGAGAGCATCGGCAGCACGGTTAGCTTCTGATCGCACTACTTTAGAAATTATGACACCTTTACCTGAACACGAACATTACAAAGAGGTAATTAGCGATTTGGTCAAAGAAATCGCTGATGTGCTGGATTTGGACTCAGATATCAGGAAAATCTTCTTTCTTTATCCATAAATAAATTTAGGCAAATCAAGACTTTGTTTAGATTTTTAATTTTGACTTATTCAATCTAAAATCTAAAATTCCGTCAACTTCCTCCCATATTCATTGCTGCTAAAACAGCTTTCTGGCTGACATCTGTATAAACCGTAGTCAAATACTTCATTACCACATCACTCGAAGTTGAATTTACTGCATTTTCCTCTTCCTTCGCTAGAGGAATTGCTCCTAAGACATCTAATACCGTCTCGCTAATTGACGGCGCAATCACTACCAAAGATGACTCTAGTGGCTCATTGTATTGCCAGAAAGAGTCAATTTTTACCGAGTATTTGTTATTAGGAATTGACTGTTGAATATCGAGCGTTTCTGTGGCATTTGGTTGAATTTTTGCACTACGTAATTGACGTAAATCGCTGATAATTTGCTCTTTGGTGCGTCCGCGCAATTGAAATAGTACAAAGGGGTCTTCACTGAAGCGATCGCCTAACTGATAGTACAGCGCACCAATATGTTTACAGGGATTTGCTTTATCAGGACAAGAGCATTTACTCTGGACATCACCAAGGGTAAATGGAAATATCGAAAGACCATTAGCTGTGAACACTTCCTCTATATTTTGTGGCATTTCTCCTGCTAGTAGTTTGGCAGCAAAAATTGCCCTTTGGGACATGGTTTCAATTACATAACTCCACTGTTCATCGCTAAAAGGTTCAAGGGAAAGGGAAACTTTATAAGGTTCTACTTCACTACCTTGCACCCTAGCTAATACTTTTGCACCTTTAAATTCGATGCTGAGAACATTTCCTTGACGAGCATAATTTCTCGCACGTTCTAAACGCTTTTTAAAGCGATAAGAATCTAGTAAATCTAGCCATTGTTGTGACCACCATTCGCGGCTTGCTTGTAATGTGTAATTAGTCATAAGTCAATTCAAAATTATGGAATAGATGCGCGATTTATCGTTTTATGACAGTTACTTAAGACTATAGCGCTTATAGTTGGGAGCATATCAGTTTTGTAAATATGCAAATATACCTACAGACTGGAAGTTTGGGACAATACAGGGGCGTAAAACCTTAATTACGAATGCAGTTTGTGTTCTGAACTCGTCTTATTTATTTACAAGACGCGCTTGTGTTGAGTATTGATCGCGGTCTTTGGCGGGAAATGCAGTTTTAACTTTATCAACACTTTAGTTTTTCAGCAAAACTTTATTCAGATTAATCACTGCATTGCCCCATTCGTCCTTAGTCATAACCCACTTTTTGGTATCGTATGTGATGATGCTCCTCAGTTCAAATTAATCATTAAAGTCATACTTTGGAACAAGGTGAACGGGATGATTAAAGTCAATTCGACCGATAATGTCTTAGATGTCGCGATCATTGGAGCCGGGCCAGGTGGACTCTGTGCCGCTCATGCTTTAGCACGACTTGGCTTCTCTATCGGGGTTTTTGAGCAAGCCCACCTGTTGCGACCAATTGGTGCTGCCCTGGGGATGGGTGATTCCGGCTATGCTGCCCTAGCGGAGATCGATACTGAACTGGCGCAGCAGGTGCGCCAGTTGGCGGTGAATCCCAAACAGCAGATGTTGATGCGGCCAAATGGCGAGGTTCTTTTTGCTGATGAATCCCCGCTTGCCGGGACAGGCTTCACCTGGTTATGCTGGTATAATCTACAGACCTGTCTTTATAAAGCACTGCCCGCGACGGTATCACTTCATCTCAACCATACCCTTATCGGTTTCACTCGGACTTCAGTCCAGGGACAAGAGCAATTGCATTTGAAATTCCGTCAACAGGAAGATTTCTGTGCCCGACTTCTAATTGGTGCTGATGGTTATCACTCTGCGGTGAGAAGCATTACCGTTGCAGATGGTGCCCCTCTTTACACAGGAACCATGACCTGGAGGGGGATTGTGAAGCGGAAAAACTTGCCCCCACTTGCCGCTCCGTTCATTGAATCTGCTGGATTTCAACTTGTAGTTGGAGAAAAAAAGAACTTCTGGATAATGGATGCGGGTACGGAATTACTTGCCTGGGGTGGCACAGCCCTACGTTTGAATCACTCGAAAAGTTTATCAGCGCTAGAGACGGTACTCCAAATATTTGAGCAATGGCCTCCTCTGGTTGAAAGTGTGATTAGAACCACTGAGCCTGCGTCCATCATCGAAACTGGTGTCTTCGACAGGGAACCAGTGCCGCAGTGGGGGGACTTGAGACGTGTGACCCTACTGGGTGATGCGGCTCACCCAATGCGGCCATCGTTGGGATTGGGCACAACTATGGCCATACAGGATGTGGTAACCTTGGCTAAGGTTCTAGTCCATACTGATCTAGGTGATGGGGAACAACTCGGTCTTGCTCTACGCACTTACGAACAGGAGAGGATTGCCATTTCGGCCCCGTTACAGCGCCTTGCCCGACAGGAGGGTGCTAATTCCCATGCTGAAGATCAGGCAGAGCAGCTCAAAGAAAGATTTTTAGCTGCGCTGGCAGCACGTAGGCAGGCATCCCAGAAGTACTAAAGTACTTACTACGAAATTATTCGGCATCATCATCAATTACTGCACTGCGGTCAAGTATTAGTAAGTTGCGAAGTTGGTCTGTATCCAGTTCAGTCAACCATTCTTCACCAGCACCCACAACTTGTTCAGCCAATTGTTTTTTACTTTCAATCATGTCATGAATTTTTTCTTCTAAAGTCCCAGTGCAAACAAATTTATGTACTTGCACATTCCGGGTTTGACCAATCCGAAATACTCTATCTGTAGCTTGATTTTCTACGGCTGGGTTCCACCATCTATCAAAGTGGAATACATGATTTGCTCGTGTTAAATTCAGTCCTACACCACCTGCTTTCAGAGAAAGAATCATAATTGGGGGCCCTTGCGGGTCGTGTTGGAAACGGTCAATCATTTCCTCTCGTTGTTTTTTACTGGTACTACCATATAAAAAGAATATTTCTCGCCCAAGCTGTTTTTCTAAATAGGGTTTAAGTAATTTACCCCACTCAGCAAATTGTGTAAAAACTAAAGCGCGATCGCTTTCTGCTAAAACTTCTTCTAACATTTCTTCTAGCCGCAGAAGTTTGGCTGAATTATGTTGCTCTAATGTCGCCTGTTTCAAATATTGGGCTGGGTGATTGCAAATTTGTTTGAGTTTGATTAGTAAAGCTAAAATCATCCCCCGACGTTGCAATCCTTCAGCAGAATCTATCTCTGCTAAAGATTGTTCTACAACTTGTTGATAAAGTGTAGCTTGTTCACCAGTCAGACCGCAAAATACAGTCATTTCTTGCTTATCTGGTAAGTCTTGAATGATGTCGCGATCGCTTTTCAATCGTCGCAGTATAAAAGGTTGAACTAATGAACGTAATTGATTCAAAGAAGCCGTATCACCATACTTTTCAATTGGCATGGCAAACCGCCGCTGGAAAAATTGCCGATTGCCTAAATATCCTGGATTCAGAAAATCTAAAATAGACCAGAGTTCTTGCAGCCTATTTTCTACTGGTGTCCCCGTCAACGCAATCCGAAACGTCGCTTCTAATTGCCGTACTGCTTTTGACTGTTTCGCCTCTGGATTTTTCACATTCTGGGCTTCATCTAAAACAATTATCTGCCAAGATACACTTTGCAATGACTTGATATCTCGATGAAGAAGTGAGTAGCTGGTAACGATTAAATCGTGATTTTTTGCTGCTTCTAAAAATGCTTTCCCTTTTGGGCGTTTGTCACCGTGATATTGCAAAATTTTCAGGGTTGGTGCAAATTTATTAACTTCCCTTTCCCAGTTGCCTAAAACAGAAGTTGGACAAACTAGCAGTGTTGGATTTTCTAATGCATCTTGTTCTTTGAGATGTAATAAAAAAGCGATGAACTGAATAGTTTTACCGAGTCCCATATCGTCCGCCAGACACGCGCCTAAGCCCCAACGTTCTAAGAATGACAGCCAAGCAGCACCTCGTTCTTGATAAGGTCGCAACTGTCCCTGAAAGCCTGTTGGTGTGGGCAAAGGTGCGATCGCCTGGTTATTTGTTAGCGCCCCAATCAACTCTTGTAATGCCCCAGATGCCTCAAAGCTGACCACTGGTAATTTTTCAATTACCTGGGTATCTCCTGTACTAAAACGTAAGGCATCTTCTAAGGAAAGCGCCATTTGGTCTTTGCGAGTGGTAAAAAAAGTTTGGGCTGTTTTGATATCTTGGGTCCGTAATTCCACCCACTCGCCGTTAATTTCCACTAATGGACTATTTAAAGCCACAAGTCTATCAAACTCAGCTTTGGAAATAGTTTGTCCACCAATTGCCAATTGCCATTGGAAATTTAGCAGACTTTGCAACCCTAAGCGTCCCTGCTTTTTCTTTGGGGTTTCGGCAGTAATTTTCAAACCCAAACGGTTCGCCCATCCTTCACGGTTAGCTAAACTGGGAGGTAAAATTACTCCCAAACCACTGTCTTCCAACCTCCAAGCTACAGCTTTAATAAACTCGTATGCTTGGATGGGGTTGAGACGAGAAGATTGGGGATATTCGGTTTCTAAACTGGGTGCGTAGGCGCTTTGCGCCTTGTCGCCAGACATCGCTGGGTATAATCGGGAAGCTACCCCCAAACCCCGCAAAAATGTTTCTTGTGGTTGCTCAATTGTCCGATTTTCATAAACCAACCTTTCAACTGGATTGTTCCAAATAGTTGCTGCATCCACCAAAAACTCAGGATTATCAGCCGCTTGCAGGAAATAGGCTAATGTCCAATCTGTTTCGCCAGACTCCGGAGAACGCAGTTGAAAACAGGTACGAAATAGAGTTTTAAGAGTTAATTGGTATTGTAGCGGCATAGTCCAAGCCTTCAGTGCCGCTTGCAGTCGTTCTATTTCAACTGCATCTGCATTAACTGGATGAGATGCACTAGTTAAAGCTTGTAACCACTCTCGCACCGCAGCTGGTAATGCCGCAGCTACGCCCGTCGTAGACATCGCCTTAGCTTCAATTGGAGGTTGAGAACCTACCATCCCTCGCACTTGGGCATCTATCGTACTGTTAAGAAATCCCAAAAGTAATTCTTGAGGTTCGATGGGGAAATTTACATAGATTGGGCATTGGGCATTGGTTATTGATTCTTCTCCCCCCACTCCCCACTCCCCACTCCCCACTCCCTCTTGATAAGTACGACAAACCAACGGCATGTTCACAGAAAATTTTTCTAGGCGGGTTCCATCTACAGCACTGTCTAGGAGTACTTGCCATTTAGCAGCAAATGCACCATCTGATTGTCGGTCAATTGTTGGTAAAAACTTACACCGCGAGATTAAATCTAAACTCCATCGGGCAACCTGCGACCAAAAACGTAAATCTCCTCCTAAAAAGGCATCTTCCCCTTTAGCAGCATTTAAGGGAACAGCAGCGAGAAATTTTACCGCCTCGCTGGGGTTGAGGCAAAAACCCTCAACTCGCCACGGTTGCAAATATTGTGGGGAGTCTGTATCCAGCCCCAAGCTGGCAGAATGTACAGGGAAAATCCCTACTGTTCCTTCTTTACTTTCTTCTGGGATATAAGTTGGCAGAGCAATTATTTGGGAGTGCGTTGGCATTATCTCAGTGGCACTTGCTGCTTTGCGCGTTAGCGTAGCTCCTCCTTTGGAGGTTCGCCCAGTAGTAGCCATAGCAACTTGAGGTTGCTGGATGAAGTTAGTAATTGCCATGTTCTGTGAAGGCAACCACTCATTCAACTCAACTGATGACATTGCCAATGGATGTAGTGGGATATCTTCAGATCCATTAGACTCGAAATTCACTCGTGGCGATCGCCAAGTTTCTCCCCAAATAAATAAACAACCCTTTTGACTTTTTAGTAACCAATTTCCGTGTAAAATCGCCATTTGCTAACTACTTATAGTTTCCCAAAACTCATGAACTAAAATTGCAACTATTCTACTTTTCGCATCTTCTCAATAAAATCTTTAGTCAAATTTTGCAGACAATAAATATTTTAGTAATTATTGCACATAAACATTATTAATAATGAGACTTTCCTTAATTAAAGTGTTAAAAACCGGAATGCTGGTTGAACTAGATTATATGCATCCTCAGGAACAGGAGGTTGTAAGAGCATTACTCAATCTTGTAATTGTTGAAGGTAAAACTTATCCCCAAAAGCAACCTCTATCTCAGGTAGAATTTTCAACTTACTGGTTAAGCAAGGATGCCTTTGTTGTCAGGACATCTATTCAGGATGCTATACACAAACCAAAAGAAATATTAGGGGCGTTTTATTTAAAGCCAAACTTTCCTGGTCGGTGTTGCCATATTTGCAACGCTGGTTTTATTGTACAACCTGGCTTTGGCGGTCAGGGGATCGGGCGGTTCATGGGAGAGGCGATGCTCTTGATAGCAGCAAGCCTGGGCTATAAGGCAGTAATGTTCAATTTGGTCTTTGAAACTAATATACCTTCAATTACACTTTGGCAGTCGTTAGGATTTGAGATTATTGGGCGCATTCCGCGTGCGGCGAAGCTAGAGGATGAATAGGTGATAGACGCGCTGATCATGTATCGCGCTTTGGGTTGAACAACAAGTCTGATCTTTGTATGTACTAGAAGTCAGTCATAGGGCATAAATGTTAGGATTGCCACAGAAAGAGAATAGCGAAAGAGAAGGAAAAAAAACTGAATGGCAGAAGTTGACAAGTCAATATCCTTCGATGGAAGGGATATTCGACTGAAAGTAGGCTTACTAGCTCCCCAGGCTGGTGGGTCAGTTTTGATAGAATCAGGGGACACATCCGTTTTAGTTACGGCTACGCGATCGCAAGCCAGAGAAGGCATCGATTTTCTTCCGCTCACAGTAGATTATGAAGAAAGGCTATATGCCGCTGGTAGAATTCCCGGAGGGATCATGCGGCGAGAAGGTCGTCCACCAGAAAAAACAATTCTCACCAGCCGTCTTATAGACCGTCCCATGCGTCCCCTGTTCCCCTCATGGCTACGGGATGACCTACAAATTATTGCCTTAACGCTGTCGATGGACGAGTTAGTGCCACCCGATGTGTTAGCAGTTACAGGTGCTTCCATTGCTACCCTGATTGCCCAGATTCCTTTTAATGGGCCAATGGCAGCAGTGCGGGTTGGTTTAGTGGGAGATGATTTCATTATTAACCCCACTTATGCAGAAATTGAAGCTGGAGATTTGGATCTAGTAGTAGCAGGTTCACCACATGGGGTGATCATGGTGGAGGCGGGAGCCAATCAGTTGCCAGAACGAGATATTATCGAGGCAATTGACTTTGGTTATGAAGCAGTGCGTGACTTAATCAAAGCGCAGCAAGATTTAGTAGCAGAACTGGGCCTAGTAATAGTGCAAGAAGCACCACCACAAGTAGACCAGACGCTAGAAAATTATATCCGCGATCGCGCTAGCAGCCAGATTAAGAAAATCCTCTCGCAATTTACTTTCACCAAACCCGAACGCGATGCAGCTTTAGATGTCGTCAAGGATGAAATTGTCACGACGATTAAGGAACTGCCAGAAGAAGATCCAATTCGAGTTGCCGCAACTGCAAATAGTAAGGCACTTGGTAACACTTTTAAAGATATTACCAAATACTTCATGCGGCGGCAAATCGTTGAAGATAACGTTCGCGTTGATGGTCGTAAACTCGATGAAGTCCGTCGTGTTTCTTGTTTAGTTGGTGTCTTACCAAAGCGAGTCCACGGTAGCGGTTTATTTAACCGAGAACTAACTCAGGTATTATCCACTTGTACTCTGGGTACACCTGGGGATGCCCAAAACCTCAACGATGACATGCAGCTAGACCAACATAAGCGTTATCTGCATCATTACAACTTCCCGCCGTTCTCAGTCGGGGAAACCAAGCCAATGCGTTCTCCAGGAAGGCGCGAAATTGGTCACGGGGCATTAGCAGAGCGATCGCTCCTACCTGTGCTACCCTCAAAAGAACAATTTCCCTACGTGATTCGCATCGTATCGGAAGTACTTTCCTCCAACGGTTCCACCTCAATGGGTTCAGTCTGCGGTTCTACCCTCGCCTTAATGGATGCTGGTGTGCCAATTATCAAACCCGTCAGTGGCGCAGCAATGGGTCTGATTAAGGATGGGGACGAAGTGCGAATCCTGACCGACATTCAGGGCATTGAAGACTTTTTGGGCGACATGGACTTCAAAGTTGCTGGGACGGATACCGGAATTACCGCCTTGCAAATGGATATGAAAATCTCCGGTTTGTCGTTGGATGTTATTTCCCAAGCCGTCCACCAAGCCAAAGCAGCCCGGTTGCACATTCTGGAAAAAATGCTTGCCTGCATCGATCAACCCCGGATAGAAACCTCACCTTATGCCCCACGTCTGTTAACAATCAAGATTGATTCAGACATGATTGGTCTGGTCATCGGGCCTGGAGGCAAGACGATTAAGGGGATCACTGAGGAAACTGGTGCTAAAATTGACATTGAAGATGATGGCACTGTGACAATTTCTGCTGTGGATGAGAACAAGGCCAAAAGAGCCAAAAACATCATCCAAGGCATGACCCGCAAGCTGCATGAAGGGGATGTCTACGCAGGACGCATCACTCGGATTATACCGATAGGTGCATTTGTGGAATTTCTGCCTGGAAAAGAAGGGATGATCCACATCTCACAACTAGCTGACTACCGCGTTGGCAAAGTTGAAGATGAAGTAGCGGTGGGCGATGAAGTGATTATCAAAGTGCGCGAAATTGATAACAAAGGTCGGATTAATCTCACCCGCTTGGGTATCCACCCAGATCAAGCAACAGCAGCACGGGAAGCGGCGGCGGTGAATCGGTAACTCGATTTGGGATTTTAGATTAAATCTAAAATCCGCGATGCCTACTGTGAAGGCATCGCCGTATGCTTCTCTAATTAGTTGCCAAACTGCTCTAAATAAACTTATCCCGCTCCCAATTATTAATTTATTTATTAAATACTTGGCAGATTTAAGGTATTATATTGAATTTTATATCAGTGTGTTGAAGTTCATCGACGCATCTCGCCGGAATATTGAAAACCGCATAACTTCGTTGACATGCGTCGATGCCTTGTGTAAGAAGGCTTTCAGGCTACAAAATTGACGATTTTTTTTCTTCATCAAGAGATGTGTCGATTAGGGGGTCTAAAACCCGCTCCTAGTAAGGGTTCCAGAAGTTAACTCTTTTCATAACCACTTTCCTTAACAGGGATGGAAACAAGTGATTCTTACTGTAATTGCGAGATAGCCTTGCCAGATACCTTCCAAGTTGTAATCTTTCCCTAACAAAATCCCCGCAAGGGGACGAAAATAATTAAATTATCGCGTCTTCCTCAATTTTAGCGGCGATCGCACTGAAATTCCGGAAATATCGGCCGAAGGTAGCGAGCACTCGCGCCAATAACTTATACCAATTCATGAAAACCCAGATACAGATAGATTTCTCGTAAGGGCATGGCAATGTCCATTGGTGTCAACTTAATAAAACTTTTTTAAAACCTCGTTTCCAGTCTCTGACTGGAAATGCATACCCTGGCGGCTCTGCCGCTAGGAGAGGGAGACGGAGCCTCCGAACTGGCATTCCCAGTCGGAGACTCTTAACGAGGCAATCTCTGAAAAGTCTATCTAGACAGACTTTTACGTTAAGTTGACACGTATGGGCAATGTCACCCCCCTACCAACGTATTTGTATTATTATTAAAGTCAGATACTCCAAATTCTGTTTGAAAACTACTTAGTAGGTGACTATATCGAGCCTGGGAAAGTTGAAGAAAAACTTGTTGGAGGTATTGTCAAGGCAATGGAATAAGGAGAAAAACAGCTTTTTAGATCGTCCAGTGATTAGCGTTGTACCAGGCTTAATATGACATCGGAAATAAATTTGAAACCCCAAAAAATTGTGTTTACCTATACAACAAAGTAGTAACAATTGTTATAGGCTTGAAAAGCCCTTTACTTTTATACTTTTGGCGAAACTTCACCGCCAAAAAAGCACCAGAGCGATAGGAAATTACTTGTGACCAAGTGTGATTGATACTTATCAAACACAAACCTGGTTAAGTTGAACATATTCCTGTCAGCAGCATAGATGATTTCCTACGCCCTGGTTATTTATTTTCATTATTTTAGGTCAACAGCTTCAGGCGATACCCTCCTTTTTAAACTTTGTCATTGCTTAATGCTGAATGAACAGCGATGCCTGCGGCGGGCTGCGCCAACGCTCTGAGACTGGGGCAGGTTCGGTTGGAAGTTTACTACACCTTTTCAGAAATATTCTTAATGACATCCAATACCAACTTCAACAATTCATCTACCTTGAATAATACCTACCCCTGAATCTAACCAATTAATTTCTGCCAGCTAACAGGCCCGACAATTCCATCGGCATCTAAACCATTTTGCTTTTGAAAGTTCTTAATTGCAAGCTCTGTTTGCGGCCCGTAGACGCCATCATTCTCAACACCTAGACGATATTGCAAGTATTTGATAACTGCATTACCAGCATGGTTTGGTCTGAGAATTCGTTTTGCCAAAATTAAATTTATGGCATTCCATGTAGCTTCGTCAGCAATTCCAGTTGGCTGAACCCCTACAATAGTCTGAAATTTTTCTACGGTAGATTTTGTATTAGCCCCGGTGAAGCCATCTTCTACTAATGCCTTACCATTTTTATCGGTTATCTTTAGTCGATTTAAGGCTTTTTGCAGTCTGAGAATAGTAGTATCTACATTCTGCTCTTCATCTGGTACGGGGTTAACAGGAACACTTGACACTTTACCAGTTAAGCCTTTGACGATCGCATTAGCCATTGCTTCTGGATTATAAAGATTCATATCTTTTTGCGAATCGACAAAGCAACCTTCTACAAGAATCGCAGGCATATCCGTATTTTTCAGAACAAACAAGTGGGAACCACTCTTAACACCGCGATTAAAAAATCCTAACTTGACGATTTCATCTAATACAGGTTTAGCGATTTTTCTGCCAGTATCGCTAGTTGCAAATACTTCTGTGCCATTAGCTTGCCCGTTAAAGGAGTTAAAATGAATCGAGACGTAAATATCTACTTTACTCCCATTAGCTGTAGAACATCTTTTTGAAAGCGATTCCCGGACTGTACTAGCACTACTTGGTCTACATACTACGACTTCATTTCCCAAAGCTCTTAACTTGGCTATAACTCTATTACCAACATCTAAAGTTAAATTATCCTCAACTTTGATTCCTCTGGCTCCTGTGTCTGGTGGACAATTGTGCCCACTATCAATTCCGAATTTCATGATTTTATCCTCAACTTACTTATTTTTACGTTAGTTCAAAACTCTTCCAATTATATAGACAAAGTTTTGTTAATAAATTTGTTGAAGTACTTGTTAGCAATGTCCGCATTATTTTAAGCATTATTGCGCTGGTAAGTAAAATAAGTTTTTCTGCGACCATTGCAAGCAGATTCTATGTGGTTAAACCCGCTGATTGCAAGATTTTTTGGAAGAAAAAACACAACCATCATAATTTATCAAAATCGGAAATAATCCGGTGATTGTTGCAATAAATTGAAATGCAGCAGTTACCCCCATTGTTAAGATAATAACGCTTCGTAAAAGTAGAAAGCTATGACAAATCTACCTAGTGCAAGAAGGCAGAGGGGCACAGAAGCAGAGGGGTAGAAGGAAGAAAAGCGATAATACAGGCTTTTGTGCCTGATCGAATGGTCTGTTTATTTTTGCCATTCTGTACTAGTACGCTTGAATGACCGGAATCTGTGGGTAGATATTTAACAATCAACCTATGAGCCAGTTTAAAATTTAAGTAAAGAAATATTTCGTAGCTTACAGGCATGAAACGCATCGTCTTGGTTGCTGGGTTTGAATCGTTCAACGCTGACTTGTATAGGAAAGCAGCTTTTTTGGCTAACTCTCGCTGTCCTGAGTTGGATATTCGGGTATTTAGCGATCGCGATCTTACTAGCAAACGTACCGAGGTAGAAGCAGCACTTCATGACGCTGATGTGTTTTTCGGCAGCCTGCTATTTGATTATGACCAGGTTGTGTGGTTGCGCGATCGCATTGCCCAAATTCCCATCCGTCTGGTGTTTGAGTCAGCCTTGGAATTGATGAGTTTAACCAAGCTGGGTGACTTTGCGATTGGTGACAAACCCAAAGGAATGCCCAAACCAGTTAAATTCATCCTCGACAAATTTAGCAACGGACGAGAAGAAGACAAACTCGCTGGTTACATCAGCTTCTTAAAAATTGGCCCTAAACTACTGAAATATGTACCAGTGCAAAAAGTTCAAGACTTACGCAACTGGTTAATTATCTATGGTTACTGGAATGCTGGCGGTTCAGAAAACGTCGCTTCATTATTCTGGACACTGGCAGAAAAATACTTGGGTTTAAAAGTCGGCGATATTCCCGCGCTAATTGAAACCCCTAATATAGGATTACTGCATCCCGATTATCCAGGATTTTTTGAATCGCCCCGTGAATATCTGGAATGGTATAAAACCTATTGTGGAGACGCGATGAATCGCGTCTCTACAAAACCGATTATCGGGATTTTACTTTACCGTAAACACGTCATCACCAAACAACTCTACATTCCCCAACTGATTCGCAGTTTTGAATCAGCCGGGTTAATTCCTTTACCCATCTTCATCAACGGCGTGGAAGGACATGTGGCGGTACGGGATTTGATGACAACCGACTATGAAATTCAGCAACGACAACTAGGTAATATCGAGACTCCCTCACTATCTAATGAAGCAGTCAAAGTGGATGCGATCGTTTCGACAATTGGCTTTCCTCTGGTGGGTGGCCCGGCTGGTTCAATGGAAGCAGGGCGTCAGGTGGAAGTAGCAAAGCGCATCCTCACTGCCAAGAATGTACCTTATATTGTTGCTGCACCACTGCTAATTCAAGATATTTCCTCGTGGACGCGCCAAGGTGTCGGCGGATTGCAAAGTGTAGTGTTATATGCGTTACCAGAATTGGATGGGGCTATTGATACCGTTCCCCTCGGTGGTTTGGTGGGCGAAAATATTTATCTGGTTCCTGAACGGGTGCAGCGATTAATTAGTCGGGTAAAAAGTTGGGTGTCTTTGCGGCAAAAACCTGCATCGGAACGCAAGATTGCCATAATTTTATATGGGTTTCCTCCAGGTTATGGTGCTGTGGGCACGGCTGCATTATTAAATGTGCCGCGTAGTTTGCTGAAGTTTCTCCATGCACTCAAAGAACAAGGTTACACCGTCGGAGATTTACCAGAAGATGGGGAAGAATTGATTCGCTGGGTGAAAGAAGCGGATGAATCTTTAAATGACGCAAAGAATATCCCTGCATCTGTCAACGTCCGCACATTAGAAAAATGGTTGGGATATCTGCAAACTTCCCGTATCGAAAAACAATGGAAATCTCTGACGGGAACTGGAATTAAAACTTATGGCGATGATTTTCAGATTGGCGGTGTGCAATTAGGAAATGTGTGGATAGGTGTACAACCACCTTTGGGGATACAAGGTGATCCCATGCGCTTGATGTTTGAAAGAGATTTAACGCCTCATCCGCAATATGCCGCTTATTATAAATGGTTGCAAAATGAGTTTCAAGCTGATGCTTTAGTTCACTTTGGAATGCATGGGACGGTGGAATGGTTGCCTGGTTCTCCTTTGGGGAATACGGGTTATTCTTGGTCGGATATTCTGTTAGGAAATTTGCCTAATCTATATATATATGCGGCGAATAATCCGTCTGAGTCGATGTTGGCAAAACGTCGCGGTTATGGTGTGTTAATTTCTCATAATGTACCGCCTTATGGTCGGGCAGGTTTGTATAAGGAATTGGTGGCGTTGCGAGATTTGATTTCGGAGTATCGGGAAGATCCACAAAAGAATTATGTCTTGAAGGAAGGGATTTGTAAAAAAATTGTGGATTCTGGGTTGGATGCAGATTGTCCGTTTGAGGATGCTAAACGGTTGGGGATTGCGTTTACTCCGGAGAATGTGCGGATGTTTAGCAGTCATGCTTTTGATGATTATTTGGTGGAGTTGTATGAATATTTGCAGGTTTTAGAAAATCGGTTGTTTTCTTCTGGGTTGCATGTTTTGGGGGAAAGGCCGAGTGAGGAGGAGTTGGGGGCGTATTTGGAGGCTTATTTTGGGGAGGAGGAGGAAGAAAACGAACCGCAGAGGCAAGGCAGTGCGTTGGGCGGGTTCCCCGACTTGAAGCAACTGCCGCGCAGAGAACGCAGAGAGGAGAGAGAAGAGGAGGGAAGAGTAATAAGGGATTTGTTGATGCAATCTACGGATGAGTTAATGAATTTGTTGAGGGGGTTGAATGGGGAGTATATTCCGCCTGCACCTGGGGGGGATTTGTTAAGGGATGGGGCTGGTGTTTTGCCAACTGGGAGAAATATTCATGCTTTAGATCCTTATCGGATGCCTTCGCCTGCTGCTTATGAACGGGGACGGGAAATTGCTCAAAAAATTATTGTGCAGCATTTGGATGAATTTGGGAAATATCCTGAAACGATCGCAGTGATGTTATGGGGATTGGATGCGATTAAAACTAAGGGTGAATCTTTGGGGATTCTTTTGGAGTTGGTGGGGGCTGAACCTGTTAAGGAAGGAACTGGTAGAATTGTTCGTTATGAATTGAAGCCGTTGGTGGAGGTTGGACATCCCCGTATTGATGTATTGGGTAATTTGTCTGGGATTTTCCGCGATAGTTTTGTCAATATTATCGAATTGTTGGATGATTTATTTCAACGGGCGGCTGATGCTGATGAATCGGAAGATCAAAATTTTATTAAAAGACATGCTTTAGCTTTGAAAGCCCAAGGGGTGGAAAATGCATCGGCGAGATTGTTTTCTAATCCGGCGGGTGATTTTGGTTCTTTGGTGAACGATCGCGTCGTGGATGGTAACTGGGAATCTGGTGAGGAGTTGGGGAATACTTGGCAAAGTCGCAATGTATTCAGCTATGGGAGAGAAGATAAAGGTCAAGCTAGACCGGAAGTGTTGAATACTTTGTTAAAAACTAGCGATCGCATTGTTCAAGAAATCGATTCGGTAGAATATGGTTTAACTGATATTCAAGAATATTACGCTAATACGGGCGGTTTGAAAAGGGCAGCAGAAAAACAAGGCGGGAAGAAGGTTACAACCAGTTTTGTGGAAAGTTTCTCGAAAGATACTACACCGCGTAAGTTAGATGATTTGCTGCGAATGGAGTACCGCACTAAGTTGGTAAATCCTAAATGGGCGCAAGCGATGGCGAATCAAGGTTCTGGTGGTGCTTTTGAAATTTCCCAACGGATGACGGCGTTAATTGGTTGGGGTGGTACTGCCGATTTTGCCGATGATTGGGTTTATGACCAAGCGGCTGATACTTATGCGTTAGATGCAGAGATGGCGGATAAATTACGCAAGGCAAATCCTGAAGCTTTTCGCAATATTTTAGGGAGAATGTTGGAGGCGCATGGGCGGGGTTTCTGGGAAGCTGATGGTGAGAAGTTAGATAAGTTGCGGCAATTGTATGAGTTGACAGATGAGGAATTAGAAGGGGTCGTTGTTTAATTCAGTATAAATATTGAATTAATCTTGAAACTGTTTAAGTATCAATTAGGATTGCTATATAAATACTGGCGTTTAAGTCGCTCATATAAACAGGTTATATTATAAGTTGCATTTTTATCTAAATTATTTTGCCGCCAAATCTCATTCCATAGGTGTACTGCATAGCTATTCTTTGTAATCATACCCGATTTGGTAGAAGGTATAATTATTGGTTTTATCCAATCCTTTGCTAATTGAAAAGCCTTTTGAAATGTTAGTAATTCTTGATTGTAAACTATCTTATTTACAGCCCTCCATGTGATTGGACAAAATATCTCATGACCAACAACATGCTGTTGATAATTTAATTCAGAAACTGCTTTTTGAATTAAGACTGGACCAGTATCCGCGAATTTAAGAGTATTTGGTTCAGCTTTGTCACTGACTTCAACAAGATAAGCAGCCAAATAACTATCTTTAGGTATTTTGAGAACACAATTATTAGCAGCTTCTCCCTGTTGCCGTTCACAACTTGAAGCAATTACATACTCTGATTCAAAATTAAATGGTTTTAGACATACAATGTCTGTATCTACCCACCAACCCCCCTTAATTTTTAGGAGGTGATACCTGAAAAGATCCGCAAATCCTGCATAACTTCCTTTCCCCCATCCTACTGAGTAAGTAAAAATCCTTTCTGCTGGCAAAATTTCATTACCATTTTTAACAGTCGTACCTTCTGGGATATTCTTAACATCGTCATAAATATATAAGTGATACTCATGCCCATTTGACAAAAAAGAGTTAATAGATAACTGCTCCATTAAGGATAGTTCATTTCCTAACCATAAGCTCTGTATTATTCGATTTGCTGCTTGTATCATGTCTATTTACGCTTGTAATTAACGATAAAATTAAGTTATATGCTTCCAGCCGTAGCAGAAATACTAGGGCTTGGAGTCTGCGTCGTAATGATGCAAGACTGCTTTGGAATTGATAAATTCTTGTTGGAGTTTACACTAGTTAGGAGTGCAAAACTCAGAAAGCTCATTCTATAAAGCATAAAAATTAAGGCGTTGGTTCCTGGAAACATCTTAAAGGATGTTTGAAAAGTCTAAGAGCGTGTGTTTCACTACCCTAGCCACTGAGAAACTGCAACGAGAGAATCTGGGTTTTGGGATTTGCGATCCGGCGCACATCCGAAGCCTGCGGGCATCACGCCCCTGAGTCGTAGTAATGACATACTTATAAATTTTCCCACCTACCTACTTACAGCTATTTTCAACTAAATAGATCACGCACTCTTGGGCACAGCATTGCTGTGCCCCTACAACAGATGTGGTTCAAATACATGAAAACTGCTGTAATTGTATCGACTGACAATGCGATTGTTTCGACTGACAATGCGATTGTATCGACTGACAATGCGATTGTTTCGACTGACAATGCGATTGTTTCGACTAACAATGCCATTGCATCGACTGACAATGCCATTGTATCGACTGACAATGCCATTGCATCGACTGACAATGCCATTGCATCGACTGACAATGCCATTGTTTCGACTAACAATGCCATTGCATCGACTTGCAAAAATTAACTCACGTTTCCTTAACTTTGTTCTATCTAAAAATCTCATTTACTGTTAGTTTTTTTGTTGTAATGGGCACATTAAACTTATCCATTACAACAGTATGCATATATGCCTACTCAAGATAAAACCCGCCGTTTGCCCTCTCAATCAATTAGTCAAGATATTAACTCATTACACGGTTTGCAAACTGTCAGTACCTATGATACAACCCGTGCTGATGCCTCTGTAGCAAATTTACTGCAAGCTTATCAGGATATGTTGATGCAGCAACAAGCCGAAACCGAAAAACTAACTTTATTCCGTGCTGCTACCGATGCTGCACGATTAGCAGAATGGGAATTTCACAATGCTATATTAGCGATGAAAGAAGTAATCCGCGGACAATATGGGTCAGATAGCGACGAAGCCCAAGCGGTTGGACTAAAGAAAAAATCAGAGCGCAAGCGTCCCAGTCGTAAAAAGTCAGTTGCGGTGGCGTAATCGCTCGCCCGAAGCGATCGCAAGTTAACACAACAATAATAAAACAGACGCAGTAAACCCGCTTAAAGCGCTAGTTCACTGCGTCTTTTTTGGTAACAATAAGCTTTACTAAGGAAGATACTACACAAACCCCATAGCAAACTCTCCTCCTTCCCCCTGGTTACTGAGCGACTTGTCCTGAGTAAAGCCGTTCGCGCTAGCGTCTTTGAAGGAGAAGGAAGTCGAAGTATACCCTCTGCCTCCTTGCCTTTCCCCCGTTATGATTAGAAGTTAGTATGCATTACGGGTGCAAACCGGAATATAGAGTAACGAATTGCTTTAAGAAAACCTCTTTTAAACACGAAAACCTAGTAAATTCTTTAGAAATAAGGCTATGGCAACCGAACAGTTAACTAGAGACAGCGACAATCTAGATTTAAATCAGCTACTAAGAACGCTGAATGCTGTTAAACAGGGTGACTTCTCGGCTCGGATGCCCATAGACCATACTGGTGTGGCGGGGAAAATAGCTGATACGCTTAATGATATTATTGACCAGAATCAACGGATGGCGGCAGAGTTACAACGGATTGGCAATGTTGTCGGCAAAGAAGGCAAAATTGCCGAACGCGCCTCTCTCGGAGATGTTCGTGGTTCGTGGTCAGATTGTGTTACTTCTGTCAATAGTCTGATTACAGATTTAGTCCAACCAACAACTGAAACTACTCGTGTGATTCGGTCAGTTGCCAATGGTGACTTATCGCAAAAAATCGCCATAGAAATTAACGGCAGACCCCTCCAAGGTGAGTTTCTCCAAACTGCTAATATCGTCAACACGATGGTGGATCAACTCAGTTCCTTTGCTAGTGAAGTGACGCGAGTCGCCCGTGAAGTGGGAACTGAAGGTAAATTGGGTGTGCAAGCCCAAGTTAAAGACGTTGCTGGTACTTGGAAAGATTTAACCGATAGCGTGAACTTCATGGCGGGAAGCTTGACGGCGCAGGTGCGGAACATTGCCGAAGTTACAACTGCGATCGCAAATGGTGACTTATCTAAGAAAATTACTGTTACTGTCAAAGGCGAAATTCTGGAACTCAAGAATACTATCAATATAATGGTGGATCAACTCAACTCCTTTGCAAGTGAAGTGACGCGGGTGGCGCGGGAGGTGGGAAGCGAGGGTAAACTGGGTGTGCAAGCGGAAGTTAAAGGTGTGGCTGGCACTTGGAAAGATTTAACTGATAGCGTGAACTTCATGGCAGGAAGTTTGACGGCACAGGTACGAAACATTGCCGCCGTTACCACCGCCGTAGCTAATGGCGACTTATCTAAGAAAATCTCGGTTGATGTCAAAGGTGAAATTTTAGAGTTGAAGAACACCGTCAACACGATGGTGGATCAACTTAATTCCTTTGCAAGTGAAGTGACGCGGGTGGCGCGGGAGGTGGGAACTGAAGGGAAGCTTGGCGTGCAAGCGGAAGTTAAAGGTGTCGCCGGCACTTGGAAGGATCTCACCGACAGCGTAAACTTCATGGCGGGAAGTTTGACGGCACAGGTGCGAAACATTGCCGAAGTTACCACAGCTGTAGCCAATGGTGACCTCTCGAAGAAAATCACTGTCGATGTTAAAGGCGAGATTCTGGAACTTAAAAACACCATTAATACAATGGTGGATCAGCTAAATTCTTTTGCATCAGAAGTTACAAGGGTTGCCCGTGAAGTGGGAACCGAAGGTAAATTAGGTGTGCAAGCCTACGTCAGAGGAGTTGCAGGCACTTGGAAAGATTTGACAGACAACGTTAACTCAATGGCGGGGAACTTGACGGGACAAGTTCGCAACATCGCGGAAGTTACAAAAGCGGTAGCTAATGGCGACTTATCCAAGAAAATTACTGTCGATGCCAGAGGCGAAATTTTAGACTTGAAGAATACCACCAATACAATGGTTGATCAACTCAGTTCCTTCGCAAGTGAAGTAACGCGGGTGGCGCGGGAAGTGGGAACTGAAGGGAAGTTGGGCGGACAAGCGCAAGTCAAAGGTGTTGCAGGGACTTGGAAAGATTTAACAGACAACGTTAACTCGATGGCGGGGAACTTAACAGCCCAAGTGCGCGGTATTGCTAGAGTTGTAACGGCGGTTGCTAACGGTGACTTGAAACGGAAACTGATGTTAGATGCCAAGGGAGAAATTGAAACTTTGGCAGAAACAATCAACGAGATGATTGATACCCTAGCGACGTTTGCCAATCAAGTAACCACAGTGGCGCGGGAAGTGGGAATCGAAGGGAAGTTGGGCGGACAAGCGAGAGTACCTGGGGCGGCTGGAACTTGGAAAGATTTGACAGATAACGTCAACGAACTCGCTGCGACACTTACCACCCAGTTGCGATCGCTGGCAGAAGTTGCTACAGCTGTAACTAAGGGTGATTTAACTCGTTCAATCGCCGTCGAAGCACTAGGTGAAGTTGCCATCCTCAAAGACAACATCAACCAGATGATTGCCAATCTGCGGGAAACAACGCAGAAAAACACCGAACAAGACTGGTTGAAAACTAACTTAGCCAAGTTTACCCGAATGCTGCAAGGGCAGCGAGAGTTGGAAACTGTATCTAAACTAATTCTCTCAGAACTTGCACCTTTGGTAGGAGCGCAACACGGCGTATTCTTCCTGATGGAGTCTGGGGAAAATGCACCGTATTTGAAACTAATTAGTAGCTACGCTTACCGCGAACGCAGACATTTGGCTAACCGCTTCCACTTGGGTGAAGGCTTGGTGGGACAATGCGCTTTAGAAAAAGAGCGAATTCTGCTGACGGAAGTACCAAGTGATTATGTCAAAATTTCCTCTGGTTTAGGAGAAGCCACGCCACTCAATGCCGTGGTGTTACCTGTACTCTTTGAAGGACAGGTGACAGCAGTCATAGAATTAGCTTCCTTCCGCCGCTTTAGCGAAATTCATTTAACATTCTTCGACCAACTTACTGAAAGTATAGCGATTGTCTTGAACACGATCGCAGCATCGATGCGAACTGAAGAATTACTCAAGCAGTCGCAATCTTTAGCTGAAGAACTCCAAACCCAGCAAAGTGAACTCCGGGAAACCAACCAGCGCTTAGAACAACAAGCCCAATCACTCAAAGCCTCTGAGGATTTACTCAAAGGACAGCAAGAGGAATTGCAACAAACCAATGCTGAGTTAGAAGAAAAGGCAGAGTTGTTAGCTACACAGAAGAAAGAAGTCGAGCGCAAAAATCGCGAAATTGAACAAGCAAGACTCTCTTTAGAAGACAAGGCTGAACAACTCACCCTCTCCTCAAAATATAAATCAGAATTTCTCGCCAACATGTCCCATGAACTGCGGACACCGTTAAACAGCTTGTTGATTTTGGCGAAGTTGTTGGCAGATAACATTGATCACAACCTCACCACCAAGCAAGTTGAATACAGCCAGACAATTTACTCAGCAGGTACTGATTTGTTGACGTTAATCAATGACATTCTGGATCTCGCTAAAATTGAATCTGGAACTATGTCAATTGACATAACCCAAATGTCGTTAGCAGAGTTGGGCGAACAGACTGAGCGCACCTTCGGAGAAATAGCTCAAAGCAAAAGACTTGGCTTTGTAATTGAATTTACTCCCGAATTGCCAATCAGCATCAATACAGATGTCAAACGCTTACAACAGGTGTTGAAAAATCTCCTCTCCAACGCTTTTAAATTTACAGAACATGGGGAGGTACGCTTAAAGATTGCGGTAGCGAAGCAGGGATGGAGCAACGACAAGAAAACTTTAAATAACGCCCAGCTTGTGATTGCCTTCTCAGTCAGCGATACAGGCATTGGCATTGCCCCCGACAAGCAGAAAGTGATTTTTGAAGCATTTCAGCAAGCCGATGGCTCTACCAGTCGGAAATACGGCGGTACTGGATTGGGCTTATCAATTAGCCGCGAAATCGCCTATCTCTTTGGTGGCGAAATTAAATTAGTCAGTCAACCCGGTCAAGGTAGCACGTTTACGTTCTATTTACCACAATTAAGTCAACAGTCAAGAGTCCATAGTCAAGAGTCTACATTAATATTTCCTACTCCCAACTCCCCACTCCCTACTCCCTACTCCCTACTCCTAAATGACGATCGCACTACTATTGGTATAGGCGATCGCGTGTTGTTAATTGTCGAAGATGACGTTAACTTTGCGCGTATCCTGATAGAGATGGCGCAACAGCATGGATTCAAAGTAATAACTGCCCAAAACGGCACTACAGGTTTGACACTAGCGCAGCAATTCCTGCCTTCAGCCATTTTGCTAGATATTAAATTACCAGAAATGGATGGTTGGACGGTATTAGATCGCCTGAAACATGACCAAAACACGCGTCACATTCCCGTACATATTATGAGCGTTGAGGAAGGGAGACAACGCGGTTTGCAACTAGGAGCGATCGCATATCTGCAAAAGCCTTTAAACAGTCAGACAATATCCCAGGCGTTGACCAAAATTAAAGGTTTTGTTGAGCGCCAAGTGAAAAATTTGTTAGTAGTTGAAGATGATCATACTCAACGGCTTAGTATTGTCGAGTTGATTGGCAACAACGATGTTTCTACCATTGCTGTTGGTACAGGTGCAGAAGCGCTAGAAGCTATTCGTGCCCAGCATTTTGATTGCCTAGTTCTCGATTTAGGACTACCTGACATGACTGGGTTTGAACTGATCGAGCAGATAAAGCTTCTACCTAACGGCAAAACATTACCAATTATTGTCTACACAGGTAGAGAAATTAGCAAAGCTCAAGAAACAGAACTCAGGCGGATTGCCGAAACAATCATCATTA
The DNA here is from genome assembly GCF_036917395.1 of Nostoc sp. Taxonomy (GTDB): domain Bacteria; phylum Cyanobacteriota; class Cyanobacteriia; order Cyanobacteriales; family Nostocaceae; genus Nostoc. The sequence continues at coordinate 24,737 of NZ_JBALDI010000072.1, forward strand.
AAGATGTGCGATCGCCCGAACGTCTCCTTGATGAGACAGCATTGTTTTTACACCGGGTTCAGGCAAATTTACCTGCACCCAAGCGAGAAATACTTGAACAATTGCATTCACAAGACTACTTACTCACTGGCAAAAAAGCCCTAATTATAGACGACGATATGCGTAATATCTTCGCGCTTACCAGTATGTTGGAGCGTTATCAAATACAAGTTTTATATGCTGAAAACGGCAGAGAGGGTATCGCCCTGTTAGAAACTACACCAGATATTGATGTCGTTTTGATGGACGTAATGATGCCAGAAATGGATGGTTACGAAACAACACGCTTAATCCGCCAAAACGATCAATTTCAATCTTTGCCGATTATTGCACTGACCGCTAAAGCTATGCAAGGCGATCGCGATAAGTGTATTCAAGCCGGCGCATCAGACTACATCACCAAACCTGTAGATACTGAACAACTGCTTTCATTATTACGTGTTTGGCTATACCGTTAACCGCAGAGAACAGCAATTATGAAACACCTTGAAGGTAGAGTGGCATTGGTAACAGGTGCTACGCGGGGAATTGGTAGGGGAATTGCTATTGGCTTGGCTGAGGCTGGTGCAACTGTATACGTCACAGGCCGCAGCCTCAACAACTCTTCCAGTGATGCGGTTTCAGGGAGTCTTAGCGAAACCCAATCAGCCATAGAAGAAGTTGGTGGTGTATGCATTCCCGTCCAAGTAGACCACAGCGACGATCAACAGGTGCGTTTACTGTTTGAGCGCATCCAAGATGAGCAGGATGGACAACTCGACCTACTGGTTAACAATGCTTACTCAGGAGTTCAAGCAGTAAAAAACGCCTATGGGCAGCCCTTTTGGGATTGTGAACCAAGTATTTGGGATGCTAGCAACAACGTTGGTCTTCGTAGCCACTATGTTGCGAGTGTTTTTGCTAGCCGAATGATGACCAAGCGGAACTCTGGACTAATTTGCACCATTTCCTCGTGGGCTGGGATATCTTATCTCTTTAATACAGCATACGGTGTTGGTAAAGCAGCTTGCGATCGCCTAGCAGCTGATATGGCTGTTGAACTCAAACCCCATAATGTCGCTTCTGTTTCAATTTGGCCAGGTATTGTTGGGACTGAGCTTTTTTCCCGTTTTGCTTCTGAAATGAATCAAACCAATGCTACTGACCAAAAAAGCTCATTCATCAGTGAGCGCTACAACTGGGAAACTCCCTTATTAACTGGACGGGTGATTGCTGCACTTGCTTGTGAGCCAAATGTCATGCGCCATACAGGACGGGTACAGATTGTTGCCGAATTAGCCAAGCAATATGGAATTGTAGATGAAAATGGCGATCGACCCGCATCGCTTCGCTCTTTACGTTTTGTGCTGCCTGCTGCGTTGCCTGTACTGAGAAAGTACTCATGGCTTATACCTGATATTAAAATGCCGTGGTCACTACTACTATTGAGTGTTGTTAGCTCACCTAAAATTTAATCGACATTGGGGATGGGGCATCCACCTTTGATACTCGTGAACGAGTCTTTTAGCTGCGTTCATCCACCTTTAATACTCGTGAACGAGTCTTTTAGCTGCGTTGATCCACCTTTAATACTCGTTCATCCACCTTTGATACTCGTGAATGAGTCTTTTAGCTGCGTTCATCCACCTTTGATACTCGTGAACGAGTCTTTTAGCTGCGTTCATCCACCTACCCCTTTCAAGGTGGGTAAAAATTTTGGTCAATAAATTCCTCTTTAACCTCTAGTCTCTGTTTTCTCTGTGTCTTTGTGGTTAAATAAATTACTTTTAAACCGCAGAGGCACAGAGAACGCCGAGAAAAAACAATCTTATTTTACTAGTCACCTTGAAAGGACTAGTCCGACAATAAAAACTCCAATTGCCGCCTTAAAAATAATCAAATTTTGTCGCACCTTCACTAAACAAACGGTTTGAGAACATAAAACTTTGTATCCTGAATTAATAGGTCTTAATTAATAGTTTTTTTAAACTGGTGCAAGAAGATTTTAGGCTAATTGTTGATTTAGTTTTAGTTCTAGGCGTTGCAGCCTGCGGCGGACTGTTGGCGGCACTTTTGCGACAACCCGTGCTGCTGGGGTATCTCATTGGCGGGATGATCGTTGGGCCAGCCGGACTGGGACTGATTAAAGAACTTATTCAAGTAGAGACTCTGGCACAGTTCGGGGTTGCCTTTTTGTTATTCGCCTTGGGTGTGGAATTTTCCTTTGCCGAACTCAAGAAGGTAAAAGCGATCGCTCTTGGCGGAGGTGGACTCCAGATTGCTTTGACGATTTTGGTCACAGTTGTGGTATGCGGATTAACCGGAGCCTGGGGAGCCTTACCTGCTAAGGGCATGTTTTTGGGGTGTATTCTGTCCTTGTCTTCCACGGCGGTTGTCCTCAAGTGCTTAATGGAAGATAACGAAACAGAAACGCCCCACGGGCAAGTTATGCTAGGGATTCTGGTAGTACAGGACTTGGCACTAGGACTGATGTTAGCAGTCTTACCAGCCCTTAACCAACCACCAGAAACTATTGGCATCACCGTGCTGACAGCACTACTGTTGATTGGTTTATTTGCCGCCGGGGCAGTAGCTGCGGGGATTTGGCTGATACCACCTTTGTTGCAACTGTTAGCCCGTACTGAAAGCAAAGAACTATTTTTATTAGGGGTTGTAGCTCTATGTTTGGGCATTGCTCTGTTGACAGAGCATTTAGGGCTGTCGATTGAAATGGGGGCATTTGTCGCAGGTTTGATGATTTCTGAGGTGGAGTACGCCGATCAAACCCTGACTTATGTCGAACCCTTGCGAGATATCTTTGCCAGTTTATTTTTTGCCGCCATTGGGATGTTAATCGACCCAGTGTTTTTGTGGAACAACCTAGAATTGATTTTGGTGTTAGTGGCAATAGTTTTCGTCGGGAAATTTTTGATTATCACCCCCCTAGTAAAGCTGTTTGGCTACCCTTTGAAAACAGCGATAATCGCCGGTTTGGGACTGGCGCAAATTGGGGAATTTTCCTTTGTCCTCGCCAGTGAAGGGCAGGCATTGGGGCTGGTGTCCCGACAAATATACTTATTAATTTTGGGAACCACAGCAGTTACTCTCATGCTTACTCCCTTTGTGCTGCGGCTAGTGCCATTTTTATTTAACTTTGCCGAATCAATGCCCTGGTTGAAACCGTATTTAGAAGAACAAGAGGCGCGGGATGTGTCGCAAGATTTGCCCTTCAAAAACCATGTGGTAGTCTGTGGCTATGGGCAAGTTGGCAAAAATTTAGTAAAGTTGTTGCTGCAACATGACCTGCCTGTGGTAGTAATCGACCAATCAGAAAGTAGAATTCAGCGGTTGCGTGAGATGGGTGTGTCTTATGTCTATGGTAATTGCGTGAGTTTACATGTTTTGGAAACTGCTGGCGTGAATCATGCCAAAGGAATGGCGATCGCACTCCCAGATCCAATGAGTAGCCGTCTTTGCTTGAAACGCGCTTTGGAATTGTGCCCAGAATTAGATTTGGTTGTCCGTGCTACCCAGGATAAAAATATTGAGGTGCTGTATCAATTGGGAGCTAGAGAAGTTGTGCAACCGGAGTTTGAAGCCAGCTTAGAAATGGCAACTCATTTATTAACTGGCTTAGGCTTGTTGTCGCCAGTTGTCGTGCAACGGGAAATGCAGCAAATCCGCAACGATCATTATTTAGATTTGCGCCCAGAGCGTTCTGCTACTGAAGTTGCTCGTGATTTCCGCCAAGCAACCCGCGATTTAAATCAGCGCTGGTATCCTTTACCATCTGCTTCGCCGTTAATTGGCATGAGCATAGAAGAAGCAGATATGCGCTACTTAACAGGAGCGAGTTTGATGGCAATTCGCCGCGCTAACGGGGATGAAATCGATTATCCCAATAATCAAACCAAATTGGAAGAAGGCGATCGCTTGCTGATTGTGGGAGCAGATGAAGAATTAGCAGCTTTGGCAGAATTAGCTAAAGGACAAGCTGTTGTTCCCGGAGAAAATAGTGCTTGTCAGTGGATTACAGTTAATGCAGATGCGCCAACGCTAGGTAAAACTCTCAGAGATTTAGATATCGGCAAGCAATATGGAGTACAGGTACAAGCAATCCGACGCGATGGCAAATTTATCCGCTATCCTGATGGCGGTATGGACTTGCAAGTTAGCGACCAAGTATTATTATGTGGTGGCTTAACAGGTCTGAGTCAATTAGAACAGTTATTTGCAGTCGGCACTAAAGTACCCCTTTCTATCCCAGTAGTAAAAGCTAGTGAGGCAGAAACTCTTTAAGCGCTTCTCCCTATGGATAATTTATGGAAGTAATTTAATCAGAAATGAACTAATCCAATTAGCAAATATTGATATGAATAATTGTCCAAAAGTTTTATCGCATTTTATGCATCATGTATAATTCGGAGCTTTCCTGCCTAATCTGTTGGTTTTTCTGCATAACCTCTTGGACTTGCTTCAAAAGCTGTTGGTTTTTCTCCTTAATCTGCTGGGATTTCTGTGTAGACAGCCTTAATTCCTCTCTAATGAGCAAGTTATTTGAGAGGAACTCCTTTGTAAGAGTTGGAATCCGCTTTACTTCTAGATTTTCAGTTTGCTTTTGACCACTGCACACGCGATTGCGTCCTGTTGCCTTTGCCTGATACAATGCTTTATCCGCCTCCACAATTATTTTTTGAAAGTTAGAGTCAAATATAGGAATTTCTGTAGCTAACCCAGCACTCAGGGTTACATAAGGATTAATTTGTAAATTTTCATGGGGAATTGCCGCTTTCCGTACAGCAAAGCAAATTTTTTCTGCAATGTGAGCAGCACCATGTATGTCTGTGTTAGACAAAATTACAGCAAATTCTTCCCCACCATAACGGGTAACTAAATCAGTAGGACGTTGAACAACATCTTTCATGACTCTAGCAATTTTACTAAGACAGCGATCGCCCATTGGATGACCATAGGTATCGTTGTAGGATTTGAAGAAATCTACATCAAAAAGGATGAGGGAAAGGGGCTGTTGTGAGCGTGTCATGCGCCGCCACTCAATATCAAGATACTCTTCAAATCGTCGGCGGTTAGCTACTTGAGTTAAGGAATCGATAGTAGCTATAATATTTAATTGCTGCAATTCTTCATTCTTCGCTTCTAGTTCTTGCTGAAGTTGGCGACACTCTAGTTGTTGGCTGGCTACCAAAAACTGATAGTCCAAAATGCTTAAGCTTTTTTTTTCCACGCAGTCTAAGACCTCTTGCAATGCCTGCTCCCCCAGGAAACATGACTCATCTTGATAGGCGGATGCTAAACAAGCACTAAATCTTTGGCAATAAGAATCAAGATTATCTAAGTCCACAATCATCCTAATCAAATAAAAATTCAATTATATTGAATTTTTATTTGATTAGGATGATTTTATTACTTTTGGAATGGAAAAATCTAAAATGCAAAAGCAAGCGATCGCTATTCTCTGCTAACTTCAGCTAAAAAGCTGTCACTAATGGTCTGTAAAGTCAATACTACTATAGGACTGATATTTTATTTTTGAAATATACGTAGGGTGCGTTATGCCAAAGGCTAACGCACCACCTCTGATTCTAGGTGCGTTACGCTACGCGATAACACACCCTACATCTACTTAGATTTCTTCAAAAATCAAATCGGATTGCTATAGTTTGGGTTCGTAACGTTAAGGATTTTTCGTAATGGTAGTAAAAATGATTTTTACCACTACAAGGTTTTGCTAATCTGGTAAATTTCAACCAGCACCGTGGCAAGGGGCGTTTCAAACGCCGATTTATGACTAACTCTTGGGTTTAATATAAGCGATCGCTTGTTTCCAAACAGTGGTTTGCTGACTGTTTTCATCTGCAATACAGATACAGTGTGGATCTTGCCATAAAACCCTCCCTGTTACCACATCGCCAGTCAGCAACTTAAACTCTACTGGTATTGTTTGTTTAATCAGGTTTTGGACTTGTCTAATACTAGGCAAAGTGGTGTCAAGTTCGGTAAGCATTTTTAGTAAAGATGAACCTACGAGGCAAAATAAAGAGTAACTTATCTTTGATAATTCATCCTTGAGGAAATGGCAATCGAATTTACTAAGTATCATGGTCTAGGCAACGACTTTATTCTGATTGACAATCGCTCGTCATCTTTGCCTGTAGTGACACCAGAGCAAGCTATCAAGTTGTGCGATCGCCACTTTGGCATCGGTGCTGATGGTGTAATTTTTGCCCTACCTGGAGAAAACGGCACTGACTACACCATGCGGATTTTTAATTCCGATGGTTCAGAACCAGAAATGTGTGGCAATGGCATTCGTTGTTTAGCTGGCTTTATAGCAGACTTAGAAGGCGAATCCCGGAATAAAGACTCATATCGCATTCATACTTTGGGTGGTGTAATGACTCCCCAACTCTTATCTGATGGTCTAGTGAAGGTGGATATGGGTTTACCCAGGTTACTCGCTGTTGAAATTCCCACCACTCTTGCACCCGCCGAAGAAAAAGTAATTTCTCAGCCGTTGGAGGTGGCGGGGCAAACTTGGGATGTCACTTGTGTAAGTATGGGAAATCCCCACTGCATTACTTTTGTGGAAGATGTAGCAGCAATTGAGCTAGAAACCATCGGCCCTAAATTTGAGCATCACTCAGTTTTTCCCCAACGCATAAATACGGAATTTATGCAAGTGGTACGCCGTGACTATTTGAAAATGCGGGTGTGGGAACGGGGGGCTGGGATTACATTAGCTTGTGGTACTGGTGCTTGTGCTTCCTTGGTAGCTGGAGTGTTAACCGGGAAATGCGATCGCACTGCCACTATAGAATTACCAGGTGGGCCCTTGCAAATTGAATGGTCAGAAATTGACCAACGGGTTTACATGACAGGCCCGGCTGAACGAGTATTCACTGGGAAACTGTAACCGACTTAGCAGTGGCATTACTCAAGTAGTAGTGCCATAGAAGTCTTGCAGCAACTGCTCGCCACGGTCGCCAGTGCTGTGTCATTGCTTCTAATTGAACTGGTGTTGGCCGCGTCGCCAATCCTTTGAGTTTTTGGAAAGCGATCGCGATCGCTAAATCGCCTTTGGGAAAGACATCAGGACGTTGCAGCGCCATCAGCAAATAAATATCAACTGTCCAGTCTCCTATCCCTTTGAGACACTTTAGCTCAGTTCTGATCGCAGTTTCATCCATTTTTTCCAACTTGTTTAGGTCAAGCTGACCACTTGCGATCGCATCTGCCAGCCCACGACAGTATAGAATCTTTTGCCGACTAAATCCAATTCCTCTCAATTGAACATCATCCAATCTCAGAAAATTTTCTGGTGTCAGCGTTACAACAACCCCACATAGTCGGGTAAATACAGCCTTTGCAGCTGCTACAGAAACTTGCTGTTCCAGAATTATGCATAGAAGCGTAGCAAAACCTGGTTCTCTTTGCCACATAGGTGGAGGCCCCAGTGTTTCTAAAATCCGAGCCAAATCGCTATCGAGATTGGCAAGCACCATTAAACCACGCGTGAGACTTTCTTGAGTCAACGATTCTAGTTCAGGTGTTTGAGCGGCTGTTTTTTCTAATGTCATCTTTGATAAATTGCGATAAAAAAAGGGACTGGGGACTCGTTCATCTCTCTCAAATACTCATTCATCCATCTCAAATACTCATTCATCCACCTCAGAACTCCGTTCATCCACCTCAGAACTCCGTTCATCCACCTCGGAACTCCGTTCATCCACCTCGGAACTCCGTTCATCCACCTCGGAACTCCGTTCATCCACCTCAGAACTCCGTTCATCCACCTCAGAACTCCGTTCATCCACCTTAGAACTCCGTTCATCCACCTCGGAACTCCGTTCATCCACCTCAGAACTCCGTTCATCCACCTCAGAACTCCGTTCATCCACCTCGGAACTCCATTCATCCACCTCAGAACTCCGTTCATCCACCTCGGAACCTCGGAACCTCAAACTTCCCAATCCCCAGTCCCTAATACCTAGTCTTGCGTACAGCGTGACTCTTGTATAAGCAGTTTTTGTTTGCGCTCAATCCCCCAGTGATAACCACCAACACTGCCATCACTCCGCAGGACACGGTGACATGGTACAATCAGCGCTATCGGATTAGCTCCACAAGCATTACCCACCGCGCGGACTGCCTGGGGTTTGGCAATATCACGCGCAATATCAGTATAGGTGCGGGTTTGGCCATAGGGAATTTTCTGTAATGCTTGCCAAACCTGTTTCTGAAATGCTGTCCCACGGACATCAAGTGGCAAATCAAGATGTGCTTTACCTCCGGCAATAAAGTCGAGGATTGCCTGTATCCATTTTTTGTGTGTCTGGTCATCACGCATAATCTGCGCTTGGTGAAATTCCTTGATCAAAGTGTGTTCAAGTTTGTCTGCTTCATCACCTAGTTTAACGGCACAGATACCCTTCTCTGTTGTTGCCACAAGCAAATATCCTAGTGGACATGGAGCGATCGCATAGACAATGCTGATTGTCTTTCCAGCTTGTTGGTAAGTCTTTGGTGTCATTCCCAGCTGCTTAGGTGCTTTCTCATACAGTTGACTACTTGAACCATACCCCGTGTCGTAAACTGCATGAGCAATTTCCTTGCCTGACTGAAGAAGCTGCTTCAATCGTTGGTTACGCAGTGCATCTGCATATTGAAAGGGGGATACGCCAATTATTTGCTTGAATATCCTTTGCAGATAACTGGGACTCATTCCCACCTGAGAGCATAGTTCTGAGAGGGTTGGAATGTGATCAACTTGTGCTTCAATAAATCGACATGCTGCTAAAACTTTGGACTTAGCCGGATTTGGAACTTTTTCAAATTGTGGCTGACATCGCTTACAAGGTCGAAAACCTGCAATTTCAGCTTCTTGTGCCGACTGGAAAAAACAAACTTGATTGTGATTCGGTCTGCGACTAGGGCAAATTGGTCGGCAATAAACGCCTGTAGAGCGAACACCGTAGAAAAGCTTGCCGTCAATTGTCGAGTCTCGATTGAGAACTGCTTCCCAAAGAGTTTCTTTCAAAACTGGTGTCTGTTGTAATTGCATTTATGTCTCCTTGGATGTATTGCAAAGTTTCCACTCGAAAATACCTATTTTTCGTTTTTGCTATTGGTAACTCTGTTTATTTTTTTAGATAAAACTAGATTAAATCTATTGATAAACTACTTTCTATCTGATTATTGCGATCAAAGTTGGCTATATCAGTTTTTTACAGCCTTTTTCATCTATTTAAACCACAATCCCTTGTAGGGTTGCACAGATGTGCATTGGTGTCAACTTGAGTCCAAACCGATTTTAAAACCTCGTTTCCAGCCTCTGGCTATTTTTTTAACGTAGACGCAAAGCGGCTTGCCGCAGGCTACCACAGAGACACAGAGGAAACAGAGAGAAGAAAAAAATGCTTAACCCAAGCGTATTGGATTTTAGCCTCCAAGCCACCATTTATTTAGAAGACAAGAAAGCAGAACTTCTCAATCGATTTAAGTCTTCGGTAGAGACATCAACTTCTGTTAATCTTTATTGCTGGTATATTCCATTTTTTGCTCTCAAGGATAAGATAGTTTTCCGGCGGTTTTTGGAAGCGCTAGACTGGGCTATTCATGTAATTCAATCATCACGATATAATCCCATCATTATTATTGTTTTCAAAATAGCGTCAGTGTAAAGTTATAAAAGCTAATTTAAGACTAGCAGCGTCTTTAAAAGTGTCGTTGTTCACTATTTATAACTAACTTTTTTATCACTTTTTCCTCTTTGTGGGAAAATGGTTCACCCGATTGGGGGAATGCGATCGCCTCATCAGGAACTACTCTGAAAGAAGGCGCTATTTTTATTCTGTTATATCATGTCCGGTAAATTACTTGTGATTTCTGCGTGACCTCTCAAGACCTGCCCCTCCCCTACTAGAGCAGGGGAATCTCTAGCTTTAGCTAGAAGCGAGGTGAGTTCCCTTTATTATGGGCAATTCAGCGGACACGATATTAGCGATTATGCCTACAGAATCAAAACTGTTAAGTTGATTATTCTGGCTTTTAATTGTACATCAATAGCTTGCTATCAAAGGGTCAAAGAGTGGATGACATTGTAACATCGATGTATACACAAAATTGCCAGCAAGAGGCTGTTAACTTGCTCTCAAAACTTGCTGTCAATTTACCAGGAATAATTTTCCAAGTTCTGCAACAGCAGGATGGTTCTGTGTTTGTCCCTTATGTTAGTTCTGGTTGTCAATCTTTGTCTGAAATAGAACCAGAAGCCGTACAGGCAGACTTTCGGGTGCTATACAAACTTATTCATCCACAGGATATAAAAGCCTTTACAGAATCTATTGCTGTTTGTAGTACAAATCTTACACCTTGGCATTGGGAAGGGCGGATCATTACGCCTAGTGGCATTAAGTGGATTCAAGGGACTTCGCAACCCGAACTACAAGGTAACGGCGATTTTCTTTGGAATGGCTTGGTTATGGATATTACAGACCGAAAACTAGCCGAAGAAAAATTGCTTGAGAGTGAGGCGCGCTATAAAGCAATTTTGGATGCTATCCCCGATTTGATGTTTCGCATTAGCCGCGATGGCGAGTATCTAGATTTGAAAAGTGAGGGAGCAAATCTCACTCTTACCAGAGAAGAAATAGTTGGGAAACATGTGCAAGAGTTATTGCCTAGTGACGTTGCAACGATTAGCCTGGAAGCGATCGCTAAAACTTTAGATTCTGGAACTTTGCAAACTTGCGAATATCAACTACCAACGCCTTTGGGAGTCAGAGATTATGAGGCGCGGTTGGTAGTGAGTGGTGAAGATGAGGTACTAGCAATTGTGCGAGATATCACAGAACGCAAACAAGCAGAAATCAGCTTACAAAATCTTGCCCAAAAATTTGCTAAAGCTTTTAGTTGCAGTCCCGATTCAATTACGATTAGCACAATCCAAGAAGGACGTTTCATCGAAGTTAACGACAGTTTTGTGAAACTCTCAGGTTATGAGCGAGATGAAGCAATTGGTAAAACTTCTTTTGAGTTAGATATTTGGGTACATGATCGCGATCGCCTGAAGTTGGTGCAGGAGTTGCAAGGCACAGGAGTCGCTCGGAACTTGGAAGTTGAATTTCGGCAAAAGTCTGGCGAGATAATTACAGCAATGCTTTCAGCCGAAGTGATTGATTTGGATGGTATCTCGTGCATCCTAGCAGTGCATCATGATATTACAGAACGCAAACAGGTAGAAGCGCAATTACGCCTATCAGCACAACGCGATCGCTTGTTGGCAGAAACCCTAGTGCGAATTCGGTCTTCGCTTAATTTAGACCAAATTCTCCAAACCACCGTGACGGAAGTCAGGCAATTTCTGCAAGCAGATCGAGTTTTCATTAGTTTAAATAATGCTAATTTAGGAGTCAGAACTATTGCCGAATCAGTAGATCCCAAGTATCCATCAGTCTTAGGTTGGTCTACTAATGATGAAGCTTATTTACAAGAAGTGCGAAACTTACTAAAAGATAATCTTGTGCGTATCGTTGAAGACATCACACAAATGCCAGTATCTTCCAAAGTAAGAGCGCACTGTCGGAAATTTCAAACGAAGGCTAGCTTGGCTGTACCAATTATGCTAGATAACGAATTATTTGGGGCGTTAATTGCCAATCAATGCTCAGGTTCGCGTCATTGGCAGCCAATAGAAATTGATTTGTTACAGCAGATGTCAGAACAGGTAGCGATCGCCATTCAGCAAAGCCAGATATGCCAAAAACTAGCAGAACTTAACACTAATTTAGAACACCAAGTAGAAGAACGGACAGCACAGTTGCAGCAGAAAATGCAAGAAGTGGAAAAATTGCATCGCGTCAAAGATGTTGTTTTGCATACGGTTGCCCACGATTTACGAACTTCGGTAATGGGTAACTTGATGGTGTTAAAGAATTTGTTAAATCAGGGAGTGGGGGGAGTGCAGGGAGCAGAGGGGCAGAGGAGCAGGGGAGAAATTACAGCAATTTCTCCTCTGCCTCTTTCCCATGCCCAATCCCCAATGCCAGTATCTCGCTCAATAATCGAGCGGATGATTCAAGGCAATGATCGCCAACTGACGATGATTAACTCATTGCTAGAAATTAATTCCTGTGAAAAACAGGGTATTGACATCAAACTCGAACCTGTGCAATTTAGCACCCTACTGGGAGAAACGTTCGCCCAGTTTGAACCCATGCTGACACAAAATCAAGCTACTCTAAAAAATTTGGTTCCCGCCGATTTACCGTTAGTAATGGCAGATGAGACTCGGTTGCAGAAAGTTTTGGCAAATTTAATAGCACATAGTTTGCAAAATAATCCACCAGGATTAAATTTTCTTCTGAGTGCCACTGTTGAGGCCGGAATGATTCGTACTCAGATTCAAGATAACGGTGTGGGAATGAGTAAACTAGAGTGCGATCGCCTCTTCGATCTGCATGTCCGTGATCCCCAAGACTGTTGTTCCACAAGCATTGGCTTAAAAATGTATCTTTGTCGGAAAGTTATTAAGGCACATGGCGGCGAAATCGGTGTTATTAGTAACCGCAAGCGCGGGTTAACTTTCTGGTTTACATTACCTTTGGCAACTTCATCCGCAACAAATCGCCCATAAATCACCAAAAAATGAGAGGGTGTTATTTATGGCAATGTTGAGTAAGGGAAACACCCTCAAGGTATGGGCAAAGTTGGTCGGATGCTAATGGCTACTCCATTTACAACAGTGCAAAGCTGGTGGAGAAAAACCTTTTCTGCACCAACAACAGATGAAACCACTACTTTTTACAGAACTTGGCGTAACCGTTTTTTGTGGCAGAGATTACGTTTATGGTTATGGTTGGCGCTGATCTGTCTGTTGTCTTTTACTTTGCGAGATATTTACGGCTTGTTTTTCCCTTTTCAAGAGTTGGAGAAGCTGCCAGAAGTACTTAGAACTCAACGCCTTGTAATCAATATTGCAATGCTCCTGAGTATACTGATCTGCTTTGCTTTACATAAAACTAAATTAGGTCGTGAGCGTCCAGATTTATTATTTTTGGGGTCTTCTTGGGCAATTAGTTTAGCATCCCAGTTGTTTGCAACTCTTAGAGGTTTCGCACTACCCGATACCTTCGGCTGGTCACTGCTGTTTTTGAGCCAAGCTGTGTTGATGCCTATCTGCTGGATTATTCACTTGCTGACTCAAGTGAGTGTGCTGGTTTACTATTTTGGTGTGAATACGGCACTTGGGCTAAAAACACTAACCCCTGAACACCCAGAAATATATAATGTAACGTTCATTTTATACATTTTTTGGTTTTGTATTATATGTGACATTGGTGTTTATCTATACGATCGCCTGCAACGTTCTGAGTTTTACGCCCGTCAAGAACTGGAATCTGCCTACCAAAAGCTCAAGGTTGCAGAAGCTAAATATCGCAGCATTTTTGAAAACGCTGTTGAAGGGATTTTTCAAAGCAGTCCCGATGGACGTTATATTACAGCAAATCCGGCTTTAGCACGCATTTATGGCTACTCTTTCGCGGAAGAGGTGACAGCAAATTTCACTGATATTGAACATCAACTGTATATTGATCCGAGCCGCCGAGCAGAATTTGTGCGCCTGATGGAAAAGTATGGCAGTGTTTCTGAGTTTGAGTCCCAAATTTATCGCCGAGACGGGAGTATTGTCTGGATTTCAGAAAAAGCCTATGCAGTGCTTGATGAACAAGGAAAACTGCTTTATTACGAAGGTTTGATTGAAGACATTACCCAGCGCAAACAAACTGAAGAAGAATTACGAGTATTTTTCCATGCAGTTTCCCACGACTTACGCAACCCAGTACTGGGTACTTTAATGGTGCTGAAAAATTTGCTTGCACGTCCAGAGGATAATATTTCGATTTCCCGCTCCATTTTAGAGCGGATGATTCAAAGTAGCGATCGCCAATTGAACTTAATTAATTCGTTGATGGAAGCTCATGTCAGCGAAGTGCAAGGTGTTGTTTTACAACGTCAAGCCGTACAATTACTTACAGTTGTCGAAGCTGCGATCGCTGATTTAGAGCCATTGTTAGAGCAAAATCAAGCCAAGCTGATAAATCTGGTGTCCGCAGATTTGCCCTTAGTGAATGCTGACCCCACGCAACTATGGCGAGTTTTTTCTAACTTAATTGTTAATGCTCTGAAACATAATCCCCCAGAATTACTTATGACAATCAACGCTATCCGTAAGGATGACAAAATTTATTGTACTGTTAGTGATAACGGCGTGGGAATTAGTCAACAAAGCGATCGGCTTTTTGACCTTTACTTTCGGGGTGCAAGTATCCGCAATTCTGTAAGTTTGGGATTGGGCTTGTATTTATGTAAGCAAATCATCAATGCTCACGGCGGCGAAATTGGGGTAAATAGTGCATTCGATGCAGGGGCAACATTTTGGTTTACCTTACCTATTAGCTGATACCAATTCTCTAGGACTAGCCCTTTCAAGGTGACTCGAAAAATCTCGTTTTTTCTCTCTGCGCTACGGGCAGTTTGCTCAAGTCGGGAAACCCGCCCACGCAACTGCCCTCCTCTGTGCCTCTGTGGTTTAAAAGTAATTTATCTAACCACAGAAACGCAGAGAACACAGAGGTAAGAAGTTAAAAAGAGGTTTTTTGACTAACATTTTTACCCACCTTGAAAGGGGTATTCTCTAGGACTTACGCATTGACAAAAAATGCTATATATGTACGTTAACCTCTCCTATACCTGTTTGTAGATGAAACTTATTTTTAAACAGTACTATTTTAACACTTTGTCAATGCGTAAGTCCTACTTTCTTACTTTTCAGACATCCTGTGATTTAATTCCGTAACTTAGAAACTTACACTTGTATAAGTAAATAGAAGTTCTGCTTATGTTCTCTAGGTTCAGAATCCTATTAAATCCAAAAGTTACTCAAATGCTCAATAAGCCCAGTACTATTATTTCTACTATTGCTACTTTTTCTGCTTTAACTCTTTCTATGTTTACTCCGTCAGCTTTTGCCACTTCTAGAATTCTTGCTGTGAAGAACTGTATGGCATATAACTTTGATGGGGAGTCAGTTAACACAGTAAGAATTGGTGAAAAATATACTCTTAAAGGTATTAGACGTTTTTCTGATGGTGAACAGGGAGCCGTTCTATTCGTTCATGATTATCGACAAAATAGAAATGGTTTTGTAGTTGTCCGTGCCAATTGTTTTAAAAGGAATAGACAAGGGGTTATACGTTATTAGTTCTCATTGAATAATTGTGGGGGCGGGGGTAGCTGCGTTTTCGCGTTTCCAACATAACCCCCATTAATATAGGTCAAATCTGACAAACTCAAAAAGTGTTAGAAAATGACAAATTAGTTTTTTCATTTTTAATCGGCTGAAAGCTTTACTCTGTAGGCGTTACGGGTGTCAAATAGTTTTTAATTAGATAAAAATCTAAAGCTAATACAAGTTAGTGATTTTGTACGGATAAAAATGCATAAAAGATAATTTCTCCACGGCGATCGCTGGTATTTTTAGCACAATACGCTTGGGTTAAGCATTTTTTTCTCTCTGTTTCCTCTGCATCTCTGTGGTAGTCTGCAACAAGCCGCTTTGCGTCTACGTTAAAAAAATTGGCTTTGAAAAAAAGTTTGACCCTTAACTCAAGCGGATTGATTTTTAGCAGCATTAGCCTGCAACGTCCAACAGCATTTTTAATTCAATCAGTACCTGCAATATTGGCTCTAGTGCTTTTAGGATTGCGGAAAGGTTGAATAGAATTTAATAATAATTATTTAGTCATTCTGAAAAAAACAAACAGATAGAACAACCAAATCTAAGTAAAAGTGGTGATATTATTTCATCATCAAGTTTGGATTCTAGTTACATAATAAGAAGTTGAGGTTTAAATATGAAAAAATTTATCTGGTTTTTGCCAGTGTTGGCAGTTCTAGCAACATGGCTACCAAGTTCCGATGCTGTCTGGAAATATCTTTTCTTCTTGCGCCTGCCTATTTTGATGGGTTTATTCCTTTTGTTTCTTCCTAAACTTGCCAAGGATTGGCTGCCAGCCATGTTGAAAAATCTATTTGTACTTCGCAGCAAGTGGCAACTGGCAGTCGTAATTGTGAGCGCAATTGGAGCCGGAACATCAGTAATTTCAGTTGCAGCCATCATTCTGCATAACGCACCAGCTCGCTTTGCTGTACCACCAACAATAGAAATTTCTGAATTTTGGCAATATGGAATAGCTATTGCCTTAAGTTTATACATTTGCATGATCGCCTTTGATCTCTCCCAAGAGAAGCTGAACAACAAAGAAAGACGGTGGGGAGCATTTGTAGGTGCGTTATTGGGAATTGGGCTACTATTTGTTATTAGTTTTATCAGAGACTGGTTAAGCTCAAACGCTTTCTTAAAAAAGATACTTGCTGATATCGTTTATTTCGTAGGCAAACATAATACATTTGGTTATATTAATCCTCAAACAGGTGAATTGAGTGGGGGACATCTGACAGCAATTGCTTATCTTCTAATTGGAGTAGTTATCTACATTACTGTTGGTTTACGTTTTAATCCCAAATCAGAAACAAATCGACCTGAAGCGCCGGCACTCCTATATGTGCTACTTATAATATCGATGGTGACACTTTTCTATGGAGGTGCAACATTCTATTTTGATTACTTTCGGATTCCTGTACTAATTTTATTTACTGCTTTCTCAGCTATTAGCTATATTGCCTTTGATGTTAATCACTTTTTTCAAGTCAATAAGTTCAAGGATAGTGAAGATAAAAAGAGAGACAATAGGGATTAAACTAATTTCCAAGAATTGCTAAAAAAGCGTCTCCAACATCAAGATAGAGAACGAACTTTAGTGATTATTTGTGCTAGTGGTGGTGGAATTCAAGCAGCAGGATGGACAGTGCAAGTGTTAAGTGGTCTCCAGGAATTATTAGGAGAGTCATTTACCAAAGCAATTGGCTTGATTAGTGCTGTCTCAGGCGGTTCGGTAGGAACAATGTACTATCTAGATCGCTTTAATAAAGATGGCTTTTTAGAAGAGAGCGAGCAGGAAAAATATAACAAAACCACTAGTTTTTATGCTGCTACTAAAGATAGTTTAGATGCCGTTGGTTGGGGTTTTGTTTATTTGGACTTATGGCGATTCATCGGATTTCCATTCATTGTTCGCCCAGAGTTTGATCGTGGTACAGCAGTTGAGATAGACTGGCAGGGTGAAATGAAGGAACCGAAAAAGATAAAAACCTTTGGAACCTGGCGAAAACAGATTTTTGATGGCGAAATTCCTATTCCTGTATTCAATGCCACTTTAGTCGAAAATGGTTGGCGATTTTTGATTACTCCAGTAACCTTTAGCAACACTCCTGAGAAACAAAAACAGTATATAGACTTCAATACTCTTTATGAAGCCTGTGATATCAATGTTGTAACGGCTGCAAGACTATCAGCAACTTTTCCCTATGTCTCTCCCATATGTCGCGGCAGTGTAAACATTCAAAATAATAATTATCACGTTGCGGATGGAGGTTATTTCGATAACTCTGGCTTTGTAACGGCAGCCGAATGGCTGGATGAACAGCTTAATGAATGGTCAAAAACTGAAAATAGTTTAAATGTAAAACGAGTCCTTATATTGCAAATCAATCCTTTTCCTAAATCTGCTTCAACAGAAAACGTGCAGGGGAATGGAGGCTGGTTTATGGCGACTATAGGGCCATTACTGGCAATGTTCAAGGTACGCGATCCGGTTTTAGCATCTCGAAATGCAAAGGAAGCAGATTTGCTGGCTAAAAAATGGGAGAACAAGGTAGATATCCAATACTTTCCCATTTTCTTCCCCTCGGAATCTGAAATATCTTCAAAATTTGCAGTATCTGAATTTTACAAAGATGGTCGGTATCGTCCGCCTTTATCCTGGAAGTTAACTGATAAAGAGAAGCAAGCTATTCAAGATGGTTGGGAGGCGATAAAAATAGGAAATAACATTCAAAAAATTAAACAACTCTGGCACAAAACTTGGAATATGCCAAATTCCACAGACTCTACACCAGAAGATTAACTACTTGCTTCTGGTGTGCGTAGCAAACTTTAAAAGCGAGGGTACGAGCATCACTCAAAGGGTTACAGGTGACCTTTTTTGAATTAAAAATTAAGAATTTTGAAAAATAATAATTTTTAATTTTGAGAAGCGACTTGACAGGTAATAGGAAGGTACTAATTAGAATCATAATAAAAAGCGGAAGTTCAGACGAAACTTTTATGCTGACATTTACGCAACTTAAACCACCTAATCCTGATGCCGCAGTTACTTTTAGTCTGGCGCTGACAGCAGAAGAACGTACCCGCAGTCGTCATCGCTTTGAAACGGCAGATGATAAGGTTGTGTTTTTACATTTACCCAGAGGAACTGTGTTACACGATGGCGACATTCTGCAAGAAGAAACCCATAGCAGTTTAATCAGAATTACTGCCAAACCAGAACTCGTGCTGACTGCCTTTGCCCAAACACCACTTTTATTACTAAGGGCAGCATACCATCTGGGAAATCGCCATGTACCTGTAGAAATTACTCCAACTTATTTACGCTTGTCCCCAGATTCTGTTTTACGCACAATGTTGGAACAATTGGGGTTAGAAGTTAAAGAAGAAATTTTACCGTTTCAGCCAGAATTGGGAGCTTATGGACAACACCATCATGCTCACTGATAGCCATCTTTTGAGTATTTTGCAGCTGGCTAGCCCCGCTTTGCCTGTGGGAGCATATAGCTATTCTGAAGGCTTGGAAATGCTGGTGGAAAATGGTACGATCGCTAACCAGACACATCTCAAAGATTGGTTAAAAGCAGAGTTGCTCTCCGGGGCAATTCGACTAGAGGCGGCGGTGATGGTACGATCGCAGCAAGCTACAAAAACGGGTGATATTGAGTCCCTATGCCGTTGGAATCTGTGGTTATCCGCTGCTAGGGAAACAGAAGAGTTACGCGCTTCTAGTTGGCAGATGGGGCGATCGCTCGTCCAATTACTTGGTAAACTAGAACCGCAGATTGTGCCTATTGCCAATGCTGTCGGTAATCCGTGCAATTATGCGATCGCTTTTGGCATTGCCATTGCCCATTGGCAAATCAGTATCAAAGCCGCATTACTCGGATATCTGCATAGTTGGGCAAGTAATTTGATTACTGCTGGCGTCAAACTTATCCCCCTTGGACAAACAGCAGGACAGCAGTTATTGCTAGATTTGCAACCATTATTTAGTACTACGGCGTTAGAAATTTTAGCGTTGGAGGATGATCAACTCGCCTGTTGTAGTTGGGGTTTGTCGCTAGCGAGTATGCAGCATGAAACGCAGTATACAAGGTTGTTTAGGAGTTAAGAGAGACGCGATTAATCGCGTCTGTACAGGAGTGAGGAGTTATGAATGCATTTCGAGTGGGGGTTGCTGGGCCAGTGGGTTCGGGGAAGACGGCTTTAGTTGATGCTTTATGTAAAGGGTTGCGTGAGCAGTATCAGATTGCGGTGGTGACAAATGATATTTATACTCAAGAAGATGCTCAGTTTTTAGTGCGTTCTCAGGCGTTGGCAAGCGATCGCATTTTGGGTGTAGAGACTGGTGGTTGTCCTCATACTGCTATCCGCGAAGATGCTTCGATGAATTTGGCAGCAATTGAACAGTTAGAGGAACGTTTTCTCGATTTAAATTTAGTCTTTTTAGAAAGTGGCGGCGATAATTTGGCTGCTACCTTTAGTCCAGAATTGGTGGATTTAACTATTTACGTCATCGATGTTGCAGCTGGTGATAAAATTCCCCGCAAAGGTGGCCCCGGCATTACTAAGTCTGATTTATTGGTGATTAACAAAACTGACCTTGCCCCCTATGTTGGTGCAGATTTAAGTGTAATGGAACGAGATACTAAAAAAATGCGCGGTAATAAACCTTTTATTTTTACTAATTTGAAAACTCAGTCTGGACTTGCAGATGTAATTAACTTTGTTTGCACAAATATCTGTTAAAAAAGAATTTTATATAACGGTTTTCGTTTACGTGGGGTACAGCCGTAGGGGCACGGCACTGCCGTGCCCCTACACCTCGCGATCCAATGTTGTACCGCATCTGAATGGAAACCGCCATAACCCACGTATAGACGCGGTTTCTAACCGCCCTTTTTATAAAGCTTTCAGATGACCACTTCGCACGCGTTCAGAACTACCAGTAGGAATTGCAGCAATTAATTTTTGCGTGTATTCCTCTTTGGGTTCCAGATAAATACTTTCGGCTGTCCCTTCTTCAACAATTTGACCGCGATTCATGACTAAAATGCGATCGCTCATAAATTTAACTACACTTAAATCGTGAGAAATAAAAATATAAGTAAGCTGAAAATCTGACTGTAATTCTTTGAGAAGATTTAATACCTGCGCCTGTACTGAAACATCCAGCGCTGAAACTGATTCATCGCAGATAATAAATTTAGGATTTAACGCCAAAGAACGGGCTATGCAAATCCGCTGACGTTGACCGCCAGAAAACTGATGAGGATAGCGGTTGATCGCATCTGCACTCAACCCCACCCGTTCTAAAAGTTCGGCTACTCGCTGGCGTCGTTGTTGCTTGGTCTTACCAACAGAGTGAATTAACAATGGTTCCATCACCGCGTCCCCGACCTTCATCCGTGGGTCAAGAGAACTGAAAGGATTTTGGAAAACTATTTGCATTTCCCGCCGCAGTTTTTGCAACGGTTCTCCTTTGAGACTAGTAATATCTTGTTTCTCAAAGATAATCTCACCACTCATCGGTTCAATTAATCGCAGTAAGGTTCTACCAAGGGTGGTTTTACCGCAACCAGATTCTCCCACCAAACCTAGTGTTTCCCCTGGTTTGACATCAAAGGAAACGCCATTGACTGCCATATTGTAGCGTTTTGTACCACCAAACACCCCGCGCACCGGAAAAGCAACTTTCAGGTTGCGGATTTGCAGCAGGGGTTCCTTCTGATTGAAGCTTGTCAATCTTGCAGCAATCTCTTCAGTGGTGACTTCTGTGGGTTGTGCGGGTTCTTTCGCCTGAATTACTACTTGTCCCGTTGGTGTCTCTTCTGCACTCATGTAGTCAGAAACGGTGAGTAATTTTTGGGGACGGCGGTCAAGTGTGGGGCGGCAGGCTATCAAACCTTTAGTATATGGATGCTTGGGACTGCTGAAAATTTGCCGAGAAGTACCAGATTCGACAACTTTGCCTTTATACATCACCGCTACTTGGTCAGCAATTTCCGAAATTAGCCCCAAGTCGTGGGTGATGAAAATCATTGCCATGTCACGGCTTTGTTGCAATTCTCGGATTAACTCCAAAATTGTTGCTTGCACCGTTACATCCAAGGCTGTGGTTGGTTCATCGGCAATTAAGATTAATGGGTTGCAAGAAATTGCCATTGCAATCATTACCCGTTGCAACTGACCCCCAGAAAGTTCATGAGGGTAGCGTTCTAGCATGGCTTCTTTATGTTCTTTAACCAACTGTGACAACTTTGATGGTTCTGGTTTTGATGAATTGCTGTTGGTTTGAGGCCAAGTTTCGATATACTGCTGCTGTATCTCCTCATCGCTAGGTAGAAGTTTAACCTCTTGCAGACCTGCGATCGCAATTTGTCGTGCTTGGGCTGCTGACACATTTTGATGCCGCATAATCGCTTCTGTTAGCTGAAACCCGATGTTATAAACCGGATTAAGCGAACTCATCGGTTCTTGAAAAATCATGGCGATGTCGCCACCCCGGTGCAACTGCATTTGCTCAGGAGGCAATGTTACTAAATCGATGGGGTTAGCATTCTCTTGAGGACGAAACCAGATTTCACCGCCAGTAACCATACCCGGAGTTTGCAACAAACCCATTACAGCTAGGGCTGTCACTGATTTACCACTCCCCGACTCTCCTACTATTCCTAGAGTTTCACCTCGATGTAGCCCAAAGGAAATACCATCCAAAGCTCTGACGTTATTGCCATCACCGGGAAATTCAACTTGGAGATTGCGAACCTCTAGGACAGTTTCTCTCATAGGAGTTGGGTATGAATCTTAACTTAAAATTATTTGGATTTTAACAATAGTTTTGATGTATGTGTAGGTAAATCGGTAGTTAAGTATGTCTAGTTTTGATTGAGTTTGATTTGTGGTTGCGCTACGCGCAACCGTACATCTCGTTGCATGTAGATCGAATTCGACTCTGTGCTTGAAGCACCTTGGAGTCTGATAACTTGCAACTTGGGTTACTATCGTCGCGAATAATCATCCACATCGGGCGAAAATTCACGTTCTGCCTCACCTACAACTGGTGCGCCTGATTCACCTAAAGCCTTTGAATAGAATAAACCTGCTAATATCGCACCTAAAATTGGAGCTACCCAAAACAGCCATATTTGCTTAAACAGTTCTACACCAGCAAAAAGTGCTGGACCAGTACTACGAGCAGGATTGACTGATGTATTCGTTATGGGTATGCTAATCAAATGAATCAGTGTTAGTGCCAAACCGATAGCAATTGGTGCAAAGCCCTTTGGCGCACGACCATCTGTTGCACCTAAGATCACAATTAAAAAAATGAAGGTAAGTACAACCTCTGTAATGAAACCAGCAGCCAGTGAATAGCCTCCAGGAGAATGTTCTCCAAAACCATTTGTCGCTAATGGATTGGAACCAGAAAGCGTGAATCCTGGTTTACCACTGGCAATTAAATAAACTAGACCTGCGGCTAATATTGATCCCAATACCTGAGCAATAATGTATGGAAGCAACTCAGAGCCAGGAAAACGCTTTCCTGACCAAAGACCAAATGATACAGCAGGGTTAAAATGAGCGCCGGATATATGACCAACTGCGTAAGCCATAATTAGCACTGTTAGACCAAAAGCCAGAGCAACACCTACAAAGCCAATTCCTAATTCATTGGCTTTAGCGTCTGGAAATGCTGCTGCAAAAACAGCACTTCCGCAGCCACCAAATACTAGCACAAATGTACCAACAAATTCTGCTAAACATCGTGTAAGAATTGATACCATCAATAGTTCCTTGCTTAAGCAACTGATTGAAAGCATTATAAATTAAGCGTTAAGAAATTTCTTTAAATCTTGTAACTACAGATTTAGCGCCAACACTGTTAAACTTATTAACTTTTATAGATGGTTGCAATAGCTTCCTAAAATGTGCTGGAAAACCTTGATTTTTCGTTTTTAGTTCTCAATCAGCTTAAGCTTTGTAGCACAAATCTTATTAATAGGATAGCTTCTTACTATATAGTGGTTCCTGATTTGGTGAGGTACGTTTTCAAAGTACTAACCTTGCTAAAAAAGATTTGGGTGTACCTCAGTTGCTTAAAAAACGGTATAACTTTCTCTATTTCTAACTCACTCGATAGTTAAACTAAGCAATATCTCACAACAAGATGCAAAGCGTTAACGCAGACAAAAAAATAGCACATCCTCAAGGATGGCTATTTGCAGAAATTGTCTAATCGTAATGTTTAGTTAGCAAATTGAATACACGCTCAACTACCAACTTTAGAAGGGAATATCATCTGGATCTGGTTCTTCCTCTTTCACTGCTGGATAAGTGGTTCGCTCATATGTGGGTTGGGGTACGGGTTCGTAAGTCTTCGTTTGGGGAGTAACGCCAACAGGATTTGCAGCCGGGGTAGGTGCTGGACGCGGCGAATCGTAAGTGGTAACCTCTTTCTGTGGAGGACGAGATGCTGAAGATGGTTGTCGGGGAGCAGTTTCAGTGAATGATGGAGTTACGGTTGCTGAGGGCAATGGATCAGTATTAAAACTACCTCCAACAGATTGAATTTGTTGTACTGTCAATTCAGCACGTTTTTCTTTAAAACCTTCTTGACGATCAACAGTATTCATACTTAAACGTCCTACCAAGATAACGCGATCGCCTTGGTGGTAGTTTTGCTGAATTTCTGTCGCTAAATTCCCCCAGCCAACAACTTTCAAGGTGGCTGGCGGATCTTCTGGTTTCTGGGAATTGGGAAACTGCACCAGCATTTCCGTAACTCCCAGATTATCCGCTGTATAGCGAAGTTGTGGCTCGTTAATAATTTCCACCATCAAAACGCAGCTGTTCATTAAAATTACTCCTGACTGCAAAAAGTACTGATTGAAAAAGAGGGGGTTTTTCTATGTAGTTTCAATTAATATCTAGATATGTTTAATTGTTTGCATTTTTTAATAATGTTTGAACAAATTTTCTACATCCACTCCCAGTTTTTAGTCCTTTCTAACATAAAAGCCAAGCGATCGCTTTGAACAGCATTGAATATGCCGCTCGCCACTCTCGCCTGACTAAATGAGCATTGAATTCTGTCTTGAGTAGTATAATTGTACCATCCATTGAGGAAATATCAAAAATTCTCAGCAATAATTAAGTTTTGACGTGAACTGGAAAAACACCCAAGGCGATTAACCTGGCTGGTAGGTCGCGCAAGATGGGTAAGCGTAAAAACGCAGGTGGTACAAAGGTGCGATTTGAGGTAAGAACCGGGGCCAATACCCGCTTTTGGACAAAAGTTTGAAACGCCTGAATGATGCGTGTGGGCAACTCGCGTTGACGTTGTACTTTTGCTAAGTCGCTAAGTTGTACTTCTCGGTTTTTGAGCGGTTTGCTGAGTACATTCGCCGCGACTACAGCATCTTGAATCGCGTAGTTAATGCCAACTCCACCAACGGGGGACATTATATGAGCTGCATCACCAATGAGTAACAGTCCCGGACGATACCAGCGTTTGACACGGCTGGACTCGACTGAGAGAAAAGCTATTTGTGACCAATCATGTAAATTTTGGATGCGTTGCTGGAATTCTGGCACTACTTCGACAAAAGATTTTTTTAATTCCTCCAAACCCGCAGCCCTTAGTTGTTGATAGCCTCCTTTAGGAATAACATAGGCAAGTTGCCACTCATCACCACGGTCAAGCATGGCGATTAGCTTACCTTGACCAAAGCGCCCCATTCCCCCTTCAGGGTCTTCTGGCTGACGTGGTAGGCGAAACCAGAGGACATCCATTGGCGGCGAAGTTTCGATTGATTCAAACTCACCCAGGTGGCGTAAACGTGAGTGGCGACCGTCTGCACCAACTGTCAGTATTGCCCGAATTTCATGCCAACCACCGCCTCCTCGATAGCGGACACCTTGAATCACACCATTTTCCGTAATTAATTCCTGCACATTCGCACCCATTACCAGATGGAAATTAGGATATTTTTGTGCTTCTTGGGTGATGAACTCCAGGAATTTTACCTGGGGAAGCATTGTAATGTAGGGATAATGGGTTTTCAGATGACTAAAATCTGCAAATGTGACAGTATCTTCAGGAGTTTGAATACTAATTTGGCGCATTTTGGTATGGGGAAGTCCTAGCAAGCGATCGCTAAGTCCCAATTCCTCCATAATTTCCATCACCGATGGATGAATCGTATCGCCACGAAAATCGCGATCCAAGTCTTTGTGTGCTTCCAGCAGGATCACAGAAATGCCTTGACGCGCTAACAACAGCGCCAATACTGCTCCTGCTGGCCCTCCACCCACAATGCAACAATCTGTAGTTTGTCCGTCTACAATGTCATGGACAGTGTTAACGCTTGGGTCTTGGGAAAGATTTTTAGGTACATCGGTAGTCATAACAACACCTCCTGACAGCCCTAAAATTTAGAATAGTTTGTTTTTTATGGTAAAAGCTGTTTTTTTAACTTTTCGTATTTAGATAGAACGTGTATTATGGGCGCTAAAGTGTCATTAGTCATTAGTCCCTTTTTCAAGCCAATGCCCAATATTCAATGACAATAATTAACAGTTGTGTCTCAAGTTATTTTAGAAAACGTTTATAAAAGTTTTTCCTCGCGTAAAGGGGAAAGTGTGACTTCACAAACCCAATCTCCCCTCACGCTTGGGGAGAAGACTGATGCAGCGCAAGAGCGTGCAGGAAGTGTCAACGTCTTGCGGCGGATTAACCTAACGATCGCAGATGGCGAGTTTATGGTGCTGGTAGGCCCTTCTGGTTGTGGTAAAAGCACCCTGCTGCGCTTAATCGCCGGGTTGGAAGTGATGACTGGCGGTAATATCTGGGTAGGCGATCGCTTGATCAATGACTTACCACCCAAGGAACGCGACATCGCAATGGTGTTTCAAAATTACGCCCTCTATCCTCACATGACGGTGTATGACAACATCGCTTTTGGGTTACGCCGCAGGCAATTAGGGAATAGGGAATGGGGAATAGGGAATGGGGAAAATCAGCATTCCCCACTCCCCACTCCCCACTCCCCACTCCCCAACTGGGCAGAAAATCTTTTTGTGGGGGCGACAAGAAAGTTACCTAAAGGACTCCGCTACATTTCTGACAAAGAACGGGCAGTCAATGAGCAGGTGCGTAGTGTTGCTCAACTGTTGCAAATCGAAACATTGCTGAAACGCTTACCCAAACAGCTATCTGGGGGACAAAGACAACGAGTTGCACTGGGACGAGCGATCGCACGTGACCCTCAAGTATTTTTAATGGATGAACCGCTTTCTAACTTAGATGCCAAACTGCGGGCGGAAACCCGCGCCCAAATTGTCAAATTGCAGCGCCAACTGGGGACAACGACAATTTACGTTACCCATGACCAAACCGAAGCGATGACAATGGGCGATCGCATTGCAATTATGTCCGAGGGTAAAATTCAGCAAGTTGCTTCTCCCCTAGAACTTTACAATCGCCCTGCCAACCTTTTTGTAGCAGAGTTCATTGGTTCACCACCGATGAATTTTATTTCTGTAGAATTTCATGCCCCGCAGTTGATTACTCATTCCCAGTTTCGTTTCACCCTCCCAGAAGTCTGGGGAAAAGCTTTACAAAAATATGATGGGAAAACTCTAATTTTAGGTATTCGCCCAGAACACTTGAACTTGAGTATGCCTGCCACCAAAAATCTACCAGTGCAAGTAGATTTGGTAGAGAATCTTGGCAACGATTCCTTTCTCGCTGTTAAGATTGCCGAACCGGGATCTAAACCTGCTACTATAGCCAATTATTTACAAGTACGAATCCCACCAGACCGATTTGTACAAGTTGGCGAGCAACTTTGGTTATCTCTAACTCTAGAGAAAATTCACTTTTTTGATCCGGAAACTGAGTTAGCGATATTTCCCTAAAACTATCCGCGCCTAATTGGTAGAATACGCACTCTGGATTGGGTTTGATCAACAGTGACCAATGCGCCTGTCTCTAGTGAAGACTCAAACTGATTCAGGGCGGAAATAACTAGATTTTCCGTACTGTTCGGCAAAACATCCTGGGTACGAACCTGAATGACACTGGGAGTATCGACACCTGTCGCAGCTAGCAGGGAACCGAAGTCTAAATCGTGAGTAAAAACGATATATCCATTAGTTCTTGCCCACTCCATAATTATTGAATCTTTCTCACGGCGATCGCCAACGGTAGACCAGTGAACAGCAGCAATATTGTACCTCTTAAAAACCGCAACCCAATCAGGGGAAAGGTTCATATCAATCAAAATTTTCATGCACTTTTGAGAGGAACTTCAATCTCTTCAACCCGCCATGCAGCATAGGCAAGTGCTTCATAGATGTCGGCTTCTTCAAGGTAGGGATATGCTTTGAGAATGTCGCTATTACTGTGTCCAGATGCCATTAATCCGACGATAGTGCCAACAGTGACACGCATTCCTCGAATACAGGGTTTGCCGCCCATTACTTCAGGATTACGAGTAATTCTAGTGAGATTTTGCATAATTTTTGTAGAATGGGAGTAAGGTTATGGGATTGAGAAACCAAAAATGGCTGTGTCAATCTTTTTTATTATTGAACTCTTACCACCTTCCAGGCTAACTGATTGCTAATCTTCACTTAAGGATAATTGTAGCGACTGTTTTAAAAGTCAAGCGACGCCGAATAGCCCGTCGTAGACATCGCTTTGTTTGTGGAAATTTATGAAAGCGATACCTACGGTGATCACTGAGCCTTGTCGTACCACTTCTCCTTCGGAGACGCTAGCGCGAACGTGGAAGCAAGCTACGCGCAGCGTCTGTCTGCGACACGCTGCGCGAACGTAGAGAAGTGCGGGCTATTCGGCGTCGCACCTGTGTACTTGATCGCGGTGCAACAAAGTTTGAAGTACCTCAAAACGACTTTCAAGTACCTGAAAACGACTTTGGAGTACCTGAAAACGACTTTGGAGTACCTGAAAACGACTTTGGAGTACCTCAAAACGACTTTGGAGTACCTCAAAACGACTTTGGAGTACTTCAAAACGACTTTGGAGTACTTCAAAACGACTTCGAGGTATCTGTTGCTTATATAGCAGTCCTAAATCATTCGTGAGAATTTGAGATCGTTTTAACCCCCCTATAGTCCCCCCTTGGTAAGGTACTGTGTATACACAATTCTCAAGTAGTTGATAAATCTCGGTTTTACCCCACCCTAACCCTCCCCTTATAAAGGGGAGGGAACAATATTTTTTCTGTTTTCCCCCTTTATAAGGGGGGTAATTCGACTTGTGTATAGACGGTAGCCAAGGCATCGGGGGGACGGCTCAGACATTGAGATCAAAAGTGCGATGCCTGCTCTGGGCTACGCGATCGCCTAATATTGTAGATTGGGTTGTAGCTTGCTTCTCCTAATTGGTAAATCAAAATTTTTATGCACTTATGAAAGAAACTTCAGCCTTTAAACCGTATATTGTGTCTTAATTGACATATCACCTGGGTACTCCCCATGTAGAGTATGACTATGAACTCGCCTGTTCCCCAAGATTATCAATATCAATTCGGTGGTAGCCTTCCTGCTAATGCACTTACCTACGTCACACGCAAAGCTGATGCAGATTTGTATCAGGCTGTGAAAGCTGGAGAGTTTTGTTTTGTCCTCAACTCTCGACAAATGGGTAAATCCAGTTTGCGTGTCCGCACAATGCAAAGGTTACAGCGTGAAGGAATTGCTTGTGTATCTATTGATTTAACCGCAATTGGGACATCAGAGCTAACGTCTGAACAATGGTATTCTGGGATTATTGATACTATTGCTGGTTCTGAAAGTTTAAACTTAGGTGAGCAGTTTGATATAGATGAATTATGGGAAGAAAATTCCCGCTTTTCTGATGTGCAGATTTTTGGTAAATTTATTGACAAATTACTAAAACTAATCTCCACACAGATTGTTATTTTTATAGATGAAATTGATAGTGTTCTCAGTTTAAAATTTCCGGTTGATGATTTTTTTGCTTTAATTCGAGCTTTCTTTAATCAAAGAGTTGATAATCCTGAATATCAACGCATTACTTTTGTGCTTTTGGGAGTAGCTACCCCTTCTGAGTTAATTCAAGATAAAAAGCGTACTCCTTTTAATATTGGCAAAGGAATTGAATTAACCGGATTTGAATTTGCAGAAGCTTTACCTTTAATAAAAGGATTCTCTGGACAAACTAGCAACCCAGAAGCCTTACTAAAAGCGATTTTAGACTGGACTGGAGGACAGCCATTTTTAACTCAGAAAGTCTGTGAATTTGTCCGTAAATCTGCAACTGTAATTCTCTCTGGTGAAGAAGCTGCTTTTGTAGAGAATTTAGTCAGAGATAGAGTGATTCAGAATTGGGAATCTCAAGATGAACCGGAACATTTTAGAACGATTCAGGATAGAATTTTAAAAAGAGATGAACAAAAAGCAGCATACTTATTAGATTTATATCAACGAGTATGGTACTCAAACGGAATAGATATTGATAGTAGTATTGAACAGAGTGATTTACAGTTAGCGGGAATCGGTGTTAAAAAAGAGAGAAAATTAAAGGTTTATAATCTGATTTATCAAACTATTTTTAATAATTTATGGATTGAGAAAACTTTAGGCAGTTTGCGTCCTTATGCAGAGAATTATCGTCAGTGGATATTATCAGGAAAACAGGATGATTCTAGGTTATTGAGAGGAAATGCTTTAGTAGAAGCTTCAATTTGGGCAAGGGATAAAAGTTTAGGTTTTCAAGATGGAGAATTTTTAGCCGCTAGTCGCACACTACAGCGAAAAGAGGAACTAGCAGAAACAGAAATCCAGGCAGAATTAGAAAGGGAAAGGAAAGAAAGGGAAGCAGCAGAAAGGGCTAGAAAAATTGAAGGTAAAGCTAAACAGAAAGCAGAAAAGCAATTGATAACTGCTAGAAAAAGAATGCGTTTTGGAGTAGTGGTTTTATTTATCACTTTAGTGATTACAGGCTTGTTAGGAATAGCTGCATTTATCGGGCTTGAAACCGCTAACAGAAATACAAATGAACTCAAGCAATCAATTACTAAAATTAGAGAACTATCAACGGTGGCTTCTCAACTTCAACAAAAAGGAGAAACAAACCAAGCCAATCAGTTTTTAAATATTGCAGGTTTGGTTTTGCAGGGTAAAATTAATAATCCCAAGTTAAAAGAGGCTTTATTAGATAGTTCTCTGGTTTTAGGATATCAATATCTAGTTGATCAAAAAAACGAGGTGAATAAAAAAAATGATTTAAAAAATGCTGAAATATATTTTAAAAAAATCCTACCAGAATTATCAAAAATAGAAAATGAAGTTGAGAATAATTCAAATAATTTAGCAACTTTAGTTTATATTAACTATGTTAAAGGTAAATTAGAAGAACGCTCAGATAAAGTTAGGGCTTTAGCAGATTACAAGAAAGCATTTAAAAATATCAAAAGTCTAGAATCTCAGTTTAAGTCTAATCTTGAACTATTTACTTTAGACCTAAATATTCTCTACAATGGCAATGCTGATATTGTGGCTTTGCTTTATCGTCAACTTAAAGAATTAGACGGCTCAAATCCAGATTATGATAAATATTTAAAGGAACATTTATTAAATGAATTAGACTATTTAATGAAGCAACAAAGATGGAGGGAAGCAGATTCAAAAAATTGGCAGTTTCTTCTCTATTTGGCAGGAAAGAAAGAACAACCCCTATTAGATTTCACTGATGTCAAAAACTTCAATTGTAAGGATTTAAAACAACTAGATACACTTTGGGTTAATAACTCTAACGGGTATTTTGGTTATAGTGTCCAGAAAAAAATATATTTGGCTAATGGAAATTCTCTCGATTTTGATTTGGAGAAGAAAGAATGGAAAAATTTGAACCAGAAAGGGTATAATGATTTTACAAAAATTGTGGGATGGAGAGGACAGGATGGCGAGTGGAAGGAATATAAGGAATTACCCATGAACCTGAGGGATACCCAGTTGGAATTATCTAAGAGGGGTGAACTCCCGAGATATCGAGGATGGGTAGTGTACCCGAAGTTGCATTCTATTGAGTTTGAGTTTAAGGAGATTTATGCGATAAATGTGGAGGCGAGGAGGAATTCAAACTTGGACTTAGGGGCTATGGTGCAGGGGTTGATTTGGGGGGGTAGGGGACAGGAGTTTGGGTTGATGGTGGGTTTCTTTTCTTCATGCAGAGACTTGTAAATTGTAGCAGATAAAGCTTTCAGAGAATTGTAAAGATTTATTTATGGGATATTTTCCACGCAATAATAAGGCTCTGGGAGATTCCATATCTGGCACTAGGCAATGGACAACCTAAAGAAAAAAACAAACAGCACAAAGGGAATTGAGAACAGCTAATTTAGAGTCGTTGATATTACCAGTAAGTAGTAAATTCCTCTAAAAAAGACATCTTTAGTGATAAATAGAGACACTACTCCTATCTTCATTTCAAATCATTGACTATGAACTCAAAAAATCATCCCTGCAACTTGTGGATTGTAACAATTAGCAAAAATAAATTTTTCAGCCACATCAACAATTTCTGGATTACTTGCTTCCCAACTATCCCAAGGCAATCGCATCTGTCCTGGTGATGTTTTTTTACCTTTGTCTTTAATTACTTTTGGCAAAAATTGATTACCCCAAGAATAGTGTTTTTCTGTTTTCGCTTTTGGTTTGTACTTTTTACAAAAAAACCGGTATTTAGCAGCACATTCATTCAAAGTTTTACCCAACGCTAAAAAAGCCGGATGCCAAGTTGTTAAACCATCATCCCCAAGTCGGTCATAGGTTCCATAATTACTAAAATCATAGAAAAAGCCTTCTTGCATTCCCGCTGCTTTCGGATTGGCGTGAATATACCGCAACGTATTCAATGCCCGTTGATGGTCACTTTTAGGACTTACGCACTCACATCGACCAACCCACCCTAAAAAGGGGGCTTAAGAAGTTCCCCCCTTTTTAAGCTACGGTGTACACATAAGTCTGAAAATAGCTGAAGAAGACAGGTTTTACCCCACCCTAACCCTCCCCTTGTAAAGGGGAGGGAACCGGAAATCTTATTTCCCCCCTTTATAAGGGGGGATTAAGGGGGGTAATACAACTTGTGTGTAGACCGTAGTCCAAGTAGTGACGTAATAGCTGTATCCTAGTTTTAAGTCGCGCTGTGGCCGTGGCATAAGAAGAATTTGTCATCCTCTAATTCTCCCCATAATATCTATGCCCTTTAACATTTTTTCTAAACACCCAAAACCTGAACCCGCAGACATGACTGGTTTAATCAAAATATCAGGATGTGACAACCCTAAGCGGTGCGGGGATGTGATTTTTGTTCACGGCTTAGGTGGCCACGCACGCGGAACTTGGCATCCGCAAGAACTACGCAACGATGATAATTTCTGGTTAACGTGGCTTGCACAAGAAAGACCAGATTTAGGTATTTGGTCTTTTGGCTACAAAGCTGAATCCTTTGAGTGGAGAGGTTCAACAATGCCACTTTTTGACCGTGCTAGTAATTTACTGGAATATTTACAAGTTAATGATATTGGCAAATACCCAATAATTTTTATCACTCATAGCATGGGTGGATTATTAATCAAAGAAATGCTGCGTAATGCTCAGACATTTCAAAAGAAAGCAGTTATTCAACAGACAAAAGGCATTGTATTTCTATCGACTCCTCACACTGGTTCTCATCTCGCTAACTTAGTCGATAAAATTGGTATTGTGGCACGAACCTCTGCTAGTGTTAATGAATTGAAATCACATATTCCCCAACTGCGTCAACTTAACGAGTGGTATCGGCAAAATGTTGATTCCTTGGAAATTACTACAAAAGTTTATTATGAAACCAAGTCCACTCAAGGTTTTTTAGTTGTAGACCCAGATAGTGCTAACCCAGCTATCAAAGATGTCCAACCTATCGCTACAGATGACGACCATCTTTCTATCACCAAGCCAACATCAACAAATAATTTAGTTTACAAGGGAGTTAGTCAGTTTATTAAGCAACAATTCCTAACTAATGTAGGCATTGTTGAACAAGCAACACCAAAAGTAAAACAGAACAACTCCTCAGTGATTTTTGAAAATACTGATGGCCAAGTTCCTCTTAACTCGCCCTTTTATATCGACCGTCCAGAGGTGGAAATTAAATGTTATGAGTCCATCCTCCAACCAGGAGCGTTAATCCGCATCAAAGCGCCGCAAAAGATGGGTAAAACTTCTTTAATGAGCCGCATTCTTGAGCATAGTAAACAAAAAGGTTATCGCACAGTTTCTCTTAATTTATGGAGTCAAGAAAATCTTACCGATCTCAATAATTTTTTACAGGCATTCTGTGCAACTCTGAGTTATGAATTAGGGTTAGAAGATAAAATAGATCAATCTTGGAAAAGACGCTTAAGCAGTCAAGTTAATTGCACTAATTATTTAAAAGACTATTTATTAAAAAATATTGATGTTCCCTTAGTATTAGGCTTAGATGATATTGATAAAATTTTTCCTTATCCCGAAATTGCTCAAGAATTTTTTGCTCTCCTCCGAGCTTGGCATGAAAACGGTAAAAACGAGGAAATCTGGCAAAAGTTGCGTTTAGTAATTGCTCATTCTCAAGAAGTATATGTTTCTTTAAATGTCAATCAATCCCCCTTTAATGTGGGGTTATCTGTTGAATTAGGAGAATTCAACGCCACACAAATAAAAGAATTAATCGAACGACATCAATTAAATTGGTCAGATACACAAATCGGACAATTAACGGGAATGATTGATGGTCATCCTTATTTATTAAGGACTGCTCTTTATCAAATTGCCACAGGGTATTTAACTTTAGAACAATTTTTGAAAGTTGCTCCCACTGACGAGGGATTATTTAGAGACTTCTTACATCCCTATCTTTCACTGCTGGAGGAAGATATATTGTTAAAAACAGCGATCCAAAAAGTGATCAATAGTGATATTCCTGTAAAGTTAGACTCTACACAAAGTTTTAAATTACGCAGTCTAGGCTTAATTGAATTTAAAGGAAATGAAGTTCAATGCCTTTGTAATTTATACCGCTTTTATTTCCGAGAACGCCTATCCGAATGATTACACCCAGCTTGAGAAGATGAAACATCAATAATGAGTGGTAAAATGATTAGCGATGTCTACAACGGGCTACGCCTACGCAGCACCAACATTAAAGGCGATGCCTACGGCGGCAAGCTACGCACTCTTGTATCTTAGTGAACAATTAATCAAATAAATTTAACAAAGCTTTCGCCGACCCTTTTGGCAAGCATTACAGGAAGAAGTTTTCGGCTCAAAATCAATACAAGCGATCGCTTCCTCAGAACAAGCTTTTTTTGGGTGTACAGTACATTTGAGGCGGTAGTCGTTGGTGAAATATTCGCAACCAGAACAGGGAATTTCATGCAGCGTTTTTAAATGAATTATCCCTTTTTTTAGGGTTAACCAGACACTACCAATAAATAGAATCATTATTGTCCAAGTGCAAAAGGCGCACAAAATCATAGTTAACATTAGTTATCCTCCTAAAAATTCCAAAAAAATGCCCGCAGTCCACTGCTGTTAACCGCAGGCATAGGACTTTATTTAGCTAGGGTTGAGCGAAACTTAATTAACTATTAGCTTGATGCAACGATCGCCAATAGTGCCAAACATAACCTAATACCATTTCTGTATGAAGCTGCGCTAAATTATCACCAAGGGTAAATTTGGTTTAAGCGTGATGGGTTTAAGATTACAAGTCGAAATAAA
>NZ_JBALDI010000073.1:0-121769 GCF_036917395.1 Nostoc sp.
TAATCCTTCTTTCTATTCACTCTACTTTAGTTCCTATGTACTACTAAAGAGACTTTTTATTGATGTGTGACAGTTAGGGTGCGGAAGGTGGGCTATATGAGGTATGGCGGGAGAAACGGCGGTGATTTTCTCAAGAGTGGATGATTGAGGAATATCTTGGGCAACTGCTACCATTACCTGGCAAAGCGATCGCTTTAATCCTTCTGCCTGTTCTAAACCTGTAAGCTTATATTGGAAAAACTCCCTTAGCAGCTGATGTAGTTGGTAAATTCCCTCACCTTTGCGCTGAAGTAAATACAAATTTAACAACTTATCATCTCTAATTTCCTCTATTTCTTCCTCATCTTCCTCTGATACACACAGTTCCACCAACTTCCAAGGTATAGGTGCGGCGGCAAATAAACTTAGCAAACAACCAAGCTGCTTGTCATCATCCTCTAATTCCTGCCAACTTAACTCAAAGGCTGCCAACACACCCCGTTGTGCTGTCATGTTATCTTCTGACTTGGGCTTAGAGAGGGAACGCTCATCTAGTCGTTTTTCTTTCAATCGCCGTAACATTTCTGTTACAGACAAATCCCGTTTCCGCGTTAGATATCGCCCGACTAATTCCAAACCCAAAGGCAAATATCCCAGCCACTCACACAATTGATTTGCTACAGCTAATTCTTTTTCAATTCGCTCTGGTGTATCTTTTAGTAAAGACTTTAATAACTCCAGCGCCGCTTCTGGTTGCAGCACATCCAAAGATAATTGTGCTATGCCTCCAAAGTACTGACGTGTAGTCATCAGCACTTTAAACCGGGAAGATGGCGATGATAGATAAGGCTTGACTTGCTCGTAATCGCTGACATCATCCAACACTAGCAGCACATTACCCTCACGCCAATGCCGAAAGCAATATTGGACTTGCGCGAGTAATTTTTGGTTAGAATCTTCTGTTAAATTCTCTGCCGGGTTTAAGTCAAGCTGCGTTCTAGCAAACTGCACAATTTGAATACCCACATCTCCAGCCTTTGCCAGCAACCAGCAAATTCCACCTTTGTAAATTTCACGGTGAGCCATTGCATATTGTAAGGCCAGTTCTGTTTTACCCAGTCCACCCATGCCAGCGATCGCAGCAATGGCTACCTGATTATTTTCCTGCAACATCTGATGCAGGTTTTGCAGTTCATCTTCACGTCCAACAAACTTCATCACTCCACTCAGGGGTAAATTCTCGTAGCGTGTAGGAGTGGGTTTGGCTTTTCTAGCTTCAGTACGCTGTACACCTGGTAATTTTTCTCTACGGCGTTGCCATTCTTCACCAAACTGACGCAGGTTCCCTTCTTTATCATCTTTGTTTTGCCAAAGCGTCAGCTTAAAGTGCCAGTCCTCCGAACCTCGTGGATGTACGCGCAAATCTTCCAGAACACCCAAAAAATCTTTAAGTGCATTTAGCGCTTCTCGAACTTGTTCTTTCTCTAAACCAGCAAGTTCCGCCAAAACTCTTAGCTGTGTCCTCACAACTAGTTGCTTTGATGTTTGCCAGTTAAAGTCAATTTTAAAACGCTCACTGTTTTCTATCTCATCATTGGCATAAGCCAACAACGTTTTTAATAGCTGCCTTACCCGGGCTTCGACAACCTCACCATAGCTATCACGCGTCATCAGTCACTTTTGTTCAAATTTGGACAAAGTTTCGGGAATCCCCAAACTTAATCTAGCATCCCCAAACTCAAATCTCTGGGTATTCACTCATTACAGCCAACAGACAACTGCATTTGCTTTCACCGACTACCCCAAATTTACCGTTGCCTCAGCGTTAAAGGTAAAACCAATGAAGGCGACGAAATCGTTCAATATCAAAAAACTAGTGGCAGTTTTGTTATTTGTAATTCCCCTAATTGCAGACTGCTTAATGCCAGGTTCAGGTATTGTAATTGAGCTTGCATTCCTAATTTGGGAATTGTTGGAACTAGAAGAGACAGAAATAAAGGGAGATGATTTGAAAAAATAACTATAACGGTTCTCGTTTACGTAAGGTACATTTGTAGGGGCACGGCACTGCCGTGCCCCTACACCTCGCAATATAATGTTGTACCCCATCTGAATGGGAACCGCTATAGTAATTGCCCTTACAACACCATCATTCCAACTCAGAACACGAAACTTCGACCTCTGAACTCGGAATTTTGACCTTTCAGCTCGGAACTCTGACCTTTTAACTCGGAAGTTCGACCTCTGAACTCGGAAGTTCGACCTCTGAACTCGGAATTTTGACCTTTAAGCTTGGATGTTCCACCTTTTAACTCGGAACTCCAACCTTTTAACTCGGAACTTCGACCTTTGAACACGAAACTCTGAGATAAAAGCTTGAACGTTGAGGTTGAGAATTTGAATTTTACTACTTTGACGTGAAGCAATGCTTGAGTTGGGCTACACCTACGCAAAAAATTGCTGGAACCACAGGAGATAGAGGCGGATGATTTGAAGAAATAACCGATAAAAATTACATTTTCCACTGTAACAAACCCTTACCCCCAGACCCATTCCTTACAATAGAAAGGGATTTTATTCACTTTCCTTCTTGAGGGAATCTCAAAGTCAACACACCAACAGATGCAATTTGATACCCAACTGCTACCACGCATTAATGCCACATCCAAGAGAGAAAATGGTAAACAATATTATGTAGATGCCAACGGAAATCGTTTTCCTAGCGTTACTACAATCCTTAATGCCACCAAATCACAAGCAGACAGAGACAGATTATCAAACTGGAAAGCGCGTGTTGGTACAGAAGAAGCTACCCGCATTACTACATCTGCTAGTCGTCGGGGAACCCAAACACACAAACAAATTGAGCGCTACCTCCTTGGACAAAACCCTGTTTGTTCCGAAGCGAGTCGCCCTTATTGGGAGAGTATCAAGCCGGTTTTACAAGAAATCGACACAGTTAGACTGGTAGAAGGCTCTGTTTTTCATCATGATTTGAGCTATTCTGGCAAAGTTGATTGTATAGCCAGCTATCAAGGTATTCCCTGTATTTGCGAGTGGAAAACAGCAGACAAACCCAAAGGCTCAATTGAGCATTTATATGAACATCCACTGCAACTTACGGCGTACATAGGAGCAGCTAACGAATATTATCGAGATTATGGCATTCAGCTAAAGCACGCTCTCTTGGTAGTAGCGATTCCAGAAATGCCAGCAGAGGTATTTTGGTTTGAATCAGCAGTCATCAAAGATTACTGGGAGGAGTGGGAAAAAAGAGTCGCCCAGTTTTGGGAACGCAAAAGTGTTTGGGGTTAATCAACCCCTTCCCTACGGGACGCTACGCGAACGGGGAAGTCAAAAGTCAAAATTAATACCAATTTAAAAAAAGAATGCAACAAATAGACCATTTGTAGAGACGCGATGAATCGCGTCTTCACCCAAGGATGTGTTGCAATCATTAATTGAATTGGTATAAGAATCCCATAAATAAATTTAGTTAAAGCCAAAAACCAAAACCAGTGTAGGTTGGGTTTGACTTCGTTCAACCCAACCTACAAATATCTTTAACCCAAGCGTATTGGCATTGCAGAGAAGTTTTTAGCAGATATGGAAATTTCCCAATTTTAAGGTAGAGTCAATTATTAGTAATTAAAGTAAAGGAGTCAGCAATCGAGCCACTCTCACAGCTAACTTGAACGAAAAAGGTTTTTTATCGTACTCATCAAGATCAACAGGAACACAGACAGTTAAATCATCCTCTAACATATTTTTCACACTTTGGACAAACCGAGGGTCGGTAACAAAAGCCATAACTTCAAAGTTGAGGGAAAAAGAGCGACTATCTAAGTTAACAGTTCCTACCCCAGCTATATTTTCATCAATGACTATAATTTTCTGGTGCATAAACCCATTTTTGTAACGATACAACTTGATACCGATTTTTTCCATTTCGGTGTAGTAAGAGAAGGAACATAAATAAACAAATAAGTGATCAGGTCGATTTGGTAATAGAATTCGCACATCTACACCTCGCATTGCTGCCAGTTTTAAAGCTGACAAAGTTGCCTCGTCCGGTACAAAATATGGACTAGCAATCCAGAGATGAGTTTGAGCTTGATTAATTAGTTCAACGAAAAAAAGCTTACAAGCTGGTAGCGTATCTGCGGGGCCTGTAGGAAGAATGAATGCAGTTTGATTAGTTTCCTGATTAATTTTTACTTGCCAATTAACTTCGAGAAGTTTTTGAGTCGCCCAATACCAATCTCGCACAAAAGAGTTTTGTAGGCTTTGCACAGTTGGGCCTTCGAGCATCATGTGGGTATCACGCCAGGGACTCAAGCGAGGATTCTTTCCTAAATATTCGTCACCAATATTCAGTCCACCTACAAATGCTATTTCTCCATCCACCACCAAAATTTTCCGATGATTGCGAAAATTATATTGGAATCGATTACCCTGTCCTTTTGTGGTGTTAAATGCACTTACTGCAATTCCATGCTGTTCTAGAGACTCGATATAAGGGCGAGATAGTTTCTTGGAACCAATTTCATCGTAGAGAAAGTAGATATTTATTCCTTTCTTAGCTTTAGCAATCAATGCTTCTTTAAACTCATTACCAGCTTGGTCATCGTTAACAGTATAAAATTGGAACAAAATATAATTTGTCGCCGATGCAATCTTTTTCAGCATCGCTTCAAAGGTTTGCTGACCATTAATCAGTAATTCGGCAGCATTACCTGATGTGAAAGGAATTTCTGTAAAAGCCTCCGCTAATGGTTGCAACTCGGCTAGATTATTTGGTGGTGCAACCTGAAATTTAATAATTTCACTATAAATCGGCTGAATAAGGTTGTAGTGTTGTGCATAGACTGAGCGCAGTGTTTCAGCATATCCATGAAATTTAGTTCTTCCTAAAATCCAATACAACGGAATAGCTAGCCAGGGAAAGGTAATTAGAGAAATGCTCCAGGCGATCGCCCCTTGGGAAGAACGCACATTCATCACTGCATGGGCTGCATGTGCAACTCCTACCACATGAACAACAACTGTAGTTGTGCTAAAAATAGCTAGAATACCAGCATCTACAAGCATTTTAATTTTTTGGAGGATTGATATAAGTAAATTCTGCCAGCAATGGCTTATGATCCGATGAACAAATTTGGTCTAGCACCTTAGCACTGGCTTTCTTCACACTGAGATTTCGATAAAAGATATGATCTAAAGGGGGTGATAAGAGGAAGCGTTTAATTTTCTCCTTTTCATGAGGTGCGAAAATTACAGGCGTTAATCCCAATTGAGTTATTACTTGATTGAGGATAACTGCTCTTTTTTGACTCCAAGTATTGAAATCTCCCGAAAATATTAGTGGCCCACGATGTGTAGATAACACTACCTCTAATTCATTTAATTGTATTTTAAATTTATTTAAATCTACGAAATTGATCAGATGACTATTTATTGTCAGGATAGTGGTGCTTTTATCAGATAGCAGATACTCCGTAACTAAAGAAATTTTAGGAGTTTTAACAATTGGTTCATAATGTTTAGTAGTTATAACTTTTTTTGTAATTGGACTGATTGTAGCTGCTGTGAAAATTCCCGAATAAATTTTGTGATGAATATCTACAAAGTTCGGGGCAAAATTCCAATTCATTTTCAGCCAGGTTTCTAATTTATCTGCTTCTAACTTTAGAGAAAACTCTTGTAAAAATATGAGATTGGGTTGGTAGGTTTCAATTATTGTTGAAAAATCCTTTAACCAAATTTTATTATAGTTTTGTTTAGCAATATTCCAACTGAGAACTTTAATTGAGTTACTATTAATTTCTCTTTGAAGAGAATTATTTTTATCAATTGTGAGTTCTTGTAGACGAAGAAATCTATAATATGGAATAAATTTTGTAACGAGAGTGTTTACGTGTTCTTGAATATTAGGCATCTCATTTATCCTTAATCAATCCATCACAGCTAACACAGCTTTCGGCAATAATTTATCTTTAAACCAAACAATTCTCGCGGGAACATCATTTAATTTTACTCCCGCTTTTTCTAAATTAAGTCGCTCGGAAATTGCCAAAATTAAGTCGTCACGTTCAGCCCGCCGTACCTGAGAAAACTTCTTTTGTAAATATTCTGGCCGCCAATAACCAACAATTTCTAATAAAAAGGTGCGTCCATCAGAATGTACCAAGCGAAAATCAGGAATCATCACGCTACCCGGGATTGGGATCAAATCAACTTCTCGCTCTAGCGCCCAACCACTTTTCAACGCATCCCACTTATCAGCAAAGGATGCTTCTAGC
The DNA here is from genome assembly GCF_036917395.1 of Nostoc sp. Classification (GTDB taxonomy): domain Bacteria; phylum Cyanobacteriota; class Cyanobacteriia; order Cyanobacteriales; family Nostocaceae; genus Nostoc. The sequence continues at coordinate 6,282 of NZ_JBALDI010000073.1, forward strand.
ATACTATCGTATGGCTTGCCTGGTGGATAATGGGATACCAAACCACATTCAGAATTAAGGGTGAAACGTCCAGTTTTCCAAGTATTTGTATAGGCGTCGCGGCTTTGGAGAATGGACGAAAGACTCCATTTGGTAACGTGAAGTAAAGCGGGAATAAGTTTTGCGATCGCTAATCCATATCGCGTACTAGGATTAAACAAACTCGTCGGCCCATCTATCGTAATTGTAAACCCGTGGTCAGCATCGCCCTCAATATAAGCCATCAATTGAAACAATTTTAAATAGCGAAACAACAGCTTATATTCACCCGGAACATTCCGATGAGCATTTAACACCAATTGACTGGCTTTATAAAACACACCCTGCACCTGAGATAAATTATATCTATTTAACAAATCTGGCGCTGTTGGTGCATCAAAAACAGTCAAAATCTTATTTTCAGATAAATCAGCATATAGTCCATTCCGAACCTGTTCTAGTAAAACTTCCCGTTCAAGTTCTTGAGTTAACTCATCAGCAACTTTCCCAAGAGTAACTTGTGTTGATTCCCGACTATAAACAGACTTTGAAGCCAACGAAAATACCCGTTCTCTTAACATTTGTGGTTCCAAAGGACTAATCACCTCAAAAGTGCAAAAACTACTTTTGAGAATATAAGCTAATCCCCGCTTTACCCGATAATCTGTAGAATCTCCTTCAAAATCAGTCAGCTGTCGCTCAAGCACACCCTGAGTCTTCCCCACCGCTGATTGAAAATAATTGATTAACTCAATCGCCAACTCCGAAGTTTTCTGATCAATCTTCAGTCTCTTCGGAATAATCTCCTCCCCGTTTTGGCGATGCATCAGTAAATCTGTCGGTAACATCTGAATTTTGGTTTTTAGATTTTGAACTTCCAGTTGAATAATTAATTTCTAGCTGTTCCGCAGCCTTCAAACTCCTTTCCTTCCCACTCCCATACACAACCTGTAACTTCCCTTTCTTCTCCTCCTCCTCTCTGCGTCCTCCGCGTCTCTGCGGTTCGTTTTCTCTTTCCACACCTCTTCGCCTAGCCGAAGTCCCCTCCTCACTCGTATCCTCCGCCACCACCTCATATAAAATCGCCTGTTTATTCTCAATATTTCCCTTCCGTAAAATCCTCCCCAACCGCTGAGTATACTCCCTAGCCGAACCAGTTCCCGATAAAATAATCGCCACAGAAGCCGCCGGCACATCAACACCTTCATTCAACACATGAGAAGCAACCAAAGTATTATATTTACCCTCTCGAAACTTTGTTAATATCTCATGCCGTTCCTTCACAGGAGTTTGATGAGTAATTGCTGGAATTAGCAACTCTTGAGAAATGCGGTAAACCGTCGCATTATCCGCAGTGAAAATCAAAATTCTTGCCGGATAATGTTCCGCCAATAAATTCACCAAAATTCGCAACTTCCCATCAGTCCCCAAAGCGATATCTTTCGCTTCCCGGTGTGCTAACATAGCTCTCCGTCCAGATTGCGATCTAGCACTCATTTGCACGAACATTTGCCAACCTTGAAGACTCCCCAAAGAAATCCGAGATTGCTTTAAAAAGTCGTTGCGCGTTTGAATTAATTGGTTGTATCTTTCCCGCTCAAGTTGCGATAACTTTACCTTAATTTGGACAATTTCATGTTCTGCTAACGCCTTCCCCGCCAAATCTTCAGCGCGTTTGCGATATACTTCTTCACCAATGAGGATATTTAAGTCAGCGTGTTTACCATCAGTGCGTTCTGGTGTAGCAGAAAGTCCAAGACGATAAGGTGCGATCGCATATTCAGCAATCACCCGATTAAAATCTGTCGGTAAATGATGACATTCGTCAAAAACAATCAACCCATATTGATTCCCTAACGTTTCGGCGTGAATTGCTGCACTATCATAAGTTGCAACTAAAATAGCTGTTCTATCCCGTGAACCACCCCCCAGCAATCCCACCTCAGCATCAGGGAAAGCCGCTACCAAATGTGCATACCACTGATGCATTAAATCCAAAGTTGGCACTACAATCAGCGTCGTGCGTGGCGTTGACTGCATCGCCATTTGCGCCAAATAAGTCTTTCCCGCCGCCGTGGGAAGCACAACGACCCCTTGTCTACCCGCCAGTTTCCAAGCCGCTAACGCCTCAGTCTGGTGAGGATAGGGTTCCATTTCCAGACTGGGAACCAAATCTATAGGATAAAATTTCTTTGCCTCATCAATAAAATTAACATCTTCCGCTTGTAGTGCTTCCACTAGCGATCGGTATCTAATCGCTGGAATGCGGAATTTTTGAACTCTATCATCCCATGTAGCATAGTCCATCCAACCTTTGCCACGTGGTGGTGGATGCAAAATTAATGTGCCACGATCAAAATTTAATGTAGGAGTACGAGCCATTTATGGGGATTGGGTATTGGGTATTGGTGGGGATTGGGTATTAGAAAAACTCTTCCTTATCTGCCTAGTCCCTATTTCCTAGTCCCCAATGCCACTCTATTGATTACTAATAACGCAAAAAGGTATCGGCTCAATCAATAATTTGGGGCAAGCAGTTACTGCATCTGCCAATTTTGGATTTTGGACTTTCCTGCGGAACGCTACGCGTAGCTTGCTTCCACGTTCGCGGAGCGTCTCGTAGAGAAGTGGTACGGCTACGCTCAGTCGAACGATTTTGGATTTTGGTGAAGCAGCGCGGTCTTCTCCCTACAGCCCTTTGGGCATCCTACGGCAGGCGTTAGCCTCTCCCAATGTGAGAAGGGGAGACGATGCCGCGCATAACGCAGGGGTAGCGAGCCTGCGTTATGCGCGTCTCGTAGAGAGCATTTGGGGGTTTCCCCCATGAGTCACTGCTGTTAGCGCAGCAGTAGCGTTAGCGAAGCGGTAGCGATAGCGCAGCGTTAGCGACGTAGGAGCGTCGGAACGAGCGTCCGTAGGAGCGTCAACCGTTCGCGCAGCGTCTCCGACAGGAGAAGGGATTGACCCCGGCAAGATTGAGTGTGGGGCAAGCCGAATTTTGGATTTTGGATAATGGAATTGTTCCGCCCACGCAACGTTGGGGCATGAACCGAAATAATTTTTAATTTTTCAATTCTTTCTTCTATTATTTAAAATCTAAAATTGTTACGAGTCGTGGCAACCAGGGACATCAAAGTATCCCAAGCCTTGGTTCCATCAGAGGTCTGAGTGCCATAACTAATGTATCGGCACTTTAAATACAAAAAAACCAGCCTCCCACAGCTGGTCTGAAAAATGTTTTTTTGTGTTGTCTTCTCAAGAGAGTTAAAACCCAATTGCGCGTTCCCAAAATGCAACAGGCAACTTTTCTTAACAATATTGTAACAGCCAACACAGATTTTTCTTGAATATTCATCAAAAAAAGATATGAGCAAAGCTAAAAAGCCTCTATCTATCAGGATAATTCAGCAAATTGTAGGGTATAGATGGAGAAGGTGAGCGGCAGCAGAGGGGAAAGATGTAATTTTTCATTCTGCCCCATGCCCAATGATGACCATTTGTGGTTTTCCCCAGAGGATGCTCTCCTGCTTGTAAATTGCAATTCCCGGTTTTGCTCCTTTGGGTTTGTAGACGTGTTTTAGCTGAGTGTAAACTACTGGCACTTGATCACTCTGACGGGCGCGACTGTAGTATGCAGCAAGATTAGCTACAAATTGCAAATCAGCTTCTTCTGCAACAGCACCCGGTTCTAGACGTAGTAGTACATGGCTCCCTGGAATTTCTTGAGCGTGGAACCATAAGTCATAATCTCCAGCTACACGAAAGGTCAATTGGTCATTCTGGCGATTGTTACGACCAATTAATACTTCAAAGCCGCTGGGAGTAAGGTAACGATGAAAGTTGGTGCTGGGGACTTCATTGGCGCTGCGGCTGCGGTATTCTGGATCTTCTAGATACTTTTGTCCAATCAACTCTTCGCGGATTTCTTCTAAAGTTCGCAAATCTTCTGCTGTTTGGTAGGTGTCTATCTGAGCGATCGCAGCCTCTACTTGCTCTAAATACTCAATTTCTGTCTGCACTGACAACAGTAGCGGTTCGACAGCAGAACGAGCGCGTTTGAGCTTTTGGTGCTGTTTGTAAAGACTTTGGGCATTTTGGACAGCATTTTTATCTGGCTGGAGGGCGATCGCTACTGGCAAACTTGTATCAAAATCAGAAAGGATAATTTCCTTCATCCCCGGTTCCCAGTTTTGCAGGTGAGCCATCAATAAATCAGCTTTTTGTCGATACTCATCGGCTTGATCTGATTGCTGCAAGCGCGTCTTAAAGGTTTGAGCTTTATTCCGTAATTTCGTCAGAATATTATTCAATTTCTGACTCAACTGATGGCGCAATTGAGAAAATAGCTGTTGATTGATCTGGTTACTGTAGTAGCGGTTAAGTAACTCCTGAATATCTTTGACGTTTTCAACTCCACCCCAACCCATTACGGTGTAGCCATCTTTTGTCCAAGCTGGTTGAAACTTACTGGAATCCAAGGCTTGCAGCCATTCTTGCCAGCGCTCAAATAGCCGTTGCCAATCGTCGGGGTGGAGAGTATCGGTGGATGTTTCTGGTGCAATATTTGCTTCTAATAGCATTAACTCCAGTAGGGCTGCACTCAAACCACTATAACTTTTTAGTAATTGCCGCTTGATTGCTCCTGGCACTAAACTTACCCGTTCTTGCCAACGTTGTTGGGATTCGCTCAAACTGGGGACAGTTCCAGTCAGTTTCGGTGGTGTTTCATAAGGTTGTCCGGTTTGGATGGGACGGACACTAGATTGTTGCTGACTGACTTGATGGGCTGCGGTGATAATTATATTGCTGGCGTCGGTGAGAATGACGTTACTATACTTGCCCATGATTTCTGCATAGACATGATATAGGGCGCTTTCTCCGGGACGACGGGCAAATTGCAAATCAATAACCCGCTCCCAAGGGGCGATCGCTTCAATAGCCACCAATGCCAAACCACTCAATTGATGTATCAGTTGTTGGCTAAAGGTAAAGGTATCTGGCGATCGTGGTGGTGGATCGCCAATACAAATATGTGCAGCTTGGGGATGCCAAGAAATCTGTAGCCAATCGCGCTGTTTGAGAGTGCGTAATGCCATAGCAATAGTGTAGCGATCGCGCTGGTAAACCTGTTCTAAGCGTGATGGTAGCCAGTTAGCGCGGATTTCGCTACAAGCAGCTGTGAGAGTGGTAAAGTCAACTGGTTGCAAAGCGATTAGTTATTAACATTCAAATGGTAGCGATCGCTATGCTTTTATTTTCGTTTAGTCAAAGCATAGCAGACCTCAACTATCATAGCGGTTACTTGGTTTGGTGATAGCTGCGAATAAAAAAAACGCAGAAATCTATTATAAAATAGACTTCTGCACTTATACAATAAAGTAATTTTTTATACAAATTACTTTTAATATCTAGTTTTGCTAGCTGAAGCGATCGCTGCCAAAGTTAAACCCAAAGTACTGTAATTGTCACTGCTTTAATTTTATAAGCAAGATGGGATTCTGTAAGTGTTATAACAATAAATGTAATTTTTATAACATTAAAACTGAAGTTATAAGTTTAGATTACACAGACATACACTTATGGTTACTAACGCAATTAATTCGGCAGGAAGTCTTGGTGAATTTACGATTGCTATTAATAACAGTTAAAAATGCAAATTTGTCAACCAAGTTATATACAAACAAATAGGCTAATTAATTCCCACTAATTAAACCAATAGTGCAAATCACTCACCCTAGAGAAATATTTAGAAGAAATGATTGAGTAATGGTGACTGAAGACTAGGAAAAGAAAATTATTGCTTACTTCCGAGTTACCCACTCACCATTATCTGTTACACAAGAGAATTATTTAGTAACCAAAGCTGGCTGTTTTACTGTTGACTGCACTAATTCGGCTGTTGACTCCACTAGTTCTTTTGCTGTTGATTGCACTAATTCGGCTGTTGACTGCACTAGTTCTTTTGCTATTGACGCTACTGGTTGTGGCTGCAACAGTTGGGTGTAAAGTTCACTCAGTTGATTTGCTACGCCATCCCAGCTAAACTGAGTTTCGACGCGCTTTCTACCAGCTTTACCTAATTCATCTCGCCATTCTGGATTTAAGAGAATTCGGTCAATGGCAGACGCAAAAGCATCTACATCTTGTGGTGGTGCCAATAAACCAGTTTCTTCATCAACCACAGTAAACTGAAGTCCGCCGACATCACTAGCGACAACTGGTGTACCGCTTGCCATCGCTTCGATCGCCACGAGTCCAAAGGGTTCGTAGTGACTGGCAACAACGCAAACATCGGCAGCTGCGTAATAAGTTGGTAAAATATCTTGACTGAGACGACCGGCAAAAGTGGTCAAGTCGCTCATCCCCAATTCGTTGACGATTTGCTCAATGCGATCGCGCTCAATCCCGTCGCTGTTACCTGGAGTACTACCACCACCAATAATTAGCTGGAGATTGTTGGAGTCCCGTAGCCCAGACTCGTTTACTGCACGTACCAAGGTTTCTATACCTTTGCGTGAGTCAAAACGTCCTACATATAATACAACTTTGGCTTCTTTCTCAATACCCAATTTATCTCTGGCTGCTTCTCTTGCAATCGAACCAAACCGCTGAATATCTGTACCGCAGGGAATGATGTCAATATTGCCTTTAGTGGAAACTAGCGATCGCATATGTTCCTTCTCTTGCGGACTTGTCGCCACAATTCGATCTGCTATTTCCAAAACCTGTTTTTCCACTGCTAATCGCTTACTAGCAATCAGAGGAATATTTTCTATAGTGTTATATTTGATTGCTCCTAAGGAGTGGTAGGTGTGAACCTGTTTACTTTTTTGGATTTTATTTAACTCCATCCCCACCCAACTAGAGTGCCAATAGTTAGTGTGAACTAACTGGTATATAGTGTCATTTTTTACTTGGAATTTAAGGAAATTTTCTATAAATTCTGGCAGAAAATCAAAAAGCTCATCTCGTGGCACAAACTCAAGGGGGCCAGCTTTTAAACGAATAGTTCGACAATTGTCGCTATGTTCAACAATTGAGTCTTGCTCCAAACTCACTTTGCGGGTAAACATATCAACTTGCCATCCTAGCTGCGCTAGTGCTTCACCCACGTGGCGCACATAAACATTTTGTCCCCCAGCTTCTTCTTTCCCTATTTCAATCGCCGGGTCTCCGTGGACGGAAATCAAGGCAATACGTTTTTCGGTGGTAGAGTTCATAGTTTGTGTGGTGCTGATTTTAACAAAGTTTTCGGCTATTCCAAGTCCGTGTATAGCACACTTTCCTAAATTGTTTAGGAACTTTGATTAATATTGATTTTAATTTACTATGTCTAATATTTTTTTACATCTTCTGCCAGAAGTATACTCTTAGGGCAAATATTTGTATTTAATTTCTATAGATGAAATTACTATAGTTATATCTAATACTTTTGATAGATGAAAATTATATTTTTTTCTTGTGTAGATAAAATTCCATAGATGAGATGCATTGACGTGAGTTCGACGAAGTTACAGTTGGAGTCAGGATTTAAAAAGGTTTTTTATCAGGCTTGTAGACCAAAGCACGTAGCTTACTAACTTGCAATCCGCTGTAAAAAGCAGTCACAGGCAGAGTAGCTAAACCTTTTAGGTCAATATTTAAAGAAGGTTTATTTTTTTAATAGACTGTGGCAGAAGTTTGCCTACCTTTAACTAGTTGCTCAGAACAACTTGTCTAGTTAATTGAAATGGTAGCTGGACTTACGGCAAACTGTACTAGTAGGTGTAAGCAACCAGCCCAGCTAAAAGATTGACCACACAATTAAGTACACTTAGTATTATACGTGTTCAAAAAACATTATTTTTTATAGATATTGTTGCGATCGCCAAATAAATTACTAAGACTTAATAGTGTTGTTTTTTACCCGTAATTAATTCTTCTTAGCATTTGATAATCCGGTATAATTTAAAACTAAAAAATGCCTACTTCTCACATTGAAGTTCAAACCAGTTACCACAGTCAACTCACCCCGTTGAACTCACATTGTATTAAGTAGTAAGAATAACTGTTAAATATTGATGCAAAATTGGGTGCTTTCTGGAATTTGCTTCGGAAAGTTTCAGATTATATTTTCAATCATTAATAAATTTCAGGAGCAAATCAGGTGTTTACTTCAACCTTACTCGCTGCTGCAACTACACCTCTGCAATGGAGTCCGACAGTTGGACTGATTATCATTATTGCCAATATCATTGCCATTGTCATTGGCAAATCTACCATCAAGTATCCCAACGCAGAACCAAAACTACCCTCAGTCAATTTCCTGGGTAATTTTGGTTTACCAGCCCTTTTAGCAAGTACCGCCTTTGGTCATATTTTAGGAGTGGGCGCTGTCTTAGGGCTGCATAACCTGGGAAGAATTTAGGTTTTTACCTAAGTTAGCCTTTATTTGATGATTCTTTTGTCTCCAGCTTTGAGCCAGAAAGTTAGTTCTCTGGCTCTTTATTTATTGAATACTGAGTTTTAATGTCTTAAATAGTGAGTGCAATCATAAGATATGGCTCTATTGTAGGGATCAATAATAAAAGCAAGTAACAGATTTTTTTAGCTGGATGAAACTTATTATCCTGTAGAGCTTTCTGAGAGTGCTTGCTATTCCAGATATTAACCAACTATTGCTATCCCTTTGAGAAGATATTTGAAAAATCGTAAAGTATACTAAAAACCCCACTTCCAAACCTCTTCCCCCTTGACTCTAACTTTTAACAAATGTCCACTTTAGCACCTTCATGGGGGCTTGTTGTAGTGCTTGAGTTAATTCAGTGCTGCTCTCAAATTTTACCTGAGAGATATCGCAGGCTTCGACGTTGACTGTGAATTTATCGTCCTGGAAGGTTTTGATTTTAAGTTGAATTAATTTCTGAAGTCAGAAATGTTAATGTAGATATTGAAGGGCGATCGCTCTGACTTCTTTAGTGTGGCTTAATATCTTTAGCCATTCTCAATTGAGTGTTAGATAGTCTATTGTTTATGGCGCAGATATATGTATGCACAGTATATATTGTACCAAAATTAATATCAGCAAATACTGCTCAGTTTAGATTCCCGACTTCTTAAAGAAGCCGGGAATCTAAGGGTCCAAAAATGATTTAAGATTGCTATAGGTTGAATATAGCTAAATTCTACCTAAAAAATCTTTGGTGTGGGCAAACAATGCAATAATTGCAAAATAAAGTTGGCTATTTGCCCACTGGATGATTGAGAATTTTCAACAATCTGTCAAAAACATTTGTGCCTCAAATCAACCTATACTCTAACTACAGCCTATGCAATTAAGAGTGACTTTGTAGCGGATCAGCAACGTATTTGAATGTTGGCTCAGAATTCCAAGGGCCACGCTCATCTTTACCATTACCGTTTGTAGATAAGTTGTAGTAAAGAGCAACAGTTTCATCTGGCTTAACATTACCAAAGAATGGTTCTGTCAACTTACCCAGTGAATCTAGAGCTTTCATAAACATCTGAGTATGAGAAATTTCTCGTGTTAACAGATGGACTAAAGTCTCTTGGGTTCCTTGGTCGGTTGCCAACTTGATCAATGCTTCGTAAGTCTGACGAGCACCAGCTTCTGCTGCAATGTTAGCTCTCAAATCACGCACTACATCTCCGCCTTCATTTAAGTAACTAGCAGTCCAAGTATTACCCTGGCTATCTAGAAAATGAGGTCCCACTCCTCGAACTGCAAATAGAGTGCTCTTAAAAGCCTCTGTTTGATCCACATCTTTGGTATGAGCTTCGATGAGTTTACCAACCATTTCTAAATGGCCGAATTCCTCGAGCGCGATATCTTGGAGCATATCTCTAATTCCAGCATTTTCAACATGGAATGATTGAACCCAATATTGCAGGGCTGCGCTAAGTTCTCCAGTAGCTCCACCAAACTGCTCTAGAAGTAATTGAGCATAACGAGGATTTGGTTCGCTAATCTTTACTGTATGGATCGGGTCTTTTTTGTGAAAAAACATGCTGTTATTCTTCCGAAAATAGTGTTCTTACAGGATGGATCGACTGAATTTTTTATCTGCGAGGATTTTTCAAGTTTTTTCTAGCTAATTGGAGACTTTATATGTTTCTAAAGCTGTTAGCTAGAAGACTGAAAAAACACAGTATTCGTTTAATGGTTGATAACTACCGATAAACAGTTAAGCATTGCTGCTTCTTCTGATTAATCCCCATAGATAAATAGCAACAATTGCGCCGAGCACAGCCACTAAAATACCAGGAAGAGTTAAAGCAACAGCCGCAGTATTTTGCAGAGTTCCTGCTTGTATCAAGGTAAATAGACTTCCACCGACGAAAGCACCAATGATACCCAAAACCATTGTGGAGACAATTCCACCACCTTGATAATCAGGATAAGTAGCCTTAGCAATCGCACCTGCCAAAAGTCCTAAAACTACCCAAGCAATAATACTCATAACTGCCTCAACCATTTCACTTATATATAACTTATCAACTTTTATTCACAATTCTTTCTACCACATGGGATAAATGCTAAATCCAAAAGTTAGACAAAAAATTTTACATCCAGATTGGATATAAATCTGCCTTATACCATTAAAATGCTAAATAAAAGTTTTTTCTAGATTAAGTCATGAATTATTCAAAATATAATCTTAGTCCTGATTGACTCCTAAACATAGATAATATTAACAAATTAATTTATCTTATTTTATATCTCTCTTAAGAGAGAAACATTTTATCTAACTTTTTGGGGATGCATCAAAAATATTTACTTACAAATAAAATATATATTTTCTGTGATAATTCATTATTAATTATATGTTATTGCATATAATAATCAACTAGGCTTTTTCTACAACTTTTATTTAACAACTTTATAAACTGAGCAAAGAGTAATTTTCTTAATCACTAATGTTTTGCGAAAATTAGCAAGAGCTTTTATGAAAAGCCAGATTTAGCCCAATACGCTTGGGTTAGAGCCTGGGGAGCCACAGCAACCAAGCGGTTTCCCGACGAGCCTTGCAAGCGGCATTTGAGGAACGAAACCCAACCTAAATTATCCTTAAATGAACTGTATTGAGATTTCATCAAAAATTTATTGTATGAAATTACACAAAAATTGCTCACACTAATTCTTGTAAATATTGAATATATAGCAATCCTAAATCATTCGTGAAAAGTTAGATCCCTGACAACTTTTACGAAGTCGGGGATCTGGACAGCGCAAATTTGAACGAAATCAAATAGGATTGCTATATCATATTCCCTCAACCTTTATTTTGAAGGTAGATTGAGGAGATAATATGTAGCCAAAATTTGCAGAAGTTATCTCAAATGGCACGGGAGAATTTTGTCTCTCGCGTTCTTGTGTGAGTATCAAATATTACGGCAATATTTCTGACTAGTAATCTACCGATATCTGTAATATGGATATGATTTTTTGATAAACTGACCAGGCTATCGGCTTCTAATGGTTTTAACGCCTCTAGTTCATCAGAGAAATATTCATCAAAATTGATATGATATTTGTTTTCAATATCTTGCTTATGAAGCTGAAAGTGAGACATAATCCCCATGATTACATCCCGTCTGATAATATCATTTTGAGTAAGTTTGATACCTTTACTAACAGGTAAAGCACCCGCTGCAAGTGTTTGATAATAATCCTTTAATTCCTTGTGGTTTTGAGCATAAGCATCTTCTAGCATACTGATGGATGTAGCACCAAAACCAAACAGTTCTGTTTCAGCATGGGTAGTGTAGCCCTGGAAGTTCCGCTTGAGAGTACCATTCCGTTGAGCGATCGCTAATTCATCATTAGTTTTAGCAAAATGATCCATCCCAATAAATAGATATTGGTTATTCGTTAATTCTTCAATGGTCATTTTCAGAATCTCTAACTTTTCTTCTGCTGGGGGTAGCGCCTCTTGAGGGATATTTTTTTGCGTTGGTTTTAGCCACGGTACATAGGCAAAGTTAAACACAACAATTCGGTCAGGGTCTAACTCAATAGTCTTTTTCACCGTCTCCCGAAATGTCTCACGGGTTTGATAGGGTAAACCATAAATAAGGTCTACATTCACACTTTCAAACTTAGCTTCTTTGACCCAACTCATGACATCAAAAAGCATTTCTTCTGGCTGGACACGATTAACAGCTACTTGAACTTGGCGATTAAAATCCTGAATGCCAAAACTAATGCGGTTAAACCCAATCTGTCTGAGAAATAAAATGTAGTTTCTATCGATATAGCGGGGATTAATCTCAATTGAGATTTCTGCTTGTGGATCGATGTTGAAATAGCGATTGATGTTTTTCCATAAATATTCTACTTGGTAACGATCCAAGTAATTAGGAGTACCGCCTCCCCAGTGGATTTGCAGCACTTTTCTGTCTGGATCGATTAAAGCTGAGGTGTTTTTGATGTCTTGAATTAAAGACTCTAGGTAAGGTTTGGCAATATTTTTGTTGTTGGAAATTACTGTGTTACAGCCACAGAAATAGCAAGCACTTTGGCAAAAGGGGATGTGGAAATATAAAGAAAGAGGGGTTTGACGTTGATTCGAGGCTGCGATCGCGGCTTTAAAATCAGTTTCAGTGAATGTTTCGCTTAACTCTGTAGCGGGCGGGTAACTGGTGTATCTGGGGGCGCGAGTGTCGTACTTTTGGATCAGATCCAGATCAAATTTTACATTAGGTAATACAAAAACCATTGAGTTGCTTTCCAATAAATGTGTGAGGGGAAAGGGGGATGAGAGAGGCAAAAATAATTACTGACAGACGCGATTAATCGCGTCTCCTAGCCGCAGCTATTTCGTGCTTTGATTAAACTTCCCTCTAACTCCTGAGCCATCTGTAAATTGAACCGAAAGGCATTATTAGCTTCTGCAACAATCCGTTCTGCTGTTATATCATCAATGGATAATGCATTTAATGCCTGACGATACTTATCCTTAAATGCCTTTTTGTCAGGAATTTGCTCAAAATTGTAAAAGGACGTGCCTTCATAGCCAGAAAGCTTTAGGGCTGACTGAGCAACTTTTTGTAGCATTTGACCCCTGAGAGATCGCCCATGTAGCGAGTGTAGGCATGACCTAGCAATAAGGCTGCGTTCACTAGTAGAAATTTCCCGAATGCAGTCAATGTAGCTCTGAGCAGCAGGTGAGGGTGTAATTTGCTCTCTCCAATTATCCCCACAATGTGCTTTTTGTCCGCACAGGAATTAGCGATCGCGGTGATGTGATTGATCTGGTCAAGAAAGAGGAGGCGGAGCCTCCCAAAATAGTTTCCCAGCCTGGAGGCTGGGAACGAGGGCAAAACAAGACTTTGGACTTATCTTAGTGCCATTCGGGTGAGAAACTAGATAGGAGCGTTCGCATTTGCTATTTCGGCGTTCGCATTTGTTATTTCGGCGTTCGCATTTGTTATTTCGGCGTTCGCATTTGCTATTTCGGCGAACTCATTTGTTATTTCGGCGTTCGCATTTGCTATTTCGGCGTTCGCATTTGTTATTTCGGCGTTCGCATTTGTTATTTCGGCGTTCGCATTTGTTATTTCGGCGAACTCATTTGTTATTTCGGCGTTCGCATTTGTTATTTCGGCGACTGGGTTGTTTGAGTGGCTGTGAAATGATCTGCCGATTACTTGCACCTTACTTTTGTCTCAAATCATCACAAATTGCTTGTAAGTCGTAGTTGAAAGCCTTTGCATGTTCTTCTCGTATTCTATCAGGACTTACGCACGGGTCATGAAAGAACGAACCACAGAGACACAGAGTACACAGAGGAATGAGAGTTTGAGAGGTTTTTTGCGTAAGTCCTATCTATAAATCTCTTCAAGAATTTCATCTTTCCACATATCTACTCTCCCCTTAGTAGGAAACTTGTGCAATTATATTTGAGGCTCTTGCAAGAAAAGTTTTTAGCTTTAATTCTGTAGAACCTGTGCGATCGCCTGAGAAATCGGTAAGCCAGGACAGCGTTCTAACCAGAAAAACTCGCCAACTGGGTTAACCTCAAGAAATACATGACGACCATCAGGAGTCAAAATAATATCAATAGCTCCGTAGTTCAAACGAAATTCTGCCATGAGTTTGAGCAGTTTCTCTTCGACATCTTCAGGCAGAGTGTATGACTCCCAAGCATCGAGTAACGCAATTCCCTGTTTGCGCCAATCGTAACGCGCCTGATCCAAAGCTTGAGAATCAACCGCAGCTGTCAGCACACGCTTACCGACAATAATTGTCCGCAATTCTAATGCCTTGGGGATTTTTTCTTGAAATGTCATTGGGCAGAAACGTAATCCATCGAGGTTGTCCAGATCCTCAGATGAAATTGGATTTGTAAACACAACTTTTTCTCGTCCTTGTTCATCGTAAATGGCAAAGGAAGAGAGCATCTTTGTAATCATTCCCTGCTTACACTCTTGGGCAAATTGCTTCACTGCCACTGAATTGTTTGTAGTTAGAGTGCGTGGCGTATCTAAACCTACCTCTCGTGCTATTTGTAATTGCAGTTGCTTATTTTCGGCTCGGCGAATATTTGGCAGAGGGTCGAGATGGAAACCCTTAATACTGGCAATCATTCCCTCAATGGTGACGCGAGATTCTTTCAGTGAGGCTTGTCTGAGTTGCTTGTCCATCGAGTCAGGAATTCTTGACCCAATTGCAATACGGCGATACCAAACTGCTGACACTTCACTCAAATCTAATGTTTGGTCATCTACGAGCAGAGTAACTCGTTCACTTCCAGCATAGTAAACATCTAAGGTGATTTCTGTGGGAAATCGGTCTGTGTCAAAACGAAATGCTTTCCCTCCTTGGGCTTCAATTGCCTGAATAACTAGAGGAATACTTTCGTTGTCTTGGCTGTGAGTAATGATTAAAACAGTCATTTAAAGGATGAATAATGAAGTACGGTACAGATAAATATAGGGGCTACAAGTTGGTTTTTAATTTTTAAGTAAGGGTATTATATTTAGGACTTGTTGAAAGTAGTGCATCTGCGATCGCATCTGCAATTGGGTATTCCAAATCTTTTTCCAGCATCCCCCACTCTCCTGTAGGATTAATTTCTAAAAAAACGTATTCCCCTGATGGCGTTTTGATGAAGTCAAATGCTCCGAAAATCAGTCCAAACCTTGCCATAAAAGCATCCAGGCAACGGATTAGTTTATCAGGTAATTGATATGGTTGCCAGGTAAGAACTTCTTTTGTCCCACGTCGCCAATCTTGGGTGGATGCTGCATATTCAGACGCATCCAGTGCGCCGACGAAGAGATTACCATTCACATACACTGCACGTAGTTCTAGCTGTTTGGGGATTTGTTCTTGAAACACAACTGGACAATAGCGCAGTGTTTCAGCATCAAGTAAGTCTTCTTCTTTAACGGCGCTAGTATACATGAAAAAAGAAGAGGCTTGCATCCCGTAAGAAAGAGGTCTGAGTAGCTTGGCAACCATTTTTCCTTTTACTTCCCCAAAAAACTCTCGTGTTTGTTGAGGATTGTTGGTGACGATAGTCCGAGGTATGACAAGACCAACTTCTGATGCAATTCTCAGTTGGCGTAACTTGTTTTCAGCTGCACTGATTCGTTGTAAATCATCCACCCAGGTAGCTCCCCTCAGACTGTCCCAAAAGCCATCTAAGACTGCGAGTGATTCACTAGAGCAGGCTGCTTGGAATTGTGGAGCCAATTCTTTACCTAAATCAGGTTGCCAGATCCGCCGCATCCATACAGCTTGTACTTGCTCGGTGTTCAGGGAGCGATCGCCATATTCCAGTTTATGATTACTGCCAGAGTTACTTAAATTCGCCTCGATTTGTACTGTCATCGGAAACTTATCAGTATTAAGGCGAAATGGCTGTGCGCCTCGTTTTGATACAGCTTCTGCAACTCTATCTATTGTAAAGTAATCACCACTATGGGT
Organism: Nostoc sp.; assembly: GCF_036917395.1. Classification (GTDB taxonomy): domain Bacteria; phylum Cyanobacteriota; class Cyanobacteriia; order Cyanobacteriales; family Nostocaceae; genus Nostoc. The sequence goes on from NZ_JBALDI010000073.1 coordinate 22,234, forward strand.
GATTAATAAAACTACATCACGGTCAACGTGCATAAAATATCTTCATTGAGTTCTTGTATTGTCAACTATTAAAAAAATAAAGCATTAAAAAAGTAAACTTAATTTTAATGGGAAGCCAACCCCTAGATGGAGTTGGCACTAACAGTCTTTTTATTCTAAGAATATTGTTCAAAACCACATCTCTGGTGTACTCAAAAGTATGCAGTTATTGTATTGCCCCTCCATGCTCGTCGCTGTCTGAAGGGGACTTCAAAGTAGTAAAAACCTGTTCATCACTATCAGAGGGAGCCTTTTTCGTTACTACATCTTCTTGATCGGATGGGTACTTCCGAGTTTCCCTCAATTCATCTTTTTTATGCTTATTGGTTACACCACAACGTCCGCCGCCAATCCCTTCTGATTCTTGATCAGATAGGTCTTCAAAGTTTTGCCCTTCTAAAAATCGGGCAAAGAAGGGTACTGCTTGTGAATTTAGTTCTTCTGGTTTATTTTCAGACATAATTTTTTCCTCAGTTTAAGTAATATAAATTTACACTGTTATCAATGATATTACATAGTGTTCCATCTATTAAGCATTAATTTCATGTGAAATTATTTGTAACATTTTGACCCTATTAAGTACTTCGCTGCAAAAGAGAATTAAGATTTAAGAGTGATCAAAGCCAAGCCATCGCTAGCCTCTAAGCTGGATTTATCCCCTTGGACTGCACTCTCGCAGACATTAGTGCAATTACCTTAACCTCTCACGAATGGGCTGTGAGTAAAATCATTTGATTCTCCTGTGCAAATATTCAATAACCCAATGGATGGCGGAAATCACCAACCACTTTGTCAAGTTGTTGAGCGATCGCCAACAACTCCATCTCGCGCCATCGCTTTCCCACAATCTGCATTCCAATCGGTAAGCCATTGTGAGTTTGCCCTATGGGAATCACCACCGCCGGATGACCACTAAGATTAAATGGTATGGTGTAAGCTCCGTTTGCCACCGCATGAGGATAGGATTTGCCCTCAATATCAATGGCGCTCCAAGCCGGACGATGAGTAAATGCAGGGGTTGCTGTCACAGGAGTAAGCCATACATCCCATGCTTCTAAGGCTTCATCGATTTGGGCAATGAAGCGATCGCGCTCGGTGAGTGTCTCGAAATATCCTCTTAAGCTGGGATTCAAAAGTTCTGGGAGAAAGCTGCTGAAATTTCCCAAGTTTCGCAGTTTTTTGTCACCTTGAGTTGCGGTGCGAAAGAGTAACTCTAAACTGCGTCGCAGATTATAGCCATCCTTGGGTTGGGCGTAGTTGTTGATGTATGCTTCCATCCTCCCGTGGAGGTTCCACACTGTCGATAGATCAAAGTCTTTGGGAAGCCAGCGTTCAATATGAGTACCTGCTTGAGCAAGTTTTTGCACGGCTGTCTGTACTGCGCCTCGAATTTGTGCAGCAACAGGAACCTCCACCCATTCATCAATCCAAGCAATTTTAAGCTCCTGCAAAGACTTGCCTGATGGGGTATCAAGGGGAATCGGTGGCACATCTGGGCGACGCAGATCCGCACCAGCGATCAGCGAGAAACAAAGGCGAATATCTTCGAGCGATCGCCCAAAACAGCCAATAGTCAACATTTGTCGCAAACATAGCGGCATTCCCGGTACTTCAGGGATACTTCCTGCGGTGGAAATACGGCGATCTGTTGGCTTTAAACCATACACACCACAGAAAGTTGCAGGCTGGCGCACGGAACCCGCAATATCGTTGCCTATATCTAATGGTGAAAGCCCGGCTGCAACAGCAGCAGCACTGCCTCCAGAACTCCCACCTGCTGTGTAGTCAAGATTCCAGGGATTATTTACCCGAGGAAACAGAGAATTTGTACTTTGAAAATCACCAGCCAGTTCGGCCATGTTCGTTTTTCCAAGGATAACGGCTCCTGCTGCCCGCAGCCTTGCTACAACGGTGGCATCCTGTTGAGGAATGTAGTCTTTGAGAGGAATATAACCTGCTGTGGTACGGAGTCCTACTGTTTCAAAAATATCTTTGATGGTTACAGGGACACCGTGCAGAGCGCCCCAGTGTTCACCTCTAGCTAGGGCTTCATCAGCAAGCTTTGCTGTAGCACGAGCATTGTCTTCGTCTAACGTGCAAATTGCATTCAGCTTTGAGTTATGTTTAGAAATCTGCGCCAGGTAAGCATCGAACACTTCAACAGCAGAGACTTGGCGATCGCGAATCATCTGAGCAAGTTGATGAGCGGGTAGGAAAACTAAGTCACTCATAGGTCGATTTCACCTCATTAATCCAGTCTTTGATTGCGATAAAGCCTTTGTTTCCCGTAGCAACCACCAAGGTGAATAAGGCAAGGCACAGAGGGAGGCTATGGCACTTTATAGACTAATTTTTCCCTGTTTATTATATTTTTACTAATATTACTAAATGCTTAATAATTCTACAGCACAATTAATCGTTCCTGAAACCTTAAAAAAACTCCCTACTTTTCCTACATGAATTCCTACTCGTATAGAATTCATAACTACTGGTTGTTAGGCTGAGAAATCAAGTACACACACTGAATTTTACGCAGAAACCTGTTTCTACCAAAAATCGTTTGAATAGTTCTCACAGCGAGCTTTATTAAAACTATACATAAGAAGCACTGGGTTTATGGTAAGTTTACGCTAGACAAAATTTGTTTCTCAATTTGCGCTTACAAATAATACCCCTTTTTGAAGAAATTTCCGATCATGTTTAGACAAGTTGCTTTTAAAACGCTTGCTGTTACAGTTAGTTGTGGAGTTTTTTAGTTGGTATTACGGTAAAAGCTCCCAAGGTAGATGCAGCTTCATTTGGATCAATTTCTCAAATTTATGTCTTTGGCGATAGCTATTCAGATAACGGAGCAGCATTGCAAATTTCAACCAATGCCGTTAATGCAGGTGTGCCCGATTCAACTCTTTTACCTGCCGATCCAGCTTTAGGATTGTATGATGTAGGGGGACGCTGGACTAATGGATCAACAGCAGTTGAAGTGTTAGCTAGAAACCTCCAACTAAACCTGACAGATTACGCGGTGGGTGGTGCTAAGAGTGGAAATGGAAATTATTACACTTGGCTAGATCCATACCAAAATACTGGCGTATTCGGTCAAATCGACCAATACAAGGCAGGACTTCAGGGACAAACTGCCGATAAGAATGCTCTATATATTATCTTCGCCTCAGCAAATGACTACTTTCAGTATAATGACTTTAATCAGCCTGGTACAATTACACAACTTTCCGCCCAAGGTGTAAGCAATATTGAAGAAGACGTGTCTAAACTAGCTGCACTAGGTGCAAAGCAATTTTTGGTAGTGAATTCTTTAAATCCTGCTATAGTGCCTGCGATAGTAGATGAAAATAAAGTTGATCAAGCAACTGAGTTTAGGGATTCATTTAATACGCTTCTTCGCTCCCGATTAAATGCTTTTAGTCAGCAGTTAGGCGTTGAAATTGCTGAGTACGATTATACTGGCATTAGTAACTTGATTCGCTCCAAACCAGGAGACTATGGTTTGATCAATGTGAATGATCCTTGCCAACCTACTTTTACTGAGATTAAGCCTGCGTGTTCAACGCCCGATCAATACTATTTCTGGGATGAATATCATCCAACTCGTCGTATACATGAAATTATCGGTGAGGACATGACAAAGTTTGTGGTATCTCAACAAGTAAAAGCAGTACCTGAACCATCCAATGTTCTCAGTTTGCTCTTTACTTTGGGTGTGATCGGCACAGTTACCAGACGTAAGAGAATATTATCTGGCCCAGCCACCATCAATAATTAATTTTTCCCAACTCCAAAAGACACTTCATTATTAAATTGACGACTTGTCTGATTAAACTCTCAATCGCACCACTACCAATAGGTAGTTTTTTTGCTAAAATTCTAGCGTAATTTAAACGCTCTTCACCATATACGCCTAAAATATAATTTCTCTGTGAAATCATTGTTTTACAACACTCTCCAGTGGCTGAAATGATAAATTCATCCATCTGCTTTATGAAGTTTAAAACATTACTTTTTCTCAAAGTGTTGTGTGCTTTATAAAACTAAGATTTACATTTTTTTCATCATTAAAAACAGTATATGCAAATCTTTGTAAATGTTCGGTGACGTGATAAAAATCATATTCCAGATTTAGGGCGAGTAGTTGGCGCTGGTGCTGACTTATTTTGCAGAATTGCAATTTCCCGCTGTGCATCTTGATAACTATCTTGTTCTCCTTGCTGCTGGAATAGTTTTGCAGCTTTTTTGAAATCTGCGATCGCTCCCTGTTTATTTTTTTGTTTGGTGCGAATCACACCCCGGTTATAGTAGGCTAAGGCATTGTTAGCATTAATGGCGATCGCTCGTGAATAATCCTGATTTGCAGCTTTTTTATTTCCCAGTTCTAGATAAGCATTACCACGGTTATTGTAAGCTGCTATATTATTAGGATCTAGTTTCAGTCCTTCGGTATAATCTTCAATAGCGCCTTTATAATCTCCGAAAGAAAAGCGGTGAATACCTCTGTGGATATAAGCTGCAATAAATTTAGGATCAATCTGTAAAATAGCATTGTAATCTTCAGTAGCTTCGAGTTGATCTCCCATATCACTGTAAACATCACCACGATTAAGATAAGCTTCTATATATTTAGGATTGATGCTAATTGCATCCGTATAATCTTTAAGTGCTGCATATTTTTGTTTATTGATAGATTGAGTTAAACCCCTTTGATAATAAGCTTTGGCATCACTAGGATTAATCTTAATTACTCTATCAAAATCTTGGATTGCTTCAAGTCTTTGTCTGAGGCGACGGTGGAGAATCCCTCGCTGCAAGTAGGCTTCGCTATACTGAGGCTTGAGAGCGATCGCTTTGCTAAAATCTCCAATTGCGCCTTTACTATCCTTCAGTTCAGTACGGGCTAACCCCCGGCCATAGTAAGCATATCCATTATCAGAATTTAACTTAATTGCTTGCGTATAGTCAGCGATCGCTTCTTTGTATTTGTTTAATTCAGACAAAGCAAATCCTCGGTCAAAATAGGCATTAGCATCTTGAGGATTGAGTAAAATGGCTTGGCTAGAGTCTGCTTTTGCTTGTTCATAGTCTCCTAATCGATAATAAGCATCGCCTCGCCGATTATAAGCCAAAGCGTTTTGCGGATCTAATTCAATAACCTGATTGAAATCTTCAACTGCTCCTTCATAGTTTCCGGCGTCATATTTATTTACTCCTTCTTGATATAATTGTTGTTGAGCATCACTTACAGATTTTAGCGACCTTAATTGCCATGCTCCAACACCAAGTGTGATACAGCCAGCTACCCCCGCTAGAATTAGTAATAATTTTTTATCATGCTGTTTTTGCTGATCGCGATCAACATTTGTTATATTTTTTAGATCATCTAAAACTTCGGTTGCATACTGGTAGCGCTTACGATAGTCAAAACGCACCATCCTATTAAGAATTTTTGCTAATTTTCTGTTAATTTTTAGATTTTTGTGAAGCCAAACTATTTCACCTGTGAGCTTATTTTTGTGACTTCGCAGTTGAGATATTTCCTTTGCTGGTAAACCTAGAAGTGCTGCGATCGCAACTATACCTAAAGCATATATATCGCTGTTGTATTTGAGGTTGCCGTTAACTTGTTCTCTCGGCATATATTCGAGATTATCAACGGTCTTGGTAATGGCTTCGTTAACAATAGCAAAATCAACTAAAACTAACTTTTTATCTGACTCACGACGAATAATATTTGCTGGTTTAATATCCTGATGAATCATCCCATAACTATGTACAATCTTCAAAATTTCTAATATGTCTGATAAAAGAGGAATAACTTGGTCTTCGCTCAGAGGTTGTCCCTGGATAATTTCATTAGTTAAAGGGTTACCAAGGATGAATTCTTGGACTATATATAATTTTTCCTTTTCTTCAAAATAAGTAATTAGCTTCTGGATTTGGTCGTGTTCCTGTCCTAGTTTTTCTAAAGTTGCTGTCTTACTGTCAAACAAGCGACGCAGGATGGTTAAAGTTTGAGAATTGCTACTATATGGACGTAACTGCTTTACTACAAATTGGCTGCCAGGAAGATTAACATCTTCAACTAGATATGTTTTCTCCTTTTCACCATCATTGAGAACTTTTAGTATTCGATAACGTCCATCTAGGAAATGAATATTCATCAATATAAATATAGTTTTATAAATTGCTTGATTATAGCTTAGGTGTTATTAATGTTAAAAATTAAAAATCAGATAAATGTGTAGACTGCTACGGCGTGTCTCTACAATCTGCTTACCAGAACAACGTGAGTTTGACGAACCTCTTCCACCTAGCCTCTCTCTCCTTGTAGGCTACGGTGGACACACAAGTTCTAAAAACCTAGCTTAATCAGGCTTTCCTCGTTCCCTCGTTTCCCCTCGTTCCCATGCTCTGCATGGGAATGCATTCATTGAGGCTCTGACTCAATATCTAACTTGAGGCAGCAGCCCCTAATTAGCCATTCCTATGCTCCGCATAGGAACGAGAGAAATCTCTCTCTGCTTTGGGGAGAGGTTTGCAGAGGAGTCATATCAAATCTATCGAACTCACGTTAACAATACAGGTCGATGTTATGCCATTGCAAGTCGATGTTATGCCATTGCAGGTCGATACATTAACAATGCGGCCGATGCATTAACATTGCAAGTCGATACGTTAGCAATGCAAGCAAAAAATAGTCTCTGTATCCACAACAAAGAGGGAGTTAGAGTCAGATTTTACGCAGGCACGACAAATTTCTCACTACCAGCCAGTTCAAAGGCTGCATGAATGGCTTGCAAAGCTTTAACACCTTGCTCTTGCGCCACGACACAACTAATTTTTATTTCTGAGGTGGCAATCATTTGAATATTGATTTGTTGTTGGGCTAAAGCTTCAAACATTTTAGCAGCAACACCTGGTTGTCCTATCATACCTGCACCGACAATACTCACCTTAGCGATCGCACTATCTAAAACAACTTCACCCCATCCTAATTCTGCTGCTACTTGAGTGAGCATTTTTTTGGCATTTTCCCCATCCATCCGTGAGACTGTAAAGGCAATATCCCGCCTGGGAACACCATCAATAACTCGACAGCGCTGAGATTGGATAATCATATCAACGCTGATATTATGTTGCGCTAATAGTCCAAACAGCTTCGCCGCCATCCCCGGACGATCTGGCAACTGGCGAATAGCAAGACGCGCTTGGTTCAAGTCTAAAGCAACGCCGCGAACGGGAGGAGTGGGGGAGGAGTGAGGAGAGACGCGATTAATCGCGTCTGTATAGGGGTTAGCAGGAGAGACGCGATTAATCGCGTCTGTACAAGGGTTAGGAGTTAGGAGTTCTCCCTTGCTCTTTGCTTCGATCTCAAAGGCGCTGCGGAGTGCTAGGACGGCGCGATCGCATTCGGCTGCATTGACTACGCAACTTACTTTCACTTCGCTGGTGGAAATCATTTGGATATTCACACCAGCTTCGGCTAAGGTGGCAAACATCTTTGCAGCAACACCAGGACGGCCAATCATTCCCGCGCCTGCGATGCTGACTTTGGCAATGTTATGTTCTATCATTACCTCGGCTTCGTCAAATTTGGGGTTAGATTGACTCCTCAGTGCTGGGGCGATCGCTGCTGTTACTGCTTCTGCCCGTTTTAATATTGGTGTGGTGACCGTAAAGGCAATGTCATTACTATTACCCTCATGAATTGATTGAATAATCAAATCTACGTCTACTTTTTGCCGAGAAATTTCGCCAAATAACCTTGCTGCTACGCCTGGTTTGTCGGGTACGCGCAATAAAGCAACCTTCGCTTGGTCAGTGTCAAATTCTACATGATCCACTGGACGGGCAATTTCTAGATTGATCAGCGATCGCCCTTGGGGTTTAGCTGATGTTACCCAAGTACCGGGGTCATCCGTCCAGCTAGACCTAACTACAAGGGGAACACCATAGTTACGAGCAATTTCCACAGCGCGGGGATGTAGCACTTTTGCGCCCAAGCTAGCTAGTTCCAACATTTCATTGCAGGTGATCGAATCCATCAACTGGGCTTCGGCAACTAAGCGGGGATCTGTAGTTAAAATACCTGGAACATCTGTATAAATTTCACAAAAGTTTGCTCGTAATGCAGCTGCGATTGCCACCGCCGAGGTGTCAGAACCACCACGACCCAAAGTCGTAATTTCCATCTCTCCAGCGCTGGAAGTACCTTGGAAGCCAGCTACTACAACTACTTTACCTTCATTTATGTGGCGAGTTAGGCGAGTAGTTTCAATATGCAAAATCCGAGCGCGGCTGTGTTCGGCTTCGGTAACAATTCCTACCTGAGCGCCAGTCATCGAGATTGCAGGCTGTCCGAGTTCCTGCAATGCCATACTGAGTAAGGCGATCGTTACTTGTTCGCCAGTAGAAAGCAGCATATCCATTTCCCGGCGGTTAGGATTTGGAGAAATTTCAGTAGCTAGTTTGACGAGTCCATCGGTGGTTTTGCCCATTGCGGAAACCACTACGACAATAGAGTTTCCAGCTTTAACAGTTTTATAAACGCGTTGTGCAACAGCTTGAATCCGTTCGACTGAACCGACAGATGTACCACCGTATTTCTGAACTATGAGCGCCATAACTTTTTATTTAATCAATTGTGCCTGCTTTCATCAACGCTTCCGCCTGGTAAGGAAGCCTTCAAGGCTTATCAGTTATATAGTTTACTAAATATCGCGGCGAATACCCTATAATAATTGACTATTCAAAAACTACATCTTCGTAGAGTGCTGCCATTGTTTCCTCAAAATCCACGCTGTTGAGTCGAAATGATTGATGGTCTGACGTGTAGGATTGTAAAACCCACAACCCTTGCTCATTGCGTCGAAAACACTCAACTCGTTGACGTTTTGTATTAATTAAAACATATTCTTGCAGACTTTCCAGGGTTTGATAATCGGCGAATTTGTCGCCCCGGTCAAAGGCTTCAGTAGAATTAGATAAAACTTCGACAATTAAACAGGGAAATCTTTTATAACCTGGGGTTTCTTGATCTCGTCGATCGCAAGTAACCATCACATCGGGATAATAAAAGCGATTCAGAGATTCAATTCTGGCTTTCATGTCAGCGATGTAAACACGCCTTCCGGAGCCGCGCACATGATTACGGAGGAGAGCGAATAGGTTTCCCGCAATTGTAACGTGTGGATCTAGCGCTCCAGCCATTGCGTAGATGTAGCCATCTATATATTCATGCTTGATATTGCTCTGTTCCTCCACTTGCAGGTATTCTTCAACGGTGACGTAGTTTTGTTGGGGCGAGGCTATCATAGTTGAAACTTTAGGATTTGAGTGATACTGATTTCTAGGGTAGCGTTTGCTGTAGATTGAAGTTGGTTTTTGAGAGAGATTTTGGAGAGATAATTTTATGTTAGGTCTAGACAGAATTACATTTTACCCTAGCATTATGGGTGGACAAGCTTGCATTTGCGGAATGCAAATTCCGGTTTCTTTATTAGTCAATTTGGTAGCTAATGGAAAACCTGTAGAAGAATTTTTAGAAGAATATCCTGATTTAATCTATGAGCTTTTTTACAACTTTCTCTAAAGAAAGCGATCGCCTCTAGCAGTCAGGGCAAACGCATCTAAATTACTTTTGATCGCAAACAAGCTTAAGAACCAACGACAAAATCGGCATTTCTCGTTTGGTTTACAGGACTTACGCACAGCTAACGGAAAATCGAACCACAGAGGCGCAGAGGTCACAGAGAAATGAGAGTTTGAGAGATATTTTGCGTAAGTCCTAGTTTAGTTTCCAAGACTCAAAGCGATTTTTACGACGGGCTACGCCTACGCTAAATTTATGTCAATAAGTGGCGATTAATATAATTACCTTCCAGCCTATTGAGAATAAAATCTTCTTGTTGATATAATGCGTTTGTCCTGCACTGATGGTTGATTAGTTTGCAGTCGTTAGATGAAATCATCAGTCATTATTGAACGGATATATAGTCAAGCTAACTATCTTTGCATTTCCCCCTGTTGTATACATCCTGAACTGTTTATTGGATGCATCAGGAAAGAATAAACCGCTTAACACGATTCGTCCATCGCCCGCAAACACTTCTACCGAACTTCGATCTACAAGAATCCGAAGTTTTAAGATGCTATTATTCGTACTAGATACCACAATAGGCACCTGAGCGATCTGCGATCTTGTACTGGGTTGGGCGTTCTTTGAACCTGACATGAGTCGCTGATTTATTGGTGCTGCAAGCGGAACAGAGGTAGACAACCATTGACCGATAAACCCAGACTCTGGTTGAGTTAATTCTGAAGTCGATCCACCCGCTTCAGAAGCAGAGCGCGTTAGTGATAGCTCTCCCTTGTCAGCACCAGTACGTCGCCATGTCAACACCATTCCTTGCGCTGTATTACCCGCTCGAAGCTGAATCTTGATTTGGGAGTTGACTTTGGGCAAACCTGCAACATCAATTGCTAGGTCAGCATCGAATGCCGTGGAACGAAAATTCTTCAGCTCATCTGGTGTCTTGTTGGTCAGGGGTTTATCCTGCAACCGAGTAACACGCCCAAGCGCAGAATTTCTTAGAACCGTTAGTTCTTGAACTGGAGTTTGAGTCAGCCAATAGCTGCCATTATCTCTAATCAGCCCCAAGTCTCGTGGAATGCTCAACTGTCCTCGCCAGGGCGTTGTTGGAACTTGGTGGGCGTAATGCCAATTATCTTGCCAGGCCGCTAAGATTCGTCGTCCTGGAGTGTTAGACCAAGTTTGAGGTGCATAAAAATCTGACCCAAAATCTAAAAGTCGAGGCTGTGACTCCTGCTTGAACTGCTTACCATCGAATTGGCCGATGATATAGAGACTACGTGACGTGAAATTTCGTGACCTTTCACATTGCTTTTTGAGGGCAGGGGCAGTGAGTGGCATTCCAGTACTGTCTCGAAAACCCTGGCAGGCCACAGGCGGAGTGAATCCTTCGCTGTAGGTTAGTACCCACTTGGTTTCGCTAGTCTTGGAATTGCTGACGGGTAACTCAATCAAATCTGGGGTTTCGACAAAAGGGCCTAAAGTGGTGAGGCTGCTGTAGAGGGGAAGAGAGGACAGAAAATTCCACTGTTTGAGATTTGCAGACTCGTAAAGCTCGATTTTGTCTCCAACAGCTAATATCATGACCCAGCGCCCTTTATAGGGGAATACTTTCGGATCTCGAAAATCTGGTTTAGCAGATGATAAGTTAGGCAACACACTCTCCGGTGCTTTAAAAGATTCGCCTCCATCGCAGCTAGCAGCAAGCCACTGATCTTGGAGGGTGACGATTGGAGTATTCTTCGTGAATATGGAAGCAACACAAAGGTTTGAGCAGACGCAGGGTAGCTGTTTTGCTGCCTCACCACTAACGACCACCGCCGACCCCGAAAAGGGAGACCAGACTTGATTTTGATCGTCACTACTGCCAAGAAGATCCATCGGCGGATTGAACATGGCGTCTCTGCGCCCAGACCAGTGAACCAAATCAGTGCTAACCGCATGTCCCCAGTTTAGTTGACCTCCATTATCCCTGGAGAAGGGAACTGCCTGATAATAGAGATGGTACTTCCCATTGACGTAGACAAGACCGTTGGGATCGTTCATCCATCCCCATGAGGGGGCAAAATGAAACAAAGGTTTCCATGAACTGTTGGGATATGCCTGCACATTCAGCCGAACTGTTTCAGAACCTCCCTTGGAGTAATAAAGGTTTGGGGCGATTTTAACCGTCAGGTTAAAATCTTGATTTTTAGGGACATCGAGAGGTACAGCAACTTCCAGTAGAACCTGCCCTTTGGCTCTACCCTGTGCAAGTCCTTTCTTACTAAGAAGCCTGACACCAATTCGTGCATCTGAGGAAGCGATCGAAGTCGCAAAATCAATCCCATCTCCTATAACAGTAATACGACGTGTTTCACCTTGATGAACACTACCACCTCCAACAACCTTTTCGATCGCAGACCGAGCAGGAGCAGGAAAAATCAACAAAGCTGCGGTCGCATAGAGCATAGAAACAATACGCACTTTCATCGCTCTTCTCCAAAGAATATCCTTACAATTCCGGCTGAAACTTCACCACCTTGACGCCAGGAAGTCAAGTGATCGCTTGTAGATTTCACTCTAAAGTAAAGCCTCACCATCTTGATATTCTTTAATTTTGCCGTATAAACTGGTAACTGTTTCTTGAACAAACAGTTTTTCTTTAACTTGCAAATAGTCACCTTCACTGAGTTTGCAAGCTGCCCAAAATTTCATTACCTTAGATGGTTCTAAATGAGCAAGTAAAACCTGCATCACTTCTTGTAAATTTTCTTGTTCGTTAATAACTTTAATTTCCATTGTCTATCTCCAAAATAAAATTAGTTGGGTTGATTACTAAGAGTGATAAATCTTGGCAGCGGTTGACTAATCTCCGATCGCAAGTAATAAAATAATTACTTTGGGAAGCCTCCGCACACGCTACATAAAGTGCATCGATAGGTTTAATTCATTGTTGTTCTAATTTTTCTGCTCTCACTCTAATATTTTCATCTATTAATACTCTCAAGGCAGCTATTTGTAAATATCGCTCCATCGATTGCTGATTTACAAGAAAAGGGTTACGGCTATTTTCATATTTTAGAACTGAAGAACTAACTAATTCTATTAATCTTGCCTCCACCATTTGTAAAATTAAGATGATAGCTTGTGTTTCTAGAAATATTTTTGGCTGTGTTTGGTCGTCAAACGGACGATTATAAATACTGGTATCTAGATAAACCCTGGTCATACAGTTTTTTTACAACTTTCTTTAAACAAACGCGATCGCCTCTAGCAGTGCGATCCACGCGTTAGCGTTCCTGGAGCGTTCCGCAGGAAAGCTTACCGTTGGCGTAGCTCAAGGTAGAGAAGGTATTGCCTGTCGATTTACACTTCTTTTTTAGGATCGCCAGCTTTTGGCTCAATGATATACCAAAATGAATGCGTGAATTACTCAAATGAGTAAGCAAACTGGGGTTTGAGAAAGTAAAAGCTGCTTTTGCTTGCGGAAAACATCAAAATGTGAAATTAAAAGCTGCTTTTGCTTGCGGAAAACACCAAAATGTGAGATTAAAAGCTGCTTTTGAGTAAGTCAAAACTGCTTTTGTTTGCGGAAAACACTAAAATGTGAGATTAAAAGCTGCTTTTGAGTAAGTCAAAGCTTCTTTTGCTTGTGGAAAACACCAAAATGTGAGATAAAAAGCTGCTTTTGAGTTAGTCAAAGCTCATTTTGAATAAGTAATCAGGCATTTTTACTTAGTTCAATATGAATTTTAGTTTAGGCGATCGCAAATCTAACTTTTAACATGGTACGCTTTGCACAAAACTTGCCTATTCTGGATTTGAGGAAAGGCGATCGCGAAGATTTGCCAAGTTTTCACGACAAGCAACAGTATTGGGATGATTCACCCCTAACCGCCGCTCCAAAATATCCAAAGCTTGGATGTAAAGGGGTTCGGCATCGCTGTATCTGCCTTGGGAGGAGTAGAGATACGCTAGGTTGTTGAGGCTAGTGGCGACATTTGGATGTTCTTCTCCCAGCAGCTTGCGACAGAGTGCTAGAGCTTGGATGTAAAGGGGTTCGGCATCGCTGTATCTGCCTTGGGAGGAGTAGAGTCCCGCTAGGTTGTTGAGGCTAGTGGCGACATCTGGATGTGATTCTCCCAGCAGCTTGCGCGACAGTGCCAAAGCTTGGATGTAAAGGGGTTCGGCTTGGCTGTATCTGCCTTGGGATTTGTAGAGTGCCGCTAGGTTGTTGAGACTTTGTGCGACATCTGGATGTGATTCTCCCAGCAGCTTGCGCCTGAGTGCTAGAGCTTGGATGTAAATGGGTTCGGCTTGGCTGTATCTGCCTTGGGAGTAGTAGAGTCCCGCTAGGTTGTTAAGACTTTGTGCGACATCTGGATGTGATTCTCCTAGCAGCTTGCGCCTGAGTGCCAAAGCTTGGATGTAAATGGGTTCGGCTTCGCTGTATCTGCCTTGGGAAAGGTAAAGCTCCGTTAGGTTGTTGAAACTTTGTGCGACATTTGGATGTGATTCTCCCAGAAGCTTGCGCCTGAGTGCCAAAGCTTGGATGTAAATGGGTTCGGCTTCGCTGTATCTGCCTTGGGATTTGTAGAGTCCCGCTAGGTTATCGAGGCTAGAGGCGACATTTGGATGTGATTCACTCAGTAGTTGACGCAAAAGTGCTAAAGCTTGGATTAAAAGGGGTTCGGCTTCGCTGTATCTGCCTTGGGATTTGTAGAGTAACGCTAGGTTGTTGAGGCTAGTGGCGACATCTGGATGTGATTCTCCCAGCAGCTTGCGCCTGAGTGCCAAAGCTTGGATGTAAATGGGTTCGGCTTCGCTGTATCTGCCTTGGTAGTCGTAGAGTGCCGCTAGGTTGTTCAGACTAACTGCGACATCTGGATGTGATTCTCCCAGCAGCTTGCGCGACAGTGCCAAAGCTTGGATTAAAAGGGGTTCGGCTTCGCTGTATCTGCCTTGGGAGTTGTAAAGTAACGCTAGGTTGTTGAGACTTTGTGCGACAGATGGATGTGATTCTCCCAGCAGCTTGCGCCAGAGTGCTAGAGCTTGGATGTAAACGGGTTCGGCTTCGCTGTATCTGCCTTGGTAGTCGTAGAGTGCCGCTAGGTTGTTGAGACTTTGTGCGACAGATGGATGTGATTCTCCCAGCAGCTTGCGCGACAGTGCCAAAGCTTGGATGAAAAGGGGTTCGGCTTCGCTGTATCTGCCTTGGGAGTTGTAAAGTAACGCTAGGTTGTTGAGACTAACCGCCACATCTGGATGTTCTTCACCCAGCAGCTTGCGCCTGAGTGCCAAAGCTTGGATGTAAATGGGTTCGGCTTCGCTGTATCTGCCTTGGGAACGGTATAGTTCCGCTAGGTTGTTGAAGCTAAGTGCGACAGATGGATGTGATTCTCCCAGCAGCTTGCGCGACAGTGCCAAAGCTTGGATGAAAAGGGGTTCGGCTTCGCTGTATCTGCCTTGGGAGTTGTAAAGTAACGCTAGGTTGTTGAGACTAACCGCCACATCTGGATGTTCTTCACCCAGCAGCTTGCGCCTGAGTGCCAAAGCTTGGATGTAAATGGGTTCGGCTTCGCTGTATCTGCCTTGGGAACGGTAGAGTAACGCTAAGTTGTTGAGGCTAAGTGCCACAGATGGATGTTCTTCTCCCAAGCGTTTTTTAGTGATTTCTAGACACTGCTTACACCAAGGTACTGCTTTGTCATACAATCCCTGACCTTGATAAAACCGAGCGTTGCCGAGGAATGGCCAAATTAAATCATCATCACTGACATATTGAATGAGATTCTTCGCTACTCCTACTATGTGAGGTATGGCGGAGGTGACATCGTTGATTTGCTCAAGGGTGGGTGAGTCAGGAATATGTTTAGCAACTGCTACCATTACCCGACAAAGCGATCGCTTAAGTTCCTTTGCCTTTTCTAAACCTGTACACTTATATTGGAAAAACTGCCGCAACAGTGGATGCAATTGGTAAATTCCCTCACCTTTGCGCTGGAATAAATGTAGATTCAGCAAGCTATCATCTCTAATTTCTTCTAAATCTTCGACATCTTCCTCTGGTAAACACTGTTCCACCAACTTCCAAGGTATGGGTGCGGCTGCAAATAAACTCAATAAACAGCCCAATTGTTTATCGTCGTCCTCTAATTCCTGCCAACTCAACTCAAAGGCAGCTAACACACCTCGTTGTGCTGTCATGTCGGCTTCCGACTTAGATTTAGAGAGGGAACGCTCATCTAATCGCTTGTTCTCCAACCGCCGCAACATTTCTGTTAGAGATAAATCCTGTTTCCGCGCCAGATAGCGCCCTACTAATTCCACACCCAAAGGTAAATATCCCAGCCACTCACACAACTGATTTGCTAAAGCTAATTCTTGCTCAATTCGCTCTGGTGTTTCTTTGAGTAAAGACCTTAATAACTCCAGCGCCGCTTCTGGTTGCAGCACATCCAAAGATAACTGTGCGATGCGTCCCAACTTCTGGCGCGTAGTCATCAGCACTTTAAACCGAGAAGGTAGCGACTGTAAGTAAGGCTTAACTTGCTTGTAGTCGCTGACATCATCCAGTACTAGCAGCACATTACCCTCACGCCAACGCCGCCAGCAATATTGCACTTGCGCGAGTATATCAAAATCTTCTGGCGGCTTTAAATCAAGTTGCGTTCTCGCAAACTGCACAACTTGAATGCCCACATCCCCAGTTTTTGGTAGTAACCAGCAAAGCCCACCGTTGTATGTTTCGCGGTGCTGGATGGCATATTGTAAGGTGAGTTCTGTTTTACCAACTCCACCCATCCCGGCAATAGCTGCGATCGCAACTTGTTTATTATCCTGCAAAAGTTGGTGCAGTTTTTGCAATTCTTCTTCACGCCCGACAAATTCCACCACCCCACTCAGGGGCAAATTTTGCGGTATTCCAGTTGGGGGATTTAACTTTACCCGTTCCCCTTCAGGCGGCTGTAGTCAGAAGTTTAAGGTGTTACCAGAAATAGTATTAGTTCCACCTTTAATATTTATCCCCTTCCAATTTTCAATAATAGTGTTCGTAAGTTGAGGTTGTGCCTCATTAGCTACAGCTCCCACTGCTTGAGCAATTTCAGGATCTTTCTTTGCCGCTTCCTCTACTTGCTGCCCAATAAGATAAGCTTGACCATAATCTAAAGGTTGTGCTTTAGCCTGTTCGATAACCTTTGCCGTGCTAGGTTCCTTGCGTTTGAGCAGAACTAACAACTTTTCGCCTTCGTCCCAAGCCTTTTCGCCGATGATTTCACCAGTTTTTTCAAAAGCCTTGATGATGACCAAGGTTGCGATCGCAGCTGCTGTCAGTGATACTGGCTCCATAAGTTTGCCAAAATACACGAGATTTTACTTATGGTTCTCAGTCTAACAGTCTCTAAACAGGTAATGAAAAACAAATAGCAGAATAAATTATAAAATAATTTAAGGGACGACTCCAACAGGTGAAATCGTCCCTCCCAACTTATAAAAGTGAAATATTCGCTATTTGCTTACCCTGAAAGGTTCAACCCACTCATCCCAAGAGCGATCGTAGCCATCATAAGTAACTTTATAAAGATTGTTACTAACTTCTAAAATCTGTCCTTGATACCATATCCCCTTCCACAAAATTCTTACTGAATCTCCCGTTTGAAATGATGCCCGAAAGCGTGAATATGCAACCCATTCATTGCAGGAACTATCATAACCATCGTAGGTAATATGGCACTGATCATCATTAACATTAAGAACCGTTGCCGGATACCATGTTTCCTGCCAAAGAACCTCAGCCTTTTGTCCCACAGCATAGGGTGAAGCAGCAAAACTACTGGGAATCAATGTTCCTACCCAAGTTTCCCTAATCTTCATAGCAAACAATACTCTGTTTTTCATAATTTTTTCTATCCTCAATCAGTAAAACCGAATTTTGATGATGATTTCTGGAAATCTCATTCAAAATTTGCCACTAACTGTTACTATCTTTATGGAATTGAATTAGCGATCGCCTCAGCAAAAATTATGATTTTCCGCCGCTATTTGTAAAGATATCGCTGAAGTATTCCGTATTTTAAATTAACAGCAGTTACCGATTTTACTTAATTGAAAGTTTTAGATCGCCGACTTCTTTAAGAAGTCGGGGATCTTGTTGTTCGTGTTCATACTGAAACGGGACTTTAGAGTTTATTGATATTTTTGAAATTACCGGATCTCAATCTAATTTCATAAAGTCCTAGCAAACCCGCCGCTATTAGCAAAGGTAAGAAATAGTAGACTCCCCGATAAGCCAGCAATGAACCCAAAATTGCTGCACCAGAAACTTTTGAGGAGAGAATCAGCAAAATTATAGTTTCAAACACTCCCAAACCACCGGGGACATTACTAACAACACCTGCAAACATCGCTAGTAAGTAGATTCCCAAAAAATCCAGATAAGACAAAGATATATTAGCAGGAAGCACAGCATAAAGAACTGCCGCTGCAAAAATCCAGTCAAAGCTTGAAATTGCTATCTGTGCAAGGGATATTTTAAAAGAAGGAAATCGAAATTCTTGTCCACGAATTATTAACGGTTGTTTAATAAGAATACTTCCTAGCAAATAGATAGCTACCAATACCAGAAAAATCACGCCGATGGGACGCACAGTGATAAAAGGTAAATGTAGTTGAGTGGGAATTTTCAGTGGGTTGACAAGGAACAAGAAACCTGCAACGGCAAACATCCCCAACCAAAAAGTAAAATTGGCAAAAGCAATTACTTGAGCGATCGCAACTGCTGACACTCCCCAACTAGCATAAAATCGATAACGGATAGCACTGCCAGTCAGCAAGGCAAAACCGATCGTATTACTGAACGCAGAGCTAATAAAGTTGGTTAAAGCAATCTTGTTCCAACTTAGGGAACGATTAATGTAGCTAAAACCTAAGATATCATACCCAATCATCACTAGATAGCCCAAGGCTGTCAGCCAAATTGCCCAGCTTAAGCGACTTTTGGGAATAGCAGCTAGAGAGTTGAGGATATCACGATAATTATACTCACGCAATTCGTTAGCGATCGCCCACAGAGAAAGCACTAGCAGTAATAAGCCGAACAGTGTGCTGAAATTGTGTTGCAACTTTTTAAGCATAGTGAAGAAACTTATCCTAACTCTTGACTTTTAATTTACAACCAGTCGTAAAGTTTCCATCCTGTTGACACAGCATTGACAAATTACTTGCGTAAACTTGATGATTGCCAGCACCAACTGCCAAATGCCCCATACGCTTCAAAGATGAACTACAAACAATCTAAAATTCTCTTGCTAGTTTCAGTATTAACTCTAGTTAGCTGTAATTACCGTCAAACTGTAGCAGCAAAAATACCTCAACAGCAGGATTTACAAACCCAACCTAATGCTAGCGACGTAGCTACTTCCTTAACTTACAAAATTGAAACTTACGATAGTCAAGTAATGGGCGCAAGTCGTACCTACGGCGTTTCTTTACCCCCTGGCTATGGGCAAAACCCAAAACAAAGCTATCCTGTAATCTTTCTCCTCCACGGTGGACATGGTAACCCCACTGATTGGTTTATTCAAAACAAGGGACAAGCTCTCAAGACTGTGGAACAACTTTATACTACAGGGAAGTTGCCACCCAGTATCATCATCACACCAGATGGCAACGACAAACGTGGCTCTAGTCCCTACCGGGACCCTGAATATATTGATGGTCCTAACGGTAAAGTCTCCACAGCCGTGGGGGATGAGTTAGTAAAAGTTGTGCAAAGCCGTTATCGGACACTAACCAATCCAGATTTTTGGGCAATAGGTGGTTTATCTTCTGGTGGTTGGGGAGCAATCAATGTAGGATTACATAACCCGGATCATTTCTCGATCTTATTTAGTCATAGTGGTTATTTTCAGGATAAAAGCGGCCCAATCAATAGTCCAATAACTTATATCAAAACCATTCCTCCACAAGCTAAAAAAAGGTTGCGGATATACTTAGATTCAGGTAAATCAGATGTTGAAGAAATCGACCAAGCCGAACAATTTGCTAAAGTCCTAAACGAACTAAAAATTTATAATCTATTTCGTGAGTTCCCTGGCAGTCATACCTGGAAATACTGGCGGAAACATTTAGCCGATTCTTTGACATTTGTGGGGGAACAATTTAAATCTTCTAGTATAGCAGATAAATCTGAAAAATTAGATTTATCTGCTAAAAATACTCAAAAATAATCCAATTTTATCAAAATTTAAATATTGAAAACTCTGCTGTAAAATTGTAGCAGATTAACTATAAGTAAGTTTGAATAGAGGTAACTTTTTTTACCAACTAAAAGAAGATGAAAATTTCTAAATTTTTAATTAGTTTGGCAGGAGCGATCGCTATCCTTACTATTAGTGGATATTATTATGTATTTATCTTAGGTGCGCCGCAACTAGACCCGCCCCAAAAACAAGCAAATACTGGGCTAAAGTTTCAATTAGCAACCTTCAACTCCCAAGCGATGGGTGCAGTCCGTAACTACGGCGTGATTTTGCCCCCTGGTTATAACAAAAATCAGCAAAAGCGCTACCCTGTGATATTCTTACTACACGGTGGTCATGATGATGCCCGTGCTTACGCTGATAAATATGCAATTTTAGACATACTGCATAAGCTTTATCAAAATGGAAAATTACCACCATCGATTGTGATTACACCTGATGGTAATGATAATCGCGGTTCTAGTCCTTTGTATGATCCTGATTACTTTGATGGGCCGAATGGCAAAATAGGGACTTTGATTGGTTTAGAATTAGTACAAGTTGTCAAGTCGCGCTACCGCACTTTAGAAAAACCCCAGTTTTGGGCGTTGGGAGGTCTTTCTTCTGGGGGATGGGGGGCTTTTAATATCGGATTACGCTATTTGAACAACTTTCACATTCTGTTTAGTCATAGCGGTTACTTTACTGATAATAGCGGTTCACAAAATAGTCCCCAACAAATCGTGCAACAGCTATCACCTGAAGATAGGAAGCGATTGCGTGTTTACCTGGATGCGGGTCTGAACGATACTAATTTACTGGCTTCTACCAAAGCCTTCAACGAAACCTTAAACAATTTAGGCATTGCTCACGTATTTTATGCCTTTCCAGGAGGTCATGGTTTGTCTGGTCCTGATATAGGCTGGAACTACTTCCACAAGCATCTTAAAGATTCGCTCTCCTATGTGGGGGAACAATTCAAAAAAGTTAAGAGTTAAGAGTTAAAATTTGAAAAATCAGGTTCTACCGCTCTGGTTGTGCTACGACATTAAAATTAAGGTGTTATGAAGAAAATTCAAAACGTCAAAACTTAATCTGTATAAGTAACACAGCCGATAAAACTAGTTTGTTTATTATTTTAGTCCCTAAAGAGAGTGGTAGAGCCAAAACTCCTAACTTCTAATTAATACTTTTAGACTAATGACCAATAATTTAAAAACTCAGATTGGACTTTGGAATGTAGCTTTCCTTACAGGTTTAGTCGGAGTAATAAATTTGTTATCAGCAGTGACACCTAACCTATATGGGCGAAATCACTGGTTGAAGGAATTTTTACCATTTGAAATTCGTGCCACTGGTCATGTATTTGCAGCGCTGACTGGGTTTGTTTTACTCACACTTGCTACTAACTTATTACGGCGAAAAAGAATAGCCTGGTTACTTACCATTGGTTTACTAGTGATTTCCATTTTCAGCCACTTGCTGAAGGGATTGGATTATGAAGAAAGTCTCCTCTCTGGAGTTTTGCTGCTGCAATTAATCTGGATGCGCCATTTTTTCACAGCAAAATCAGACCGTCCTTCAATCGCACGGGGAGTTCGAGTGCTAATAGGCGCTTTATTATTTACCCTGGCATACGGTACTGTTGGATTTTACTTGTTAGATGGCAAATTTTCAGAAAATTTTAATTGGGGTGAAGCGATAGTTCAGACTTTAGCGATGTTTTTCACCGAGGATAATTGGGGACTGCAACCAAAGGGCCGATTTGGAGAATTTTTTGCTAATTCTATCTATATTATTGCCGCGGTTACTATTACATATGCAATATTAATGCTGTTGCAACCTGTGTTTTGGCGGAATTTAGCAACCCCAAAGGAACAGCAAAAGGCAAAAGAAATTGTCGAGCAATACGGCCGTTCTTCTTTAGCAGCATTGACCCTATTAAATGATAAAAGTTATTATTTTAGTCCGACTGGTAACAGTGTAATTGCTTATGTTCCCAAAGGACGGGGTGCGATCGCCTTAGGAGATCCCATAGGCCCGATTGAAGACCGCAAAGAGACAATTATTGCTTTCTGGCAGTTTTGCCAGCGCAATGATTGGTATCCTGGCTTTTACCAAACTTTGCCTGATGATATTCAGCTTTACAAGTCGTTGGGGTTTAAGGTACTCAAGATTGGAGAAGAAGCGATCGTTGACCTGAAAACTTTTACCTTACAAGGTAAAGCTGGTAAAAATTTTAGACCATCAATCAATCGTTTAACTAAGCTAGGATACCAAATCGACTTTCACCAACCACCCATCACCAATGATTTGTTGCACCGACTCAAACCTGTGAGTGATGAATGGCTGAAGATGGTACAAGGTTCAGAAAAACACTTTTCTTTGGGTTGGTTTGACGAAGCTTACCTGCGAGAGTGCGAGATTGCTGTGATGTATAATCCCGAAGGTCAGATTAGCGCCTTTGCCAACATTGTCCGGGAGTACCAACTCAACGAAGCGACCATTGACATGATGCGACACCGCCCGTCCATCGAAAATGGCACAATGGACTTTCTATTTATTTCCCTACTCCAGCATTTTAAAGAGTGTGGCTACGACAGCTTTAATTTCGGTCTTTCTGCCTTTGCGGGAGTTGGAGACAACCCAGAATCGCGTCGCTTGGAGAAAGTATTGCGCTATCTTTACCAACATTTGAGTCGCTTCTACAATTTCAAGGGACTGCACTCCTACAAAGACAAGTTCCGTCCCGATTGGGAACCACGTTATTTGATTTACCCCAGTTTAGCCACCTTACCCGATGTAGTTGTGGCATTGATTCGCGCAGATTCAGGCGATCGCCTCTTTGATTATTTCAAACCCGGTGCCTAAATAACGAATTTATACAAAGTTACTCAGGGGCACAAAGGTTAGAAAGCTTCTATTCTGGCGTTATTCAGCAGTATGGCAGAAATGCTCGGTGGCACAATAACACCTCATTGCAGGGCGATGTCTACACAATTTTATTTTTTATAGTATAATTGTACTATGAGATGATGTAATACCATTTCACTTTAATAATGATACAAATACGTTGCTAGGGGCATGGCATTGTCCATTAGTGTCAACTTAAGCTAAAACCTCGTTTCCAGCCTCTGGCTGGAAATGCTCCTCATTGCGGTGCTGCTAGTCTTAAGACAAAGCCTCTCATTAAGCATTCCCAGTCGGAGACTCTTAAGGAGACAAATAGATTCTTGACCTCTTTATATGGATGGTGACAATATGGCAAGTAATCAAATTTCTCTGCTAGAACTCATCCAAATTTTTGCAGAATATCGCAACAATATCATCATCAATATTAAACATCTGCAAGAAGATTATCAAAGAACAGGTATCAAGCGTATTAAAGGTGTTAGAAACGAAAACGGGGAACTGCTTCAACCTTGGTTGCAAACAGAATATATAGATAATGCTGAGTATGTTGGTATGGGCGAATTTCAATTTAATCGCAATACTGCTACTATTAACATGCTTGTCAAACGTCAAGTCAAACTTACCAAATTTGAAGACCAAACCCCCACTCTTGAGGTAGCAGGTTTGCTGGTAAATGACCTCAATAGTTTTAATAATTACACGATTGTAAGTGACGGCAAAATAAATGTGAAGTCCTTAAAAATCAAAATTAGCAGTAAAAAAGCTTTTGACTTGCTCAAAGAAAAGGGTGTGGTGGATGCAAAAGATTTTGACTTCAATACTGAATATTCCATCCAGCTAGATAACTTGCCGCTTGTAGCCTTTGATAGTTGTTACAGTAGCATTGATGGACTATTCTATCAGCTAGCAGAAATTAAAGTGCTTGCTAGTATTATTGCTGCTCACTTGAAAAAAGAGTCAGATGTATTTATAGCGGCACAGTTAGATGAGTTTCAAAAGCACTATTTGTCCAAGAATATTTATATCAACTTTCCTACAACTAACGAATACACTGATGTCAATCAAGCTTTATTTCATGGGACTATTGACTCAAGATTGAGCTATAAAATCGACATTGGTAGTCAAGAGATTCTTAACCTCAGGAAGTTACATTCTGCAAACAAATTTCTAAATAGAATGTATCGTCTTTATGACAAAGAAACCGAAGAAATTATTATTAAGCCGAGTTTTGAGGTGGCATTTAATGAGAATCTCACTGTTAGGCACAGGCTACTGTCATCACGCACCAAGATTACGAAAGTTGACGAGTTTATGAAACCAATTTTTGATGATTTTCTTGGGCTTGAGCAAAATGGCATAGTTGAAGGTATTCTTAAAAAAGTTGGTGCTGATAGTTTGGCGCAGTTATTGAAGAATAAACAAACTGGTAAGCAAATCAGCAAAGAGGAAATGGTTGCTGCTTTGACAGCAGCGAATACTAAGTTAGAGCAATATGTAGAAAAAATCTACCGAGATCAGATATCTCCTTTGGTATTTTACATTGGTTGTACTGGACTATTGCCGGATAAAATGGAAGCAAAAGCTATGACTGCTGAGGAAGTTGCAGCTAAATATCCAAATTTACAATTTTCTAAAGATGAGCAAGAAGGTACTTTTTTTGCAGTTGGTGATACTATCATCAGCATCTATGCAAAAACTGAATATTACAGCAAACTTATTTCTGTCAGTATAGACAATCAGATTGCATAGCCAATACGGTTCAGTTAAGGAGAATCGTAGGTTGGGTTTCACTTCGTTCAACCCAACCTAGGCAGTTTATGGTTTTTGACGCTAACTGAACCGTATTGGATTGCATAGCAGTTCTAATTTTTGCTTATTATACAGTAGTGGCACAAGTTCTTGTGCCACTACAAATATGTCTTATAAATCTAATTGATGACTGCTGGAAAAACCGCATATAAAATGCAAAAATATTAAGTATTTTTAGTATTTTTGCATTTTTTGATTATCAGCCAGTAGATTTGGCTGTATGGGTTTATTTTGTCGAATAGGGATCTCAATTATAAACGTTGCTCCTTCTCCTAAAGATGAAATACATCGCAGTTGACCATGATGTTTTTCTGTGACAATTTGATAGCTAATTGACATCCCTAAACCAGTTCCCTTTCCTACTACTTTAGTCGTAAAGAAGGGATCGAATAGACGTTGTTGAACTTCTTGTGACATTCCCACTCCATTGTCAGCAATCTCAATAGCAACCCAATCTGAGTTGAGTAACTTAGTACGGATAGTGATTTGCGGATTGCAACTTGACTGCTGGTTATTGATATATGACTCTTCCAAAGCATGGATCGCGTTAGTGATGATGTTCATAAATACCTGGTTAAGTTGACCAGCGTAACATTCTATTAGAGGGAGTTGATCATACTCTTTAATAATTTGGATTTGGGAACTGTCAGGCTTGGCTTCGAGGCGGTTTTGCAGAATCATTAGCGTACTATCAATACCGCTATGGACATCTACTGCTTTCATTTTTGCTTCATCCAGTCGTGAGAAGTTCCGCAACGACAGTACAATGTTGCGAATGCGATCGCTTCCCATTTGCATGGAATCTAGTAATTTTTGTAGGTCTGGAATAACAAAATCTAACTCGATCGCTTCTATTCCTTCCTGAATCACTGGTGTTGGATGAGGATATTCTTTTTGGTAAAGTTGCAGTATTTATAACAATTGTTGGATGTACTTTTTAGCATAAGCGATATTGCCATTGATAAAGTTAATCGGATTATTAATTTCGTGAGCTACACCCGCCACCAATTGTCCCAGAGAAGACATCTTCTCTGTTTGAATTAGTTGTGCTTGGGTCTTTTGTAATTGTTCAAGGGTTTCTTGAAGTTGTTGATTTTTTAAAGTTAATTCCTGCTCTCGCTGTCGTAAAGCAGCCTCTGCTTTTTTGACAGCAGTAATATCTAAACCCATTTCTACAACCATCGGCTCACCATTCATATCCTTGAACGGATAATCATAAATCTGATATACCCGGCCTGTTTTACTATCCACCCATTCCCAGAGTTGCGGAGCGTTACTGTGAAAAACGGCAAAGGTGGGACATTCCGGACAAGGTTGCTTTAATCCGGCGATCGCCTCGTAACAACGTTTCCCTGTGGGATCTCCAAATACCTCACGGAAGCGTTGGTTATAAAATCCCACCCCGTAATCCTTGGGTTGCAGATAGAGAAAGGCTGGTAACTGATTGAGTAGGTTATAAAGGCTTTCCCGTTCAGTTTGTAGCGCTTCTATTCGCCGCAGTTGTTGGCTGATGTCTTTACCTACTGCATAAATGAGTCCCTTTTGAGAAATTGATAAACTCCAACACAACCACCGATAACTACCATCTTTATGAAGATAACGACTGTCCCAGTGCAACTGTTGCTGTGGTTCCGTTGGTAAGTGACTGATTGTGATATCCTCTGGATGCACTAATCCCAGCCACGGATGGCCGATTAAGTTTTCCGCTTTCCATCCCAACACTTGTTCCCATGCTGGATTCACTTGCTGGTAAAAACCATCTTGTCCGATGATACAGAATAGATCAGATGAAAGGTTAAAAAAGTCTTCCAAATCAAACACAGTAATTTTGCCACTCAAGTTCTGCCTACAAGGTAACTAGGCCTATCCACTAACTTCAATGTTAAGATTACTGATGAAATCAATCGATAAAATAATATCAAGTGAAGTTGTGGCGCTCAATGGGAAAACATTGTGCAGTTCTTATGACAAAGGTAGCCACCAAGGCGCAATTCAAATAGTAAGTGTCTGGGCAAGGTGCTAGAATTGGTTGCCCTCAAGCTAGCAGATCAAGTAGCAGCAGCGCCAACAGAAAAACTGCTACGGCTTCAGGAAATTGATCGCATCTATCACGCCAGAGAGATTCTGTTACAGAATATCAGTAATCCACCTTCATTAATCGAACTAGCTTGACAGGTGGGTATTAACGAATCCACTCTCAAACGTGGATTCCGTCAAACTTTTGGGAATACAGTGTTTGATTTTTTACACGATTATCGCATGAAACAAGCTAGGCAATTACTATCACTGATATTTCTAATGCCCAACTGTGTTACAAGAATGGCGATCCGTTTACGTTGATAGTCATAGAAAATATGAGATTATTTTTCAATAAACTTGAGAAAAATTTAATCAACTGCAACAATGACAATTACCCTTTCATCCTCAAACTATGATGAACTATGGGAGCAAAGCTGGCAGAATACCCATCGTCTATATCAATCAGACGACTTCGACGATATCTTTGATTACCCTAAGCATTTAGGGACAGGATACAGGCGATTAATTTGGCTTCAGGATGGGTTCTGGCTTCGCGTTCGGGAATTTGAATGCCGAGAATTTATTCGTTGTGATGATTATGAAGAAGGATGGACGGCATCAGTCTTGACATTTTTTATTTGCGGCGATGCTGGAGTAGTGATTCACAAGCCAAACGACTACTTCCACGAAATTAGCGGACAGAATTGTTTCGGATTTGGCTCTGCGATGGAGACAGAAGAGTGGCCTGCGAACCAACGAATCTTCAGAGTCCAGATTTGCATGGAGCCTTCTTTCCTCAAATCCTATGGTAGCAACCAGCTTGACTCTCTGCCATTGCAGTTAAAAAATTTGATTGAGGGAAACAAGCAGGAAGATTTCAATCTGCTGGGAACAACCACTCCAGCCATGCAGCTAGCAATTGGACAGATTATAACTTGCCCTTATCGGGGATGGATGAAACAGCGATATCTGGAAAGCAAAGCCCTAGAATTATTAGTTTTGCACCTAGAGCAAACCGTCAAGCGCGAACAGGGTTTAAATTTAGTCACAAACCTCAAGTCTACTGACATTGACCGCATTTATGATGTTAAAGAAATTTTACTGCGGCATTTTGATAATCCGCCATCTTTACTAGACTTGGCAAAGCAAGCTGGAATTAATCACAACAAGCTTAAGCGAGGCTTTCGTGAGATTTTTGGCACAACTGTATTTGGCTACCTGCACGATTATCGTATGGAGAAAGCGCGGCAATTGCTTTGTGAAGGCAAGTTGAGCGTAGCCACAGTGGCAAATATAGTGGGCTACGCCAATACTGGGCATTTTGCTGTGGCTTTCAAACGCAAGTTTAGCATTAGTCCCAGCGCCTGTCGCTTAGGAGAAAAGCCTACTATTTGAAATTTATCAAAGATTTGGTCTTATTAGAGTTGCAAGCGGTCTTCTTTGAGCGGAAATAGTCACTGAAATCCTGTATGCTCCGTATAACTTAATTAATTGCTAATTCATTTCAACAACTTTGTGAGTCAAAGAGGAAGTTTTCCTTGATGAGTTGCCAAGGAGGGTATTGGCTTTTTTGTGTGTGAGGAGTTATGAAGGTTCAGCGATCGCCTAATTTATTATCTTTTGTTGTCAGTTTATCTGGATGCATCACGAGTGTCTTGATGTCACTTGTTGCTCAACCTGTTTGGGCGCAAAGTACAAGAACTGCCCCTATTACAATATCCACTAAGGTTAGTGCAGACTCTACTCAACTAATTACCAAAAAACAGGTTGTTGAACCGATTCAAAAGATTCAACAAAGGCAGATAAAGCATTTTATCAGCAGCGCCCAACAGTTAGTGCAGTCGCCAACACCAGTAACAGTGCCAACTCCTGAATTAGTGCAAGTGACGCAAGTTAAAGCAAATCCTACTTCTAAAGGTGTGGAGGTGATTTTACAGACTAGCAAAGGGGAACAGTTGCAAATCACAAATCGCAGTGCTGGAAATAATTTCATCGCTGATATTCCTAATGCTCAACTGCGTTTACTTAGTGGTGAAGCATACACATTCCGGTCCCAAAAACCAATTCAAGGGGTTACTGAAATCACAGTAACAAACTTTGATGCCAGTACTATCAGGGTAACGGTGACAGGTGAAGCGAGTTTGCCAACAGTTGAGTTGTATGATAGTCCAGATGAGGGTCTAATATTTTCTGTTGCGAGTGCTGCATCTTCCGCACAACAACCTCAAACGCCATCAACTCCTGCAAGTCAACCATCAACACAAAATGATGAACCGATTGAATTGGTGGTAACAGGTGAGCAAGATGGATATGGTGCAACTGATGCTTCATCTGCAACTAGAACTGACACACCCATCCGCGATATTCCTCAATCCATTCAGGTAGTTCCTCGGCAGGTGATTGAAGATCGGGTGATCACTGACCCAGATGATACTGTCAGAACGGTAAGCGGTGTGATCCCCTCCAATCCCTCCTATGAAGGAGGGTTAAGTTCTTTTTCTATTCGGGGCTTTGACAGTAGCTCGAATATTCTCAGAAATGGTGTCAGAGACATCGATTTCGGCTCAATATCTAGAAACGATCTCACGAATATAGAGCGCGTTGAAATCTTGAAAGGCCCGGCTTCTGTGCTATATGGTCAGGGATCTTTAGGTGGTGCAGTGAACATTGTCACCAAACAGCCATTACGCGACCCTTTCTATAACCTTGAGTTTCTCGCTGGGAGTTACGACCTCTACCGAGGTGCAGTGGATTTTTCCGGCCCACTCAACGATAGTCGTACTGTGCTATATCGCTTAAATGCTTTTTACCAAGACTCAAATACCTTTATTGACTTTAGTCGTAATAATCGTTGGTTAGTTAATCCGGTTGTTAGCTGGCAGATTAGCCCTAATACTAAACTTACCATTGAAGGAGATGTGTCGAAAACAGTCAGTCAAACTTCTGCCGGCTTACCTGCTATGGGTACGGTGCTGCCCAATCCCAATGGTAAGATTCCCATCAATCGCTTTATAGGTGAACCAACTGACTTCGAGACTTTCTCATTTGCCAGAATTGGGTATGACTTGCAGCATCAGTTCAGCAAAGATTGGTCAGTACGAAATGTCTTTCGGTACGCAGTTTTAAAAAGAGGAGGGGGTGGATTTACTGGTGGTAGCAGCCTTGACTCTGATGGTCGAACTCTCAACCGCTATTACTTTGATGATCCAACTCCAAATACAAAAGATACCACAAACGGCTTTATTGTAGCGACTGACTTGACTGGTAAATTTCAAACTGGGTCGATTAAGCACACACTTCTGTTTGGAACTGAAGTATATAATACTAAACGCACAAATAATGACTATATCATTGGCGAAGTTGCACCGCTTGACCTGTTCAACCCGGTATATGGCTCTCCCAGAGGCGCTGTTGAAGATAGAGGTAATAGTACTCAATCAGGGGGATTTGTTGGGGTTTATCTTCAAGATCAGATTGCTTTAGCAGATAACTTGAAATTAGTGCTAGGTGGACGGTATGACTGGGCTAATCAGGAGTCGAAGGATTTGATCGCAGACACTAATACAAGCCAATCCGATGAAGCATTTAGCCCCCGATTTGGAATTGTCTATCAACCCATTCAGCCAATTTCTCTCTACGCTAGCTACAGTCGATCATTCAATCCTAGCAGTGGTACAGATGCCAATGGCAATTTATTTAAGCCAGAAACTGGAACTCAGTATGAAGTGGGTATTAAGGGAGATTTGAGTAACAAACTGTCTGCAACTTTGGCATTATTTGACTTGACTCGCTCTAACGTGCTGACGACCGATCCCAATCCCAATAATTCTAATTTTTCTATCCAAACTGGGAAACAACACAGTCGCGGCATCGAGTTAGACATTAGTGGTGAAATTCTGCCAGGATGGAGTATTGCGGCTGGTTATGCTTATATTGATGCCCGCATCAGTGAGGACAACGATTATCCTGTGGGCAACCGCTTAGTTAATGCGCCAGAAAATTCCTTTGGTTTGTTCACATCCTACAAATTTCAATCCGGTAGTTTAGAAGGATGGGGGTTAGGCTTGGGTTTGTTCTATGTTGGAGAACGAGAAGGGGATCTAAATAATTATTTTACCCTACCGAGCTATTTTCGCACAGATGCTTCTATTTTCTACAAACGCGATCGCTTGCGAGCTGCTGTCAGCATCAAAAATCTCTTCAACGTTGATTACTACGAATCATCTTCTGACATTCTCAGAGTCTTTCCAGGGGAGCCTGTGACGGTGCAGGGAACAATTTCGTGGCAGTTTTAACCTTAATCGAATACAAAGGAGTATTCTTTCATGCACTCAAAAAAACTCCGAGACTTTGTATTCAGGCTACACCGCTATATCGGGTTAGCTATAGGTTTGATTGCAATTATTATCGGTCTAACGGGTAGTTTGTTAGTCTTTCATGATGAAATTAGTGACTTTTTATTGCATCGTCAAATTGGAACGATTACTCCTGGTGGCAAACGCTTACCTGTGGAAGTTATCCTCAATCAGGTGAAAACAGCCTATGCAAATCAACCAGGCGTAACAATCGATCGGATTTATATGTCTGCAAAGCCAAATGCTCCAGCAGTTGTTGTTCCCAGAAAACAGGAAAACGATTTAGCTGAACTCTATGTCAACCCTTACACTGGAGTAGTTCTTGGAAACAGTCAGGAAATTTTTTCCGAGCGCTTTTTCTACGTTGTCTACGAACTCCACTACAGTTTATTGGCAGGCAAAACTGGATATGCGATCGCTGGGATTGCTGCCTTATTGATGTGTATCCTCAGTATTACAGGCATCCTCCTCTGGCCCGGTTGGAGAAAACTGTTCAACGGCTTCAAAATCAAGCTTGATGCTCATCCAAAACGGGTTAACTTTGATATTCACAAAGTTGCAGGCATTGTTACAGCTATATTTATTGCCCTCACAGGCTTCACTGGTTTCTGCTGGAATTTCTCTGATTACACTAAACCCATCATCTATGCAGTGACATTTACCCGCAAGCCAGCATCGGAACCTGTCTCTGTACCTGTTCCTGGTAAAACTCCACTCCAACTAACAGACCAATTAAAAACTGCTCGTGCTACCTTCCCAAATGCTATGCTGGGGACGATTTACTTTCCCCGTAAACCAGAAGATGCTTTGAGTATTCGCTTTAAGCTACCTCAGGATGATGATGAGAACGGGCAAAGTTATGTTTATCTTGACCAGTACAGTGGTAAAGTGTTGCGAGTGGATAACATATTGGAGATGCCGTTGGGCGATCGCGTCCTCAACTCTTTTGAACCACTCCACTACGGCACTTTTGGCGGAATACCTACGCGCATTCTCTATGTCTTCGTTGGACTTGCACCATTAATTCTATTTATCACTGGCTTTGTGATGTGGCAGTATCGTCACCCTACAAAACCACATATTTATACAACATCAAATTCAAATTTGCTGAATTAACATTTTTATGAATCAGTGATTTCGGACTCACGCAACAGCAACCAAAGGCAATAAACCTACGGTTTGTGGTGCGATGCCTGCGGCGGGCAAAGCCATCGCATAGATGTAATATATCTAATTAACAGCGATCGCCATTGCACAGTACAACACACGATGACAATTAACATCACGGTTTATGATTTTTGGGATTTGAGAAAAGCAGCAAATCAAAAATTCCTGATCGATCCAATCCATCCACAAGATTATCTTTGTCGATATCCTAAAGAACTGGGCGCAGGCTATTATCGCTGGATTCGGCTTCGTGAAGGCATTACCATCGAAATTCTAGAAACCTATTTACCGCAGTCAATCAAGTGGATCACTCATGCTCATCACCAAAACAGTTTAGAATTTGGATTTATTTTAGCTGGGTCAGGGCAAGATTTTGATGGACAACGAACAAAGTCAGGAGAAGACTATATTTTTGGTGGTGTGTATCCACAGTCGAATAACTCCATTGATGAAGCAGGTAATCTCAGATGGGTGAGTTTAATAATTAAGCCAGAAACGCTGAGGACATTGATAGAAAGTTACGGAGAACAACTACCGCAAGATATAGAAAAAGCGATCGCAGGTGTCCCAGAATATTTTAACCTACGTCCTAGTTTAATTACCCCAGCCAAACAAGTTGCGCTCCAGCAGATTCTTCATTGTCCTTATCAGGGACTAACACGCAAAATGTATCTGGAGAGCAAAGTGCTAGAATTAGTTTCCCTCAAGCTAGCTGATCAAGTAGCAATGCCAACAGAAAAGCTGTTACGGCTTCAAGAAATTGATCCCATCCATCACGCCAGAGAGATTTTACTAAGGAATATCGGTAATCCACCTTCATTAATCGATTTAGCTCGACAAGTGGGTATTAACGAATACACTCTCAAACGCGGGTTTCGTCAAATTTTTGGGACTACAGTATTTGGTTACTTACACGACTATCGCATGGAACAAGCTAAACAATTACTGCTGTCAGGGCAAATCAAAGTCGAACAAGTCGCTCAAATAGTTGGTTATGTTAACCGCAGTCGATTTGCTAGTGCATTTAGGAAAAAATACGGCATAAATCCCAAAGCATATCAAACGCAAAAGAATATTTAGACCTATTACTGTATTAATCTACTCCCAAATTCCAATTATGGCGCAAAAAAATTCCGTTTTGGAGCCATTTTTTTAGTTGAAATCCTGTATTGTACTAGCAATAGCAATTTGAGAAGCTTTCTCGACTAACGAGCAAAAATATTTGCTCTGTTGCTAACGCCTGTTGAATTTATCTTGGTGTGAGGAAAATATGTGGAATTTCAAACTGCCATTGTTGGCGGCTACTTTGGTGTCGGTGTTTTTTGGACAGACTGTATTGGCACAGCAAATTAGTCATAGCCAGAATCTGACAAACAACCTCAAAATCCGTAGCTTACGCCAGATAAAATTGCCAATAACTCATGCAAATAGAAGGATTAGGCAATTAAGTGAGCTAGAACCTGTTTTTACTAGCGCTCAAATGTTATTGGTGCAGTCGCCAACACCCACATCAGAAGTTGTGCAAGTTACAGCTGTCAAAGCAAACCCCACCAATAAAGGTGTGGAGTTGATTTTACAAACATTGAAGGGGCAACAGTTACAGCTGGTAAATCGCTCTAGTGGGAATAATTTTATCACTGATATTCCTAATGCCCAACTGCGCCTAGCGTCGGGCGATACGTTTACTTTTCGCTCAGATAAACCAATAGCGGGTGTTAGCGAAATCACGGTAAGTAACTTTAATGCCAATACTATCAGGGTAACAGTCACAGGTGAAGTGAGTCAGCCAGTTGTGGAGTTGTTTGATAGTCCAGATGAGGGGATAATTTTCTCTGTTGCCAGTGCTTTATCTGCGACGCCATCACAGCAGCCACCGCAAACACAACCAACCCAAACTAGTCAGCCAGAGAATCAGACACAACCAAAACCATCAGCTTCGGGTGATGAGCCGATTGAGTTAGTGGTGACTGGCGAACAAGATAATTATCGTGTCACAAATTCATCAACTGCTACCAGAACCGATACACCTCTACGTGATGTTCCCCAATCGATTCAAGTTATCCCGCAAGAGGTAATCAAAGATCAGCAAATCACGCGGATTAGCGATGCGACCCGCAATGTGTCCGGCGTATCACCTTTAACAGGCTTTGCCAATGTATTTGATATCTACACGATTCGAGGATTTACCAACTACAACATTCTGACAAATGGTTTCAAAACCAACAGCTATCCTCCAGCTACAGCCAGCGTAGAGAGAGTTGAAGTTCTTAAAGGTCCTGCCTCTGTATTGTATGGTCAGATTGAACCGGGCGGTGTCGTCAATTATGTGACTAAGCAACCCTTGAGCGATCCCTACTACGCAGCAGAATTTACAGCAGGTAGTTTCAGTTTTTATAGGGGTACCATCGACTTTTCTGGACCACTTACTGATGACAAAAAATTACTCTATCGCTTGAATGTTGCTTACGAGAATTCTGGCAGTTACCGGGATTTCTATAATTACGATAATTTCACTGTGTCCCCTGTCATCACTTATAAGCCTAGCGAAAACACAACTCTCACTTTTGAATACCAGTATGGTAGACGACGTGGAGGATTTGATCGCGCCTTTCCACCGAATAACCCCGCTCTGACGCTTCCCATCACTCGCAACTTCGGAGAGCCTAATGACTTTAACAATCTAGACTATCATCGCGCATCTTTAACGCTGGATCAGCATTTCGGCAAAAATTTACAACTGCGAAGCGCTTTTCTTTTCCAATCGTTCGTTGATAACAGTGCCTATGTCAACATTAACATCATTGAACCAGATGGTCGTACTTTGGAGCGCGACTACTCAGTAAACGACAATCTCCTTACTAAAGACTACTCCTGGCAAACTGATTTAATTGGTAAGTTCAACACTGGTTCAATTGCCCATCAACTACTTCTAGGTTTGGAGTTGAGTCGAAGCACATCACCACCTGGTCTTTTATCTAACTATAACTATAGTACTGGCTTAATCAATATTTTAAATCCTGTCTATGGTGCTGGCCGTCCTACAACCCTAGAAAATGCTACTTATTATTCTGGCAAAACCGACACACTAGGTCTTTATTTGCAAGACCAGGTAACCCTACTATCTAATTTGAAGTTGCTGGTTGGTGGTAGATACGATTTTGTTGATAGCGTCAATAGTACAAGACCATTAGGTGGAGACATCAATAGCTCTGAGTTTAACGGTAATGCCTTTTCGCCCCGTGTGGGATTAGTCTATCAACCCATAGAGCCAATTTCGCTCTATGCTAGTTACAGCCGTTCCTTTGTTCCCAACACTGGCAGAACGGCTAGTGGAGAAATACTCGAACCTTCTCGTGGTACACAATACGAAGTTGGTATCAAATCTGAGCTTTTTGATCAGCGGCTTTCGGCAACGCTAGCAGCCTATGATATTACTAAAACAAACATACCCATTACAGACCCTAATAATACTGACTTCTCAATTGCAGTGGGAGAAGTCAAAAGTCGAGGGATTGAAATGGATGTGGCAGGAGAAATTTTACCAGGTTGGAAGATTATCGCTTCTGGGTATTTGAATGATGCATTTGTTAGTAAGGATAACAGCACTTCAGTAGGACGCAGACTGGAAAATGCAGCTTATCATGGTGCTTCTTTATGGACAACCTATCAGATTCAAAAAGGTAACTTGCAAGGATTACAGTTTGGTGCAGGTATCTTTTTTGTCGGCGATCGCATTGCCAACCAGAGCGATCCCTTTACTATTCCTTCTTACGTCAGAACTGACGCTGCAATCTCCTACAAACATGATAATTGGCGAGCTGCGCTCAACTTTAAGAATATCTTTGATGTCAAATATTATGACACCAATGGCTACTATGTTTTCCCTCAACCACCGTTAACTGTGTTGGGAAGCATTTCAGTGGAGTTTTGACCTTTATTTAGCAGGAATATCTACCATGACTTTCAAAACTCTGCGTAACTAAGTTTTGACTCAACCTATGATTAAAGCGATCGCATGAAAGTTTGAAGCAAGAACCTGTGTAAAATATTTAAAATTTATCTTGTTGTACTATCCTACGGCAACCGGATAGGCGATCGCACTGTTTCTAATCTTCTTAATAGCAAGTGGAAATTAACAGTTGAAATTGCTCAACTATTGCTAACTCAATCTCAGCAACGCCAAAAATTCCAATTAGGGCGCAAAAAAATTCCGTTTTGGAGCCATTTTTTTCACATAAATCCTCTATTGTACTACCGCGGTACTAGTGGCAATAATTTTATCACTATGACATCTAAAATGGTACGTAAAGTTCTCTTTGGTTTACACCGCACTATTTCACTTTAATATTGATACAAATAGGTAGCAGGGGAGTCAGGGGAGGAAAGAGGGTCATTGTTCAGTAATTCTTGTCTCAAGAACAGCTTCTCTTCTCCCCCTGCTCAAGAACAGCCTGCCTCAACAAATAAATTCCTTAACCGAACGGTATTGGGGGTTGCCCGAATTCAATCAACGACTGCCCGAATTCAGTAAACGACTGCCCGAATTCAGTAAACGACTGCCCGAATTCAATCAACGACTGTCCGAATTCAATCAACGACTGTCCGAATTCAATCAACGACTGCCCGAATTCAGTAAACGACTACCGGAATTTAATCAACGACTGTCCGAATTCAATCAACGACTGCCCGAATTTAAGAAGTTGTTTGAAAAGTGGTTTGCTGTGATTTTAAACACTTATTCATCCCCTCTAGCCCCCCTTAAAAAGCTACCGCGTAAGTAAAAAAGTGCGAATCAACCAAAGTATGTAACTAAAAATTAACTAAAATCAAACCCTCTTCCCTTTTGCCTTACACCCTCTGCTTTCTGCCTTGCCCTAACGATAAATATTCACACCGACTTACTTAGCAGGCATTGTTACGGTTATGTTTATTGTCCTAACAGGTTTCATATCATGTCCGCTTGATTAGTTATTATTCCGGGCATCTATGCAAAAATATTAAAACCCTCTTTCCCCCTGCCCTCTTAATGAGCTGAGCGCAGTACGAAGCAAGCCGAGATACTCAGTACAAGTCAGTGACCACCGCAGGCATCACAATAACTAGCAGCCAAATTCAAATCGTGCAACGCCGCAATAGTAGTTACAGTCATCCTCCCAATGCATTTGGCGATCGCATTACTATCACTCAAGCAACCAATAATATGATAATTAAAAAAAATTTCAATAAATCACAAAAATGACTCTGTTTCTTTCAGCAAGAGAAGCCTATCACCAACAGCAAAATACTACTCTAACCTCTGAACCTACAAAAACTAACTCATATAATACTGGGTATCTAGCAGTGTTGGACGATCCAAAACAGCAAAGTCAGGGTTATTACCACGTAATGGCTTTCCCCACAGGTATCAACTTGCTAGTAAAACAGTACGACTTAGCGGAGGATTTAATTGTTGAGACAGAGGCATATAACCTTCCCTTAATGGAGTTTAGTTTTGCACTTGTCGGAGACAATGAGTCAGAAATGATACCTGCGGGACAAAATTTTACGGCAACTTATTTTGATTTCGATCAAGAAATTCCTGGTAGTGGATCTTATTGGCAAGCTGGTCAATGCATTTTGGAGGTAGAGATCGGGATCAATCCACAGGAATTCTTTTGCAGAGATGAAGTTAGCGGCTTAGATTTTCTACCAAAATCACTTCAGTTGTATCTAGAAACTGACAATATATCTTTTCTCAACTACTTTCGTATGGGGCAAAATACACCCGAAATACAAATTATTTTGCATCAAATAGTTAATTGTCCTTTCCAAGGTTTAATTAAAGAAATTTACTTGCAAACCAAATGTCTAGAATTAATCGCTCTGAAGTTGGAACCCGATACATCTGGAGAACGGGAATTGATGCGATCGCGCATTTTACGAGGAGATGATATTAACCGAATTTACCACGCCAGAGCAATTTTAATCTCTAATTTTGACAATCCACCCTCGTTGCTAGAATTGGCGCGACAAGTAGGTTTAAACGATTACAAGCTGAAAATCGGGTTCCGTCAGGTTTTTAACACAACAGTATTTGGTTATTTATGGGCATACCGGATGGAAAAAGCTAGAACACTAATCATGAGTCAGCAAATGACCATAAAACAGGTAGCTAAGATAGTGGGTTACGACTGTCCTAGTCGTTTCGCTGTGGCTTTTAAAAAGCGCTTTGACATCCAACCTAGTCAATACTTAGATAGATTTATTGTTGCCAAAAACACCGAAAAAAATCCGTTTCGGCATATACTTGGCTCGGATTTTTCACTATAGATTCCCGTATGCTGTTGATAATAAATCCTAAATCAAGATTGCTGTGATCTGGGATACTGTGGTGTGTGAGAGAAAAATGAGCAAGCGAATATTCCAAATCTTCAGTTGCAGACTGAAGTGGTTGTTGATACTTTTTATGGTTTTGGTGGTTCAGCCAGCGAAAGCGCAAGATATTTCTAAATTTGATTTATTGGTTAATCGGCTTCGCCCAGCGAAAACAGCACAAGAAGCGAAGCCACCTCAAACAACTAAAAAGATTCGACAACTAAGCGAAATAGAACCTGTTATTACCAGCGCCCAAATGTTACTGGTACAGTCGCCAACACCAACCGACCTCCTTAATCAAGGGAGTGAAGTTGTGCAGGTGACGGGAGTGAAAGCAAATCCCACGAATCAAGGCGTGGAGATAATTTTACAGACAACTAAGGGGCAACAGTTGCAAGTTATAAATCGCAGTGCTGGTAATAGCTTTGTTGCTGATATTCCCAATGCTCAACTGCGTTTACCGTCAAGTGAAGCCTTTACATTCCGCTCGACTAAACCAATTGCAGGTATTACTGAAATAACAGTCACTAACTTTGATGCCAATACAATTCGGGTGACAGCTATCGGTCAGGGGAGTGTACCAGCAGTTGAGTTATCTGACAGTCCAGACGAGGGTCTAATCTTCTCGGTGGCTAGTGCTGCATCTAGAGCGCAACAGCAACAACCCCAAACCTCACAACAGCCCGAACCTAGTCAGCCGTCAAGTCAGACACAGCCAACTCAACCATCAGCTTCTGGTGACGAGCCGATTGAACTAGTGGTGACGGGTGAACAAGACGGATACAATGCATCTAATGCAACAACTGCGACCAGAACCGACACACCGTTGCGCGATATTCCTCAGTCGATTCAAGTAATTCCGCAAGAGGTAATCAAAGATCAGCAAATTACGAAGATTACCGATGCTGCCCGCAATGTGTCTGGAGTATCACCCTTATCGGGCTACGGTGGTTTCTCTGATAACTACACAATTCGAGGATTTGTTGACTACAATGTTCTGGTAAATGGCTTCGTAAACAACTCCTTTTTCGGTTATGGTGCTAACGTAGAGCGCGTTGAAGTTCTCAAAGGCCCTTCTTCTGTACTATACGGCCAGATCGAGCCTGGTGGTGTCGTCAATTATGTCACCAAGCAGCCCTTAAGCAGTCCCTACTATGCAACAGAATTGACCGTAGGTAGCTTCAGTTTTTATCGTAGTGCCATAGACCTTTCTGGACCATTGACCACAGACAAAAAATTACTCTATCGCTTGAACGTTGCCTACGAGAATTCCGGCAGTTACCGAGATTTCTATGGTCAGGAAATTGTCTCTGTGACACCTGTAATCACTTACAAGCCCAGCGAAAACACTACCCTGAATTTTGAATACGAATATGGCAGACGACGTGGATCATTTGATCGCGGTTTTCCAGCGAATAACCCTGTGTTCCGAACTCTTCCCATCAGTCGTTTATTGGACGAGCCTAGCGATTTTTTAAATATAGATTACCAACGGGGAACCGCGACAGTAGATCATCGCTTCAGTGAGAATTTACAATTGCGAAGTTCTTTTTCTGTGCAATCGACGTTTGACAACAATGCTTATACCCAACCCGGTAGCGACATTGAACCAGATGGTAGTAGCGTAGGTCGTGGCTACATCACAAATCGCAATCGCAGACTTGAAGACTACTCCTGGCAAACTGATTTAATTGGTAAGTTCAACACAGGTTCAATAGCCCATCAACTCCTGCTGGGTTTGGAGTTGCGTCGCAACACAGACATTAATCCGATCTTTGACACTGATGATGTTGCCTCAATCGATATTTTCAATCCCGTTTATGGTGCCCGTCCGATAGGGGAACTGAATAAACGTCTATTCCGTACGAGAATTTCCACAACAGGTGTTTATTTGCAAGACCAGGTAACTCTACTATCTAATCTCAAGTTATTGGTTGGTGGTAGATACGATTTTGTTCTTAGCGATAACAGTGCAAAAGTCGGCGATGCAGACACCTCTAACTCTAATTTTTACGACGCTGCTTTTTCGCCCCGTGTGGGCTTAGTCTATCAACCCATAGAGCCAATTTCGCTTTATGCCAGTTACAGCCGTTCCTTTGTTCCCAGCAATGCAACAACGGCTAGTGGGGTACAACTGGAACCTTCTCGCGGTACACAGTACGAAGTTGGGATCAAATCTGAGTTTTTTGATCGACGGCTTTCCTCAACCCTAGCCGCCTATGACATCACAAAAACAAACATACCTACTCAAGACCCGAACCCGAACAATATCGACTTCTCCATCGCCATAGGAGAAGTCAAAAGTCGAGGAATTGAACTGGATGTGGCAGGGGAAATTTTACCAGGCTGGAAGATCATTGCTTCTGGGTATTTGAATGATGCCTTCGTCAGCAAAGATAACACCCTTCCAGTAGGACGCAGACTGGAAAATACTGCCTACCACGGTGCAAGTCTATGGACAACCTATCAGATTCAACAGGGAAGTTTGAAAGGATTACAATTTGGAGGTGGCATATTTTTTGTCGGTTCGCGCATTGTTAACCAGAGCGATCCGGATACTCTTCCTTCTTATTTGAGAACTGATGCCGCAATCTCCTACAAACATGATAATTGGCGGGCGGCGCTCAACTTTAAGAATATCTTCAATGTCAGATATTACGACACAAATGGCTACTTCTTCGTGCCTCAAGCGCCGTTGACTGTGTTGGGAACGATTTCGTTTGAGCTTTAACATTTATTTAGCACGAATATCTACCATGAATTACAAAACCTTGCGTAACTTCGTATTTGGTTTACACCGCTACATTGGGTTAGCTGTGGGACTGATTGCGATTATTGTTGGTTTGACTGGTAGCTTACTGGTCTTCCAATCCGAAATTATTGCCCATCAAAACCATGACCAAATTGTAACCATTATTCCTCAAGGGAAAATGCTGCCGATTGAGGTTATTCTGAATACACTCAAAAAGAGCTATGCCAACCAGCCTGATGCCAAGCTCAAGCGAGTTTATGTACCGACGAAACCAGATGAACCATTTAGTGTTGTCTATACGACCAAAAAAAATGATTGGATTCCAACTTCCGTTCATCCTTATACAGGAGCAATTCTGATCAGTAATAATCTCGAACCCAGCCCTTTAGAGCGCTTTTACAATGTTATTTATCCACTCCACTTCAGTCTCTTGGCAGGTGACATTGGAAACAAAATTGCTGGTACTGTTGGTTTACTGGTGTCCATTTTAACAATTACAGGAATATTTCTCTGGCCTGGTTGGAGGAACTTACTGTCAGGCTTTAAAATCAAGTGGAATGCCCATCCTAAGCGAGTCAACTTTGATATTCACAAAGTTGCTGGTGTAATTGCAGGTGTGTTTCTTTTTTTCACATTTTTTACAGGTTTTTGCTGGAATTTTGGTGAGTTTAGTGAGCCATTTATTCGGGCAATCACTTTTAGTCCGCACCCACAAGAACCTGTTTCTCAACTTATCCCTAATCAGTCTCCTTTAAAGCTTACCGAGCAACTTCAGACCGCTCAAGCTCAATTACCTGGTGCAGAACTCAGAAGCGTTTATTTTGCAGAAAAACCAGACAATGCTTTGATGATTCGCTACAAGTTTCCTCAAGAAATAGACGATAGTGGAAACAGCTATGTCTACCTCGATCAGTATAGTGGCAAAGTTTTGCGGGTGGACAATGCTATCAAACCGTTATTGGGCGATCGCATTCTCAATTCATTCATTCCTCTACACTACGGCACATTTGGCGGTTTGCCTACTCGCATTCTCTATGTGTTTGTAGGGCTTACACCGTTAATTCTATTCATCACTGGTTTTGTGATGTGGCAGTATCGCAAAAGACCTACCCCGGATTTCTCACCAGTCAGAAAAAATTCCTGGAATTAGCAAAATTTAGGATTGAATCCTGAAATAAATAAGATATGTATTATGAATTAGTCAACATAATCTGCTGAAATGTTCTATGAGTAAGGTTTTCGAGTGCCAATATGAGCAGTTTACTGCTCTTTTTCATGACTAATTGCGATCGCTTCATACCCAATATTGCTCGGTTAAGAATATTCGTAGGTTGGGTTGAGGAACGAAACCTAACCTAGACACTTTTGTTTTTTAGGCAAAACTTACGCAGTATTGGCTTCATACCCTATAGCGCCATAGTTTGCTCAAGGCGGAATTTGTCAACCCTACAACCAGATAGGATTTTGAGGCAAACAAATGTCTAACTAAATGAACATTATAATTATTATGATAAAAAATCAGTTGTATATTATTTAGCAAAGTTAATTTTATTACTTTAAATAGCAATAGATTTACTAATAATCTTTAAGAAAATTACGTAGAAATCAACTTCAATGAGACAATCTGACCTAATCTTCTCAACCCAAAGGAAGACATGAACGATCGCACAAAGGCTCTCCAGGCTCTCGCGGCTGA
The DNA here is from genome assembly GCF_036917395.1 of Nostoc sp. Classification (GTDB taxonomy): domain Bacteria; phylum Cyanobacteriota; class Cyanobacteriia; order Cyanobacteriales; family Nostocaceae; genus Nostoc. Next base: position 65,162 of record NZ_JBALDI010000073.1, read on the forward strand.
ACGTTGGCGAGTATCCCTGATTCTCAGTGGAGCCATGATATTTATTTACTTTGGCTTTATCTTGCTAATCGCGTTCAATAAGCCCCTGCTGGGGTCATTAGTAGTTCCTGGTCTTAGCCTGGGAATTTTACTGGGGGCGCTGGTAATTGTCTCAGCATGGGTATTAATTTTTATCTACGTGCGTTGGGCAAATAGTAGTTACGACGACCAAATCGCCAGGCTGACACGCAAGTGAATTAGCTATTAGCAACTTCTAGTCCAAAATCCAAAATACTAAACCAAAAAAGCATGAATAGTGTGTGGTTCGATCTGCCACTAGCGGCGGATATTACCAGTCTTGGTAAGTTTAACCCGTTGGCGATCGCTTTCTTCTTTGTGTTTGTTGCAAGTTCTTTAGGCATTACCTATTGGGCGGCAAAGCTTACCAAAAATACCGCCCACTTCTATACAGCTGGCGGTAATATCAGTGGTTTCCAAAATGGGCTAGCCTTAGCAGGAGACTTTATGAGTGCAGCTAGCTTTCTAGGTATCACTGGGCTGGTGGCACTCAACGGCTTTGACGGCTTAATTTATTCTATTGGCTTTTTGGTGGGCTGGCCAATTGTGATGTTTTTGATTGCAGAACCACTACGTAACTTAGGTAAATACACTTTTGCTGATGTGGTGGCTTATCGCTTACAACAAAAACCAGTCCGCATCGCATCTGCGATTGGAACGCTGGCAGTGATTAGCTTTTACTTAATTGCCCAGATGGTAGGGGCTGGGGAGCTTATCAAACTGCTGTTTGGCTTTGATTATGAATTAGCTGTGGTGATCGTCGGTTGCGTGATGATGGCTTATGTGATTTTTGGCGGGATGATTGCCACCACTTGGGTACAAATTATTAAAGCAGTTCTGTTGCTGGGCGGAACTATCTTGCTAGCTATCTTGGTACTGGCACGATTTGGTTTTAACCCGATCGCTCTTTTCGCCGCAGCCGCAGATAAGTATCCAGGTGTGTTAGCTCCGGGCAAACAGGTTTCTGATCCCTTTGATGCTATCTCCTTGGGGATGTCGTTGATGTTTGGCACTGCTGGACTACCCCACATCCTGATGCGTTTCTACACAGTACCCGACGCCAAAGCAGCGCGGCTCTCTGTTACTTATGCTACAGCTATTATTGGCGTTTTTTATCTCCTTACCTTCATCCTGGGCTTTGGAGCGATGGTACTAGTAGGTCAAGATGCGATCAAGCAAATTGGGACTGGTGGTAACATGGCTGCACCGATGTTGGCAGAATTTCTCGGTGGTGATGCTTTCTTAGGCTTTATTTCCGCTGTTTCCTTTGCGACGATTTTGGCGGTTGTGGCTGGGTTGACACTCTCAGGAGCCGCTGCACTGTCTCACGATTTGTGGGTGAACGTGGTGCGATCTGGTCATGCTGACGAGTCAGAACAACTGAAGGTAGCTCGTGGTGCAACAATGGTTTTGGGGTTAGTGGCAATACTCTTAGGTATTTTGTTTAAAGGACAAAACGTCGCTTATATGGTAGGTTTAGCATTTGCGATCGCTGCTAGTGCAAACTTCCCGGCATTGCTCTTATCAATGCTTTGGCGACGCTTTACCACCAATGGGGCGGTTGCGAGTATGTTAGTGGGTACCTTCTCCTCGTTACTGCTGATTTATTTGTCACCTACTATTCAGGTGACAATTCTCAAGCACGCTTCTGCACCCTTTGGGTTAAAAAATCCTGGATTAGTTACTATTCCTCTATCGTTTCTAGTGGCGATTGTCGTTTCCCTATTGACTACTGAACAGCAGGCACAGGAAAAATTTGCCGAAGTTGAGGATCGCATCCACATTGGTTCTGGGATGTGATTTTGTCAACGCACTAACAAGTCTAAGCGGCGAAAGCCGCTCATCATTACCGTGTAAATGCGTAGCATAACGAGTGATGAGCGTTGGGGGGTGATGTTGAAGTTTGAGGACGTTGAACCGGAGAAGTTTGGTCAACTGATCGTATCTGTGCCGGATTGGGTGGAATGGATGGTTTGATTTGTTGGGCTAAATAAATCTAAACAATTACGAGCGATCTTGTGTCCTTAAAATAGTAGTCCCAACAGAACCCGCTAATTCCACATCTTCTAAAAACATTTCATTAACAGTCTTTTGACGGTAAATCATCATTTCCCGCACCCAAGAGTCATGACCTTGCTCCATGTACTTACCAATACAGTAACCAGAGTATTCAATATGCTTAGTTTCGTCGAAAATCAACAAATCAGACATTCGAGTTACTTTTGCTAAGTTATTAGGTGTAGCATATGCTTGCAGTACTGGACGCAACAATAATTGTAGGATCAATGCCCGAATTTCTAAGACATTGATTTGGATAATCTCATCCATCACCAACTTTTCATCCATTATTTGAGCTGAAGAAATGGGTACTAGGGGCGGATGCTTGTGATGATAGTATTGCGGAGAGAAGGCTTTCAACTGTGTGCGGAAATCTGCTTCTATTTTCGTCGGAAAAATAATATTCAACAGTGCCACAAACATTAGTGAGTGGCGCGACTCATCAATAGAGTGATTTCTCACCAACTGGGCAAACTCCTGATTTTCGATCTGCTCGGAGAATTGCCAAACTTGTTTAGAACCAGTTCCTTCTTCAGCGACGTTACTAATCAGGGAATTAGAGAACCACTCAGCATTACGAGCAAACTGACGATAGGAGTTACCGTACCATGCCATACCATGTGGTGGTGGATGAATTTCGCAAGCCTGTCTCAAAACACTTTGATAATCTTCAATAATCTGGCAGTTATAACGTTGTAGATAATTGAGCGCCAACTCACTAACATTGTTCATATATTTTATCTTAAAAAAAACTAGATTTAGTATAATTACTACCCTTGATTGGATAATTATGAGTAGCACATAGCTCTTAAAGCATAGGTGTAGATACAAACCTTAGAGGATATTTGAAAAGTATTGGGCGAATATAATTCGCTATTACATAAACGTTCGTGTAGCGTCTCGCAGAGAAGTCCGCTTTGAAGTTCTGAACGTCGGAAGTCGGCGCTCAGACTTCTCTATACGCGGACTAATAAAAAATCAAGGGTTTTAAACCCCCAGAGGTGGGTAAAGTCTCGTGTAGCCGGGATTTATAGTCGCCAAGGCTAGTAATAAATTAGACTTGTTCATTCATCCTCTTAAACTTAATCTTTCAATTTAATGATTAATCGTCCTTGCATTTGGGTGGTACTGCAACGATTGTAATTGTAAAAGGGGGCTTGGGTGGTACTGCAACGATTAGAATTCCAAAAGGGTGCTTGGGTGGTACTGCAACGATTCTAATTATAAAAGGGCGCTTCGGAGGGGATGGACATTTACTACCAGTCGAGATATCTTTTGGCACACTTGTACCACCTTTGATTGCCTCCATATCTTCTGGACTTAAATCAAAACTAATTAGTTCGTTATCTAAATCCTCTAGTTTTACATTTTCCATCTGTTTAACCTCAATTTAATTAGTATCAACCGGAAAGAATGTCTAAATACACAAGCTGATTTATGAGTTCAAGAACTTAAACAACGCTTTTCAAAGAATTCGTAGCTTAATTTATCTTGAAGATTCACTATAATTTTACAAACTAACATTATTTATGCACAGTTTGGCAATTATATTATGTAAAAGGGACATAATTAATTTATTTTTACTCGAATATTAATAGTAGCTAGGTCAAAGGCGAATAGCACGCTTGAAAAGCTAAAAGCTGTGAAACAAAGGATTGCAGCCTTTCAATGCCATTGAGCAGTGGTTGGATGGGTCAGGCGATCGCATCGCCATCACTCTCCATTGCAGGTACTGCGTAATAGATCCGGTAATGATACAAAAGTTATCCAAAATTATTTTTTAGTGTGATTATGTTTACCTCTTTTTATTCCATTTTTACGGGTATGTGACAACCCACAACGCGGACATTCCATCCAGTTTCACCTCAATTCATACTACCATTATGAAACGCTGTTTCTTTCTCACTATACTGAGCAAGATTCAAGTAGGATTTCTATAAGTAATTATACTTTTAGCAGTGATCGCACTCTCATCTGCGCTAGGCGCAGTTGTAAAATAAAAAATTATTTGTCGTCCTTAACACATTACTGTCGCTCGCCTGATGCACCATCAATTTAAAAGTTTAACGACATTAATTTGATAACACGACAAATAAATTGTTATTCGACAACATAACTCGGCAGTCTGTCTGCTTTTAACTAAAACCCTGCTTTTGCCTACCGTCCAAGTTCTTTGATGTTTTTCGTCACTTGTTGGTATAAGTCGTTGTTACCCTGACTTTGAAAAATGCTTGCTGCTTGTTCTAAGTCCTTGAGTGCCCCCTGCTTGTCTCCATTGGTGGCGCGAGCATTTCCCCGGTTATTGTAGGCAGGGGCAAAGTTAGGATTGAGGCGAATGGCTTGATTGTAATCTTCGATCGCTCCCTGTGGATCTCCAGCAGCACGGGCATTTCCGCGGTTATTGTAGGCGATCGCATATTTGGGATCGAGGAGAATAGCTTGGTCAAAATCATCTAGTGCCCCTTTTTTATCCCCAATGGTGGCGTGGGCATTCCCCCGGTTATTGTAGGCTTCGGCATAGTTGGGATTAAGGCGAATCGCTTCACTGTAATCTTTAACTGCTTCTCTGTTGTTTCCTAGTGAGGCGCGGGCATTCCCTAAGTTATTGTAGGCTTCGGCGTCGTTAGGGTTGATGCTAAGTGCTTGATTGTAATCTGCGATCGCTTTTTCCTTGTCTCCTAAATCAAAGTAGACTAATCCCCGCCCGTTGTAGGCAGCACCATATTGAGAATTTTGATTAATTGCCTTGTCATAGGAAGCGATCGCAGCTTGCAAGTCGCCGTTTAAATGCTGATTCTTTCCCTGAATATAAAATTCCCCACCTTTAGAAGTTGTAGCTGGACGGCTAGGTTGACTGACTCCTATTTCTGTCACCAATACATTGTCATTCTTACTACAAGAAACACTACTAATTGCGGTCAATGTAGTAAAAATAGCTATGGTAAATACTTGATTTACCCTTGTTCGCTTTTGCCTAAATAAACGCCGTCTCATAAGTTAATATAAACTGCCATAACGCCTGAACAAAATTAGTACTGAAATCTAGATTTTAATTCTTTAATTCAATAATTATTCTAACTTTTGATATACATTTAAAGTCAATTGACAAATTTCCCTGATATTTTACCGATTTATAAGAGAAGGTAATTCTTGCTGGACGAAATAATTATGAAACTTCAAGATTTATCCTTCACAATAACTCTATAAATTTTGGCATTTGTAGCCTGATGAACAATTTACTCATCCTCAGTTTCACTCGCTTGAGTTTTGTAAGTTAGCTTCCAAGAGGTGGTTTTGTCAATATCTACAGACAGTTGTTCCAGATTTTGTCCCAAATCTTTTTGGAGTTTCTGAGTTAATGTGATTGGAAAATCTAAATTAATACCTTGAGTTTGTGCTAGTCTTGCCAATTCTGTAAATGCGGCTTTGACTGTAGTCCGCTCATAACTAGTCAGCTTATAATCAGAAGTTTCCGATATATTCTGAGCCTGCATGGCTTTTTTTATACGTTCTTGTAAATGCTCAAATTCTGAATTCAACAACTTCCATTGCTGCTCAAGTTGCGAGTATCTAGTACTTAGTGATATTAAGTCTTCGGTTGTGGGTTCGGGGCTGGCTTGGGCTTGTAATCCTAACAAATTTAAGTGGATTTGAGCAAGATAAATACAATCTAAGTAAGCATACTCGATCTGTTCTTCAGTTAAGGGACGTTTTCCCCAATCGCTTTCTTGTTCTTGTTTGTCGATATTGTTAAAGCTACAAAGTGCTGTAGCTATGGTTTTGAGTTGGTAGTTGGGTAATGGCAAAAGATAGTAGGGAATTTTTTTTGCCATTTCCAAAGTGCAAGTAATATTTTTGGCTTTCTTGTTACCGAGAAGCTTTAGATCATAACTGGCATTGTGAAAAACTTTTTCAATGGCAGAATTTATCATAATTTCTTCAATAAATTCAGCTATAATATTAGGCTGATCTAGGACATCTAAAAGGTAGACGCGATCGCCACTCATATCTTGAGGATTATCTAATACCTGAATCAGCGATAGTCGGGGATTACGACTTTTATAGTCAGCTACTTCTGTATCTATCCATAGTGTTTTAGCGTTGGTATATTCAGCAACAATGGCACTAATTTCGCGGGCGGAAGTAAGGTACGGCATTGGCTAATTTTTCCTGATATTTGGGGCATTGTAAGTAAGCCATAGTTTTATAAAGTAACATTTTGTTGGTAATTTTGCTGGCACAGTATTGCAAAAACGCTGAAGTTTTGAGTTACTTAAGCATAGACATCACCAAAATTGCCTCAAATCTGATAACATCGAGTCACCACTCTCAGGCTGCATAGTCTACCCTCAAAAAAAGCTCCTTAGCATCTACGTTAAATTGACAGAGAGCCACAGACTCTATGCACTATAATGGTTACCAGCCGTTAGGAAAATTGAATTGGCGCTTCTCAAAAATGGCTGCAAAATCTTAGCCTGAAGAAATCGTCCAAGTTTCAATTTTCGGTAACCTGAGTGCTTGCTTGGGCACTTTTGCTACTTCACCTTTAATTGCTTTTTAACATCTGCTCCTCACCATGACACACACCTCAATTAATCGCTTCAAGTACTCAATTCGGAGATAGATAATGAAAAAGTTAATTCCATTACTAGTTAGTAGCATTTTGGTAGTTGGTACTTTTGGTTGCCAAGAGGCTCCTAAAACTGGTTCGGAAACTCCTAGCACTACTAATGAAGCCGCTCAAGCACCAGCCAAACCAGCTTCCCAAACAACTCAAACTGCCAAAATTCCCGGAACAGCAACGACTCCTTTAGCAGCTAGTACAGATACTAAAGTTAAAACCGGTTCTGAAAAAACGGCAGCAACAAAAGTTAAGAGTGACTTAAAAACTGAAGTTAGTGAAAAGTTGAATAAAGGCTTACCAGGCAATAAGTTACAAGTTGAAAACAAACAGGGTGAAATTATTCTCAAAGGCACAGCGACTTCTCAACAAGAACTCAAGAAGGCTGAAACTTTGGCTAAGGAAGTTCAAGGTGTAAAGACAGTGAAAGTAGAAGCAAAAGTTGATGCTGTGAAAAAGCCATAAAAAAATAACTGAAGCTCTCAGTTAACATCGGCATAAAAGTCAAACAGGGACTTACATCTGTGTAAGTCTCTGTTGTTTACTTGCTTAAATAAAAGTAAGATGAATTCTAGTAATAAAATTACCATAGCCGTTGGTTTCGACTTCCCTACGGGACGCTACGCGAACGCTCAACCAACTGAGTAATCGAGAGTATGAGCGACTCGTGCCGAGTTTAGCCTGAGCGGCGTCGTTGGCGCAGCCTCTCGTAGAGAAGGGCGGAGCCGAGGTAAGTCGAAACTCGTCAACATAGGTATTTTTTTCATCATCAATCACCTAAGCAGTAGGTAATTGATACCACTTGAATGACTTTATAAACCTATAGCTAATAGTTAAAGTCTTATCAAAAAGACTAAAAAATGGTTTCAGTTTACTTGAATAGACTTCAGTTTAGCTATGACTTATCTTTATAAATACTTGAAAAGCTTATCTAACTAGCAATCCAATTTTCTCAAATAGGTTTCAGTCATGGTGATATATAGAGTTATAATTCTATATTTTCATTTTTCAACTTCCATTATTTGAACCTCGATAAATTCGTTCCATCTGCTCTGGAGAAAGGCGTTTCATTGGAAACCACTCAAATGGAGAAACAGACTGCTTCTCATAAGGTTGAACATCATCCTGCTGGTTTTGAGGGGAATGCATTACTACATTGGTATTTGGAAACCGACCCCTGACCGACTCATCTATCTCTGATTCTGAAAGCTGAGTTTGAGCTAAAACATAAGCGTGCTTCTGGGGATCGTATGCGAAAACTTCTCCTGTTTCAATGTGATAAATCCAAGCATAAATGCTGAGTTCCCCGTGATAAAGCTTAGAGTGAACCACTGGATACGTCCGCAAATTCTCAATTTGAGTAAGAACATTTTCAGCAATCATAATCTCTAGCAGTTCTTCTCCGTCGTAGTCACTGTAGTGGTCTATAACTAACCTTCGAGTTGCCTCTGCATATTTAAGCCAATCATGTACGAGCGGCATTTCATCGCTGAGATTGTGTAACTTCATTAGTCCTTTCATTGCGCCGCAATGAGAGTGACCACAAATAATAATTTGGCGAATATCTAAAGCTTGAACAGCATATTCAATTGTCGCACCTTCACCGCCATTACTTGCCCCATATGGTGGAATGATGTTACCTGCATTGCGAATGACAAATAATTCACCGACTTGGGCTTGTGTAATTAGATTTGGATCGAGACGCGAATCAGAACAGGTAATAAACAATACCCTGGGCTTTTGGCCATGTGAAAGTTGCTCAAACAATTGTTGATGTGTCGAAAAATAGCTAGATTTAAATTCGCGCAGACCTTTAATTAATCTCTTCATTACTACGTTCTACAAATATTTGAAGGTTAAGAGCCAAATCACAGAGAGCAGATTGAGGTAGTAAAGAGGGATTTCTTTCTACGCTTTGACAATTGTAAAGATTACTTTATTATAAGTTCCTTTGGTGCTTTTAATATCCTTCGGCATTTGGTTGAGTTGGTTTTTTCCCTTGCTCCCCTCTGTTCCTTAACAGGCCATGTTACTGTGTGAGAACGCCTAGAGCGTGTTTTCAAACTTGTTATATCCTGAAATAAAAGATGCGATCGCCTTGCGGTAAGCCCTTCAGGTAAGCCAGTCGCTCATGGGGAGCCACTTGCTTCACTTGGAGTCTCCCCAAGTGAAGCAAGTCGCGTGGAAACCCCCTGTTGCCGCAGTGGTGGCTCCTCAACACCGCGCTGGCTTACTGCAACGCGTCTACAATGATCCCCAATTCTCCTCCCTACCCTCTTGCGAATTTTTAATTAGTTGATACACTTGTTCTTCATTAGCCCAGTCAACCAGCGCCTATGGTACACATCAAGCGCGTGGAACTTACGAACTTCAAATCCTTCGGTGGCACTACCTCAGTCCCTTTGCTACCGGGGTGTACTGTCATATCTGGGCCAAATGGTTCGGGTAAATCTAATATTCTAGATGCCCTGCTGTTTTGCCTGGGACTCTCCAGTTCTAAGGGAATGCGAGCCGAGCGCCTCCCAGATTTGGTAAATAACACCCAAACGTCTAAAGGACGCGCTTCTATTGAAGCTAGCGTCACTGTGACGTTTGATTTGTCAGGGGAGGATATCTTACCCAAAGCAACAAAAGCGCAAAATGAGGAAGATTTAGAGACAGTTGAGGAAGTTGAGGAAGCAGAGGAAGAAAATCCAAAATCCAAAATCCAAAATCCAAAATTGGCAGAGTGGAGTGTCACTAGAAGGCTGCGGGTTACTCACCAAGGGTCTTATACGTCAAATTACTATATCAATGGTGTATCTTGCACGCTGACGGAATTACATGAGGAACTAAGTAACTTGCGGGTTTATCCCGAAGGCTACAACGTCGTGCTGCAAGGGGATGTCACCAGCATTATCTCGATGAATGCGCGGGAACGGCGGGAAATTATTGATGAATTGGCGGGGGTGGCGGCGTTCGATCGCAAAATTATCCAAGCCAAATCAACTTTAGATGAGGTGAAGGAAAAGGAAGATAGCTGTCGGATTATCGAGACGGAATTAACTGCACAGCGCGATCGCCTTTCCCAAGATCGGGCTAAAGCTGAGAAATATCAAAAACTCCGCACGGAATTTTTGGCTAAACAATCCTGGGAAGCAGTTTTATCATGGCGATCGCTACAAGCACAACAAGAAAAGTTAGTTAACGAAATTCAAACGGGCGATCGCAATTCTGGTGAACTCACTACCCAACTCACAAACCTAAATTCCGAAATCATTCAAAAAACAGATCAACTTGAACAACTCAATGCCCATGTGAAAGCATTGGGAGAAGATGAACTTTTGGCGGTACAATCTACCCTCGCCACTCAAGAAGCAGAACGAAAACAACTCCAGCGTCAGCTAACGGAATTAGAAACAGCAACGCAGGAAACTGCCAAACGTCTAGCTCAAACTCAGCAAGAGATTCAAAAACACCGTCTTTCCCTAGAAGAAATTGCTGGAACACAGATTGTAGAGACGCGATTTATCGCGTCTTCACAACAACAAAGGAATGAAGCGCAACAAGCTTTAGAAACCTCCCGCGAAGCCGCAGCAGAAATTGCCTCGGCTTCAGAAGCGTGGGTGCAGCAACAAACGGCATTCAACCGTCAAATTGAAACTTTGCTGCAAACTCTAGAACCGCAACGCACGGAACAAGCACAACTTAGGGAACGCAATAATCAGTTACAGCAACTAATTTCCGAACAAACCCTGTTAATTCAACGCGACGAACCCCAATTATCCCAAAAACAAGCTGAATGCAGTCGAGTTGAAACAGAATTTAACGCCTCTAGTGAACCCATCCAAAATTTAGCCGAAAATCTCTCAGCCACAGAACAAGAATTGCAAATCCAACAGGAAACCCAAAAGCGGTTACTTTTTGAACAACGAGAAAAACAACGCCAGTTGGATAAAATAGAAGCGCAAACGCAAGCACAGCAAGAAGTCCAAGGGACCCAAGCTAGTAAAGTCATTTTACAATCGGCAATGCCTGGACTTTGTGGCTTAGTTGTGCAGCTAGGAAAGGTGGAACCCCGCCATCAGCTAGCTTTGGAAATGGCCGGCGGTGGACGCTTGGGACATATTGTGGTGGAAGATGACAGTATTGCCGCAGCAGGTATTGAATTGCTCAAACAAAAACGTGCAGGGAGGGCGACTTTTTTACCGCTAAATAAAATTCACGCTGCCAAATTTACTCAAGATGCAACGCTGCGTTTTGCCAGTGGCTTCGTTAATTATGCTGTTAACTTAGTCGATTGCGATCGCCGTTACAAAGATGTATTTAGCTATGTTTTCGGTAATACGGTGGTATTTGCCAACCTTGAGGCGGCGCGGAAAAATTTAGGGCTATATCGCATCGTCACCTTAGATGGGGAATTGTTGGAAACTAGCGGTGCAATGACTGGTGGTAGTAACACCCAGCGTTCAGCGTTACGTTTTGGCAATGCAGAAGCGGCGGAATCTGATGAAGCGATCGCTTTAAGAAGTCGCTTGGTGGATATTGAGCGGGTTTTAGAGCGTTGTACTGAGGCGATCGCTACTTTGTCAACCCGAACAAAAAAACTCACACCAGAACTCACAGAAGCCCGTCAGGCGCGGCGCGAACAGCAGTTGCAATTGGAACAGTTGCAGAAAGACATTAAGAGTTTAACAGCGCAATTAGAGGGGACGCGATCGCAACTGGCACAAAATAGTGAAAAGCTAGCCACTGCTCAATCCCGATTGGAAATTTTAGAGCGGGAATTACCGGGACAAGAAACTCAGTTGCAACAATTGCGACACGCTTTAGCAGAGTTGGAAGCATCTCAAACTCCCAGCGAATGGCAGCAAATCCAGGCGACAATTAAAACTCAAGAGCAACAATTGCAACAACGGGAGACGGCATTAAGAGAAGCTGAACAAAGATTAAAAAATTTGGAAAATCAGCAACAGCGTTTACAAGAAAAAATCCAAGAAGCAGAAACACGCATCGCAGAATACGAAACCCAACAAATCTCTTGTAGAGACGCGATTCATCGCGTCTTTACACAAACCACAACGATAGACAACCAAATCACCCAAACCCGTTTATCGTTAAATCAAATGGAACAGAATTTAGGAGAAGAGAAACAAAAACGCGACGCTACAGAAAAGGAAGTGCGATCGCACCTTTTGCGCCAACAACAATTGCAATGGGAAATAGAAAAACTCAGAGAAACCCAAGAGAAGCGGCGGGAGGAATTAATTGCTTTGCAAAGCCAGTTGCGGGATGTGGGAGCAGAATTACCAAATCCATTGCCAGAAGTTCCAGATCAGGTAGATTTGGAAGAATTGCAGAAAGAATTGCGATCGCTTACCAAACGCTTGCAAGCGATGGAACCCGTAAATATGCTGGCGTTGGAAGAGTACGAACGCACCCAAAACCGCCTTCAGGAACTGACGCAAAGGTTGCAAACCTTAGAAGGGGAACGCACCGAATTACTTTTGCGGATTGAAAACTTTACAACATTACGCCAACTTGCCTTTAAAGAAGCTTTCGATGCTGTCAACGAAAACTTTCAATCGATTTTTGCTATCCTTTCAGACGGCGACGGCTACCTGCAACTGGAAAATCCCGAAGATCCCTTTAGCAGTGGGCTGAATTTAGTCGCGCATCCCAAAGGGAAACCAGTACAGCGCCTAGCTTCCATGTCTGGGGGAGAAAAATCACTCACAGCCTTGAGCTTTATCTTTGCCCTCCAACGCTACCGCCCATCGCCCTTTTACGCCTTTGACGAAGTGGATATGTTCTTAGATGGGGCAAACGTAGAACGATTAGCTAGAATGATTAAGCAACAATCACAACAAGCGCAATTTATAGTTGTGAGTTTGCGTCGTCCGATGATAGAATCAGCCGAACGCACAATTGGCGTTACTCAAGCACGAGGAGCTTACACTCAAGTTTTGGGGATTAAGTTACAATCATCCAATACATCTGCTTGAGTTTTTGTTAATAATAGTGTATAGATAAACCGGATTCGAGATCAGGACTCGGTATAGAATGACCTCTGAACAGATAATTAGGCGTTCCGACATATTAAATACCCAGGTGATTACCCGCGACAACGGCAAGCGGCTAGGCATCGTCAGTCAAGTCTGGGTTGATATTGATCAACGAGAGGTTGTGGCTCTTGGTTTGCGAGACAGCCTGATCTCTATTTCGGGCATACCGCGTTACATGTACCTCAACAACATCAACCAGATTGGTGATGTCATCCTGGTTGATAACGAAGATGTAATTGAAGATATCGAAGTTGAATCTCTCAGTAATCTGATTAATTGGGAAGTAATTACAGAAACAGGTGAAGTATTAGGCAAAGTTCGAGGCTTTAAGTTCAACGCCGAAACCGGGAAGCTTAACTCCATAGTCATCGCTTCTTTAGGATTGCCCCAAATTCCCGAACAATTTTTGAGTACTTACGAGTTCTCAGTCGATGAAATTGTCAGCACCGGCCCCAATCGATTGATTGTGTTTGAGGGAGCCGAAGAACGGGTAAACCAGTTGACAACTGGTTTGCTAGAGCGCCTGGGTATTGGCAAAGCGCCGTGGGAGAGGGATGCAGATGAAGAATATGGTTATACTCCACCACGCACAATTGCAGCACCCAATCAACTGCCCAGTGGAGTGCCATTACAGCCACCCAAGCAGAGAGTTCGTGCCCCTGAACCCGTAGCGCGGGAAGAGGAATGGACAGAAGACTATGTGGAAGAGCAAAGGCCACAGCGTCAGGTAATGAAGGCGCGGCAGTATGAATCTATTCAATACGAAGAAGACGAGGAAGAAGATAACTGGAGTGAGGCAACGGGCAACGACAGGTATCAACAACCGCAACCGCTAAAGTATGAAGCCCAGCCCTATAGCAAGCCATACGTTGAGGAATACGATGATTATGACGACGTAGAGGGCGATGCTTGGGAAGATGCGCCGAAGCCGGTGAATATTCCTAAGAAAGTCAAAGAAAGACAGCCAGAATACGAAGAAGAAGAAGGATATTAACTAATTCGTAATTCGTAATTCGTAATTTAACTGGAAAATTAGGAAGTATTTTAAGATTAATTCAGCCTTTTCCTTACTTACAAGGAGAGGGCTAATTTTTTAGAACGCACTGTCTAAACTAGAGGGTAATTTGAGTAAAATTATAAAAAGTGAACAATACGCTATTGGCTCAGGGGTAGATATTCAATTCGATCCTGGTATTCATTTTCAAACGAAGCTTCCACAATTATGATTAATTCTTCAACAGTTTGCCCAATGCTTTGGTTTGCATCAATGGTGAAAATTCCAGGAATATGGCGACCTGAAGCTAAATGGTCAGCCAAATGTCCGGGCATTGACTTACGGTTGTTCGTCACCAAAATAAATCCATTGATTTCGCACCAAATCAAAATCTCTGGATCTGGAGTGCCCTTGGTTGGCACATTTAAATCCCCAATTATTCGCACAACCAATTCACGGTTGCGCCGCACAATTTGAGAACGATATGTAGGACTCAGATGTTCATCCAACAGATACCGGATTGCCATTAGCTTTCCTGTAAGTGCTTTGGAGCGTTTTCTTCCTGCATCCGCCAAAACCTCATCCTGGCAGGAGAAGGATTTCGCTGTTGTTCTTCGCGCATAGTTCGGGAAAATTCCAACCAATCTACCAGATAGGCATCAACCTCTGAACGATGATGCAAGTAATACAAAATCGTGGCGTAAACCTGTTCCAACGTCACCGTATGAAATTGTTCGGCAATTTCTTCTGGTGTTTTGCAGCGATAGATGTACTCGTAAAGAATGCTCTCAATCCCAATGCGGGTTCCTTTGAGTCGGATGTCATTTGGTGCAAGCACGTTGAAATACTCTTCCAGTTTCATAAAGCAAGGCCCCTCAACTGAACATTCAACTTCAATCATAAAAGAACACCGGGAAACTCTACGATGAACGCTAAAACAGTTTGGAACTAATTAGTTAACTGTTCAGAAACTCCTCAAAAGCTGATAGCGTCAAACAAAGGAAAGATATCATTGTGGATCTTCGAGCTTGAAAACGCGTTCTAATTACTGGCAACTTCTGCCTTATATTCGACTCCAGTGGCAAACCATCACCAAGGGACTTGTTGGTATCTTGGGATACGTACTGGCGACATTAGTGTTGATCAATCTCGCCGGTAAATTGGCAATTCCCTTTGCACAAGGTAATGTAGTAGCGATCGCTCAAATAACTGGCAGCTGTGCCTTAGTCTTTCTTGTCAGAGGCTTGTTTCAGTCTATACAAGATATGTACATGGCGAAAGCTGCTTTGAGAGTTGCTTTTCATCTCCGCCAGCAAGTTTACGCCCATCTTCAAAAGCTAAATCTCAGCTATTTTGAAACGGCAAAAGCAGGTGATTTATCTTACCGCCTCACGGAAGATGTTGACCGGGTTGGCGAAGTGGTAAATAAAGTATTTCACGACTTTATCCCCTGTATTTTGCAGTTGCTAGCAATTCCAATTTACATGGTTTACCTGAATTGGCAACTGACACTAGCGACGGTGTTAGTTGCGCCACTGATGGGTATTTTAGTCGGCTGGTTTGGTGAACGGTTACGCAAGTATTCCTTAAAAAGTCAAAATCGCGTGTCAGGTTTATCAGCCATCCTCGCGGAAGTTTTCAACGGTATTCGTTTGGTACAGGCTTTTGCTGCCGAAAATTACGAAATTGCTCGCTTTGGCCATGAAGCAGAACGCAGTCTCAAAGCAAAATACTCAGCCGAACGCCTGAAAGCGATTCAGATCCCCATCGTCGGATTTCTGGAAGCCTTAAGTGCGTTATCCTTACTGATTGTGGGAGCGTGGCAAATTTCCCAAGATAACTTGACAGTGGCGAGTTTTTTCAGTTACCTGGCGGCGGCGGCGCTGTTAATTGATCCCATTGGTCACACTACTAACAACTACAACGAATTTAAGCAAGGTGAAGCATCAGTTGACCGCGTTTTTGAATTGATGGCGATTCAGCCGACGGTGATCGAAAAGATCAATGCGATCGCTCTACCCCCAGTCAAAGGCAAAGTAGAATATCGTCATATTTCTTTTGCTTATAAACCAGGTGAACCTGTATTAAAAGATATCAGTTTATTGGTATCGCCAGGGGAAGCGATCGCTCTTGTAGGTGCTTCTGGTGCTGGTAAAACCACATTTGTCAACCTTCTCCCCCGTTTTTACGACCCGGAAGCGGGGCAAATATTGATTGACGGTGTTGATATTCGGGATGTGAAGCTGCATAGTCTGCGGCGACAAATTGGGATTGTTCCTCAAGAAACCATCATGTTTTCGGGGACAATTGCCCAAAATATCGCTTTTGGACAAGACGTTTTTAAAATGAAAGCAGTTACAGAGGCAGCTAAAATTGCTAATGCCCATCAGTTTATTAGCCAGTTGCCAGAAGGTTATCAAACTTGGGTGGGTGAACGTGGGGTAAACTTATCTGGTGGACAAAGACAAAGAATTGCGATCGCTCGTGCTGTTCTGCTCAATCCCCAAATCTTGATTCTTGATGAGGCGACATCAGCATTAGATTCTGAGTCAGAAGCACTGGTACAGGAAGCGCTGGAAAGATTGATGCAAAAACGGACAGTGTTTATTATTGCTCACCGTTTATCAACAGTTAGACGGTGCGATCGCATTTTAGTTCTTGAACAGGGACAAATTGTCGAATCAGGAACCCATGAAGAATTATTAGCTCTAGAGCGTCGCTATGCGCGGTCTTATGCCCAGCAATTTAGTTAGCTAAAAGAGGAAGTGGGGAATCTCACTTCTTTATTCAGGGCAGCCCCATCTAAAGTAGTCTTGCCGATGATGCAACCGCCCTGTCCGAGTACGACAATTCCGAATTAGACTAGTTCCCGGATTTCTCACAAGCCACAAAATGCTAAAAATAAGGCCACATTTGGCATTAGATGTTTTTTAGCTAATATCGCTCACCTCTATTGTTTGTGGTGGGTTCCCAGCAGCATAAATCTCCCACATAGCAAAATCAGGTGGGCGTTCACCCCTAGCAGCATCAGGCGAGAACTTTGATAGGTAGAGAAAGCCAGACTAATTTGCTGAGATTGCAGCCAGTCGATGAAATAACGCGAGGCGAGTATTTCTACAGGGAGAGAAGCTTTAGCAGTGGATTGTCGGATCATTGGCAAAAATATAATTTTTTGACACTAGGGATATTCATCGCTATAATGATGAGCATTTAGTTATTAACTATACATACATCATAATAAATCAAGTCAATAGCTACGTAAAATTCATTAGAACACTTCTCGCCCCCGATCTTCCCTGCAATCCTACTGAGGGGCTGCAAGCTCCCCGACTTCTTAAAGAAGTCGTGGATCTAATCACCAACTCATTTTATCCAACATCAAATTAATACTAAAACAGGGAAATACTTAAATATCATGACAAGTGCCACCGCCACAAAGCACACCCTAGTCATCATCGACTCAGCAATTAATGACCATCAAATACTCGCTCAAGGCATCATACCCACAGCTAAAGTAATTGTCCTCAATAAACACCAAGACGGCATCGCCCAAATCAGTGCCGTCTCAAAAAACCATCCCGCAGCCAGCATCCAAATAATTACCCACGGTAGCCCCGGTAGCTTGCAACTAGGTAATAGCCAACTAAACTCAGACAACCTCCACACCTATCGCCAGCAACTACAACAATGGCTTGCCACAGAAATCCTGATTTATGGGTGTGAAGTCGCCGCTGGAGAAACCGGAAAAACCTTCATAGAACGCCTACACCAACTCACCGGGGCAAACATCGCCGCCTCAGCCCAGAGAATCGGCAACGCCCAACAAGGGGGAACCTGGGAACTAGAAGTGAACATAGGGCAAATCGTCTCCAGCCTAGCTTTGTCATCAGAAATTAAAAAAGCATACCCCGGAGTGTTAGCAACCTTTGCCACCGCCACCAACTTCACCGTTGGCGCTTTCCCCCATTCAGTAACAGTGGGAGACTTCAACGGCGACGGCAAGCTGGACTTGGCTACTGCTAACATGGACAGCAACAACGTCTCAGTGCTGCTAGGCGACGGTACTGGCGGCTTTGCCACCGCCACCAACTTCACCGTCGATAGTAGTCCCCGGTCAGTAACAGTGGGAGACTTCAACGGCGACGGCAAGCTGGACTTGGTTAGTGCTAACTTCTTCGGCAGCAGCAACGGCTACGGCGAGCTGCTAGGTAAAGGCACTGTCTCAGTGCTGCTAGGTAACGGCACTGGCGGCTTTGCCACTGCCACCAACTTCACCGTCGGCACTAGTCGCATTCCATCAGTAACAGTGGGAGACTTCAACAGCGACGGCAAGCTGGACTTGGCTGCTGCTAACGTCAACACCGGCAACGTCTCAGTGCTGCTAGGCGACGGCACTGGCGGCTTTGCCACCGCCACCAACTTCACCGTCGGTAGTAGTCCCCAGTCAGTAACAGTGGGAGACTTCAACGGCGACGGAAAGCTGGACTTGGCTGCTGCTAACAACAGCAACAACAACGTTTCAGTACTGCTAGGTAACGGCACTGGCGGCTTTGCCACCGCCACCAACTTCACCGTCGGTAGTGGTCCCATTTCAGTAACAGTGGGAGACTTCAACCGCGACGGCAAGCTGGACTTGGCTGCTGCTAACTATGAAGCCAACAACGGCAACAATGTCTCAGTACTGCTAGGCGACGGCACAGGCGGCTTTGCCGCCACCAACTTCACCGTCGGTAGTAGTCCCCCCATTTCAGTAACAGTGGGAGACTTCAACCGCGACGGCAAGCTGGACTTGGCTACTGCTAACTTATTTGGCAACAATGTCTCAGTACTGCTAGGTAACGGCACAGGCGGCTTTGCCACCGCCACCAACTTCACCGTCGGTAGTGGTCCCATTTCAGTAACAGTGGGAGACTTCAACGGCGACGGCAAGCTGGACTTGGCTGCTGCTAACTATGAAGGCAACAGCGTCTCAGTGCTGTTGAATGCTAACCCTAGTGCCACTTTTAATGTTAATAATGGTGACGAAATACCCAACCGTCTGACTAACCCGGATGATGATGTCTTCAACATCCAAGGTGAGGATGTCAAAACCAAACTGGAAATCAAACTCACTGGACACAATTCTCAGCTAGTGAATGAACTAGCTTTATTTACTGTTGATGATGATAAAGGTACAATTAACGGTATTGCTCCTGGTGCTGAAGGTTATGCCGAAGAAGCTTTAGAACGTTCAGAGGTAATTTTATCTGCGATCGCTAATACCCCTAATGGGTTTGATACTAATAATCTCAGCAGGCTGCTGGAATTGAATTCTGGTCAGAATTTTAGATTCTTATTAGTCCAAGACGGTACGCTTGATGCTGTACGCATTGATCCTAACTCTATCGGAAAATTACTGTTTTCTAGTGTCTCAACCCAAAAAATTACAGATTTTGGTAATAATGGTTTCTCTTTAGCTTGGAAGGATGCTTCTGGTAAGAGTGCCACAGATTTTAATGATTTGGTGGTGAAAATTAACCAAACAAATCAAGCTTTACCTTTGGGTACAAATCTCCAAGGTCAATTCCAAGGGGAGGTGATTGATTTGCAAGATGTCAAACAATCAGTCAAAGCTGAATTTAGCGTTTACAGAGAGGCGTCTTACAAGGATTACGTCGGCTTTTATCAGGTAACTAATCAAAATGGTGGGATTGATACCAATGGCGACGGCAACGCTGATATTCTCACGGGACAGGCTGGTTATGCTCAGGCTGCTGTGCGTGGTCGGGTTGCTGGTATTGATTTGACTGCGAGTAATCAAGCTACTGCTACTTCCACTGCTACTTTCCAACCTGGTGCAATTTTTGTTCCCTTTATTATTGTTAATGGTAGACCTGATGCACTTTTAGATAACAATTCTAATAATGATCCGACGGTTTATTTCCCCTTCTTGCGTGCTAATTCTGATCAATCGGATCACATTCGTCTGTTAGCAAGTAACACCTTTGGCTTTGAGGATTTGCCTGGTGGTGGCGACAAAGATTTCAATGACGTGATTATCAAAGCTAATTTGACAACTACAATTTAGTCATCTTGAGAGAAGACCGCAGTGGCTCTTCTAAAAAAGGGGGGATCAATAAGTGCCTCAAAGTGCCTAAAATCACAACCAACTACTTTTAAAATCTCCTCTGAGGAATTACTTAGTACATTGACAAGAAAGCAGGGAAGCAGAGGGGCAAAGGAAAAAAATATTTTCGGTACAAGCCTTGCCCCTTGCAAACTTATCTCCTAGACTGAATTACCTTGATTAACTCATAAAAAGGTTGCCAATTATCTTCCTGAGCAATTGATTCCCAAATAGATTCAATCACAGGTCTTAATAATGCCGTTTGTGGATTATGAACAGCTAGAGTTTGGGCAATTACATCGATGCGATCGCACTCCAAATCATTCAAAATTTGATGATACAGTATGCACCAATCATCAAAAATTCCTGACGCACCCGGAACTGGTACAATCTCTGAACTGTTCATCACAAAACCCGGTTCATCTCGCCATTTAGATGAAAAAGTACGAGCCATCTCATAAAAGAATTGGTGATAACCAACTTGGCTCTCTTTTAAGAATTCAATCGTTAGATTCAAGAGTTCGTCAGCTTCTGGATGTAGCAAATCCTCAAAACCCAACTTTTTCAACATCAAAGAAGTGTATTCGGCTTCATAATATTCACCAAACCTGACTAATCCAGCTTCCATTTCACCTTTATCAATAATCGCCTTTAAAGGTTCTTGGAGCATTTGTAGATTCAGCTGGCAAATACTTGGTTGATTACCGTAACAGTAGCGTCCAGAATAGTCAAAATATGCAGCTATAAAGTAAGGATTATAACTAGGGATAAACGCGTAAGGGCCATAATCAAAACTTTCTCCGGTAATTGACATATTGTCAGTATTCAGGACTCCATGACAAAAGCCAGCAGCCATCCACTGCGCTGCTAATTCTGCAACTCGTTTCACTAATTCGGCGTAAAACAAGGCATATTTATCTTGTTCAGCACTTAAGTGTGGATAATACTGCTCAATTACGTGGTCTAACAGCTTCTTAGTTAAATCTGGACGCTGGAAATAGTGCAGTCGCTCAAAAGTGCCAAACCGAATATGAGAACTGCTCATTCTGACCATCACAGCTGAACGGGTAGGCGAAGGTTCATCGCCCCGCCAGAGTGGTAAACCTGTTTCAATCATGCTCAGACAGCGCGAGGTACGTACACCCAAGTAGTGCAGAGCCTCCGCAGCCAGAACTTCCCGCACTCCACCTTTGAGCGTGAGCATACCGTCGCCACCACGGGAGTAGGGCGTTCTTCCAGAACCTTTCGTGCCAAAATCGTACAATTGCCCATCATTGGCGCGTACTTGCCCGTAGAGAAAGCCTCTACCATCACCCAACTGTCCGTTATATTCACCAAATTGATAGCCGTGGTAACGAAGTGCCAACAAGGGTTTGCGCCCCTGAAATTTGCCAAAGGCTGTGATAAAATCTTCGTCTTTGACTACTTGGGGGTCTAGACCGAAACGGGGTACTAGTTCATCGTTACGCCAACGCAGGAGGTGTTGGGGAAATTCCGCTGCTGCAACCTCATCGTAGTAGTCACCGCCTAGAGATTCTAAGGCTGGTTCGTAGTTGAGGGTGAGAAAAGGATTGCTAGAATTCTTGTAGTTTGGAGTTTCAGCCAGAGTCATTACGAGCAAAGCTTAATTCATTCTTCCCTTAATACTACCTCTGGCTTCAAACATCAGCATAGACACAAAAAGCGACCCATATCTAAAATATGGCAGCGCCACCATCAAAATCTGGAGCGCATAATGGATAAAGTTTTACAATTAAAGAAAAAGTTGACTCAATTAGCTATTCTAGACGCTACATTTGAGGTTTTTGGCTCAGAATCACACCAATATCAATTTAAACCTTGCTTGATTAATAAAGATATTCAAGTGTTTGAATCCAGATACAATATTACGCTACCAAGTGAATATCGAAATTTTCTCTTAGAAGTTGGTAATGGTGGTGCAGGACCAGGATACGGTTTATCTGGACTGTCGGGAATTGAATATGAAGATGTCATCCCAGAAAAACTATACCACGAGAACTACGAAATTATCTCTAAACCATTTCCTTTTACAGAAGCATGGAATGATTTGGATATGATTGTCAAGAATAATACAGGATTTATTACCAACAATGATGCTTATTTCGATGATAAGTTCATCCAGGGCACTCTTCCCATTACAAATTATGGTTGTGGAATTTATGGGATGTTAATTGTTACCGGGGAGCAGTCAGGAAAAATCTGGATAGATGACCGGACTAATGATAATGGAATATATGCTGCTTCTTTGAGTTTTTGTCATGCTTTCCATAACGTTGACCCTGATGATTTTCATCCAAATAGCGATGAAGATAAGCCTTTGAGTTTTTCTGATTGGTATGAAGACTGGCTCAACCGAAGTTTGGATCAAATCCGCCAGTCTTCCGAAACTTAACCTTAATTAAATAAAACTGATTTTTTACTTTTTAATTGGTTGTGGTGTTGATGGAGTAACTCCTAATGAGTTTGATGTTGGTTGTGATGGCTGTGAAGATAGAATTTGTTTTACTTGCAGGTTATAAGTTTGCAAAATTGATTGAACCTGTTTTTGTTGAGCTTGATTCAAATCTAAAGATTTTAACACTATTCTGATTCTCTGACGGGATTGTAATGCTGCTTTAAATTTAGTAGTTTGGGACGGGTTTAATAAAGCCTCAATATCCTTATCTCTTTGCTGGCGAGCCACTTGGATTTGCTGGCGCTGTTGGTTTGTGAGTTTGATTGGCTGGTGTGATGCAGGACTAGTCTGAGTTTTTAAAGCTGGTGTAGTGACGGAACTTGGAGCTGGTGCTGCCAACACGACTGCATGTAAGATTGTAGCAAAGGTGAAGATAGTAGAAAAGACAGATAAGCGCTTTATAGAATTAATGGACACTTTGAAAAACTCCTCAATCATTTAATAAAATTGGACACATCGGCTAAAACGAACCTTGGTAATTAAGCCGGAGAGTGAACAAACATTACTATTGCATTTGCTTGTGGAGTTGTTGTGTATTTATTATGGATTTACGATGAATTGATAAATATTGTCAACTGATGTCTCGAATTTGTTAATTAGCTGTATATAAATAAACATAATACCCAGATCCCTAATTTATCTGAGAAGTTGGGAATCTATCTTTTAGTGTTTTATCTTTCAGGAAGTTGAGCTAATTAAAACAGACTAAATAACCCCAATTCTCAAGATGTCGGTTAGTAAAATTAAAATGCTAAAGAGAAGACTGCGTTAACTCACTAGAAACTTTAATTTATTTACACCTAGTTACTTAATTTTATTAGAAAAATAGCTGGTTAAAATTTAGGTATTTGCCAGTTAGGATTTGTCAGACTTGTGAGAATATGATCTTCCCATTGCCCATTAATTAACAAATAGTCTTTAGCATATCCTTCAATGACAAAGCCTAGTCTTTTAAGTACATTGCCACTGCGCCGATTGTGAGGCATATAATTAGCCATAACTCGGTGAAAATTTAACTCTTGAAATAGATATTGAGTTGCGGCTTTTAGTCCTTCTGTCATGTATCCTTTACCTTGTTTACTTTCAGCAAGGCTATATCCCACATAGCAAAAATGAGCGGCTCCTCGGACAAAATTACTAAAATTGATAGTTCCAATAATTACAGTAGGATTTTTTTTGGTAAAAATAAATAGCTTTAATGATTGACCATTAATAAATTCCAGAAAGCTATTCTCTATCTGATATTGCCAATATTCTTCAGAAAAAAAACCATCAGCCCAAAGAGGGTAGAATGGAGTCAGATAAGTTTTATTATGAATAAAGTATTTGAGAATTAAGGGTATATCTTCATGGATCGCCGCTCGTAAGAACAGGCGATCGCTTGTAATTAATGGCAGTTCTGATATCATAAACTACTTAATCGACGGGATCTCTTTCCAGAACATTCTCGCTAATTTTGTAAATTCTCTCATACATGCGGTTTAGCAACAGTGAGATTAGCTGTATTATTATGTACCAATTTGGATTATCAGTGGTGTAGGCATAGGTATTTTGCCAAAAATGCCATCCTTTTGCTTTACTTGCAGGTGAGTATTTTTGCTGCTAATCTGTCATTCAACCAAAATCTTGATAAGCTGATGTCTAATATCTAGAGCGGAAGGATTGAGAGCCAATGGGTAATAAAGCGCAGTGCATGGCATAACTTCAAGAAAATCGCTTTGCCCAAACGCGGTACCGCAGGAGATTCTACCAAAAGACAGCTCAAGATTTAACCCAGTCTACAAGAAGGATAATGATGTGGTGGGAATACGCTACGATTGGCAGGAATTAGAGATTCGGGCGATATACAACACGCCATTGCTAGAGCTTATTTATCAAGCTGCTAGCGTGCATCGCCAATATCATGACCCGACAAAAATACAAGTTTGTAAGCTCATATCGATTAAAACTGGAGGTTGTCCAGAAGATTGTAGCTACTGTGCCCAATCTTCCCGCTACAAAACAGACGTAAAGGCGCAAGCACTCCTAGAAAAGGAAACGGTAGTTAGCATTGCTCAAAAAGCTAAAGAAACTGGTGTTAGCCGCATCTGCATGGGTGCTGCTTGGCGCGAAGTGCGGGATAACTCACAATTTGAGGAAGTCCTGGAAATGGTCAAGGATGTAACCGCAATGGGTTTAGAAGTGTGCTGCACGCTAGGTATGTTGACAGCAAATCAGGCTAGGAAATTGTCAGAAGCCGGACTTTACGCCTACAACCATAATTTAGATACCTCGGAGGAATATTACAGCACAATTATTACCACGAGAACTTATAGCGATCGCTTGAACACAATTGAGAATGTGCGTCAGACAAATGTTACTGTATGTTCCGGCGGTATTCTTGGTTTGGGTGAAACTGTCGATGACCGGGTTGGGATGTTACAAACTTTGGCAAACTTACATCCGCATCCAGAGTCAGTGCCAATTAATATTCTTTCACAAGTACCGGGCACACCCTTAGAAAATCAACCTGATGTCCCCATTTGGGATATTGTGCGGATGATTGCCACAGCCAGGATTTTAATGCCGGCTTCCGATGTGCGTCTTAGTGCCGGTAGAGCTAGACTTTCTCAAGTTGAACAAGCTTTCTGCTTTATGGCGGGAGCCAATTCTATCTTTTCCAGCGACGATAACAAGATGTTGACGGTGACAACTCCTTGTCCAGATTACGATACTGACCGAGAAATGCTGAATTTACTTGGTTTGGGAATGCGTCCGCCTTCCCAAAGACAGGAGAAGGTTGCAAGTCCGGCTGTTGTGGGATAAATATTTTTTTGTGGGATGGGCATCTCGCCCGTCCTTATTAAACTGAGGGCAGGCAAGATGCCCGCCCTACAAGAGTCTTAGTTAAATTATTTTGGCAGTCCGCAGACCGAAGAACAGAGCGACAGCCAAACCAAAGAATAAAGC
Source organism: Nostoc sp. (assembly GCF_036917395.1). GTDB lineage: Bacteria > Cyanobacteriota > Cyanobacteriia > Cyanobacteriales > Nostocaceae > Nostoc. Next base: position 90,467 of record NZ_JBALDI010000073.1, read on the forward strand.
TAAAAAGCCGATGTAAGCTGCAATTGCAAACATTTATTTTTCTCCACAATACTTCCTAAATCTATTGAATCATTAGTTGTTGGGCATTGGGCATTAGGCATGGACATGGGTTATTCACTTTTTCTCCCTTATCTCCCTCATCCACCTTATCTCCCCACTCCCAGATTGCGATAGAATACAGCCCACTGGCGCTTGTTTGGGGTTAGGCAATGACTTCTGTAATTAATGTAAATTTACCAGAGCAGTCTTATGAGATTGCGATACCTGCGGTAAGCTCCGCTAACGCACCTTTGAGTTTAGATCAACTAGGTCAACAGATGGCTAGTCTCAAGCTAGGCAAGAAGGTATTGCTAGTTTCTAATCCGACGATTTTAAAACATTTTGGGGAAAGAGCGATCGCATCCCTCACATCTGCTGGATTTGATGTTGCTAGCTGCACCCTACCACCTGGTGAACGCTACAAAACCCTCAATTCCATCCAAAAACTTTATGATATCGCCTTGGAAAACCGCCTAGAACGTTCTTCTACGATGGTGGCTTTAGGAGGAGGTGTAATTGGCGATATGACTGGCTTTGCTGCCGCAACTTGGCTGCGCGGCATTAATGTTGTCCAAGTGCCTACCACTCTCTTGGCAATGGTAGATTCGGCAATTGGTGGCAAAACTGGCGTGAATCATCCCCACGGTAAAAACTTGATTGGGGCATTCCATCAACCACGTCTAGTATTAATTGACCCAAATATATTAAAAACTCTACCTATGCGCGAGTTTCGGGCCGGGATGGCAGAAGTTATTAAGTACGGTGTGATTTGGGACGCCGAATTGTTTGCCCAGTTGGAAGCAAGTAAACGCCTCGACCAACTCCGCTATGTAAAACCTGAATTAATAAATCACATATTAACGCACTCTTGTCAAGCTAAAGCTGATGTTGTTAGCAAAGATGAGAAAGAAGGCGGATTGCGGGCGATTCTCAACTATGGACATACCATCGGTCATGCAGTGGAAAGTTTGACTGGTTATCGGCTAGTGAATCACGGTGAAGCGGTCGCTATTGGCATGGTAGCAGCCGGTCAAATTGCTGTGGAATTGGGACTGTGGCAAAAGGAAGACACGGAACGTCAAAATGCTTTAATTCAAAAAACGGGTTTACCGACTCAGTTACCAGCTGGGGTGGATATTGAAGAAATTATTCAGGCGTTGCAGTTAGATAAAAAAGTCAAAGCAGGGAAAGTGCGGTTTGTTTTACCAACGGAGATTGGTGTAGTGACAGTTACCGATGAGGTGCCATCGGATATCATTCGGCAAGTGTTGCGGGCAATGTAAAAGTAAAAAGTGAATCCCCCAGATAACTTGAGGCGGCATAACGTCCGCGTTAACTGGGGTGCGTGCTTTTGGCGTGTCCGCCCTCAAACGCATATAAGACTTACGCAAAAAACCTCTCAAACTCTTATTCCTCCGTGTCGCGCCAGTTGCTTCTCCCTACAGCCTTTTGGGCATCCTACGGCAGGCGCTAGCCTCTCCCTTTGGGAGAAGGGGAGACGCTGCGCGTAGCTTCCCCGGAGGGGTACAAGTCTCTTAACCACAAGGGCGCACTGGCTTCTCTGCGTCCTCTGTGGTATCCTGCGGCAAGCCGCTTTGCGTCTACGATTTTCCGTTACCTGTGCGTAAGTCCTGGCATAGTTAGGCAGATTAATTAATTAGGATCATTGATCACGACGGTATGCGATTTTTCTTATCAATGGCGCTACCGCCTCCATCAGCTCGACGTTTGCGTCGCTTATTGGGATTGGGCAAAAGTCGAAGTGACAGATCGTCATACAGGCATTAAAATAAAAATCTTTACAATATCTTTACATTACTCCTCTGAAAAATTTATTTGCGGTGTTGATAATGCTTTATTTCCCGACATCTCCCTTAACAAGCGACAGTATCAACAATACTGCCGCCCTTATTTTCATTAGATTAATGAAATCCAACTATTTAACGGTGATAAGCTGACCTGTAAAGAAGAATGACCCTCCATTTTTTCCATTACCCTGTAGTGGATTAGTTTTTAGATCAAACAGACGAAGCTCAATTGTCCCTTGCACCGTTTGAGTTGTCGGATTAAAACTAGCTTTAAAATCATTTCTTGCAATACCACTACCGCCCTTGTTTGAGAGGCTAAAGTTGAGTGCCCTAGCTGTAATTTCCCTATTTCCATTACACACCCAAGTACCTTGAGAAGTAGTAAAAGGATCAAACTGACCTGAAACACCACCTTGGTTTGAGTCACTACTAATCAAGTTGCCTTCTTCAGTAAGAGTGATCAGCGCACGTGAGGCAAACTTTCCATAAGCATCTTTAATTGTCGTCAGGTATGTGCCAGTGACAAAATTTCTGCAAACAGCCTGTTTAGAATTAGTATCAATTACAGAATCAGCCTTTGCTTTATGAATGTTGCAGATATCTAAAATGCTCACTGTAGAAAGTACACCAATTGTCAATCCAACCAAAGTTTTACGAATTCTCATGATAAACAGTAGTAAAGAATTTATGGAACGCCACTTAGAAACATATACTTAAACAAAAAATAATCTTGATAAATTTTGGTTAATTTTTGATTAAAAGAGACGTAACCACTTCCCAACACTCTAACGGGGATAATGTGCCAGGGTAAGCGCATCTTAAATGAGATTGACAAAATGTATATTTAATCTACTAAGGAGAAAACAGGGATTTATAGTTCGGTTGATTTCTACAGGCTAATAGCAATGTCTACGACGGGCTACGCCTACGCCTAATTTATTATCAATAAGCATATTTTAATGCGATTGATTAAGATTTTATTGAGATTGGGGCTTTGTTATTGACAAGATGCGCTTGCCCTGATCTCTATTTTTGAAACTCTGGTTCTTTCTGCGGTTGCTGTTGGTTATTTGTTGGTTGCAGTTTTTGAAATAAAGCTGGTGGTGTTGCCTTGCGAAATGCACCACAGTAGTACATAGTCATAACTGCTTTAAAAGCCCAATGGTCTGCTGGCACATCACTAAAGGGATTTGGTAAAGTTTCTGCTTGATTTTGGACACAAGCATTCAAAACTTGATTCGATTTTGCTGAAGTGTCGATAGTAGGTTCTTGAGATTTAACAGGAGTAATAAAGCTAGTAGTAGCTAGCACTACGACTGTTGCCAGAAGTTTACAGTTCATAATTTGAGTTTTCTAGGGATGAAAGTATACCCTATCTTAGTTCCCAGGCTGCTGCCCAGGAACTAGAATAACCTTGTGAAATTAAGCGTTAGAAAACATTGTAAGCATTACTAATAGAACAACTAATGCACTGATCCAAAGGGCTAACGATCCCCAACTAACTGAATCTTTTTGTACTTTTTGCCAGAAATTGGCGACTAAATTATTCCGAATTGCCATTTTATAACCTCCAATTTGTATGAAATTTGTACTGACTCAATGCAGGCTTAATGCATTGAGTAAAAAAAGTTCATCTTTGGGGTATCAGCCTTGATTTGCTGATTCCCAGAGATTAACCAACAGAGATTTAAATTAATCCATGCAGCGATGTCTCCGACGGGCTACGCCTACGCCAATGCATATGTTTCAACGCATTACTGATCTAAAAAACAAATAAAAATTTACAAAAAGATATTTGTTGATCCCTAACTTGATTTTCCCATACGTAAGTGTTTACACTCGAAAATTTGGTAATTTTGAGAGAATTCTTAATGTTGTGTTAACCACGGATAAAAGTTAGTGTTTTTCAAATTACAAACTACGTAAATAGTGAGTCTATTTCACTTTCACTTGCGATTTCTCTAAACTTGAAAATAGACACAATTAACAGTGAGATTGGTAGGTAAATAATGGTGCAACAAATAAGACATAATGAACCGCAATATATCTGTATTATTCCAGTTGAGACAATTACAGCTAACCAAGACGAAGAAATCATTGCCTTTGGTGTATCTGCCGACGAGGCAAAAAAACAAGGTGAGGAATTATTAGCATCTACCTATGGTTGTAATCAATCGCAAGTTTTGGAATTGATGCAGCAAGCACGAATTGAACCAATAGCTCAGTGGTGTGCCCCTCAAGAGCGCTAAAACTAGTTATGATGGTCTTGGCAACAGCAAGTATTAGCAACCAAAATGGTATGCAAATATTCGGCCAACATACATAAAGAAGAATCAATTAATGTAGACTTGCAAAAGCTCACAGACCTAATCGAGCGAGTCGGCGCAGAACGTATTCCCTATATCAGCGTCGCCGGAACTGTGAATATGGCTGGCGGACAGCCGATTTCAATGGCTAACCTGCGGGCGGTATTTCAGTTAGCCCAGACCTACGGTATCCGCATTATTCTTAATGCCACCCGCGCTGTGGAAAACGCTTACTTTATTCAGCACAGAGAAGAGGATTATTCCAACCAGGCGATCGCAACTATCTTAGATGAATTTTGCTCCTATACCGACGGTTGCACCATGAGTGGCAAAAAGGATGCACTAGTTAACATCGGTGGTTGGCTGGCTCTGAATGACTATAACCTTTACGAAGAAGCACGTAATCTGATAGTAATCTATGAAGGTCTACATACTTATGGTGGTATGGCTGGGCGAGATATGGAAGCTATGGCACGGGGTATAGAAGAGTCAGTTCAAGATGATCATATTCGTGCCCGTGTCGGGCAAGTTGAGTATCTCGGACAAAAGCTTTTAGATTGGGATATTCCAATTGTTGTGCCCATTGGTGGTCATGCCATTTATTTAGATGCCAAACGCTTTTTACCACAAATTCCCCAAGACCAATTTCCGGCACAACGTCTAGCAGCAAAACTGTATCTAGAGGCAGGCATCCGGGCAATGGAACGGGGTATTGTTTCTGTAGGGCGTAGTAAAGAAACAGGCGATTATTATCCAGAGTTAGAACTAGTACGTTTGACTATTCCATGCCGCGTTTATACCCAAGCTCACATGGATCTGACTGCTGAAGCAGTTGAAGAAGTTTATTATAATCGCGATCGCCTACGCGGACTCAAAATGATTTACGAGCCGAAGTATCTCCGCTTCTTTCAAGCAAGATTTGAATTGCTGTAAAGGGGCATGGGGCATGGGGAATAGGGAACGAGTCTTTAATACTCGTGAATGAGTCTTTGAACTCTGTGAATCAGTCTTTGATACTCGCCAACGAGTCTTTGAACCAGGGCAAACGCATCTAAATATTGACGAGCCTGAATCAGGGCGAAATACACCAAGACTCAAATCAAATAAGGCTTTCAGGAAATTAAATCTCACTACTTATAAAAATGATAATCATTACAATATGAAGAGTTAGATGTAAGCCTCATACCATCATTGCTGGAGTCCAAACTAGAGAAGAAAAGGGAAACTACAGCACGCAACATGTAAGGTTTAACTCTCATTCTTCTGCTTAACTGTTTGTTATATACCGATAAATTTTTCCCCCGAATTACTTAAAATAACTGGTATTTTTATTTACAAAATAATATACATATATTTAGCTATAAAAGCATTGATTTGTTAAATGGAAAAGTAGGAAAAGTGGGAAAAGTAGGACGTTTTATAGAAACTCTTGATAATGCTGTTGATAAGCTGTAATTTAATGCTTAATACATGTTTGGCAAGAGTAACTTGTGATTTTTTCGATTATTAGAAATAATTTCACTTACCCAAGATTAACAGCGAATGTAAAATTATAGCGGTTCCCACTCAGGGACGGCACAAGATTATATCGCTAGGTGTAGGGGCACGGCAGTGCCGTGCCCCTACAGGTGTAACTCACGTAACCTAGAACCATTTTAACGCGACTTCAATCAAGACACTGAGCTTAAACTGATAGGTTTTAATGGACAATGACTTCAAGTAAGCAACCTTTTGAGTTGCCGAGTTTTTATGTACCTTGGCCGGCACGGCTGAACCCAAACCTGGAAGCGGCACGGGTACATTCTAAAGCTTGGGCTTATGAAATGGGAATTTTGGGTGGGGCAGAGGGATCGGAAGATTATGGAATTTGGGATGAGCGCAAGTTTGATGCTCATGACTATGCACTATTGTGTTCCTATACCCATCCAGATGTAGATGAACCTATGCTCAATCTGGTAACTGATTGGTATGTTTGGGTATTTTTCTTCGACGATCACTTCCTTGAGCTTTACAAGCGTAGCCAAGATATGGCCGGGGCTAAGAAGTACCTCAATGGACTACCAGCGTTTATGCCTGTGCAGCCCCAAAAAACGCCGTCAGAACCCACTAATGCTGTAGAACGGGGTTTAATAGACCTCTGGACTCGTACTATCCCTAATGCCTCCCAAGACTGGGTAATCCGATTTTCTGAGAGTACCATCAATCTTCTCAAAGAATCTCTCTGGGAACTCGCCAATATTAGCCAAAATCGAGTTGCTAACCCTATTGAGTACATTGAGATGCGCCGTAAGGTGGGGGGAGCGCCCTGGTCAGCTAACTTAGTGGAACACGCGGTTGGGGCAGAAATTCCGGCTGCGATCGCCCGCACTCGACCAATGCGTGTCCTCAAAGACACCTTTTCTGACGGAGTACATCTACGAAATGACATTTTGTCTTACCAAAGAGAAGTTGAAGAAGAAGGAGAAAATGCAAACTGTATCCTGGTTTTAGAACGATTCCTCGATGTGAGTACCCAGGAAGCGGCCAATCTAGCTAACGACTTATTAACATCTCGGGTACAACAGTTTGAGAATACCTTTGTTACTGAGCTTCCTTCCTTGTTCGAGGAATATAGTCTGACTCCTGATGAGCGTCTGAAAGTCGTCCTATATGCCAAAGGACTTCAGGACTGGCAGTCGGGAGGTCATGAGTGGCACATGAGATCGAGCCGCTACATGAATCAGACATCAGACAAATCTTCGACAGCAAGCTGGCTTTTAGGTGGCCCTACTGGACTAGGTACATCGGCGGCTCGTTTAGGAGCCTTATACGATAGTTTGGGACTAAAACGGTTCAAAAGCTTCACCCATATTCCCTATCAGCCTGTAGGGCCAGTAACCCTACCGCAGTTTTATATGCCCTTCTCCACCAGTTTGAATCCCCATGTAGAAGAGGCTCGGCGGCATTCTAAGGAATGGGCGCGTCAAATGGGGATGCTGGACGTACTGCCAGGGATACCCAGCATTTACATCTGGGATGACCACAAATTTGATGTGGCCGACGTAGCTTTATGTGGTGCTTATATTCATCCCAATGGGTCTAATGCTGAGTTGAATATCACAGCCTGTTGGCTGGTTTGGGGAACCTATGCCGATGACTACTTCCCTGCACTATACGGCTATAGCCGCAACATGGCAGGGGCAAAAGTTTTCAACGCTCGGCTATCAGCGTTTATGCCCCTTGATGGGAGTCCTATTTCCGTACCAACAAACCCAGTCGAACGAGGTTTAGCTGATATTTGGGCGCGGACGGCTGACCCTATGACCGCTAATTCTCGTCGCCAGTTTCGTCAGGCGATCGAGGATATGACGGAAAGTTGGTTATGGGAACTGGCTAACCAGACCCAGAATCGCATTCCAGATCCGATAGACTATGTGGAAATGCGTCGTAAGACCTTTGGCTCCGATCTAACTATGAGCCTGTCTCGACTTTCCCAAGGGGATGAGATTCCACCAGAGGTCTTCGCCAGCCGAACCATGCAGGGAATTGACAATTCAGCCGCTGACTTCGCCTGTTTGACGAACGATATTTTTTCTTATCAGAAAGAAATCGAATTCGAGGGCGAGATTAATAACGGTGTGCTGGCGGTTCAGAATTTCCTTAACTGCGATATCCCCCATGCTGTCGCCATTGTTAACGACCTGATGACCTCGCGTGCCCTTGAGTTTGAACATATCGTTGCGACTGAACTCCCTATCTTGTGTGATGATTTCGACCTGGATACCAGTGCCCGTAAGAAACTGTACGGTTACATCAAGAAACTAGAGCAGTGGATGTGTGGGGTACTCAAATGGCATAGGGCGGTAGACCGCTATAAGGAATTTGAATTGCGGAATAACTCGTCAGAAAAGCGGTTACTCCAAGGCCCCACAGGATTAGGTACTGCGGCGACCAAAATTAGACCAAGTGTCGGTCAGCAAACAACTCAAACCAATGTTCAACCAGTGGTGCAGAACTTACTGAGTAGTCCAACAGGGTTAGGGACTTCAGCTATGCAAATCAGATCGCTGTTAGGAACGAAAGGTTAGCTCAATCTGAGTTCTAATTACGCTCAATCAAATCACTTGTCAACAAATATTACTAATGGAGATTAATCATGACTAATACAGCAAATACTCCCCTAGAAAATCAAATTGAGCAACTGCCAATGAGTTTGCAGATCGAAGCGGCGCGGAAATTGGCAGGCAATACCAAAACTCAACCCCAAATGCAGGGAATTACCTCACGGTGGCTCTTAAAACTGCTGCCTTGGGTAGAAACCGTGGGGGGTAGCTATCAGGTCAACCGTCGCTTAACCTATGCGGTTGGGGATGGACGGGTCAGCTTTACTAATACAGGGTCTCAAATACAGGTCATTCCTCAAGAACTCACTGAGTTACCTTTGTTCCGGGGATTTAAAGATGTCGAGGTATTAAACGCCTTGGCTAGTCAATTTGTACAACAAGAATTTGCTGCGGGTGATGTGATCATACGAGCAGGTCAAGCAGCTGCTCAAGTATTGCTGATTGCCCATGGTAAAGTCAATAAAATTGGCCCAGGCAAGTATGACGATCAAGTTGTTTTGACTGTATTAGCTGATGGTGACCATATTGGCGACTACGCTTTAGTGGAATCTCAGGATACTTGGGATGTCACCCTTGTTGCTCTTACCCGTTGCACCATCTTGTTTCTACCTCAAGCAGCCTTTCAAAACCTGGTTAACCAGTCTGAGGCTTTACAAGCGCAAGTGGATCAATTCAGGGTAAAGTTGAGCCAACCCAAAAACCGAGAAGGGGAAGCTGATATTAGAATTTCTGCAGACCACTTCCCAGAGGCAGTATTACCTGGGACGTTTGCAGATTATGAACTGAATCCACGGGAATATGAGTTAAGCGTGGCTCAGACTATTTTGCAAGTTAATACACGGGTTGCTGACCTCTACAACGAACCCATGAACCAGACTGAGGAACAATTACGGCTCACTATCGAAGGCTTACGGGAACGCCAAGAATACGAAATGGTGAACAATCGTGACTTCGGACTGCTACACAATGCTGACCTCAAACAACGCATTTTTACCCGCAGTGGTCCCCCAACTCCCGATGATCTTGATGAATTGATCTCCATTGTTTGGAAAGAACCGAGCTTTTTCCTCGCTCATCCCCGCACCATTGCAGCGTTTGGTCGGCAATGTAACCACCTTGGACTTTATCCCGATCCTATTCCGATGGGTAACAGTGCAATTCCGTCTTGGCGTGGTATTCCCATCTATCCTTGTAATAAGATTCCCGTTACGAAAGAGCGTACTAGCTCCATTATGTTAATGCGCGTGGGAGCAACCAACCAGGGTGTTGTTGGTCTGCACAAAACGAATATTCCCGATCAATACCAGCCTAGTTTGTCTGTCCGTTTCATGGGGATTAACGAAAAGGCGGTTATTTCCTACCTGGTCAGTGTTTACTACTCTACAGCCGTTCTCGTTCCTGATGCACTAGGCATCCTTGAAGATGTAGAAATCGGTCTATAAGTAGTCGGACATCCTCTTTAAAGTAGGGGCGAACGGTCGTTCGTTCCTACCCTCCAATGCTCTCTGTTAGGAGAGTAAATTTAGTCCCATGAAACGTTAACGTTATGACAGATATTTTGATTAGGCCAGATTTAGACCAAGAAAACTGGCAACCCCAGATCAGCTTAAGCACGAAAGGGGCGCGAAATTTAGCCAAAACCACGAAAACTCCGCCCCAGATGCAGGGCATTACCCCTAGATGGTTGTTACAGATGTTGCCTTGGGTGCGAATCACGGGTGGGGCCTATCGGGTTAACCGTCGCTTGACCTATGATGTTGGTAATGGACGAGTCAGCTTTACTAATACAGGGACTCAGGTGCGGGTCATTCCCCAAGCACTTTGTGAACTCCCTTTACTGCGCGGGTTTGAGGATATTGAGGTACTCAACGCCTTGGCAAACCGCTTTGTGCAACAAGAATTTGCTCCGGGTGAGGTAATTGTACAAGAAGGTCAACCAGCCGACCAGGTATTATTAATTGCTCGTGGTAAAGTCAATAAGCTTAAGGCAGGAAAGTATGAGGCGGAAGCTTTACGGGATGTTTTAGCTGACGGCGATTGTTTTGGCGGCGAAGCAATAGTTGTATCTCAAGATACATGGGAAGTGAGCCTTAGAGCGATTACTCATTGCACAGTGTTGGTCCTGCCAATACAGGCGTTTCGGGAGTTACTGAACCAGTCTGAGGCATTGCAGACTCAGGTTGATCGCTTTAGAGCGATATTGAGTAAACCCCAGGATAGGTATAATCAAGCTGAGATCGCCATGATCGCAGGTCATAGTCAGGAAACTGAGTTACCCAAAACCTTTGTTGATTACGATTTGACTCCACGGGAGTATGAGTTAAGCGTCGCTCAAACCATTTTACGGGTGAATACGCGAGTTGCTGACCTCTACAACGAACCCATGAACCAGACGGAGCAACAATTACGGCTGACTATTGAAGCGTTGCAGGAACGGCAAGAATACGAAATGCTTAATAATCCTAATTTCGGGTTATTGCACAATGCCGATCTCAAGCAACGCATCTTTACCCGCACTGGCCCACCCACTCCCAATGATCTTGATGAATTGCTCTCTCGGCGGCGCAAATCCCATTTTTTCCTCGCTCATCCTCGCGCGATCGCTGCTTTTGGCCGCGAGTGTAACCGTCGTGGCATCTATTCCCCAAGCAGGGAGGTCAATGGAAAGATTGTACCTGCATGGCGCAACTATCCGATTTTTCCTTGTAACAAAATTCCGATCACCAAGGAGGGTACTAGCTCTATTTTGGTACTCCGTGTCGGAGAAGAAAACCAAGGGGTAATAGGTTTACATAAAACAGGTATCCCAGACGAATACCAGCCCAGCTTGTCCGTCAAATTCATGGGTATCAACGAAAAAGCTGTCATTTCTTATCTTGTCAGCGTTTACTACTGTGCAGCCATTCTCATCCCCGACGCACTCGGCATCCTGGAAGATGTTGAAATTGGGCACTGAGGGAAGGGGAAACCTGACTTTTTGAGTGGCTAAATGAAATGTCGTCGTGACAAATTGCTGTCCTTGGTTAATCCCGAAAGCAGCATTGTTTGATAGTTTCTATCAACCAGCTTTTGTCGGTTAGGTGTAGTACTGTAATTTTGAAGATAAATATTTATGGTGAATACTCAAGTCTTTGAATCATCTGTTAAAGAAATCACTTTTGACCTTAAAGCCTACTTATCAGAACGGCGATCGCAAGTTGAAGCAGCGCTTGAACAATCAATCACTGTAGTCTATCCAGAAATACTCTACGAATCCATGCGCTATTCTCTACTGGCTGGAGGAAAGCGCCTACGCCCGATTCTATGTCTTACCTGTTGTGAACTGGTTGGAGGCACAGTCGAGATGGCGATGCCTACTGCTTGTACGCTGGAAATGATTCACACCTTTTCTCTGATCCATGACGATTTACCCACAATGGATAATGATGACTATCGACGCGGCAAGTTAACTAACCATAAAATTTATGGCGAAAACATTGCCATTCTAGCTGGTGATGCGCTTTTAGCCTACGCCTTTGAGTTTCTTGTGGTTCAAACCAAAGGAGTTGCTGCCCAGCAGTTATTGCAGGTTGTTGCTAAGTTAGCTCATGCAGTAGCAGCAACAGGTCTAGTTGGCGGTCAAGTTCTTGATTTACAATCTGAGGGATTGCAGAATATTGACATCGAAACTCTCAACTTTATTCATGCTCACAAAACAGGAGCTTTGTTAGAAGCTTCCATTCTCTCAGGTGCAATGCTAGCGAAAGCTGACAAAGAAGTCCTGCAAAAGCTTTCTTGCTATGCTTCCTACATTGGTCTAGCTTTTCAAATAGTTGATGATGTTTTGGATGTAATTGGGACACAAGAAGAACTCGGTAAAACCCCAGGCAAAGACCAAAAGGCACAGAAAGTGACGTATCCCAGTTTATGGGGTATTGAGGAATCAAAACGCAAGAGCCAAGAATTAGTTGACCTAGCCAAAGCTGAACTTGTTGATTTTGGAGCAAAGGCACAACCTCTAATGGCGATCGCAGACTATATCACAGCTAGAACACATTAGTCAGCGCTCACTCTGCTCAGAAGATCGCAAAAAAAGTCAGGTTACTTCAAGTGGAACACACATTCCGCACCTGGAACTCTCACAGAAGAAATGGCAAGTAATTTTGGCGCTAGTTTTTGAATTAAAACAAAAGCTGGAGGGATAGAAAGTAAAGAATCAAGCCAGAGTTTGGTAAAAAAAATCAGTATAAAAAATACTGCATGAGAAAATAGAGCTACTGAAAGTAGAGTGAGTAACTCTTGCAAGTGACTTTTCCCGTTAAGTGTCTTTTGCAAGCTGCCAACCTTCTCTACGTTCGCGCAGCGTGTCGCAGACAGACGCTACGCGAACACAAAGGTCGTGTAATTTTAACCAACCACGCCACAGTACCTAATACCGTTCAGTTAAGCCCTAAATCCTTGGTAGAGACGCGAACATTTCGTGTCTCTACCAGTCAAAACACTTGATGAGTAGCGCCTCGTTCCGTTGCATTTGCGGAAAGTAGAACCACCGATGTTTCGGGTTGTACGTAATCACGTAGGCTTACCCGACGCGATCGGGATACACAAGGTCTGTTGGTGCGATACTTTGGGCGTCATACACCGCTAATGGAGACTCCTGCACTGGCCCTGCGTAGGCGTAGCCCGTCGAAGACATCGGTCGCCAGAGGTTGACTGGGGACTCTAACCTGTTCCCTATTTCTTGTCTTACTTTTGAGCAGAAGCAACGGCAGTGGGCGCACCAAGAATCTTGGCAAATCGTTCTAAATAGAAGCTTGCAGGATTTTCCACAGCCCGAATTGACTCGCGATCGCGCACAGTATTCCACCATTTCTGCAAGCGAGGGGTTTCTGTTGGTAAGGTGAAATTGCGGAAGTGTTCCAGGAGGGGCAAGCGTTCAAACCAAGGATAAAAGCTAATATCGACTAAACTCAGCTGATCTCCTAACCAGTAAGGGCCATCACCAGAGAGCTTACCTAGTCCTTCTTGCTCAATGTACAACAGCGATTCCAAAAACTCTCTTTGTCCCTGTCCCTGTTCTTGAGCATCTTTACCACGCAGGAGTTTGTTAAAGGCGGGTACAAAGCGAGTGTTGGCATAGTCGATCCAGATCCGAGCGATCGCTTTAGCACCCGGATCGCGGGGCAATAGAGGTGGTTCTGGGAAGACTTCATCGAGATATTCGTTGATGATGGCAGACTCATAAATTTCGATATCCCTATGTTTAATGGCAGGGACTTTGCCGTAGCGAGAAATCTGGGTGTAGCCATCTGGTTTATTTTGTAAGTCAATTTCAGTAGCGCTAAAGTCAATTCCTTTTTCCAGTAAAACCACACGGGTTCTTTGGGAAAAGGTGGAGGCTTTAGCAAAGTAAAGTTGTACGCTGCTCATAAAATACTTTCCTTGTAAATATTGCGTAGACGCGCAGTATCGTTAGACATTGCCTAGTTGGCACGCAAAAAAAAGTGCGATCACATACAGGATAATATACTACGGTTTATCAGTCGAATTAGCGTACAATAGGTTAAAAATATTTCATAGTCTTTACAAAAATACAAGTCCCAACAATTGCAGACGACTTGGCAAAAGTGACCAAAGCCAAGTATCGATATTCTTGATAACCACTGCTAAAGTTGATACAGCATACAATTATGATGTTATAAGTGCAAAACTTAAATCTGTAGGAACTGTAATCAAAATTAGGTCAATAAATCAGGATTTTCAAGTCAATATTATGGAGCCAATTCAGCCACAACAGCGCCGCGCCGCTGATCAAGTGTTTCAACAATCCCTCGATCAGTTGGAGGATATCTTACAAGAAAGTTCAACTGAGGAAGAAGAAATCCCCCAACTCCCGCAACTGGATACTAGTAGTCTCAGTGAAGTCGAAGCTCAAGACTTGATAAATATTGATTTAGCGGCTCTTGAGGATGCAGTTGCTGATATTGAACAATATCTCGAAGAAATAACAAAAACAAAATAGGGGTAAAAAGTTAAAATTCATTACTGACAAATCATTTGCCGCCGAGCTTCGTACAACATTAAAGCGGCTGCGATCGCCACATTCAATGATTCCACCCCAGGACTCAAAGGAATTCTAACTTGCTTATCTGCGATCGCTGCCAAATCTGCTGACAATCCAGCACCTTCATTTCCCAGTAAAATTAGACTGGGTTTTCGCCAGTCCACCTCCCAATAAGTTAAAGTCGCACTGGGTAAGGTTGCCACTACCTGCATTCCTGCCTGCTGACTTTGTTGAACTGTAGCTTTTAAATTTTCGGTTACCGCCGTTGCTAGGCGAAACCATTGCCCTGCTGAAGCCCGGAGAACTTTGGGGCTATCTAAATCTACACTATCTCCACTTATCCACAACCCAGATGCTCCAGCAGCAGCAGCAGTGCGGATCATCGTACCCAGATTCCCCGGATCTTGCACTGTTTCTAAAGCTAGGACTAAACCAGTCAATGGTAGTTGAGTTTGGCCAACGCTTCGTTTTGCCGTTGCCACCACACCATCTGGTTGGACTGTAGTAGCGATCGCATTTAATACTTCCTCGCTCACAATTTCGGTGCGATCGCTTTTACTACAAGCTTCTGACCACAGTGAGGAGTGGGCTGCTTGCCAATCTGAAGTACAACACACTGTTTCTAGTGGGTAATTAACCGCACAAGCTTCCTCTAACAGGTGCGTCCCTTCTAGTAAAAATAACTGTTGCTTGTGCCGCTCCTTGGTGGAGTGAAGTTTGCGAATTTGCTTGACTAGGGAATTTTGTAAACTGGTTAACATTAAAAAGTTAGGAGTTAGGAATTAAGAGTTAGGAGTTAATTTAGTTTTCTTAAACTCATAACTCTTAACTTCTAACTCGATAATATGCGGAACCCGGGACTTGAACCCGGAAGCCTTGCGGCACTAGAACCTGAATCTAGCGCGTCTGCCATTCCGCCAGTTCCGCTGACAATTGTCTTTATCGACAATTTCTTATAATTGCGTAATTTTTTACCTTTGTCAAGTGAAAACATTACACTTCTTTAAAAATCTCAACCTGAAAACGAGTTTTTTAGGGGATAGGTGGAATCAAAATATTAACTCAATAGTACAGCATTGATTTTTAGAGAACACTTAAGTTATTTTACTGAGTATTTAATTTTGCTTAGACTTACTAATTATTAGTTCTTTTTTATTAAATTTTTAAAAAGCTCAAAAAGCTTGCTATTGCTTGTTGTCAGCCCTAAAATTTCACCAAAAAAACAATTTTTTCCTCGAAGATGTTGTCCTAAAACGTGGACAAATTGAATCTTTACTGTAGAATCAAAACCAACTTCAAGCAGAATAAAATACGTATTACTTTTGGAGGTAGGCTTATTAATCCTTCTAGCAGCTTACCAGATGCCAAATTTGCTCCAAAAGCAGACTCCTCAGTCTTGCAAATTTGGGGTGGGCATCCTTTGCGAGGTCATGTGAAAATTAGCGGGGCAAAAAATGCAGCACTGGTAATCATGGCTGGAGCCTTGCTGTGTCCGGGCGATTGTCGCATCCGCAATGTCCCCTTATTAGCGGACGTGGAGCGGATGGGTCAGGTATTATCGGCTTTGGGTGTACGCTTAACACGGCAAGGTGACATTTTAGACATCAACGCCAGCGAAATTAAAACATCAAAAGCTCCCTACGAATTAGTTACCCAGTTGAGGGCGAGTTTTTTCGCCATTGGTGCCATTCTGGCAAGATTGGGAGTAGCGCAGATGCCCTTACCAGGCGGTTGTGCTATTGGAGCAAGACCAGTTGACTTGCATGTCCGGGGACTGCAAGCAATGGGAGCTGAGGTACAAATTGAGCATGGCATTTGTAATGCCTACGTCCCTGGCAGCAGCCGGAGATTAAAAGGTGCGAAGATTTACTTAGACATTGCTAGCGTTGGAGCGACGGAAAACTTGATGATGGCGGCTACCCTGGCAGAGGGCGAAACGATCATCGAAAATGCTGCCAGAGAACCGGAAGTAGTTGATTTGGCTAACTTCTGTAACGCGATGGGAGCCAAGATAAAGGGGGCGGGGACTAGCAGAATTATTATTGAAGGAGTCCCCAAGTTACATTCTGTTGACTACAGTATTATTCCCGATCGCATTGAGGCCGGGACATTTTTGTTGGCAGCAGCAATTACCCGCTCAGAACTTACCCTCTCGCCGGTGGCTTCAGAACATCTTGTACCAGTGATTGCCAAGCTGCGGGATATTGGGGTGACAATAGTTGAGGAAAAGCCTGAATACTTACGCATCCTGCCAGCGGAAACCCTCAAGGCAACGGATATTGAAACTCAATACCATCCAGGTTTTCCCACAGATATGCAAGCGCCGTTCATGGCTTTGCTGGCATTGGCGGAAGGCGACAGCGTGATTAACGAATCCGTCTTTGAAAATCGCTTACGTCATGCCTCAGAGTTGAATCGCTTGGGGGCAGATATTCGTGTCAAAGGCAACGCTGCTTTCGTTCGGGGAGTACCGAAATTGTCTGGCGCACCAGTATTAGGCACAGACTTACGAGCATCGGCAGCGCTAGTGATAGCAGGACTGGCGGCAGAAGGACAAACCACAATTCAGGGATTACAGCACCTTGATCGCGGATATGATCGACTTGATGTGAAGTTGCAGCAATTGGGAGCTAAAATCCTGCGTGTGGGCGAAACATCAGCAGATGCAGAAATCGCTTCCAGCATTAGTAGCCTGTCAAGTTGAAATTGATCGGTTGAGACTGACGTTGGAACAAGGGGAATGAGGGAAACGAGGGAGATAAGGTAAAATTTTCTCCCCCTGCTCCCCTGCTTCCCCTGCCCACCCTACTTAAATCGTTATACTAACTGTGGGAGGCTGTTTATTTAACCAGCCAGATTCCATAGTTGTGTTTTTTTATAGCTTGCTGCACTATGTCCTTCTTCAAAACCCCGCTAATTGGTTTAAAAGCTGACTCATTTCGTCATCCATTAGACCTGGAAGCTACTAAAACGCTCAAGCAAATACCAGGCATAGATATGTTGGTGCGAAATTGGCTCGGCCCAATGGCAGAACAGGTTTTCTATGTGGAAAATATTGCCTCCAGCGTTCTGGTGGGTGAACAGCAACTGCCCGATTTATATAAGCTGTTGTTAGACGCCTGTAAAATCCTGGATATAGAGCCTCCCCAGTTGTACGTCCGGCAACATCCGGCTCCCAACGCCTATACTTTTGCTGTGCGGGGTAAGCAGCCCTTTGTTGTGCTACACACATCCCTAATTGATATCCTCACACCAGAGGAAATACAAGCAGTAATTGCCCACGAATTGGGGCATCTCAAGTGTGACCATAGCGTTTATTTGACTCCTGTAAATTTATTAATATTAGCTGCGGCGATTGTGCCCAATGTCGGCACCTTCGTTGCTCAAGCGATACAGGCGCAGCTTTTAGAATGGGTTCGCTGTGCTGAGTTTACCTGCGATCGCGCCGCATTACTAGCAACCCAAGACCCGAAAGTTGTCATGTCAGTGTTAATGAAGCTGGCGGGTGGTTCCCCCACCTTAGCGCCACAACTGAATCTCGATGCCTTTGTTGCCCAAGCCCGCGCTTACGATGACATTAGCAAGACTGAACTAGGCGAAATGGTCAAAGCCGCCCGTACAGCCCAATTAACTCATCCAGTGCCAGTGCTACGGGCGCGAGAAATTGACCGCTGGGCAAGCAGCACAGAATATCAAACTCTGTTGCAAAGTCACGGACTTAAATCTACAAGTAATGAAGTTGCACCCAAAGGCGGATGGCGAAACTGGTAAAGCTACTAATGAAATTTGGTTATGTAAATTAGATGTGTTTTGGCTTACAATACTCCAGGGATTCGCTAATGCGTTGGCGCAGCCCGTCGTAGACATCGCACATTCTAAATTTCTTCAGGTAAGCTATGGGCGATTGCAGTGTGATCTAAAATACTGGTACAGCCCAAAAATCAGCTAATGACTAGGTTTCCTTACGACCAGTTCGCCAAAGACTATCTTAAAGAATTGTTACAACCATTGGGAGAAGTGGAAACAAGTCGGAAAGTTCCAGCCCAAATCCGAGAGATTGATGTTTATTTTGTACCTCCACCCCAATCCACAAAAAATACAAAGAATACAATAGAATTAGGGCTATTAGGAAAATTTGCGGCTGAACCTGCATTAGTTGAACCATTTAGAAATGCTGCTACAATTGCGGAGATCCGCAGTTGCATAAATAAGTTGTTTGATATCTTTGCTGAAGTAAAACGTCAAGCTAAAGGTGATAAAACTCGGCTTACAGAATCAGAATTACCACGTTTGTGGATTTTATCACCTACAGCTTCTGAATCTATACTGGATGGTTTTAGAACTGACCTAGATGAAGAAAATTGGGGAATAGGAATACATTTTTTAGGCGACTATTTTAGAACAGCAATTGTGGGAATTCACCAATTACCGTGTACAGAAGACACACTATGGTTGAGAATTTTAGGTAAGGGAAGAGTCCAGCAACAAGCGATAGATGAATTAGAAGCACTTCCCCAAAATAATCTCTTACGTTCCAAAGCAATTGATTTATTATTAAATTTAAAGATTACCTTAGAATTCAATCAAAATATAGACGATGAGGATAGAGATTTAATTATGCGCTTATCACCTATTTATGAGCAAAAATTAGCAGAAGTCAAACAAGAAGGAATCCAAGAAGGAATTCAAGAAGGAATTCAAGAAGGAATTCAAGAAGGAATTCAAGCAGAACGTCGTAATGTTATAGAGAATTTGTTGCAAGTTCGCTTTGGTTCTTTAGATGCAGACCTAAGAGTAATTACTGAAGCTTTATTAACATTATCTCCAGAGGAATTTACACCCTTATTACTGCAACTATCCAGGGAAGAATTATTAAATAGGTTCCTTTAGATGAACTCAGTCGGAGATATTGGGTTTTCTAGCTTGACTAAGAAATCGATGATTACTCGAACAATCCGATTCAAAAACATCCCATTGCTTAACCCACAGCCTCTACCATGACAGTTGTACCCAACGGCCATCGCTTTCAACCCATAAATCTCTTTGAGTACGAAAAGCTAGCAAAAGAGCATCTGTCTCAAATGACGCTCGATTACTATAGCAGTGGCGCTTGGGATGAAATAACATTACGGGATAATCGTGCTGCCTTTGAGAGACTCAAGTTGCGACCTCGTGTATTAGTCGATGTTAGCGATCGCAATCTAACTACCTCTATTTTAGGACAACCCCTGCAACTACCTTTATTAATTGCGCCAATGGCTTTTCAATGTCTAGCTCATCCAGACGGAGAAATTGCTACGGCTATAGCTGCCGCCTCAGCTGGTGTGGGCATGGTGTTAAGTACAATGGCCACAAAGAGCATTGAAGAAGTGGCCAGTGCATCTGATAATTTTCCAGATTCTCTGCGATGGTTCCAGCTTTACATCCATAAAGATCGGGGATTAACTCGTGCTTTAGTAGAAAAAGCCTATAAAGCAGGCTACAAAGCACTTTGTCTGACTGTAGATGCACCTGTTCTCGGACAACGAGAAAGAGATAGACGTAACGAGTTTGCCTTACCCCCAGACTTACATCTGGCTAATCTCGCCACTATCTCAGGGCTAGATATTTCCCATGAAAAAGGCGAATCTGGGTTATTTACCTATTTTGCCCAACAGTTAAACCCAGCAGTAACTTGGCACGATTTGGAATGGTTGCAGTCTTTATCACCACTACCTTTAGTCATCAAAGGAATTTTACGGGGAGATGATGCTGTTCGGGCTGTAGAGTGCGGAGCCAAAGCAATTGTTGTTTCCAATCATGGTGGCAGACAACTCGATGGTGCGATCGCTTCTTTAGATGCTCTAGCGGAAATAGTAGTAGCAGTGGATGGTAAAGTAGAAGTGCTGTTGGATGGAGGCATTCGTAGGGGCACAGACATTCTCAAAGCTCTGGCATTAGGAGCAAAAGCGGTACTGATTGGACGACCCATATTGTGGGGACTAGCGGTAGCAGGACAAGTCGGTGTATCTCATGTCATCTCACTCCTACAAGATGAGTTAAATGTGGGAATGGCACTTAGCGGCTGTGCCAAACTGGAGGATATTCACCCTAGTTTATTGACCCTGCCACGCCTTTAAGCCTTATTAAAGCTATTATTCCAGCAAAATCAGAATTAATTTTCAGATTAGTTACAAAATCCCTCAATTAGAGTATAATAGTTAAGATTAGATATAACGGGCGGGTGGCGAAACTGGTAGACGCACCACACTCAAAATGTGGCGGCCTTGCGGTCATAGGAGTTCGATTCTCCTCCTGCCCACTAGCAAAGAAGTACTAGAGAGGTTAAAAGTAGTGCGCCTCAAAAGATGGGAATCTCCCCGTAAAGAAGGCAGAAATGACAAAGGTAGAGGCGGTTCTGCAAGGAAGCGGCAACTTAAAAAGCAAAGGCAAATGTTACGGCAAAGACTCAAGGAAAGTAACAAACCAGACAATAACAAAAACAATATAGTAGGGGAAGATAAGTTTATCTTCCCTTGTTTTTTGAGCTTTTATTTGATAAAAAAATAAATTGTAGGGATATTTCAGTATATAGAATAAATCAAATTTGTAATAAATTTGAAAAATAATAAGAAAAAATTATTAGCCATTCTTTAAAATATACTAATTTGAATTAAACCTCTTAAGCGCATACTTACATCTCAAAATCATCAGACTGAGTTATGGGATTTTGCTTCGATATATATTTTTTAAATGTAGCAAATATTACGCAATAAATATATATCCATAGGAATTTATCGCAATTGTAATGCTTGCATGAATCTATCAAAAATTTATTATAAAGGAAGTATGAATTTTGGCAAACAGCGTCTGAAATCCCTAGCTTAAAACAGTAAGCTAGGACACAACAGCAAATAATTCTAGTATTACCGATTAAGCCAAAAGTATACTAAGAAGGCAATTGCACCTCCACGTGTTAACTTCCAATGATGACACAAGCCGACAAAAAGTCAGGAGTCATCCAATCCGAATTATTCAATATTTGGAATGGTCTAGGTAATCTATGGATTTTTTTCTTGGACACAGGAGTTATTGATGGTGGCAAGAGTGCTTCTACCTACTAAAAAAGTGCTTGATTTTCCTATTACTGCTTTACGCTTTGATCACCAGGTACAAACAATACTGAAGTGGGCCAATAAGCGTGAAAGTAAAACTGTATATGTAGCCAATGTACATATGCTCATCGAAGCTCATTGGAATCCAGAGTTTGCTGCCGTATTACGAAATGCAGATATAGTTACTCCTGATGGTATGCCTCTTGTATGGATGATGCGAAAAATGGGAGCGCTTTACCAAGACCGTGTGGCAGGGATGGATATTTTCCTAGCATTGTGTCAGCTAACTCAAACACAAAATCTTAGTATTTTCTTTCTAGGTTCCCAAACAGAAATTCTTTCTAGGATGCGAAAAAGGTTAGAGCAGGAATTTCCTCAGATGAAGATTGCGGCGATGGAACCTCTACCCTTTCGTCCCCTGACTGAAACTGAAGACGAAGCTTTGGTTCAAAAGATTAATTCTAGTGGTGCCAGCACCGTCTTAGTGTCTCTGGGATGTCCCAAACAAGAAAATTGGATAGCTCAACATAAGGGTAAGATACAAGCTGTAATGATTGGACTGGGTGGAGTTTTCCCAGTTTATGCAGGAATTCACAAGCGGGCACCCCGCATAGTTCGAGACTTAGGACTTGAATGGCTGTATCGATGGATTCAAGAACCGCGCCGACTTTGCAGTCGCTATGCTAAGACCATTCCACTATTTATATGGCTGGCTACGAAGCAACTACTATCATCAAGTCGTATTGCAGCAGTCTTCCTTCACGACACTGGGGATTAAGGAAAAGGAAATAGGGTAAGACCATCCGTAAGAGTTTAAGGTCATAAATAGTTTTTAAATAAGTAATAGTACTTAAAAGTCTGTCGAAAGGGGGGTAAAAAACACAATTTTTGGGCTAGCGATGCCTACGGGGAGCTACGCCATAAATAGTGTGTCCCTAGTCAGCAGGAACAGACCCTAAGGCGTTCATAATCAAGTGAAGCACATTTTAGATGCAAAGCGAATCGCGATCGCACAATTTTGTCCCTTAACCGTCTTTCATCACTATCGGATAAATTAACGTCAGTTCGACGATACAGCCAAACGTTGATTCTAAGGTTCACCCCAAAATGATCAAAGAGCCTAAGTGTAAGCATTTCGACCAATCAATGTCCTGCTGAAAAAACCCATTATCTGAAACCAACTATTAAAATACTTGACATTAACCCAGAATTAAGTGCTATATTAGCTATAGTGAAATCATTGGGGCGTCGCCAAGTGGTAAGGCAGCGGGTTTTGGTCTCGCCATCCCTGGGTTCGAATCCTAGCGCCCCAGTAAATATAAAGACAGGCATGATAACCTGTCTTTTATAATATTTAATTACATTTTTAAGATGCGTATCAATGCATCTAATTCTGTAAATGTTACTTGTCAGGCGATTTGAGAGCTTGATCCAGAGTCTGCCGAGCCTGTTCTGCTTTAGATCGCGCTTCCTGGTAACGCACATTAGCTTGGGCAAAATTTTTGAGAACTTTAAAACCTTCCTTGAGTCGAGTAATTTCCTCTTCAGTTACCGACTCATCGGAGAACAGAACATCAACAGCTTTGCGAATTTCCAACGCTTCAGTTCGTGACTCTTGAACTTTCAGCTTGAGTGTGGCCAAGTTACTCAGCACCTGAACAGCTTGTGTAATGGTATCCTCACCGCTAGCAGTATCAATAGTTGGCTCTTTAACCTCAATTAATTGTTGAGGCCCAAATCCTTCTTCCAGTTCCGTGGGTAGCTTACCTGCATCCATCAGTTCCATCAGCTGATCCATTGCTTTATCACGGGCTTTGGCTGAATCTTTTCCAGAAACAGTGAGGATAATTTCTGGGCTTTGAGCGAGAGTGTACTGAACCATATTTGATTTGAGCAGAAAATTTGCAGGTTAACCAAGCTGAGGAAAATAATTATAACATCTTACGTGTCAGGTGATTTATTGGTAAATCTATTTTAGTGTCGGTTTGCCAAATTCGTGTGATTTATATTTTTAATGATTTCATACTTCAATCCTGCACCTGCCAAGTCGCTCAAAATAAAACTTTATACTTAAGAAAAGGGGAATAAGTTTCAACAGGAGGGGAGAGCAATGGCTCCCAGTCCCACCATCATGCAAGCTGTGGAACAGCTGGGCTATCGTGTCACCGTTGGTGATGTGGCAACTCAGGCAGGATTGAACGTCGCTGAAGCTAATCAAAGCTTGTTAGCCCTGGCATCTGATGCTGGGGGACATTTGCAGGTAGCGGATTCAGGTGATATAGTTTACCTTTTCCCACCAAATTTTCGAGCAATTTTGCGTAATAAATACTTCCGGTTACGATTGCAGGAATGGTGGAAAAAGGTCTGGAGCATTCTGTTTTACCTGATTCGCATTTCTTTTGGAATTTTCTTAACTCTTTCCATCGTCCTGATAACTGTTACCATATTCATTATCATTACTGCTGCCAATTCAGACCGTGACGGCAACAATCGGGGCAGTAATTCCGGCGGTGGGGGGTTCTTCTATTTTCCAAATTTATTCTGGTATCTTAGCCCAAATTATGACACCCAGTACCAGGAACGGCGACGTGGAAGCCAAGAAGAAAGCAATCTGAATTTCTTTGAAGCTGTGTTTTCGTTTTTGTTTGGTGATGGGAATCCAAACGCCAACTTAGAAGAACGCCGCTGGCAAGAAATTGCTACGGTGATTCGGAGTAACCGTGGTGCAGTGGTAGCAGAACAAATTGCCCCATATTTGGATGACATTGGCGAGGGATATACAAGAGAGTACGAAGATTATATGCTGCCTGTTCTGACCCGATTTAATGGGCAACCGACGGTAAGTCCGGAAGGGCAAATTGTTTATTACTTCCCAGAGTTGCAGGTAAGTGCAGTTAAAAAACGCCGTCATTCAATATCAGCTTACTTGGAGGAATTACCCTGGCGTTTTAGTGCTGCAAGTTCAGGGCAAATTATGCTGAGTGCTGGGTTGGGTGTACTAAATTTTGTTGGTGCTTTAGTACTGGGAAGTTTGTTGAGAGATGGTACAGTTGCTGTCCAATTAGGTGGACTGGTAGCTTTTGTGCAAGGAATTTATTGGCTGCTATTGGCTTACGGAGCAGGTTTCTTAGGTGTACCGTTATTGCGTTATTTCTGGATTCGGTGGCGTAATCGCAAAATTGTTGATCGCAACCGCGATCGCCTTTCCCGATCAAGGCTATTAGCAAGTCCTGATCCACCTTTGCAACAAAAAATCGACTATGCTCAACAATTTGCAACAGAAAAAGTTATTGGCAATGAAGATTTAGTGTATTCTAGCGAAACTGACTTACTCGACCAGGAAGTTGAGCGTTCTGCACAAATTGATGCTGAATGGCAACGGCGCTTGGAACGTGGGAGTGGGGAATAGAGTGAAGAGTTGAGAGTGAGGAGTGAATAATTAAGATTTATTTAAAACTCCTAACTTTTAACTCCTAACTTTCTTCTTACTTCGCCTGAATTGGTGTTAAGGCTACACCTTGATAATAATGCCCCAAAATTTGCAAGTGGTTCACTCCCTGCCGAGCCAGATTATACGCCCCCCACTGACTCATACCCAAACCATGACCGAAGCCAAGCCCTTGCAGTACAAAACTACCATCGGCTCCCTTGGTAACGCTAAAGCGGGTACTTTTTAACTTGAGGGCTGTCCGCACCTGCTCGCCCTGTAGCACCTTTGTACCCCTGTTTCCGACAATTTTCAAGACTTTAACACTGCGGAAAGGTGAGTATGTTTCCGGAATCATATCCTTGACATTGCCCACCTCAGGAAATTTAGCGCTAATTTCAGTAGATGAGAAGGTTTTCACCCAATTACACTCTCTGATATTTTGGTCGTAGTCTTGAACAGCCCGTAGGTAAGGCTCGTTGCTTCCCCAAACATCTTCCACATTTTCAGTGTGTCCCCCAGAACAAGCGTGGAAAACTGAAAGAATAATCCGGTTTTTGTAAGTTAGTACTTGCCCTAATGTGGAATCCACTGCGGCGTAAGTAGCAGGAGATTCACTAATGACACCTTTGTAAATTTGCCAACGATCCGGGGTATTGCCTAAATCATAAATAGGATTATTCCGCTGTTTTTCTCGTTCGTAGAGGGCATAGGTGCGGGCTGCGATCGCTTGGGCTTTTAAAGCTTCTTGGGGCCAGCTAGCATCCATTTCGCCACCCAGAACGCTGTAGAGATATTCTTGGTCATCAACCCAGTTAACAGCAGTTAAGCCTTTTTCTGTAGGGACAACCAGAGTTCTACCCCGATACCAGCGATCGCCAATATAAACGAATCCTTTACCAGTTGGCTCAATCCAAAATAAACCAGACTGCCACTTATCTAAAGCAACTCCGCCAGGAATGGTTTGGGCATAATATGCACTCATCGCTGGCAACTCTCCGAGAGTCCGGCCAGTACTATCCTTGACGATCCCAGTGGTGGAACTGCCCACTTTTACCTGATTAACCCCTCTCTCAATTGCCACACGCAGAATTACAGATGCTTGGGCTGGGGCAACCAAAGCTATCCACAAAAGGACACTTACCCACGAATGACGTACTTTAATCTGGGAAAAGAAAGAGCCTAAGTAAAGTTGGAATTTCATGCTAATCATCTAATCACACTAGTATCTAATTGACGCTCTCAACTATGGCGTCTACTACTTTAAGATGAGACACTTCTCCAACGCAGGAGGTTGCCACCTCCTACTAATTATGCATTTTGCTTTAGCTATAAAGTAGAAATCAGATGATCTTGACACTCGCTCTTTGCAAGGCTCAGATCCCGGCTTCTTTGAGAAGTCCGGGATCTCGTTGTTCACGAATGATTTAGGATTGTTATTGCGATCGCGTATACCAGAAGTTCTTACCCGTGCTTCATCCTACAAATATCAGTGCGGTTGCATCTATAAACCGGATAAAATAGGACATAGGGACGCGGGGACACTGAGAGTTTCAACGTCGGTGCGTCTCCCACTCTTGGCATCTTCTTCGGTCTGCCTACGATGCCAATACCTTTTGATAATTGCTCACTTCATTAGCGATAATTCCAATTAAATTTAACTTACTCAAAATTTCTGTAGCTTGAGTCAGTTCACTTCGGGTTACTTTACCCATGCGCTCTACCATTACGATACCATTGCAAAGAGATGCCACAATTCTGGCATCAACTGTGCCTAAAATAGGCGGAGCATCTATCAGTACTAAGTCATATGTTTGCTCAAACAACTCTATTAGTTCTTTCATCCTTCGAGAACTGAGCAACTTCACCGTATCTTCTGGTACAGGGCCAGCAGTCAAAATATCAATAGAGGGGTGAATAGGCTGGATATAATCTTGAAAATAAGTAGTTGTCTCATCAACTAATAACAGAGATAGTCCCCAGTCATTGGATAGTTCCAGGATTTTGTGCAGGCTAGGATTATGTAGGTTAGCATCAATAACTAATACCCGTCGATGCATTCGGGTAGCACTAGCCACAAGCCCTAATACTAAGGTTGTCTTCCCTTCCCCTGGTAGTGCTGAAGTCAACATCAACGACTTGAAGGGTAAGGGATATTTTAATATTTGAATATTTTGGTAGATCATGTCCAAGGTTTCATGGACGGGCAATTTAGTAGTGGCTTCTACTACAGAGGAATCTAAGGTTCGCTGCCCATTCCAAGGCAGGTTCAGCCGCCGCTTTTTGACACCACGCGACGGTAATTTTGGTACTGACCCCAGTATACGTAGGTTCGTCAGTTTCTTTAAATCTCCCGCACAATAAATAGCGTCATTAAACTTTTCCAAAATCAGGGCTGCTAAGATACCTAAAATCGGCCCAATTACCCCTCCCCCAAGCAAAAGTAATAATATGTTGCTCCCCATATAAGTACCTAGAGCCGGTTCTGCTAAAACTTGCCAGTTATATCCTTCCTGAGCAATTTTCAGTCCCAAGGACTGTTGCGCCTGAAGCAGTTGTTCAAGGGTTTTATGACTAGTTTGTACCTTTGGTAACAGACGGTTATACTCTGCTATTAAGCTTGGGTATTTGTTTAGCTCAGAGCGGAGTCGCTGTTCTGACTCGGCTAAATTCTTTTCATTGGCAGTTAATCCTAAGACAGTTGTTTGCACCAAAATAAATTCGTCTACTAGTGTTGGATCAACCCCTACCATTTGCCCTTTTAAGAGCGGTTCTCCCTTCCTGCTAGTAGTAATAGCTTTCACCTCTTGTCGTAATAGCGACAGTTGACTTTGGCGTTGCTGCTTTAGTTTTTGTACCGATGGGTAATCGTCTGTATAGCGCAGCCGCTCCTTAGCCAATGCTAGTTCAGTCTTTTGAATTTCACTCAATAGTGCTTGGTAGCGGCTTGAGTGATTTAAACGAGAAGAAATTAGTTCATTCTGCTGAGATGAAGACGCTATTTGTTGCTCTAGGTTATCGTAGCGAGCGTTTACGTCTTGAAGATTGGCACGAGTGGTTTGTAGCTGTTGTTGAATATCGGCTAGAGATTCTAGCAGGATTTTACTTTGGACTTCGGGATTGAGTAATTTATGTTTATTGCGAAACTGTTCCAAATTTTTATCAGCTTTACTCACCTCTTTTTTTATCTCAGGTAGGCGAGCGTTTACAAAAGCCAGTCCCTGATTCAGACGTTCTTTTTGTTGCTCTTTATTGTAGTTTTGATAGACTTTCTGTAGAGATTGAAGTACTCTTTGTGCTTTGACTGGATCGTCATCATTGAAGGAAACTTTAAATACTTGACTAAAAACTTTATTAGCTCCTATGCCTCCTTCTTCTGGAGTCACTTCTAGAGATGTTTTTTTGTTCCGTTCTGTTTGAGCATTGATATCCTCTAAGGTAATATGAGGATAATCAGAATGAAGTAAATTTACGGCTTTCTGAAGCAACTTAGAACTCAGCATGAGTTTCATCTGAGTAGTGGAATCAACAACTTGAGAATTGGAATCAGTAACCTGATTATCTGTATCTACTGGAATATTATTTGACTGTGCTCCTTCAGATAAGTTGGAACTCACCAATATCTGCATATTACTCTGGTAAGTAGGTTTAGCAGTGACAGCCAAGAGGCTAGCAGCAGACATAACTACACAGGAAACCCCCAAGATCAGAAAGCGATGACGAAGCAAAATAGTAAATAGTTGTCTGATGTCAACTGCGCCTTGTGCTGAAGTAGTAACCTGTTGCTCTTGATTCAGACTAGTCTTAGCCACTATCAAACTCCTCTAATATCGAAACACTATATTTATTTGGAAGATTTATGAAAAATATGAAATGTTTTTTTACACCTATAGCTGCAACAACATACTTAATTATTCTTCCAATAATGACAAGCTCACTTGGCACAATATTATGCCAACTGGCGCTTGCATGTTCATCAATTCATGCATATAAATTATTAATCAGTGCTGGAAGAATAAATTTTCAATAAACATTTTCTTTGAATAAGAAAAATCTTGACGGAAAATTAATTATTTTTCCTAAATATTTAAGTAAAAAATTCTCTGATTCACAACACTACTATATGTTAAAGTTATTTTGATAACTTGTAATATAAAAACCAAATTAAGAAAAATATTTGAACCATAATATTTATTGATTATTGATACATTTAGTTGTCCGTAAGCCTTTAGTTAAATAGTTTACTTATCGCCAAACTAAACTGCTGTTTATTTGCTGGACGTTATGAGTTGGACTACTAAACTTTAAGATAGAGCCTGGTTAATTTTAAATTTTAGATTATAAGGGTTCAATAGGAAATCTAGAATCTGAAATCAAAATTTAAACGCCTAGCTCGGTTAACTCTACTTCCCGCCGCCTGGGTACTTCATGAATCATGAAATCATAAGCCATATCAGTACGGGGAAAAATAGCACGGGCTTCCTTAAGGAGATCCTTCAACTCCAAGGTATTGCCAGGAGCATAGCGGGGACTGAAATGACTCATAATCAGTCGATGTGCCCCAGCAGCTAAAGCTGTTTGCGCTGCCATTGTGGTAGTGGAATGCAATCGCTGAAAAGCCATGTCTGCATCTTGATGGGCAAAGGTTGCTTCGTGAATTAATACATCTGCATCATGAGCTAATTGCACTGCACCATCACAATAAATTGTGTCTGTACAATAGGCAATTTTTCGACCTATTTCTATAGGGCCGCATAATTGGGTGCCATCAATCACCCGTCCGTCGCCAAGGGTCACTGTTTCACCGCGCTTGAGTTGACCGTAAATGCGACCAGGAGGAATTTGCAACGCCTTGGCTTTTTCGATATCAAAGCGTCCTGCTCGGTCTTTTTCGGCTACACGGTAGCCGAAAGCTGTAATGCGGTGATGCAAATTACCACAGCTAACGGTGAAGTCATCGTCTTCATAAATTACTCCTGGACGGATGGCATGGACTTTAATGGGATAGGAAAAGTGTGTGTAGGAGTAACGGGAGGCAGCTTGAATGTAATCATTTAATCCAGGTGGCCCATATATATCAATTCGTTCCACATTGCCAGCCAAGCCGCAAGTGGCAAGAAGTCCCATCAAGCCAAAGATGTGGTCGCCGTGCATATGAGTGATAAAAATTCGGGAGAGTTGACTGATTTTCAGTTCACTCCGCATAATTTGATGTTGGGTGCCTTCGCCACAGTCGAATAACCACAGTTCTGCCCTTTGGGGTAATCTCAGGGCGACACTGGAAACATTGCGCGATCGTGTGGGTACACCGGAACTCGTCCCTAAGAATGTTATCTGCACAGCGTTCTTTAGTCTTCCTATTGCTCAATTTGCAGCTCTATTTTCTATAGTGACACGGTTAATGAGCAAAATACTTTTGAGAAGAAATCGCCTTTTTCTCTTTCATAATGATTATCATTCTTTAATAAATGCTGTCTCTTGTTTTTTCTGAAATAATATCAAGTCCGATCATACAAGAGTCCAGATCGTGGACTATGGAATGGTACAAAGGTGGCAGATTGATTGAACAAACTAACAGGTGAAAAAATAGATCGTAGGCCTGGTTGAGAATACCTCAAACAAATTATATTTTGTCTGCGTGTACCACGACCTGAATATACAGAAGCTGACCCAATTGAACAAGAAAGCTGGAAAAAAACTCAATTTGAAACTGCAATTTCTTTAAGCTAAACTATCCGTTCCCAGAAATAAAGCTATGGAGTATGAATGAATACTGTTTAGGTCTTCATCCGATTATAGTCTGATTAATAGAGGATTTAAACAAAAGTAAAAGACAAAAAAAGGTATAATGCTTAACCAGATTAGGTTTCACGTTGTAAAAGCCCGATGAAAGAAACCACCCCCGCAGCCATGCCTCCATGCTTTGAAAGATGGTGTCAAAGGTTTGACGATCTGTTCACGCATAAAGCGCAAAAAAGGGAATTTAGGGCTTATGTGGGGGGATTATTAGGAGAAAGTGAGAGAAAAAACCTATTTCAAATCGCAGAGAATGCTGTATGTGTGACTTACCACCATTTACACCACTTTTTGACGGAAGCGCCCTGGTCTAGTAGCCTTGTCAACGAACGTCGGTTGGAAACGATGAACAAGTGTAGCCAGACCATAATTAACAGAGGGTTTAGCTTGATAATAGATGATTCTGGACATAGAAAAAGTTAATTGGTTTTTGCCACAGAAGCGGAGAATCGGATTATCGAGGGATGCACTTTTGTTCCAGAGATGACTCACCCGGACATCCATAGATAATAGTTTTGAGTCCTGCTCATAATTGAGATTAGTAAAGATAACTGAGTGGCAGAAACTGGCACAGTCAAAAGTTGACGATTCTCAGCAATAACAAAAGCCTGCCCGAATGATCATCGGGAGGCTTTTGTTAGATTATTAAACCTGGCATCGAGCTATTTTTGCGTAGGGCTACCCCTA
>NZ_JBALDI010000074.1:0-101343 GCF_036917395.1 Nostoc sp.
GAAACCTACTCAATGGTGACGGCAAACCGTTTCTGGTCACAGATTTTTGGTATTGCTTTCTCTAACAAGCGCTGGTTGCACTTCTTCATGTTGTTTGTGCCAGTCACAGGCTTATGGATGAGCGCCGTCGGCATCGTCGGTTTAGCCCTGAATTTACGGGCTTATGATTTCGTTTCCCAAGAATTACGGGCGGCGGAAGACCCGGAGTTTGAAACCTTCTATACCAAAAATATTTTGCTGAATGAGGGTATCCGCGCTTGGATGGCTCCTCAAGATCAACCCCACGAACAATTTGTATTCCCTGAGGAAGTTCTACCTCGCGGTAACGCTCTCTAAGTATTAAAAGCCGACCATGATCTGAATAAGGATTGTGGTTGCCAAGAATTGACACCACCCAGATTAAATAATCTCCTTGGCATAAGCTAAGAATGTGTCAATATTCCCCATTCTCCAGTCATCTCCCGCTTATTGGTGGGGGATTTTTTTATATGGTTAATATTTCTAAATTTATGTGTTATATTAGATGAAGGTTATAAACCCGGAGCAAATGCTCTGCCCTTTTGAGACTAAGACCGCTTAGGCAACAAGGAGGTGATGCCCATGATAGAAAGTAGTAAATGCATGGGTCATCAGGTTGCAGTTAGCCGGCTGTGTGCCGGGGCTGTTCTCTAAAAGTTAGCCTTAGTCATCCTGAGATACTAAGTTAGCTCAAGTAGCTAGGCAAGCTCGGAGTTCCTTCCGGCAGTCTGGTTGCAACCTGAAGACCCGCTAGACCGCTCTGACTTAGATCACCTGATCTAAATCAGAGCGGATAGTTTTTTATGGATGATTTTTGTTTTATCAAGGGTTGTTTTTGAAAACTTAGATGGCGATGCCTGCGGCGGGCAAAGCCAACGCGTTTAAGTTTTCTTAAAAAGAAAAATATTTTGGCTCAAACCTTGGCAGCTGACCAGATGTGAGTAATAGTGTCTATCTACTAAGTTTGATTTAAATATACATACACGCATTATGCCCTAGTTTATCCTCCCATACTTTCTGTGTGGAGAATAAAAAGGGTTTGTCTTCATAAAATGCAAGATGTAATAGATATATATAAGAATTTTTTGATATGCCACAACTACTCACTGAGGCGGAAATTCAAGAAAATGCAAAGGTTTTGTCAGGTTGGACTGTTGAAGACTCCAAATTGCAGACTACTCGCAGATTCAAGGATTTTATCCAAGCAATTGAGTTTGTCAATAAGCTGGTGGAGCCGGCTGAGTCAGCAGGACATCATCCAGATATAGAAATTTCCTACAACAAAGTGAAGATTACCCTGACAACACATGATGCAGGCGGACTGACGCAGACAGACTTTGATGTAGCGCGGACGATTTCCCAAATCAACTAAGTGATTTTTCTAATATCTTGCACTAGGAAACTGGAAGTCACGGCGACGCGAGATTCAGCGTTTAGCAAGCTTTAAAAGTATAACTATGGGTTTTGCTTTCGAGGGCGCGGGTTTCAAAACCCTTGATTCCTAAGCTGGTGTTTGTGATCATAGAATACTAGACAAGCAAACTTGGTTTGTATAGCCGAGCCAGTGTGTTTTAACTGGTGTTCTATTTCTACTAGGACTAAGTACAAGAAATGATTTTTGCTGACAAGCTGCTAAGTGTCTGAAGCTTTGAGCAATTTAGCCAAGTAGGGAGCAAATGCCCTAAACCCTACTCCCTGCCTAGATATTTAGATAAGTATGTGTGACAGTTATTAAGCCGATCACTCCAATCTTGCCATCTAGATCAGATGTTTTATAATGTTATGATATAAACATATGTTTTTGCATAAGTTAATCACATAAGTTTTTAACCCTAAGTTAATCGTTTATTAGCTTTGCAAAAACTAAAATTGTAGTAGTGGCAACTATGCCTCATGCACAGGTTTCAATGATATGTCACATTTTTGAGATTTTAAGTGCAACGAATACAATTATCTAAACAAGGTGTGAGGAGTAAAGAAAAGATGTCTAATCTCTTGTGGAAATCCTTAGTGGTTAGCCCAGCAGTTTTGGGAGCAACATTGTTAGTTTCGACAACAGCAATTGCGGCTCCAACCACAACCACTGAAGTATCACCAGCCAAACAACCGGGTGTAACGGAAGTTGCCCAACAGCCAGAAATATTGGCTCAAACAACCATAGATCAAGTTAATCGCTACAGCAATGAAGGCAACCAAAATAGCGCTCAGTCTCAAGTAACATCGGTTTCTCAATTTTCCGACGTACAACCCACTGATTGGGCATTCCAAGCATTGCAGTCCTTGGTTGAGCGCTATGGTTGTATTGCAGGTTACCCAAATTCTACTTATCGCGGTAACCGTGCTTTAACCCGTTATGAATTTGCCGCTGGTTTGAATGCCTGTTTGGATCGGGTTAACGAATTGATTGCCACAGCAACAGCTGACTTGGTGACCAAACAAGATTTAGCGACTTTGCAACGGTTGCAAGAAGAATTTTCTGCAGAATTGGCAACCCTACGCGGTCGTGTCGATTCCCTAGAAGCGCGAACTGCTGAATTAGAAGCTAATCAGTTCTCCACTACCACAAAATTAGTCGGTGAAGCCGTTTTTGCCGTTAGTGATGCGTTTGGAGGTAACACTGGTGACAACAACAATACTGTCTTCCAAGATCGGGTACGTTTAGACTTGCAAACCAGCTTCACAGGTAGAGACGTTTTACATACTCGTCTCGCTGCTGGTAATGCACAAGCTTTTTCACTAAGGGATAACGCTGGTAATCCGATCAACACTGCTGAAGGCACACAAACGTTTGAAGTCAGTAGCACTGGGAACAATAGTGTCAAAATAGACCGCTTAACCTATGAAGCTCCCATAGGTCCAGCCCAAGTTTACCTTGCAGCTAGTGGCGGACGGCATAGCCATTATGCCGCTGTCAATAACCCTTACTTTTTTGATACTACTGACGGCGGTAATGGTGCTTTGTCTACCTTTGCTTCTGAAAGTCCTATCTATCGTATTGGTGGTGGTGCAGGTATAGCGCTCAATCTACCCCTTGGGAAAGGTGGCGGTATCCTGGGAAATAGCTCAATCACTGCGGGTTACTTGGCATCAGAAGCTAATACTCCTGTTCTTGGTTCAGGTCTGGCCGAGGGTGACTATGCTGCTTTAGGACAGTTGAACTTTAGTGTTGGCGATCGCTTGGCTTTAGCTGCTACCTATGTTCACGGATATAATGCCGCAGGTGGTTTGTTGTTCAACTCAGGTTCCACATCAGATGGAACTTTTGGAGATGTTCAAGTAGGTACTGGACAAGCTAACCTTCTAAGTGCCACAAATGGATCTTCAAGTAATTCTTACGGTGTGGAGGCTGCCTTTAGGCCCAGCGACAAACTGTCAATTAGTGGCTTCGTCTCTTACCACGATATCACCGGCTTTGGTGCAAATGATGATTTTGACGCTTGGAGCTATGGTGTTGGGGTAGCCTTACCTGATTTCGGTAAAAAAGGTAACGTTTTAGGTCTTTTTGCTGGTGTCGAACCCTATTCCTTTAACCGACCAGGTTTTGTTGGTAATGACAAACCCTATCACTTTGAAGGCTTCTACAAGTATCGCGTGTCGGATAATGTCTCAGTTACCCCTGGTGTAATCTGGTTGACCTCTCCTGGTCAAAACAGCGATAACGATGATGCGTTTATCGGTACACTTAGAACAACTTTCACCTTCTAGAGTGCTGACTATCCACTAAGAATTTTGAACTTTATTGATCCCCGCCATCAGGCGGGGCTTTTTGTTGTCGGTAGCAGCAATAAACCCCAGTAGGTAACCGGAGTATACTAAAAAAGTTAAGAGCTGTGAATTAAGAATTGAATAGTTCTAACTTACGGCGTGAGTAACTTTTTTTGAGCGAACTTTTCTAATAAAGGTTGGCAGTTACATGTTGCCTAATATCCTAACTCTGCCAATTTTAGATTTTGAATTTTAGATTTTAGATTTTTCCTTCAATCTAAAATCCAAATTGAATGACTCCTAACCCTAACCTATTGCTGCTTGTGGAACTATCGTGTAAATCGGAATACGCAATTCTAGCCTTATTAGAGATGGCCGCTCATTACGAAAGCGGCGAACCGCTGCAAATTCGACACATTGCAGCACAACAAAACATACCCGATCGCTATCTGGAACAGCTACTAGCAACCTTGAGGCGTGGGGGTATAGTCAAGAGTCAGCGTGGATCAAAAGGTGGCTATCTGTTAACGCGAGAACCCCGGAAAATCATTCTTTTTGAGATTTTGGAATGTTTAGAAGGGTTAGAGGTGCGGACTTGTGAAGAAAACGTTAATCTCAAAACGCTAGATAGTTCGGTTATAGAAGAAATTTGGCAAGAAGCAAGTCGCGCGGCAAATTCAGTGTTGCAAAAATATACGCTCCAGGATCTTTGTGAAAAACGAGATTCCCGGCGGCAGTTGGATATCATGTACTACATTTAGTCAAGAGTCATTAGTCATCAGCAAATGACTCTTGACTCTTGACTAATAAGTAAGTAGGCAAGAATAAATCAACCTATGTTACGCAATGTAAATATAATTAAATTAGCTCACTGGAAGCGGCTCTCTCCCTAGAAAATAGGGCTGGAGCCGCTTACCCTTCTCCCAATGTGAGAAGACTCGCTCTAAGCGTTGGCGCAGCCTCTCTAAAAGTTGCCATGCCGTTGGCGTACCCCTACCGGGAAGCAAGCTACACGGAAACCTTTAATTATTCATACCCACTTAACTTAATAAGTAATAACTAATAACTAAGGACTAAATATATGCGAATAGCTCGTAACATTACAGAACTGGTTGGTCGTACACCCCTAGTGCAGTTGAACCGCATTCCCCAAACAGAAGGATGTGTTGCTGAAATTGTAGTGAAACTGGAAAGTATGAACCCATCGGCATCAGTCAAAGACCGGATTGGGGTGAGTATGATTAACGCCGCCGAGGAAGAGGGGCTGATTACTCCTGGGAAGACAATATTGGTAGAACCTACCTCTGGAAACACAGGAATTGCCCTAGCAATGGCAGCAGCAGCCAAGGGTTATCGATTAATTTTGACAATGCCAGAGACGATGAGTGGGGAGCGTCGGGCAATGTTGCGGGCCTATGGAGCAGAACTGGAACTAACGCCAGGAATGGAAGGCATGAGTGGGGCAATTGGGCGAGCGCAGCAAATGGTTAATACTACACCAAATACCTATATGTTGCAGCAATTCCGCAATCCAGCCAATACAAAAGTGCATCGGGAAACCACAGCGCTTGAAATCTGGGAAGATACCGATGGACAAGTAGATATGATCGTGGCAGGGGTCGGCACAGGTGGTACGATCAGTGGTGTAGCAGAAGTGATTAAAGCACGCAAGCCGAGTTCTAAGGCGATCGCAGTTGAACCAGCCAATAGCCCAGTTTTATCTGGGGGACGGCCAGGGCCACACAAAATCCAAGGAATTGGCGCTGGGTTTATTCCCCAAGTGCTAAAGATAAAATTGATTGATGAAGTGATTACAGTCACCGATGAAGAAGCGATCGCTTATAGTCGGCGTTTGGCAAAAGAAGAAGGGCTACTATCTGGTATTTCCAGTGGAGCAGCTTTATGTGCAGCAATTCGCGTTGCCCAACGTCAAGAAAATAAGGGACTTTTAATTGTGATGATTCAGCCCAGTTTTGGTGAGAGGTATTTGAGTACACCGTTGTTCCAAGACCTGGAGGCAAGATTAGCCGCTAGCGTCAGTTAACGATAAATTGAATTAATGGTCAATTCTAAGCACGTTTCTAACCATTACGAAACTCTCAAAGTTAGTCCAAGTGCAAGCCTTGCGGAGATTAAGCAAGCTTATCGCCGCTTGGTTAAGTTGTTTCATCCTGACAGTAATCAGGAAACAGCCGATCGCGAACAGATTATCCGCATCAATGCAGCTTATGAGGTCTTAGGCGACAACCAAAATCGCCGCAATTATGACCAAGAACTGCAAAATGAGTCCCAAAAATTAAATAGCGATCGCCTACAGCGTACAGCATCAGCCCAACAGCATTACCAGACAAGACGAAAAACAGGACGCGATGTTGACGAGCAAGTAGAAGAATGGCTGCGCCAAGTTTACCAACCAGTAAATCGCTTGCTTTGTAACATTCTTTATTCGTTAGAAGAACAAATGGATCAATTAGCCGCTGATCCCTTTGATGATGAGTTGTTAGATGAATTTCAGGAATATTTAAAAACCTGTCGAGATGACTTGAAGCAGGCACAAATTACTTTTCGCTCCCTGCCGAATCCGCCTAGTCTAGCAAGAACAGCGGCTCACCTCTACTACAGCCTCGATCAAGTAGCAGATGGACTCGATGAGTTGGGTTACTTTCCTTTGAACTATGATGAGCGTTATTTACACACAGGTCAAGAACTATTCCGCATAGCTACGGGATTACACTGTGAAGCGCAAGCGTCTGTAAGTTAATGAATATGGGGCATTCGGCATTGGGCATGGAGTATTAGTTATTTTGATTTTTGCGATCGCTCCTTGCAGAAATCCCAGCCTTACCCAAAATTCAGTATCCCAATGATAATTATTTAGACCGACCTACTTACTCTAATTGAATGTGCTTTTGATGTGATACTTTAAAAAATCATACCCCTAATCCCCTACCTGCGGAATTTAGATGGTTTCAAGGGATTTCTTCCTCTTTTGTGTGATGATAATTTTCGTACAAGTCTATTCGATAGTCCTCAAAGTAAATGTTTGTTTTATACACCACTCCGATTGCATTCAATACTAACACCTCCTTTCAAACCCAGTTCCAATCTCAATTGACAGGTGGAACTCTTGGAGGAGATGGATTTACCTTTGTGCTGCAAAATAGTCCGGCAAAGGTCAGTGCTAAGGGTAGTAGTAGTGGCAATTTAGGCTATGGCGGGACTGTCACTCCTATTACTAAGAGTCTGGCAATCAAGTTTGACACTTCTAAGAATGCAACAGATCCTAACAACAATAACATTGCTGTGCTGCGAGATGGTGATGTGACTGCTGGGCTTGCAACCACCAGTACTGTCACTGATTCCAACTTAGGTACACCAATTGATCTGAACTCCGGTAAGCCAATTAATGCTTGGATTGAGTACAATGGCAATACCGACAAACTGGATGTTTTCCTTTCCCAAAATTCGACTAAACTTCCAACTGCCACAATAGCACTTTCCAACCAGATTGATTTAACTTCTGTTCTTGGTTCCCAAGCCTTTGTTGGCTTTACTGCTGGGACAGGATCTCGAGTTAATGCTCAAAATATTTACAGTCAGAAATTCAACTCCAATAATGGTAGCTCAATTGGATTAATCGGCTATTGGAAATTTGATGAGGCAACAGGTAAAACTGTTTTAGACAGCTCTGGCAATAATAATAAGGGATCGTTGATTAATTCTAGCAGAACGGTTGGGCTATATGACCAAGCTCTTCAAGTGAGTGGAAAGAATAGTTCCCATGCCAGTATACCTGCTTCAGCTAGTCTTAACTCTATGAGTAATCAAATCACTGTCTCAGCCTGGGCACGTCCAAATGGTAAACCAGTGGGTTTTCAGGCTGTTGTAAATAGACAGATTGGCACCCTTGTCCATCCCGATCAATTCTTTTTGGGGTTTGGTACGCGAAATCGAGTAACTACCTATAAATGGGAATTAGGCACCACTAATGGTGAAGGTGATGTTTACAAAGGTTTACCAACTGCTGATCGTTGGGTACATCTGGTAGGGACATACGATGGCAGTATGCTCCGTCTTTATGTTGATGGTGTTCAAATTGGTGCCAACCCAGTTACTGGCAATCTATTAGTAGATAACAATCCAGTAACTATTGGTGCAGCGGAGAACTATGCTGAAGGGACACCATTGGGTGACTGTTTCAATGGACTAGTTGATGAAGTCCGCATCTATAATCGTGCTTTGAGTGCAACTGAAATTATAAACTTGCGGTGAAATAGTTTTATCTCATGATAATCATTATCAAAAATGGGGTGAGGAATAGGCAGCCGTCGGCTGCCTATTCCTCACCCCATCCGTATGAGAAAATAATCATTATTAGAGGGAGTTTACTCTATGTTTTATTTTTTTGAAGTCCTGTTGGTTCCGCAACTCAGATCATCTGACTTTTCACGGGATCTGAAAAACCTCACTTCTATTTCT
This sequence comes from Nostoc sp., assembly GCF_036917395.1. Lineage (GTDB taxonomy): Bacteria > Cyanobacteriota > Cyanobacteriia > Cyanobacteriales > Nostocaceae > Nostoc. The sequence goes on from NZ_JBALDI010000074.1 coordinate 8,203, forward strand.
CTCTCCTATAAGGCTACGGTGTACACACATCTCGAAAATTCCCTATCCAAATTGACTTTACAACCCATAAATCAAACTGACTTTTCACGGTAAGTCCTCAAGCTCTGAAAAAGCGTGGCTTTTTCCACAGTCTAATTCTCAATAGCTCTGAGTTAATGAAAATAGTTAACGCAAAAATCAAGGCTTGGGAAACCCTCAAAATGACCTTTTCCACATCCCGTGAAAAGTCAGATTATAAGTATTATTACTTATCGCAGAAGTGGAAAAACTGCAAAAGTATAGTTATTTAGAAATGGTAAATGACAAAGAAATTAGTTTATGCTGGAAGTGGTAAAAAATTAAGAATTTTGAAGTTTTATTTCCAAATATACTCATGCAATGTATTGTTAATCGCCGCGCTCAGTTTTCGGCAAGTCATCGTTATTGGTTGCCAGAACTGAGTGAAGCCGAGAATATTGAGAAATTTGGTGCTTGCTCTAGATTTCCGGGACACGGACATAACTATGTTTTATTCATTTCCCTAGCCGGGGAATTGAATGAATATGGCATGGTGCTGAACTTGTCCGATGTGAAACACGTAATCACAGGGGAAGTTACCAGTCAATTGGACTTCTCTTATCTCAACGATGTGTGGGCAGAATTTCAACAAACTCTGCCCACCACTGAGAATATTGCACGGATTATTTGGCAGCGACTAGCACCCCACTTACCTTTAGTTCGTGTGCAGTTGTTTGAACATCCTGAACTTTGGGCAGATTATATGGGAAACGCAATGGAAGCCTACCTCACCATCAGTACTCACTTTAGCGCCGCCCATCGGCTAGCTCACCCTAACCTCAGTAACGAAGAAAACACTGAGATTTATGGTAAGTGCGCCCGTCCCCACGGTCACGGACACAACTATCATCTAGAAGTTACTGTCAAAGGGAAAATTGACCCACGCACCGGTATGATTGTCGATTTAGGGGCATTGAACCAAGTAATAGAAGATTATGTGGTCGAGCCATTCGATCACACATTTTTAAACAAAGACATTCCTTACTTTGCCGAAGTTGTGCCCACTGCTGAAAATATCGCTTTTTACATTAGTAATTTACTGCGATCGCCTATTCAGGAATTGGGAGCTAAACTTTACAAAGTGAAACTGATTGAAAGTTCCAATAACTCCTGCGAAATCTACTGTACTGAGTCAGAATCAGATTCAGTCAGCGCAGCCGTGAATCAGCCAGTATTAGCACGGGTTTAGCTAATTGAAAATCCAGGCATAGGACATAAGGATAGCGATTTCTGCGTTCACGAAGTGTCTCGGAACGAGAATCGCTAGCGAATAGCTCTAGGTCAGCAGTCGTCCAACGCACTGGAGTTGTTTGCATAAAAACCCCCTAGCATTTTTCTAAATCATATTTTAAAAATACCGCCGCCGGGCGGAATGTCGCAAATAGCGATAAATGCCCCAGGCTAAAACTCCAAAAAAGAGATTTAGTAAAAAGCGACTAAATATAAACCACAAAATATCGGCATCAAAAAGCTTTGACGGACTTAAGGGACTTAAAATCCTGGCTAAGAGAAACAGCCCAAAAATAGCATTTCCACCTAGCATGAGGGCAAACAGCACTAAACTCCTCTGCCAGTAACGGCGCTGGGGTGTACGGTCCCAAATCAGGATAATTACAGGTTTACCTTGCACTTTTCGCAGCAATTGTTCCAGTCGCCAAAACATCCACAATAGAAATGGAAATAAACCATAGCTAAGAAAACGCAGGGGTAGTGAGTAACGCCAAGCACTAGATAGGATATTAACTAGGGCATGACAGATTACAGAATTTAGCCAAGCCCTAAAAATGAACTTCTTGTCTCGATTTAACCGAGTATGGGAGGAAATATAGATTCCTAAGGCATATCCCCAAGGCGCAGAGAACATGGCGTGGACTGGTGTACCTATAGTCCGGTCAAGAATTGATGCGGTATCGTGGAAAAGGTAAATCCAATTCTCTTCGGCAGTGAATCCAAGGGCAACCGCTACAGTGAAGAGGAAAACGGTAGAGTGAAGTAATCGATACCTGCGTTGCAGATAGCAGGTTGGGACAACAACCGCTACCAACTTACAGCCTTCTTCAATTGGGCCTACTTCCACGAGCTGCCGCAAGGCTATACCAAAAAGCGTAGACGCGCAGCGGCTTGTCAAGAGACATCGCTTAATCTGATGCCAGTCCCCAACCTTGTTGGCTACAATTTCAAAAATCCATTCGAGGCTAAGGGCTAAGATACCAGATATTGCCCCGATGATAAAGAACATCAGCAACCTTGACAGAGGTGGGGCAAATGGCACCCGACAATAGTAGTAGCCTAGCAGCAGCAACGGTGGTATCGCTGCCCACAGCAGTAGAGAAAAATCAACCACTCACCTGAGCGATCGCTGTACGGTGACGGTGGGTATTGTTGGTGATAGTAGGAGTTTGGAAACCCGCCTCAACAATAGTTTGCTCAATGTCCAAAGCAAAATATTCATCTAAATACGGTTCAGTACTTTTGAGCAACGTCAAAATGTAGGGTGGCATTTTCTTGTAAACTTCAGATTTGGGATTTATGTCCATGATTGCCAAGTAGCCACCTGGACGCAGCACACGCCGCATTTCAGCAAAAATTTGTCGGGTTACTGACTGGGGTAATTCGTGGCACATCAAGAAAATTGAGACTAAATCAAATGAGGCATCTGGTAGCCCAGTAGATTCAGCTTGGGCATGAAGCCAATTAATTTTAGCTTGACGTTGCCCAGCGCGGTAATTGGCAACAGCTAAGAAGTAGGGAGATAAGTCCAAGCCTGTGATTTTGGCATGAGGATAAATTTCTTGGATGGCAAAGGTACTCAAACCTACAGCACACGCCAAGTCTAGGATGTCTTGAGGTTGATTGGGGATTTGAGCTTTGAGGATATCGTGGTAACTTCGGCGCAGTTTAGCATCTCCTTCGGCTCCAGCATCCTGCCAAATTCCAGCATGGACAGTACGAGCAGCAACTTCTAGCTCCCAAGCGGCTTTCCAACTGAGGTCTCCACCTTCGTAGGCATGGAATGGCCGCAAGTAGTATTCTGGGTAAGAAAGCTGAAGATTTTCTACTTGAGCTAGATCAGCCTTCCAATCACGCGCCTGTAGTGTCTCGACTTCTTGCGTCCAAGGCACGCCAATTCTTTCGGCACGTTTAATCATCATTTGTCTAGCTTGATGCTTGGCTAAGTTAGCTAAAGGCTTGATTGCCAGTACCCCATTTACCAAACGGGAAGCGAAGCCAGGAGTAGTATTTACAGCAGCGGTCATAAATTAATTTGCGTTCAACAGCTTTTTTACTTATGACATACTTGCTGAACGGCAGTTTAGAAATGAATTGAATTGTATAACAGCAGTCTGCCTCCTTTGGCTTGCCCCAAGCAACAAATATTATAGAAGGTTGACATTTGGAGAGCAGCAAAGTTCTGAGAAAATGAGAATTATGCCGATTTACATTTTGGAATTTTATTCAAGACTGGTAAAATTTTGATACTTAGCAACATTTGTCTCAACAGGGATAGCAAAAAGCTGAGTGCCATTTATAACAGTAAGTTAAGCTTATTGGAGTCAAATATGGCCAGAGCAAGAAGAACAAGTGGCTTTTTAAAAGATTTTCAAAATTTTGCCCTTAAAGGCAATGTAGTTGACTTGGCGATCGCCGTCATCATTGGTGGTGCTTTTGGTAAGATTGTCACTTCCTTTGTTGAAGATGTGATCATGCCATTGATTAATCCCTTGGTTAGTTTTGCTGGCAAAGACTGGAGAACTATCGCCATTGGCCCGGGAATCAAGATTGGTCACTTTCTTGGCGCAATAGTTGACTTTGTAATTATTGCCTTAGTTTTATTTGTAGCAATTCGAGCCTTACGAAAATTCAAGAGAAAAGAAGAAGTCGCCGATGAACCCTTGCCAGATCCTAACCTTGTAGCCCAAGAAAGATTGACTGGCGCGTTGGATAGACTCAACCAAACCTTGGAAACTCGGAATAATCAAGTTTTGTAAGTGGGGATTGGAGGGATGAGGGAGAAATCAATTCAAAATTCAAAATTCAAAATTCAAAATTGTTCGCGTAGCGTCTCGTAGAGAAGAAAAAGACTGGGGGAGATGTAGCTTTAACTTCCCGTAAGGTGGGAAATGAGGAAGTGAGGGAGAAATATTCAATCCCCATACCCCATGCCCCATGCCCAATGCCCTACTTTGCAGTAGGCTTGAGAGCTAACAACATTTCTAATTCACTAGTAGATTTATCAGGACTAATAGCGGTAAAACCAACACCACGAATCGAATTCAGGATGGTGATGGTATCGGCGTTAGACGATACAAAACTATTGATCAGGGGCACAGTTTTAGTTTTATCCATATCCAAGTATAAATAACCACCGTTGGGTTTTTGCAAAGAACCAGTAACGGCTTTGAAGACATCGCCATTGTCGAGAGATAGATTTTTGCGATCGGCAACTGCGTCAGCAATTGGGCCACCAAGAGCTACAAATACAGTATCTTGATCCAGCCAACCATGCGCCAATAAAGCTCCCTGTCGGGGAATTTGCCATTCAGTTACGTCTTTACCACCGATATTTCTGTTGGCGACGTTGATTTGTTGGGTTTTGGCGAGAGTATCCAATTTTGTCAAGGTGGCTTCGGCAGTTTTGCGATCGCTAGTGTCAAATACTAAAGCACCTCCAAAACCAACAGTTGCTAACACCCCTTGATTAGATGGAATCGCACCAAAGGCGAATTCCCCATTCATCCAGCCAAAAATATCCTTATCCAGGTCTATATTGACAAATTTCAGTTGTCCTCGCACTTGTTCCAAAGCTTGCTTCATTTCTGGATAATCTTTTGACTGTTCTACTAGCGCTTCCCAGCCACGACTGATGCCGTTTCCGCTAACCAGAGCAAAGGTATCAGTGGGAAATTGCCCCACTATATTTCCCGGACTTGATTGATACTGAAATTTATTTAGTTGCGGATCTAAATTGGCGATCGCTTTTACCCGCACTCCCGCATCATCAACACCAACACCCGCCACCACAGATTTTATCTGCTTCAATTGCGCCAAGGCTTGTGGAGGTAACTGCTTTGCCTGCGGACTTGCGGCTGCTAATTGCTGTACCATCCCTGCATAGTCTGGTACATAAATTTGGGCGAGGCTGTTTTTGACATCCACTCCTTTGTTGAGAATGGTGCTGGCACCTTCTTTACTGGCAAAAGAAGACTGTCCCTTAAAGGTGTCAATTGCTTTTTCTACAGCTTGCTTTTGGGGGGCTAATACCAAGTGACTATTATTTAAAACTACGCTATATATTGGCTTGCCATTTTCTCTAGTTTCGATAATTTTTTGACCTTGGTAGTCAGATTCCTGGAATTTTACCCCTTTTTCTGACTTCAATTTATTAGCAAAATTCAAGGCACTGAGTTTATCCTTGATTCCCACCACCATCAGGATATTTGGTTCCTGCTGTAAATTTGTTGGTACATTAGGTGCCCCAGAGGGCACGTTTAACTGTGCCGATTTCACAGGATTTGGTGGCAGTACAGCAATCATTACACTACCAGCCCAAGGCTTTATGTCTTTTTCATAAGAAACGTTACTGCCACTGAATATTTGCTTATTGAAATCTTGCAGACTTTTTGCCACTAACTTTTGTGCTTCTGGAGTGCCAAACTGCTGTAACTTTGCCCAACCTTGAGAGTCAGTAGTAATATAAGTTGCCATCAACGCTGTTGAAGGTACTACTTTAGCACTGCCTAGAGCGTCTGAGCTACCTCCTGATGAACCTTTAAAATACGTATAAGCCGCTATACTTCCTGCTACAACTACAGCAGCGCCAATAGCAGGAATTAAAAGCTTTGATTTACTTTCGGGCATTTTGTTATCCTCTTTTGCTCAGATTGTCACCGAGATTTATACAAGTGTCATTGTAGAGTTTTCGGATTTATTAATAATTTCCGCTCATTGATCGGTATTTACTGATAAAATTAGTAGTCCTATAAGTTAGCGGTCTAAAATTACTCTCAAAAATATTTCAATGGAATGAGGAGCGAATCCGCAAATGATATGCTGTTCATTTCAAACAAAATAGCCTGTTCAACAGAGGCAAGCTATCCTAAGTTATAAGAATAATTAGGAGTATTTGTACTTAATGAGAATTTATCGAGGTGTAAGAGACTCTTGACTCGATGACAAAAAAGTGCAAAACATCAGGAAAAGTAGATGCGGGAGAGATATGGAAAAAAGTCCAAGGATCGGCAGCCGACGTTCGGAAATTCGGGTGAGATTAATTTCAATTCCCCAATCGCAAAGGGGAGTCCTCAATTGATTTGGGAAATACAGACACCGCTTTTTGCTTAACTACATCCAGCCAAGCCAGACTTTTCAGGATTACAAGGTCAGTAAGGATCAATGTCGAAGTCTTATTTTGATACAGATAATAACGCACACAAACCTTTTGAGTTACCGGGAGCAAGACCACACTACAACCCCGATCGCCCCGGACAAGTAGAGCATATTTTTCTTGATCTCAGCTTAGATATCCCCAAGCAAAGCTATCAGGGCAATTGTAGCATTCACCTCTTACCAATCCGTAATGGCATTGAGCGTTTGACTTTGGATGCTGTCAACCTGAATATCGAGTCTGTGCAGGTGGACGAGGTGGCACAAAATTTTGACTACGATGGGGTACAGCTTTCCATCCAACTTTCTGAGGCGACCCAGATTGGTAAACGCTTGCTGATTGCGATCGCCTACTCGGTGGTAAAACCGCAACGCGGTATTTATTTTATTCAACCAGACAAGCACTACCCAAACAAGCCTACTCAAGTTTGGACTCAGGGAGAAGACGAAGACTCTCGCTTTTGGTTCCCCTGCTTTGACTATCCAGGACAATTGTCTACTTCAGAAATTCGCGTCCGTGTTCCCAACCCTCTGGTTGCGATTTCCAACGGCGAACTGATTGACACTACAGAAGATGGTGATTACAAAATCTACCATTGGTCACAGCAACAAGTTCATCCTACTTACTTGATGACTTTGGCAGTAGGTGATTTTGCGGAAATTCGGGATGAGTGGAAGGGTAAACCAGTCACCTACTACGTAGAAAAGGGACGGGAGGAAGATGCTAAACGCAGTATGGGCAAAACTCCCCGTATGATCGAATTTTTGAGCCAAAAGTATGGCTATCCCTATGCTTTCCCGAAATATGCCCAGGTTTGCGTCGATGACTTCATCTTTGGCGGAATGGAAAACACCTCCACAACCCTGTTAACAGATAGATGCTTGCTGGATGAACGCGCCGCCTTAGATAACCGTAATACCGAAAGTTTAGTCGTCCACGAACTCGCGCACCAGTGGTTTGGTGATTTGGTAGTGATTAAACATTGGTCTCATGCTTGGATTAAGGAAGGAATGGCTTCCTACTCTGAGGTGATATGGACAGAACAGGAATATAGTCTAGAAGAAGCAGCTTACTATCGTTTATTGGAAGCTCGTCGTTACATTAGTGAAGATAGCAGCCGCTACCGCCGGCCAATGGTAACACATGTTTACCGGGAAGCTATTGAACTTTATGATCGCCACATCTACGAAAAAGGGTCTTGTGTTTATCACATGATTCGGTTTCAATTGGGAGATGAATTGTTTTGGCAGGCTATCCAAACATTTGTCGAAGATAATGCCCATAAAACTGTAGAAACAGTAGACTTACTCAGGGCGATTGAAAAAGCTACTGGACGAAATCTTTTGTTCCTCTTTGACCAATACGTTTATCGTGGTGGTCATCCCGATTTTAAAGTAGCTTACTCTTGGGATGGAGATGCTAGTTTAGCAAAAATTACAGTAACTCAAACCCAAGCTGCTGAAGGTAAAAATGGCAGTAAGGATTTGTTTGATTTAAAAATCCCTATTGGTTTTGGCTATCCGCTACAAGAAGTGAGGAGTGAAGAGTTAGGAGTACAGACGCGATTAATCGCGTCTGTACAGGAGTTAGGAGTTAAAAATAATTCCCAACTCAAAACTTTTGTAGTACGAGTAAATGAACGTGAACAAAGCTTCTACTTTCCCCTGGAAAATAAGCCCCAATTTATCAGCTTTGATGTTGGGAATAATTACCTGAAAACAGTAGCTTTGGAGTATCCAATACCAGAGTTAAAAGCCCAGTTAGAATCTGACCCCAACCCGATTTCGCGCATCTATGCAGCAGAAGCTTTGGCGAAAAAAGGCGGGTTAGAAGCGACAAAAGCACTATCTGCGGCGCTAAAAAATGACCCCTTGTGGGGTGTGCGTGTGGAAGTGGCTAAACAACTAGCCCAAATTAATTTAGACCAAGCCTTTGATGGCTTAGTTCTTGGATTAAAAGATAAAAATGCTTACGTGCGACGATCTGTAGTGGAAGCACTTGCTCAAATCAAAACTGCTGAAAGCTATAAAGTTGTGAGAAGCTTGTTGCAAAAAGGCGATCCCAGCTACTACGTGGAAGCAACAGCCTCTCGTGTGATCGGGGCGATCGCATCTGCAAATTTGGAAGAAAAACCCAAGGAAGACAAGGTATTAAAGCTGCTGAAAGGCGTTTTAGAAGAGAAAGCAGGTTGGAATGAAGTCGTGCGGAGTGGTGCAGTTGCTGGTTTAGCTGAATTCAAAACTTCGGAAACAGCCTTAAATGTGCTAATTGAATACACCAAACTTGGTGTACCACAACCTCTACGTTTAGCCACAATTCGCGCTTTAGGAAAGATTTCTGTAGGTCAGAATCCGGTTAATTTGGAACGAATTTTAGAAAAATTAACAGAACTAGCCAAAGAAACCTTCTTTTTAACGCAAGTGGCGGTAGCAGCAGCATTAGGACAAATGGAAACACCCAAAGCAGTCAGGATTTTGCGATCGCTAGCTGAACAAGCAGTCGATGGGCGTGTACTTCGTTATGCTGAAGAAGAAATTTCTAAGGTGCAAAAGAATATTGGTTCAGAAAAAACCCTGCGTCAATTGCGTGAAGATTTCGACCAACTCAAACAACAAAACCAGGAATTAAGAAGCCGTTTAGAAAACTTGGAGGCTAAATCTAAATAGCACTACATGATAATTAAAAGTAGCTTATTGATAATTGGTAATTGTGGCAAAACCACTACCAATTATCAAATTTATAGCAGTCCTAAATGATAATTATGTTATGAGTCGCTGGTTGATTCATCCACCTAATTATACATTTTGTCCTGCAAAAAACCGAACAGATATAGGACTTACGCAAAAAACCTCTCAAACTCTTATTACTCCGTGTCGCGCCAGTTGCTACAACGGGGGTAACCTCGCAACGCACTGGCTTCTCTGCGTCCTCTGTGGTTCGATTTTCCGTTACCTGTGCGTAAGTCCTGATACCATTTATTTGTGAGGCTACGCAAAATTTTGTTGGCTTCTTATTTGTTTATTTGTTTATTTATTTCTTTGTGTCCTTGTCTACGAGACGCTATGCGAATGCGTTCTTCTCTACGAGACGCTGCGCGAATGCGGTTCGTTCGTCATATAGTTTGGCACATATTCATACAAAATTGGTATGAAATAGATCACCTGACTTAACGTAAGTTCTATGCGCCTTTGGCTTCGTTGAAACTAATATACGCAGAGGATATAACATGTCAAATTGCAGTAGTATACTGCTTGGGCTTGTCCTGGTTAGTCAAGAAAAGTCTGTTTCTGTTAGGAATAACTTCTGAATGGGCTGTAATTACAGTTACAGCAGTCACCTGTGGTGCTATTTTATCAACTTCATTATGGACGAATGTTTTAGAAGACCATGAATGCAGGAGTATTCAAGCAAAGCTAAATGGGTGGCTAAGACAATCTGAATTTTAAAATGATGAAATCCAAGACAGTAATAGTACTACTGCTCCATATAACTGTTAGTAAATAAAGTTACTTAACTGTCATAGTTTATTTAAATTTGTATACATTCAACATAGGTAAATATTTATGTTTTTATAAATAATGGTTAAGAAAAGATAAAATCATCTGAAACTTGGATAAGTAGTTGTAGTTTTATAAAGTATAATTAAGAAAAAGATAAACAAATATAGGCAGTAATATAGGCTAAAATCGCCTCGAACAATATCCCCAAAGGATAAAGTTCTAGTTGTTTTAGATAATAAGACTACCGCAACCCTGAACTTGCAGCTAACTTGTGGGTCAGCATGAAAACCATCATTGTAAATTTTTCAGTGGAAGAGGCAAAAAAGTGGGTCAGTATCAACCTACTCAGCTAAAACTCTATAATCCAGATGCGATCGTTCGCTACTATAGTTACCGTCCGTGGCTTGCCTGGGGGCGACTGCTGAGAATTATCTCCTCTTTTGCAGGATTTATACTCAATCTCAAGTGGGACGAATGGCAAGATAAAGTTGAGCAGAATAAAGGTAAACGAGCTATCCAGTTGCGAGAACTGCTGACCAGGCTCGGCCCGACTTTTATTAAAGTTGGTCAAGCCCTCTCTACCAGGCCTGACCTGATACGCAAAGATTTCTTAGAAGAACTGATCAAGTTACAAGATCAGTTACCACCTTTCGATAATGCGATCGCTTATCAGATTATCGAAACTGAGCTAGACCGTCCAATCCATGAAAGTTTCAGCGAACTGTCACCTAACCCAGTAGCAGCAGCTAGCTTGGGTCAAGTATACCGTGGTCGTCTGATCAGCGGCGAAGAAGTCGCAGTGAAGGTGCAACGCCCCAACTTACACCCGGTGATCACACGCGACCTATATCTGATGCGTTGGGCAGCAGGTTGGCTAGCTCCTTGGTTGCCTTTAAATCTTGGTCACGACCTAACTTTAATTGTGGACGAGTTTGGTACGAAGTTATTTGAAGAAATTGACTATATTAATGAAGGCCGTAATGCCGAACACTTTGCTAGCAACTTCCGCAACGACCCGCAAGTTAAAGTTCCAGGAATTTACTGGCGTTATAGCAATACCCACGTTTTAACCCTGGAATGGATTGATGGCTTCAAGCTGACAGATACTAAACGCATCCGCGAAGCAGGTTTAGACCCAGAGGCGATCATCCAAATTGGTGTTACTTCAGGATTGCAACAGCTTTTAGAACATGGTTTCTTCCACGCTGACCCTCATCCCGGCAATTTGTTTGCCATACCCGATGGACGTATGGCTTACATTGACTTCGGCATGATGGATCAGTTGGAGGAAAGCTCCAAAGAAGCACTGGTAGATGCACTAGTGCATTTGGTGAATAAAGACTATACCGACTTAGCCGAAGATTTTGTAAAATTAGGATTTCTGACTCCAGACACGAATATTTGCCCAATTGTGCCAGCATTAGAAGCGGTGCTAGGAAACGCTATTGGCAAAAATGTCAAGGATTTTAACTTCAAAACTATTACCGATGAATTCTCGGAACTGATGTACGAATATCCTTTCCGAGTGCCGGCGAAGTTTGCTTTGATTATTCGTTCCTTGGTGACTCAGGAAGGTATTGCCCTGAGCCTCAACCCAGATTTCAAAATTGTTGAAGTAGGTTATCCCTATATAGCACGGCGGTTGCTGACGGGGGAATCGCCCCAATTACGGCGGCGATTATTGAATGTGTTATTCAAAGATGGTAAATTCCAGTGGCAGCGGTTAGAAAATTTGATTGCGATCGCTCGTAGTGATAACAACTTTGATGTATTGCCCACAGCCCAGATGGGGTTCCAATATTTAATGTCCGAAGAAGGCAAGTTTCTGCGGCGACAACTGGTACTTGCTCTTACCGAAGATGACCGCCTCCACACTGAAGATGTCCAACGCCTGTGGAACCTGGTTAAAGATGACTTAAAACCGGATCGTTTACTAAATGTAGCGATCGGTATTTTAACAGACTTATCCAGGCAAGGCGCAGCTGCTATCCTCCCAAAAGCTACATTCCTTGGGTCTTTTGCTGGAAACCAGTCAGCAAACAAAAAATAAAAATTATTTAATATAAATTAGGAGTTTTCATGTACTATTTTCCTGTGCAACCGCCTTATTTTCTGTTACTTGTTGGCTTTCTAACAGCATTAACATCTGGTTTGGCATTATCTGGCACTTTGAAAGTAATTGTGCAGAAATGGCCAAGTGAACGCACGGAAAATACTAAACCTCGTTCTTCACTGAAACAATTATTTGTGCCATTTCTCGGCATAACTGCCGGTACTTGTCTATTTCTATCTTCAGGCTTAGAAATATTTGGCTTTCCCTCCTCTTTGGCTTTAGGAGTCGGTCTACCAATTAGTCTGTTTACTTGTTTATTAGTTTGGTTGCAGTTGGGAAGTATGATGACCTTTATAGAACGCGAAGGTATGCAATCTTTAGATTTAGATTCTATGTCATAGATTTAGGACAATATGGTTAAGTTCTTATTAACTGAACTGTATTGATATTTAAGATACTTCACTAATATAAAAATCAACCTAAATGCTCATCAGCGACGGTGAGCATTCATACTTTTATTGTCAGGATTTGTCAAAGCTTTGTAGGTAACCGTTCACGGGGGTAACGAGAGAATAATGGTTACAGGCAAATTGTCAGATGATTTAGCCTTATTTCCTCCAATTCAAGGACTTAATAGTAGCTCAAAGCCTATTAACTTGGTATCCCCCCTGAACGGTTACCTTTGTAAAGATGCAATTAATCACGTCTTAATATCTTTTAGGGATTGCATAAGATTTAGTAATCGGATAAAAATAAGTACTATTACAGTAGTCAGTACTCACATTATATATGTGAATATAGTATTTGCTTGAAATCGAAACAAGCTATATAATTATGCCGTCTCGAAACGTATTTTTGGTGTTAGTTTCAGCCAAATTCTATTTCAAAAATGAAATCTTATGAACCAAGAAAAACCAGACGTTTGTTTTTGTAGTTTAGCTTTGGGTAAAAGATATCGCTCTCATGCTTTCCTATTAGCTCAAGATATTGAAAAACATTCGCCGGGAACATGCTTAATTGTCCTAACAGATCAGCCACAAGAATTTAAAAAATATCCTAATGTTTTAGCATTTAAACATGAACAACAGAGCATTGGTTGTTACCACGATAAAAGATTTGTAATTGGCAAAGCAATATCACTGTTTAATACTTGTATATTTGTCGATGCAGATATTAGAATATTAGATAAGTTACAACCAGACATGAAATGGCTTCCTGGCATAACAGCAAGAAGTTGTGCCAGTATTGTCAAACACAATCAAGCATATATTAATTCTGTAAATGATGCCTACAAGCCAAATAGAACTAAAGACTTGGCCATTCTGAGCAAGCTAGCACAAAAGCTAGACCTGGATTTAAAAGATACTAATATCCAGTTTGTGATGGAAATGTTATTTGTAGTTACAAGGCAAGATGGGCGTGAAATCGAATTTATCAAGCACTGGGAAACTATTGCACTTTACTGTGAGTTAAATGGTTTTTATGGTGCTGAGGGTTATGCAATAGGATTAGCTGCTGCTAAGGCTGGATTACCAGTTCGATGGGATGCTATGGACAATATTGTTTATTTCAAGGATTGGGTAGAACGCCAGAAAATCAAAAAGGGACAAGCAAATCCCGATAAAACGCTGATATATTTTCAACAGCACGAAGCGATTGAATACCGCCAAAATTCAATTTTCCAAAAGCTGGTACGTAAACTAGATAAATTTATCGGCTATTACTATCGTTCATTGTGCTTAAGACTTGCGACATTGAGTAATTTTGATTTTTATTACCGATAACATATTGCAAAAACAAAGAGACGATGTAGAAATTCATTTTTTTCATGAAGCGAGTGAGGCGCAAGCACAAGAAAAATGGAATAGACGGGCAAAAAGAATAAATTGGGATAATCTTTTTATTAAATTTGCAGGTGATAAAGATTTGTGCAATGAGTAACTTATAGAAGAATTCGACGAATTAGACTTTCCTCATAAAATCTGTCTCACTGCCAAAGAATATTCTCAACTCAAATCTACCGTATTTGTTAAAAATTATGTGATAAATGGAGCAACTATGCATGACATTTCCAGAAAGGATTTTGATGTTGCTGGTTGGCTCAACAAAGAAGGTGGACAATTCTCAACTGTGCAAAGGTTAATAAATAAGCTGATTTAACTGGCACAGCTTTGCTATATTATTAGTACCCATTAATTCTATCCTTGAAGTTACGATACTTTAACTTAACGTTATTGACTCTTTGCTGAATAAAACTACTAGTGGACTTTTGCAGAAGCACTAGTTGGCTTGGACGCGTAAAAGTTTGAGGACGTTGTTCAGGCGATTTTAAATAGCGATAATATAAGAAAACATCGCGGTAAGGAATATCAACATCTTCACCCCCACAAAGCCGCACAAAAGCTGAAGAAGATATACTCATATAGTGTAAGTAGGTCAACTTTCGCCCTTCGTCGTAAAGGACGTTATTTACCACATCAAATTGAGAACTCCAATGGTTACCCGTTGCTTGTTCGCAGTCATGAAAAGCAAAGTTATAATACGAAATTCCACTTTTCAACACCATGTAGTTAAATAAAGATTGGTCAGGCGCTAAAAAAGCCATAACATCTGCCTCACCTGATGTTAATTTGTTGAGTAAGTCGGCTCTTATAGCTGTAGAAAAAATATTTTTCTTACTGGCAAACCAACCAGCACAAAATACTTTAGATTGCAAGTACTCTGAGTTAAAAACTTCCTGCATCTGCTCTGGCGAACCATCAAAAATAAATTTTAAATCAGACTTATACTGAAAATCATTGACTACCCAATCATAGGTATCTAATTTTTCATATACATTATCTACGGGTCCCATTAATAAAGTATCTGCATCAAAATAAATAAATTTATCAAAGGGACCATCCACCGCACAAAATTTGCGGTGCATTGGTAACTCATAGAGTTCCGGGAAGCCCCATTCTCGCCAAGTTTTTTGTGCTCTAGGATAATTTTTCCATATCTGGATAGCAAAGTTATCCCAATAAGCTATGGAATCATAATTTTCAAATAAGGTGACATTATCTCTAGATGCAATCTCTACCTTTACTTTGTCCAATCGCTGATTATATGGAAGTATACAAATAGGAATTTTCCTGCCAGCATTAGCTTCTATACTGTTGAGCAACGCAACTAATTGGTCATAGACAACATCATTTGCTAGGATATAAATGCCATCAATCATTGGGATACTCCTAATATTAAGTGCGGGCAGCAACAAAGGGAAATAAACGGCGAGTCAGTTTGGGGATGAAGGCGAATTTGCCCTCATGGAGATAGCGATAGTGTTCCCACAATTGCCAATAGGGACTACCAGTTTTAATCCGCGTACCAGCCCAATGAAGATATTTTAGTCGTTGTCCTCGGTCATAGAGGGCGTATTCTTGCTGCTGGAAATTTTGCGAACCAGCCCAACTACCAGGTCCTCCCCCAGGAATTTTAACGAGATTACCACGCCTGGCAATCAGCTTGAGCACAAGATAATTCAGAATAGGTTGGTCTGTAACTCCTTCAGAAAAATCAAAATATTCGCGATGCACTGCACACTCGCGCAAAGCTTCATCCATCTGTTGTTCGGTAATAATTCCTTTTCTCGAAGCCCAAAAGCCACTGTTAAAAACATCTTGAAGTTGGGCATCGGAAAAAATTTGCTGCTCTTTCACAAATGGGTCAAAGATATTTCGCAGCTTGTCATTGGCATGATGGTAATCACAACAGAAGAAATCGATTTCTGAAAGTTTGTCTAAATTGTCGGCGATTTTTTCAAAAACGACAATATCCGTATCTATATAAATAAATTCATCTAAAGGACCAAACCACACTACCAGTTTACGCATTTTGTTTGGTAAGGCGAGAAAATCTCGATCAAAAATTTCTCCAATGCGTTTTGTAAATTTGTCAATAAGTTCTAAATCTGGGAAAATTTGGACATTGTGTAAGGTAGCAAGCTGTTCTGCTACCTTCTGATAATTTTCATTAAAAGGTATGAGATAAATGGTTACTTCTGGGTCATAGTAACGAATGCTATTGAGTAAGGCAATAGCATTATCGATAACACGATCATTGGCAACAATATAAATTCCCCTACTCATAAATTATCCTTGATTAATTAACTTAAATTTTCGCAAAGCTCTTGTAAGTAAATTTGGTATTGGAGCGTCATTATAACTCTTAGGAGGGTTTTGAAAGACTGGACGCTTTTCTGGTTCGTGTAGGTAACGATAGTAGAGAAATAAATCTCGATAGGGAAACTCAATATTTTCTCCAGCACAGACTGCTTGATTGATATTAGGAGGAACACCAATGTAATGCAGGTAAGTTAGTCGATTACCTTTGTCATAGAGAATATGTTCTCGTTCCTCGAAGTGCTTAGATGTGGCAGAACATCCTGTTTTTTCATTATCTGGCAGTTGGCGAGCAAAGTTATAAATAGAAAGATTAGACCTCATTACCATGTAGTTTACCAATGGTTGTTCACCAGCACCTTCATATAAAATTTCTGCCTCACCATTTTGTAAATGGGATATCAGCCAATCTCTTTGTTCAGAGTTAAATATTCCCTGTTTCGCACCATAGAAGCCTGAGCAAAATATTTCGGAATCAATGCGCTTTTGGTCGAAAACTTCTAGTAATTTGGGAGAATTAACATTATATATTTTACTAACGTCTTTAAATTGGAAATCGTAGACAACAAAATCATAACTATCTAGCTTTTCAAATACTGTCGCTAGTGAGTTCATCACCAAGGTATCTGCATCTAAATAAATAAACTTATCGAATGGCCCATCAAAAGCGCAAAAACGACGGTGAGCGCCATAAAGACGGGATTTCCTACGATTCAATCGTTCTGGTGCTGCTGTCAGCATAAATTGATCCCAGCGGTTGATTGATTTTTGATTATCGTAAATAAACACATTAGGACGTTTAGCTATTTCATCAGCAATTCGCTGTGTCTTTTCATCGAAAGGATAAATGCAAACAGGAGTTTCTGAACCTAAAATAACATCAATACTGTTGAGCAAAGCCACCAGTTGATCGAAAACATAGTCATTGCCAAGGGTACAAATACCATTCATAATTTATGAGTGTTTAGCAACAAAGTTTGACAACCAGTTAAGTAAGTTTAATTTGTGTAAAATGATTTGACGTGCTTCTGCGATCGCATCTTTGGCAGCATACCAAGCATCAGGTGTAGCTGTCACTTCTTGGATGTAGGCAATGCCTTTTTCATCTAAACTGGGCAATCTTAAAAAACTACCTGGTGGCAATAATTTATCAGCAGCCGGGCCACCATAGTAGATTGGGAGACACCAAGCAAGCAAACTATCCCAGAGTTTTTCACTCACATACCAATTATTATCAGCATAATTTTCAATTGCCAGATTGTAATAGTATGGTGCCATGCCATACCATTTATTACCCAATTCTCCCGATTTTTTAGCCGATTCTGGTAAGTTACGCCCATATAAATCAAATTTAATGCCACTAGATTGCAGAGACTGCAAAAAGTCTAAACGCTGGCGATGATTAACTGTGCGGCTAATTCCTGAAGTAATCCAACTACATGGAGCAACCTTTTTGGGAAGTGGCATTTCATTTAAATCTTGAAATGAATTTGAGTGATACCAAATAGCAGGCATATAGTCTGGAGTAGGAGCAAAATTATCAGGCCCAGAAACGTAGCCGGAATACTTTTGGGCTTGTTGATAATTATGATTAGTTATTTCAACAATTTCATCTAAAGGTGGTTCTCTTAGTAAATAAATAATCCCCTCTTTGTTCACACCACGCAGTAGAGAATCAACATTTACTACTGATTTTTGCTGCTGTTTGCGAAAACTATCTAACCAAGATTTTTGTGGCGATGCTTGGGGAAAATCAAATTGATACATCAGCAGAAAATCTGGTTTTGTTGCCAGTGCCTGCATTTGTATATTTCCCCAAACTCCAAATTGATTCGGGGTTTGTTGCCACAGCCAATCGGCTCTGGTTTCTAAACCTCGATAGCTGCTAATCATACCTACAGTTTTAATAGTCATTTTAGTTATTATTTGTCATCAGTTATTTTCCCTAATTTCACCTATTTTCCCTTACACAATAAGTGAGGGAAGCAGAGATTCATCAACATAACTAAGGATTTTTGCCGCTCTATTTTCCCAAGAAAACTGCTTGACAAACTCGATACTATCTGCATAACCTTCTACTTTTCTGGGATGAGTTTCTAAAACCTGTTTCAGACATTCGGCAAATTTGCTGGGGTTATCAGGCTCACACCAAGCAGCAATGGACTGAGTATCTTTAAATTCAACTAATGAAGGAATTTCTGTCGCTACAATGGGAGTTCCAGAGGCGAAGTAGTCAAATAGCTTTAAGGGAGATGTGAAAGTTGCCGCTTTTCCCGAACAATGAGGGTGAGCTAAAACATCGGCTGCTTGTAGCAAAGATGCTAACTCATTATGCAAAACATATCCCAAAAATTTAATATTATGAATCTGTTTTTCTGTTACAAATTGCTGATAATATTCGACTTCTGTTGGCTTACCACCTGCACAGGCAAATTGCACATTCGGTATTTCTTTAGCCACATCAATTAGTACATAAATACCTTTAAATTGCTGTAATCCTCCCGCATAAACTACCAATTTTTGGCTTTCATCTTGCAATAGTTTTTGACGCCATTCTGCCGCTTTTTCTGGTTGTCTCTGCATAAACAATCGATTGAAACCATTGTGCAGCTTAATTACTTTTTCTGATGGCATCCCATTTTTAATCATGCTTTCGCGGATGGTGTCTACAACTGTGACAGCAATTTGCAATAGCGGATTTGTGACAATTTCTGGCTCAAATGGCTTGTCTTCGTGGTGGTGGTGTTCATAAATTGCAGGAACACCATTTTTGATGGCAGCTTTTACAAAATTCCAGTTGCGACTGTGGACAAGTTTGGTAGTCGGAAGTATGTGAAATGGTAAATAATATTTGCTGGCAATGGTGTTAGAGTCAGTAAATTTGCTCCGAAAATGGTCAATTGGCCAAGGCATCGGTAAGGGAGCAACTTTTAATTTGTCATGGAGGTTGTAATATTTAACAAGTTCCGTTGGTGTTTTTCTCGGTTGAAAAGGACGAGCTAGATTAACTGGGTTAATCGCTTTTGCTCCTTTGTCAGGGTATACCAAAACTGTTGAGTATCCCAAGTTTGCAGCGGCATTAGCTGCATTTGTAGACTGCACTAGGTGAGCCTCTGGTTGGGGTAACTCTTCACCAATGAAAAAAATATAGTGTTTTTTTAAAGCCGGATTTTTCATAATTTTAGATACTAATACTATCCTCAAATTTTTCTAAATTATCGAGCAGATATATAGCAGATTCATAAGTTTCAGTAATTAATCCATTTTGTTCTTCTGTAGTGAATATCAAATTATCAGCTAGAGAGCGGAGAGAGCTAAGGATGAGATTAAGAGAAGTGCGAAACTCAACGGAGATATGATTAAAGCTTTGAGAATAGGTACTTATAACATCTTGATTTTGCTCAGAAATTGAGATGTATCGCCCCTTCATTTGCAAGTTGATAACATCCTCAAAAACATCTATGGTGTTGAGAATTCTCCAAGCTGATTTGTAAGAGTCTTCAATTAATTCCTGCCGTTCTTGGGAATTGTCTACCAGGTCATCAAGTAATAAGCGTAGGAACCCAATCATCGAGTTCAGTTGCGTCCGAATTTCGTGAGAGATGCGGAGCCAGCTTTGATTGTGTTTAGTAGCTTCAGGATATTCAGCAAATCTTTTGGAGTTTAGGCGCATTGCCTTAAGAATTTTTGTCTGAATCAAGTTTTTATTAGGGCGATCGCTAAATTGCATTGAGTACAAACGTGAGTAGTAACCACCCTTTTGTAAAAGTTTTTCATGGGTTCCTATCTCTACTACTTGTCCTTGATCTAATACGGCTATTTGATCGGCTTTCTGGACTGTGGAAAGGCGGTGAGCAATTACTAAGGTGGTGCGATCGCGACTAAGATCATCGAGTGCAGCTTGTACTAAGCGTTCGGAAACGGTATCTAAAGCGCTGGTGGCTTCATCTAAAATCAGAATTTCGGGGTTTTGGAGTAGGGCGCGGGCGATCGCTAATCTTTGCCTTTGTCCACCAGACAACATCACGCCGCGATCGCCAATCAAGGTGTCAAATTCCTGAGGCAATTTGCTAATAAACTCATAGGCATTTGCCCGCTTGGCCGCTGTAAGAATTTCATCTCCAGTAGCTTCTGGTCGCCCATAGGCGATGTTATTTCGCACCGAGTCATTAAAAAGAAAGGTATCTTGACTGACAATTCCCATTCGCTTTCGCAGGGATATCACATCGAACTCCCGCAAATCGATGCCGTCAATGGTAATACTGCCAGCGATCGGGTCATAAAATCTGGGTAAAAGGTCTGCCATAGTGGATTTCCCAGCACCAGAACTGCCTACTAATGCTAAGGTTGTGCCACGCGGTAAATATAAATTCACATCTTTGAGTACCAACTTCTCATGACCAGGGTAGGCAAAGCAAAGAGAATTAAAAGACACGCCCTCTTTTAATTTTGTATAGGGAAGCTTACCTTTGCCCATGAACGGCTTATCGTGCAGGCTTAAAAACTCATTGGTAACATCCACACTGGCGGCGGTACTGGCAAAGTTGCTGCGAATAGTATTTAACTGAGAAATCAATGGCAGCACTCGCAGTAGTACTAATAAATATGTCAGAAGTACGGTAGAAAGGGAAGAAACTTGGTTAGCAAAGAAGGTTTTACTCAAAAGTACAATCAGCAGTAAAGCTGTAATACCCATCACCTCACCCATAGGTGTAATCGCTTCCGAATTAACCTGAGATTCAAAATCTGCTGTTTCGCGATCGCGAATTAATTTTTTAATTCGTTGATATTCTTTTTCTTCATTTCCCGTTGCCTTTACCAATCGAATTCCGTTCAAAGTCTCCAGCACAGAGATTGAATATGCTCTAGACATCTGACTGAGTTGCTTACCAAAATTTTTAGACCGGGAAATTGCATACTGATTTACTAACGTCACCAACGACAGCAAAAACGTAGCAGCAATTGTCAACTGCCAAGAAATTGACAGTAATAAACCGACAAAAACTAAAATTGTAATTACCAGAATAACTATCTTGACTATACTACCTATAGCACTTGCAGCCCGGCCAATTTCTCCACCAAGACAGTTGATTAAATCACCAACCTTTGTCTTGGCATAATAATCTATATCAATTTCTAGTAATAGCTTTAACCCGGTTTCGCGCATATCCGATGTCAGCTTTCGGGTTAAAGAACTCGATGCTAAGGAACTGGCATAAGTAGCTAAGTTCTTTAAAATAATTGTAAATATAATTGCCCCAGCCATTACTGCTATCCGGTAAGGTTCTGGAGTATGATCAAATGGAGATATCAACCTTTTTAGGATGGGAGGAGCGCTACTTAAATCTACTTCTTGCCCCACAATTTTTAAAACCACTGGCACAATTAAAGCTGTGCTGATCCCATTAAATAAAGCTCCAGAAAATCCTAACAATATTGTCAGCAGAATTAAACCTGGATAGGGTTTAGCGAATCTTCGTACTAGTTTTCTGGTAGACATTGGGTATTTTTATGCAACTTTCACTTCTTAATATTATTCACAAATTACTTGCCAAATTTGCTAAAATTCAAATAAATCAAACTAAATAATCATTATGTCTCAACTCCGTTAAAACACAGTTCCATCTACAACACCAGCTTCTAAAGATTTTGCCAGATAGAATACCAGAACTGCTGTGGCACAATGAAAGAATGAAAATCTCTTTTTCAATGCCCCACGCCCAATCAAGATTCATAACTGAGCAATTACTGACTTGAGCACAGAAGCCATAGCCTCTATGCTATAGTGTTCCACACATCTTTGTCTTGCCTTGATACCTTGCTGGTTTGCTGACTCTAAATTTTTAAATATCAATTGAATTTGTTCAGCAAGTTGTTCAGGACAAGCAGGGTCAACCAAATAACCAGTATTACCTAAAATTTGGGGAATATCTCCAACGCGCGTTGATAATACAGGTTTAGCCATTGCCATGCCATCTGTCAACTTCAGGGGAAACTGAGCGCGAGCAGTCAAAGTATCTCGCTGGGGAACAACTACAATGTGAGCAGCTGCTACAATTTTAGGCATTAATTCTACAGGGCACTTTGGTAACTTAATAATCCAACGCCCCCACTTTTGAATCAATTTCTCGTCATAATCATCGTAAGGACTACCACCCACAATCACTAATCTTAAATCTGGCTCATGCAACAAATTGAGCGCCATTAGGATGTCTTCAACCCCCTTGTGAGGTCGTGGTGCCCCAGGAAACATGAGAATTCGATACTCAGAAAGACCATAATCCGTTCTGCTAGACTCAGAATCATACTTCTGGGGGTCAAACATTGCGGTATCTTTACCATTAGGTATGTAAACACCACCGAAGCGTTTTTGGAGAAAGTGAGTATCTATCGTGACTGCATCTGCTTTTGAGACTAAGTTTTCCATCCATTTGAGATACAGTGGATGATCTGGAAATTTCAATGCCCCATTTTTCTTGAAAATGTCGCGATAAAATTGCTTAAGACTAGGACGATATTTCCACTCATCACCTCCGTGCCAACTGAGTTCCCAGTCATCCATATCTAAAATTAAAGGACGACCACCACTAAATTTTTTCAGTAGCGATAGACCAAAACTTGTAAACTTTGGTTTTACTGCATAAATAATATCTCCATCTATTTTTTGCAGGAGTTGAGGAGCTGATCTCAGAAATTCCGGATAATTTGTACCTGCAAGAGAAACAACTGAAATGCAAGCTGGAGGAATCGCATACAGTTCTTTCCCATAAATAAAACCAACAATCTCTACTTGATAATTGAGGCTTTGCAGTACTTGAGCTAGTAAATATGCTCGAATACTACCGCCTCCAGATAGATCACCAACAACTAATGAAACTTTCAATTTTGAAATTTTCTCCTGTCAATTCGCAATTTGAATATTAATAAATATTTAAATTCTGCCAGAGTGTCATACAGGAAAAAGGCTCGTGCATATCTTCATAATGAAGATGTCATTTCTTGCGCCAGGGATTTGTAACTTGATTCGGTAAAAATACTTTAGCGAATCTGTCAAAAACTCTTGTATATAATGAACGACTAATATTTTTAGCATATTGAGGTCGATAAGGATAGGTACAGTGAAGAACTTTAATTTGTTCCTGAATATTATAAGCATCCTCCCACTTACTGAGATAATTATAGGTGGGTGGTAGGATTTTCATGTGAGGGCGTACAGATGCGATCGCAGAAGCAAAAGCCCCTTGGTCTTTTAAAAGTAATTTATCTTGGTTGTTTTTGACAATCTCAAAATAACGTTTAAATTCCTCAAAAAACACCTTAGTTACTTCTGTTTTACAAAAAGCTATCAAACCGCTATTATATTGCACACTATCTGCTTGCAAAGGTAACCCGATAGATTGCAGAATTGGCAAAACATTTTGTAAAAGGTCTTCTTGCTTTCCACGCAATAAATTTGTGGCTTTAACAATAGAAGGTTGCACATCTTCAGTTAATAGTAAATCATATTCATCTAAATATTCAAATACGTCGTTGATATCGGAAAGTAAGCAAATATCTGAATCTAAGTAAATCGTTTTATCAAATTCAGAGGCTTCATAGAGAGCCAGTTTTGCTTCACGTGATGCTAAAACAGTATTTTCATTTGCAGGTGCTGGCTTTAAAATTACATTTTTAAAAGCCTTCAGAAAAGGATAAAGTGCTATTGGAACTTGGTCAATTAAAATAATGATTGGCTCTTGATGAAACTTTCTAATTGCCGCCAAAAAATGAATACAATCTTGAAAAGGGTAAAGTCCAGTTAAAATTGTAATAAATCCTCTACTTTCTGTTTTCATAAATAAGTTAAATAATTATTACTTTTAATCCTCGTCTGTCAATCTGATTTAATGATTTATGTAGCAATTTGTTTCCTGAAATTTAAAATGGTGGAGAAGGGTAGCAACATAAAAAGTCTTCATCTGTTAAGCTAAAAAAATCAGCATTCTCTTCAAATGCTGGGTTTAGAACTGTGAAATTATTTTCACTGGCAAATGCAATAAAATTAGCAGATAACAATAACCTGTTACCTATTTATCCAGATTTTGCAGAGATTACTAACACGTATAAAACCTCTAAAAATGAACAGTGATAATATTTCCTAAACCTTTAATATCCAAAGGAATATATATAGAACTTAAATTCTATTAAACCTAACAGATGAAAGGAAATATCCCCAATGATTGAATCGATTTGTTGGTATCCTAAGAACAGGAAATAACAAAATAAATCTAACTTTGTATTTGCGGTTATTTCCAGAGAAAATTCACTGATAAATCCAGAGAAATTTTGCTTTTTTCTGGTATAGTTACCGTATAGCTACGGTTGTATATTATCATATATTAATCAGGCATTACATTTGTACTAACTTAAGTATTTATACTTAAAATAATTTATGCAGGTAGCCTGGTTACTTGCTGAGACTTAGGATTGATAAACAATACCAAAAATTTATGTTGTAAGGGAGGCAGAGGTAATGCAGGTAATCCGTCTGGAAGCACTCTCAGACAACTACATATTCTTGTTACATGATCGCAAAGAAAATATCGCCGCTGTTGTCGATCCAGCAGAGTCTCAACCAGTATTAAAGAAACTGGCAGAATTAAAAGCTGAGTTGATAGCAATTTTCAACACACACCACCATAACGATCATGTGGGTGGTAATAAGCAATTAATGGAACAATTCCCCCAACTGATAGTTTATGGAGGAGCCGAGGATCGTGGTAGAATTCCGGGACAGCAGGTGTTTTTGCAACAAGGCGATCGCGTCCAGTTTGCAGACCGCATAGCTGAAGTTGTCTTCGTTCCCGGACATACCCGCGCTCACATCGTTTACTACTTTCCCCCCGAAAAAGCTGGTGAGACAGGCGATTTATTTTGCGGCGATACCTTATTTTCTGGCGGTTGCGGTCGCTTGTTTGAAGGAACAGCAACCCAAATGGTGGACTCTTTAAGCAAACTGCGCTCTCTACCCGATGATACACGCGTCTGGTGTGCCCACGAATACACCTTAAAAAATCTGCAATTTGCCCTAACTCTAGATGGCGACAATGCCGACTTACAAAGACGCTTCAATGAAGTAGAAGCTTCCCGTAGTCGAGGAGAAGCTACCATACCCTCGCTACTGGCAGTAGAGAAGCGAACCAATCCCTTTTTACGTTGGGATCAGCCATCATTACAATTAACTGTTAAGAGTAGTGATGCAGTCCAAACCTTTGCGCGTATACGGGAAATGAGAAATAACTTTTAAGCATTGGACCCCTGCTCCCCCACTGCCCATTCCCCACTCCTTCAATTTTCTAGCGTTAATAGTTGCGATCGCACCCTTCCTTTCGCTACGATCTGTAAGCTTTAGGGTATAGGCAAAGAAGCTTGGAATACAGCATTGACATTGTGAGCTATCCTACCCAAACCCAAATTAATCAGATTTTACAGGAAAAACGAAAAACGATGGCGAAACGTGTGCAGTTAGTTTTAAATCAAGATATCAGCAAGCTGGGAAAATCTGGTGACTTAGTGGAAGTAGCTCCTGGCTACGCTCGTAATTATCTGATTCCCCAGAAATTGGCAACTAATGCCACTCCTGGTATTCTCAAGCAAGTAGAACGCCGTCGTGAGCAAGAGCGTCAACGGCAATTAGAACTTAGACAACAAGCCCTTGAGCAAAAAGAATCTTTAGAAAAAGTTGGCAGCTTGACAATTGCCAAGCAAGTTGGTGAAAACGAAGCAATTTTCGGTACTATCACCACCCAAGATGTTGCAGATGCCATTAAGGCAGCCACTGGTCAAGAAGTTGATCGGCGTGGAATTACCATCCCTGATATTAACCACCTTGGTACTTATCAAGCCGAAATCAAGCTGCATTCGGAAGTAGCGGCACAACTCGATATTCAAGTCGTCGCTAGCTAAAAGACAGCAAAAGGAGCAGAGCAAGCAGGGGTAGCAGGGGTAAATAACAACTCCTAACTCTTATACAGACGCGATTAATCGCGTCTCTACTCCTAACTAGCTTTCATCTCAAAACTAAAATCGTTTATGGCTGAAGAACTGAGTTTTCAAGGTGATGGTAGTGATGCCTACGGCGGTAAACTACGCCTACCACCCCAAAATATCGAGGCAGAAGAAGCGATTTTGGGGGGTATTTTACTAGATCCAGAAGCGATTAGTCGAGTTAGCGATCGCCTCCTTCCCGAAGCTTTTTATATTAGCGCTCACAAAGATATTTATCAAGCAGCTGTGAGGCTCCACGCCCAAGGTAAACCCACAGACTTGCTCTCTGTCACCAGTTGGCTGACTGACCATGAGATCCTTGCCCGTATTGGTGGCAGAAATAAGTTAGCAACTCTGGTAGACCGCACAGTGTCAGCTGTGAACATCGACGCCTTAGCAGGGTTAGTGATGGAAAAATACCTGCGGCGACAGTTAATTAAAGCTGGCAATGAAATTGTACATCTTGGTTATGAGACAGAAACAGAGTTACCTATTGTTTTAGATCAGGCAGAACAGAAAGTTTTTGGTGTTACTCAAGAGCGTCCCCAATCGGGTTTATCTCACATTTCTGATACTCTAATTAATAATTTCCAAGATATTGAGGATCGAAATCAAGGCATTGCCTTACCTGGTATTCCCTGCGGATTTTACGATTTAGATGCTATGACTAGCGGCTTTCAACGTTCTGATTTGATTATTGTCGCGGGCCGCCCATCAATGGGAAAAACAGCATTTTGCTTAAACCTTGCTCATAACATTGCTGCTTCTTATAAATTACCAGTTGCTGTCTTCAGCTTGGAAATGTCTAAAGAGCAACTTACGCAACGGCTATTAGCTAGCGAGGCGCAAATTGAAAGTAGTTATCTGCGGACTGGACGCCTCAGCCAAACCCAGTGGGAACCTTTAAGCCGTGCTATTGGTATCCTCTCGGAGATGCCAATTTATATTGACGACACGCCGAATATTACAGTTACACAAATGCGTAGTCAGGCAAGAAGACTGCAAGCGGAAGTTGGAACTGAATTAGGATTAATTGTAATAGATTACTTACAATTAATGGAAGGAGCCGGTGATAATCGCGTACAAGAATTGTCAAAAATTACGCGTCAACTCAAAGGTTTAGCGCGGGAATTATCTGTACCAGTTATTGCCCTATCTCAGTTGAGTCGAGGGGTAGAAGCACGCACTAACAAGCGTCCGATGTTATCTGATTTGAGAGAAAGTGGAAGTATTGAACAAGATGCGGATTTAGTAATAATGTTATACCGTGATGAATATTACTCTCCAGATACTCCCGATCGCGGCATTGCAGAAGTCATTATAGCTAAACACCGCAACGGGCCTACAGGGACTGCGAAACTTTTGTTCAATCCACAGTTTACAAAGTTTCAAAATTTAAAAATTTAGCCAGATAAAATAATTATTTAAATCAATACGTTCGCTAAAAATAGAGGTAGTCTATCTTTTGCAGAAATAGCCAAACACAAGAGCGTGCAATCCTCTTAGGCAAATATCCTAGTGTGGATTATTCAGAATATAGCAATCCTAAATGAGTCGTGAAAATCTCTGATTCCTCTCTCTGCGCTACGGGCAGTTTGCTCAAGTCTGGAAACCCGCCCATGCAACTGCCCTCCTCTGCGCCTCTGCGGTTAATTTATTTTTACAAATGATTTAGGACTGCTATATTTAATCGAGAGCTTGTTGATTAAACCCTCAGGCTGGATAGAATGGAAAATAACTGCGGCAGAATTTTACATTGATGATTTAAAAGATTAAGCCGTAAGAAAATTTTTATTTGAGCAATGAACGAGCCTGATTTACTCATTAATGATGAATTTTTGCCGAATAGTCATTCTCTATTTGATAGTCTTATATCCATAATTAACTGGGATGAGCGTATATGGGCGCGAAAAACAGCCAGCTTTGGTTCACCATATAACTACTCAAACATTTCTTACGAATCATGCCCAATGCTGGATGAGTTACTTCCTATTATTGATAAGCTTGAAAAACACTTTGGGTTTCGACCGAACAACTGTTTAGTCAATTATTACAGAAATGGTAACTCAACAATGGGATTTCACTCCGACTCAATTGATGAACTCATGGAGAATACTGGTATCTCTATTATTTCGTTAGGGGCTGAAAGAATAATTACATTTCAGAATAAACAAGACAAAAGCATTAAATATAGTTACTTACTCAAAAGTGGTTCTCTACTTTTTATGCCTCAGAAGACGCAGCAACATTGGAAGCATGGAATTCTCAAGCAACCAGAAACATTCGGGCGGATCAGTCTGACGTTTAGGTTGTTGGTATAATCACGGCAGTCTGATCAAAGTTACAGATACTTTATCTCACGTTTTCTAGCTGTACTTCTGGCCCATCTGTACTCTGAAATACCTAATTTATTTGATAGGGCATTGAGAACAGAGAAAATAGAAACTTCTTTTAATAATTCCCTCTTGTCCCCATTCTCCATGCCCCATGCCCCAGTCCCTATTTAACTCCCAGCAATTCCACATCAAAATGTAGGGTGGCGTTAGGTGGAATCACACCACCAGCACCACGAGAGCCATAACCTAACTCTGGGGGGATGATTAACTGACGACGACCGCCTACTTTCATAGTGCTAAGTCCTTCATCCCAACCTTTGATTACCTGTCCAACGCCAATTTTAAAGCTGAAGGGTTGGCCGCGATCGCGTGAACTATCAAACTTAGTACCATCTTCTAGAGTGCCGACATAGTGAACTTCAACCGTTTGTCCAGGTTGAGGAGTCGCCCCAGTCCCCTCTTTTAACTCAACATACTTTAATCCAGAGGGAGTAGTTACGGCATTAGCATCAGACATAGTATTGTTCGCAATTAAGATATTGTTTTCAGTTACAGTTGTGGGCGCTGGCGGCGTTTGGGTTAACTGGGCAGCGATTGCAGTATTCTGTTTACTGCCTACTTGCCCCACAATCAACAGCACAACACATACCAGCATGAACGCCACGCTGAGGAAAATTGGTTTCAAAATCAGTTCTCCTTACTTAGGTATCCTGGCAAAAACATTACCAACAGGACACAATTAGTTTAAATCAGAAAGGACATCTTAACGCCAAAGCTTATTTTCCAAATCGCGCAGTTGACGCTCTAAACGGTCAATTCTACCGCGCAGTTCGTCCACTTCTGACTGACGAGCCACCCCCAAATCCTGCATCATATTTCGCATTTGCCGTTGCATTTGGACATCGAAGTTTCCCTGCTCCGACTTTAACTGCTGGGCAATATCATCTATTACCGCCTTTGCTTGCTCAGGATTGAGCTTACCGTCTTTAACTAAATCATCGCTGACTTGGCGCAGTTTTTCTCCTACTAAAGACGTTGTGCCAAGGCCCACCATCATTAACTGTTGCAACCAGTTGTTGCTGTCCATACTTCCTTCCTCTTACTTATTTCAAACCAGCCGACCCTTGCTCCTGAGTGTAGGCAATCAAGCTATGCTAAAAGCGTAGTTATTCTAGCCTACAGCTCTATTTTGGCAAATTAGCAAACACAGGGTTCAAAGGGCGTGGTTATAGAACTCCTCAAGTTTAAGGTTGTCCCGGATTTACGGGAAGATTTTATCCAGAAGGACGCACAAATTTGGACAACAGGGCTGGCTGAATATGCTAGATTTCTCGGTAAACAGGTTTGGATCAGCCCCAATCACCACACAGAAGTTATCCTGATCATTCGTTGGGCAACGTTGTAACAGTGGAAAGCCTTACCCCAAGCCGATTTGCAGACTATTGAAGACAAATTCATCCAAGCACTGGCAGAATCCTATCCAATAGTGGAGTCAGCAGAGTATCAAGTACGGAAATTTCCCCATTTGTAGGTGAAAGATTACTCCCAACTCGTAGAGGCGTATAGCTGTGCGTTGATGTCTCCATTTTTCAAAGTAGGGAGAAGTTAAATTTATGCACGCCATTTCTGAAAGGCTATCTCGTAATCCTCTGTTTTAGTCTGATAAACACTCCACCAATGAAAAAATAGTCCTAACCCCCAGCCTATAACTGGGAAGATAGCCCAAAAATAACTAGGACTAGTTATTAAATTCAAGAGAATGAGAAATAAATTAACTGCTAGGAAGGAAACAAAATGTGTCCAAAAGTCTCTGCGTCGGAAAGTATTAAATGTGCGTCGTGACCGTTCCTCTTCTTGTTGAGCTAACCACTTTTGTTCTGTTGTTTCTAAAATATTAGAAGAAATACCTAACTCAGATGCCATTTCTACAAGCTGTTCTCGTGAAAATTCACTTTCCTGTTTACGAGTGAGTGCTATTTGAAGGATTTGTTGCACATCTTCGGAATCGTAAGTCATTTTAATTGCCTTATAAGTTTGTGTGTAAATGTACTTTTGATTTCACGAAGTTTTTGATAGGCTTCGTTCAATTGAGTTAGCGAATGCCTCCAGATTTTGCACCCAATATTTAGTTAAATTCACAACCTTATTATTTTCTCACAACCGATTTAGGACTACTGTATTTGTCAATACCTCTGTATTGCTTTTATGACATTAAGCCAAACATTATCTGAAACTTGAATGCTAATAGTGTCAGAAAATATTGACAATTTTAGAGGTAAAATTCTCGCTTTTGAAGGACTTTTTGATGTTAATTCAAAACCCCGGTATTTGCATCGGATTTGGATGCAATAGACACATCAATATTAGATAAAGAGTTTCAAAACCTTGTCTGGTCTAGATTTTAGTTTGTGTAATCTGACGATCGCCACTCTCTCGATTTACAGAATTGGACACTCAAGTGCAATTCCCACTTATTCATGTGTGTATGTGGTTTTTTGAGCTAATTCATCCGCCTAACAGCTTGCGACAAGCGGAAATTTCAGTTTATCGGCCGTAAATTAATCAGTAGAAAGCAGCAAGTGCAACTCACACGTCCTATGAACAACAGCATTTTTAACCTAACCGTCTCTCCAGTTGCGATCGCTATCATTGGTGGTGGCTTTAGCGGTTCTCTGGTTGCAGCCAATCTTTTACGCGACGCAACCATGCCACTGTCCATCAAGTTGATTGAACGTAATTCTGAAATAGGTAGAGGAGTTGCTTACGGGACACCAGTAGATTGTCACTTGCTGAATGTGCCAGCGGATAAGATGAGCGCATTTGATGATCAACCAAATCACTTCCTGAACTGGCTGCACAAAAATGGGCATGAACAGGTAACTCCATCTACCTTCGTTTCGCGTCGGATTTATGGGGACTATGTGCAGGCGACTTTAAAAGCAGCACAGGTAAATGCAGCAGCTAATGTGCAGCTAGAGAAGATTGTGGATGAAGCGATCGCCATCGAAACTAAACCTGACAACACAATAGTGTACCTGAGCAGTGGTCAGTGTTTGCATGTGCAAAAGGCGGTGTTAGCGTTGGGCAATTTCCCGGCAATTCTGCCTAGACCACTCGCCGTTTTAGACAACCGCTACGTCAAAGATGCTTGGTCTGCTGATGCGATCGCTGACCTAAATCCAGAGGATGCTATTCTGCTGGTAGGCACTGGGTTAACAATGGTAGATGCGGTTGTCGCCTTGCACCATCAAGGATTCCAGGGACAAATTCATACTCTCTCGCGCCACGGATTGATGCCCTGTAGCCACAAATCAACAACTCCTTATCCAGCATTTCTTGATGTAGAAACTGCACCAAAAACAGCGCGAGGACTGCTGCATGTGGTACGTCAAGAACTGCGCCAGGCTCGCACTCAAGGAGACGCCAGTTCCTATAACCAGGGGAACCCCGGCAACGAACTGGCTCAAGATTGGCGGGCAGTAATCGATGCCATCCGCCCAATTATTCCCCAACTTTGGCAAGCAATGCCATTGGCGGAACAGAAGCGATTTCTGCGCCATATCAAAGCTTACTGGGAAGTTCACCGTCATCGGATTGCTGAAGAAATTGCCGAAGTACTAGATGCTGCAATGGAGTCTGGTCAACTGATCCATTACGCAGGTCGGATTCAAAGTTGTCAGGAGTTTGAGAATGGAGTGAATGTGAAAATCTGCGAACGGGGGACGCACAAGGATATCGTTTTGCAAGTCAAGCGGATTGTCAACTGCACCGGCGCAAATTGTGATTACCTCAGATTGCAGCACCCATTGGTCGCTAGCCTCCAAGAACAACGGCTGATCCGTCCCAACAGATTGTCAATGGGAATCGATACTGCCCCAAATGGTGCGCTGATTGATGCAGATGGAAATGTATCTCAAATGCTGTACACCTTGGGGACACCGCGCAAGGGCAATCTTTGGGAAACCACCGCTGTTCCTGAAATTCGGGTTCAAGCGGCAAATTTGGCACAGGAGTTACTGAAATCTCTCAATCCAAAACCCGATGCTCCTACTTTCGTGTTAAAGAAACCTGCTATGTTATTTCGTCAACTATTCGATAAAGAATCTTGTACTTATACTTACCTAATTGCTGACCCAGAAACCAAAACAGCTATCCTAGTTGATCCTGTATTAGAGCAGGTCGAACGTGATCTTCAGATATTGCGACAATTGGGGCTGACCTTGAGCTACTGTCTGGAAACCCACATCCATGCTGACCACATCACTGGGACAGACAGATTAAGGTCACTGACGGGTTGTTTAGGGATTGTGCCTGAGAATGCTGCGGCTACTTGTGCAGACCAGTACATTGCCGACGGAAATATGTTGGAATTAGGGAACGTGCAGATTCGGGCGATCGCTACCCCTGGTCACACTGACAGCCACATGACATACTTAGTCAACGACACTCATCTATTAACTGGAGATGCCCTGTTCATCCGGGGTTGCGGTCGTACCGACTTCCAAAGCGGCGACGCTGGATCACTGTATGATGTCGTTACTCAGAAGCTATTCACATTACCGGATGACACCTTGGTATATCCTGGTCACGACTACCAGGGACAGACAGTATCCACCATTGGCGAGGAAAAGTGCTGGAATCCTCGGTTTGCAGGACGCAGCCGCAACCAGTTCATCGAATTAATGAAAAACCTCAACTTACCCAAACCTAAAAAGATGCTGGAAGCTGTACCTGCAAATCAGCATTGTGGCAAAGTTCTAGTTGCATTGGACTATCAAATTTGAAAATTTAGCTATGGAAAGGGTAAGCCGATGTCTACAACAAGCTATTCGGTGACGCACTTTTTCTATTGAGATTGTATGGCGATGTCTAACGACAACTGCGCGTCTACGCTCTGTTATTTTCCGAGAGAGTTATTCTTTCTAACTCAGGACTTACGCAAGAACTCTCTGAAACTCTTATTCCTTTGTGTCCTTCTCTACGAGACGCTGCACGAATGCGCCCTTTGCGGTTCGTTTTATCATGATTTTGCGTAAGTCCTGTAACTAGTTGCCTCTAATTGCCTTCTTTTTCTTCAGCCATATTCCCAACAATCCAGCAATTGCTATTCCTCCAATAGTCGATGGCTCAGGCACAGGCTCAGAGACAGGTTTTACACTCACATTATCCAAGTATAAAAATCCATATTTATCCCAATTCCCAAATTTTAACTCTGTGGATGATGCGTCTGCCGTGAAATCGAACTTGTATGGCGTGTATGGTTGAAAAGAAATGTCTTTTTGATCAAAAATCTTATTTTCACCTACAAATGTCTGAAATTGATTATCAAGGTCAGGGGCCTCATCTATAGATGCTAAATAGTAACTAAGTTCGTATTGCTGACCAGGTTGTGTAGAAAGCGTCTGTGATATGTAGCTGAGGTCTATAAATCCACTAAGTGATAACCCCTGATTACCACTATCATGCTGAGGAAAATTGCTTATTCTTATCCCTGATATATCCATCGGATCACCAGACTTAGTCCAGTCTGTAATATTAGGATTTGTAACATTGGGATTATTAGGATCTACGAGCGGATCGAGTTCAAAGCTTCCATTTTTAACAAGTTCTGCCGCTTGTGCGGCTGCATTATAAGTATTGGTAATTACAGCAGTGCTAATTAAGGTAGTAGTAACACTAAAAGCAATAATTGAGAGTTTTTTAGTTAACTTCATAAAACTTGACTCCAAATAATTCCAAATTCCGACAATTAAAACAAGTTGATAGTTAGATCCATGCTGGCTCTAAGTAGTGTCAATCAAACTGAGCATTTTATTCTGGTTTCTGAGAGTTAGCTATTGATATGGATAATGATTCATCCACTTAAGGCAATCTCTCTATAAACCCATAATGGAGTTTTTTAATCAGATAAATTTCAGTGGCATTTTCGACACTATAAAGCCAGCCATTGCTTGGGCTTCTAAGACAATAAGGTTAGCTTGTCATCTGTGGTTTATTTATCCCCATTGTTTTCTCCTTGATTGTTAAGGTGTAGATTTGACACTCACATCATCCAAATATAAAAACGCATACTTTGCTAGGGAACCAAACTTTATCTCTGTGGATCTTCTTTTTGCTTTAAAATCTAAGGTGTATCGCGTATAAGGTTGAAAAGCAGTATCCTTTTTAACAGAAACCTTCTTTCCACCTATAAAAACCTGAAATTTATTCTCAAGGTCAGGTGGCTCCTCTATGGATGCAAAATAGTAAGTAAGTTGGTAGTGTCGACCAACAACTGTAGGGATAGTCTGTGATATGTAGCTAATGCCTGAAAATGCACCAAGCGATAAACCTTGCTTACCACTGTGAGGAAAGTTGCTAATTGTAGTACCTATAGCGCCAGATTTAAGCCATCCAGTAACATTAGGATTTACACCGTTAGGATTATTAGGATCTGCCAGAGGGTCGATTTCAAATCCCCCGTTCTTAATTAACTCTTGTCCTTCTGCTTGTGCTGCTGACTTATAAGTATTGGTAATCACAGCAGTATGAAGGAAGGCAGTGGTCAAACTACAAACAATAATTGAGAGTTTTTTAGTGAACTTCACAAGACATTACTCCAAATAGTTCAAAATTAACGACAACGACTACTTAATTGATTTACTTTGTGGTGATTAAGGCGCAAGAAACCCATAATTATTTTTGAAGATATTCTGGGCAGTAGAACCAGTTAAGTAAGTAGAAAAACTTTGTGCTGTCGTTAAAACTTTAGTTCTGGTGAGTATACCCAGTGGATAGACAATCAGATCACTCTCTGTTGTTAGGGCAGTTTGTACGACTTTTACCTTGTTAGAAATGGCAGCATCAGTTTTGTAAACGATACCTGCGTTGATAGTTTTATTTACACCTGCAACAGTTACAGAAGCTTTATTTTCAACAGCAGTTAAAACGTTACGCACATTGCTAGCAAGGTATAATTTAGGACTTAGAGTAGTGAAAATACCTCGCTTAGTCAGAACTTGTTTGGCATAATTTCCTGCTGGTACAACTGGAGGAGTGCCTGTGTAGTCACCTATAGCAACACCACTAATATTGGCATTGGTTAAACCATTGAAGCTAGTGAGAGCCGCACTACCAGCACTAACAGGGGGCGTCGTCGGAGTAATCAAAACTAGACGGTTTCTGACAATGTTTTTACGGCTACCTGCTACCAATTTACTTGGGCTTGAATTTTGCAAAACATTTATTTGGTCGTTGGCAGCAGAAATGAAAATATCTGCTGCTGCTCCTGCTTGTATTTGCTTGAGCAAGGTACCAGAAGCACCAAATGTATAAACAACGTTGACACCTGGGTTAGCATTTTGGTACTGAGTCTTAATAGCATTCAGCGCGTTTGTTAAGCTGACAGCCGCATACACGTTAAGTGTGGTTGCGGAACTTGCTGGTGAAAAATTGACAAACTGTAAGCCAATTACCAGCATCATGCTGGTAACTGCCGTAGCAATCCAAGCAATAAGTCTTCTTCTGTTCATGAAAGTCATAGTTTGGGGAAAATATTACCTAAGGATCTTATTGCTCACATACATAATTTACGTACAGGCAACGAAAAAACCAACCATACACAAGGAAGGCAGAGGATACGGATAAATGAGAGTTAGAGAGGGTTTTTGCGTAAGTCCTACGTATAATCACTTCTGGAAATAAACGACCAATCACAATTGCTAAAAGCATTAGTGTGATGGAAATTTATTATTGTCCAGGTAGGATTACAGAAACGGTGAGTGAAATGTATTTAGTGATGAAATATTATCAGTTAAATACGCTCATTACCAATATTTTTGGTTAGCAAACCCTGACAACAGGGCAAACGCATCTATCTAGATATTATAAAAAAAAAGCTACTTTCCTTGTATACCAAGGGATTTATCATCAAGTTATTAGCTAAATTATAAATAATTAAAGTTTTGTAATACCAATATTTAAAAAAAAAGGCGCGTTTACCAATATATATACTAATTTCTTTGGTAATTAAATTGCTGCATTGACACTACTCGACAGGCATCGCCCCTACATTTGTGTAGAAAAAGGAGCGATGCCTGCGGCAGTAAACTACGCATCCAAAAGTGCTTAGAACTCATCCACCTGGATCTACATATAATTCTCTGTTTGAATAAAAATATTTACAATCCTTAATCATATCAATAAAAAATTTTATTCGACATGCATCTAACGATAGATAGATTTTATGAAATAAATAGTCTAAATTTGTAACAGATTACACAGAACTAGGTAAAGCACATGGCCAACATAATTGACACTGCCAGTAATAATGGTTCTTTCACGACACTAGTTGCAGCAATCCAAGCTGCTGGTCTGGTAGATACACTAAAAGGCCCTGGTCCATTCACCGTCTTCGCACCCACTGATGAAGCGTTTAATAAACTTCCAGCAGGTACAGTAGACGCATTACTTCAAGACATTCCAAAGCTCAAGAAAATCTTGACCTATCATGTTGTCTCAGGTAAAGTACTAGCTGCTGATGTAGTTAAACTGAAGACAGCTACAACAGTTGAAGGTTCAGATGTAAAAATTGACGCTTCTAATGGCGTTAAGATCAATGATGCAAAAGTTGCAACACCAGATGTTGCTGCTGATAACGGTGTCATCCACGTCATTGATACAGTTTTGATTCCTGCATAAGTAAACCTCAGAATAGCGAATGCTATTTGTGGGGCGGCGACTACCTATAGTCGTTTGTTGATTACAGTCTGGTTGAATGTTTTTTAATAAACACCAACTACCAATAAATCCATCTAGATATTGTCTAGATGGATTTATTGTTTCATGCGTTTAGAGACGTTGCATTGCAACGTCTCTAGTGTTTGATTAGATGTAATCAAATTTTTAGTTTTGCCAAACCCAAATAACGGATACCTTCGGGGGAAATCTCAAAACGGCAAGGTAAGACTTCTAAACCAAGTGCGATCGCATCCCGTAATAATTTACCATATACAGGATCTGTGCGATCGCCTGGGGAAAACTCAGTACAATCACTACGATTGATAAAGTAAAGCATCACCGCACGAGTTAGAGGTAGCAGCGCCATTAGTTCTCGCAAGTGCTTTTGTCCTCTTGTAGTCTCCGTGTCAGGAAATAGGGCTAATCTCCCCTCAGACAAAGTTGTATTTTTCACTTCTAAATAAATCGGGCGTTCCTCATCACTCCCCGTCAAGAAAAAATCTACTCGACTTTTTTTATCTAGTCCATAAACCACCTCGCCCTTGATTTGACTATAGTCGCCCAATTCAGGAAAAAGGTGTTTCGTCAAAGCTAGCTTTACCACCCGATTGGGCAAAAAAGTATTTATACCTACCCAAGTCGGCTCGTTGTCATATACCTGAATTAGTTCTAAAGTGTAAGCCAATTTGCGGTTAAGATTATCGCTTTTGGAAAGCTGTACCGCACTTTGGGGAGTCGATACTCCAGTCATTGGCCCTGTATTTGGACAGTGTGCTGTCACTATTTCGCCAGAAGTAAGTTGAACGTCAGCAAAAAACCGCTTGTAGCGTTTTAGCAGAATACCCGGATACAAAGGCGGGTAACGGTAAAGCCAATCAATCATTATGGAACCTTGTTGCTGCTAGTAAATATACGTCGATTTCTTCCCCACCAAACCCCCATCAGCAAATCTTTTCAGCAGCTACTTATACACCCATGAGTATTACTCCACCCTGTGACAGAATTTGAGTAACTTCATATATCACAAAAAGTCAAAATTTGTAGTTAAATTGACAAAATCTTAATAAAAAGTAGCATATGCTAAGTGTTATAAGCCTCCCATAAAGAAAAATCTGGGAGAATTTCAATGTGCAAGGAGGTAAATCCTATGCAAAAAGTGTGGACAGCAACGGAATTAGAATATGCTTTTCTGTTTACTCTCAGAAAGGTAAATTCGGTAAATCTAGAAGGTTTCAAGCCATTTTTTAGTAATATGCCTATTGACCCTTATATCAAAGGCAATTATCGTTCCAGAAGATTATCTCGGTTCACAGTCTCTGGAAATGAGTTAATCAAATTATCTCATGGCTACTTCTTTCAAAGTAAAGAGCATAATCGATTAGTAGGTGATGTAAAAAGAGAGTTTGCAGAATTAGATGATGAACTCATAGAACTTGATATTTTCAGAAATCTTGTCTTAGCATTTAGCGATTCTTGTAAACTTCATCCGGAAGCTGAAATCGGAGTTCATCAAATTAGAATTATTTGTTCACCAGATAATTCGGGTAATCCAGCGCCTGAAGGTATCCATCAAGATGGTACTGATTTTATTGGCATCTTCTCAGTAGATAGAGATAATATTGAAGGTGGAGAAACACATTTGTATACTGTCAAAAAAGAAAAGCCTGTGTTTAGCAAAGTTCTAAATCCGGGGGAACTCTTATTGGTTAATGACCATGATTTTTTCCACTTCGCTAATCCCATAAAACCACAAACTAATGCTCAAGGAAGTTGGGATGTTTTTGTACTAACTTCTCCTAGCTTGCTTTCAGAATAATTCTAGTTAACTGTAAATATTTTACAATCTACGAGATATGGGGAATTGAATGTAGTCATTTCCCCAGCTTTTTTATTTAGAATTGGAAATGTATGGTGTCTGCCGAATTACCAGAAATTGGGGCAGGTTGTAAATAAATATTGCAGAGAATACCTTAAGGATTTACTAAATTGCCCAAAATGATCCTGGTTAAATCAAAATTCTGCACAATTACTACCACAACGCTTCTTTCGTCCATCCGATTCAGCGATTTGTTATACTGCCGTTTAATGCAACCGCCCTCCACCATCTACGTCCAAGATAGCTCCGGTCGTAAAGCCATTCTTAATCAAAAAAGTGATTGCTTGAGCAATCTCGTCAGGGCTTCCAACTCTTCCAACAGGTAATTCTCCTCCCATTTTTTTGAAGAAATCTGCCTTCTCTTCAGGTGTCATCCAGTCATAAACAGGAGTATCAACAAGTCCTGGTGAGAGAAGATTTACGCGCAAAGGTGCAAGCTCTTTCGCCATTGTGAACGCCATTGATTGAATTGCGCCGTTGACCGCAGCAACTCCCGTTGTACCCCCAATTGCAGAACGACTCGCACCACCAATCACAAACGTCATCGACCCGTTAGAACGAATTGTGCCAAGTGCAGCTTGAGCGCAAAGGAAGAACCCATAAAACTTTTGGTCGAATGCGGTTTTGAGGTCTTGTAACTTTAGGTCACGAAAATTGCCCCATGTTGCTTGTCCACTGCCTACTAAAGCTAAATGGTCATGTCTTCCTACTTGAATGAAGAAGTGATTCACTGAGGCACTATCTGTGAAATCGAGCAAAAACCCAGTGCAGTCTCCAGTTAGTTGGGAGAGTGCTTTGTCTATCGTGTCTTGAGAACGACCCGATATGATAATGCGATAACCTTCACTACTTAGCAACTGTGCAGTCGCCAGCCCCATTCCAGATGTTGCACCAATAATGACGACAGTTTCACTCACAGTGAAAACCTCCTAAAATCGAATTCAATCTCATCATAAACGACTCGTATCGTGTCGTCAAGATATAGTAAACGACTCGTGTCGTATATCCTGGTACTATCTATCTGCTTTACATCGCTGACTCATGACTCAAGCACCCAATCCCAAACGTCGAAATGAGCTATCTCACCAAGCAATCCTCAATGCAACCATCGCTTTGCTTGAAGAAGAAGGTTATGCCCATATGAGTATTGAAGCGATCGCACGTCGGGCTGGAGTAAGTAAAAAAACAATTTACCGTTGGTGGGCTTCTAAGGCAGAGGTTGTGATGGAGGCTTACGCCGCATATACCGCTAGAGAAATTTTAATACCAGATACAGGAGCAGTTCAGACAGACTTAGAAAGATTGTTCGCCCAACTTTTCACGGTATTAACTACTACACCTGCGGGAACCGCTATGGCAGGCATTATGTCTGAAGCTCAAAGCGATCGCCAACTTGCACAAAATTTTTTTAATAACTTTATTGCAAATCGTCAAGCGATAGTTCTGGAAATTTTAGAGCGGGGAGTAGAACGAGGAGAGCTACGGTCAGATTGCGATCTTCAATGTGTTATAGACATGTTATACGGTACAATGTGGTATCGCTTAATGCTCAAGCACAGACCTTTAACAGCAGCATTTGCAAAAACTTTGATTCAACAGGTGATCACTGGAATTGAGTAAGTTGGAAGACTTAAAATCCGTTGGAACAAAGGAGTATACAAACTTAGTCATTCGTGGAATGCAAGAGTCAAACCATTGCAAATACCTTGGCACAGCCAGTTGTAGCGAAGCTTCAAAAGTTTGTGGTTTACTGATTTATAACAACTTAGGGTGGAGTGTTCGTTTCAATTCACTGAAAATATGAAATGAAGCAAAGCCACGTTGAATACTTAGAATATTAAAGGTAAGTGGATAGGTTAGGCTACGAAACAAGCCTGCTGGAATTCAACTAACTGAATCAACTAAACAAATGCCATGAATGATGAATTCTACAATAGAGGATTGGAAAAGGCTAGGCGAAAAGACTACGCTGGAGCAATTGAAGAATTTAACCATGCTTTAGAACTAACAGCTTACTTTCCCGAAGCGTACTTGCAACGGGGTTTGGCACATTATGACTCAGGAGCAATCCTGAATGCTGTTTCAGATTATACCGAAGCCTTGAAGCTCAATCCTGAGAGTGTAGAGGCATATTATTGTCGTGGATTAGCAAGGGTAGCGCTGAAAAATCTGCCAGGGGCGCTGGAGGATGTTGAACGCGCTATTCGTCTCAATCTCAATTATGCTGCTGCTTATAATCTGCGGGGGATAGTGCGGCGCAAACAGGGTTATATTCAAGATGCGATCGCTAACTTTAAAAAAGCTGCACAATTATATTTAGAACAACAGGATAAAGAGAATTGTCGTCTGTGTCTGGAACAAATTAAACAGCTACAACCCAAAGAATTACCTGTTGTACAGCAATCGCGTTCTACCAATGCGCCAATTTTATCCACGAATGATTATTTTACGCAATTATTAGAAAAGGCTGAAAAGGGAGATACACAAGAGGCACTCGCCGATTTAAATTGGGTATTAAAAGCCGATCCGCAAGATGCCCAAGCTTACTGCTGTCGTGGGGTTGTGCGTTGTAAGATGGGGAATTATCGAGAAGCGATCGCAGATTTTAATCAAGCATTGCGACTAAATTTTAAAGATGCCATTGTCTATCGCAACCGAGGCAAAGCCCGTTCTGTATTGGGAGATCATCAAGGTGCGATCGCGGATCTTAACCAAGCACTCCAGATGCAACCCGAAGATCCCTTAGTCTATATTGCCAGAGGTAATGCCTATCGGACAACGGGCAATTATCTCGGTGCAATTCAAGATTACACCCAAGCGCTGCAAATAAATCCCGATGATGCTCAAGCTTACTACAATCGCGGCATTGCCTATACTTGCTTAGAAGAAATACAAAATGCTCTGGAAGATTATCAACGGGCGGCGAGTATCTTTTGTGAACAAGAAGACTGGGGAAATTATCAACAAGTTTTAAGTAGCCTAGAAAAAATCCAGAAATTTAGTCCAGAGTCAAAAAAGCAAAAATATAACTTGCTACGTCAGCGACTTTTGCGAATGGTTGGGGGATACTGGGAAATTGCCGAACGATTGATTCAGCAGAAGCAGGATTACCATCCTGGGATGTCAGACGAGTGGTATTTGCAGAAAGTAATTGATGATTTAGAACGCGATCGCGGTAGATAAAATATAAATGCCACTATATACGTAAATTTACCCGTACACTTGTCAAGTGCTGATGTCGGCGATGCCCATCTAGTGGATACGGAACCAAGTGAAACTTTAGAAGAGGCAATTTCAGCACTCAAGGCGAAAATAGTAGAACTGTTGGGAGCTTTTTCGGCAGTTTTAAGCCCCACCGCTCTAGGCAGCAAACCCAGTAGCGATTTCATCGGTCTTAGCTGCCATAATGAAATCATTGCGATGCAGTCCTTGAATCGCGTGTGTCCACCAAGTAACTGTTACCTTGCCCCATTCAGTAAGCAAAGCCGGGTGATGTCCTTGTTTGTCAGCCTCTTCACCCACTCGTTGAGTGAAGGCTAGTGCTGTTTGAAAATCGGGAAACTTGTAGACGCACTGTAAATGTGACTCACCATTCTCCTCAATTATCTTCCAATTGGGTATCTGAGGCTGAAGTTCAGCAATTTCCGTCTCAGTTACTGGCGGCGAATCACCACTACACGGAACGCAAGTTTTTTGTAGTAAAGCTTCCAAAGTCCAATACTCCTTCACGAGCAACAATTGAAATTTCGCGTGCTGAATCAGTGATGGTTAGAGATAATCCCTAATTTAGTAGTCTGACTCTAATTTCAGCTTACTACTGCTAACTTGAATTGACTAACATTCTACGTTAAATCTAAATTAAAACCTAAAAAGCTTTATAAGCAATCTAAGGGTTGAGTGGCAGGGATAGCCCGTTGGTTAATTTACAAATGCAAATTGACACCTGTCAGTGAATGGTTGTAAAGTAATTTAAACTCATATATTGTATTCATATACTTTTAATTAAAAACAGGTAATAAGTAATTTATTTACTATTACCTATTACCCATTACCACCCTTAACTGACTACCGCTTCAGCTTTTTGTTCTACTTTTTCCTTAACTAGTACATATGGCTTTTCTGCACCTTGTGCTAGATATTCTGCTAGCTGGCTTTCAATTTGATCGCGCACAATTTGGCGATACTCAAGAAAATGTTCGTTGTGGGCACAAGCAGCAATGTAATGTTCAACAACTCCAGGGTTACGCTTGATGATGCTGAACAAATGATGCCAGAACTTCCAGCGAGTTTCCCGTTTGATTCCTTGTCGCCAAATTACAGTCAGCAGCGCTCTAATAACTATCCACTCAGGCATTTTGGCTGGTGCTTTCCAACTTGGCAAACCCATCATCAAGAAACAGCGGTAGGTGCGATCCAAGTACTGTACTGGGTCGTATAAAGTACAAAATGCTTCAATATATTCTCGTGCAAGTTCTTCCAGGGGACGGGTGGGAAGGAAGTTCATCAATGTTGTTTGGTTGATGTTGCCATCTTGGTTTTCGCGCAGTCGTCCTTCCTTTTTCAGGCGATGCCAAAGCGCGGTGTTAGGTAACGCTTGTAACATGGCAAAGGTTGTAGAGGGAATAGCTGCTTGTTCAGCAAAGCGGACAATGCGATCGCCTGCGCCTGCTTTTTCGCCATCAAACCCGATAATAAACCCAGCCATTGGGCGCAATCCGGCTTTGGTGATGGTTTGCACTGCCTCAGTTAGGGAACTGCGAGTATTTTGAAACTTCTTGGTCATTTGCAAACTATCCTCATCCGGCGTTTCGATTCCCAAAAACACCGCCGAGAAACCACACTCAACCATCAACTCCAACATTTCTGAGTCTTGTGCTAAGTCAACTGAAGCTTCAGTGTCAAATCGGAAGGGATACTTGTGTTCTGCCATCCAGACTTTTAACTCTTTGAGCAACAATTTCACATTTCGTTTGTTACCAATAAAGTTATCATCCACCATGAACACACCCCGCCGCCAACCCAATTTGTAGAGGTAATCTAACTCTGCTAACAGTTGTGCTGGGGCTTTGGTGCGCGGTTTGCGCCCGTAAAGAACAATAATGTCGCAAAATTCGCACTGGAAGGGACACCCACGCGAAAATTGCACCGACATCATGTCATAGGCATCAAATTCTAATAAATCAAAGCGGGGTATTGGTGTGCTTGTCACATCAGGTTTTTCTGTGGCGCGGAAAGTGCCAGATGTGTCTCCCCGTTGAATTGCCTCAATAAACATGGGGAGAGTGATTTCTCC
Organism: Nostoc sp.; assembly: GCF_036917395.1. Lineage (GTDB taxonomy): Bacteria > Cyanobacteriota > Cyanobacteriia > Cyanobacteriales > Nostocaceae > Nostoc. The sequence goes on from NZ_JBALDI010000074.1 coordinate 52,607, forward strand.
TTCATCCAGAATTAGAAAATCTGCGCCAACATTTTCAACTTCGTGAGGTACAGAGGTTGGGTAGGGGCCGCCAACTGCAACTAGCTTGCCACGTTTTTTTGCTTCTTGAATTTGCTCAAGTAAATCTTGTTTCTGGACAATCATCGCAGAGAGAATTACCATATCTGCCCATGCCCATTCTGCTTCTGTTGCTGGGCGGATGTTGCGATCAACCAGCTTGAATTCCCATTCTTGGGGCAGAATCGCGGCTACTGTTACTAAACCCAGAGGTGGTAATAAAACTTTGCGATCGACTAACTCTAAGATTTTTTCATATGACCAAAAGGTTTTGGGAAATATCGGATACACTAACAAGATTCGCATGTAGTATCAATCCTCACACTTTGATTGTTATTCCACTTTAACGAAAATTAAGAGTTATTGACTTTTTATTAAAGTTGTTCTAGTTTAGCATTAATATTTTTCTCTGAAATTGGAACAAATTAAGAGAATACAGCCGTCAAAAGTAAGTGTTTCGCTATGAGAACTACACTCAGTAATTACAAGGCTTATCTCAATAATTAGTGTAATTTATTGTATAAACTACTTAGCAGCTTCAACACCGCTAATTTTTAAAACATCACTCATGGTTGCACAATAATTTGGCAAGCCAAAACTATGGGGATTAATTGCTTTTTCATAAGTGAAGTGCCGATAGTTCATGCAAAACCGATCCCAAGCGGCCATCTGAATGCGGAACAGAACAATAATCAAATTAGCCAATGCTAAAGATACGGGAATGCGAAAGTAAATCTTTTTGCCCAGATAAGCACAAACTTCTTCCACTGCTTGAGTAGCAGTTAACTGTGCCTGACCTAAAACCAACAGACGTGGTTGATCATTTTCGACAGGATGATCAATTAAATATCGCACGACAGTGGCAATGTCTCGTCCGTGGATAAAGTGAAAACTGCCATCTGCTTCCAAAAAGCGAATCAAATTAATATATTTCGTAACTTCTGGAATGCCAGATGTGAGGTGAGAATAGGGTTTATTGGGATCACCGCCTAATACTAAAGTGGGAAATACTGTGGTAATTTTGGGTGCGATCGCTAATTTCGATATCTTATGTAAGCAGTCATATTTGGAACGAATGTAATCTGTTCCAATTTCCCCGGCTTCTTTTAATGGTTGATTGTAGCGATCCAAAACGCTAGCTGTCGAAAAATAAATCACCTGTTGGCAACGTTCTGGATCTAGCAGTTCGAGCAACTCTATAGTTTTGACGACATTAATATCAAATGTCTGATCACCACCCCAAGCTGTGGCTGTGAGTACCGCCGTATCAATTGTTGATAGTAAATCAGCAAACTGGCGAATATTTTGCATATCACCTTGCAAAACGTTGATGCCTGAACGTGCCTTGGTATCAACTTGCAGTTTACTTGGGTTCCTAACTAGCAGATATAGTTCGTGATCTGTTTCCTTAATTAAGGCTTCTGTTAAATAATGACCTATACAACCACTTGCACCAGTCACTAAAATCCGTTTCTGGCTCATACTAAGATTTTAATAAGTTAGGAGTTAGGAGTTAGGAGTTAAGAATTAAGTTAAAAGTTCCCAATCAGGAGTTAAAAATTAAGTTAGGAGTTAAGAATCAAGTTAGGAGTTAGAAGTGAGGAGTTAAGAATAAAAAAATAACTTTGCACCTCGCAACTGATAACTTTATAGTTTATAACTCCTAACTCATAACTCATAACTCATAACTCCTTACTCTCAAGCCTTAACTCCTGCAAGATTCAGTTCCTTTGCGGTTTCAAAGAAGAAAGCGACATTTTCTTCTGGAGTTTCTGGTAAAACACCATGACCGAGATTGAGAATGTGACCCCAATTGCCAGCTTTGCGAACGGTATCAAGAATGCGATCACGGATAAACTGTTTAGAGCCAAATAGCACGCCTGGATCAAGATTTCCTTGAACTTTGACTTGCTTGCCCAATCTTGCCCGTGCATCTGCCATATCCACTGCCCAGTCTACACTGACAATATCAGCGCCAGATTGTCCCATTCTTTCCAACACACCCGCACTACCGCTAACTAGCAGAATCAAAGGTGTATCGGGATGGGTTTGCTTGACTTGCTGGAAAACTCTCTGTTGATAGGGCAGAGCAAAGGTGTCATAATCTTGAGGACTCAATTGACCCGCCCAAGAATCGAACATTTGCACAACTTGAGCACCAGAGTCAATTTGGTAGCGGGCATAGATGGCGATCGCATCTGCTAATTTAGCTAACAATTGATGCAGTATCATCGGCTCGGAAAATGCCATGTTTTTGATGATGGAGTAGGTTTTAGAACCTTTTCCTTCTACTGCATAAGCTGCTAACGTCCACGGCGCACCCACAAAGCCCAACACCGTTGATTTATCGCCTACTTCAGAGCGCAGCGTCTGCAAAATTGTTTTGATAAATGGTAGAGCTGCTTCTGGTTCTAAGGGACGCAGACGATCAATTTGTTCTTGAGTCCGCAGGGGCGAGTGAATGATTGGCCCTTTACCTTCGGCAATGTCCATGTCAATACCCAAACCAGGTAATGGGGTGACAATATCAGAAAATAAAATTACTCCATCTGGTTGGAAGGCTCTCCACGGTTGCAAGGAAACCTCAATTGCTACATCTGGAATTTCCGAGCGATCGCGAAACGAAGGATACTTCTCTCTTAAGTCTCGATATGCTTTCATATATCGTCCCGCTTGTCGCATCATCCATACAGGGGGACGATCTACTACTTCACCACGAGCAGCCCGTAAGAGATGAGGAGTCGTTGAAGAAACACCCATTTATTACTTCATCCTAAAGAGTCACTTTTTTCTGCCACTGTTTAGCTTATCATTATGAATTACACTTTATTAGCTTATTAGCAACTTGTCAGGAAAAGGTGAGTAGCAGGGCAAACGCATCTAAAATTACTCTTGAGCGCAACCAAGGTTAAGAACCAAGGAAAAAATTAGCATTTTTCCTTTGGTTTAGTTTCCAAGACTCAAAGCGATGTCTACAACAAGCTACGCCTACGCCTAAAAAGGCCATTTATGGGCAAATCTAAGGGGCTATTGAGATGAAAGCTTGATTTTACCAGACAAAATTTTGATTCGCCCCCGATCAATTTTGAGTAAGTTAGTAAATTAATAAGGCATAATTTGTAATCTTTCTTTACAACGTATCCCAAATTGCAAGTATCTCAGCAGACACCCATAAACAGTAATCACCGCCAGAATTAAAGCGGAAATATTAAAAAGTTTGCAAAAAAGCTGTGGTCAACCAAATTTTTTGGTGCGAAACATTAGATAACTAGTACAAGAAGGCAAAAGTCAAAATAAAAAATACTTATACCGTAAGCTTTTTACTTATTCCAGATGGTAGGTTAATTTCTGCCATGACGTATTAGTAGTATTTTAAATATTTTGGATATGAGCGCTCGGTTGACTTGACTACAGCATTAATGCCAGCAAGCGCTACAAATTATTGTTTTTTTGACTTATCCCATGAAATCATCGTTTTAAGTACCACGAAGAAATGCACCTCTCACTTATGCCTGAAGGGAACGCATGAGGAAAAGTACATGACAAGTAACAGATGTGTCTCTACATCTGGCGTAGAGACACATCCTTAAGGATTTTCAACGGGTATCCTGATAAATTTATGCTTTTACTGTCACTTTATGTTGTGAGCGTTTGAAGAGTGAAGTCATACCACAAGCACCTATTGCTAACACACCTAACATCGCATTAGGTTCGGGAACGCTCTGGCTGGCTAGTCTATAGGCGTGGTTATCTGTTTCAAAGGCAATACCATTTGAACGCATTACAACTCGGTCAAATGTTTCTCCTGTTCCAGCTACAAGATTGATAAACATATTAGCTTGAGTGCTAGTCCAACTACCATCAGCTATAGCAGTTGGCACATCTGCACCACTAAAGGTCTTTAACAACTGATTACCTTTATAAATGTCAACATAGTTGTAATCATCCAATGAACCTGCATAAAAACCGAAGTAATTAACAGCTTCTTTGAATTTAATATTGACAAAACCACTGTCGCCTGCAACATTACTACCTGATGGAGCAATTGTTAAAAATTTGGTATTATCCCCATAAGGTGAGGCATATTGACCAGATACACTACCTTGAACAATGTTAGTAGTAATATTAGAGTAGGTAACAAATCCATTGGGATCATTTGCTGTGCCATCGTCAAAAGTGATAGTTTTGGTATTAGAGTAGCTAGAAAATGGGCCAGTGTTGACTTGCAGAGTTACGGCACTGGCAGGATTTGCACTGATGACCACAACAGTTGTTCCCAGTAAAGCCAAAGATAATTTTTGCAGCATTCGAGTAATAAACCTTGAGAAACACAAAGATAATTAAGACTGAACCTTTCTTAAAACCTAGCTATGAAAAACTGGTTTTATTACTCCAACAACATAGAATAAAATCACAAAGATTATTATGTCCTTATAGATGACTGTTGTTGGGTACAACAAGCTCAAAGATGTAAGTTCATCTTGATGCTTTGTAATCCTATTTTGATTTTTTTAACTCGCAAAAGATACGGTATATATACTAAAATATCTTTAAAGATTAAGTGAAGATTTTTGTGCAATTCTAGTGGGCAGGACAAACCCATCTAAATTACTCTTGATCACAACCAAGGTCAAGAACGAACAAAAAATCACCATTTCTCATTTGGTTTAGTTTCCAAGACTCAAAGCGATGTCTACGATGGTGACTCACTTGCACTGAGCGCAGCCGAAGTAGTCGAAGTGCGGGCTACTCCTAAACCTTAAGCAATAAACATAGGTTAATGAGATTAATTCAGAATCTATTGAGAATACACTGCTATTATTGACATAACATACCTGCCTTGGGGGAGTGGCGAGTGGGGAATGGAAAATAGGGACTGGCGAGTGAGAAATAGGGTAAAACAAGAATCAATATTTAATTGAGGATTGGGCATTAGTTATTCTCCCCCTGCTCCTCTATCTCCGTAATCTCCCTATTCTCTCACTCCCCTAACTTCCTATGCAAACTGACTCTAACAGTCCTGATCGTGTTGCATCTGCTAATAACGAGCCTAAGCCAGGAAAGCTTTTAATTCCGCGATCGCAGCGACAGAGGTTTTTTATTCAGTTTACCTTAATGACCCTGATCGGATGGATTGTGGGTGGCGTTGCCAGTATCGCCTTAGAGAAAATTATTCTCCAAAGTCTCTCACCTAGCGTTCCTATCCAACCACAAACATGGAGTATTTTGGTCAGAAGTCTCAGCAACGTTGTGTTTGCCGTGATTTTCGCTGCTGACCAAGCCCTTGTCATCTACCCATATTTACCGAGTTGCCAGTGGATATTTGCTACTAGCGTCGGTTGGCTGATTGCCAACGGCGTTTCTACAGCCTGGATTAGCGATATTTCATCCATAGCCTCATCATTTCGTGAAGATACTTTGATTTTGGGATTTCTATCTGCGATCGCATATATAATTTCTGGTATTTGGCTGGGACTTTGCCAATGGCTGGTACTGAGGCGATATACAGTAGGCATTTGGTGGTGGAATTTTTTACCTTCAATCTCTTTTTTATTAATTAGTATTTTGGTTTGGTTGCTTTTTCTTGTGCAAAATTTGATTCCAGAACCCAACCGGACTCTCATATTGTATTGGAGTGGACAAGGATTTACAGCAATAATTCTGGGGATTGTACCAGCAATTGGCTTGTGTACCTTGAAAAGAAATTCACATCGCCAAAGCGGAATTTCTGGTTGATTATAATTAAGCATCGGGTTTTAGACCTAGTTCTTGCAAGGTCAGTAAAAAAGAAGTCTTAGTTAGGATTTCATATCTCATCTAGATTGTAGGGAATCCCAAATTGAATCGAGGTTTGCTTGGGCTTGTTTGAGTGCTGTTTCTGGAGATGCACCTAGCATCGTGGCTTCGATGGCTCGACCTAAACTGTCAGACAAGTGACTATAGCCAGGAATGATTGGTCGAGAACCTGATACAGACATTTGGTCAATAAAGACTTTCAAGACAGGTTTTTGCTGGAGAAATTCTTGATAAGTCTGACTTTGGGCAGATTTAATGTTAACTGGTAAAAAACCCGTCCCTATACTCCATTCTGTTTGGAATTTTTCACTTAAAACATACTCTAAAAATTTGAGTGCAGCTTGCTCTCTTGCTGGTGTGGTCTTCATCAAATACATATTTCCAGTGCCTGTCACCGTAGCAGGCTTCACACTTGCAGGTATGGGGAATACTTTAAAGTCAACATTGGACTTCATTATATAAGTCCAAGGGCCTGTGATCTGCATAGCAACACGACCTGCAATAAAAGCGTCTTCTTCATAACCTCGCTCTGGAGAGGAAAGTGTTGCTGAACCATCTTTTAATATGTCTTGCCAAAATTGTAAGGCTGCGATCGCTCCTGCATTCGTCAAATTTGGGTAGTTATTTGTTACAATCTCTCCCCCAGCGCTCAATAAAAAGGGGAACCAACTAAAGACAGTCCATTCTCCCTTTCCTAAAGGCAATAACATTCCGTATTGTTCAGGTCGATTATCACCATTCCGGTCTATGGTTAATTTTTTGGCAACTTCCCTCAACTCTTCCCAAGTCTTAGGAATTTGCGTAATTCCCGCAGCTTGGAAAAGTTTAGGTCGGTAAAAAATGCCTATATTGCTCGTGTAAAGTGGGATTGACCAAAGATGACCGTCTAATTTTAATTCCTCCCATAGGTTGGGGCTAATTTCTGACTTCAATGGCAATTTGTCCAGCCATTCTTCTAAAGGTCGAATTGCCCCTAGTTCCATAAACTGACCTGTCAATTGAGGATCGAATGACAGAATATCTGGAGGCGCATTGCCCACAACTGCTGTTAATATTTTTGGCAATTGGGGTTGACCTATGAATATAGATTCTACCTGGACATCAGTATGAATCTGATTAAATTTTTTTACTAGTTTTTCAAATACATTGCGATTAGTAGGGGGATTGATTGATTGCCATAGGCTTAAATGAATTACTCCATCATTATTTGCAGATGTTTCCTGACAACCGGATAAAAATATGAGACATGTACTAAGAACAATTATCAGAAGTGAAAGCCGCCAAGCAGAATTAATCAACTTCCGAGAACAATTTTGAATTTGGGATTGCAAAAGAGTAGAGTTCATGCCAAGTAGTTAAGCAATTGCATCATCTGAAGGATGAAAGATAAAATATTAAGTGTAAAGTTTTTGAGAAAAAAATGCATCATAAATTATTATTTATGTCTACACCAATGGGTGCGTTAGGTTCAGGATTGGGAGGCGGAGTAGAGTTGACCCTATCTAATCTTGCTACAGAGATGCTACGGCGAGGACATCAATTAGAAATTGTTGCACCACAGGGTTCTGTCAGTAATTCATTACCTATTAGACAAATTCCCGGAGAACTAATACAGATACCAGCGCAAAATCAGAGTCGTAGTGATCCAATTTTCCTGCATAAAAATTCTGTTTTAGCGAATATGTGGGATTATGCTCGCCAAGTCCAGGCAGATTATGATTTGATTGTTAATTTTGCTTATGATTGGTTGCCACTGTATTTAACACCATTTTTTAACTGTGCGATCGCCCATTTTATCAGTATGGGTTCTTTGACAGATGCAATGGATCAGATCATTGAAAGTGTGGCAATTGAGTTTCCGAATACTATTGGTGTTTACACTCAATCACAGGCGGCCACTTTTTCATGTGTAGAACAATGTTACTGTCTGCTTAATGGTTTAGATTTATCTATTTATCGGTTTTGCCAGAAACCAACTCAGAGCTTGGCGTGGGTAGGTAGGATAGCTCCTGAAAAAGGGCTAGAAGATGCAGTAGCAGCAGCAGAAATAATCGGAATTCCACTGAAAATATTCGGGTTAAAACAGGATATATTTTACTGGGAGAAGATTTGTCAAGAATACCCTAATGCTCCCATAGAATATGTCGGATTTTTACCAACGGTTGAGTTACAAAAGGAGTTAGGTCAATGTCGAGCACTTTTAGTTACTCCTCGTTGGATAGAAGCATTTGGAAATGTAGCAATAGAGGCGCTTGCTTGTGGAGTGCCTTTAATTGCTTATCGTCGGGGTGGTTTAACAGAAATTGTCCAAGAAGGCAAAACTGGTTTTTTGGTAGAACCTGATAGTGTCCAAGGTTTAGTAGAAGCGATTAAGCATTTGGATGAAATTGACCGCCAAACTTGTCGCCAGCAAGCAGAAACTCTGTATTCTTTAGAAGCTATGGGCGATCGCACAGAAGAATGGTTTCAAAAAATTCTGAAAAAATGAATAGTAATAATGTCCTTTAACTTGGATATTATTTGATTTTATGTACCACCAAAACTTTTTGTTATAAAAATATTTGCGGGAAACTATGGTGCGATGGCTAATATTCCCGCATCCCCATCTAAAGTTGCTTTTCTACCTACTGGTAATGCTGCATTGGGACTATCATGACCAAAAGGTAGATTAGAGACAATCGGAATATTTAAATCGCCCAAGCGATCGCGCAATACTTCTTCTACACTAAAGCTAGGCACAGTTGGCGGCGCTTCACAGCGAGTAAACCCTCCCAAAGCAATACCGCAGACTTGAGACAAAGCACCGCTCAAACGCCACTGTGTCAGCATCCTGTCAATCCGATAAGGTGCTTCTGTAACATCCTCCAAGGCCAGAATTACACCATCCAGATGCGGCAGGATTGGTGTACCTAAAAGGTGAGTTGCCACCGTGAGATTACCTGGTAATAAAGTGCCATTAACTGCACCACCACCCCAACCGCAACCTTTGAGAGGGGCGAGAGGGCAACCTTCCACCAAATTGAATAATCGCTCAATTGACCAATCTGGCTCATCTGCCAAAGTCGTCAGCACGGGAGCATGAACACCAGAAATTCCTGCTGTATAAAGGCTCCATAATAAAGCTGTGATATCAGAAAATCCGATGAGCCACTTGGGAAGCCCTGAGTTTGGCCAATTCCAATTTTCTAAGATACGGGTGCTGCCAAAACCGCCTTTGGCACAGAGAATACCGCGACAATCAGGATCTTGCCATGCTGCTGCGAGCTGGTGACGACGGTTTTCATCTTTACTTGCCAAATAACCACATTGGTCATCTATCTGGGGACTGATTTCTACTCGATAACCACGCGATCGCCAAATTTCTACACTTTGCCCAAATGCCTCAAATTCTCGCAAAGCACCACTAGGGGCAATTACTCGTAGTAAGTCAGCAGGTTTCAGGGGCGGTGGTAAGATTTTGGATGGCATGAAAAAAGTTAGGGGTTTGGAGAGACACGAAAAATCTTTGTCTGTACAGGAGTTAAGAATAAAAACTATACCTCATAACTCCTATAAAATTTTATTGAATCATTTTTGAAATTACTGAGTGTTCCTATAATTAGGGTGAGGATTACACAAACCGAAAGGAAACGTTTGCAGTCAAAGCCTCTGGTAGTGGTTTTCCTTGTGCTTGGTAATCTTCAATTAAAAGTTCCAGCACTTCCTCAGCATTATTGAGAGCATCCGCGTAGGTATTTCCATGAGTGTGTGCATAAGGGCCAAACTCAGGTAGGCTGACAATGTACTTTTTATCTTCGATCGACCACTGAATTACAATACTATATTGGGGTTTCATTCCTGTTCTCCCTTGTCTTCTTCATCCAGTTGTTTTACTTCTATGAGCGCATTTCTAACATCTTTTTCCTGGTAACGATCTGCATCTGCTCCATCTTTGCCAGACAAAATGAGGCTGTAAAATAGCAAAGGATGGTTCCATACTGTATGGCTGCCTTTGCCGCTTCTATAAGTGAATCCAGCTTTGAAAAGCATTGCTTTTAGTTCCCGAATTTTCTTGGGCACTGTTAGAAATTTCTGACCTAGCTAGAAATATTTTGTCACGATCATCTGGGAAAATCTCAGACCTACAGGGACGATACAGTAGATGTTTTCAATCAGCAGTGCTAGCTTTTTGTGGCAAAAGATAAATTGCCCCAGATATTAAAGTTAGGGCAACAGAAACCCAAAAGGCAATCACAGAGGGAATTTGCCACACTTCAGGTAGGGGTGCAATCAAAAGTGCGATCGCGACTATTTGACTAACAGTTTTGAGTTTACCCCAAATATTTGCCCCGGTAATCGTTGTTTGATTTACCCGCCAACCGGCGATCGCTAATTCTCGCGCTAAAATCAGGAACACTCCCCAAGCCGGCACTTTTCCTAGTTCAATAAAAACCAGCAACGGCGCAAGTACTAGAAGTTTATCCACTAAGGGATCAAGAAATTTACCCAATTCACTAATTTGGTTGAGTTTCCGCGCCAAATAGCCGTCTAACCAATCAGTCAATGCAGCAATCAGAAAAATCGCCAAACATATCCACTTAGCTTGAGGTGTGGGATTATATAAACCGTAAAGCAGAAATGGTATCCCCAATAGGCGAGAGAAAGTAATCCAGTTGGGTATAGTCATAGGGAATTCAAAAATCAAAATTAACAAGTGTAAAGCAACAAGCAGCCAAGCAAATATGCAAAATCTATGCAGATTAGTGTATCTGAGTGTGCCTGCGTGGGAAAATCTGTTTTCTGTAGCTCTCCTAAAACAATACTATGACTGAACACACAGACTCCCAATTCCGCATCGAACGCGATTCGATGGGCGATCGCCAAATCGCTAGTAGCGTTTATTACGGCATCCAAACGCTGCGGGCAATCGAAAATTTCCCCATTAGCGGCATCAAGCCTTTACCTACTTACGTAGATGCTGGACTAATTATTAAAAAAGCTACAGCAATTGTAAATGGTGAACTGAATTGCATTCCTCAAGATATTAGTCAGGCGATTGTGCAAGCAACTGATGAAATCTTAGCTGGGAAGTTCCGCGATCAATTTGTCGTGGATGTTTATCAGGCGGGTGCTGGAACATCCCACCACATGAATATCAACGAAGTTCTGGCAAATCGCGCCTTAGAAATTCTTGGTGAAGAAAAGGGCAATTACAAACGTGTTAGTCCCAATGACCACGTTAATTATGGGCAGTCTACCAATGATGTGATTCCTACCGCAATTCGCATTGGTGGTTTATTGGCATTATCCAAGACATTACACCCAGCAATAGATGGGGCGATCGCGTCCTTAGAAAACAAAGCTGTAGAATTTCAAGATATCGTCAAATCTGGTAGAACCCATTTACAAGACGCAGTACCCGTGCGTTTGGGTGAAAATTTTCGGGCTTGGGCGCAAATCCTCACAGAACATCAAAACCGGATTTACACCGCGTCTGGTGATTTGATGGTGCTGGGTTTGGGAGGTAGTGCAGCCGGAACGGGGCTAAATACTCATCCTCTGTATCGCGCCCGTGTAGTAGAAGTTCTCTCAGAATTGATTGATACTCCTTTAGAACCTGCGCCCCATCTTATGGCAGCCATGCAGAGTATGGCACCATTTGTAAATGTTTCCGGTGCTTTACGCAACTTAGCGCAGGATTTAGTCAAAATATCTCACGATTTGCGGCTGATGGATTCGGGACCAAAAACAGGCTTGAAAGAAATTCAACTGCCTCCAGTGCAACCCGGTTCCTCGATTATGCCAGGGAAATATAATCCAGTAATAGCAGAGATGACATCAATGGTGTGTTTTCAGGTGATGGGTTACGACAGTGCGATCGCTTTAGCCGCCCAAGCCGGACAATTAGAATTAAATGTGATGATGCCGCTGATTGCCTATAATCTAATTCACAGTATCGAAATTCTCGGCAATACCATCGCTGCACTCACCGAACGCTGCATCCAGGGAATTACAGCTAACCGGGAACGTTGTTTAGCATCTGCTGAAGGCAGTTTAGCTTTAGTAACCGCACTAAATACCCACATCGGTTATTTAAATGCCGCAGCTGTCGCTAAAGAATCTTTAGAAACTGGTAAATCCCTGCGGCAGATTGTCCTAGAACGAGGATTGATGAATGAAACAGACTTAGCCACAGTGTTAAATCTAGAACAAATGAGTGGTATCTTACCGCTCAAAACAGAATAATAGGTTATGGGGAATTGGGAATTGGGAATCGGGCAAGGGGGAGAATTAAAATTACTATTACTTCTTTCTCCCCAGATCCTGCTCTCTTGCTTCTTACCTATTCCCCAGTCCCCATTCCCCATTCCCCAATCTATGCAGACTCAAAAACCATCTGTTAGTCTCATTCGGGCTACATCTTACGAACGAGAGGCTTTACGAGAATCCTTAGTCATTCTCCTGGAACCTTTTGGAGGAATAGCAGCATTTGTGAAAAAAGGCGATCGCGTTTTACTCAAACCGAATCTACTTACAGGGACGCGTCCTGGTAAAGAGTGTATCACCCGTGCCGAACTAGTTTACGAAGTTGCCCAGATGGTAATTGAGGTTGGCGGTAAACCATTTTTGGGTGATAGTCCTGCTTTTGGCAGTGCCAAGGGCGTAGCAATAGCAAACGGCTATCTGCCTATTTTAGAAGAACTCAATCTTCCGATCATCGATTTTCACGGTCAGCGTTACCAAACTGTCAGTGACAATTTTAACCATCTGCGACTGTCTAAAGAAGCGATGGAAGCAGACGTAGTGATTAACCTACCCAAAGTTAAATCCCATGCCCAGTTGACGTTAACACTGGGCGTAAAAAACTTGTTTGGTTGCGTCCCCGGCAAAATGAAAGCTTGGTGGCACATGGAAGCTGGAAAAGACGCGAATAGATTTGGTGAAATGTTAGTAGAAACTGCCAGGGCAATTAACCCTAACTTAACCATATTAGATGGCATCATCGGTCATGAAGGAAATGGCCCTAGTAATGGTGAACCTCGCCACCTGGGCATTTTAGCAGCCGCATCAGATATATTTGCTTTAGATCGGGCAATGGTAGAAATCCTCAATGTTCCTCCTGAACAAGTGCCCACAGTTGCAGCTTCCCAAAGGCTAGGAGTTTGTCCAGAACTTGCTACCATCGAGTTTCCGCATTTAAATCCTGACTTATTAAAAATAGAAGATTGGCGGCTACCAGACAAGTTAATGCCCATCGATTTTGGTATGCCCCGCGTCATTAAGTCTACGTTTAAGCATCTTTACACCCGATTTATCAAGGAACCAATGAGTGTTTACGGAAGGAACTAGTACCGCAAGGCGGAAGTCACTCATTCAAAAGTCAAAAGTCGAAAGAATTGTATTCCAAGCTCTTGCGCCATTTGAAATGGTGAACTAGCGCTGCGGGAGGGTTTCCCTCCGCAGGCGACTGGTGAACCCGAAGGGTATGTTTATTTCCACCGTGTTGTACTAGGGAGTGGGGGAGACAAGGAGAATAACCATGCCCCATACCCAATGCCCAATCCCTAATTTACATGTGCAAACTTCGTTACAGCAATTTCATTTATTAGCAAATTAATCTGTAATTACCCTCCGATTGCTTAACCAGACCGCCCTATCATAGTTAGTGGCGGTTTTTTTGGCTGATTAATTTGTTATATAATTTCTCGTCTTAGATTTTGATTTATCCAAAAACTTATATGGATTTAGGATTTGGAAATTGGGATTGGGTATTTTGTTCAGATATGAGCAAAGTTTGGCGATAACCCGCTACACGTCTACGCCACCTTCTAAAACGCTCTTTACTCTACCTATATATAGATTGACAAAGTTTCTGTGATATTACATAGATTTTAAAATTTAAATTCTGAAATATTTGTTTAGTGGTATCACTGAATCCATGCTGCACAACACAGTTGATGTATCTGTATTTATTCGGTAGTTATAATTGGTTACAAAAATCATTCCTACCATTTCTTCTCTGATGTCAAATATTTTGTGTATAACTACTGTATAACAATCAAAAGGACTGACAGATATTCAGTGCTTGTGCGGTTTTGTATCCTGTATCACAAATTAGCAATTCCAGTAAAATCACCTTATCAAAGGCGTTGTAGGATGTTATAATCATGAAGTATCGGACAAATACATTTTGCTAATTAATCTTTAAACAGCGAAAAAATGTAATTTATGATGCTGTTAAAGTTGGCTTTAGGTATGCGAACGTTTACACAATACAGGGAAACATCTGAAAATATTAATTACAAAATAAAACATGATTTGTTGATTTGTAACTTTGTATTAAGAAGTCCATGTATAAAAACGCTATTATGACAGTTGTAAAACTGATTTAGATTGGAGAATGCCAAACATTTTGCAGTTTAAAAATAGCTAAAATAGCATTAAAACTCTCGATAAGAGAGTAGACCTACACAGTGTTACGAAGAACTTCAATTTTGTATGAATTCAAATAGCCAGTCTGCCAATACCGATACATATTCCCAACGTTTGGCAGACATTGTGGGAACTGCGATCGCTCTATTGACTCTCACCCTACCCGTGTTTGTCATTGCCCACTATTCTTCAACTAATGTTCAAAATAACCAGCAACCCCTGATCCAAAACCTCAAAGGAAGTCAAGATTGATAAAGCTTTCCAGTAGCATTTCACCAGCAGGAGAGTTACAAAAAAAAGAAACCTGATTTTGAGAAAATCTCTGTAGATTTGAATGTAGTTCATCAGCAATAAGCTGAAATCTGGATTGTGTGACTCCAGATTTCAGTTATATTCACAGAATGGGGCAGAAATCCCTTTAACAGCAATCAAGGGCGGGAAAGAATAATACCCTTTTGGAAAAAGCGTTGCGAGGAAACTTCGCAACGCTTTTTCCATTTTTTGGCTAATTCAAGGGAACTGGGGATAAGGGGGATAATTGCCCTGGAATAAATACCTTGGGAAGAGATCCATATTGCCTTAAAATTCTACACGGGGAGCGAAGCTGACTGAGTGCCCCCATGATTCACTGTTATCAGAGGAGTTTTTTGTGGATTTATCTCGTATTCCTGCCCAACCAAAACCGGGTCTAATCAACGTTCTGATTGAAATTATTGGCGGAAGTAAAAATAAATACGAATACGACAAGGAACTAGAAGCTTTTGCTCTAGACCGAGTACTTTATTCCTCGGTACAATATCCATACGACTACGGCTTTGTACCCAATACTTTGGCTGAAGATGGCGATCCCCTAGATGGTATGGTCATAATTGACGAGCCAACCTTTCCAGGTTGCGTTATTGCTGCACGACCGATTGGCTTCTTGGAAATGATTGACGGTGGCGATCGCGATGAGAAAATCCTTTGTGTTCCTGACAAAGATCCGCGCTACACTCAGGTGAAATCACTGAATGACTTAGCGCCACACCGCTTAGATGAAATTGCCGAATTTTTCCGTAGTTATAAAAATTTGGAAAAAAAGGTGACTGAAATTCTCGGTTGGCAAGATGTGGACAAGGTTGCAGCTTTAGTAGAAAAATCCGTCAAAGCTTATAGAGGATAATAGAGGAGTTAGGAGTTAAGAGTTAAGAGTTAGGAGTTAAGAGTTATAAATTTTTATTCCTCACTCCCGTAGAGACACGATTAATCGCGTCTCTACTCATAACTTCCGCTTGTTACGGATCGCAAAAACTGCCACCAATCCCAAACCTAAATGCAGCGCACTCTCCTTTTGGCAAAAATTCATAACTGCACCCTCACGGGGGCGAATATCAACTACGTGGGTAGTATCAGCATCGATGAAATCCTTTTGGAAAAAGCTGGTATCTTACCTTATGAGCAGGTGCAAGTAGTTAACAATGCCAACGGTCAGCGCTTTATTACCTATGCGATCCCGGCTCTAGCCCATTCAGGAGTAATTGAGCTAAATGGGGCTGCGGCACGTCTAGGCATTATTGGCGATCGCTTGATTATAATGACTTACGGGCAGTTCACTCCAGAAGAGTTAAAAAGTTACTCTCCTACGGTAGTCATTGTGGACGAAAAAAACAGGCTGTTAGAAGTGCGGCGCTACGATGACCTGCTCAGTAAGGTCTAATTTCAAGGAAAATGTCAAATTTTGAGTTGTCGGGTTCCCAGAGCTACATAAGAGAAAAGTCATCTACCCTGCCAAGTAGCCCAGCAGGTGAATTTTTCGTGCAATTCTGGGGTGTAAGAGGTTTGATTCCCACTCCAAGTAGCAACACTAATCGTTATGGTGGTAATACCGCTTGTGTAGAAATGCATGTAGCTGGGAAACGCTTGATTTTTGATGGCGGTACTGGCTTGCGTATACTGGGTAAAATTTGGCAAGAACTACAACAGCCACTAGAAGCCCATTTATTTTTTACCAACTGCCAAGCAAATCGTATTCAAGGGTTTCCCTTTTTTGCTCCAGCATTTACTGTGGAAAATTGTTTTCACATTTACGGCACAGCTGCCTCAAATGGAGCCTCAATCAAACAATGTCTGTATGACCAGATGCTCCAGCCACACTTTCCTTACCCTTTACAGGTAATGCAGTCAGAATTGCAGTTTTACAATCTGACTTCAGAAAGTGACGTGAAGCTAGATGATGTCACTATTACAACTGCATTAATTAATCAAACTCAGCGTTCAGTTGGCTACCGAGTTACTTGGCAAGAGTATAGTGTTGCCTACGTCACGGATTTGCACCCGAATGCTGATCAAGTAGAGCGAGAGCGGATTTTACAGTTTATTAAAGGCGTTGACTTGCTGATTGCCAATGCCACTTACACTCCCCCTACCTCTCACAACCATGACTCTGCTGATTTACTCTGGCAAGCTGCGGTGAATGCAGCTGTGAATGCTGGTGTGCAACGGTTAGCCATTTCTCATCATCACCCAGATGACCATGATGATTTTCTTGACCAGGTTGAAGTCGATGTCAAATCTGCCTTTCCTCAAGCGATAGTAGCCTATGAGGGTCTAGCTTTAACTGTTGGTAAGTGATTTATATTTGTTGGCAGAGCATCACTAACGGGGAGATGAGGAAGGAGGGGGGTAGGATGCCAACAGTTCAGTTTAAGATTTGATTTCCTCCCTTTTCTCCTTTTTAAGGAGGGAACTAGTCAGGGAGCCAGAGCAAGCGACTGGCTAGGAAATCTAAACTTCAACTTACAATAAACCTCGTTTACCATTGGGGCGCACAGTCATCCAATTTGTTTTTGCTAGTGCTAGCTGCTCATCAGAAATTTTGGCACTGGTGAGATTAGCACCACATAGATTAGCTCCTCGAAGGTTAGCATTGCTGAGATAAGCATTGCTGAGGTCTGCACCTCGGAGGTCTGCCCCTTCTAAATCAGCATGGTTAAAGTATGCTTTGCTCAAATTAGCATCCTTGAGATTTGCTTGAGTGAGGCTAGCTCTGCCAAAGTCACTATTGTGGAGATTAGCTCCCTGGAGATTGGTTTTTTGCAATTGAGCGGAATGGAAATTTGTTTGGGATAAGTCAGCACCTTGTAGATTCAGCAAACTTAAATTGTGTAGGGCAAAATCCCGTCTTCCCTTCAAATAGGCTGTTAATAAACCTTGGGTATCTAACTTCCGCTTAACTTTAGAATTTTGAATTTGCGAACTATTGCTGTTGCTGTTAGCTAAAGTCGTTGATTTGGCCATCCCAGAACTCTGGTGTAATCCAGCCGCTTCCGCTGCCTTGGCTCGTCTAGCGCGAATTGCTGCCGCTACCTGTGCCACTCCTACACTGGTAACAGCAGCCGAGGAGTTGTTACATAAAACAGCAGAATTTTCCAGGTAGTTGTGTGTTCGCTCTTTATATCCACTATCTGATTTAATCAGTAAACCCTTTGCTAAACTTTCTAAGTATGGTTCTATTTCCAATGCTCTGAGAACTTCTGCTGCTGACTGATAGCGACTACGTACAGACACGTCTAACATTTTTCGCAATACATTGCTCAAGTGGTCACTCACTTGCACAAGCCGCTCCCACATCATCTCGCCAGTGTTGGGATTGTAATCTAACTCTTTAGGAGTTTTATTAGTCAATAAATAAATGCATGTCACCCCCAGTGCATAGATATCACTGGCGTAGACTGGACGCATAGCCATTTGCTCTGGAGGTGCAAAACCAGGAGTGCCAATGGCATATGCAGTTAATACTGTTTGTCCTGATTGACTCGTCGCACCTTGAGTGACTTGGTCTTTGACGGCACCAAAGTCAATGAGTACCATTCTGGCATCTTGAGTGCGGCGAATTAAGTTGGCTGGCTTGATATCACGGTGAATCACCTTTTGCTCATGGATGTATTGCAGTAGTGGCAGAATCTCGCTTAAGAATTGCTTGACTCCAGTTTCGCTCAAGATGCCGTTAAGTTTGACCTCCTCCTGCAAGGTATCACCATTGATATATTCTTGAACTAAATAGAATTGTTCATGATCTTCAAAATAGTCTAACAACCTTGGTACTTGGGGATGATTGCCAATCTTACCTAGAGTTTTGGCTTCTCGCTCAAAGAGTTCTCTGGCCATCTGCAAAACATGTGGGGCGCTTCCTGATGGGCGTAATTGCTTAATTACACAACTCGGTTCTCCTGGTAAGCCTAGATCATCGGCTAAGAAGGTTGCTCCAAAGCCACCCTGACCTAATGGTTTGATCACCTGATAGCGATCGCGCAACAGTAGTTGCGAGCCACAAGACTGACACCTTTGGCTATTTACCAAATTTTCTGGATTGGGACAGGTAGGATTTAAGC
Source organism: Nostoc sp. (assembly GCF_036917395.1). Lineage (GTDB taxonomy): Bacteria > Cyanobacteriota > Cyanobacteriia > Cyanobacteriales > Nostocaceae > Nostoc. The sequence continues at coordinate 71,242 of NZ_JBALDI010000074.1, forward strand.
AGTAGCTCATGCACTGTCAACTCGCTGCACGAATAATCACGGTGAGTGTTATACTCCCTTTCAATTATTTAGATATTAATCAATTCTTGCCAGGTAATTTTTGCTGGAAATCCTTTGAAGAGTTCCTAAAGTTTAACTGGTATTACGTAAAGCGATCGCTTAAGTAAGCTGATTTATTATACTTACACCAACAACTAGTGTTTGAGCTACTTGTTTTGTACGTAGTATTGTTTGACATTGCTGAAACAGCCTTAAGCCAGAGACTTTGAATCCAAAATCCAGCTTGCGCTGAAAGCGCACCTTTGGTGCGACCCAAAATCCAAAATTGGTATTAGAAGTATTGGAGGGCAGTGCCCATCCTACAAAAAATTGCTATAGGATTTTGGATGCCCAAATTTGGAGGCAATTTAGAATCGTCTCCATTAGTCCTTAAGTAACTATTAGCTGGCTTTCATGTCCACACTAATCAGCTGTTCGATAAGTGCAAAAACATCACTGCGGCTAAGTTTCTCTTTACCATTAGCAAGGGCATCAAGGGTACCATTAGCCAAGGTTAAGGGAATTTGGCAAAAATCTAAGGCTGGACCTGTAGGAAGATTTTTGGTGTAAGCTTCTGCTAGGGCTAGATTGCGCCGAGCATACTCTTGCATATTTGCTGCACTCCAACCCTCTGGAAAAAAGTCTACCCCACGCCCTAAATCTTGAGTATGGTTACGCAGGATATTAACTGCTTGTAAACCCCGACCAAACCCAATCGCCTGGGTACGGTTAGTTTGCGTTCCATCGTACCAAGTCCATAAGTCCGAAAGTAATAATCCCACTGCACCTGCAACCCCAAAAGTATAACGGTCCAAATCAGATTCTGTGTAAATTTTCCAGTTTCTTTCTGCCCAGTAAGCCATCCGGTCTGCCATTGCAGCAGTGGCATCCCAAATTCGAGGTGCAATGGTCTCTGGTGCTAGCAGTGACCATTCTCTAATCCTCACAGTGACTTCTTCTAAGGTATTCTCATACCCACTAAATCCTCCAAAGAAAGCATCTACCGCGAAGCCATCAACCCCTGCCTGTAATGTCAGACTAATCGTTCTTAACAGCTTTGCTTTAGTAGCGTTATCTAGTTCGGGATGATCTTCAATTTCATCAATGGCACGCATACACAAATATGCTGATGCTACTGCTTCTTGCAATCCTGGCGGTAAAAGACTAATTGGAATATAAAAAGTTCGGCTAGTTTCTTTGAGGATTTGCAATGCATCTCTACGTAAATTCATGTTTTCACTCCCCGATTGATTTTTGCACCACATGAAGTTTGCAGTTTTTTGATGATACTGGATATAGTTTTGACTAAACCTTAAAAACTATAGACTATAAGATACGCTAGTATTTAATCTAAAAATTAATAGTTTTTGGTGTTGCAATTAACAAAACTCTCAAATTTATCAAAGTCCTATCTAGTATATAAGGTTTTGGTTGCAAAAATGTGTAAGGCGTCGTTTAATATAGCTTTCAGAAAGTTTTAGTGTATATATAAAGAATTATGCTAATATTTGGTTAATTACCGCGAAATTTTTCCATCAGCAAATATCCATTTTAGAGATTTGAAAGTGTTTTAAGTCTGCGTTAATCTGACTAACAAAGTATAATTATTGTATATATAAAGGCAATTTAGGAAAAGCTGGTAACGGATAACAGTAACTGTACGCACTTAAAGGTGCGAACGGCGGCTTGCCTAAGAGTTAAGGTCAAATTGGACATAGAGGGCTGCAATCCTTGGGTTGAGCTACGCCTACGCTTGATCGGTTACAGTGGGAGCGTCCTTGCTGTTCAAAGTGACATAAAATGACCATAACCTAGAGCAAGAAGTTCCCGTATATTTACGAGATTGACAAAACAGCCCATTCAACAAAACATTTGTGAATATTTGACCTCTCATCAGTCTCAAGATATAGAGATTCAACAAGTTGTTTAGAGTCAGGCTAAAGCTATGGTCTCCACTTTTTACTTGTTTTCCACTGATGTCACCTCATTGGGTGAGTTGGTTGCTACTACCACAGCATCAGCTCTCACAACTTTACCACTGCTCGTCTCAACACGGGCGGGTAAACCACCTGGGATTTTTTCTCCGTGTGCCTCCGTATAGATTCTACGACCACGGCGTTGTATAGCTTCTGCAAGTCCAGTTAGATATTTCAGTGGGTCAAATTGCCCTTGTCGGGGAAAGCGTAGACACACTCCTGTATCAAAATCGCTCAACGGCGCTTTCTTCACCATTTCTACGTTAGTGAGTCCGACCCGTGTACTGCTTCTAACTTTTGCTGAATCTCATCTATTGATTTCAGGTCTGGGGGAAAAAGATAGCCGTCAAGTCTCTCCAAGTCGCAGTTAATGTTTTCTTGGGTGGCGATCGCCTCTATAGTATTAATTGCTGTTGTATGACTTTGAGCAACAATTTTGCGCCCTCTTTACCGTGCATTTACTCCAGTTCGTGGTAACGGGAAGTCAGCACATTCGATAGGTGTGCCGTTGTTATTGCCGTTTGACCGCCACCAATGGGGTCATCATTCAGCACCACTACTGACTCACTTTCACGGGTTAACATATAAGCAGTTGACATCGCCGCTATCCCAGCACCGACAACGCACACATCTGATCCATGATAGACAGTAAAAATATACTTTCTTGGGGATAAAGTTGCCAAAAAAATATTTGATTAAAATAAGTTAGATTATTATATAATTTTTTTTACTTTTAATTTACCATAAATTATTAATAAAACCATTATCAGTATTGGCGAAGCTAATTTACGTTAGTAAAATGCTTTTTAATTAAAAAATAAATATTAAATTTAAACCAATACGCTTGGTGTTAGTGATATTTGGCCTCGGAAGATTCCCCCAACCCCCCTTTTTAAGGCTTGCTCTAATTCCCTCCTTTTTAAGGAGGATTTTTGCCGCCTGTAATTATACCTTTTTTGGTTTTGATGAACGATGAATTATACGTTGGCAAGTATCGCAACGGCTGGATTAGTAACAGTGTTGTCATTTTTACAATTGCGCTGACATTTGTGCTAGCGATCGTTGCTATTCCACTAGAAATTATTGGAGGGTATGAAATGGATGTTATTAGAGATATTCTTGATAACCAATTAGTTGACAGTAATCAACGCAAAATGGGTAAAGTTGATGGCATTGTGATGGAGTTTCCTGATCGCGAACCACCACGACTTGCTTATATTGAAGTAGGAGTAACAACCCTTACCAGACGGCTAAATCCGCGTTTGGCAGGTTTTGTAGCAACAATTGCAAGTAAATGGGGTGCTAAACAAAGTGAACCGTTTCGGATTCCGTGGTCAAAAGTGCGGGATATTGGTATTGATGTTGAAGCTGAAGCAATACCAGCCTTAGGCTATGAAAAATGGTTGCGCGATCGCATCATCGCCCGAATTCCAGGAGGGGGATAATGACAAAGAGTGAAATTCATCTAGAATTACTGCTGAGTAAACCAGTATTAGACTCAACTGGTAAAGCCGTCGGACGCATTGAGGAAGTACCCGCCGAACAACAAGGCGGAGAATGGATTGTTAAAGAATATCTTATCGGCTATGCTGCGGTGTTAGAACGGTTATCCGCTTGGACAATTGGGTTAAAAATTTTGCATTTACTGAGGGCGTAGAAAATCTATGGTAATTATACAGTACCTTGGGACAAGCTAGATTTGACTGACCCTGACAAGCCTCGTTTGCGTTGCAGTCTAGATGCATTAAAGTCATTAAACGAGCAGCCGCAGGATATAGAGTAACTTGGCTTGAAGGAGGCAGAAGTATGATGTCAAAATAATTCGTAATTGATAATGACGCTCTCTGGGAGACGCTGTGCGTAGCTTGCTTAAGAGTAGAGGTATGCGGACTCGCTTTGCGTGGCGCTTACATAATTCGTAATTATTACCTCCTCTTAAACAAGCTAGATTTTTATGATGTGGCTTTCTGCTTACGGCTAAGTACCTTGCTTGCTCCTAGCACAGCACCAAGTGCCAACACAGCTAGATCCATTCTAGGTTCAGGAACAACAGTGCTATCTTCAGTGAAAGCCAAAAAGCCAGCCCCATTCAACCCACCTCTACCGGCAGGAACAAAGGTGTCAATAAAAGCTCCTGTCTTGCCGTCGTAACGCAACACATTGTTACTATTTAAACCACTAACGTAGAGGTTGCCGTCAGTACCAAAGATTGGCTTTACAGGACCGTTAAGTCCGCCACTGCCAGATGGGACAAAAGTGTCGATAAAAGCTCCTGTCTTGCCGTTATAGCGCAAGATATTATTAGTCCGAAAGTTAGCGATGTAGAGATTGCCGTCTGGTCCAAAGTTCAAGCCACTAGGTTCCGACCCTTTTTCTTCTGTAGCAAAAGTATCGAGAAAAGCTCCTGTTTGCCCATTGTACCTTAAGACACTATCAGTCAAACTACTACTGACGTAGAGGTTCCCATCTGAACCAAAGCTCAAACCAAAAGGTGCACTGATACCGCCGCTACCTGAGGGGACAAAAGTGTCGATAAATGCTCCTGTTTGCCCGTTGTAGCGTAGAACACTATTACTTGTGCGGCTGTTAATACTGGTAACGTAGAGATTGCTGTCAGGTCCAAAAACCAAGTCTTCAGGTGTATCTAGTCCACCACTAAGAGAAGGAACAAAGGTACTAATGAAATTCCCTGTTTTTCCGTCGTAACGTTGGACGCTACCGCTCAAAATACTACTAACATACAAATTTTTATCAGATCCAATAGTTAAACCAGTTGCTCCCTTTAGTCCGCCACTACCGGAAGGAACGAAGTCATCAATGAATTCTCCCGTTTTTTCGTCATAGCGCAGAACAGAGTTATTATAATAACTCCCGACTAAAAGCGCTGCATTAGCTCTTGGGGCTATCCACCCTAGTAATGCAAAACTAATTAGTGGGAGGCTGATATAACAAAAGTTAAAAAATCTCATAATTTTGTTAGCTCCTACAACCATAATTACTTAGTACAGTTAATCATAAATTTGTAGCCTATCCTTGTTGGTTCTTAACTTTGGTTGTAAGCAAAAGTAATTTAGATGCGTTTGCCCTGCCCTGCTTTCCCTGCATCCTCTGCCCTGGCTGCCTCAACTGATAAATTTCTTTAACCCAAGCGTATTGGTATTTAGTGTGGTAACAATAACTTGTACATTACAAAAACCATTCTTGGTAAAAAATATCTGCTAATCTTTCACCCAACTTCTAGCGAAAGAAAGAGTTTGAGACTAAGTATCTCTGTAATCATGAAATGCGGACAAGTATTAACCTGCTGAATAACTGATATGCCGCAATATTTCGGAAAACTACCCACTACTAACCAACCTTGGACAACTGTTAGCAATGTAAAAGCTGTAACCTGGGACAATAATATTATTAATTTTGACTGTGATGACTCACGCCTTACCATCAGCGTACTTGCTCCCAATTTAATCCGTGTGCGTTTTGCACAAACTGGGGAATTTATGCCCCGCCGCTCTTGGGCAGTAACGCTGGATGATACAGAATGGACGACAACACCTTTTACAGTCCGGGAAACTGAAGCAACGGTAGAAATTGAAACAGCACAGATTCGTGTGTGTGTCCAGCGAGAAAAGTGTCGCATCGCCTGTTTCGATAAAGATAACCGTCCCTTTGCCCAAGATGCAGAGATGGGTATAGGTTGGCGGATGGGCGCAGTTGCAGGGTGGAAGGAAATTGCAGCCGATGAACATTTCTATGGCTTTGGTGAACGCACAGGCTTTCTGGATAAACTCAGCGAAGTAAAAACCAACTGGACAACGGATTCTTTAGATTATGATGCACTGACTGATGAAATGTACCAGGCAATTCCATTTTTTATGGCTTTGCGCCCTGAAGTAAGCTATGGCATCTTTTTCAATACCACTTTTTGGAGTCAGTTTGATATCGGTGCTGAACAACCAGGTATTTGGAAGATGGAAACTCGTGGCGGTGAATTGGATTATTACATTATCTATGGCCCCGAACCAGCCCAAATCCTAAACACATACACTCAGTTAACTGGGAGAATGCCATTACCGCCGAAATGGGCGCTAGGTTATCATCAATGTCGCTGGAGTTACGAATCAGAAACCGTTGTCCGGGAACTAGCAAAGGAATTTCGCCAACGCCGCATTCCCTGCGATGTCATTCACCTCGATATTGACTATATGCGGGGCTATCGGGTGTTTACCTGGAGTCCTCAACGCTTTCCCAACGCCGCAAAACTTATTAGTGATTTAGCACAGGATGGTTTCAAAACAGTCACAATCATTGATCCTGGTGTGAAATATGAACCAGAAGGCAATTATCACGTTTTTGATCAAGGATTAGAAAACGACTATTTTGTGCGTAAAGTTGATGGCGAGTTGTTCCACGGCTACGTTTGGCCTGAGAAAGCTGTTTTTCCTGACTTTTTACGTCCTGATGTGTGTAACTGGTGGGCTGATTTACACAAAAGTCTAACTGATGTTGGTGTGGCAGGAATTTGGAATGATATGAATGAACCCGCCATAAACGATCGCCCCTTCGGTGATGAAGGTGATAAAATTTGGTTTCCTCTAGATGCGCCACAGGGGGGAGAGGGAGAGAATTCAAAATTCAAAATTCAAAATTCAAAATTAAGAATTGATGTGACTCATACAGAAGTGCATAATTTGTATGGGTTGATGATGGCTAAAGCTTGCTATGAAGGGTTGGAACGGCATCGAGGCTCTGAGCGTTCGTTTGTGTTAACGCGATCGGGTTATGCTGGTGTGCAACGCTGGTCTTCTGTATGGATGGGGGATAACCAATCGTTGTGGGAGCATTTAGAAATGTCTCTGCCGATGCTTTGCAACATGGGACTTTCGGGTGTGGGGTTTGTGGGTTGCGATATTGGCGGGTTTGCTGGTAACGCCACAGCTGAATTATTCGCTCGCTGGATGCAGGTAGGAATGCTTTACCCAATGATGCGTGGTCACTCGGCAATGTCTACTGCTCGTCATGAACCTTGGGTATTTGGCGATCGCGTTGAAAATATCTGTCGAGAATATATTAATTTACGCTACCAACTACTTCCCTACATTTATAGTCTTTTCTGGGAAGCAGCAACAACGGGCGCACCGATTTTAAGACCCTTATTGTACCATTTCCCCAACGATCCGAAAACCTATAGCCTCTACGATCAAGTATTGCTAGGTGCGTCGCTGATGGCTGCACCAATTTACCGCCCTGGAGTTGAGCATCGAGTTGTCTATTTACCCGCAGGCACTTGGTATGATTGGTGGAGTGGCGATCGCTACGAAGGCCCGATTCACATTCTTGCTCATGCACCACTAGAAAGAATGCCACTATATGTCCGTAGCGGTGCGATCGTTCCCATGCAACCTGTCAGGCAATACGTTGATCAAGCCCCACTCGACGAGATCCGATTACGGATTTGGCCTGGTAATAACGAATACGAGCTATTTGAAGATGATGGACAGACAAATGAGTATCAAGATAAAAATTTTTCGCTAACAAATATAAGCGTATTTACAGAGGCAAACCAAACAGTTGTGGAAATTGGAGTGAGAGTTGGGGAATGGACACCTGCACCGCGTGAAGTGATTGTAGAACTTGTTGGTCTTGGAGAGCAACGTTTCCAAGATGATGGTAAGCGACGTAGCCTGCAATTCTGATAGACCACAAAGGTGGTTTTTTGAACCACCTTTATTTCTGATTCTCAATTGTGCAATAAAAAATATGCATAAGGGTAGATGAAAAGTAAGTCAAAGAGTAACATACAATACAAAGGGTAGAAATAGTTAAACCGTAAGAAATACGTAAATTTACTACGCTAGATAGATGCGGTTAGAGAACACTCAATGTTAAATGTTAACCGCTTGCGGCTGCAAAATAGATTTAAAATTACTACAAATTCACTTGTGGGAAAAGTTGCAAGTGCGATCACTGTTTTTGTTGGCAGCTTGGTACTAATTGGCTGGTGGTTTGGCATTGAAGTTCTCAAGCGCGGCTTTCTTGGTAGTCCGGCGACAATGAAAGTCAATACAGCGCTGTGTTTTGTGCTGTGTGGTGTGTCGCTGTGGCTGTTTTTAAGAGCAGGGGGAAACAATTCAAAATTCAAAATTCAAGTTGCGCTGGAAGCGCACCAAAGGTGCGACTCAAAATTATTTCCCCACTTCCCCACTCTTATAATTTCTAGGGTCTGTGCAATAGCGGCTACCACAATTGCTGTGCTTACAGTCTGTGAATATCTGTTTGGCTGGAATCTTGGGATTGACGAACTGCTATCGCGTGATTCGCTAACTAGTATAGCGACATTGCGTCCGGGGCGAATGGGGGTGAACACAGCACTGAACTTTATGCTGGTGGGCGTCGCCCTACAGATTGTGGTTAATCCAAAAACCGACCGCAGTTATTGGTATGCCCAGATTATCGCTCTGATAGCTACTTTAATTTCCTTTCAAGCGCTTATGGGCTATGCCTATAAAGTGAAAGTTCTCTACAAACTTGCCCCTTATACAACATCAATGCCCTTACACACAGCGGTGTTGTTCAGCTTACTAAGTATAGGCATTCTCTGGGCGCGGCCACAACAGGGGTTAATGAGGGTAGTTACAAGTGATACCTACGGCGGCTTAATTGCACGTCGTTTGTTGGTTGCCGCGATCGCAGTCCCTTTTATACTGGGGTGGATAATTGTTGAAGGTCAACGGGCAGGACAATACGATCCAGCTTTTGCAGTATCGGTGTTTGCGATCGTCCTGATTGTAATTTTTACTGTTTTGATTTGGCAAAGTGCGGCGGTTATTGAACGTCTCAGCCATCAACGTGATCTTGCCCAAGAAGCACTAAGAACCTACGAAGCTAAACTGGGGAGTTTTGTAGATGCTAACGTTATCGGCATTCTGTTTAGTGACGTGTATGGCAGTATCCAGCAAGCAAACGACGAATTCTTGAGGATGATTGGTTACACGCGAGAGGATTTGTTAGCAGGCAGGCTAAGTTGGAGCAATATCACAGCACCAGAGTATCTATACTTGGATGAGCGAAGTGTTGCCGAAGCACAAGGAAGCGCTAACGCTGCTTGTACGCCCTACGAGAAAGAATACATTCGTAAGGATGGTAGCCGCATCGCAGTTTTAGTTGGTTACGTGCTGCTAGGAGAAAACCGAGAAGAATCAGTAGCATTTATCCTCGACCTGAGCGAACGCAAGCAAGCAGAAGCAGAGCAACAAAAATTAGTATCGCTAGTAGAAAATAGCTCTGACTTTATCGGCATCGCCACCCTTGAAGGTAAATTACTCTACATAAATGATGCAGGTCAAAAGCTGGTAGGGCTTGCCAGCCTTGATGAAGTCAGGCAAAAAGCAGTATTAGATTACGTCATGCCCAAAGATAAAGCCTATTTTCAAGAATATATACTGCCGACTGTGCTATTAGAAGGGCGCTGGCAGGGAGAATTCTGCTTTTGTCACCTCCAGACAGGTCAACCGATACCAGTTGATTACAACATTTTCACTGTTACAGACAACAACACAGGTCAGCCAATTGCCTTAGCAACTGTGACTCGCAACATCAGCGAACAAAAACAGGCTAAGGAACAAATCTTACAACTAAACAAGGATTTACAGCGCCGCATTACTGAGTTACAAACTTTGTTGGAGGTGATTCCCATTGGAATTGGCATTGCTGAAGATCCAAAATGCCAAAATATCAAGGTCAATCCTGCTTTTGCCAAACAGTTAGGGATATCCTCAGATACAAATGCCTCCCTCAATGCTCCCAGTGACGAAAAACCGACAAGCTTTAAAATCTACCAACAAGGAAGGGAACTGTCAGCAGAGGAACTGCCAATGCAATACTCTGCCACTCATGGTGTCGAAGTTCTGGATTGTGAACTAGATGTCGTCCATGAAAATGGAAAAATCGTCAACCTGTTGGAGTATGTTGCACCCCTGTTTGACGAAGAGGGTAAAACTAGAGGAAGCGTTGGTGCATTTTTAGATATTACGGAGCGCAAACAGGCAGAGGAAGTACTTTTAAATCAGCAAAAATGGCTAGAGGATGTGTTAAATCTGATGCCAAGACCGTTGCTGTTTATCGAACCAGGAACGGCGCGGGTAACTTTTGCCAATCGCTCTGCTGACGAATTAGCTGGGGGCGAATTTCCCAAAGGTGTACCAGCCGCAGATTATCACACAGTTTACCACTACACAGATGCAGCTGGCGATCGCATCCCCAATGAGCAAATGCCAGGAGTGCGGGTTGCCCTTGGCGAACGCCTGAATGGATTGGAAGTAGACTGGCACACTCCCGGTGGTGTCCGCTCTCTACTAGTATTTGCTGATACCCTGCCAGCAATGCACGGTCATCCAGCTACCTGTATCTTGGTGTTCCAAGAGATTAGCAACCTCAAAAAGGTACAAAAAGCACTCTCGTTAGGTTACAAAAGGCTAAACCTACTATTTGACACAGCTAACGATTTACTATCGAGCCAACAACCAATAGTACTAATTGATAGCGTCTACCGAAAACTAAAAGACCAAATTGATTTAGATATTTACTTTAACTATTTGGTTGAGGATAACTCTCAGGTATTGCAGTTGGGGTCTTACAGTGGCATTTCCCAGGAGATGGCAAAGGAAATTGAGAGGTTGGAATTTGGTCAAGAGGTTTGTGGTACTGTAGCGCTCTCACGCCATCCTATAGCTGTAGAGAATGTGCAGCAATCAACTGAAGAGAAAACACAATTGATTCGCTCTTTAGGCATTACTGCTTATTATGCATACCCATTGATCGCTCAAGGAAGGCTGTTGGGTACTCTTTCTTTTGGCAGCCGCACTCGGTTAAGCTTCACTGACAATCAAAAGGGGATGATGCAAGCAGTATGCGACCAAATAGCGATCGCAATGGAACGGGCTAGTTTAATTGCTTCTTTGCAACAACAAACTGAGCAGTTGCAAGATGCTAACCGCATGAAGGATGAATTCTTAGGGATATTGTCCCACGAGTTGCGATCGCCCCTCAATGCCATCCTTGCCTGGGCGCAATTACTGCAACGAAGCAAGCTCAGTGAAACCCAAATGGCTAGGGCTATGGAGACAATTGAGCGCAATGCTAAGGCGCAAACCCAGCTAATTGAAGACCTGCTGGATGTATCACGGATGATTAGAGGCAAGTTACGCCTCAATGTTGGTAGTTGCAATTTGGTTGGGATGATTGAGTCAGCCATTGAAACTGTTAGTCTAGCCGCCCAGTCCAAAGAAATCGATTTGAGATTTTCCCTGATTCCCTCAAAAGAAACGCGAAATGCGCCACCGGGGATACTCCCCGTGGTCACTTTCGCGCAAAATTCAGATTTGGGATTAGGAATCAATCGCGAAAATCTAGAATCTCTAGAAGCAGAATCCCAAACCAATCAACACTCAGAGGACAGCAAGCTTGGCGAAAATTCTCAATTCTTAATTTCCGGGGATTTCGAGCGTTTGCAGCAAATCATCTGGAATCTGCTATCCAATGCTATCAAATTCACACCCGTAGGAGGACGGGTAGAGGTGCAATTGTCAGTAGTCACTGGTGAAAAACAACAGACAACGGATAAATATGCCCAAATTCAGGTGATTGACACAGGCATTGGTATCAGTGCTGACTTTCTTCCTTACGTCTTCGATCGCTTTCGTCAAGCTGATAGTTCTAACACTAGAACCTATGGGGGATTAGGACTAGGATTAGCGATCGTGCGTCATTTAGTAGAATTACATGGCGGTACTATCCATGTAGATAGTCCAGGTAAAGAACAAGGAGCAAGGTTTACTGTCAAGCTACCACTTTTGAAAAGTCGCCCCCTCGCAGCCTCATAACCTATTCCCTTCTTCCTAATATCAAAATTTATACAAAATTCCAAATTTTCCCCAATTACCAAAAAGCAGTTTTTTCCTTTGCAATTTAGTGTAGGTGAATACCTGCATTAGAAAAATATTTATATGTATATTTTTATCTCAATATGAATAATTATTCTGTATTAGGGCGATCGCTATTTACTAGAAGCAGCTTCAATAGGCAATGCAATGATTCCCCTTAAAAAGGCTTGCTGTTTTATACTCCATTTTTTTAGCAGTTCCCAGATGAAGTACACAAAACCTCACCCCCAACCCCTCTGGGTGAGTCTGGAGAGAGGAGATAAAGTTTATTCTTTATCAGGGTGAGGTACAGCTTAACCTCACTCTTTTATTACTCTCATTAGAGAATATTTAAAACTTTGTTTCTTTGTGCTTGGTTCCTAACAAGGATTTTTTGGCTTTGCTTATCAAGCAAGGCTTTAAAAAAGATTCAAGGTCAGCATCTTATTTTTCTCTCCTCAGAGACATAAAAGAGCGTTAGAAAACGCTATAAAAGGGTCACTACAGGCGGAGAGAACTTATCCAAAACTTATTGGAAGCAACTTCCGAAATAGGCAATTTTAGAGTTGTATTTAAATTATGTAACCTGAGTTAATCGAAACAGGCTACATAAATTGTTGTTTGAGTATTATCAGAAAAACATGTTAAAAATAACACTTGTATTCCTACTGTTAGCATGATTGGTCTGTAATATTCACGTAATTTATTCAGATAATCATCTAAAAAAAAGATGTGCATCTTCCAACTACCATAAATCTAACTAATAAGCAGTATTTGATACATTACAATACCTCCTATGATTGCTCTAACAAAAACATTAGTACAAATAGTAGCTGAACCACAACAGCTAGATAGTATTAACTTACATGAGTCGAAACGAGCTAATTTTTTACAAGAAGTAATTGAAGGCTTAGAAGACGGTATATTAATTTTAAGCAAGGCTGGTAAAGTGATTCATGCTAATGCATCTGCTCATCGCCTTTGTTGTCAATTTAATCAAGGCAATTTTAATCAGAATTTTGTACCCCCAGCCATCTGGAATCTTTGTAAGTCGTTAGTCAATAGTAGGTATTTGTTTTCTGATAAACTGCTAATTCTGTCAGATGAGATTGTGCTTGATAAGTCAAATATTTTTCGGATTAGGGTAAGATTGCTAGATTTAGATGAGTTTGAAGTGCCTTGCTTATTAGTGACCATAGAAAACCAATATGAGTCTGTGAAAAATGTAGCACTTACTGAAATTAAAAAATTTGACCTGACGCCGCGAGAAGCTGAAATTTGGTTTCTCTATAGAAGCAACTACAGCTACAAAGAAATTGCTAATAAACTTTACATCACCATCAATACCGTGAAAAAGCACATGAAAAATATTCACACCAAGCGACAAGCATCTCTTGTACTTTAAGAGTAATATCGCAATCATAATTGGTTATGCAAGTTGGGGCACAATGCTGTGTCCCTAATTGTATTCGGAGCTTTTTGTAGGCATAATAAGGTATTGGAAACTTGCTGTTTTAATAAGGTATTGTTATTTTGTAGTTCCATAGTAATTTTGTTGAACTGATCATTGCTCAAACCATTATCTTTGACAATTTTTTCAGAGAGGGTACAGAAATTTTTTGCGATATCTTGAGCCTTTGTTGGAAGATCCTTTACACTGTTAGGATCGTTACAAACAATCTTGGGAATTTCTCCATTGCCAATAAGTTTTTTAATTTCTTCAAAGGCATTTTGACGGGCTGGCTCCATTGCTAGCACGGCTTGAGCGTAACTGTTGATTTCAGTATTGTTAACTATTGGTGTTGGAGTTTGACCATCAGCTTTTGTCAATGAAAAAGCGTTGGAAATCACACTGACAGTAGCGATCGCGCCGAAAAAGAATGATTGGAAAAGAATTCGCTTTCGGCTAGGTCGGGAAAAGAAATCGGAAGTTTTCTTCATATAGTGTGTAACACAAAACTACATCAGGGATATTATAAGGACTTGGAATTATTTTCGGAGTTGGAAGTTCCAGTAACCGCTGAATACATCAAGCTTTTATATTTGATTGTTAACTTCCTCGGCATACTTGACAAAGTTCGATGACTTTAGTCTGGAGTGTTGACATTTCTGATGCTCCTTGCTTGAGGCTGACTTCTAACTCCAGTAGTAGGGGTAAGCAAGAGATTAACTGTTGCATAGAAAGCAGCCTAATTTCTTGCTGTAAGAAGTAGATCCGTTTAGGATTACCGATATCAGCAGCAATAGCTATCGCTTGTTGATTGCGCTCACCACTTTCTATCATAATCTTGACCCATACCCAAGTGCGAAATTGTCCAATTAGTGTGGCAACTATCCGTAATCCCGGTTCGGCAGCATTGATCAGATCCGCCAACGTTGTCAAAGCTTTAGCTGTATCTCCTGTTCTGATTGCTGCTGCTAATTGTAAGCTATTCTGAGTAGTATTTCTTACTAACTTAGTCACGGTATCTACATCTAAAGGCTTGTTGCTACCTTGGGCATATAACCGCAATTTCTCTAATTCATTGTAGAGTATACGTGTATCATTTCCTACAGATTCTGCCAACAGCTGGGCAGTATTGGCAGTCAGTTTCACGCCCACAGCCTGGGCTGCTTGATTAACAGATTGCACCAGCAATTCTGTTTTCCAAGGGGGAATAAGGGGAAATTCTCGGAATTCGGTAGCAAATTGTTTTAACAATTTCGTAGATTTGAGGCGTTCATCTGGCTTGTTCCGGCTAGTGAGCAATAAAAATGAGTTTTCGGGAATGACTGGTAGCGATCGCACCAATTCTGCTAACACATTGTCTGGACAGTGTTGGCACAAAGTAGTATTTATCAGCCATACCAAGCGCCCACCAGCGCCAAAAGTGGGTGTCATCACCTGATTTAACCCCTGGATAGCAGCATCAGCTTGATCTGGGGGAAATGAAGTGTAATTAAAACTGATCCATTGGGGATCGAGGACGCGATCGCGCAGCATAGCGATCGCCTTTTCTATGGCAAAATCATCTTCACCCCAGTAAACATAGATTGGCATAGATAAACCTCATTGGGCATTGAGCAAAACAGTTCCGAATTCTGAGTAAAAAAGTGAGATTCCTTACTTCTTTACTCAGCACTCCCCACTCCCCACTCCCTCAACCATCACACCCAAAAACTAAATACTTTTGAAATCATTCTGTCAATCAAGGTAATTTTCCCTAAAATCTATCAAGTGAGAGCGTGAGGCTATGAAGATTGGACGATAACTATCAAACTTACTTAAATCGGTTAGCACGACTGACGCTGCCAGAAGCCTACAGATCCCAAGTCCAGCATATTCAGGAATCTTCTAAATTCCAACCACATTCTGGGTTGAGACAAGCAGCGTCCTTTCCTGGCTATACGCTAACTACCCCGCCGGCAGAAGAAGAATCACAAAACTCTGCTTTCTATGCCAAATTACAGACTTACCAACAGGAACTTTTACAGTTGCCTGTAAACCGTAATTTGATTGTACCCGTACCTCCTGCTAGCTTCCATCTGACTTTAGCGGATTTAATTTGGGACAGTGCTTACCTTGATGCTTGCGAAAAAAATCCCAATTTTGACGAGGAGTTACACTCTTGTTTAACCCAAATATTTCGGCAATATCAACAATTGATGACAAATATGAGTCATCCAATTCAATGGCAAATGCTGGGACTGATACTGATGCCAAGAGCTGTAGCTGTTTGTTTAGTACCTCAAGATGAACGCTGCTACGAGGAAATTATTAAATTTCGCCGAACAATTTATCAAAATCCCAAGTTAATTGCTTTGGGTATTGAGCAGCATTATCACTTCACAGCCCATATTACATTAGCTTATTTTGGGGAGGTTTCATCTGACTTAGACCGCACAAGTTTCAGCACAATGCTTTCTCAATTGAATGAAGAATGGCTGTTGAATTTGCCAGAATTTTTGATTGATCGCGTCGAATTGCGGAAGTTTGACAATATGACACGCTATTATCGTGAACCAGACTGGCCAATTTTAAATTTTTGACCTGATTCGCGGATCATCTTCACAATAAACGTAAGAATTTAGCATTCAGGAGTCAGGATTTATCAGGAGTTTAGTATGATCGGTATATTCATTCATCAAATATTCTTCTGATTCTTTAACTATTCGGACTCCTGAATTCTAACTTTTGAATTATTGTTTAATATTCAGTAAGTAGGCAAGAATAAATCAAATTATGTTACCCAATATAAAATTATAGGATTAGCCCTTTCAAGGTGACTCATAAAATCTCTGCTTTCCTCTCTGCGTTCTCTGTGCCTCTGCGGTTTAAAAGTAAATTTATTGAACCACAGAGGCGCAGAGAACACAGAGAAAAGAGGAATTATCCCTTTGGTGTCTAGTTAATTGAGATAGTAGCTGGATTTATGCCATGCTGTACTAGTTTTTTATATCAAAATTCTGGTTGTTTATAAACGAGGTAAATAGCTTCTAAAAATACATCAGGTGTAACAGCTTCTGGTAGCTTTTCTAAATTAATAATAGTTTGAACTTGCTCGGCTAACTTTAGAGATAGTGAAGCTCTTGCTTTTAATGACATTGCACCACGTCGCTGTAAATACTCACGAATAACAGCAAAATCATCGGGCAACAATTGCGATAAATCGGCAATTTCTAGTAACTGCTGATTGAGTACCTTTGCCTGTTCTGAAATTGTCATTGCAGATGCAGTGGGTGTTTGGGCTTGAATCACAATTGTGCCAGCTGCCAAATCACCCAAACGCTTTTCTCGAGGGCCCAACATAATTAAAAAAGCGCCAATAAACAAAGTCTCATCAAAAGGTCTGAGTAAGGCACGTAGCGTTGCTTGTTGTAGCCCGATGAGTCTACCGTCATCTCGAACCACGCGAATTTTAGAAACCCGTTTACCAGGGGTTTGCCCAAACCATAAGGTTTCAAAAAATACAAAATAGCTGATATAAATTGCAAAGGCGATAATGAAGAAAATTGCTAAGAACCAAACTCCTAAATTTTTGCCATTAGTAAAAATCTCTTCAATAAAATTTAAGAGTTGCGTCGATAAGACACTCCAAGTAAGGACAAACAGAAGCAAGGTTACAATCAAGATTGTATAGTCAATCAGCAGTGCCAAAGCTCGATTGCCGATTCCTGCTAAAGTGAATTCCAACTCTACACTTTCTGGAGTCTGGAATGTGATGCGATTAAAAAAGCGCATATTTTAACTAATTGAAAATTAATAGAGTTGAATTAAGGTGTTGAGTTAACGAAAATCTTGTGAGGGAGGTTCTCGTAACTGCAAACCTAGACCCTCACGCCGAGTCCGCAAGTCCAAGTATAAAACAGCTTTTAGCGCTTGCCAGAATGGCATCACAAAAACTCCACCTATTAAGCTGCCGATCAAAGAAATAACATACACAATCCAGTAGATAATAGTACCTTGCTCAAGCTTTATCAGGAATAAGCTAGGTATATAGTTTAATACAAACACTAACGGCAGTGTAACTAAAAAAGCAACTAAAACAACGCCCTGAATGCGAAGTACCGAAGCTTTAGTTAACTCCCAACTTCTAGCAACACTTTCGCTACCATTAATTTTCTCCTCAACTGCTAGTGGTACTTCAGCTATTACCCAACGAGAGTAGAACCAGGTTAGTCCCAACAGTAGAATTACTGTAAAGATTATTACCGATGTAGTTACGACTATAACGCCTGTACTACCACCGAATATCCTTCCTAATACTACTCCCAGCAAGCCAGCCAAGATACCAGCTGCGATCGCCAGTCCAAAATAAATTAAAAGTATTGATATTCCTACCTGAAAACCAACTCTTAAAAATGACCACAGACGCGGATTAACATGCCTCCTGGCAGCTTGGACACTTTCAGGTTGGTAAATCAATTCTCCAAAAGCCAAGCGTGAAATTAGTCCAGAAATGGCTGCATATTTTGCCCAACCATAGATCGGAACTATAATCCACAAGTGAGCAATTAAAGCCAGTTTCAGATAAGTCTTCAGATGAGAACGATACAATCGTACCGCAGCACTGACAACATTTCCTACACTCAGTGGTTGTATCTGACCGGGAGATCCAAAACTTTCAGACATAATGGCAACTTTCCCTTGAAAGTACGGAGATGAATTTGAGGATATCTTAAGCTAAGTTAAACTCAGTGTTCCCAAAATTCATGAATATTCAACGTTGGATTGCGCGACGAGAACCGAATTGGCTGCGTTTGGATGCCCTATTAAAGCAGATAGAAAAAAAAGGGCTAAAGTCCCTACAAGCAACAGAAATTAGAGAGTTAGCGAGTTTATATCGTTCAGTAGCGGCAGATTTAGCTCGTGCCCGTACCCAGCAAATCAGCAATACTTTGATACAAAGTTTACAATCTTTAACAACTCGTGCCTATACGCAGATTTACCAAGGTTCGCGGCGACAGGAATGGCAGGCAATCCTAGAATTTTACCGTTGGGGATTACCATCTGTAGTCCAGAAAACATTTGCATATATTGCTGCTGCAACGGCGCTGTTTCTACTGGGGGCAGTAGTAGCTTGGTGGTATTCCTGGCAAAATCCTAGCTTTATGTCGTTGATAGTACCTGAAAGTTTGATTACCAAGGTGCGAGATGAGCATAAATTGTGGATGGGGTCAATTGTTGGCGTTGAACCTCTGGCATCCAGCGGTATCATGATCAATAATCTGTCAGTATCTTTTGGTGCTGCTGCTGGTGGCATGACGGCTGGAGCATATACAGCCTACTTAATGGTCTTTAATGGCTTATTGATTGGTGCTGTTGGTACTTTGGTGGGTCAAAATAATTTGGCTTATCCTTTTTGGGCGTTTGTGTTTCCGCATGGTTCCTTAGAATTACCCGCCATCTTTTTTGCTGGGGGTGCAGGATTTTTATTAGCAAGAGCAATTTTATTTCCTGGTAAATATCGCCGTGGTGATGCACTGAAATTCTATGGTTTTCAAGCAGTGCAGCTAATATTTGGGATTGTACCAATGTTAGTTATTGCTGGTGCGATCGAAGGCTTTTTTTCTCCTAATCCCAGCGTACCTGAGCCGATTAAATATCTGGCAGGAATAGGATTATTTATACTTTTGGTAATGTATTGTAGCCGCAAGCAAACATGAAATAATTTAGATGGCGGCGGATTGGTAAATTGCAAAGCTCAATTAATATTAATATTAATAAATAAAAGTTTTTGTGTTTGTAAGTAAAAGTTAAACGCACCTTAATCTTTTGTTTATTCATCGTTAACTATAAAAAATGTAAGTTAATTTAAGGCTGAAATTACAGCAGTAAAATATTCCTTGAATCAGGGTTAATATGATTTTTTCGACCACCATCTTGAATCGTGTCGTCGCTACTTCAGTGGTGACCACTTCTGTTGCACTCAGTCAATTTTTTGGTGCGATCGCACAAGCTGAAACTCTTAATGGTGCAGGAGCAACTTTTCCGGCTCCGCTTTACGAACGCTATGCTCGTGAAGTTAAGAATAAATATCCAGACTTGAAAATTAACTACCAAGCAATTGGTAGTGGTGGTGGTATTCGTCAAGTCACTGCTGGAACTGTTGACTTTGGTGGTAGTGATGCTGCAATGAAAGATGATGAAATCGCTAAAGTCAAGAACGGTGTAATCTTAGTACCTACAGCAGGCGGTGCCGTTTCTGTGGTTTACAATCTTCCAGGCGTTAATGATCTGAAATTGTCCCGCAGTACATTACCAGCAATTTTCTCAGGTCAAATTACCAAATGGAATGACGCAAAAATTAAAGCTGATAATCCGGGTGTCAATCTACCAAATCAATCAATTAAGTTCGTTGTTCGCGCCGATGGTAGCGGTACAACTTTCATTTTTACTAACCACTTAAGTGCTACCAGCGGTTATTTTAAAGGTAGAGTTGGAACTAACACTGCTCCAAAATGGAATCTGCCAAACGTCCTCAAAGGCAAAGGCAACCCAGGCGTAGCTGCCTTAGTATCTCGTACTCCTGGTTCTATTGGTTATGTTGAATATGCCTACGCTGTCAAAAACAATCTGAAATCAGCGCTGGTACAAAATAAGAGAGGAGAATTTGTTGCTCCTTCTTTAGAATCTGCAAATGCAGCTTTGTCAACTGTTACTTTCCCAAACAACTACCGCGTTTTTGTAGGAGATCCAGGACAAGGTTATCCCATCGTAGGTCTTACCTGGATTATGGTTTACAAACAGTATGCTAATGCTTCTAAAGCTGATGCTATTAAGAAATGGATTAATTGGGTATTGAAAGACGGTCAACAATATAACGATGACCTCAACTACACCAAGATTCCATCTGATGTGGCAAATCGTGTACTTCAGACAGTGAATAGCTCTGTCAAACCTTAATTTGCAATCTTACTACTTTATTCTCTTAGAGCATCGATTCGTAATCTTGGAAAAACCTCTCACCCAACCCTACAAGAGTTGGGGGCTGGGGGGTTAGGTTTTTGATTACTGAATCGATGGTCTAGTATGGTGAGTTGACAACTCACTCTATTAATAAGAAAAAAATCTATTTTATTGATTTGTAATGATAAATTCATCGGAAGCCGACAGAAATTCATCAGATGATTTAAATCTAGGCGATGAAAATTTTAATTTGACAGCTATCAGCGGTACAAATTTTTGGTTTGACCAAGGTTTTACCCGGCTAGTACACTTTTTTGCCGTGATTACCGTTGCAGTGCTATTTTTGATGAGTTGGGTAATTTTACACGAAGCATTACCAGCCATTAAGCAGTTTGGACTGGGGTTTTTGTGGGGCCAAGATTGGGATACAGGTAATCAGATTTTTGGTGCATTACCCTATATTTATGGAACTTTGGTAAGTAGTGCGATCGCTATTTTATTTGCTGTACCAGTCGGAATAGCAGTAGCCCTAGTCACGAGTGAAAATTTATTACCTTCATCGCTACGAACAACTTTAGCATTTGTTGTTGAATTAATTGCAGCAATTCCCAGTGTCATTATTGGTTTGTGGGCGATTTTTGTCTTTATTCCAGTTCTAGAACCTCTACAAAAGTGGCTAGCCAGCACTTTTAAATGGATACCACTGTTTAATACAGAAGACCCTTCTGGGACTAATATGTTAACTGCTGGAATTATTCTAGCCATCATGATTTTGCCTACAATGGCAGCAATTACTCGTGATGTTTTAATGGCTATTCCTAAAGAATTACGTAGTGCATCTATGGCTTTGGGTAGCACCCGTTGGGAAACAATTTTTCGGGTTTTGCTACCAGCTGGATTTTCGGGAATGGTGAGTGCAGCAATGCTCGCCTTAGGACGTGCTCTGGGTGAAACAATGGCTGTCACTATGGTGATTGGTAACTCGGCTCAAATCAGTGCTTCTTTACTCGATCCAGCTTATACAATTCCCTCTGTATTAGCTAATGAATTTGCTGAAGCTGAACCGGGGTTGCATATAGGCGCTTTAAGCTATTTGGCATTGATTTTGTTTGGGTTGACTCTAGCTGTAAATCTTAGCGCTGTACTCTTGGTGAAATGGTTTAGGAGGAAAAATACATAACACTATTTCAGTTTAAAATTGCCACAAATACTTCAGTATAGCAAGACGTTGATCAATCAAAATTTGTAAATAATATGAGTGGTTATATCCAGTCAGAAACTGATGAATCCCTGGCGATAGAATTATGCAATCCTCTGCCAAGAGAACGAGTAATATTTACTTATGCAATGAATGCGATCGCCTTTGGTTTGACAGGTCTAGCACTCATTCCTTTAATATCAATTTTGTGGCAAATTCTCGTCCGGGGAATATCTGGACTTCAATCAGATATGTTTGTCAAAGCAGTGATTGACAATGGCTTTGGAAATGCCATCCTGGGAACCATAATCATGGTAGTAATTGGTTCACTTTTAAGCATCCCCACAGGGATAATGACAGGAATTTTCTTGGCGGAATTTGGTGAAACTAATCCAATTGCTGGTATTGTTCGTTTTATCAGTAGTATTCTTACAGGCGTGCCTTCAATTGTTGTAGGCGTATTCGCTTATGGTGTGATAGTTTTGCTTACTAAAGGATTTAGTGCGATCGCAGGTGGTTTTGCTTTAGCCGTGATTATGCTACCTGTGATTATACTGACAACAGAAGAATCTTTAAAACTGATTCCCACATCTGGACGCCTCGCCTCTGCTGCTTTAGGCGGAACTCGTTTCCAAACTACCTTTCGCATCGTTGTCACTGCTGCAATTCCCGGAATTACTACAGGCATTTTATTAGCTGTAGCTCGTGCTGCTGGTGAAACAGCACCCTTAATTTTTACTGCTTTATTTAGTCTAGATTGGTCAGAAGGATTGTTAAGTCCAACAGCTTCCTTACCAGTATTGATTTTTAACCTCTACAACGACCCCGACCCACAAAAAAGCCAATTAGTATGGACTACTTCTATAGTTCTACTTGGCTTAATTTTATGTGTGAGTATTCTCTCTCGCTTAGTTATTAGCCAGAGAAGAATCAAGTAAAAATAAATTTTTGTTTTGTTTTGCAGCTTGGGCAAGTATGAATAACCTAATTCCAGCTATCAAAGTTAAAAATATCAGTTTTTATTATGGCACAACAAAAGCAATTGAAAAGGTGTCAATAGATATTTATCAAAATCAAGTAACTGCAATTATTGGCCCTAGTGGTTGTGGTAAATCTACCTTCATCAAAATTCTTAATCGTATTAGTGAATTAGAAGGCCCTGTGAAAGTCGAAGGAGATGTAGAATTTTTTGGTCAGAATATTTATGCTCCTCGTGTCAACATCAATCGGTTACGCCGTCAAATTGGTATGGTGTTCCAAAAACCGAATCCTTTTCCTATAAGTATTTACGAAAATGTTGCCTACGGTATGAGAATAGCAGGCAGGTATTCAAAATTAAAATTAGATGAAATCGTCGAATCTGCACTTAAAAGCGCTGCTCTTTGGGATGAAGTGAAAGATAAGCTGGATAAATCAGCTTTAGGGCTTTCTGGTGGTCAACAACAAAGATTATGTATTGCCCGTGCTTTAGCAGTCAAGCCGAAAGTTCTGCTGATGGATGAGCCTTGCTCGGCTCTTGACCCCATCGCTACCATGAAAGTTGAGGAACTCCTCCATAGTTTGCAGTCTGAGTTGACAATTGCGATCGTTACCCACAATATGCAGCAAGCCGCTCGCGTTTCTGATTTTACGGCTTTCTTTAGCATCGATGAAAGTCGCATTGGTCAAATGATTGAATTTGGTGCTACAGAGCAAATCTTTAACAACCCACTAGACCCCCGCACCCGCGATTACATTTCAGGGCGTTTCGGTTAAGGTATGTCCTAGCGTGACTTAATAATTTTTGTCAACCTATCTGATACCAAAGGCTACTTATTAAAGTGTGGTTTGAAAAAATTACTAATTCATCTTTACAGATAAACTAGCTCCTCACCGAATTTACGATGTTTAAATTTTGGATAATGGAATTAAAAGATTCAAAATTAAAAAAGGTCTGTTGGTGCAGCGTCCGTACCAGGATAAAACGAATTTAAACGCGAGAACAATTCTATTATCCAAAATCTAAATAAGTAGGCAAGCATAATTAAATATAATATCTCATTGCGTTTGCGTAGCATCTCTACCAGACCAGAGGCGAGCGCAATGATAGTCCATATTAAATTTATTTACACCCATCCACTTAAGACTTACGCTCTGTATAAATCAATCATGGTATGCATTTACCAAAATAGATCGTTTCAGGCTTTTATTAATCATTCTTTGATGGTAAATAGACCTGTGCCTCTACGACAGATGCGGTTTTTAAAAAAATTCATATTTGGTCTTTCCTGTCAATGCGTAAATCCTACTAAAATTCTTTTTTCAGAGTAACCGCTTAAAGAGCGGGAACGCGCAAAATACAGGCATAGGGTCAATCTAAAATCTAAAACCGTTCGACTGAGCGACTTGCCTTGAGCGTACCCCTACGGGGAAGCAAGCTAGCAAGAGCGTCTCTAAGAGTTGCCGAAAGGAGCCGAAGTCCAAAATCCAAAATTGTTTGACTACCCATAAAGGGTATATGATATTAATATTTTTATTTCTACATAGCTATTTTAAGTCGAACCAGTCCGAATCCTTTTTATAGGAAAGGATAGTATATAGGTCAAGGTGCGAAAGGTAGGTATAAAAAGTCTGTAAAAGAGAAATTTTTGGATACAGTCTTAATATAAATACTAACAGTTTATCTGCTGTATAGCTAGGTAATTTCCATGAACATCTCCTTTTGGGAGTAACATAGTGAAACAGCGCCGCTGATTTCTACTGCTTTACTTTGTCAAGTTTTGTTTCACACGTTTTAGGAATATGAGTAAACTAATTCCAGCCATCAGAGTCAAAAACTTCAGCTTATATTATGACACTCAAAAGATAGTTGAAGGCGTGTCAATGGATATTTACCAAAACCAAGTCACGGCAATTATTGGTTCTAGTGGTTGTGGCAAGTCTACTTTTCTTAAATCGTTAAATCGCATGAGTGAATTAGAAGCAGAAGTGAGGGTTGAAGGAAAAGTAGAATTTTTTGGACAGAGTATTTATGAGCGTCGTATCAACATCAATCGCTTACGTCGCCAAGTTAGTATGGTTTTTCCCAAGCCAAATCTTTTTCCCATGAGCGTTTACGATAATGTCGCCTATGGGGTGAAATTAATTGGATGGCATCCGAAAGTAGAATTAGATGGGATTGTTGAATCTGCCATCAAGGCTGCTGAACTTTGGGATGAGGTGAAAAATAAGCTGCACAAATCTGCTTTAGAGCTTTCTGGCGGTCAACAACAAAGATTATGTATTGCCCGTGCTTTAGCAGTCAAACCGAACGTTCTGTTGATGGATGAACCTTGTTCAGGCCTTGATCCTGTCGGTAGCATGAAAATTGAACATCTGATCCATAACTTGCGCTCTGAGTTAACAATTGTGATTGTTACTCACAATATGCAGCAAGTTCCTCGCCTATCTGATTTTACGGCTTTCTTTTGTAGTAATGAAAATCGCATTACTCAAATGGTTGAATTTGGTACTACAAATAAAATCTTTACTAACCCCGTGGATTCTCGCACCCGCGACTACGTTTTCGCCCGCATGAATTGAAGTGTTTCTTAAATTCTAGCTATTTAGAGGGCTACGACATAATGCAAGCGTAAATTAAGGTTAAAGTTAATTTCTGCTTGCTTTGAGTTGATCTTGTGTTGGGCAATATAAACTGACGTTCACAGTATTTTTTGATACTATATACTTAAAAACAGTATTTGCTCTAGACCACCTGAATTAGAAGATGAAATGTCCCCGGTGCGAATCTACTTTATATCGTAAAAATGGTCGTAGGAATGACAAGCAGAATTACCTCTGCAAAAATTGTGGTAAACAATTTCTTGAGCCTGCATTCCCTCGTTCCCTGGAAAGTGACTTGCTTGCTAACAGCAACGGGCATCCTAAAATATCTATACCTGAAACTAGAGAACTTTCTTTAGTAAAAAACCTATCAGAAGAAAAAGTTACAGAGAAAAGCCTTAGCTCTTTTAGTTTTACATTAGCTGAAGAACTGCTGCAAACTATATTATCGCCTGATTGGCTAGAATCTGCTGTATTCAGTCAATTGATCAAAAAATTTCAACAAAAAACTGAAATTCAACATCAATTAGAAACAGGAATTTCCCTTCTACTTTTGGATGCGGAAAACTTAAAATTAGATATTAATTCAGAATTATTTTTAGCCAGTGTCTGTAAGTATCCTCTCCAAGTTAAAATCGCATTTGCTAACTGGAGAAATCAAAGTATTGGGAAGCAAGATATTGAACTATATAACCGTGGCTATCAACTTGTCCATGTGCCTGAGGGTAAGGATAGTGCTGATGCAAAAATGATCGCACTTGGTGCTTGTATTTTACGCTCTTATCCAACAGCTAAAGAAATCTTGGTCTGTTCTAGCGATGGAATTTTGATCCACCTCTGTAACGAACTCCAAAATCAAGGATTAATTGTCTATTGGGTACGTAGACAAGGACAAAATTTGCATATAGAAAACCGGAATACTGGCAAATTAACTCATTATTCCTTATTAATGGCAACAAAAGTTCCATCCTTTGAAAAAGTGGTTGAGCAAATTCAAGATTTAATTAAAAACGAACAAGATTCAATCAATGCTCAATTACATAGTTTAGCAGCTATTGCTAGTTTATTTCAAGAAAGATGCAATATCAATATCAACTATAATCAAAAGCAGCCACAAGTTGAGGAAATAATTTCTCTTCCAGAAGAGTTATCTACAGAATCTATTCAACAGGAAAAACAAGAAGATTTTGCTAAAATTTCTGATGGAGAAACATTAGATAAATTTTTGTTGAAAATAATTCAACATCTCCAAAAAAATTCTCCTAAAACTAAATTATCTGTGTCAAAGCTAGGTACAGAGATACAGAAAATAACTGGAGAATCTCCTAATTCAATTATTAAAAAATTAAAGTTAGGTTCCAATTTTACCAAATATCTAGAATCATCTCCCACATTTAGATTAAAGGCGAGTGGCAAGGAATATGAGGTAACGCCGCTACTGTGCAAGTAAATACTTCTGGATATCTACGTACAACCTAAGCTGTAATTCAGTATTATGTAAAAAGATGTAAATAAATGTAAATAATACGATGCAGGATAAAGTCGTTGTTGTTGTCGGTGCTACTGGTGGTATTGGTTCAGCATTAACACACAAACTTGCGCCCACCGGAGTCCGGTTGATACTGGCTGCCAGAGATGCAGTTCGTTTAACAACACTGGCCGCTGATTTACCAGGGCAAGTTTTGACCGTTCCCACCGATATTACTGACCCCCAACAAGTAGATACTTTGATAAAAAAGACCGTCGCTGAGTTTGGTCAAATCGATATTTTGGTGAATGCAGCTGGCGCTGGTATACTCAAGCCTTACAACAACCTGGAACCAGATGATTTAGACAAGATGCTGGATGTCAATTTAAAAGGCAGCTTTTACACCACTCAGGCGGCTGCTGAAGAGATGCAAAAGCGCAAGTCTGGTCACATCTGTAATTTAGTAGGAATTCTGGGCAAGCATTCGATGGCAATGGCAGCGGCTTATTCTGCTTCTAAGTTTGGTGTTGTCGGTTTCAGTAAATGCATGGCAGAGGAACTCAAGCGTTTTGGTATCAAGTTCACGCTATTCTACTTTGGTGGGGTAGATTCTCCTTTCTGGGATAACGTGAACTTAAAAGTAGACCGAAAAAAAATGCTTAGTCCTGAAACTGCTGCCAATGCAATTTTTTTTGCCCTTTCTGCCGAACCGCAAGCTGTGCCAATGGAAATTAACATTCAACCTGATAGTCATCTGTTCTTTTAGAGTGGGAGTACGTCTACATAATTCTTGCCTGGTAAAGACATGAAAATCTAGCAAAAAAGGCAAAATTTACAGACATATAAGCTGTTATGCTTGATTTTCAGTATTTATGAAAATTGATCACGTTCATTTCTATGTAGAAGACGCCAAAGTATGGCGGGATTGGTTTGTACACCATCTTGGTTTTCAAGCAGTAGCCAAGAGCATCAGTTCGTTTCACACTTGTACAGAAGTGGTGAAAAGTGGTGCTGTCTGCTTTTTTCTATCTTCACCACTATTACCCACAAGTCCAGTAGCTGAGTTTTTACTTCAATATCCACCTGGTGTAGCAGATGTTGCTTTTGCTGTCGAAGATGTTGAAAGGGCGATCGCACTAGCTCAAATGCACGGTGCTACAATCCTACAACCCATCCAGGAACGCCAGGTGGGTACGGCATTCCTCAAGTGTGGCAAAATTGCCGCCTGGGGTGGACTGACTCATACGTTGATCGAAAAGCGCTGTCCAGAAGTGGGAATAGGCGATGCAAAGAAAGAACTCTCGGTGTCCCCGTGTCCCCGTGTCCCCGTGTCCTCTTCAATTACCGCCATAGACCATATAGTATTAAACGTGGCAGTTGGTGAATTGGAACGTGCCGTCGCTTGGTACGAAAACATTTTAGATTTTCAACCCCAGCAGGCATTTAAAATTAAAACCGATCGCTCTGGTTTACACAGCCAGGTGATGGTTTCGCGCAACGCTCTAGTCCAATTGCCAATTAATGAACCAGCTTCCAGCAATTCCCAAATTCAGGAGTTTCTCGATGTCAATCGGGGGCCAGGAATTCAACATATTGCCTTGCGGACGACCAATCTTGTGAGTGTGATCGCTAAATTTCGTGCCAGTGGTTTATCTTTACTCTCAGTTCCCCAAAGCTACTACTCACAGCTAAAACAGCGTCCAGGACTCACCCTATCACCTCTAGAACTGGAAGCGATCGCTCAACAGGAAATTCTGGTGGACTGGCAAGAATATCCTCCTTTAGGGGCACAACAAACCGCGCCTTTACTATTGCAAATTTTCACCCAGCCCATTTTTGAACAGCCGACATTTTTCTTTGAGTTTATTGAACGCCGTTTCCAAGCTAAAGGTTTTGGCGAAGGTAACTTTCGCGCCTTATTTGAAGCCATTGAAAGCGAACAAATCAAACGCGGTACCCTGCAATGATGCCTGAGTGCAAAATATTAATTGAAATTCAGCCACACTCTAAACAAGTTGATTTTGTAGACAAGCAACTTCAGGAATTTAATGTAGGCAAGATTGGAGATTAGCAATATACGCCACTGTTTCTATTACTTCATGATTCAAAAGAAAAGGTAGTGGGCGGCTTGGAGGGTTTTATCGGCTTAGGATGGTTCCATATCGGTACTCTCTGGATTGCAGAGGAGTTAAGAGGTTATGGATATGGAAAAGCACTTCTTTCGGGGGCAGAGCAAGAGGCTGTTAATCGTGGTTGCTTAAACGCATATCTTTTTACTTACAGTTTCCAAGCTCCCAAATTTTATCAGCACTTGGAGTATGAAGTTTTTGGAGAGTTAGAAGATTTTCCTCCAGGTCATCGTCGATACTTTCTTAAAAAGAGTTTACAAAAAAACCCTTAAATAGACTTGATTCTCTCGAAAAATAGCCATATATCTGAGATAATTTTAATAAAAATTAACTTTTTCCGCCGATGCTAAGACTAATTACTGACTTCGACGGCCCAATTATTGATGTTTCCGAACGGTACTACCGTGTTTATCAATTCTGTTTGGAGAAAACCCGTCGTCTGGACCAAGTAGTGCAAGAACTTCCGAAAGCGGAATTTTGGCAGTTAAAGCGATCGCGTGTTCCCGAAAAACAAATCGCCTTAAATTCAGGGTTAGACGAAGCCCAAGCACAAGAATTTGCCCAGTTGCGGCGGCAAACTGTACATACAGAACCTTACTTTCATTATGATACTCTCGCGCCTGGTGCTGTGGATGCACTGTTAAAAATTCAACAAGCTGGAATTGATTTGGCAGTTATGACCATGCGCCGATTTCGAGAACTAGATTATGCCTTTCAAAAACACGATTTAGGGAGATTTTTTCCGGAAAATCGTTGTTATTGCCTGACTAATGACTACGTAAAAACTCGCGATATTGAAGATAAGCCCTTGTTAATGGCTAGGGCATTAGAAGAACTGCCCCCCGCCACTGATATCTGGATGGTGGGAGATACCGAAGCCGACATCACCGCTGCTAAAAATTATGGTATTAAGGTGATGGCTGTAGAATCTGGCATCCGCGATCGCACCCAATTGGAACTTTACCATCCCGACTTAATCGTTAAGGATTTCAGCGCTGCTGTAGATTTAGTCCTAAAACCTAAACACCTTGTCTAGAAAGGCTGTGTAACTGCAACAGATTGAATTAATCGGCATTCGTTTATTGTCTTTGCCTTTTGCATCAATCTCAATTATGCCAATTACTCTCCAGGAAATAAATTTTCTCTCTTATAGCCAAATAGTCTTTTTGGGTTTCAACTTAGGGGTTTTCAGCCAACATTCTTAAAACCTAATCAACGTGAGTTCAACAAACCTCTCCCTGCCTTGAACTTTAGTTCAAGTCTGTCGCTCTGGCAGTCGGAGAGGGACAGCTTTTGTATAGTAAAATCTCTTATACCAATTCTTTATGAAGCTGCGCTAAATAAAGCTTCAAGAATAAAGTCGTAAGAGGTGAGAGAAACAATCACCTCTGGTGTAATATTTTC
>NZ_JBALDI010000075.1:0-14020 GCF_036917395.1 Nostoc sp.
GATTGAAAGGGCGTGCCATTGTTTGCTTCTGGTTTTGAGTCTTTCTCACTCTCTATTCTACAGTTCTATGCAGCCTCACATAGAATTGGTATTAGACAATATTTGATAAATTAATAATTTTTTACAAAATCAGACTAACTTACTCTCAAGCAGCAATTAAAAGGTCTTGGCTACCAACTGAAAACTGCCAAATTATCTGCGATACCTTCTCTACGAGAGGCTACGCCAACGGTGAGCTACGCTAACGCAAATTGCAGTAGTATTTCCAGCATCAGTCTGCATATACCTCTGTTTACCCTTGATGGTGCGCCTCAATGCCCTGAAAACACGTTGTAATACCATCAGCTAATTCTATGAAAAGCATTCAAAAAAGCCAATTTCATACTTTTTTATTTTGTAACTATTTTTATAAAAATAAGTAATAAAAACTATTTATTAAGGTTTTTTAGAGCTATTTTAGGCTTTGAGAGCAATTAAAATCCAAATAAGCATAATTAAGCTTTAATTCATTAAAAAAGACCGTTTTACAAATTAAGAGCCACTTTCTTTTCTATGTAATTTGCACAATAATGACATTCACAGACGTCACGCATCGCCATCTCAGGACAGGTGAAGGCAAATGTTTGAGCCACAAGTTTGACAAAAAGCTATAAGAGGCAAACAACAGTGAAACTAGCAGTCTACGGAAAAGGTGGTATCGGTAAATCCACAACTAGCTGTAACATATCAGTCGCCCTAGCTAAACGTGGCAAGAAAGTGCTGCAAATTGGCTGCGACCCCAAACATGACAGTACCTTCACCCTGACTGGGTTTTTGATTCCCACAATTATTGACACTCTCCAAGAAAAGGACTATCACTACGAAGATGTCTGGCCGGAAGATGTAATTTACAAAGGCTATGGCGGTGTTGATTGCGTAGAAGCTGGTGGCCCACCTGCGGGTGCTGGATGCGGTGGCTACGTAGTTGGTGAAACCGTAAAATTACTTAAGGAACTCAACGCCTTTGATGAGTACGATGTAATTCTCTTTGACGTTCTGGGTGACGTAGTTTGCGGTGGTTTTGCAGCACCACTCAACTATGCAGATTACTGCCTGATTGTTACAGACAACGGCTTTGATGCTTTATTTGCGGCTAATCGCATTGCTGCTTCAGTCCGTGAAAAAGCACGAACTCACCCACTGCGTCTAGCTGGGTTGATTGGCAATCGCACCTCCAAGCGCGACTTGATTGAAAAATATATAGAAGCTGTGCCAATGCCAGTTCTAGAAGTTTTACCTTTGATTGAAGATATCCGTGTTTCCCGTGTGAAAGGTAAGACTTTGTTTGAGATGGCAGAGCAAGATCCTTCCCTAGACTACGTTTGCGATTACTATCTCAACATCGCTGACCAAATTCTGGCGCGTCCCGAAGGTGTTGTACCTAACGACACACCAGATCGTGAGCTGTTCTCTTTGTTGTCTGATTTTTATCTAAATCCGGGTAAACCCCAGGTTCCTAATTCAGAAGAGGAACTAGACTTGATGATTGTATAAATCACCAAGTTCTCAGGATGGGGGACAATAATATGGCTTTCTTTCACAGCTTTACAGATTCAATAAAGCAAAAGTGGTTGCAATTTTTCCAGAATAATCGGGACTGGATTACCCTGCACATGGAAGTGGAATCAGTGTACACCCCTGATGGCGGGAAGCGACCACCTTCTTACCTCATCCTGGGAGTTCTTAACGCCCTAGAGCCAAAGCTAGCGCAGTTAATGTTGCCCTTTGCCAAACTTAATCCTGACGCCGATACCCTGATTGAGGTGCTGGATTTGCATTTTGACCCAGATTTTGCTCTTGGTAACCGCTTCCTCATTAACCCAGAACCGGAAAAATACGTAGAAGAAGCAGCAGTTGTCATTGAGAAAAAGCCCGAAGATGAAACATTGACACATTTTCATACAAACGGCATTGGATCGGTGGCGGTAGTTCAAGAGTTGGTAACCCTGGATTCCGATGAGCAAAGCCTGGGAATCAGCGAGTTAGAGGAAACCGAAAATGGCTTTGGCGATATTTCCTTATCCAACGGACAGGACTCAAAAACTGAGTCTCTCCAAACCTCTAGTTTAGAAGCAGATGAGTTTGGGGAAATTAGCTTCGATACAACACCTGCAATCGAACTAAAGCTAGATGAAGACCAGGCGCTTGAAGATAATCCACTAGATGAGAATGCGTTTAAAGACGTGTTGTCAGATGTCTGGAGTGATGAAACAGCCTTGCAAAAGACTGAAGAAAATAACGATTTTTTAGGGGAAGAACTGCCAGCAGGCGTTTTTGATGAATCAGAAATTGCCCGTCTCTTCCCCAATGCTTAATTATTGCCGTTCCTCGCAATTTTAAGTTTTAGATTTGGGGTTTTGGATTAGAAATTAGGGAAATTGTCGTCAGACAGAGGATACTTTTGTTGTCCCAGTCTTCAATCCAAAATTGTCAATCTAAAATATAAAATTGGTTGACCTGCCATTAAATATCAAGGGGAGAAAAAACCAAAATGACTGTCGCTCAACAACCAGAAGCTTTAAACTTTGAATGTGAAACTGGGAATTACCATACCTTTTGCCCAATTAGCTGCGTGGCGTGGTTATACCAAAAAATTGAAGATAGCTTCTTTTTGGTGATTGGGACAAAAACTTGTGGCTACTTCTTGCAAAACGCGATGGGGGTAATGATTTTTGCTGAACCCCGCTATGCAATGGCAGAGTTGGAAGAGGGCGATATTTCGGCACAGCTGAATGATTATGAAGAGTTAAAGCGGTTGTGCTTGCAAATTAAACGCGATCGCAATCCTAGTGTAATTGTCTGGATTGGCACTTGCACTACGGAAATTATCAAAACAGATTTGGAAGGTTTAGCACCGAAGCTAGAATCCGAAATCGGTATTCCCATCGTTGTAGCGCGGGCAAATGGTCTAGATTACGCCTTCACCCAAGGGGAAGACACGGTATTGGCAGCAATGGCTAACCGTTGTCCTGATAAGGCTCCTGTGGCGGAAACAGAGAAAAGTGAACGCAATGCGATCGCTAAATTGCTCAACTTCGGTAAGAAGAAAGAAGATGTCGCCCAAGATGAATCTGAGTACGTGGATCACCCACCCTTAGTTCTTTTTGGCTCCCTTCCCGACCCCGTAGTTACTCAGTTAACCTTGGAACTGAAGAAGCAAGGTATCAAAGTTTCCGGCTGGCTACCCGCGAAGCGCTTCACAGAGTTGCCAGTACTAGAAGAAGGGTATTATGTCGCTGGTGTCAACCCCTTCCTTAGCCGCACTGCTACTACCTTAATGCGTCGCCGCAAGTGTAAACTCATTGGCGCACCCTTCCCCATTGGCCCCGATGGTACCCGCGCTTGGATTGAGAAAATCTGCTCGGTGTTCGGTATTACTCCCAAAGGATTGGATGAACGGGAAGCCCAAATTTGGGCAGGTTTGGAAGATTACGTGAAATTGATTCGCGGTAAGTCTGTATTCTTCATGGGTGATAACTTGCTGGAAATCTCCCAAGCAAGATTCTTAATCCGTTGCGGGATGACGGTTCACGAAATCGGCATTCCTTACATGGATAAACGTTATCAAGCTGCTGAGTTGGCATTGTTAGAGAAAACATGTCAGGAAATGAATTCACCCCTGCCAAGGATTGTGGAGAAGCCAGATAATTACAATCAACTTCAGCGGATTTATGCGTTGAAACCAGACTTGGTAATTACTGGTATGGCTCACGCTAACCCGTTGGAAGCACGCGGTATTAATACTAAATGGTCTGTGGAGTTCACTTTTGCTCAAATTCACGGCTTTACAAATGCGCGTGACATTTTAGAGTTGGTGACTCGTCCGTTGCGTCGAAATAATAATTTGAAAGATTTGGGTTGGGATAAGTTGGTGAGAGAAGAAGCGAAGATTTAGATTTGGGTTCGGATTTAGCAACAGCATATAGCGCTTGTCAGTTGAGTGAGGTACAATAACCCCTCCCCGCAAGCAAGGAGGGGGCTATGATGTACCTTATGTGATTAGGAAACGCTATAACACTATGTGAAAGGGCGAACTTTCGGGTTCGCCTTTTTTTCCGACGAGTTAACAGTGATAGAAGCAAGCGCTTTTATCACTGTTAATTCCCGCTTTTTGATCAATCTATACAGCTAGTTGCAGCATACTAGCACTATTGTATAAACCTACCAATTTCCTAACTGCGCTGAGTCACCAGCGCTTTCCTTATCTGACTATCTTTTCATATTTAAAGACTAAGGTCATTACCTTTGCTCCGCCTTGCTTTCCTCAGTATCCCCAAGTTGAGTTCTATTGTGCTAATAGCGATCGCTTTTTTTAACGAACCGCCTTCTCTACGAGAGGCTTCAGCCAACGCGCAGCGTCTGGTAGAGAAGATGCCAAGTACGCAAACGAGAGAGAGAATTAAATTCTGATGGAAGGCTATAAATCTAAAGGTTTGGATGGAATGATATATATTAATCCTGCACCATCTGGTTTAACTTCTATGGATGGAGTTAATTTAAGCCAGTCATGAAAGCTGATTTTTAATTGGGATATTGCTTGTACTTCTGTTTGGTAAGATTCAAACCTGCGATTGGTTTCAATCAATGATTCCATTACTGCCAAAGTTTTAGGAAGACGTGCGTAAATCTGCGGCTTAGGATCATCCCAAATTGCTTTGCCTACCCAATCTATCTTAGAATCCCAAATTGCGGGTGGTATTGATTCTACCCATTTATTAGGGTCTTGAGCCAACATGAATAGATTCATTCGTTGCATATCGAAGACTGAATTTTCATCCCACTTTGAGTCGAGCCATTGGTAAATTCGGGTTAATCTACGCAAATCAATCTGACCTCTGAACCGAGGATCTAAATATACTGCTGGGTTAAAAGTTAGCAGAAGCTTAACATATTTCTCAATACGTGAATGCAGAACTTTTGCTCCTTCTTGAAAGCGGTGAAGTGCTATCTTGTGTTCTTCTAATTCTAAATAGCAACGTGCTTCAGCTAAGTAGGCTAAAGATAATGTCAGCAAATATTCATCAGCAATTTTGCTTTTTTGGTCAATTTCGATATCTGTGTATTCAGTATAAATGTGTTCTGCTTCTAAAAAGCGGTTAATAGCTTGTAAGGCGCTGTATCTACGATTTTCAGGTTTAGTCATCGTAAAAGCATTATTTGCTAATTCGATTCCAGCACGAAAATTAGCATAGAAACTAAGGTCGATTTTACGGTTAATGTTATTTAACAGTTTTTGTGCTTGTTGTAAGCGTTGTTCTAATCCCTTAAGCCGTTGTGCTATTACAGCAAAGCCTATAACCGAGACACCAAGATTAAGTATACTGACTGCACTAGTTACCTGCAAAATTCCTTGAGTTGCTTGCAGACTTCGCCCAAGTTCCTCTAACTGTTTTCCAGTAGAATTATTTGCTCCCTGTTCCCGTAACCAAGTAACGATTTGTTTTTTCTTTACATTTCTAATTACACCCCCAACTCGTTCAAAAGTTCCATCTGCTAGCCCTTCAGCAATCCAATCAACAAGCATAAAGGTTGCTGTCACTGGTAAACCCATAATTTTCTCCTAGTTGCTAAAACTTCAGCGGCGTGATGTCTGGTAGCCAGTTGCTTCGATTTTGCACAGCAAATACCTGCGCTTTACTCAGTATTCCCAATTTGAGTTGTAGTTTATGCAATAGCGATCGCTCTTTTTTAACGAACAGCAGAACAGAAAGCGATCGCCCAAATCTCATCACAGTCAAACACAGTTACAATAAGATAGTAAAGATGGGAGAGCCATACCAATTATGCTTAGTGGAATTAAACAAAAGGCTATTGTTGGAAAAAATGGCAAGATTGA
Organism: Nostoc sp.; assembly: GCF_036917395.1. Lineage (GTDB taxonomy): Bacteria > Cyanobacteriota > Cyanobacteriia > Cyanobacteriales > Nostocaceae > Nostoc. The sequence goes on from NZ_JBALDI010000075.1 coordinate 5,876, forward strand.
ACTGTCTGCAACAGAATTACCAGAAGGAACTGTTGTAGAAGTCATTGTGTTAGTTGAAACACCAATTGTAGAAGATGAAACTACCTATCTTCTGAAATCAGAAACTAACAAAAAACATCTACTCACAGCTTTGGAGAATGTAGAAAAAAGAAACTTAATTTATGTTGATTTAGATGAATATGAAAAAAGTCGCCTTTGAACCAGAAGCTTTTGAACAATTAGGTCAGTGGGCGACAGAAGACAAAAAAATATTCAAAAAAATCTTGGAACTGATTAAAGATATACAAAGAGATCCTTTTGCAGGGATGGGGAAGCCAGAACCATTAAAATATGAATTACAAGGTTACTGGTCAAGGCGGATCACAGATGAACATAGATTAGTTTACAAAGTGCAAGAAGATTTATTGATTATTTTGACTTGCAAATATTACTATGAGCAATAAAGGTTATTGAGGCTGGGATATTGTTTTATTTCAGGCGATCGCTCTTTTTTAACCAGAAGATGTATAGCGATCGCAGATACAATCATAAGTAAAACGCAATCTGGTAGAAAATAGCTTAAATTGTCACCAAAATCTATGAATAAAACACCCTCTCCTGATGAAAGTCAGCAAATGCTGAAGTGGCTAAACCAGAATCGCCAGATGTTATTAGATTTATATAAAAATCAATATATTGCTTACAATGCTAATGGCTTAATCGCTCACAATGAAAACTTGCGTGAAGTTATAGAATTAGCAGAGGCTTCAGAACAGGTATTTGTAATTTACTTAGTTCCACGTCGTACTGCTTCTATCCAAATTCTACCAATTCGCTTTCGTACAATCGCTCGGCATGACTGGCAGCCAAATTATCATGTAAAACTGAAGCATAGAGATATAGAAATGTCTACAACGATGTTAGTAGACTCTGGTGCTGAATTAAGTTTAATTTCCTTCAAAGTCGGTCAAGATTTAGGCTACGCTTTGGCTGATGCTGAATCAACGTTATTAGCAGAAACCATCGGCGGAAGAGTTGAGTATGTTTTACGTAATGTTGAAATGACAATTGATGAACACAGTTTTATTGCTGCTGTGGCATGGTTACAAACTAATACAGGTGGAGAACAATTACTTTTAGGAAGAGAAGTTGTTTTTGATAAATTTAATATTGAGTTTAGGCAAGCTGATGAACAAATTATTTTTACATGGCGTACAGACAACTAATCAATTAACCACAGATACTTCTGACAACTTGCAGAAATTCCCTTAGTACAGGTGTCATATCCTCTTGTTGCCACACTACAGCCGTTTCTACTAATGGTGTTTTCTCCTCCACAGCGCGATACACCACACCAGCCCTCTGAAGATTTTGCAATGAAGACGGCGCGATCGCAATCCCCATTCCCGCTGACACCAATCCGATAATTGTCTGCATCTGAATCGCTTCTTGAGTCACTTTGGGGCTGAAATTTCCTTGCTGACAAAAACTCACGATTTGGTCGTAAAGTCCAAAGCCCAGGTGACGAGGGAACATGATAAAGTTTTCGTTTACTAGCGATCGCACTGAGATACACTCTTGTTCAGCTAAGGGATGAGTTTCCAACATAGCCACAATTAAAGCTTCTTGCTGAATGCACTCTTGATTAAGTGTGTTGTCCTCTAAGGGTGGATGGGCAAAGCCTACATGAATGCGGCGTTTCTGTAGCGCTTGCTCTTGCTGAGTTGTGGTTAATTCCTGCAATACTAACTCTACTTCTGGAAACTGTTCTCGAAATTGCCGCAAAATCACAGGAAGCAAATCGTAAGTTACCAAACTGGTAAATCCGATTTGTAGTTGTCCCTTCTCACCTCTTCCTGTTTTTTGAGTTAGCTCAATTGCCTTTTCCAGTTGAGCTAAAAGTTGATAAGCTTCTTGCAAAAAAACTTGTCCTGCTTCTGTTAGTTGCACCTGTCGCTTGGTTTTGCGCTGAAACAGTTCTACTCCTAATTGTGCCTCTAGTTGCTGAATTTGCTGGCTTAAGGGCGGTTGAGCAATGTGCAATCGCTCGGCGGCTCTACTGAAGTGCAGTTCTTCAGCTACAGCAATAAAGTAGCGCAGATGTCGCAGTTCCATTTTTTTGATATTTTAGAAGTTTCAATTCTCTATAAATATATATTGTAAATCTCAAAAGTACTTATCTATGATACTCATACAGATATCGTAGGGAGTCAGAGCGATGCCTGCGGCGGGCTACGCCTACGCTGACAGCGATGAGCTATGCTTTGCGAGAATGGAGTCAGCACCCAGATGGATTTTTTGCTCAATCTTGGTGTGAAGTTGTGGGACAAAAGGTTTATTGATTACAAGGTGGTTTCATGAAGAAATTTGTAATTGGCAGTTTGTTAGCACTTTTGATTCCTGTGGGATACACGCTAGCTCAACCCGTACCATCCAGACAACCAGTTAAACCTGTAACTACTCCTAAACCAACTACTATTAGGCTGAGAGACAACAGTACATTGAGTGCCAACAAATTGATTCCACAAGCTAAAATTCTTGCCAGGGTCAACAAAAAAGCTGTGATTAAATCCATTAAACTTGTGCATTTTGGCGAACATTTAGCCACCCGTAAAAAAGTGGTTGGTGTAGAGTCCCAAAATCCAGAGATATCCAGCAATCGATTAGTGTACGAATTGATTACGGAATTAACAGATTTTACAATTCCCCGCGCCGGTCACTTTGATCGCGCTACCATTACAACGATTATTGACGCTGAGACGGGAGAGGCTTTGAGTAGTGATATTTATGCTCCTGCGGGTGCGTTTCAATCTAACCATGACGCCTTACCACCTCGTGAGCAATGGAAAAACGAGTAAGGGGTATTAGTAGCATTGGATGCTGTTTGTTAGTTTTAGAGAATTTGTGACAAAAACTTGCGTGTTCTTTCTTCTTTGGGATTGCTGAAAAATGCGTCAGGGGTAGCTGACTCGACGAGGGAACCGCTATCCATTAAAATAACTCGGTCGGCGACTTCACGAGCGAATCCAACTTCGTGGGTGACGACTACCATTGTCATCCCATCACGGGCGAGATTTCGCATTACATCCAAAACTTCTCGTACCATTTCTGGATCTAAGGCTGAGGTGGGTTCGTCAAACAGCATAATTTTAGGTTGCATGGCTAAAGCACGAGCGATCGCTACTCGTTGCTGTTGTCCACCAGATAACTGTCCTGGATATTTTTGCGCCTGTTCTAAAATTCCCACTCTTTCTAGTAGTTGCATTGCCAATTCTTCGGCTTTTGCCTTTGGCGATCGCCGTACCCAAATGGGTGCTAAAGAGATATTTTGTAGCACTGTGAGATGAGGAAATAAATTGAATTGCTGAAATACCATCCCCACTTCTCGGCGAATCATTTCAATATTTCGCAAGTCATGACTTAGGGTAATACCGTCGATTTCAATTTTTCCCTTTTGATATTCTTCTAAAGCGTTAAATGTGCGGATAAAGGTAGATTTTCCTGAACCAGATGGGCCCATGAACACTACTACTTCTCCACGATTTACAGTCAAACTTACCCCTCGGAGGGCATGAAATTTGCCATACCACTTTTGCACATCTTCGGCAATAATTATCGGATTTGGTTCTTTAGTCACTTATTTTAACTCCCAATTTCTGATAAATTACTTTATTTTATATAACCAAAAAAATTAGTAAAATTATATTGTATTTTACCAGCTTATTGGATTTACAAACTTGGTTAGTTGCACAATAAATCACACCACTAACTAAGTTAAAATTTAAAAAAATAACTGTCTTTTGACTAGGTGACTGAAATTGAGCTATGTCCTTTAAATAATAGCAATGATAACTTTGTGAGTATAGCGATCGCCCATCAAGAATAATGGATGAGAGTGCGATCGCCCATCAAGAATAATGGATGAGAGTGCGATCGCTCATCTTAAATTTTGCAGGTTGTTTAGAGGTGAAAACTGTGTTTTAGCTGGTTGTTCAACCTATCCCCAACAAGAGAACAAGTTAAAACTCCCAACGAATAGAGCCGATGATTGTCAAGGGCGCACCTCTTTCAAGACCTAAAGTGTAACCGTAAATAGAACTGAAATAGTCTGTATCAAATAGTTTACGAATATTGATCGCAGCGTTAAAGCGATCTCTACGGTAGAAAATCGCCGCATCGGTACGCAAGTAATTGGGTAGTTCAACCGAGTTGTCTGAAAGTGCCGCCCGCTCACCCACATAAAAAAGCCCTAAACCAAATCCCAAACCTTTGAGTGAACCCTTCTGGATTTCATAGGTTGTCCAGAGGCTAGCTTGATTTTCTGGCACACCCAGCAATTTATTACCTACAGAAATGTCAATATCCTCGGTAACTTCTGCATCTGTATAGGCATAAGAACCGATCACCTTCCACCCTGGTAAAATCTCACCCGTGATATCTAACTCAATCCCTCGACTTCTTTGCTCCCCCACTTGAATCTGGAAATCACGGTTATTTTGATCCTGTATCGTAACATTCGTCTTGGTGATTTGATAGGCTGCCAATATTGTTGAAAGCTTTCCGTCTAGAAAGTCAGCTTTAATGCCTGCTTCATATTGGGTTCCTTTGGTCGGCTTAAACGCTCTACCATCAGGATTGAATCCAGAGGTAGGAAGAAAAGATTGACTATAGCTGGTGTAGAGAGAAACCGCTGTGTGGAAGATGCTGCACTAGCAACGCTAAAAATTAAACCTTCATTGGGACTGTCATACAATTCAACAGTTGGTACACCCGCCTCACCCGTTACTGTCACGCGGATAGTATTAGCATCAAAATTAATTACCGTGATTTCAGTAATCCCTGCAAGAGGTTTCTCTGAGCGGAATGTGAATGAGTCGCTATTAGGTAGCCGTAGTTGAGCATTGGGAATATCAGTGATAAAGCTATTTCCTGCACTGCGATTTACCAGTTGTAACTGTTGTCCCTGAGATGTCTGTAAAATCACCTCCACACCCTTAGCGCTAGGATTGGCTTTGACTGATGTAACTTGCACAATTTCACCCCCCTGTTTCCTCTCTTGGTCAGGAGGGACAGAAGGGAGGTTTGGTACTGCTGGCGACTGTCCCAGTAATATTTGAGCGCTAGTGTTAGGATGCTCTATCTCACTAAGTTGCGGAATTTTAGGGATGGAGATGGCTTTTAAGTTATTTCTGTTTACATGGGATAGGTTATGGACAGCATCTTTATCTAAATTCTGTAATGACGGCTGCTGCTTCTGATTCTCTGCTTTCTTTGTACCTGCTTCTGCCCAAGCCGCTGATGTGAACAACAACGTCACCGCCATTCCCAAAGAAAACTGCGCGATCGCCCATAACATCAAGGTGGTCAATCTAACACTGTGGATGTAACCCTGTCTCATGCTAACTATGCCTGATACAAAAAGAGAAATTTTATCAATAAGTTTAGAAAGCTAAGATTACCAGATTAACAAATGCATTACCAGATGGTAGAGCGACAATTTTTATCCCTAGAGCGTCGATTTTTTTCTTAATTGACACTGCTTCGGTGTAATGCCAAACTTGCGCTTAAATGCCTCTGTAAAATGTCCCAAATGGGAATAGCCCACAGCATGGGCAACTTCTGACACTTGCATATCTCTGTACCGCAGCAATATCTGTGCCTGCTCCATGCGATGGTGATGTAAATAACCAAAAACTGTGGTGCCAAAGAGTTCTCGAAAGCCTCGTTGAAGTTTGCGATCGCTCAAGCCTACGAGTTGTGCCAGTTCCATCATTGCAGGCGGATTGTTTTGGTGTAAAATATCTCTGGCATGGTAGATGCGAGCGATCGTGTCTGGCTTTAGTGGTACTGAAGACGAAATTTGTCCCTGATCTGCCGAAATCAAGTCCAATTGCATTGCTAGAAGTTCAAACACTTTTGCTTGCAGATACAATCGTCTCGTGACGCCCTGGTACGGAGAATTCAATATTTGCTGCACTGTGACTTGCATTGCTAAAGTCACGTCTGGATAAAACGATGTCTTCCATTCGTTTTCTTTAATCAACAGCTTTAAGTTGGGAGCAATTTGCTCTGTCTCTCTGGGCAAAAACCCTGCCAACACTTCAGGTTCAATCTCGACATTAATGCAAGTCATACGCTCTGATTTTTTATACTTTGATGTAAAACCAGGTGCGATCCCACTACCAGATAGATAAAAGCGTTTCCCGCCAAAATTTGGATAAACCTCATCACAATATATAAATCCAGATGAAAAAATTTCAAATTGCACTAAATGATTGTGGACGGGTGTCTTGATCACGAAATCATTGTGAAATTCATAGTCACAAATTTCCAGATATACACCCGGAGATAACTTCATACCCCGACAATACCCTAGTCCTAGACATTTAGGCAGTTCGTTGAGTGTTTCAAATTCGTCAAGCAAGATGCTGTGGCTTTGAGGATTTTGATTCTGTTGACACCACAGTTCGTCCCAATCGTCTGAGGAAAGGATGATCGTCATCTTACTTAATGCCAAAAGTTTTTAATAATTTTATCAGAATTACGTAAGGATTCAGGTGTTTGAAACCCAGTCACAGAGCTAGTTTCAAAATTGACTTTGGCTTATTAACATATCTTTAGTCACAATAAGCCACGGAAATATAGGTGTTAGCTAATTATTATTGAGAATATCAAATTGTGACTAATCCCCGGAAAATGTTATCAGGAAACGATTGTAGACATTTTTGTATGACCTGAATCCTTACAGAATTACTGCCCACTATTTTCGTCAACTAGTCGCAGCGATCGCCTTTACTAATCATTTGTATTTACAAAGGGAAAATGCCTAATGACAGTCTTAATAAGGGCATTTGACTACTGGCTTAATTGTCTCTCTAACCGCCGAGAAGCTAACGACATGGAATAACAAAATACCCAATAAATAAATCCAATAAACAGATAAACTTCTGCATAGCGACCGAGAAACTGTGGTTGTGCCAATATGGAACGAGCAATACCTGTAAGTTCCACTAATCCCACCAAAGATAAGAGTGAAGTATCTTTAAATAAGCCGATAAACTGACCAACGATCGCAGGGATAACGCTACGTAAGGCTTGAGGTAGAACAATTAATATCACTACCAATGCTGTATTTAATCCTAGTGCTTTCGCAGCTTCAATTTGTCCGCGAGGAATTGATTGGAGTCCACCGCGCACGTTTTCTGCCATGTATGCGGCACTAAATAGTACTAGTCCAGTAATTGCTCGTAGTACCCGATCCAAACGCACATCTACTGACAGAAATAACGGCAGCATTACTTGAGCTAGGAACAAAATTCCAATTAGTGGTACTCCCCTAACAATTTCAATGTACAGGATAGAAAACCAACGTATTACAGGCAAATTGCTTGTGCGCCCTAAAGCTAGTAAAACCCCAATCGGAAAGGAAAGGACAATACTGACTGCTGCCATTAGTAGGGTAAGTAGCAAACCGTTCCACAAATTTGTAGATACAGGTTGCAATCCAAATCCACCGCCAAGTAGCCATAAAATTATCGGGAAAGACAATAACCATAATAGAGAAAGCCAAGGAGTTAGTACCTTAGTAAACTTTCCTCCAAGCCAAAAACCTACAAATAGCAAAACTGCAATTAACAATAACCAAAGGCGGGATGTAAAGTCTAGTGGTAAAACAATTAACAAAACACCGATGATGAAAGCAAACAAAACAATTCCACGTGTTAACTGTTGCTTGCTAAAGAAAACACCTACGGTTATAGCGCCTAAAGTCAAAGCGATCGCCAGCACAATCCAAGTTCGCCAATATAGCGTTTGAGGAAATCTACCAACTAAAAATAAACGTAAATTAACCTGAATTACCGTCCATTGTGCTTGAGTCGTTGCCCAAGTTAGAATTCCTCGCACTACCCAAAATATCAACACCAGACAGACAACAGTTAACAAGCTGTTGTACCAAGTACTGAACAGGTTTTTACGTAGCCAAGTTAATTTGTCATTGGTCATTGGTCATTTGTCAATTGTAAAGACTCATACTTCAACCTCAGAAACTCAACTTTCGAGTTCAAAGGTGCAACTTCCGAGTTCAAAGGTGCAACTTCCGAGTTCAAAGGTGCAACTTCCGAGTTCAAAGGCTCAACTTCCGAGTTCAAAGGCTCAACTTCCGAG
>NZ_JBALDI010000076.1:0-14017 GCF_036917395.1 Nostoc sp.
TTAATCCTTCTTTCTATTCACTCTACTTTAGTTCCTATGTACTACTAAAGAGACTTTTTATTGATGTGTGACAGTTAGGGTGCGGAAGGTGGGTTCTAAGATTATGGTGAAATCGGGGAGAACTAGGGGAGATAGGGACTTACAAGAAATAAATTATCCAAATAAACGAACCACAGAGACACAGAGAACACAGAGGAATAAAAAGGAGAGAGTTTTTTGAGTATTTTTTTATTTGGAAGTCCCGGACGCAAAGGAAAGGAGTAGGCTCATTCCCACAACAGTATTGAAGGTAAATCATCGGTGGCTAACCGTAAAAACTCGTAGCCGATTCCTGCTGTACCTCGGAATAAACTGGGGTGGAATACTGAACTAGGCAAATTAACGAACATTTGATATGCTCCTGTTCGTTTGGCTTTAGCTACGACATTTGTGGCATTCTGGAGGGCAATTTGACGCAAATCAGAGCGAGAGTAGCGTTGCGCCCCAACTAACAGCGTTTCAATTCGACCTAAATTGCCACAGCACAGGTGGTCACTGGCTTCTAATCCATAGTTCTGGGTGGTTTGCAGGGCAATTTCAATCTCGCGTTCAATTCCGGGAATTTCCGCAAGTCTGAGGCAGCCTAAACGCCCCAACCCAATCCCGGCTGCACCGTGACACCAGACAACCGGGAAGCTTGGTGGCTGATTGGGTTCCAGGCTGCGAAAATCAGGCCAGTTGGCATGGGATTCACTAAAGACGCTGCGCTCATACTCAATGCCTTCGAGTGCTGCTTCGTAGTAAGCTTGATTTTGAATCACACTGTAAAGTTGCAGCAAAGCATAGGCAATTCCTGCTGCTCCGTGGGAGAACCCAGTTAAGGGCTTTTCGCTTAGAGTCTGCCAAGCTTTGGGAGCATTTTCGTAGCTGATTCGATGCTTGAGCAAATGCTCTCCATAGGCGATCGCTTTCTCTAAAACTGTTGCATTCTTTGTTACTCTGTGAAGGGACAACAGCCCCAGAATGGCTCCAGCAGATCCACTCATGATATCTAGCTTTTTATCCGCAGCAATCAATGGTGTCATCCACTCAGCTAATACTTGAGCATCTGGCAATAGCGTCTCATCTTTGAGAAATTGGCTCACCTTTACCAAGCCATAAATTATCGAACCCAAGCCTGTCCCGCCACCGATACCCATAAGGCGAGCCATAAGTTGCCGAGATTCTAAGTTCAAGGTTTGGATCTGCCGCCGTAGCGGTTGCAGTGCTTTTAATGCTAAATCACGGTAACGTGAGTCATTAGTTACCTGACTGAGTGCCGCGAGAAACAAGGCAACTCCAGTGCGTCCGTCGTAAAGACTGTAGCCTAAAACTTGCAATCGGAATCGCTCTGCTTCATGCACATAACCTAACCCAATCCAGTTGACACTGCCATCGGGATCTGGTATAGCTGTCCTTTCCAATTCAGTGGCGATCGCACTGGCTTCGGCAATTAATTCTGCCGAACTCAGCAACGGTAACGATTCGGTATTCCATTGCTGAATGTCTTGGCTGGGAGTTTGCGCTACTTTAGCATGAAATGAGCCTTGAATAATCGCCGTTTGTCGAGCTAGGTCGATTTCATCCATTGCCTGTAACTGATTCAGGGCGTGCTGGTAACTAGGTTGCTTAAAGTATTGGGGAATGGATAGCTCATTGCTCACACTCAGCTCATCAGTAGCAGCATTCGCCGTGAAAAATGGAATATCTAGTTGTTCCATTGCTTTGAGTTCTGCACTCAAAATCGGTAAAGCATTAGGTTTGTCTTGAGCAACCAAAAAGGCACGACTGAGGCGATCCAATTCGATGCTATAATCTGCGCCGTGTTTGAGGTAATCGGGTGATAAAGTTTTTTGTGAGATGGCACTGTAGATGCGAGTGTTGCGGAAGACAAACCGGACTTGCTGGTTCTGCATTGCAGTTAACGGACTTCCAGGAACCAGTAATATATCCTGATGCATCATCAAAAAGCGATACATCACCTCGAATCCGGCAGTAATTTGTGCTTGATAATCGCTGGCTGACAAGGGAATCTCACCTAAGCGCGGCACATTTTTCCTCACGGACATAGTTACAGACTCATATTGCAGATGCATATCGTCTGTATTGATTTGCTGCCAGCTAGGTAGTTTATAAGGAATTTTTTGAGAATCTGTACTACCTAGTCCGCTAACATCATAGGCAATACGGCGATCGCTACTAAAGTCCCAACGTGGTAAAAGCCCAGTGCGTAACACAGATTCCCAAAATTGCTGTTCTGCGACTGTCTCAAAGTCTGGGGCATTTGGTGAGTTTTCGATCAAATTCGCTTCATGGTGCAGCAAAGTTTCCATATCCACTAACACCAGATGTTCGCCACTGGCAATTAAGTTTTCGTGGTGGCAATCTGTTCCCCGCAAAGCGTAAAGCACACATAACAACATCCCAGCTCGCTGATAAAAACGTTCTACAGCAGCTTCATCATTACAATGTTGATGTGTAATATATTCTACCCAACCGTAATTATCTCGGTTCAGCACCTGGATAACTTTGAAATCTAAAAGCTGACTGTGTTGATTGCACCAATCTAAAAATTGGTTGAAAGCAACTTCTAATCCTAAATCTTTAGGTTTATATACGAGTTTGAGTCCAGACTCAAAAGTGATCAAAATAACTGTTCGTCCACGCTTATGTGGGTCAGAAAGGGAAGTTTGGATTTCGCTAACTTTGCCTAAACTATCATTTTTAGAGCTAAATATTTGTTGAATATCTGCTTTATCTTCAGCCAGACGTTGGATAAATTCGGTGGCAGACTCTACCCAAAAACTGAGCGATGTTGCAACTAATCGACCGAGTACTGGATATTTATTAAATAGACTCAACAATCCATCTTCTAGGAGTTGATTGACAAACTTATTATAGTGAGTTTTATTGTTGCTCTTTTCTGTTGATACTCCTAACAAGTTGAGCAAGTTTTTCCCAAATGGACGAACTTGAGAAAATTCCAAATTCAGCGTCTTGGTGCAAAGTTCTGCCAATCGCTGTAGCAAACTGCGCTCTAATTCCCGGTAAGCAGCTTTTGAAAGGACTGATAAGGGTAAGCTGTCTTCAGTTAGTTCACAACCAAGTCGAGTCAAAAGTTGCTGTCTGGCAACTGCGATCGCAGGCAGTAAGATATCTTCAAAGGGAATCGGATTTTCTGGATTAATTGGTAAATCTATTTCTAATGCAGACTCAAATTCCTTTGCCATTTGCATAATTTGCTGCAAAGTTTCTGCCCATGCTGGTAATGGTGCTTGTGGATTCCAGCTGATGCTTCCCAAGCGAGGGCGAATGTTAGCAAGGTCTAAGTTTTCCCACTCTAAGCGTTTATCTAAAGTGTTCCAGTCGCCTACGATTTGACACCAGCGATCAAGCCGACGCTGAATTTCTGTTTCATTAATCGAATCGATGTCAATTACAAATCGTTCTGTATTGAGGCGTTCCCAGAGAAAACTGGCGTTGGCAACAATACTTGTTAATCCTTTAGAGGATGAGATACCTCGTTTGGCGATGACTGGATTTTTCATAATGCTGGCTTGCAGGAGAGTAGAGGGAGCAGAGGGGTATAGAGAGGGGCAGGAGTTAGTTATCTTGCCCTTCCCCTTACACTTAGTTTGAATGAAGAATATTGTTAGCTAACTGCTGAAATATCAACATTGACCATTTCCTTTCGGACAATCGGTACAACATGACATGTGGACGTGACCAGTGTTAGCCATCATCCCTCCACTAACGCTGAGTAATTCTTCTTCACTCAGTTCGCCGAATTCCATAGATGTTAACTCACTCAGTACTTAAGACACGCTTTCGACTGTGAAGTTATAACCTTTTTCTGCACTAGCGATCGCCAGTAGTTTGATAGCTTCTGCTTCGTTAGCTGCTGCTGTTAATTTTTGTTGTAGTTGAGCGTTTTCAAGTAATTCTTTGATTTGTTGTAACATAACCTTATCCTCCGTTTTGCTTGATTTGGTGCAGAGTAGCGCTTGTTTTGTGTGGCATTCTCTGCTTTGATAATTTGAATTTAGAAAGTAATAAAGTAGTTTTAAGTTCCGAGATAGATAAATGAGGCTTTGAGCTTAATACTTCAAGTTCTCACTCTTCTTTTTTCCCTGACACCTAATCTCAATGAAGAATATTGTTGGCTAAATGCTCAAAGATCAACATTGACCATTTCCCTTGGGACAATCAGTACAACATGACATGTGGCTGTGACCAGTGTTAGCCATCATCCCTCCACTAACGCTGAGTAATTCTTCTTCACTTAGTTCGCCAGATTCCACAGATGTCAACTCTGTCAGTACTTGAGACACACTTTCAATTGTAAAGTTGTAACCTTTTTCTACACCAGCGATCGCTAACAATTTGATGGCTTCTGCTTGGTTAGCTGCTGCATTTACTTGCTGTTGTAGTTGTGCGTTTTGAAGCAATTCTTTGATTTGTTGTAGCATATCCGTATCCTCCGTTTTGCTTGACTTAGTGCAGAGTTACGCTTGTTTTGTGCGGTCTTCTCTGCTTTCATGATTTCAATTTAGAGACTAATAGGGGAGAACTAGGGGAGATACTTGCAATTAGAAAAAAATTTTTTTGCCCCCTGCTTTCTTGCCTCCATGATGCTGATATCTGCGTGATAGCTATAATATTTAAAGCCAATATGTAATTTTCCTGTAGTTAAATATCCTGATGATGGACTAACGGTACAATCGCTGTACAAAGTTGCTATTTATATCTATCTAGGAGGCATCAAGGAGTTGGTGATGAGCGCTAAACAGTTAGAGCAGGTCAAGCAATTACAAGCTACCTTGGCTAAGATGGAAGTCACATTAGATGCGATCGCTGATGGTGTAGTCTGGGTAGGAGAAGACCGACGCATTCAATGGTGCAATTCTGCTTTTGAGTCTCTGGTAAACCAACCCCAAGGCACTGTTTGCGGCTTGAAGTTAACTGATTTGCTACCCCTAACCCAGGCTGGACAAGCAGTTTATTCGCAGATTTATCCTGATGTCCGAATACACAATGGGGAATACAAGACAACAAATTACCAGTTGCAACAAGGTGAGCGTACTCTAACACTAGAAATATCTGGTAGTTGCACCGGACTGACTGATGATAAATGTGCTGTACTAATGATTCGGGATATCACGCAAGCTCAACAAACTCAAGAATCTTTGCAAGAAATTGCAGAGCGATTGCACACACTAATTAACGCTACACCCGATATTATCTGCCTAAAGGATGGCGAGGGAAAATGGTTGTTGTCAAACCAAGCCAATCTGGAATTTCTGGAGCTACAAGGCGTTGATTATCAAGGCAAAACTGACTCAGAACTGGCGGAATTTAGCAATTTTTATCACGATCCCTTGCTCAATTGTGACAAAACAGATGAACAAGCTTGGCAACAGAGAACTGTTCATCGGGTAGAAGAAGTTGTGCCTCGTCCTGATGGTACAGTGAGCATTTTAGATATGATAAAAGCTCCCCTATTTTACCAAGATGGGAGACGTAGGGCGCTGGTGGTTTTGGGACGAAATATTAGCGATGCCTATCGGCAAGCCACGCAACGCAAACAAACGCAAGTAGCTTTAGAAAACTCTCTGTCTTTGTTAAACGCTATTTTTGAATCGATTCAAGATGGTATCTTAGCAATCAACAGCTTAAGTGAAATCACCAGCTACAATCAAAAGTTTTTAGAAATGTGGTCAATTCCACAAAAACTTCTAGCAGAACCAGATCATTTTAAGCGGTTAGCATATCTGGCAAACCAGTTAAAAGATCCAGATGATTTTTTGCAACGTGTCCGAGAACTGTACACCCAGCCAGAGCAAGTTAGTTACGACTTGTTAGAATTGCGCGATGGCAGAGTATTCGAGCGCTACTCCTGTCCTCAGCGCATTGGCGAACAGATTATTGGTAGAGTGTGGAGTTTCCGCGATATTACCCAACGGCAAAGGGCAGAAGAAGCACTGCGACAAAGTGAATTGCAATACCGCAGTATTTTTGAAGCTATCAATGATGGACTATTTATTACTGATATAGAGACTGAAAAAGTTGCCGAAGTTAATCCTGCGGCTTGCCAAATGCATGGTTACTCTTACGAAGAATTTATCACCTTGCATCCTTCTACTTACATTCACCCAGACTCTCATTCAGTTTTTTATGAGTTTATTGAGAAAACTCAATCTGGTGAGCAATTTTATGGACAAGCAGTTGATATCTGCAAAGATGGTACTTTGATAAATGTAGAAGTCAAAGGAACAATCTGCACTTACAACGGTAAACCAAACGTTTTGGCAATAGTGCGGGATATTAGTGAGCGCAAACGTATTGAATTAGCCTTGCAACAAAGCGAAGCACAGTACCGCGATTTGGTGCAAACAGCTAACTGCATGATTCTGCGTTGGGATGATCAAGGTAACATTATATTTTTAAATGACTACGGTCGAAGGCTTTTTGGCTTCGATATAGATGAAATTATCGGACGTAATGTCATCGGTACAATTGTTCCAGAAACCGAAACTTCTGGACGCGACTTACAGGCGTTAATGGTTGATATTTGCCAGTACCCAGAAAACTATCTATTCAACGAAAATGAGAACTTGTGCAAAAATGGCGATCGCCTCTGGATAGTCTGGGCAAATAAACCCATATTAGATGAGCAAGGTAACTTAGTAGAAATTCTTTCAGTCGGTACCGATGCCACAAAACGCAAACGCACTGAAGAAGCCCTTCAAGAAAGTGAGTTAAAGTTCCGCAATATCGTCGAAAATGCCAATGACTTAATATTTGTCCTCAACCCAGAGGGAATTTTTACCTATCATTCGCCGAATGTAACCTCAATTCTCGGATACAGCTTGGCGGAAGTAGAAGGTCATTCTCTGGTAGAGTTCGTTGAGCCTGAAGATTTAGCAATTAGCCTCTGGGCATTACAAAAAACTGGAGAAAAACTGATCGGTATCGAGATGCGGTTGCGGCATAAAGACGGCAATTGGCGATGGTTTAGCTTTAACACTTCGACAATCAACACTTCCAATGGTGGACTTGCTATTTCGGGTGTGGGACGCGACATTACAGAACGCAAGCAAGCAGAAGAAGCCTTGCGTCGTAGCGAAATGAAATACCGCAACATCTTTGAAAATTCCCAAGTAGGTATTTTACGCACCCGCCAAACAGATGGATTGATTGTGGATGCTAATCAACGCGGTGCTGGTATCTTGGGTTTTCCTTGTGCTGGTGACTTGATTGGCAAGTATTTCACAACTGAATTATATGTAAATCCAGACGATCGCACGCGGATGTTAGCAGAGTTAGATGCCTATGGCGAAGTTCGCAATTTTGAAGTAGCACTGCGCCGCTTCGATGGTTCGGTTGTTTGGCTACTTTTGTCAATCCGCTTCAATGCAGAAGAATCCTGTTTGGATTCCGTGTTTACAGATATTAGCGATCGCAAGCAGCAAGAACAAGCTTTACGTTCGATTGTTGAAGGTACAGCCTCGAAAACAGGTGATGAATTCTTCAATTCCTGCGTTCGTTACCTTGCTGATGTATTGCAAGTAAACTACGCCCTAGTCACAGAATGTGTAGATCAAGAAAAAACCAAAGTCCGTACCCTAGCCTTTTGGTGTGGCGACGCAATTGCAGATAATCTAGAGTACGAGTTGCAGGGTACTCCTTGTGAACATACATTTCAAAGTAGTTTGTGTCACTACGCTCAAGAACTACAAGCCGCTTTCCCTAACGATCTAGTGTTACAGAATATGAATGCCGAGAGTTTTTTAGGTGTTCCCCTGAAAAATTCATCCGGCGAGATTGTGGGACATTTAGCAGTGATAGATGTCAAACCAATGAAGAACGATCCCGCACGGGAACTGATTGTGAAAATTTTTGCCGCCCGTGCTGGTGCTGAACTAGAGCGAAAACAAGCAGAAACTGCTATTGGCCGTCGTGTTCAAGCAGAAAGTTTGCTCAGTTGTATTTCTCGGCAATTCGTTGACCAAGATTTAGATACAGCAATTAATTTTACACTTCAAGCGATCGCTCAATTTATTGAGGCTGAACACAGTTGCATCTTTAAATGCTCTGACGATCAAAGCCGATTTGACCTAATCCATGAATGGTGTGATGAAGGTTTCCCACCATTGATTGATGTCGCCACAGGATCGCCTGTTGAAAGTTTTCCCTATTTTTATGAGCCGATTCTTCGTGGCAACCATCTACAAGTTCCTTGTGTATCAAATTTGCCATCCGATTTAGCAGAAAGAAAGCTCTTTGAACGTATGTCCTTTCAATCTTTTATTGCTGTACCCATGCTTCACTCTGACAAAGTAGTTGGGTTTGTTGGTGCGGCGGTAACTCACTTTTGTAAAACCTGGAGCCAAGAAGATATTAATTTTCTGAAACTGGTAGGTGAAATTATTGCGATCGGTCGAGCCAGACATCAGGCAGAAGAAGCTCTCAGAATTGCCAAAGAAGCTGCTGAAACTGCCAACCGAGCTAAAAGCGCTTTCCTAGCTAACATGAGTCATGAACTCCGTACACCTCTGAATGCAATTCTTGGCTTTTCTCAGTTGATGGAACGAGACACTACACTTAAACCAAATCAACGTGAATCTTTAGTTACCATTAACCGTAGTGGAGAACACTTGCTTAACCTGATTAACGATGTCCTGGAAATGTCCAAAATTGAAGCTGGACAAATCATTTTTAACCCTGAAGACTTTGACCTCTATTTGCTATTGCAAACATTACAAGAAATGTTCCAGATGCGGACACAAGCAAAGCAATTGTTTCTCAGTTTTGAAATTGCTTCTAATCTTCCTAGATACATTCACACAGATGAAGGAAAACTCCGCCAAGTGCTGATTAACCTTTTAGGTAACGCCGTCAAGTTCACTCAAACTGGAGCAGTAACGTTGCGGGCAAAAAGAGGCAGAGGAGCAGAGGGAGAACTTCTTACTCAGCACTCAGCACGGGCTAAACACCCCGCTACCGCTAACACTCAGCGAGAAGTTAGAGGGGAAGCTTCCTCCGATCCAAACTTGGGAAACTCAGCACTCGCTACTTCCCAATCTCTAATATTTGAAGTCGAAGACACTGGACGGGGGATAGCAACAGAAGAAATGGATAACTTGTTTCAACCTTTTGTCCAAACAACAAGTGGTATTCAAACCAAGGAAGGTACTGGACTAGGACTGACTATCAGCCGTCAATTTGTGCGGTTGTTAGGAGGGGATATTGATTTTACTAGTACTTTGGGGCAAGGAACTACTTTTAGCTTTGACATCCAAGTAAATTTAGCCGCAGCTTTGAAAGTTGTACCAAAGTTGAATAAGGGACGTGTGATCAAGCTGGCAGCAGATCAACTACCTTGCCGTATTCTGGTAGTGGACGATCGCAAAGAAAACCGCGATCTAATTGTGCAACTTCTTGGTGGCGTTGGTTTTGAAATGAAAACTGCAACTAACGGACAAGAAGCGATCGCCTTCTGGCAAACTTGGCAGCCCCATTTGATTTTAATGGATATGCGGATGCCTGTAATCAATGGCTACGACGCAACTAAAGAAATTAGAGCTAGAGAGAGAAGCATAAACGCAAATTTCTATACCGTAATTATTGCCCTGACTGCTAGCGCTTTTGAAGAACAACAAGCAAGTATTCTAGCCGCAGGTTGTGATGACTTGGTTCGCAAGCCATTCCGGGAACAAGTGATTTTTGAAAAGATAGCTGAATATTTGCAAGTGGATTATATCTATACAGAAGAAAACAGCGAAGCTAAAACAGACAATAACTCGGAGAATATTCAATCCTCCATCTTGGATCTTCACTCTTGCTTAATGATTATGCCTACTGAATGGCTCGTAGAACTTAATCAGGCAGCCTTTGAAATCGATGCTGAACGAATTTTTGAACTCATTAAGCAAATTCCTCCAACTCATTCTGCCTGGGCAGAAAAACTGGCAAATTTAGTACGTTGCTTCTGCTTTGATGAAATTCTCGACTTAACCGAGAAAGTCAAGAGCTAATATTAATATCAGCGTTGCATTTAACAAATAATTACTAATTCGTAATTAAAGAGGGTACAAGCCCCTACAAAATCTGTGATTTGGTAATCTTCAATCAATTTATTAGAAATATATTAATAAATTGATTTATGTAAATTCTTGGTGGTTGCCCGAATTCAATCAACGACTGCCCGAATTCAATCAACGACTGCCCGAATTCAATCAACGACTGCCCGAATTCAGTCAACGACTGCCCGAATTCAATCAACGACTGCCCGAATTCAATTTTGCACAAAATTGTAGCGTTTTTAAACACACAAGTCTAAGCGGCAAAAGCCGCCGCTTAGAACTTTGGTAGTAAGAGATTCAGATGTGTATTAAATTGTTGCTACAGGAACTTCTGGTACAAAATATTTCAAATTTTCTGACCTAGTTGTAAATTTCAAGTACTGTAATGCCATTTCTGGTGTTAGCAGTTCGATCATTAATCTATTTTCAATCCAGAATTCAATGACATTAAAGAAAGAGTCGCGGTTACAGTGCACGACGCGCCAACCTTCACGGATACCAATTTGCTCAATTTCTCCTTGGCTAATAGGTACAGAAATGGCTGCATGAATATCTGTAAATTTACAAGTAATGGCAGTACGAACAAATACACACTCTTCATCACCGTCACCAGGTTCTATCTGAGAGCCTAAAGGATACAGTTCGATAGCTGTACCGTATTCATCAAAAGGGATAACCATATAGCTGCCTGGGTTAGGAAAAAAGGGAACAGCTTGTGCTTTTAAAACTTCACTGAGAACTTGGGCAACGCGGTGGGGGTTTTGAACAGCAATTGAAATATGGTGAATCATAAAATAACTTCCAATTCGATATTTTCTAGATTAGATATTAATCGGGGAGAACTAGGGGAGAGAATTGGGTAATTAACATTTTTTTTAACTACAGGGCTTATGCACAGGTAACGGAAAATCGAACCACAGAGGACGCAGAGAAGCCAGTGCGTTGCGGGGGTTCCCCCCGTTGTAGCAACTGGCGCGACACGGAGGAATAAGAGTTTGAGGTTTTTTTGCGTAAGTCCTAAACTAGTACAACATGGCGTAAATAAACCACCCCTTCGGGTGATGCCTCCGGCACGCCCAGGGCGAACGGCAGTTCCTCATGGGGGGAACCCCCATGAGGAACTGCCTCACCATTTCAAATCAATGAAACGCTTATGCTGTATTAATTTTGAATTTTGAATTTTGAATTTTGAATTCCGCCTTGCGGTACTAGTTATTAATGAATCGAACTAACGTTAAAATATCTATGTATAATTAGCAACTTATTCTGACTCAAACCAATATTGCGATGCCTAACCAGTCACTCAACTCTCCCAAAGCAGACATATTAGTGATTGATGACACACCGGAGAACCTGAACCTCCTATCTGCGATGCTGACGCAACAAGGATATAAAGTTCGTAGCGTGACTAAAGGCTCTACAGGGTTACGGGGAGCAAATGCAGTTCCTCCCGATCTGATTTTGCTAGATATAAATATGCCGGAGATGAATGGCTATCAAGTTTGTGAACACCTTAAGGCAAACGATCGCACCCGCGAAATTCCAGTGATTTTTATTAGCGCTTTAGATGAGGTGCTGGACAAGGTAAAAGCATTTGCAGTTGGCGGAGTGGACTATATCACCAAGCCTCTTCAATTGGAAGAAGTTTTAGCACGGATTGAAAATCACTTAATGATTTGGAAACTGCAAAAACAACTCCAAGTACAAAATGAACGGTTACAGCAGGAAATTAGCGATCGCGCCAAAGCAGAAGAGAAGTTTGCTAAAGCCTTTCGTTCTAGTCCTAATCCAATTGCGATCGCTACCGTTTCGGAAGGGCGCTTCATTGATGTCAACCCTAGTTTCCTGAGAATGAGTGGCTATTGCCTAGAAGAAGTGATTGGACATACCGCTTCTGAACTGGATTTGAGTAAGGATAAAGAAGCTCTCACCCAAACCATCCAACTTTTACCTAATACTGAGTCACTTTACAACCTGGAATTTGAATTCTATACCAAATCTCTTGAGGTCAAAATCATACTGTTATCCATTGAATTGATTGACTTGGCTGGAGTGCAGTGTGCTTTATTGATTGCCAACGATATCACCGAACGCAAACGCTTAGAAAACGAGTTTATCTCTTTAGTTAGTCACGAGTTACGTACACCTTTAACTTCCACAATGGGAGCGTTAGATTTATTGGCTGCTGCACAACTGGGAACTCTAACCGAACAGGGACAAAAAATTTTGAGAATTGCCACTACCAATACTGAACGCCTAATTCGTTTGGTGAACGATATTCTCGATTTAGAACGGATGAAATTTGGCAAAATCTTCATGAGGAAAGTGAAGTGTAATGCTGCTGACGTACTGACAATGGCAACAGAAGAGATGCAGGCAATGGCAGATAAATTACAAGTCAAGTTGATTGTTCATCCTCTGGCAATTGAACTTTGGGCAGATCCCGATCGCCTAGTACAAACTCTAACCAACTTACTGAGTAACGCCATTAAGTTTTCAAAACCAGGCGATACTGTGTGGATTAGTGCCACACTCACAGAACATAACAGTATTGAGTTGGGAAAAAATGAGCATTCCTTAACAAAAGACACTTTATTGCCCAACTGCCTTTTTACTATCCAAGATCAAGGGCGAGGAATTCCGAAAGATAAATTACAAATGATCTTCGAGCGTTTTCAGCAGGTTGACGCGTCCGATTCCCGTAACAAAGGAGGAACAGGTTTAGGTCTAGCTATTTGCCGGAATATTGTACAGCAACATGACGGTAAAATCTGGGTTGAGAGCATTTTGGGTGAGGGTAGTACCTTTTATGTGCTGTTACCTTTAACAGCTTCATAGTAAATAGCTTATAACTACCTAATTTTCCCCTACTTTTCCCCGATCACATTCTAGAATATCTTCAGAAGAATCAAGCAAATCAGCACCTATATAGTACAGGAGTATCAACATGAGCAGAAATATCTTGATTGTTGATGATGAAGAAGATGTGCAGGCGATCGCTAAACTGGGATTAGAAATGGGTGCTGGTTGGAACGTGTTAACTGCTTGTTCTGGTCGGGAAGCATTGAATATAGCTGCCAATTACAAACTAGATGTCATTTTATTAGATATATCGATGATGCTGCTCCAGCAGCACTTGAGTCGGAGTTAAAAACAGGAAAAGGCAATAGTTAGCTATGGTGCAATAGTTGAGTGGTTAAAAGAAGAACATGGACCAGATATAGAGTATGTAAATGTTTATGCCTTGAACAAGTAATGTCTGTCTCCTCTTATAACTTTATTTTAGAACCCATTTTCTATGCAGCTTCATATTAAATTGGTATTAGACTTGTGGGGGCTTTCACTACCAAGAAGCCACGGGTATTGGTGAAAAATTAAAAGCGAACGCTGGGAAAATGAGCGTTCGCTTGACTAAAAAGCTTAAAAAATGGTTAGTTGCTTGTTATTAGCATACTATATTTTGGTTATACAACTTAAAAAACTTGCATAACGGTACTTAAACATTTTTGAGGTAGAAACAAGCCTTAAACCCATGCCGTTTAGGTACATTTTTAAGCATTCTTGTTTAAGTTCCTCTGAATATCCTTTCGGCAAATCGTACACATCGATAAATTGGCGTTAGCGGAACAGGGCGAAATCTTATGTTATATTTTATACTAAAATAATTTTGTTTACCTCTTCGTTTACCATTTTTCCGAA
This sequence comes from Nostoc sp., assembly GCF_036917395.1. Taxonomy (GTDB): domain Bacteria; phylum Cyanobacteriota; class Cyanobacteriia; order Cyanobacteriales; family Nostocaceae; genus Nostoc. The sequence continues at coordinate 13,803 of NZ_JBALDI010000076.1, forward strand.
CCTCCGTAGACTTACAGTATGGACATTGCACAGTAGATGACCTCAATTCATCCCTCTATTAACCCAAGTTGCGGGTTATGAAATTTTAGATTTTTTTGCTTGCGTTGATTCATGCGATCGCAATTATAGCAACCGCCAAAGCGGTTAGGACAAACAGTATACTTGATGAGTAAAGTAACAAATATTGATACTGCTCAAGCGGACAGTACAAAAAC
>NZ_JBALDI010000077.1:0-212046 GCF_036917395.1 Nostoc sp.
GAGTTAATCTCCTGTTTGACCAGTTATGATTTTATCCTCGAAGCTCTATTTCATGAAGCTTTATTCTATGCATCTTCATAGAGAATTGGTATAAGATTATTAAATTCTTTCTAATGTGCTGATTAAAACGTCATACTCAGGTTATACTTAGAAATACATGTTATTGTTCTGCTGCCGCCAGTGAAGGATGTGGCATCCTACTAATGGGCATTCCCGCTCTCTGACTGGAAACGAGGCAAATTAGGACACCTCAGTTTCAAGTTCCTGGATTTCCTGTAATGTTTGCCAGCCTGCTTGCCACTGGGAGTTATCTTGTAATAATTTGGCATTTATCCAGAAACGGACTTTAGGATCACAAGCAGCAACCATTTCGGCGTAAACCCACTTAGCCTGATTTTTCCGGTTGACAACTTGGAAGTGCCGCCAACCGTCTACTTTTTGCTGTGCTGTCCACTTAGAACCAACTAGGTAAGGAAATTTCGGTTTTTTAGTCATTTGTTTTTTAGTCATTTGTTATTGGGCATTGGGCATTGTTATTCTTCTTCTGCCCCCTGCTCCTCACTCCTACGGCTAAGATGTAACCAAATCGCCGTTACGGGTAAACTTCTGACAATGCAACTCACTATCTTGCTGGACGCATAGCGAAAACCATCTGATATGGCTCCAGCAGGTGTTGATGTTGTTGGTAATTTTGCGCTTTTTCTTAGAAAGGCGTTGTCTTACGACTTCATTAGGGCAAAGAATTTCTAACGTGCCCATACCATCTTCATAATTGACGATGCGAAATAGACACTCTTGCAACATAGCACGGCTGCTGCTGTCGAAGAACCGCTTAAACCTCTGTAGCTTTTCCCCTTCAGTCATTTGGCTGATGGGTTTTATTTTCAAGAAATCCTCATCCTCAAAATCAAAGTTATCATTTTCAAAGTCGTAGGGGTCAATCATTTTTAGCATCCACTAGGCGACCTGGAATTATGGTAACTCTGTGTGGGGGCAGGGGAATGAGAAGATACGGAAATGGTTTTGTACTATTGACTTGAAAGTTGATGGAGTTTAACAACACCTTGCACTGCTGAGAATTAAAAATGATATTTGCGATCGCGTACCCACATATTTATAGGTATCGCTTTACCTTGTGCATTCACTTTCACTTCCACTACTATTGGTTGCGGCTGTCCTGGTTTGATTGATCGGGCTTTAGAGATATCGTTGTTAATATCGTTCCGTTGATCCTCTGGGATGTAGTAAGTTTCTAAGCCATAAGTAATCGAATTATAGCCACTATATTGACCTTTTAAGGCTATCTGATTTGCAGCTAGAGAAGTTGGGAGTTGTCCACTTACGCGCACAGGTTTCCAAGCTTGAGGAATTCCACCAGAGGATTTTTGCTCTTCCAAAATTATATACAAGTTGGTTCCCTGAGCCAAAGGCTCGCCTCGTTTGTCGGTTGCAGGATTTTGCTTTACCAAATCTTCCCAACCAGGAAGTTTTTTTAAATTATCTATGCGAGAAATTTGATAATTTAGCGTCACAGAGTAACCGCGCAGCAAATCGTAAGGATCTACAGGTAGAGTTTGCAAAATAACTGTTTTACCTGTAACAAGTGTGTAAACTGATTGGGCTGGTACTGCCAAGATGATTGCTGTTTGAATTACCAGGGGAACTACAAACTGCCAAAGAACTATAGGCTTTTCTGAAGGTTCATTTTGCAAAGGTAATGCTTGATTAGTTTCCATAGAGAATAATCCTAAAAATGAGTTTTAACTATTGAATGAGCAGCTTTTTTGAATTCATAAAATTCTTACACAAATTCTGCAATGCACTTGATATTTATTAAACGAACCGCAAAAGATACAACGGAAGATATGGTTCAAGTAATTAGTGCTTTCTTGACAGAGAATTTGTATTATGACCGATTCTCATCAGAAGTTGATAAAACTGGTAAAGATGACAAATAACGTTCAAACCACAATCCAGCAAAAATTACAGCGACACCGCACAAAACAAAAACTAAAGATTTGAAGAGTAAAGCGGTGTCGTACTCTAGGGTTCGGCTGATAATTTGTAGTGTTAATAATACTACTCCACCCCAAAAATCGCGTCGTTGTCCTAACTCCAGCGCTTCCCGAATTAGTTCAAAACCTAACACTGCTAAAAGGACATTAAAAGCAAATATGGGAATGGCTGGAATCAAAGTGATAGCTTGATGAACGAAGATTAATAAGGCAGTTATAACAATCAAGCTGCCAATAAAGATTGTCTTGATATCTATTCCTTGGCGTTCCCTGTTGCTTGTTGACCGTAGCAAATGCCACCATTGCCACAGAGCTAAAGCTGTGAAAATTGCCACATCAAGAAAGGATAGCGAAGTTGCTAAGTGATTATTTTGAAATTCAGTGTAATAAGCAACAGATGGAGCTGACCATAACCAACGGAAAGACAGGTAGTAAAACGTGATGCTGAAAAACACCCTAGTTAGAGTTCTGGCAAAGGGCTGAAATAGCCTGGAAGAAACTCGCCAAAATAGTAAGTCATCATAACTCCACAATAATGCTGGGGGGAGGGCAAAGGCAGCTATAGCAATCCAAGGTGGAGCATCTCTATATGTCAGAACTTGCAGCGACTGGAGATGAAATTGCCAGGATGTAACAAATGCGATCGCTGCAATTCTGAAAATCCAACGGGAACGACACCAGTAAGCTAGAGGTACAAACACTACACCTAAGAGTAGGGGCAGATGTTGCATTACCAGCCGCGCCCATGTCAGCTCATTTTGTGCAAAGTACCCATCAAATAATCCTATCGAATACCCGATTAGCACTAGAATCAGGGCAAGCATCCCCAAGGAAGTCAAGCGCAGACCGTAAGCCATTAGTAAAACAGCCAACCCCCAAATTAAGAACAGTTCGTAACTTGAACCGCTAATATGGAACATTTGCGCCAACAGCCCTATATTTGCGCCTATCGTCAACGCACCTAAAAGTAGCAAGCCTTCTCCGAAGACCTGTTGGCGGCGTTTTCGGCTCCTTGGGGAAATATTATTGCTTGCAGGTTGTCTCCACAAAATAAAACCAGCAATATTAGTTATCAGAAATAAACTTAACAGTAGTATTAACTTGGCTTCTCTATTCAAAGCTTGCCAGTTGGCAGCTACAAAAGTAATTACACCTAAGCCTAACAATGTTGCACCCACAGCGATCAAGATAAAAACGAAGCGATCGCGAGCGGCAGTTTCTAAATTATTAAATTGATACCTTTGTGCGAGTATTTGGTAAAAATCGGCATCAATAAGTCCTTCATCCTGCCATAGTTGCGCTTCTTGACGCAACTGGCGGCGAAAATTATCAAGTAACATGATTTTCTCCAAGGCTGTAAGCAAATTGAATCTGAGACGAGAATTATGCTCGTCAGATCAATGAAGCTAATTATACTTACAGTGTCGATCGACTGTTTTACGCAATAGAGGCGTGAAAGTAAAGATGGGCTTGACACCATTTAAGGCGATCGCCTAGTTCATTGCCTCAAACATCTCACGACTGCCTAAAAAGTAAAATAAGGAATTTTTTTTCCACGAGCGGTAATACTACTACTCTATAAAGATGTAAAGACCGATCCAGCTAGTCACCTCCATGTTTTTACAATGACGATATCAGAACAAAACTGATTCTTGTTCTGTATGCGATGGACACTTCGCCCAAAAAGTGTTCCCCCAAAGTTCTGATATCTGAAGACAAGCTGCTGTCCGGGCGATTATGTCGGAAGTCGGTACTCAGATAACTCTGGGCAGCATTGTCTCATGGTTGGGCGTTTACGTTCCTCAAAAAAGCCTATGCAACCAACTAATCCAAATCAATTTACAGAAAAAGCCTGGGAAGCGATCACCCATACCCCAGATATTGTTAAACAATATCAACAACAGCAGATAGAAAGTGAACACCTGATGAAAGCGCTGCTAGAACAAGATGGTCTAGCAACTGGGATTCTCACCAAAGCGGGTGTTAACCTCCAAAAACTGCGCGATCGCACTGAGCAATTTTTTCAACGTCAGCCGAAAGTATCTGGTAATAGTACCTCAGTATACTTAGGACGCAGCTTGGATACACTGTTAGATCGAGCAGACGGATATCGCAAAGAGTTTCAAGACGAATATATTTCAATTGAACACTTATTGCTGGCTTATGCTAAAGATGACCGCTTTGGCAAAGGTTTATTCCAAGAGTTTGGTTTAGACGAAGGCAAACTCAAAAATATTATTAAACAAATTCGTGGGAGTCAAAAAGTGACCGACCAAAATCCAGAAGGCAAATACGAAGCACTGGAAAAATACGGGCGTGACCTTACAGAAGCCGCGCGTAAAGGTCAACTCGATCCAGTGATTGGGCGAGATGATGAAATTCGCCGCACTGTGCAAATTCTATCTCGCCGTACCAAAAATAACCCTGTGCTAATTGGTGAACCGGGTGTTGGTAAAACTGCGATCGCCGAAGGATTAGCACAGCGCATTATCGCAGGTGATGTACCCCAATCCCTCAAAGACTGCAAGCTAATTGCTTTAGATATGGGTGCTTTGATTGCAGGGGCAAAATTCCGGGGTGAATTTGAAGAACGGCTGAAAGCAGTATTAAAAGAAGTTACTGAATCTACTGGCAAGATTGTTTTATTTATTGATGAAATTCATACTGTTGTCGGCGCTGGTGCAACCCAAGGCGCGATGGATGCTAGTAACTTATTAAAACCGATGTTGGCGCGGGGCGAATTGCGCTGTATTGGGGCGACAACTCTGGATGAATACCGCAAACATATTGAAAAAGATGCCGCACTGGAAAGACGCTTCCAACAAGTTTATGTCGATCAGCCTAGTGTCGAAGATAGTATTTCGATTTTGCGCGGGTTGAGAGAACGTTATGAAAACCACCACGGGGTGAAGATTTCTGATAGTGCTTTAGTTGCAGCAGCCGTATTGTCGAGTCGATATATTAGCGATCGCTTCTTACCAGATAAGGCAATTGACTTGGTGGACGAGGCCGCCGCAAGATTAAAAATGGAGATTACCTCCAAACCAGAAGAACTCGACGAAATTGATCGTAAGATTCTGCAATTGGAAATGGAGAAGCTATCGCTACAAAAAGAAAGTGATGCCGCTTCTCGTGAACGTCTAATAAGACTCGAAAAAGAAATTGCTGATCTCAAAGAAGACCAAAGAACATTGAATACTCAATGGCAATCAGAAAAAGATATCATTGACAAAATTCAGTCTGTTAAAAAAGAGATTGAACAGGTCAATCTAGAGATTCAGCAAGCAGAACGCGATTACGACCTTAACCGTGCTGCGGAGTTGAAATACGGCAATTTAACCAGTTTGCATCGTCAATTGGAAGCAGTAGAAACTGAATTGGCAAATGCCCAAAGAAGTGGTAAATCACTATTACGGGAAGAAGTTACAGAAGGTGATATTGCTGAAATTATTTCTAAATGGACAGGAATTCCCATCAGCAAGTTGGTGGAATCTGAGAAAGAAAAACTGCTGCATTTAGAAGATGAACTGCACCGCCGGGTGGTTGGACAAGAAGAAGCAGTCACAGCCGTAGCGGATGCAATTCAGCGATCGCGGGCTGGACTAGCTGATCCGAATCGTCCCATCGCTAGCTTTATTTTCCTTGGGCCGACAGGTGTAGGTAAAACCGAGTTGGCGAAAGCGCTGGCGGCGTATATGTTCGATAGCGAAGATGCGCTAGTGCGAATCGATATGTCTGAGTATATGGAGAAACACGCCGTTTCAAGGCTTATTGGTGCGCCTCCAGGATATGTAGGTTATGAAGAAGGCGGACAACTTACAGAAGCGATTCGGCGGCGTCCTTACTCAGTGATTCTCTTCGACGAAATCGAGAAAGCACACCCCGATGTCTTCAATATCTTCTTGCAAATTCTCGATGATGGTCGCGTCACTGATGCCCAAGGTCATAAAGTGGACTTTAAAAACGCTATTATCATCATGACCAGCAATATCGGTTCGCAATACATTCTTGATATCGCTGGGGATAACGCCCACTACGACGAAATGCGCCGTCGAGTCATGGAGGCGATGCGGAATAGCTTCCGTCCAGAGTTCCTGAACCGGATTGACGAAATCATCATCTTCCACGGTTTAGATAAGAAGGAATTGCGGCAAATTGTGCTATTGCAAGTGGAAAGATTGCGGCAAAGACTCAGCGATCGCAAAATATCCCTCAAGCTCTCGGATGCTGCACTTGACTTTTTAGCAGAAGTAGGCTATGACCCCGTATATGGGGCGCGTCCACTGAAGCGGGCGATTCAGCGGGAGTTAGAAACTCAAATTGCTAAATCCATCTTGCGCGGCGAATTCAACGACGGCAACACTATTTTTGTAGATGTGCAAAATGAGCGTCTTTCTTTTAGTCGCCTACCTGTTGAGGTATTTACTAGTTAATTCAGTAAGTAATAACCTCCCGCAAAGACGCAAAGTTAAACAAATGCGTCTTTGCGTTTTTTTGTGACATTGCTTTTACTGATTCTTACAAAGCACTTGTCGCATTTTACGCATATTTGCAGGCAACTCTAAGTTCATTGCTTGTTGAATAAAAATTGATGGAATCGGTATAAGAGGTGTAGCTTGCACAGTATAAGCAAGTATTGTGCCATTACCACAATCTTTTAGTTCTAAATTGGCGTGAAAGTCCTCAAAAGTCCCTTTTTCCATGCGAAATTGGATTTGCTGCCCCAGCACTTCCATGACGTTGAGGTAAATTTCAACTTGAGCGGTGAAAAAGAAAAAGGCTTTTTGTGCTGCTTGATACAGATGCTTAACTTCACCTCTGTACATGACTTCGCTTTTAGTGATGTCAGGAAAATATTGCACCCACCGGGGATAATCAGTTAATTGCTGCCAAACTTGCGATCGCACCATCGGCAAATACATCCAGGCTGTCACAGCGCCACCCCACATCTTGTGCGATCGCGTTTCTACCAAAATTTCACCCTGTACCAGTAACCTTTGCTTGTCTTGACTCCAAGCCATATCTGAACCTGCAATAATTGAGTCTGATATATAAGAAGATGCAGACATAATGATTTTAGTTACTCCTCAACTCATCCACCTAACGGAGTTGAAACTGCAAGCTATAAAACTTGATTTAGATCCAACCCACTAAATTTTAGTTCTAGTCTAATCCCTATGTTTTCCATAAACAGTGAATTTTCAGTAATTATTTCAGTCACTTTACTGTAAAAACTGTAGTTCTTATTACAATTAACACAATTAATACTTAAGTTAATTTTATCAGAGCAATATTTGGAAATGAAAAACTGCGTTGTTAACAGCTAGAATGGCACAAACACAACCTAATATCAAGCACCTTACCCCAGCGTTTGGATAGTGTCTCTCTATTTTTACGTGTTATTTCTGATGAAACTGCAAATTCATCGTAAGTTCATATCTTCTTGTCAATATCAAGTGTAATCTCTGTTGAGTTGAGAGGAAAACTAGGTGAGTCAATCTTCTTTAAATCGTAGATTAATCCAGATTTTTGGTATTCTTCTTGGCATTAGTGTAGCTGTCTGGGTACTAAGAGGCTTAGGTATTCTCACTTTTCTTCCAGGTGGAATTATTTGGCTACTACTACTAGGGGCGATCGCGATCGCGATTATCAGTTACGCCCAAAGGAGATGGTGGCGGATTTAATCTGATTTCTTTTGAGGATAGCTGGGATAATCTCGGAAATTTCCCCCAAGGGTACACGCCTTTATTTGATGATTTTCATGCCTTAGTACCGCAAGGCGGAAGTCAAAAATCAAAAGTCAAAAGTCAAAAGTATTACGGAATGGGCTTTTTAGGGTTTTTAAATGGTTGCTCTATTTCCGCCGTGGCGTACTAGTCTCCTCTTAAGAATTGTGGCGTGCCTATTTTGACACACAGCCAAAAGGATTTAATAGGGAAGCAAGTCCAACAATTTACTAGGGGAAACGAACATGGCAAAGTATATATGTACTGTTTGCGCTTATGAATATGACCCAGAACAAGGCGATCCAGATAGCGGCATAGCACCGGGAACAGCCTTTGAAGATATAGCAGATGATTGGTCATGTCCAGTTTGCGGTGTCACAAAAGACCAATTTGAACCAGTTGAAGAGTGAAGATAACGGCTAGCCTAGTAAGGTACATGCTATTGAGAAATTTTAAAACTTGCTACCGTTACGAATCGTAGTTATTGGGGGTGGGGCAGCGGGATTTTTTGGCGCGATCGCTTGTGCTAAAGCCAATCCTGATGCCGAAGTTACTTTACTCGAAGCCAGTCGCCAACCCCTGGCGAAAGTGCTAATTTCTGGTGGCGGCCGCTGCAACGTCACTCACGCTTGCTTTGACCCTGAGGAGTTAGTCCAAAATTATCCCAGAGGGGCAAAAGCTTTGCGAGGTGCTTTGACTCGGTTTGGGCCTCAAGATACAGTAGCTTGGTTTGCTGCTGGTGGAGTTTATCTCAAAACTGAAGCTGATGGCCGGATGTTTCCTGTCACCAATACTTCAGAAACTATTGTGGAATGTCTGATTAAATCGCTGGCGACATCTGGGGTAAAACTTCGTATCGGTACACCTGTAACTTCGGTGACCGCAGCAGATGGAGGGTTTGATATTTTTCTGAAGTCGGGAGATCCGATTAAATGCGATCGCCTACTTCTTGCGACCGGCAGTAGCCCTGTGGGTTATAAAATTGTCCAAGAGTTAGGTCATCAAATTGAACCGCCAGTACCCTCGTTATTTACCTTCAACATTGTCGATCAAAAGTTGAGGGAGTTAGCTGGAGTTAGCGTTAACCCTGCCCAATTGCGGTTATCTGTGGGCGGAAAATCCCAATTACAACAAACTGGGCCATTACTAATTACCCACTGGGGTTTGAGTGGCCCCGCAATTCTGAAGCTTTCTGCTTGGGGTGCAAGAGTTCTGCACGAAAGCCGCTATCAAGCCAGATTATTGATTAATTGGCTGCCCCATTTGCGCCAAGAACAAGTGCGAGAAAAAATTTTAGCAGTTAAGGATGAATGGGGAAAGAAAGCGATCGCATTGCATCGCGGCGTTGATCTACCCCATCGTCTTTGGCAATATATCATCGCCCGTGCAGGCATTACCACAGAAGACCGTTGGGCAGAAATATCTAGTAAAACCTTAAATCAACTGGTGCAAGAACTTACTCAAGGACAATACTTAACTAACGGTAAAGGAGCCTTCAAAGAAGAATTTGTTACCTGTGGCGGCGTCCACCTCAAAGAAGTCAACTTCAAGACGATGGAAAGTAGGTTAGTTCCTGGTCTTTATTTTGCCGGAGAAATCTTAGATATTGATGGCGTCACCGGTGGGTTTAACTTCCAAAGTGCTTGGACAACCGGGTATTTAGCAGGGGTAGCAATGGCGACTAGCGATTAGCACAAAGCGGCAAAAATAAAGCTACCATCCTTTGTAGATCAATTTTGAACACACCCAACAATGAAATTCAGCGAAATCCTCCGCCAATTCGGTGACGCGCCCACCAATCATAGCCTGACTAGCAACCCAGACCATGACCCAGAAATTACAGGTGTAGCAGCCATTGATGAAGCTAGCAACGGTACTCTCAGCTACGTAGAAAGTGCAAAATTTGGGTCTTTTATTGGCAAGACTAATGCTAGTGCTTTAATTTTGCCCCAGGACGAAAAATTACAGGCGCTTGCACAGGAGAACGGTATTGCTTGGCTAGCAACCCCAGATCCGCGATTATTATTTGCCAAAGCGATCGCACTTTTTTACCAACCATATCGCCCCGTCCCAGAAATTCATCCCACCGCTGTGATTCACTCCACCGCAAAAGTTGGTAGCGATGTTTACATTGGCCCCCATGCTGTGATTCAACAAGGGGTAGAAATTGGCAATGGCGCAATCATTCATCCGAATGTGGTGATTTATCCAGATGTTAAAATAGGCGATCGCACCACCTTACACGCCAATTGCACCATCCACGAACGCACCCACATCGGTGCAGATTGCGTCATTCACAGTGGTGCTGTCATCGGTGCAGAAGGTTTTGGTTTTGTTCCTACCCGGACTGGTTGGTTCAAAATGGAACAATCCGGCTATACAGTTTTAGAAGATGGTGTAGAAGTTGGCTGCAACAGTGGCATTGACCGCCCATCTGTTGGAGAAACACGGGTAGGTCGGAATACAGTAATTGATAGTTTAGTGCAAATAGGTCACGGTTGCAAAATTGGTTCTGGCTGTGCGATCGCAGGTCAAGTTGGCATGGCGGGAGGTGTTCAACTGGGAAATCGCGTTATTTTAGCTGGACAAACAGGAATAGTTAATCAAGTGAAGATGGGAGATGGGTCAATGACATCTGCTCAAACTGGAATTCACAACGATGTTGCACCAGGAGAAATTGTCTGCGGAACTCCAGCCCTTCCTTACAAACTATATCTCAAGGTATCTGCTGTTTATGGTCGCCTGCCAGAGATGTATCAATCGCTAAAACAATTGCAACGTAAATTTAAAAATAGCAATGATTAACTTCATCTAAACCTGCATTTCTCCCACCACCAATCTGAGTGCAGATGTAGTGGGGGTATCCTGGAGGTTTAGATGAATTTGATTTCGGTGTGGCAAATACATTCCCAAAAGCATGTATACCATAACCGGACGTGAATTCGACGGCTCATATAGTGTTCGTCTAATTAGCTGAATCAAAAGACCTCTAAGAGATTTTACTGCCTAAAACCGTCCCTCTCCAACGGGCGAGAGGGACAGACTTGAACTAAAGTTCAAGGCAGGGAGAGATTCGTTGAACTCGATCAGATTTGTTAACTGCCAAATAGTGAGGCGTACCGAGGCGATGTCATTGGAGTTCCAATATAGGCAGCCCCGTCTAAGCTTTCTGTAACAACCAATCTATCATTCTTCCTGACATATCTCATTAATGTATAGCAATCCTAAATGAGTTGTGAAAAATCACAGTTGTTGATAAAGTGAATACTGCTGGTAGTAATAAGGCACATAACAGTACGGATGGAAGAGTTGATAGAGTTCATTCAATCAAACCCAGACCCTAGAGAATTAAAGCGGGCACTTGCTGTACAAATGGTGATGCAAAATTATAACCATTCAAAAATTATAAACATTTTAGGAGTGTCTGCAGGTTTTGTAAGCAAATGGAAATATATTTTTGTAGAACAGGGCATCACGGGATTGAGGCTATCGTATAAAGGGTCAAAGAGCTATCTTGATTCGGCACAAAAACAAATGGTATTAAATTGGCTTGAACAGAGGAATTACTGGCACCTCTCAGAATTGAAAAAGTACATAGAAGATAATTTTAATATAATCTTTGAGTCTCTTCAAAGCTATTACGACTTGTTTAAAGAGGCCCATATAAGTTGGAAAAAAACACAAAAAAAGAATCCTCGTAAAGATCCAGATTTAGTTACAAAAAAAAACTAGAAATAAGCGCATGGCTGGATGCACATAAGCGTGAGATAGCATCTGGAGAACTCGTAGTTTTCTTTGAAGATGAGTGTCATCTGTTGTGGGGAGACATTTGTGGTTATATTTGGGGTAGTCAAAAAGAAAGGATTGAAGTTCCAGTAATCAATGAACGAGAACGACAGACATATTTCGGCGCTCTAAATTATTACACACAATAATTTTTGATTAAGCCTTGTGAAAAAGGCAATAGTCGCAATGCAATTGCTTTCGTAGAATATTTAATTTCTCAATATCCAAAAAGTCGTATAGCCATCATTTGGGATGGAGCCAGCTATCATCGTTCTGCCGAGTTTAAAGCTTATTTAAATAAGATTAATCAAGGATTAAATGAAAACGAATATCAAGTGACTTGTATTCGCTTTGCTCCTAATGACCCATCACAAAATCCTGTAGAGGACGTCTGGTTGTATGCTAAAAACTTTATTCGAGAGTTTTACCACTTATGTAAATCATTTTCTCATATCAAAAGATTATTTGAACTTGTAACTCATTATCAAGTTTTTGAGTTTCCGAAAATATTTATGTATGGCTCATTTTTTCACAACTCCTGCACGGATAGCTATACTCACATCTTGCACCTGGAAATTTAATGTCAATTCCTTGACTAAGTGTCTGTTCCCTCTGAAAAACATCTCGGCTCAATGCCCTCACTATTCCACTGTTAATGTCCAAATATTAAAGTTCAGGGATTTATAGTTTTTGAACTCGGCTTCAGATATGTCTAATTTTTGCATTGCAGTTAGCTGATAACTTCCGTCTATTTGTGGAGAGATGCAACTCCTAAAACCTAAGTGTGAAAAAAAGTCCACAATCTGTTGTTGATTATCAAAGCCTGTTTTGTACACATCACGCTGCGTTGTGCCTTGGACCCCTCGCGCGATATTCTGCAATTCTGAGTGAGTCTGTAAACGTCCTTCATGTTCAGCGTTTGTTAGAAAATCAGGAGTGATCCACGCACCACCGAAGTGGGAAAGAACCGAATGGATGTTGCGTGCTGCCCTCTCCTTTTCTTCCATTGAAAGGTAATGATAAAGTCCTTCGTGGATGACGGCTACTGGATGATTTGGCTTAAAGTGACGGATGGCTGATTCAATTTCAGGAAACGAAAGAATGTTTACGGCATCAAAGAATAAATTCTTACGCTCTCTTAGACCGTGATTAGATATAATTCTTGACAGGATTTGTTGCTTTTCTTGCATTAGCTCAGGAAGATCTGTCTCCACATAAATATACTCTGGGTCTTCAGTCATAGCTAGTCCACGAAATGATAGCCCACTGGCTAATTCCAAAACCTGCGTAATGCCCTCTTTCCTTATCGCGCTGACAATACTTTTATAACGTATCTCAGCAGCAAGAGCTGCCCATTTCAAAAATTCTGGTGTGAGGTTCGTTCCTTGTGAGAAATTTTTTAAAACATCTTCTGCATGTATCAGTGTAGCAACATCCCTGGTAAAGGGAATATCTGAAAATTGCCGGAAATAAGCCACCAACTTGGCAGTCGGGCTAATCTTATTATGATCAGGACTAGTCGTTTTCATTGATTTACTCCTATTGTTGTTAGCGAGCGAGGATATTGTCTATGGTAAAGAGATTGTACTCTAAATACTAACCTTATAGAGGTTTGGATGTAGAATTATATAAACAATTAGCTGAAAGAGCTTAAGCACAATATAAATCAAAAATGCATAGTGATAGACCTTTCTGGCATCCATTAGCTGAAGAATCTTTGAACGCAGACGGGGAAATTGAATATAATTGCTGGGCAGTTGCAAGTTTTCATATTTTCGCAATTGTTAAGCACCCTGAAAATAAAAAACTTGAAGAAAAGATAATTGAAAATACTTTTTACAATTAAGGGTATCTGGGAATTCAGACGCGGCAGCTTCTGCTAAGAGCGATCACCCTTATTGCAACATCTAGAACTTAATTCCAGGGCTCTTGTTGACCGACGGCTCTTAGCGAAGCGTTTCCCAGATACCCGTCGGCACTCCACACGCTTATGTGTATTTACTACATTTTTCGGGCTGATTCATTGATTTTTTCTGCGCCTTCACCTGAATTTGTTCAAAGTATCAACAACTGTGATTTTTTACAAATGATTTAGGATTGCTATATTTTTTATGCCTTCAGCAGTTTCAAAAAAATAACCGTCATAAAGCCAGAAGTTTATCAAAATTCTTTCAGCACCTACACTGGAAAGTAAATTTTCAATTTGTTGATAATCTATACTTCTGCCTTGTCCTACTAGGTCATATGAAATAATAAATTTTTTCATGATTTTATTGCCTCTAAAAATTACTTTTTTAAAGTACATTAGTACTAAAAAAAAATAGAATCGTATAAATACGTAAGTTTATTCTTGAGCAGCAGTCAGAGACAGACAAATAGTGCATACCCCTGGCGAGATTGCGGTCATTGACAAATTATCTTTAATCATTAAACCCTGCTGGGTAGAGGCAATAATCAGCCAGTAGTGCCGATTGCCGATAAGCTGCTACTGACTATTGAAAATGTTGAAGAGGGGGTAAGGGCAAAACGTTGAAACTAAGCAGGTTTTCGCTTAAGTTGATCCCAATGAACATTGTTGTGCCCCTACCTTGTACTCCATAAACTAAAATCCTAATTTTTCCAACACTGGCTTTGTGGAAACAACGTGGCGTTCTAAACCCAGTTCTTTTGGACTAACCCCAAGTGCCAAAGCAATCAACTGGGGTAAATGCAACACTGGTAAACCTAGCTTCTGTTCAATAACCTTTTCCACCTCTGGCTGACGCGAATCTAAATTTAAGTGGCACAGTGGACAAGGCGTAACTATACAGTCAGCACCAGAAGTCAAAGCGTCCTGAATATGCATCCCCGCCATCTTGAAAGATTGGGTAGTGGCATAGCTAGCCAGAGGCCAACCACAACATTGTGTGCGGCCTCGGTAATAAATTGGTGTTGCACCCACTGCCCGAAACATATTTTCCATCGCTTCCGGTTGGAAGGGATCGTCATAGGGCATGTACTTTTGGGCGCGGAGGAGATAACAGCCATAAAAAGCCGCGCATTTTAATCCAGTTAACTTCCGGGTGACACGTTTGGTAATTTCCTCTAAACCGTAATCTGTTACCAAGGCGTAGAGGAGATGTTTTACGTCGGTACTGCCGCGATAAGGTGAACAGCCTTCTTTGTGCAGCAAGCCATTAACCTGTTGAATGTAGGTAGGGTCAGAAGTCTGGCATTCTTTCAGGTGTTCGTTGACGTGACCAATAACACCTTGACAAGTGCTGCAATGGGTAAGTAAAGGCAAATTTAATTCTTCTGCTAGGGTAATATTTCTGGCGTTGACTGTATCTTCTAGCAGTTGGGAATCTTCTTTAAATGTGCCAGAACCGCAGCAAGCAGCTTTTTTAAGTTCAACTAGTTCAATACCCAGTGCTTGGGTAAGCGCTTGAGTTGACTGGTAAAGTTCCCGACAGGCCCCTTGGGCAACACAACCGGGGAAGTAAGCGTATTTCAGGGTGTGAGATAGCATAGAAATATGTTTGGGTTAGAGCGATCGCTCTAAACAATAACTGTTTTATCATCCCTTGTTAGCACCGAAGTTCTGATGTTTGACGTTCAACGACCCTTTAACCGTCTAGGTTCAAAGTCGCAGCATCTACATATTCTTAATTGCTAGCAAGGCTGTAAATACTGATAGAGACATTGTAAAAAATTTTAGCAATAATTGGAAAACCGAAGCATTTACACGGTATCGGCGATGGCATAGCCCACTCCATTGCCCAAGTGTTAAGAGAAAACTTACCCTATTCTTTTTAGAAGAAAGGTTTTCTAACAGAAAAACCCTTGGCAGTATGCGGGCGATCGCGCTTGACGATAAGATGTATATGCTCAAAACAATGTCTCCTCTAAAGAGCAGATCCTAGCAAATGGTTAAGGACTTTTATTATTTATGAGCCAAACGGAACTTTTTGAAAAGGTCAAGAAAATCGTCACCGAACAATTGAGTGTTGACGATCCTGCCAAAATCACACCCCAGTCCAAGTTTATGGACGATCTAGGAGCAGATTCCTTAGATACCGTTGAACTGGTGATGGCCTTGGAAGAAGAATTTGATATCGAAATTCCCGATGAAGCTGCCGAGCAGATTATATCGGTTCAAGACGCAGTAGATTACATCAATAACAAAGTTACCGCATCAGCTTAATTAGGGATTGGGGATTGGGGAACTCGGGGCCCCCTCTGGGGATAAGGGGTAATGGGGATTGGGGATTGGGAAGATTTTCCCCGCACCTAGTCACCCTTCTCCTGTGGTCGTCGCTCTTGCTAGCTTGCTTTTGAGTAGGGGTACGGGTGACGCTTCTAACGTTGCTAACGTCAGTCGCTCATGGGCAGCCACTACGGTCTTCTCCCATTCGTGAGAGGCTAGCGCCTTCTCTACCTTGGGCTACGCATGGGAGAAGACCACGCTGGCTTACCCAGTACCTAGTCACTAATCTCGAATTTTTTGCCTGCTGCTTTTTCGCCATTTTTAAATGAATCATGACAGATCATACACGTAAACGCGTTGTTGTAACTGGTGTTGGCGCGATTACACCTATAGGTAACACAGCAACAGAATATTGGAACGGATTATTAAGTGGACGCAATGGCATTGACTACATCACACTTTTTGATGCGTCTCGCCATGATTGCCGCATTGCTGGTGAGGTGAAAAACTTCGATCCGCATGATTACTTGGAGCGTAAAGAGGCCAAGCGCATGGATCGATTTGCCCAATTTGGGGTTTCGGCAGCAAAACAGGCTCTAACTAACGCGGAGTTAGTTATTAATGAACTGAATGCAGAACAGGTAGGTGTGATGATCGGTTCTGGCGTTGGTGGCATTAAGGTATTAGAAGACCAGCAAACTATCTACCTCAACCGTGGCCCCGATCGCTGTAGTCCATTCATGATTCCGATGATGATCGCCAATATGGCCGCAGGATTAACGGCAATTCACACGGGTGCTAAAGGGCCAAACTCCTGTCCTGTAACTGCCTGCGCTGCTGGCTCTAACGCCATAGGAGATGCTTTTCGTCTCATTCAAGGGGGATATGCCCAGGCGATGATTTGCGGGGGAACGGAGTCAGCTGTCACACCATTGTCGATAGCTGGGTTCGCCGCCTGCAAGGCACTCTCTTTTAACAATGATGACCCAGCTCATGCTTGCCGTCCTTTTGACCGCGATCGCAACGGATTTGTTTTGGGTGAAGGTTCAGGAATTTTAATTCTAGAAGAACTGCAACACGCTATCAGTCGCGGCGCTCACATTTATGCGGAAATGATCGGCTATGGTATGACCTGTGACGCCTACCATATCACCTCCCCCGTTCCTGGTGGACTGGGAGCCGCTAGAGCGATAGAACTAGCGCTCAAGGATGCCGGGATAACTCCCGAACAAATTAGCTATATTAACGCCCACGGCACTAGTACCCCAGCTAATGATTCAACTGAAACCTCAGCAATCAAAAAAGCCTTGGGAGAACATGCCTATAAGGTGGCAATTAGCTCCACCAAATCGATGACAGGTCATTTATTGGGCGGTTCTGGAGGTATTGAAGCAGTGGCAACAGTACTAGCGATCGCTAATGACCAAATTCCACCGACAATCAATCTGGAAAATCCCGATCCAGAGTGTGACTTAGATTACGTGCCTAACTCTAGCCGCGCTGAAAAAGTCGAGGTGGCAATATCCAATTCTTTTGGGTTTGGCGGTCATAATGTCACACTAGTCTTTAAGAAATACGTCTAAAAATTTCCCATTTTATTGCTGGTCGGCTCTCCTGAGATGACTGTGCCAAAAGTATGATAGATATCATTCCGCTATAACTTAAGCGTTCAACATGACCCAATTATCAGCTTGATTTATCACCAGAAACTCAGGAGATCCCGCTTGTCCATCGACAAGCGGGAGTGGGATGATGAGGATACTGTGGGGAATCTAAAATAACCCCAGCAAGAGAAGCTACCAAGAGTGCTAACCCGTCGTTAAATATAAGAGATTATGACTGTTGCAACCCAATCCGCCAAAGAATTGTCCGTCGAAGAACTGGCTATTAACTCGATCCGCTTCTTGGCTATTGATGCCGTAGAAAAAGCCAAATCGGGACACCCAGGACTGCCGATGGGCGCGGCTCCGATGGCTTTTGTCCTCTGGGATCGCTTTATGAAGTTTAATCCCAAGAATCCCAAATGGTTCAACCGCGATCGCTTTGTCTTGTCTGCCGGTCATGGCTCGATGTTACAGTACGCCCTACTGTACCTTACAGGCTACGATAGCGTCAGCATTGAAGATATTAAGCAATTCCGTCAATGGGAGTCTAAAACCCCTGGACACCCCGAAAACTTCATGACACCAGGCGTGGAAGTCACAACTGGCCCCTTGGGTCAAGGAATTGCCAATGGAGTCGGTTTAGCGATCGCCGAAGCCCACCTTGCCGCTAAATTTAACAAACCCGATAGCAAGATTGTTGACCATTACACCTACGTGATTGTGGGTGACGGTTGTAACATGGAAGGAATTTCTGGTGAAGCTTGTTCTTTTGCAGGACACTTGGGATTAGGCAAACTCATCGCTCTCTACGACGACAACCACATCTCCATCGACGGTTCCACCGATGTGGCATTCACCGAAGATGTTTCTAAGCGCTTTGAAGCTTACGGCTGGCATGTCCAACACGTCGAGGATGGCAACACTGACTTAGAAGCGATCGCCAAAGCAATTGAAGCAGCCAAAGCTGTCACCGATAAGCCTTCTTTCATTAAGGTAACAACCATTATTGGTTACGGTTCTCCCAATAAAGCAAACACTGCTGGTGTTCACGGTGCTGCCCTTGGTGGAGACGAAATCGCATTGACTCGGAAAAATTTGGGTTGGGAATACGAACCTTTCGTAGTCCCAGAAGAAGCCCTTAACCATACGCGCAAAGCAGTAGAACGTGGCGCAGGTTACGAAGACGAATGGAACAAGACTTTTGCAGACTACAAAGCTAAGTATGCCCAAGAAGCGGCTGACTTTGAACGCTACATAAGCAGCAAACTACCTGACGGTTGGGATAAAGTACTACCTACCTACACCCCAGAGGACAAAGGACTGCCCACCCGCAAACACTCAGAAAATTGCCTCAACAAACTGGCAGGGGTTTTACCTGAATTGATTGGTGGTTCGGCTGATTTAACCCACTCCAACCTTACCGAAGTCAAAGGCAAAGGCGACTTTCAAAAAGGGCAATACGAAAACCCCAACATCCACTTTGGTGTACGGGAACATGCTATGGGCGCAATCTGTAATGGGATAGCGCTGCACAGTTCGGGATTAATTCCTTACGGTGCTACTTTCTTGATCTTCACAGATTATATGCGTGCTGCCATCCGCTTATCCGCGCTTTCCCAAGCTGGGGTGATTTGGGTGATGACTCACGATTCCATTGGACAAGGTGAAGATGGTCCCACGCACCAACCCATTGAAACTGTGGCTTCCTTGCGAGCCATTCCTAATTTAACCGTGTTTCGTCCCGCAGACGGTAACGAAACCTCTGGCGCTTATAAAATAGCGATCGAGAAAGCGAAGCAAAATGCTCCTACCCTGTTGGCATTCACCCGTCAAAACGTCCCGAACTTGGCAGGTACATCGGTTGAGGGCGTGGCGAAGGGTGGATACACCGTGGTAGATAGCGAAGGTACACCTGATATCATCCTGATTGGCACTGGTTCAGAACTGAGCCTCGCCGTCAGCGCAGCCGAAAAACTCACGGCTGAAGGTAAGAAAGCCCGTGTTGTCTCCCTACCTTCATGGGAACTGTTTGAAGCACAGGATGCGGCTTATAGAGAGTCCATTTTGCCGAAAGCTGTCACCAAGCGTTTGTCTGTAGAAGCTGCTAGCAGTTTCGGTTGGCACAAGTACGTAGGTACTGAAGGCGATTGCGTTAGTATTGATCGCTTTGGTGCTTCGGCTCCAGGCAATGTTTGTCTAGAGAAGTTTGGCTTTAGTGTTGATAATGTGTTCGCTAAGGCTAAACAATTGTTGGGTTAATAACAACAGAATATTCTCGAAATTGTGTGAGGTGGGCATCTTGTCCACCTTTTTTATGCAGAGCGAGATTATTTATAATTAGAGTAATTAGTTAAATACTGGGAGGAAGTTATGCAAGAAGTTTATAGCTATCATCAGGAACTTACTAACCGGATATCGCCAATTGTAGACAACCTATTTAAAAGCAATAGCTTGTACTTGGTGAAATTAAAAAAATGGGAAATGATTGAAATGCTGGTAGACCTGTTTGGTAAATTTTCACCAGAAGAAATGCGAGCGATTAAAGATGATGATTTAACACGTAGGATTGATAGTATCCTAGTTTTAGAAGCTGTTTCAGGTACTTTAAATGATTTGACGCCAGAGCAAATAAAAATGTACGATGAAGCAGTAAAAAGAAAATAGACAAAGTGACTTATTTACTTGATACAAACATTGTCAACCCTTTCCAGAACAGATAGATGCTTATAAACTTGGCTTATGGTATTTAGAACTGATTCTGTTAAATCTTTTTGAGTACAAAGGCGACTACTTCAACCGTATAGCAAATAAGGAATTCTATCAGGAAAATATCGAAGCAGTTCCTTGGGTTTAAAAATAAACTGAAGCGATGGGTGTAGAATTGAGAATTTGGCAAGGGCGCTATCAAAATCTAGAATTACCCTGGCTGCGCTGCTGGGATAATCAGAGTAATTTGCTACAGACAGGATGGGAGCGATCGCAGTAAACAGAAGCACGAGCGGAACGCTTGGCTACTAAACTAAGAGAATTAAATATTAACCTCGATCAGTTAGTTTAATTATTTTGGCAACCATCTTTAGATAGATAGGGTAAACACTATGCGGTAGATCATCAGAAATCCCTTGCTAGTAATGAAAAAATGCAACTTTCATACCGACAAGTCATCAATGCACTTTTCATTTATTTTGTCAAGGTGTAATCCCCAGCATTGCTTAAGAAATCAGCAAGGCCTTCTCTAGACTGAATTTATATTCATGCTTTCAGTGGATGCAGTTATGACTTTGCAAATGCGATTATTATATATATGTACTCGAACAAAAATAGTTGCTGTTGTTCAGATAAAAAAATTCAGATTTTATCCAACTCTAGTAACTTTGGTTTTTAGCCAATTGTTTGATGTTTTGAGAAGGTAACACAATGAATAATATCCTTAAGCGCACACTTCTACCCAGCCTCATGGCTGCAAGTTTAGCTGGTGTCACCCTAGTTCCAGCAAAACCAGCTGCTGCTGATGACCAAGTACTAAGAGATGTAGGTATTGGGGCTGTTACTAATGTAGTAACAGGGGCTGTTAGGGGACATGGTAGTGTATTAGGCAATGCTGCCAAAGGTGGTGTCACTGGTGCAGCTGTCAATGGTGCAAATGGTCTGAGAAGCCATCACCATCGTCGTAACCGGAACGTTGTTCAAGATGTCGGAGTCGGTGCAGGGGCTAGCGCATTGACTGGCGCAGTTACTGGTGATGGCAGACATACCGTTGGCAATGCTATTGATGGTGCAGCTGTAGGTGGAGCAATCCATCTATTAACCAATCACAAATAATTCCTAAATTCATCGGTTGAAATACTTTCCAACCGTTAACGAACTTATCCCTCCCTAATTCCTCTCCTTTCTAAAAGGAGCAAACCCAACCTCTCTTCCCTAGTAAGGAAGGGAGGTTGGGGGGTTAGATTTATATTGAGATAGATGCCACCGTCAATAATGGATGACGTTAGACTTAATAGTAAACTCTAACCCTTCAACGCCTTTCTAAAGTTTCGACGATAGGATTGATTTGTAATAAACAAAGCTGGCCATAGCAAAGCTAAACCAATGCGATTGCTCAGAGTTGGATTAAAATTAGTCCGCCCAAACCCATTCCAAAACTTCCAAACGCCGCCTCCGTAAACTACTATCAAAACAAAAAAAATAAAGTTACCCATTCCCATCAACTCCGTTAGTAACTGACAGAATTTAAGTTAAGTTTTACCACACCAGGTAAACACTTCATAACCAACACCGAGAAAGTATGACAAAACTCCTCACTATTTGACACCTAAGTCAGTTAAACATACATTCTCTTATTCCAGTGTAGATTAGCCTCACGTGTTGCAGCTAGTTATCAGTGATGGCAAGCTAGGTCAAAAGATGTAAAAGCTTTATTTCTAGGGTTTTTTGGCGATACATGTTGCTTGTATAACAATCAAGCCTATAGTTTCTAAAACAGAACAGGGCTGTAAAATGCCCAACAGAGCAGGATTAGTTGCTTACTATAGCTTTAATAAAATATCTTTTACTATCGATTACCGCAATCTGCCTAAGAATTTCAAAATTCTGTGGCAGATTATCTTTATGCTTCATCTACCCAATAAAGATAATATCGTTCACTATCCACCCAGCCTCTCTTAAAATCTTTGATTGGAATAATCTTCAAGTCATTGCGGTTGACATTTAGTTTTTTATTTAAAATCAGCAAAATTTTCTTTTGGTCATCCTGATTTTTTAGTAGAGAATTAATTTGGCTTAATATTTCAGCTTCTTCAACATCTTGACGACCTTTTTTAAATAGGGTAAAGCTTCCCATTCTCTGAAGCTCAGGATAGTAAAACTTTCGATTCAGATAACCCGATAAAGGAGCCATATTTGCATCTCGGCTGGCAACAATAAACTTATTATCTAACCCAGCTTTTTGAAGATATTGAGATGTTTCGCGACTGGCAGAAAATGGTACAACTAAATCTCTTGAAAAACTATAAATACCTCCGAAAAACTGGACATAAAGAATTAGCATCAAAGCGATATGATGCCATTTTTGAACAAATGCAATTGAATTTGGACGAACAAAAAATTTATTGAGTAAAACTCTAGACTCTTGATAATAACTTTCCAGCCATAAAGCTGCTATCAAAACTAAATAGAAATGTCCAAAATGCCGAGGCATACCTATAAATCTAAAGTATGTAAAGGCAAATATTACACAATTTCCTATAATGTAGAAAAAGAAAGGAATTGGCTTTTTAGATAATTTAATCAAGGTTAAAATTACAATAAATAGAGCAATTGTCGTACAAATAATTAAATCCAGCCATCTCTTGTGTTGAGGAATAATTAATAAATAACTACCAAATATTCTACCTATGCTTTTCAATAAATGACGGATATCTAATTGTATTATCCAACCATTATTTAACCCACCATAAAGATAACTATCTATTGGAGGAGTAATAATATAAATGGATAAAATAAAAGAAAATATGATAATTAAAATACTTAAATATAAGTCGTATTTTTGGCTTTGACTAAAATACTGCTGGCGATATTCACTATCAAAACTAAATTCAGCTAGCAAAGTCAATAATAAAGAAAATGATACGAGCAAACCATAAGCATTACTATTTGCTAGTAAACCCAATAAAATGGCCAAATAAGCATAAGTTATTTTTCTCGATGAAAAAACTGTACAAAAAGCAAAAATAAACAACATACTAAAGGCATAGTTTCGAGAAATTAAAAGATATTCATAAAAAGGAAAGAAACCAAAGGAAAACAGAAACTTTTGTTGATAGTTAAAAGGGCTATATAGGCAAAAAACAGTAACCGAAACAACAGTAATTGCCAAATGAAAAATTTGCATAATAATAGGATTGTCCACTATTTTTCTCAGAAGTGCCAGAGAAAAATACCATAAAACAGGATGACCTTCATAATGGATATTTGCAACTAAATCCCCTAAAGATTCACTATCTCTGACAATAAGCCAGGGATTTAGTTCATCTCGCCACATCGAATGGTTGAGAATACCTATTAAACCAAGAACCGAAAAAATAATGATAATAAACCAAGGAGAATGAAAAGGTAATCTTGAAGTATATTTGATAATTTTTTCGTTTAACATTGTTAGTTAAAAATAAAATTTATTTGGATCAAAGTTATATAGCAATCCTAAATGAGTTGTGAAAACTATCGTAGACGCGTAGCGGCTTGCCGCAGGCTACCGCTAACGCCTCTGATCTGGTAGAGGGCATAGTTCAACTGCGGCTCCATCGAGCGTTCGCGTAGCGTCTCGTAGAGAAGCCGAGATGCTCACCAGCCGCTCAGTAACCACCTCCTGATTTCTACTTATAACTTTCTGGCATACCCACTGGTGACAAACCTGCGATCGCTCGTAAGTTTTGGCAACGAATCAACTCAGTAAAATTTAAACCAGAACGCCCTTCAATTTTGGCTACCGCTTCAATTGCAGATAACAGATGCTGCGCTGCTTCAACTTCTGAATAACCGCGCCGCTGTGCTATCCGAATTGCTGCTGCATCGGCATTTAACTCTGACTCTTGAGATTTGTTAGTACGCCAGATCCGAAAAGCGGCGATCGCACTTAATCCCCCAGCTACGACTACACCCACCACATCTGACTGTGCTGCTTCCAAGAATCCGCCTAACAGCCCCGCCAGCAGCACACCTTGATAAATGTCAGCTTTAAACCACTTCACCCCCGTTAACCAGCTAACCATCTGCAACAGCAGCAAGTCTCGTTGCGGCTTTGTCAAGCGACGCCACAAATCAAAATTAATATATATCGGTCGCGCCTGATTCCAGGGTTGGGGAAAGGAGGCGTCAATCACTTTTGCTTGCTCTGGCTTACTAACGACTTTTGTCGTCATCCGACCAGAAGCAGGCATCACATCTAACAAACGGCGAATTTCAACATTTGGCTCCATAAATTTAATTATTAGCCATAATGTGCATGGTAACTATTTTAGTTACCATTCGTGTTAACCTTTTATTTGTGACATACTTTA
Source organism: Nostoc sp. (assembly GCF_036917395.1). Lineage (GTDB taxonomy): Bacteria > Cyanobacteriota > Cyanobacteriia > Cyanobacteriales > Nostocaceae > Nostoc. The sequence continues at coordinate 24,376 of NZ_JBALDI010000077.1, forward strand.
GCAGTCTTTAAAAATAGCTGTTCTATTATTGAAAACCTCTACAAATTGCGATTTGTGAATAGACCAGATAAAGCCATAAAAATATTGATTAAGCAGTTTTATAGGATGGCGGGATTTTATGGTATCGGTTTGCCCCCAAGTTTAAAACCTCAAAGTTTTGGATAACCATTGAGACTATACTTGTAAATACATGGACGTTTTTGCTACCCTCCCGCCTGAATGGACGAATAAGGCAATACATGCCTATAAGTTTTGCTGTCCTAGCTGCCACTCAAGTAGCCGAGAAGCCGAAAAAGTTTGGCTAAATCGGCGATCGCCTGTACTTACAGAAGACCGTCGTCGCAAATGGCAAGAGTTTTACTACTGTCACTGTGGTTCTGTATGGTGGGCTTGGAGTAGCGATCGCCCCCCAAAAGATATATCTAATCAGCCAGATTATAATCCCACATAGGAAAGTGGATTAAATAACTTATAAAACTCTACCTCCTTGCTTGAGGAACGAAATCTAATACCAATTCTTTATGAAGCTGCGCTAAATAAAGCTTCGAGAATAAAGTCGTAAGAAGTAAGGGAAGCAATGTGTTCTGGTGTAATTGTTTCACTGACTATATATTACTGTTGATTAAGCCCTCATAAGCTGCTGGCTTTTCTCCCTAATCTGTTTGTTTTTCTCCATAGCCTGTTGGACTTGCTTCATTATCTCTTGGTTTTTCCTCATAGTCTGCTGCAATTTCTGTTTAGACAGCCATAATGACTCTCTCAAGAACTCATCACAGACGGACAGTTTTGCAAGAGTTGCAATCTGCTTTTCTTCTAAATTTTCAGTTTGCTCAGTACTGTACACAAAGCAATCACGTCCTGCTGCCTTTGCTTGATACAATGCTTTATCCGCCGCCGCAATTATTTCTTGAAAGCTAGAGTTAGATATAGGAATTACTGTGGCTAACCCAGCACTCAAGGTTACATAAGAACTAACTTGTGATTTTTGATGGGGAATTACCAGTTTCCGCACAGCAAAGCAAATTCTTTGTGCAATGTGAGCCGCACCAAATGCGTTTGTGTTAGACAAAATTACAGCAAATTCTTCCCCACCATAACGGGCAACTAAATCAGCAGGACGTTGAACAATATTGAAGATGACTCTAGCAATTTCCTTAAGACAATGAGCGCCTGCTTGATGACCATAGGTATCGTTGTAGGATTTAAAAAAATCTACATCAACAAGGATCAGGGAGAGGGGCTGTTTTTCGCGTGCCATGCGCCGCCACTCAATATCAAGATACTCTTCAAATCGTCGGCGGTTAGCAACTTGAGTTAAGAAATCAATATTAGCTATAGTAACTAATCGCTGCAATTTTTCATTCTTCGCTTCTAGTTTTTGCTGAAGTTGGCGACGCTCTATTTGTTGGCTAGCTACCAAAAATTGATATTCTAAATTGCTTAAGCTTTTGCCTTGCGCCCAGTCTAAGACCTCTTCCAATGCCTGCCCTTGCAGTAAACATGACTCATCCTGATAACCGGATGCTACCCAAGCATTAAATGTTTGCAAATAAGGACGGAGATTGTCTAACTGCCCAATCGTCTCATCTAAAAACATGATTAAGTAAGTCGGTTGGAAAATTTCTAATTGTATAACAAAAATTAAACACTCAGATTAGAATTAAATTTAACACGCTGTGTACTCTAGTTACCTCTTTCTCCTCTAGCTTGAATACCATCAATTATCGTATAGGCAATTGATGGTACTCATCATCAAACATTTTCCCTGTTAATTCGCTTTTTTTGAGATGGTGCCACTCCAGTTCAATTGGATTCATCTCAGAGCAATATTTACGTAGAAACAAAATGTATAAATCCTAAGTTTCCCACTTGTTTAATAGAGTTTTATCTTGATCGCGAGTCAAAAACACCCAAAAACTACGCGCCCATATCTTAGTCACCTCGGTAGATCCATTCTCCGTATTTACTTATCTTTACATAAGTTAGTTTGTTCGCGCCGACTTACTTATATTAAATTTACTATACCTTGATATTAAGCTGATATTAGCTGGTTATATTGTTTCTGTATGAAGCTGCGCTAAATTATTGATAAGGGTATATTTGGTACATGTGTGATGGCTCTCAAATTGCAAGTTGAGATTAAACAGAGCCGAGAAGAATTGGAAAAAGCTGTTAAATATAAACAAAAGCCCACTTGAAAGTGGGCTTTTGTTTGTCTAATTCTGAGCTTTGTTTACCATCACCAATTTTAGAAGGTGAAGGTAGTACGTAGAGTACCTACGTATTCGGTGTCGTTAGCATCGTTATGCTCTGGATTGAAAATTACCAACAAGCCAGGAGTGACTTGAATATTATCGGAAACCTTGAACTTATAAAGACCCTCTAAGTGATAAGATTTATCGTCATCTAAGTTAGTATTGGCGGCGACATTTTTTATGCTACCACCAGTAACTCTGGGTGGTTGACCAAAAATAACACCTAAGACGTTACCTTTTCCACCAAAGTCTCTCAAAGCAAGCGATCCAGCCCAGTACCAAATATCTGCGTCTGTACCTGCATTAGCACCAGTAATAGCATCAGCAGTTGTATAACCTCCCCAACCACTAATAGCCAACTTGCTAAATTGGAAGGTAGCTTCTACACCGTAGTTATTGGATTCGGTACGAGTGTTATTCCCAAAGGGATTGTTGGCAAAAGTACTACCTGTACCTTGGAAAAGGTTGTTGTTAACGTTATTGTTAACAAGATTAGTTTGATAAGTGCGGGCGTAGGTTAGACCAATGTTAAAGGCTTTGGTGGGTTGGAAAGATAACTGACCAAATATGGCGTTATCACCATCCAACAGCCCATTATTAAGGGTAGGGTCATTAGCAGTCCTAGCTATATAAGCACCAGTCAAGCTGATAGGGCCATTAGGATTGAAGGTAACAGTCAAACCAGCGCCACCTTGACCTTGACGATATATGGGGCTGAAACGTCCATAGCGAGAGAGCGCACCTCTAGCAGAGCTAGCAAAGTCAGGGTTGAAGGTATTAACGTTTTCGTATAACTCAGCATTAGTAGCATCAACTTTGATACGCACTGCATTATTAAAGTTGAAAGCATAATTGATTTTATCGATCACAACAGAGTTGTTGTTATTACCGTCAAAGGCCAACCGGGTCATGTTAGTACCGCTTACACCAGCATTAGAGATGGTGTTATTAGCATTCAGACGAATTTGCAACTGGTCTTTACCAGTGAAACTGCTCAACAAGTTCAAACGAACGCGGTCAGAAAAAGTGGTGTTAGAATCCAAGTCTTGAGTCGGATTACCACCAGGAACTGCTCTATTGTTACCAAAAACATCAGACACGGCGAAAACTGCTTCTCCAACCAATTTGGTGGTAGTGGAGAACTGATTGGCTTCCAACTCAGAAGTGCGAGCTTCTAGTCCATCTACACGACCGCGCAGGGTTGCTAGTTCAGCAGAATATTCTTCTTGTAAACGCTGTAAAGTAGCCAAGTCTTGTTTAGTGACCAAATCGCCAGTAGCTGAAGCAATCAGTTCGTTAACCCGATTTAAACAGGCATTCAAACCTGCGGCAAATTCATAACGGGTCATAGCCCGGTTCCCACGATAGGTACTGTTGGGATAACCTGCAATACAGCCGTACCGCTCAACTAGGGATTGTAAAGCTTGGAATGCCCAATCTGTGGGCTGCACATCCGAAAATTGCGAAACTGATGTTACCTGACTCATGCTGTTAGAGTCTTGAGCTTCAGATAACTGGGCAACATTTGTAACCTGTTCGTTGACTTCAGCGGCTAAAGCACTATTCGCAACAAAAAATGTAGCAGCGACAATAACCGGACTAACCTTAAAAAGATTCCAGAATCGTTTTGTCATGTTTTTTAGTCTCACTCACACCTACTAATCCAATCATCGTAAAATGCTTATAACACTTTACTTTCAGGAATTTTACACACAATCACAGTCTGGATTATACCTTTATACTGTGATAAATACAAGTCATTTAATATAGTGCTGAACTATAATTTTCAATTAATTTATTTGGTAAGCGCAAAATAATGCGGCGTTTGTGAGGTAAAACTATTCCTTCTTCCTGCAACTGTTGTAGGAGTTGGGTAACTGTTACTCGTATGGTATTTAACACTTCAGCAATATCTTGATGGGTAACATTATTATCAGGGAATCTCGCTATTTATAATGATTAAGCAACTCTAATGATTTGGAGCAAAATTTACCTGAATATCTGAAAGTGTATTCTTCTCAATCAGAGCTAGGGACTAATTCCAAATCTTTTCATGGCAACAACTTCTGCTTTCAGGTATCTATCAGTGAGATAGACCGGAATTTTTCAGTTATTTCTCTGTTACTTTAATTGTGCAAGTTTAAGAAAAGGTAAGCTTTTAGTAAAATATTTAGTTAACTTATTTTTAATAATTTGGTATTTTTTGAAGACTGAGTAAGTATGTAGGCGCAAATAATTATGAAGATATAGGGTGAAATGGCGCTTACTTAAGCACGATTTAGATCCTCGACTTATTGAAGAAGTCGGGGATCTGGGCAGCACGTCAATTAAGAGCGTTGACCGGTGACAATATATGCTACCCTCTGACCAATATTAGTGGCATGATCTGCCATGCGTTCCAGACAACGAATTGCCAGTGCCAGCAGCAGAATTGGCTCGACTACCCCTGGCACATCGCGTTGTTGAGCTAAAGTCTGATAAACGCGATCGTAGGCATCGTCTACAGTATCATCTAGGTGCTTTAAACGGCGTCCACCAGCCTCATCGAAATCTCCCAAAGCCTTCAAGCTAGTTGCTAGCATCGCCTGCGCGTGAAGGGACATAGTTTCAATCTCTGGCAAACACGTATGAGGCGCATAAGGAAAGATTTTAATCGCAATCTCAGCTAAATCCTTAGCATAATCGCCAATGCGCTCTAAGTCTCGCACCAACTGCATAAAAGCACTCAAGCAGCGCAAATCTTGGGCTGTAGGCGCTTGCAGCGTTATAATCGCCGTACAGTCTGATTCTATTTGACGATAAAAGCGATCAATCTTTTTATCTAATCGGGGAAGTTCCTCAGCTGCTGTTAAGTTACGAGCAAATAACGCTTGGTGGCTGAGGCGAAATGATTGTTCTACCAAAGCACCCATGCGTAATACATCCCGTTCTAAGCGCCTAATGGCGCGTGCGAGTTGGGGTCTTTGAGGATTCGGAGTATAATCGACAGCTTTCACACTTGTTGTCTCAAACGTGAAGATATAATTAACTATAGTCTTGGCTTAAGGAGTTTGCCATAACTTCATGAAATTGGAGTTGCATCCACGCACCGCCAGTTTCTGGATGGTTCATAGCTTTGATTGAACCACCGTGGGCGAGAAGAATTTGCTCAACGATCGCTAATCCTAAACCATTGCCAACGATCGCCCCGATGGAGTTACTATCTTGTGGCGAATGGGTTCGCGCTTTATCTCCTCGATAAAATCGCTCAAAAACGTGGGGTAAATCTGCCTCAGAAAACCCGACACCAGAATCGATCAGATTTATTTCTAGGATTGGGGAAGCGGGATCATTATCCTTTGTTGATAAGATTTTTGTTTCAACGTGAATACTTGTACCAGGAGGACTGTACTTAATACTATTGTCTAGCAAGTTGAGAAAAACCTCGTAAATACGGGCTTCATCTGCCTTAATCCAAAGATTTTCTGGGCCAGAATAAGTAAGAGACAAATGTTGGCGCACTGCCAAGGGTTCTAGTGTTTCCCAAACAGATGCAATCAGCGATCGCAATTCTACAGGTTTGGCTTGCAATTGCATATTTGGGTTTGCTTCCATTTGGGTAAGTTCTAACCAGCTTTGCACTAAGTTAATCAGCCGATCAACTTCTTGCATTAGGCGGTTAACCCAGCGATCTAAAGGTGGTTCTAAGCGGGTTTGTAGCGTTTCTACAACCAAGCGAATCGATGTTAGCGGCGTTCTGAGTTCGTGTGCTAGATCAGAAAAAGAGCGATCGCGTATTTGATTTATATCTAATAGGGGTTGACGATTTTCTAAAAAGACTCCCACTTGTCCATTGGGTAAAGGCAAGCTAGACGCCCGCAAAGCCAAAGATTTTATTGTTGCCATCTCTGCCGCATCATCACAAGATGGATGAAATATCCATTCTCGCGTCTGTGGTTTTTGCCGATCACGAGTTTGCTCAATTAAATGGTCAAGTTCGTAAGACCTTACCAACTCTAGTAACAAGCGCACCTGTTCTGGTTGCCACCTTTGCAGATACAAAATTTCCTGCGCCTGCTGATTGCACCACAGCAGTTGATTTTCTTCATCCACCTGCAAATATCCCACTGGTGCAAAATCTAGTAGGTCTTGGTAAGTTTGCAACGACTGCTGCAAATCTTGCCACTGCTGTTTCACCATCGCTATTTCCTGCCGCAATGCAGGAATCAGCAGCAGTCCCATTTTGTCAGAATGCGAGGTTAACGGTCGGAGTAAGCGCCCCAGGTAGCGGTTAAGTTGAACCTGTTGCCAAACCCAAAACCCAATGCCTACCGCTAAACCCAGAAAAAATCCCAATAAAAGCATTTGAGTTGTTAGTTTCTTCGTGACTACTAAAAACTAACAACTATCCAAACTAATTATCCAAACCTATAGCCAAAACCTCGGACAGTCACAATATATTCAGGATGACTGGGGTCTTGCTCTAATTTTTCGCGCAACCACCGAATGTGAACGTCTACGGTTTTACTATCGCCGACGAAATCTGGCCCCCAAACCTGGTCGAGCAATTGTTCCCGTGACCATACCCTACGGGCATAACTCATAAACAGTTCCAGCAAGCGGAACTCTTTGGGGGAAAGATTCACCTCTTGACCACGAACCAGCACGCGACATTCTTGGGGATTCAAGGTGACATCCTTGAATTTTAATACTGGTAGTTGTGGTAAATTACTTAGACGTTGGCGGCGGAGTAAAGCGCGACAACGAGCCACTAACTCGCGCATACTAAAGGGTTTGGTTAGGTAGTCATCTGCTCCCACCTCTAACCCCAGAACACGGTCAGTTTCACTACCCTTAGCACTGAGGATTAAAATAGGTACTGGGTTTCCTTGATGACGTAGCAAACGGCAAATATCTAGCCCATTGATTTGAGGCAGCATCAAATCAAGAATGATCAGATCAAAGGGAAGTTCCCCTGAGTTGGTTTCAAAACTTTTGAGATACTCTATAGCAGACCGCCCATCGGGGGCAGTTATCACCCGATAACCTTCCTCTTCCAGGGCTACAGCTAGCATTTCCTGGATTAATTCTTCATCTTCTACTACTAGAATACGGCTGGTTTGTCCAATATCCGTTGTGGCAGAATATTTAGTCGATTCACTGGTATACATTGATATCACAAAAGTCTGGGACTGTGCTTGTATCAATTAGAATGATTTAATCTATTATCTCGCCTTAGTGCAACCGTGCTTCTACTAGGGTTTATTCTTTTAGATTTTCTTTACAAAAAGTAATATATATTACAGCACCCTTCTAAATCATAATCACTGTGGCTGCAAGCTTTTAATAGCTTTTAATTAAGGACTTTGGTTGTCTTGACAAGAGCAGATTAGGTTAGGTATATTTATTTTAGTACAAAAATACTACATCTCTTGGTGAAAGCTTATAGTGTTTCTCGTTTGTATGGAATACACTCCAACCTCTCTACTTAAAGGAGAGAAGCTTTGAATCTTACTCCCCTTTCCGATAAGGGAAGGGGCTGTTCTTGTTAGGTTTCTATTAGACTCAACTGAGAAACGCTATATACCTGAAAAACAGAAAGACACACGCGTGGAAAATTCCTACCCCACCTAAGTGTCAGATGTTGGTTATTTCAGTATTTACACTGGGTTAAAAATGTTTATTCAAAGGCTACCCTGATGTCTGCATAGGGTAGTCGTTGGTATGGCTTGCTACCCCATAAATCATTGCTATTGAAGGGAGTTGGAAGATGACTACAATTGGAGTCAAGGACACCAAACAACAACTAATGCAAGCATTTCAACAAATTATTATTCAAAGAAAAAAGCTGGAATCTAAAATAGCAACTAAACAAGAGGAAGCAGATAAGGCTAAAAGTCAAGAAATTTTGCAAGCAGCTTCTGCATATACAGTTGATAGTATTGTCAAAGGTTTAGCTGATTTACAATTGGAGTTTGGTAGTATTCTTAACGCATTATCTGAAAAACTAGCTCAGGAAAACTTTAAGTTAGATGAATTAAACCGAGCTATAGAAATTGAAACTCAACGCCTGCAAGAGCTTCAACAAATCAGAGTTGTAGCGGATACTCTAGACATTTTAAGTCAAGAACATCAAGAAAAATTAAAAACCTTAGAACAAGATACTATCAGTAAAAGGGAAGTACTAGAAAAAGAAATTACAATCAGGCGGAAAGAATGGCAAAAAGAACAAGCAGAGTATGAAGAAAAAGTTCAAGCATATAATGATTTATTAGCTAAAGATCGCCAGCAAGAAGAAGAAGAATCTCAGTATAAGTTAGAAACTGCCCGTAAACTTAATACAGACAGCTATGAAGCCATAAAACGGCAACAACAAAGGGAAATACAAGAAAATTCTCAAAAGAAAGAGAAAGATTGGGCAGAACGAGAAAAGATATTTGCTGAACGCCAACCACTCTTTGGAGACTATCAACAAAAAGTAGCTACATTTCCTAACGAACTGGAAGAAGCCGTTAAGAAAGCTAGGGAAGAGGCAATTAAAGAAACAAGTCAAAAAGCTAAAATTGAAGCTGATTTGTTTGAAAAAGAATGGGAATCCAACAAACAGAGTTATGAACAAAAAATTCTATCTCTGGAAGAAACAATTAAGAAACAGTCTGAGCAAATAGAAGGTATTTCTGCTCAATTGCAAACTGCATTAAAACAAGCACAAGACCTAGCCCTGAGGGCTTTTGGTAATTCTAATTCAAAATAGTTATAAGTCTGTCGTGTAGCATCTTAATCATTTTTAATTCCTGAAGAGGAGGTTTATTGTGGTGGTAAAAAAACCGACTGATAAGAATACTAAAGTAGAAATTCTTCAGGCGTATGAGGAGTTAACTAAAGAAAAAGCAGCGTTGAAATCAGAACTTGATCAAGTTGCTAAAGAAAACCAGTCTGGAACTAAAGAACAGCCTAAATTAGAACAAAAAATAGCTATGAATCAGCTTTCTAGTGTCCAACAAAAGATGAACAATACAATTGAAAGCTTGGCGAAGATTCAATTAGGTTTTGGCAGTGCTGCTAATGAATTATCCGAACAGCTAACTATAAAAGCCTCTAAATTAGAAGTAATCAGGCGAACTTTAGAAGAGGAAATCAAACAATTAGCACGGTTGCACAATTTGGAAATTTCTGATGATATCTTGGATACTCTCATTCAAGCTTATGAAGATAATACTAAAATTTATCAGGAAGAATATAGCCAGCGTTCTGAAGTGTTATTCCAAGAAATACTAGAGCAAAGGAATACTTGGGGAAAAGAACAAGAGGAACAGCAACGGGCGATAAAAGAACAGAATGAAAACTCGAATAAAACTCGACAACGCGATGCATCAGAATATAAATATAATTTAGAACTCCAGCGGCAACTGGGAAGTGACGAATACGAACAAGGGCAGAAAGCACTATATAAGCAACTGGAAGAATTACTACAAGTAACAGAAAAACAGTGGGCTGAACGGGAGAAAGCAATTTCTGAGAGAGAGAAACAATTTGAAGAATTAAAAGCCAAGGTAGAGGCTTTTCCGAAAGACAAAGAAGCAGCTATAAAAAAAGCTACAGAAGAAGGCAAAGGCATCGCCCACTACCAAGCTAAAGTAAAATCAGATTTATATTCTAAGGAAGTGGAAGGACAAAAGCGTTTCTATGAACAAAGACTGCAATCTCTAGAACAAACTATTACTAATCAAGAGAGTCGGATTCAAAATCTTTCTAAACAACTTGAATCTGCTCTCAAACAAGTTCAAGATTTGGCAGTTAAAGCTATTGAAGGTACTTCAAACGTTAATTCATATCAGGCAATCAAAGAAATAGCTTTAGAACAAGCGAAAACTCAAGTAAAAAATAAATAAGCTGATTTCTTTTTGATGAGAATTGTAGAGACTTAATTTAATTTAAGTCTCTACAAGGAACTATAACAGTTCTAAATGATTTATGAAATTATCTGTTTATTTTCTTCTCAACTCTTGGATAGGCTGAGTTTTGACAACTCAAATAGGATTGTTATATAACGCTTTTTATTCGGTTTTACTTGGTTTTTTGATGTCTGGAGGAGGTTGTGGTTTCTTTTTCTTTATTCCGGTAGCCTGTATTAGCTTAAATGCTTGGTTGGAATTTGGTTCTTGAGTAGACATAAGACTAAATTTTTAAATTTACGACAATATTATCTACACCAAGGGTATTGGAGATTACAGAAATATATCACAGAAAATTTGAGTTTAACCAAAAAAAGTTAGTAGATAATGTTACCCCTGTCGGAACCTTCAGTTTTAAGGGGATAAATACAAATCTTAATATATGAGTCAGCGATCGCTTCGTGGCTGGATAAAATAGGTAATGTAAGATGATATCCGGGAATACTGACCATACGGCTTAATTCTTAACACCTAAGTATTTAGGTTTACCAATATTGGTCTATACAAAGGATTTCAAACTTTAGATTGGTTGGATCGAAAGTAGTCAAGCTAAAACAAATACCCGGACTGGTTAAGCAAGCCACCACTGAACTCGATACTCCGAGTCAGTGTGTGGATGTCACCAAATACACAGAGAATGTCAAGCAAAAGTAGAAAAACCTAGATTGGGTGGAATATCCTGAATCCGCCCAGGGCCGATCGCTCGTAATGCTTCTTTGAGTAAAATATCCCCAGTATACAAGGCACGTCCGACAATCACACCAGTTACACCTTGAGGTTCTAACGCCAATAAACTCAACAAATTGGTGACAGAACTTACCCCGCCAGAAGCAATTATCGGGATGGAAATTACCCCTGCAAGTTCTTGCAAAGCTTCAAAATTAGGGCCTGTGAGTGTACCATCTCGGTGGATATCTGTGTAAATGATGGCGGCTGCGCCCAATTCTTGCATTTGTACAGCCAGTTGGGTTGCTAAAACTTCCGAGGTTTCTAACCAACCGTGAGTTGCTACTCTACCGTTACGGGCATCAATGCCAATAATAATCTGTCCAGGAAACTCTTCACAGAGTTGTTGCACTAGCTGAGGTTGTTCTACGGCGATGGTTCCGAGAATTGCCCACTCTACGCCTAGATTAAATAATTGTTGCACGCTGGTGCGATCGCGCAATCCTCCACCAATTTCAATGGGTACTGACACCGCATGAGCGATCGCTTCAATTGCCCGCAGGTTTACTACTTTACCTGCCTTAGCACCATCTAAATCAACTATGTGTAATCTAGTAGCACCCTGCGCTACCCACTGTTTGGCAACATCAGCAGGATTTTCGCTAAAAACTTGCGAGCGATCGTAGTCTCCCTGATACAGTCGCACACACCGACCTTCTAGTAAATCAATCGCTGGAATTACATCCATTTACTTGTTCCTCATAACTCAATGCAATCAAACCGCTAGCTATAGCTGAACTTACTATTTTTCATTTTTCATTTTTAATTGCCTTACAGCTTGCCCAAAACCCACCACAAGCAAGATGTTAGAAAGGGTCAAAAATACTTCTGCACCGCCGTGCAACCAATCTACATTGGCCAAAGACTTGCCATAATGCAATACAGCATAAATCCCCACCGGGATGGTGACGCCAACAAACACGAGAGTGCCGTAAAATCCATACAGCGCTAAACGCGGCATTTGCGGACTGCGGCTGATAAACCACAAGAAACCCAAGTAGGGAAACAGTGAAAGCGCAAATAGGGTTTCTTTAGAAATCATTGCTCTGATTTGATAGTTTTTGGTTCAACAGTGTCAGGAGATTTGGTAGAACGCCAAATCAAAAACGCCGCTGCCCAAAGCGTAAAATTACCAACTAATGTCATGGTAGCTTGCAGCGTTACCAGCCATTCTAAAGATTCGGCGTTGTCAAAATAATGCCAGGTACAGGCACACATGGCGCTGACTAAAGCTGGTAACATGGCAAGGGATAAGCCCCACCAATTGCGATTACCAGTGAGTTCGCCATAAGTCCAAATTAACCAAATGGCGACAATCCACTCAATAACGCTAGAAACATGAATAATCCAGGTGGGAATCGATAGAGCGTGCATACAGTGGGAGTGGGGAGTTAGGAGTTAGGAGTGGGGAATAGCCCTGTCAACGTAATATGTAGCTTGAATTTCATATTAGTTTAAACAAAATCTTCACTTGTTCTTTTAGAATTTTGAAAATTCCGAGTTCAGAGGCTCAACGTTCACCTTCAGAGGCTCAACGTTCACCTTCAGAGGCTCAACGTTCACCTTCAGAGGCTCAACGTTCACCCTCAGAGGCTCAACGTTCACCTTCAGAGGCTCAACTTTCACCCTCAGAGGCTCAACGTTCACCCTCAGAGGCTCAACTTTCACCCTCAGAGGCTCAACGTTCACCTTCAGAGGCTCAACTTTCACCCTCAGAGGCTCAAGTGCCGAGTTTTGAGCTAGTAATGAATACAAAACTCACCTTGACAGCGCTAGAGTGGGGAGTTAGAAGTTCTAACTATCTTCTGCACTATTCAAAATAGAACTTGGGAATGAGTTTACCATCTGTATTGGGGACAGAAATTCATTTAACAATAGCTGATAATCCAAAATCTAAAATCTAAAATGGTCAAGATGCGGGCGTTATTGTCTGGATATTACGGTAAAGGTAATGGTGGTGACGAAGCTTTGTTGGCAACGCTTTTGCAAATGTTACCACCAGATGTTACGCCTGTGGTGCTTTCGGGGAATCCAGAGGAAACGCGCGATCGCTACAATGTAGAAACCTACAATCGCATGGCTCCCTTACCTGTACTGCAAGCTTTACGCTCTTGTGATGCCTTGATTTGGGGCGGCGGAAGTCTCATTCAGGATGTTACCAGTACTATCAGCCCATTTTATTATGGGGGACTGATGGCATTGGCGCAGAAAATGGGTTTAAAAACTGTTGCTTGGGCGCAGGGTATTGGCCCGTTAGTGCGTCCGCAAACTAACTGGTTAGCACGGCAAACCTTTGCTAATTGTACCAAAGTTAGTGTCCGCGATCGCGCCAGTGCTGCTTTATTATCTGATTGGCAAATTCCTTGTATTATAGCTCCTGACCCAGTTTGGGCGTTGGAATCTAAACCAGTACCAGGACTTTGGGATTTACCTGCGCCAAGAGTTGCTCTAACGTTGCGATCGCATCCCCAACTGACTCAAACACGCCTAGCAAACTTGACTCGTGCTTTGGTGGATTTTCAAAAAGCCACGCAGGCTTTTATTTTACTACTGCCGTTTCAAAAAAGTGAAGATTTAAGTATTGCCGAAGCTATTCAACCCCAACTTAAAGATGTCAGCAAGATTTTGTGTCTGGAAGATCCGCAACTTTTGAAAGGTGTGTTTCGCGGTGTCGAGATGGCAATTGGGATGCGCCTACACAGCTTGATTATGGGTGCATCTGTTGGTTGTCGCTGTTTTGCTCTGAGTTATGACCCTAAGGTAAATCGTCTTATGGAAGACTTGGAAATGCCTGGGTGGGATTTAGCGAGTTTACCCGAAGATCCCAATTTGATTAGTCTGACTTGGATGGAGCATTACGCTAACGGTGATCCTTTATCACCTGAGCAAATACAATCTTTGGTAGATAGAGCGTTAATGCACCGTGAGTTATTAAGCCAAGCTTTATTTAATAATTAAGACTAAAAAAAATATAAAACTTCGTTTAAGTAAGTAAGCGCAAATAATTAGAAGATGGTGTTGCGTAACGCACCAAAAACCTGAAATGGTGCCCTATGGAAGCCGTAACACACCCTACAGCTTCTCAACGAGAGGCTGCGCCAACGGGACGCACAAGGGACAAAAACACTCTTGCTAGCTTGCTTTTCCGTAGGAGTACGGAAGGTACCCAACCTGGAAGCAAGTGGCGTGGAAAGACGCGTCTTCGTTGGTAATCTTATGGCGGGAAGGGAATAATTGTCAAGATTTTGTGAAGTGATTATGAAATTACTAGGAAGTCATTGTCAAAATTTTATAAAGTGATTATAGAATTACTTAAGTATCTGTTAGAAAAATTAACTTTAGCGATATTATTTCCGAAATATAGAAATAATTATTGAGATTATTCAGATGATCAGCTTTGGCTTTTGGAACCTAATTATAGTAATTGTAGTTGCTTTAGTTCTCAAAAATAATTGGCGATTAGATGGTGAAAAGGCAGCCTGGAAAAATTCTTTATTCTTAAAATCTTCTGTAAGCCAACGGTTGATACAGTTTTTTCGTCAACCAATTGTTAACTTTATCGTCCAAGCAACTGTTGTATTAGTCGTTACAAGATTTCTCTGTTATACAGGTTGGTTAGTTTATTTCCTAAACCAACCACATCCACCCTTATGGGATTTTCAGTGGTATTATGTGGCGAGTAAATTGGCTCATCAACATTTGAGTCCTTTTAATGTCGAGATTTTTAACCAAACTTTCTGTACCATAACTAAGGTGTGTGGATCTCTTCCACCGTTTGTCTATCCACCTAATATTATTCCTCTGGTCTGGTTTCTGGGTTATTTTTCGATGAATACTGCATTTAAAATCTCGATTGTGATGCATATATTAGCAATCGGTTTGGCCTTATGGGGAGCGAATATCCTCTTAGAGTCGAAGTCGCCAGCTTTGAGAACTATTTGCACAATCTCGGTTGCCTTGATTTATGGCCTAGTTCGCAATTTTCAAGTTGGTAATATTGCCATTTTCATTGCAGTTCTGATTTTATGGATGTTTATCTTGGCTAGAAAACATCAGGATATTCCAGCAGGAATTTGCTTGGGGCTTGCCCTTTGCAAACCAACATTAGCTGCATTATTTATTCTGTATTTTCTCCTTAAAAGAAGATTTTATTTAGTTTTTGTATCTGTTGTCACAGTCACTTTTCTAGTATTTTTGGGTCTAGCCTTAACGGGCAATTCTTTGACACAATTCCTGTCGGATGCAGCTCAGGGATTTTCACTCTGGCAAAATGATCCATCAGTTAGCCCTTATATTTCGATCGGTCGCCTCGATTTGATGGTTGTGGGTCCAAGATTATTCCCTAATAACCCATTCTTTGCCAAGCTTTTGTCAGATATAATTGTTCTGATTCTCCTTGGTTTGGCAGGTTGGTATTGGTATCTACAACAATCTTTCACAGCCTGGTCAAAAAAAATCTACTTAGCAGAAATGGTAATAGTTTCTTGCTTGAGTATTGGCATCAACTATTCACAGGGAACTAGTTCTGTAATGTTAATACCTGCTGTGGTTTTTTTGCTAAATGATTTGCTGTATCAGATCAGGCATTGTACATTCTCTAAAAGAAGAATGTCTGTTTGGTTAGCAGGGGTTTGCTCTCTTGCAGTGCAAACAGCAGTTATTCATGGCTGGCTCATCGGCTCTTTAGCAAAGAACTGGAAGGTGAAAGCAGGAGAATTGCCATACATTATGAAAGTAACTATCTTCGCCCTACCGAGTTATGCCGTTTTAGGAATCACCTTAAGTATTTTAGTCTTAGCAATTAGTTCCTTTCGTCAAAAACAGGTTATGAAATTTGAACCTTTGAATCGGGTGTCAACTTAGAATATCAAGAGTCATAAGTAAGTGGGCGTGAATAATTAAAGGTTTGTAGTAAGGCGGCTCTAGTCCTTCAAATAGGTCTAGAGCCGCTCACTACCTACCACAGATGACCCCAATTTGATTAGTTTGACTTGGATGGAGCATTACGCCAATGGCGATCCTTTATCATTAGAGAAAATGCAATCTTTGGTGGATGGTGCTTTAAGTTTAGGAAGAAAACCTAAATCTAGATAGTCTGTGGGAAGCGCTCGAAATCACGCCATAATAAAATCACACAAGCGCGTACATTTCATTGATATGACACAGGTATCGCACCCACGACGCACCCGCATTATACAAGCATCAACCTTAGCACCTGAAGAAGTACCCTACTGTCAGGAACAACGTGATGCTTTTACTATGAAGTGTCGTGCTGTTTTCGAGCGCTTACGTCCAACTTTGATCGAAACGCATTACAACTGGCATATTGCCATCGATCCTGAAACAGAACAGTACCTCATTGACCCAACATTCTTAGGGATAACGCAAAAAATCCATGATGCTTATGGCAATACTAACCAAGTAAAACTCACCATATTCCGACTCAACGACACAGGAACCTGCGGCAGGTTATGATTGCAGGTTCGTTTGGGGATAATGGTGAGCTACTATTTGAAATTCAGCTTGTTGCTGCTAATGATCAGAAATTTTCTGTTGAAGCTTTATTCGATACCGGGTTTACAGATGGGTGGTTAGCCATCAATACTCAAGACTTGGAAGTATTGGAGTGGTCATTAATGAGCGCACAAATAGAGATGCAGACAGCACGAGGGGAAGCACGATTTGATATCTATGAAGGCAAACTTATCATTGACGGAACTGAATTTGTAATTCCCGTTCATGTTGGAGATGACATCCCTGATACCATCATAGGTTCTTTGTGGCTGGACATCATGCAGTTGGTCGTTAATAAACCGAAATGTTTATTAACCCTTGATATGGTGGTGAGCAGTTAAGTTCCCTAAACCAATTCAGTCAAGACGAAGCCAAGAATATTTTCCATTCTCCAAGTTCCGATCTCAGATGAGAATCTAATTTTAAAATAGGGGTTACTGATTCGTTTTGCCGCTGACAATTCCTGACCATTGAACTTTTTTCTCTTTCTCCCGGCGGTAAGAAAAGAAATGTTCTGGAGTTTGAAAAGTACAATAAGGTGCGATCGCAACTTGTTCTGCACTAATCCCCAAATTTTCCAGCTGTAAGGTATTCACTCGCCGCACATCCAGCTTTACCTTTCCAGGATTGGGATCTTCCAGCAAGGGTGAATTGGGTAGCTCATGTAATCCAGTTATAATTTTTTGTTGATCATCATGTGGTATAATACTAGCCCCAATTTCAGCAGCCACTTCGATAGACACTTGGTAAACCTCACCAGCGATCGCCGGGCCCATCGCAATTCTCAAATCATCGAGTTTGCTGCCTTGAGATTGGAGTCGAGCGATCGCTAAGGGCACAATTTTTTTGGCAGTCCCCCGCCAGCCTGCGTGTAATGCTGCCACCCGTCCAGTTACCACATCCCCAATCAGTACGGGTGTACAATCTGCACTAGCTACCCAGACTGCTTGTAAAGGCTGCTCACTAATTAAACCATCCGCCGATGCTAAATCCTCCCCAACAGTGCTTAAGAAGCTCTCAACTTCTTGGGGAGTGAGAATAGTATTGCCATGAACCTGCTTTAAGCGATAGACTGATGCCGCTGGTTGCAATACTTCTGTGATCACTTGTGGCGATCGCGGCCAAAACTGCTGTGTAAAGAAGCCGTGATGCCAATGTTCCAGAATACTACAAGTTAAATAGGGCAGTCCTTCCCAATTGCGCCAGTACCAAGTGTGCATCTTCAACCAAACCTAAACAGAAATCACTCATCAGCCAATCAATGTTAACTTGAACAACCGAATTTGGCTTAATTGCTGTGGAATTTAATCTGCAAAACTTGGAAGCAGCCTTGAAAGCAGGGCGTAAGTATACATATTTACCATTTTCTCTTCACTTTTTTGAAAGCGTCTCCTCAACTAACCAAACCCTCTGGAACTTGCTCAACCAAGGGGCTGTTTCAGGAACAGTAGTAATTGCAACTGTGCAATCTGCTGGGCGGGGACAATGGGGACGCCAGTGGATTTCTCCTGTTGGGGGATTATATGTTTCGGTAGCAATTTCTTTCGACTACAAAATAGAGGCTACTGACAGCTACCAGCTAACTTTCGCTACTGCTTGGGGAATTGCGTCTCAATTACGCCAATGCGGTGTAGATGTTGGGATAAAATGGCCCAATGATTTAGTTTTAAATGGTCGCAAACTAGGCGGCATTTTGACAGAAACCAAAGTAAACAAAGGACAAATCACCCAAGCAGTAATTGGTGTTGGTATTAACTGGACAAACCCAGTACCGGAAACTGGAATCAATCTGGAATCGTGGCAAGCTTCCCAAGATTTCAGACCAATTTCTTGTTTGGAAATGCTAACCTCTAAAGTTTTACTGGGAATAGAATCCGGTATGGAGTGCCTTTGTCAAGAAGGAGTAAGCATACTCTTGTCTCGCTATCTAGATTTGCTTACAAACATGGGTGATAAAGTGTACGTCAATAATCTTTCAGGTACTGTAGTTGGGGTGACTCCTCAAGGAAATTTACGAGTTGATTTAGAAACAGATGATACAAAGGAACTAATTACACCGGAAATTTATATTCAACCCGGTACAATCAGTTTGGGGTACCAAAAATCTTCCGTTTAAATTTGAGGTTTGTTCAAAATTTCGCTCTTTGGGCAAGACAAACCACTAGCATCATCTCTTCCTTGCTAATTACACACAACTGAGAGAACAAATGACGCAGCGCAATAATTCTGCCCATCATCGTTTGCATTACTTATGGCAGCAAGGTCTAACAAAAAAACGTTTTGCCTCAACGCTACCAGCTCAGAGCCTTTGTTGGCTGAGTAGCGTCAGCCTTCTCAGCGGCGGCTTTGTGTTTGCCCAAACGGAAACACAAGTAGACAATATCGTTCCCACTGTTGAAAGTTCCCAACCAACAGCAGTTACAAATCCAGTTAAAAAACAGGCTGTAGCACCCGAAGCAGCTCAAGCGCAACCGGAATTTTCTCAACGACGAGTTAGACTCAGCCAGAGATTACATAAGCCAAAGGTTGCTCAATCAAAAGAGCCAGTTAGGCAGTCTACACCCAAAATCGAAGCTGCCCAAGCTGTTGTGATTATCAGACAATCAAAACCCAAGGTAGAAACCTCCCAGGCTATTCCTGCAAGGGTGAGACTGGAAAAACCCAATACCCCTGCCCGTTCTTTACCTGAAAAACTAAGAGAAGTTGCTCAACCAGCAAATAACTCCAACAGCACTGTCAGTGCAACGGCGGGGAAAACCAAGGATTATAATAACGCCTATATTGATCCTAATAGTTATGACAGTGGTGCCACAGGTATTTATCAAGCACCAAATTCCGTAATCCTCACAGAACGCGCCAGTGGTTGTCGAGCCATCTTGCCGTCAGGGCAAAGCGTATTAGGCGGCGTTTGTGCCAAAATACCCCAGAGGAGTGTAGCTGATTCTAATGGTAAACCAGCACCTAATTGGCTCAGAAGAAGTCAAAATGCCCAATTACCAGTAGTTCCACCCGTGCGGCAGATTGCAACTACTGGCAACACTAGTAGATGGCATCCTACTCAAAGTGGTTCTAGTGGTGTCACCAAGAGCGCATTTCGTCCTAATCGGTTTATCCCGAGTCCTGGCGAGTTCAGCCCCACAACAGTCAGTGCAACTCCCATCGCACCGAGTGGCGGGACTTTACCTCCACCAATGGCAGATGGCAACATTGCACCCCGCCCCAGCACCGTAGCTTACGACTTCTCGCTGGCCTCAGTATTACCGCAAATCCCCTACACTGGGGTAGTCGCTTATAGTGGTACGGGAATGATGTATCCATTATCTATTCCCGCTCCCATTACTTCTTTGTTTGGTTGGCGAGTTCATCCAATCACAGGTAATCAACGCTTCCATGCTGGTACAGACTTGGGTGCGCCTATGGGAACACCAGTTTTGGCAGCAGCTGCTGGTCAAGTGGATACTGCTAACTGGGTGGGTGGTTATGGTTTAACCGTTATCCTGAATCACAAATCCGCTGAACAAACTCTCTACGGTCACATGTCAGAGATCCTTGTTCAACCTGGTCAGTGGGTACAACCTGGAACTGTGATCGGGCGAGTTGGCAGCACCGGGAACTCCACAGGCCCTCACTTGCACTTTGAAGTTCGCCACCTAACACAAGATGGGTGGGTTGCGACTGACCCAGGCGTGCAATTACAAAGCGCTCTCAGCCAGTTAGTTCGAGGTACGCAAACCGCCCAGGTAAGCCAACAACCAGGCAGCTAGATTGGAAATTTTGGATTCTGGATTAATTTAAAATCCAAAATCCAAAATCTAAAATCTAAAATTCAGAGATACCCGTGTTCTGCTAAGAATGCGGGTGTAATGCCATCTATACTAGTTTCATCAGGGGCTGTGGTGTGTGGGTTGCCAGAGGAAAAGAATTTTTCCACATATTTGCCGAGAATATCCCCTTCTAGATTCACCAAACTGTCAGGAACCAAATAGCGAAGATTTGTCTCGCCATAGGTGAGGGGAATTACTGCCACCTTGAATTGGCAGAGTTCTGGCTCATATGAGGCTACTGTGAGGCTGATGCCATTGACAGCAATACTACCTTTGGGGACAATGTACCGGGCGATCGCCTCCGATGCAATAAAGGTCATTTCCCAAGAACTAGCCGTTTGTTCTGCCACTAGCAATCGACCTATGCCGTCTACATGACCCATCACAAAATGACCGCCAATTTTGCTGCCTACCTTTAGCGACGCTTCTAAATTGACATATTTCTGTTGCGTTTGCTCACCTCCCAACGTCGTGCGACGTAGCGTTTCCGGTGAAGCCGTGGCGATAAACCCGTCGTTTAAAACTTTTTCGACTGTCAGGCAAACGCCATCTACTGCAACACTGTCACCATAAGCCAAATCTTGCATAATTACTTCACCCGCCTGGCTTACACAAGTAATTTGCCAAGAATCACCCCCTAAGGGTTCCATCGTTCCTAATGCCTGGATTAATCCTGTAAACACGGCTTTTTTGTCAAACTAACTCTATTTATTGCCTAATTGTGCCTGAAGTCAATTGGTAATTGTCACAGAAATTTAGAGCATCCAAGTATATTTTCTGACTTTTGTTCGCATAGGAATATTAACACATTAGCATCCTTCACGAGGCATACTTGGGTAAGAAGGTTATTGTCTAAGAAGACCAATTTGACTTACTCTGGTTTTCACCACAAGTTCGGAGTTTAATAGAAGCAATTATAGAGAACAAATGCTTATGTTTATTACTGTCACAAAACTGCCTAAAAAGGGGTGCTATTTAATACACGGCATTCAATGCTCTCAAAGCATGGTAGAGGCTTAGGCAATGATTGAAATGAAAGTCGCTGGCATAGCATTAGATGCCATAACCCGCAGCCCGATCGTCCTTTTGAAAGATTCTTCAGATCGGCGGGCTTTGCCAATTTACATCGGTCAGGAACAGGCTAGGGCAATTATGGGTGCATTGGAGAATCAGAAGCCTCCCAGACCCTTAACCCACGACTTGATTGTGAATCTTCTAGAGACTTGGAATATGACTCTAGAAAAGGTGATCATTCATTCCCTGCAAAAGGATACATTTTATGCAGCTTTAATTGTTCAGCAAGGCGAGGTCAAAAAAGAAATTGACGCGCGTCCTAGCGATGCGATCGCCATTGCCCTGCGTACAAATACCCCCATATGGGTAATGGAAGAAGTTATTGCCGATGCTTCTATCCCTGTTGATCGCGATGCAGATGAAGCCGAACAGCAAGCCTTCCGTGAATTTATTTCCAATCTCCGTCCTGAAGATTTGATCAAGCGCTTTGGTAATGGCGACAGCTAGGCCAATTTTAGATTTTGAATTTTGGATTTTAGATTGAAGGAAAAATCTAAAATCTAAAATCTAAAATCTAAAATTGAATAGCTCCTAACTTTGTTAAAGATGCAATACCGACGTTTTGGGAAAACGAATCTGCGCCTATCGGTTTTTTCTCTGGGAACAATGCGCTACCTGGCTTCTTTTGAAAATGCTCACCAGACTATCGAACAAGCCTTAGCGCTAGGAATTAATCATCTAGAAACCGCCAAAGGTTACGGCAAAAGTGAGGAGTATCTTGGTAGGGCGCTAAAAGCTGGGTTGTCAGTACCCCGAACGAGGCTTCACGTTACTACCAAAATCCCAGCCACAGCAGATGCTGACTCCATGCGTCGGTACATCGATGAATCCCTAGAACGATTACAGCTAGATTATTTAGATTGCTTAGGTGTTCATGGCTTGAACACTTGGCAACATTTGGAGTGGGTGCAAGCCAAAAATGGCTGTATGCAAGCCGTAGAGGAAGCGATCGCTGATGGTCGAGTCAGACACGTTGGTTTTTCCACCCACGGGCCATTAGAGTTAATTCAGGCAGCAATCAATACAGATTTTTTTGAATTTGTTTATCTCCATTATTACTATTTTTTCCAACGGCACACATCAGCGATTCAGCTAGCTGCCGAAAAGGACATGGGCATTTTTATAATTTCCCCTGCTGACAAGGGAGGACGCCTCTATACGCCACCCCAAACCCTAACAGACCTGTGTCAGCCGTATTCACCCTTAGAGCTAAGTTATCGTTTTTTACTTGCAGATAGCCGTATTACTACTTTAAGTATCGGGCCAGCAAACCCAGATGAATTAAAGCAACCTTTGCGAATAGCTGACTATGATGGAGAGTTAACATCAGCAGAAATTTATGCTTTCCAGAAATTAGAAAATCACCAAAAAATTGCTTTGCAAACTGATAAGTGTAGCCAGTGTTATGCTTGTTTACCCTGTCCAGAAAATATCAATATTCCAGAGGTGTTGCGGTTACGTAATCTGGCAGTAGCATACGACATGAAAGACTATGGACAATATCGTTACGGAATGTTTGAAAATGCTGGTCACTGGTTCCCTGGAATGAAAGCCAACCGCTGTACAGAATGCGGTGACTGTTTGCCTCGGTGTCCAGAAAAGTTAGATATTCCAGCTTTATTGGAAGATACTCACCAAAAATTAAGTGGGAAAGTAGGTAGGAGATTGTGGGGTTGACACTCTGCGGTCTAAAGACTTACTGTGTACACACAAGTCGCAAAACCTCATCCACATTGGCTTGAATCTGGTACGGTCGGTGTGCAACGGGATTGTTAGACCGTACCTCAGCGTTCGCTGCCAACCGACGCTCCTGTCTTCATTTTATCCAACCTGTTTGGGACGAACTTCAAATTCAGAACGCGCACGGAAGAAACAAACATCAAACTCAAAGCAGAAATTAGCTTGCCCCAAGATTAAAGGCACATTAGGTGCTTGTGTCCAAGCAAATGCAAGATTAATGGTGGGGAATGAACTGACTTGAGCATCAACAACGACTGCACGAGCTTCAAATCGAGCCAAGTTCCCTGCCAATATAACTGAGAGAGTTTCATCCTCCCAAATTAAGCCCAGTTGTAAACCCAACTCATAGGGCAGAACATTAACGCTTGCACCTGTATCCAATAAACCTTCAGTGTTCAGAGATTGACCATCAAGACTGAGCGTTAAAGGTAGGTATGGCACTCGATCAACCATGCCAAGGCTGCTATCAATGATTTTGTACGGAAATTTTTGAGTGTCAACCATTCTTCTCTTGCTGCTTTGTCGCCAGAAGATTCATCAAGACATTGGCAGCCTCAGAACAATTGTACGGCGACCAGACTGGATACTCCCGGTTCGTAACAAAGAAGTTTGCATCTTCTTCCTTGACCAGTTCTGTGGCAAGGAACTGCATTAGCCGAAGCTTGTCAATTTTTGGAAGTTCCTGGATTTGTGACATGAGTTCAGCTAATGGCATTTGAGAATCTCCTCGTCTGAGGGCTGGTGAAAGGAAGCGATCGCCTTCTCATTTTAGCCTCGCGATCGCATCCACGGTTGCAGCTTAAAGTGCAATCTGGCTTCTGGTTAGTACTGCCAGAGAAAAGTGATGCTGGGTTTCCTGTTGTCAACTGGCTAACGTTCCGGTTGAACGGTTGCAAGTCACCTTTGCATTCAAACCATCGACTTTCGATAGTCCGCTACAACCGGATTGTTAGACCGCGCGACGTACAGCAGAAGGGGGCTTACCGCCAGCCCTTTCAACGCGATCATTTGTACTATATTTTCCTCCAAAAATACACGCTCAATAAACCCTTACATAATCAGACTTAGGCGAGATTCTCCAAAAAAATGCTCAATTCTAGAGGCAATAAATTGACCGCTTTCGATGTGCGATCGCATAAACTGGCATCGATAGCCCAGAAGCATAATTTTTGGCTGTAGTCTGGGAGCGGGTTTCAGCCCTTGGTTTAGTAGTTCATTTGTTCGCGTTGAAAGGGCTGGGGCTTACCGCCTAATCACTTTCCCAATAATAAAACCTATTATCAAAGCAGTTAACTCATACGAACCAATTAAGAACGATACAACTATAAGCATTATAAAGGTTGTAAATAGCGGATTATCATCGTACTGTTTGGCATTTAGTAAAGCGCCTTTGTACTCATCAAACCTTTCTAGATATTTTTCCTGTGTTAGTTCACGACCTTTCTCATACTTATTGGCACTCTCTCTTGCAAACCAATAACCAGCCAGTAGGGTTAAGCCTAAAAGTATGACTATCTTCGCAATAAATACGTTCCTAGTTGACTTACTGATGACAAAAGTCACACTTTCTTCAGGACGCTGCTGGGGTGGTTCTGTAGAATTCATAGCTCAACCTCGTTATCATTTTAAATTTTATTCATAATTGTGTAAACACCTTGCTAAGTCGATTGCGCCGGCTCGCTTTTCAACTATCTCTAATAAGAAATTCACACTTACTTAAGCATCGCATCCAACGGATTAATTTCGCCACACCCCAACAGGTAACTCAGCGGTCTAAAGCCAACATTCTTAGAAAAATGTAAAATTAATAAAGATTTAATAGAGTCAGGAAGATCCGCCCAAGCTGGGGTATCTCGCGGCAAGAAAAATGAAGATTAAAAAAAAAGAAATATCCTCCGCCAATCGCTGACGGTTTTCCGCTACAGTGGACGGGCTGTAAGCTTGGTATGGACTACTAGCCGATCGCTTACTATTCTTCTGGCAAGTTTAACCTTAGTTGCTGGTCTTTTACCGGCCGCCATATCCTACATTAGTAAGTTAATTGTTGATGCAGTGGTATTTGCATCTCAAGTTAACTCACAAAACAATAGTTTTGTCAATATTTATCCGTGTCTATTTTATGTAGGATTAGAAGCGATCGCTGTAATTCTACTAGCAGGCAGTCAGCGAGGACTCACCATTTGTCAGTCGTTATTGCGGGCGCTAATGGGTCAGCGGGTGAATGTACTGATTTTAGAAAAGGCGCTGACACTGGATCTTAGGCAGTTTGAAGACTCAGAATTTTATGACAAATTGACTAATGCCCGACGAGAAGCATCAGTTCGTCCCCTTTCCCTAGTAAGCCGCACCTTTGGGTTAGTGCAAAATGCTCTTTCCCTAATCACCTACGGTATTTTGCTAGTAAATTTCTCAGTTTGGGCGGTGCTGGTACTGATTTTGGCAGCCATGCCTGTATTTATTGCGGAAACTAAATTTGCTGGAGAAGCCTTTCGCTTGTTTAGTTGGCGTGCGTCAGAAACTCGTGAACAGCATTACTTAGAAAGTCTCCTAGCAAGAGAAGATTTTGTCACAGAAGTCAAACTCTACCAGCTAGGAAAGATGTTGCTAGGACGTTACCGCGACCTATTTGATCAACTCTATGGCGAAGACCGCGATTTGACTCTGCGGCGAGGACTGTGGGGGTATCTCCTGGGTTTAGTCAGTACTGGTGCTTTTTACCTAGCTTATGCTTGGATTGTGCTGGAAACAGTGCTAGGTAAAATTTCCTTGGGAGATATGACAATGTATCTCACTGTGTTTCGCCAAGGACAATCTACTTTTTCCAATGCCCTCACTTCTATTGGAGGGATGTATGAAGACAACCTATATCTATCAAATCTCTATGATTTCCTAGAAGAAGAAGTACCAAAGTCTTGGGGTAAGGCAACCATTGGTTTAAATCCCCAAGATGGTATCCGTTTTGAGAACGTATCATTTACTTATCCAGGAAGTTCCAAGCCAGCGTTGAGAAACATTTCTCTGCATTTGAAACCCAGAGAGAAACTGGCAATTGTGGGTGAAAACGGTTCTGGTAAAACTACCTTAATCAAACTACTTACCCGACTCTACACTCCTGACTCTGGGCGAATTTTCTTAGATGGCTTGGATTTGCAGGAATGGGATGTGGATGTGTTGCGGCGTCGCATTGGTGTAATTTTTCAGAACTTTGTCCGCTACCAGTTCACTGTGGGTGAGAATATTGGCGTGGGCGATGTAGAACATCTCGAAAATAAAACCAATTGGCAAACTGCTGCCCAAAAAGGCATGGCCCAATCTTTTATTGACCAATTACCCCAAAGCTTCCAAACTCAGCTTGGTCGTTGGTTTAAAGATGGACAGGAACTTTCTGGGGGACAGTGGCAGAAAATTGCCCTCTCTCGTGCTTTCATGCGATCGCAAGCAGATATCTTGGTGTTAGATGAACCAACATCAGCAATAGATGCCCAAGCTGAGTTTGAGATTTTCAATCATTTTCGCGCTATTACTCAAAATCAGATGGTACTTTTGATTTCCCATCGCTTCTCGACAGTACGGATGGCTGACAAAATCTTAGTAATAGAAAACGGGGAAGTTATAGAACAGGGAACTCACAAGGAATTATTACAGCTAGGAGGACGTTATGCCAAGTTGTTTCTCTTACAAGCAGCCGGTTATCAATAGGAAAAGAAGCTAACAGACTTTGTGAATTGAGATAGCGATGCCTACGGCAGGCTGCGCCTACGCACACTTTGTAGAAAGCACATAATATCTCTATACAACCACGTTAAACTATTCGGTAAACATGGGTGAAATCTCTTTAGTGCCTAGATGCTCCGTATCATTAAACATTGTTACCCGATAAAACTATGCAAATAACACAACAGCGATATTATACCCCAGAGGAATATTTAGAGCTAGAAGAAGCTGCTGATTACAAAAGTGAATACATTGACGGGCAAATAATTCCTATGGCGGGTGGAACAGCAAATCACAATCGTATAGCTGGTAATTTCTATGCTGTGTTAAACTTCGCGTTCAGACAACAAGAATACGAAGTCTTTAATAGCGATATGCGTCTATGGATACACCAAAAGCGTATTTACACGTATCCAGATGTGACAGTAATAGCCAGTGAACCAGAATTTTTCAACAACCGTACAGATATTATTACAAATCCCCAAGTTATTGTTGAGGTTTTGTCTAAGTCTACTAAAGACTATGATCGCGAAGATAAATTTCAGGCTTACCGAACTATTTCCACTTTCCAAGAATATCTATTAATTGACCAAACTCGGATTCATGTAGATCAATTTTCCAAAACTGGTAAAAAGCAATGGACGCTTCGTGAATATGATGAAGAAGATGAAGCGATCGCACTTGTAACCGTACCCTTTGAGATTTCCCTACAGGATTTATATAACAAGGTGAAGTTTGAGCCTGTTGAGTCCGAAGGTGAAAGTGCTGATGTTGAGGGATTGGGGTAAGGGAGACGTTAAATAACTTGCTGTTCTGTAAGCTTTTTAGAAGCTATATTTAAGTCATACAGGTTCAAAAATGATACCTGTACTCAAAAAATTTCAGAAGTATCAAAAGCAAAATAAGATGGTTCACAAGATTGCCTTGTTCAATCACAAGGGTGGTGTCAGTAAGACCACAACGACTTTTAACTTAGGTTGGATGCTTGCTTCAAAGGGTAAAAGAGTTATCCTTGTAGATACCGATCCTCAATGTAATCTAACAGGAATAGCTCTAAAAGAAGAAACTGAAGATGACGAAGCAAGGATAGAAAACATCTACAACACACATTCAAATATCAAAACTGGCTTGGCTCCTGCTTTTGAGTCACAGCCACGGGCTATTGAAGCTGTAAATTGTATTCCGATAGAAGGACAAGAAGGTTTATTTTTATTACCTGGTCATGTTGGCTTTGCTGAATACGAAGTAACATTAGGTATCGCGCAGGAACTCAGTGGCTCAATTCAGACACTCAAAAACTTGCCAGGTGCTATTTCTGATCTTTTAGAAAAAACTGCTAAGAAATTTAATGCTGACTATATTCTGATTGATATGAGTCCAAGCTTAGGAGCAATCAACCAGAATTTACTGATGACAAGTGACTTTTTCTTAGTGCCCACAACGGCTGATTTTTTCTCTGCGATGGCAATTGATTCTCTGTCTAGAATTTTATCAAAGTGGTGTGGTTGGGCAAGGATGGCAAGCGCAAACGCTATATTAAAAGAAGCTGCTTATCCATTTCCAGAATTTACCTTGAAATTTTTAGGAACTATAGTTCAAAACTATAGAATTACTAGGGGTAAAGAAACAGTAGCATTTCAAACATGGATAGAAAAAATAGAGAATACAGTTACTTATAAACTATTACCAGTTCTAGAGCAAAATAATCTCTTATTACCAAAGCAAGTCTATGCTGAACAGGGTATAAATAGTAGTTTTATTATGACAAAAATTTCTGATTTTGGTAGCTTAATTGCTTTATCACAGGAACATAGTACACCTGTTTATGCGCTAACACCTCAACAATTAGACCAGAAAGGCGTAATGTTAGAAGTTAATCAAAAAAAGCAAAATGAATTTAGAAAAACTTTTTCTGAGTTAGCAGATAAAATTATTGCACTATCATCCAGTTATGCAGTCAGCACTTGACCAATTTCGCGTTAGTATCCAGCGTGTTCGGGATCTGATTGCTCTTCATACTTCCGTTAAGGCTCAAGCTACTGCTGTTCTGGATCTTTCAGACATTTTACGAGCTGCCCTAGTTCTAACTGTTAGTGCCTTGGATTATTATATCCATGAGGTTGTCACATTGGGTATGCTATAAATTCATCGAGGACAACGTGCTGAACCAGTCTCTTCAGCTAATACTGCTCAATCAGCCTTTTCCCGTTTTCAAGTTTCCTTAGGAAGCGCTCGTGAGGATAGAAGAATAGCCATAGATATCGCCTCTTGGATAGAGAGTGACATACAGCAGATTTATGGAGCTAATTTTTTACAGCAGTCTCATACTATTTCTAATTTAATTCCAGCTATATCAAATAGTATTTTGAATAGATTAAATAATACTTCATGGTTAGAAGATGAGATTCGAGAACGTCTAAGTTATCAAAGCTTTCAGCAGCCTGACAAAATAGCTGATGCAATTAGGCAAATTTCGGATAAAAAATTGTGGGATGAAGTTGCTAGTAAAATGAGTAAACCTCCTAAAGATATTAAGCAACAACTTACTTTAATTGTGGATCGCAGAAACAAAATTGCTCATGAAGCAGATATAGATCCTACCCTCAACATAGGTAATCGCTGGTATATCGACGAATCAATGGTTGGTGATACAGTTAATTTTCTTGAACAGGTTGTAGAGAGTATTCATCAAATTTTGTAGCTTTGGCTGGATCAAGGGTAGATATTGTTGACTAAATTATTGGACAATAGAGGGAGGCAATCGTTGTGGAGAGATGAAGACTGCGATCGCCTTCCTCCCCCACCAACTTCGATAAAATCACTATGGTGCTAGTTAACCCTAACCCTCCCTAAATCTGATCAAAAGCGATCGCTCCCCAACCTTCCCTTCAATGTTCTGAACTACTCACGCCAGCAGGTAATTAGAATTGTGTTAAAGCTGCTGTGGAAAATGGGGCAGATGCGATTTACTTCGGTTTAGATCGGTTTAACGCAAGAATGCGGGTACAAAATTTTACTGAGTCGGATATCTTTAAAACATCCTCTAAGGTGAAAATATATATTGGATATAAGTAAAAATCTTTTTTACTGTGATGATCAGCTAGTCATCCACCTCAGACATATGGTTGAGAATTGGCAAGCTAACAATTTGTACTTTTATAGTTATGCATAATATTTCCATACCCAATAATTGGAATACTGCCCTTTACCAAGACAAACACGCCTTTGTCTGGCAGTATGGCGAGGACTTACTAAAATTCCTCAACCCTAAGCCAGGAGAATCGATTTTGGATCTTGGCTGTGGTACTGGACAACTCACAGAAAAAATTGCCCAAGCTGGGGCTGAAGTAATGGGAGTTGATCATGCAGCCACGATGATCGAGAAGGCAAGACAAAACTATCCCCATATCGGCTTTGATGTTGCTGATGCTAGGAACTTTCAAGTAGACAAGCCATTGGATGCTGTATTTTCCAACGCTGTACTACATTGGGTGAAAGAAGCAGATAGTGCGATCGCTTCTATATACCAAGCCCTAAAACCCGGAGGACGTTTTGTGGCAGAATTTGGTGGTAAGGGGAATATACAGGCGATCATTACAGCTTTGGAAAGCGCCTTAGAACCATTTAATATTTCTGCACAAACCCTAAATCCTTGGTATTACCCTAGTATTGGTGAGTACGCCAGCTTACTGGAACAGCAAGGCTTTGATGTCATTCATGCCATGCTTTTTGCTCGTCCAACTCCTTTAGCAGACAAAGAAGCAGGTATGGCAAACTGGATTCAGATGTTCGCCAGTGCTTTTTTAACATTGCTCCCTGCTGACCAACAAACACAAGTAATTCACGCCGTAGAGGAATATCTCAAGCCGACGCTGTATCAACAAGGAACTTGGACAGCAGACTATCGAAGAATTCGCATCGTTGCTATTAAACTTTAAATTGTGCGAATTTTGACTTGTGCTTTAATTACGTTAGCGTAGCGGTAGCGAGTCCGCCAGCGTCATTACGAATTACGAATTAGTATCAGTTATGCATATACCCAAATTGTGCGATCGCCCTACAGCCCTTCTCCTAAAGGAGACGCTACGCGTAGCTTGCTTCCCCGTAGGGGTACGGGCATCCTACGGCAGGCGTTGGCGCAGCCATCGCCAGATATCGTTTTCATTACTACTAACCATTAGCCTCACCACTTTACTAATCCCGCCCTCACTAGCGCAAACCCCCCCAATACCGTCGCCTTCTAGTGCGCCTCTGGAACTAGACTTATTGACCAAACCCAAAGACTATGTAATCACAGCTAACACCATAAACCCAGCACGATTAACCGTTCCCAGTTTATGGTGGGCACAAGAAAACTTTGAGACAAAGCTATTGGATAATTGGATAGCATATCCAGCTTCTGAAAAAGAACCTGCACGAGTAGACTTGATCGTGAATCAGCAAATTTGGAGCTTACTAGACACTATAAAGCGCTACGACTTCGTAAATCGCTTGGGTAGCACTGCAAGGAACTTTGGTTACAACGTCCGGGTATTTAATTATCAAAAAGAACCCTTAGCAACCTACACTTGCAACTTTACTATAAGTCCAGCTTTATGCAGTATCCAAACGACTGTTAAGAACAAGATCGGGTTACAGCGTTCACTCTAGTAATTTGAAAGTTTAGATTTTAGATTTTGGATTAAATTTCAATCTAAAATTGTCAATCCAAAATCTAAAATTGAATTGCCCAATGCCCAATTAAACCTTAATTTTGGCGAATAAAGACTCGTATTGTTTTATTGCTGATGGGGGTAAGGGAAGCAAAAATTCACTTTTATCAAAAACTTTGCGATCGCTCTGTAACAGGCTCCATAATGGTTCTTGGATATCGTCAGCTGCAATATTTGTAGAAATTGGTGAATTACTCTTGGTCAGCACCGAAATTTGTTTAGCTGTACTTGGTTTCCAACAAAAATCAATCCATAGACCTGATAAAGTATCATTAATAATACCAGCGGGACGTACCCACAAGTCTGCCCAGATTGCTGTTCCTGACTGAGGGATAACTGCGGTAAGTTGCGGATAACGTCCCAGAACTGGCAATATATCGCTTGACCAACCAACCGCTAGCCAAGTGTCTCCCATAATTAGAGGTTCCAAGTAGTTATCGGAACTGTAGAACTTCACCTGTTGATTTAATATCTGTAATTCCTTTTCCAAGTCTGGTACTTGGTCAAGATTCTCTGTATTGTAAGATTTTCCTAGCTTCTTTAAGACCAGACCAATAACTTCTCGTGGGTTATTAAGTAGGGAAATGCGCTGCTGTATTCCATCTTTCCACAAATCACTCCAATCTGTGGGTGTCCATCCCAATTTTTGCAGGCTGTCACGGTTATAAACAATCACTGTGCTACCCCACCGATAAGGCGCACCCCACACCTTCCCTTGAGTATCCAAGTTCCCTTGGTTGTTACGCGTTACCAGTTTCTTCCACCTTTGATCAGACCACTGATTTAATTGGTTTCCCTGTACCTCTTGGAGTGGTTGAATCAGTTTTTGCTCAATAGCTGCTTTTAGCCAGTAATCTCCCAATGTCACTAGGTCTACATCAGCCGTTTTTTGACCTTGCCTAAAGGGTATAAAACGTCTCCATCCCTGCTCATCAGTGGTTTTTGGTTTCTGCTGCCAATTTTGTAATTGCCGAAATAAATCCTGTATCTGCTCGACTGGAGCAAACTTTAACTGCACCTGTTGCTGCAAACCTTTGTGGAACTGATTCACCACCTGACCGGGTATAGAACCTTTTAATAACTGTACTTTTAGTTGCGTTTGCTTGTTTCCACCACAGCCAAAAAGCAGTTGTGAAAGTGCCAGTGTACTTGTACCTAGCAAAAAAGACCGTCGATCCATTGATTTTGGATTTGAGATTTTGGATTATACCTAATATTAAGCAGAGATTCACCAGAGGCTGACTAGCTGAAAAAGTGGAGTTGGAAAATTATCGGTATTTTTCCTTAATAATACGGATAAATCTGAATATTTGACTCAAATTAGCAAGTTTTTCGGCAAATAACTACCTAAGCATTAATTTTTCCCCATAAATTTCCTTAGTGCTACTTGTAGTAAATCTTTACTTATATTTATAAGTAAAGATTTAAATGTTACATTTTCCCCAAAAATTATCAATACTTAAATAATTCATAAGTATTGTTAAGATTCGGAGTAAATTGAATAACATATAGAAAATGTACGGATAAAGGTATTAAATGGAGCTATTACAGCAGCAGATCCTGACTTTAAGCAAAAAACTGGATGCCCTGTGCCAAGTAATTGAGCAGCTTGATGGTAAAGTCACTCAAGCTTTCTCAGAGTGTTCTTTAGCAAATACACAAGCAAAGGATAATTATCAGGAAAATGACGTGGCTGGAGCTTACCAGTTCAAAGGACGTATCAGCTTAAATCCAGAAATGGAACATAAGGATGTATTGACAGATGGCATTTATCTAGACATGCATCGTCAATGTGGAGATAACATAACACCAGAAATTCAAATACAACGACTGACAGCACAATTAACAGCAGCATACAATCGCATTGCAGCTTTAGAAGAACAATTACTCAGAGACAGAATTCATTAAATTTAACCTAAATTTAACGATTTAAAAAAATGGCTGGAGGTAGGGAACGCAAGCCTTTAGGTTCAATGTCGAGTCATGGCTTTGTAGGCATATATTAAGTATAAGCAACTAATCTAGCTATCAAATTGATAAAAAAGTTAAACACACTATTACATATATCTACGTAATAGTGTGATATATCTATTTGTAGATCCAAATTTAATTCGCTACGAATTAATCAAATGCTGTACTTAGCCGTTCAAGTTGGGCTTCAATCGCTGCCAAAAGTTGGGTTTGCTGCCAATCTTGGCTAAGATGGGCGGCTATGCAAGCGGCTCCTGCACCCATACCTTCTTTCACAAAGCCCTGCTCATAAGCTCTCAGTTGGGGATAACAAGAATCAGCAAAGCTCAGATGAGTTGCTAATAGGGGAGGGGTTCCTCCACTCTGAGTTAAGCTGCCTTTTCCTAAATTGAGGGCTAAGTCAACCGTAGCCCCAGTAGGATCTTCTGCCACCCAGCGGGTTGTGCCTACAACTACTGCTTCTGGTTGCCATGATAAAGCGTAAGCTTGAGCGATCGCACTTATCAGCGCATAAACCGCCAGCATTTGCGTCCCACCAGCAAGCATTACACCACAACTACGACTAGCAGCGATCGCCATCCCAGCTACCACCACCTGCATGGGATCACCCACAGCAGCGACGAGTTTTAGAGGATCTACAGAATTTTGGATTTTAGGTCGCACCAAAGGTGCGCTGACAGCGCAACTTGGATTTTGGATTGGAGATTGGAAGTTTATTTCTCCCTGCTCCAGCCCAGTTTGCACTAGTGCCCACTTTTGCGCGTGGTTACAAACAGGGTGGCTACTGTTAACTTTTCCAGCAGCTTCTATACCCAAACCAGTTAAAATTGCCAGGGCAGTTGTAGTGCCTCCAACGACGCACTCACTGACAATCAGATACCCCTGTTTGATATTGGTAGCAAGACGTTCTCCCCAAAGTAGCCCTTGTTCAAACAAATGGTGTACCGTTGTGATTTCCATAGCAGCACCTCCACTTAAACATCTAGCAGGAGCGCCACCCAAATCAATAACTGGCAAAGCAGGAGGCTGAGGTAAACCAGCATTAAACAAATGAACTGGTATCTTTAGTGACTCCAAAACAGCGCGAGAAATCAATACAGGTGAAGCCCCGGCCGCTAATGGTGGTAGGGGATATTGCGGCTTATGTTCTGGGCCGTAATACAAAAACTCGGCATCGGCACAAGCAGTATATTTTCGATCCTCTGGAGTCCGACCAGCCGCTGAAATCCCTGGAATTAAACCAGTTTCAGTAAATCCTAAAACACAGGCAAATACGGGTAGACAACCACGATACCGTCGTAGCCATTCTTCACCCTGTTCTTCTTGAGTATAAATACTAATCATTTAAAAAGTTAGGAGTTAAGAGTTGTGAGTTAGGAGTTTAATTCATAACTCCTAACTTGCAACTGGTCACTATCCTTCATAATCCATGAGGACTTGCACCCAGCGTGGTGGACGGGGAATGGGGTTGCCCAGGCGGTCAAAAAGAAACGATGCTGCCAGGTGTACCACAAAAAGGTAGATAAAGTTGTTGAGTACAATTAGAGCGATCGCTCCCACTTGAATCAAAAATACACTGGGACTCGCCAACAAACTTAGCTTCAAAAATACCCACTCAATGAATTCAGTCACCTGCGTAATCACATAAATCCACAGGTCTTCACCTGACAAAACAGACAGCAACCACAGCCTAAAAAAGACTCCCACAGTACCCAACAGTGTACCCAAGGTGATAGAAACAATCCAGGGAACACGACGATACCACGTTGCCCCCAAAAGCACGCCCATGAACCCATAGGGCATGACAAACAGCAAACTGCGGGCTGGCCCCATCAGTACTGTAAGCAGTAACCCAGAGGTGAGTGCTGCCATCCATGCCGCACGCTTGCCCCAACGCAGATAAACTAGAGCGATCGGCACCGGAAAAAATATCCGTAAAACTGGGCCCAAGGGAAAATAGAAATTAATAAACCAAATCAAGCTAGCGGTACTGGCTAAAAATGCCGTTTCCACCATTCTCAAGGGCGCATCAGCCTTGAGTTGAGGAGGTGTTAATTGCTGTTCTTTATCTAACCAATGATTGCGGGAAGTTGCAGATTCAGGGGATGGATCTTCTTGCGGCTCATCTGGCAGAGAATCTAAAATACTCATATCTGGTACTTTACACTATCATTCTTTCCAAGGCTGACAAATCGGGAATACAAATATTGTCTTGATCCCGTTTAATCAAGCCTTTTTTTTCTAGCCTTGTCAATACTCGTGTCACAGTTTCCCGCGCCAGTCCGCTCAAACTACTCAATTCTCGATGAGGTAAATTGGGGATTTGAGTTCCTGTTTGCCCTTTTTTTCCCTGTCCTTCTGCCAAAAATAGCAACGTATCTGCCACTCGTGACTGGCTATCAGATTCCCGCAACCGCAATCGGCGATTTACTTGCCGCAAACGTCGTGCCATTAGTTGCGCTAATCGAACTCCTGCCAAGGGTTCTATCTGAAGTAACTTGATAAAATCCTGAGCAGGCATACTGCCAATTACCGTCGGGGCCAAGGTAATCACATCTGTCGATCGAGGTACTTCATCTAGCGCCGCCATTTCACCAAACAATTCCCCTTTGCCAAGAATATTCAGCGTTACCTCTTTTCCTTCCAGATTGTAGGTGCGAATTTTTACCCATCCGTCCATAATAAAATACACAGAACCACCCCAGTCATTTTCCAGCAGAATCACCTGATTGGCTGGGTGAGTGCGGGTGACAAGATGGATGAGGGCTGATTCCACAGCAGTTTTTGGCAACCCTTGAAAAAAGGGAGCCGATGTGATCATCCAGGGATGAGCCTGTGCTTGCAAGCTATATCGGTCTTCCATTATGACATCTTTATTCAAGCTGCTATGTACACACAACAAACAAGAGCGCCATTTTATAGCCTAAGCTATCATTGCACAGCCCCCTTTCAAAGGGAAAACCAACTATGCTACATAAGAAAGCGACAAGAACGTTTTTATAAATAATCTTTACCTATAAGTTTAAATGGGGTAAAAGTTTTGCAAAAAGTAGTTTATAGCCGGCGGTTGTATTGCTTAGGGGCTAGCTGCACTGCAAACTTGATTAGTTAAGAATATAGGCAAACAACATTAATGATACTAAAGGGAGTAAATTATTGCTCAGGTATTTTAGCGATTTTCAAAAATAGGCAACCAATGACCTGCAAAACTAAGCTTCTTAAACAAATGCTGACTGAAGATTGCCACGACTCCCAGTAATCCATAACATAATGAAAGTCACAAATCCAAGCAGCGGCTTTTGCCACTCAAAACTTCTCCTATGGTCGATGCTGCGCGTAGCAAGATCCCCACAGGCGTACGGTGATTGGAAAGGAATGGTTACATTAGTTGACATACGTTTTTAGGTAAGGTGATAAAAGTGACTTCCAGTGCAGATGAAATTCAAAAGCTGATCGCAGACATTGACAACTTACTTGCCAGCGGTGGTAAGCGCCTGTCTAGATTTCTGCCTGGTCAGACGCAAGAGCCTAAAGAGGTTTTAGAACGAATTCGCAACTTCTTGGTGAGGCTACAAGGAAAAGAAGCATTAGAGAGCGGCATCCCAAATCAGTCTTCTGAAGAACCGCGTTCGCCTTTATTAACAAAATTTATTGATCATGGTTATAACCAGTATCCACTACCGCCGCTCGAATTCAGTCAGGAAGAGAGTACTGTTGGGGCAGGACAATTAAAAAGTGAATTTTCGAGCTTGATAGAGCCATTGCGATCGGAATTAGAATTGCTCTTGCAAGAGCGAGCCACTCTCATCCAAGAAATTCGCCAGCTAGAACAAAAGCGTTTGCAAAACTACTCTTTAGCGCAGCAGTTGACAAACCAGGAACAAATGATTACCGAGTTTTTACAGGTACTCATAAGTCGCCTTGTGCCAACTTTAACGCCAGTAGTACCACAGACGGGGGAAAATTCCACCAGTTCTTCAGGAGGAATTAATCACGTAACCTCTGGAACTCAACCTTTATTAGAATCACCAGACCGCGTGCAGCAGTTAACCCAGCTGGCCAGAGAGTTGGATCAACGCTTATTATCGTTAGATGGGACGGTAAATGTAGTCTTTGAGGCACTACAGCGCAACATTAATACTTATGACGAGTCCCTGTCGCAAGCACTGGCAAGAATGCATAGCAAGGGAATGCAAGGCGAACAGTTGATGACCAGCTTTCTCAACAATTTCACCCAGCATTTGCAGCAACAATCCCCTAGTTCCCAGCCATCTTTCCTTGGGGGAGAATCTGAGACACCACCATCATTGGCTAACCCAGCCGAGATCAGTACTGAAGTCGCGCCCCAACCCTTGGATCTGATCCAGCCAGAAACTTCATCTTCACTCACAATTAATTCTGAGCAACAGGAAACTACCCTCACAGAGGATTTAGATGCAGTGCTGTTGCAGCTTGGCTTAGACTCGTCTCAATCTTCTGAAACCCCGACCGAATTACCGCAAGATATTTCTGCATTAATTGGTGATGAAGTAGACCAGCTTTACGCCAGTTTGTTTGGTACTGGTGATGTTAATAACCCAAGTCTTGAGGTTGTCACAAATGACTTATTTGCTTCTCCAGCATCCCCATCAACGTTGAACATCGCTGAGAGTCCACCTGTGCCTCCAACCGTGGATTCTGCGGTTGTGACACCAGATATGGATTTGTTGGATCTGAGCAACATTCACCCACAAACAACTCAACAGACTCCAGTAGAAACCACAAATTCATCAGAACCACTTTTTGAAGAGGATACTAACCAAGACTCGCCTCTTAGCAACTCTGTGCCACAAACAGAGAGTTTCTTGTTGCAACTCGACACTCAGCCAGCTATTGTTGATACAATTAATACCCTAACTGAGCTATTGGCTGATGCAGGTAGTGATCAGCAACTGCCGGAAGTATCATCTTCTATGGATAATGCCACAACTACACCACCAGTTACTCCAGAAGTAGCAGAAATTGCGTTGGCAAAGGCTACAGATCGCGGAGCGTCTCGTAGAGAAGGTATTGCCACATCGGAAGTATTAATTAACGATGAGCAGCCAGAACCGTTTTTAGATAACTATATTGCTGCTTCACCCGAAGAAAACTTACTTTCTTTAGAGTCAAACCAGGCTCGAATCTTACCTGATATTTCCTTGGATGAAGAGCAGTTGCAACAATTAGATCGGGATTTGGCTAATTTTGATCGGCAGCTAAATTCTGAGTCGGAGCCAGCTACCAAGTTGGATATTTTCTCTGAACTAATTGATAAAACTCAAGACACAATCCCCACAACTTCCCCAGAACCGCAAACAGAAAATATCCAAACAGCAGAAAACACCTCAACTGCTGCTTTCTCCAGTTTGGCAGTTCCCCAGGTAGAAACTGAAAAAAAAAAGGAAGTTACAACTCCTGTTCAAGACAGTTCTTTACCTTCAATTTCCAACTCGATCACCAATCCAGAAGTTTCGCTTAATGTTCTAGAATCAGTTTGGTATTTAGGAATTGATTTAGGTACAACAGGAATTTCTGCCGCATTATTAAATCGCTCGACTTTTGTTGTACATCCTATCTACTGGTCAGCAGAAAATCCGTCAGGAACAAGTTCCTTCCAGCAATCATTTCGTTTACCAACAGAGGTTTATCTACCTACAGCTTCTGTACCCCACGGGGAAAATGAAAGTATCGAAACACATGAGCAGATAGCACCTGCGGCTGTTGCCCAAGATAAAGTGCCTGACCACTCAGCTACCACTCCGGCAACACCTAGATCAACAGCAGATCCGACGAAAAATAATCTCTACTCGGCACAGTTGAAGCCCTATTTACAAGTAGCCATTCCCTACAAGAGTGAACGGCAAAAATGGGAACCTGTTTTGCAATTAAATGAATTTTCGGCGGGGCCTTTGATTTGGGTTGTGCGATCGCTCTCTAAGCTACTATTAACCCTCAAATCCGATCAAACTAGTACCACCCCTAGTTTAAGGGCTGCTGCTGTTGGGATTAGCGAACAAAATTTTCCGCAGATTATCAATAATATTGCTGGTGTGATTTGCACCTGCCCATCTAGCTGGTCGGAACAATACCGCTTCAACGTGCGGGAAGCTTTGCTCACCAGCAAACTCATCCAACATCCGCAGCAAGTCTTTTTTGTGGAAGAAGCGATCGCTAGTCTACTCCCGGAACTCGATGCTGCTAACGGTGAGCAAATAAAATTAAGCCAACATCAGGGTTCTCATCCGGCAAAAACCAGCGAACATCCCATTGTTGGCAACACCCTGGTGATTAACATTGGGACAACTGCCACAGAAATGTTACTGGTAGATATACCAGAAACACTGCTGCAATTGACATACAATGATTTCATGCTCCACAGTTTTGCCTATGCTGGCAAGGGAATTGAACAAGATATTATCTGCCAGCTGCTATTGCCACCGAAATCTCGGCAATCACGCGCCCAAACACAAAGCGATCGCAAAACTATTAGTAGTAATCTTTGGCAATGGCAACCATCAATTCCCGGTTTAGACCAAATGCGTTGGCAGAGTTTAGGGTTGGAAGAATTAGAACTACCCAGAGTTGGGGAACCAGATATTACCGCTCGGATTCGCCTCCAACAGCGTCTAGAAAGTTCTCTGCTGGGACAGGCGGTATTAGATGCCGCACTTGCCCTAAAGTTGATTTTGCAACACCAAGACTCTTTTACCCTGGAATTGGCCGATCATCAGTGGATTTTGCAGCGACGAGACTTAGAAAGCCAGGTATTTATCCCCTTTGTGCGCCGCCTGAATCGAGAACTCAACAAGTTATTGGTAGCTCGTGGCATCCCTACAGAAGCAATTAATCAAGCGATTTTGACTGGTGGAGTGGCTTGTGTCGGGACGGTGAACCGCTGGTTACGGCAAAAACTCCCCAACGCTAAGATTATTCAAGATTTATATCTCGGCGAAAACGGCGCTCCCAATTGTAGTCGGGTTGCTTATGGATTGGCGATGCTGCCTCTGCATCCCCAAATATTAGATATACCCAGGCAACAATACACTGATTATTTTCTATTTACAGAATTGCTGCGGCTGCTACCAGATCGACCCTTATCTTTCGGTGAAGTTATCCAGTTATTTGAGGGTCGTGGGATTAATACTCGCACTTGTCAGCAACGGCTGCTGGCTTTTTTGGAAGGTGAACTGCCTTCGGGTTTGATACCTTCAGTTACAGAATCAACCTGGCTGACTCACGGTTCACAAGAAAATCCTGACTATCAGGCGATCGCCACAGCCCCACTTTTTGAAAAACAAGGGAGTCTCACTTATCGTCCCAATTCCCAACAACTGTTGTCTTTGCGTCGCTATCTAGATGCAATTAAGGCTAGTAATCAGCAATCATTGGAGGAACCATATACGGTGAATTTCGCCTTAGAGGTTGATCATTGAGACTAGTAGATCACAGTGTAAATAAGGATACTACTCAAAATTCAAAATGCTTACCTCATAAGTATTTTGAATTTTGAATTCTACAAAGCGTTAGTATTACTTCAGGACAACCTGCTCTCTAAAAAATTTCCCAGTTACAACGCGTAATTTTCTGAGGAAAATTACTGTTACTCGGAATTTACTGGTTGTGAACCTTAGTAGTATTTTCTACGGAAAAATACTGAAAATTTATAATTCATCATCCTAATTAAAAGATTTTGTAAATTTTGAGTTTTCAGTTTTTCTTTTGTTTGATTTTTGTGTATGTTAACACTCAGTAGAAATGGTCAAAGCAGTAAAAATCGCATTAACAAAATTATGTCCATATCTACACACATTACTGATGCAAAAAGTCCTGTTGTAGATAAATTAGCCCTTGTGAATCATCTTTATCTTTATTCAGTTGATTGCTCACAACAGCCCTTACATCCTTCAACTGTAAGCATGGCTAAACGATTAATTGACATTATCGGAGCCATTGTGGGGCTGATGATTACATTTTTAATAGCAATTCCCGTAGCAATTGCTACCGTTATTCATGAACCAAGTCCAATATTTTATTCCCAAATGCGCTGCGGTTTGAACGGAAAAACTTTCCGGATATGGAAATTCCGTTCTATGATCGTCGATGCCGATAAACTCAAGCATTTGGTCGAAAACCAAGCTAAAGGTCACATCTTTAAATCTGTTGACGATCCTCGGATTACTCCTGTGGGTAAATTTTTGCGGCGTACTAGCTTGGACGAATTCCCCCAATTTTGGAATGTTCTAGTAGGGGACATGAGTTTAGTTGGTACTCGTCCACCGACTCCTGATGAAGTCACGCATTACGATCCACATCACTGGGATAGATTGCGAGTCAAACCAGGTATTACCGGAGAATGGCAAGCTAATGGTCGTTCGAGCATCAAAGACTTTGAAATCATTGTCAAGATGGATATAGATTATCAACACAAGTGGTCTGTAACTTACGACTTGAGTCTGATTGTTAAAACTATCTGGGTAGTCTTAAAAAAGACTGGTGCTTATTAATTTGTTGCTACTCGCACCTGTTTAACCCTTGACCCCGCTACCAGTTTCCGTAGGTACAATGTAACGTTGTAAAAATATAAATAGTAATAATACTGGGGCGATCGCAATCACTGAACCAGCAGCTACTAACCGCCAGTCAAGGGAAAATGTACCTACTAGCTTTGCGACTCCCAAAGGAAGAGTATATAAATTTTCGTCTTGGATGACAATTAAAGGCCATAAAAAGTCACTCCAAGCACCAATAAATACAAAAATAGCTAAAGTTACCAGTGCTGGGCGAATTGCTGGTAACATTATATGCCACCATAAACCTAACTCGGAACTGCCATCCATTCGGGCGGCTTCTTCTATTTCTTTGGGGACACTCATGAAAGCTTGGCGCAACAGAAAAATGCCAAAGGCAGAAGCTAAACTAGGAAAAATCATCCCTAAATAAGTATTTATCAAACCCAACTGGACTGTCAAAATATAGAGGGGAATCATCACGATTTGGAAGGGAATCATAATCGTGGAGACGATCGCCACAAAAATCCAGTCTCGCCCGACAAATGATAATCTTGCCAACGGATAGGCAGCTAAAGCGCAAAACAGCAGATTTAAGCCCACAGTCAGCACTGACACCAAGGTACTGTTATACAGGTATTGTCCAAAAGGTAGAGAGTTCCAGACACTAAAGAAGTTATTTAGTGTTGGTTGATTAGGCAACAACTGTGGCGGCGACTGAAAAATATTTTCCGTAGGCGATTTCAAGGCTGTGCTAATTAGCCACAGCAAAGGAAAGAGCATCACCAGTGCGATCACTCCCAATAGCGCATACATTAGCAGAATTTGCGATCGTGATTTTTTCCAGTTCAGCATTTGATTAATAAGAGAAATTAGCTTTTCTGAAAGGCTTTTGTATAGTAAGCACAAAAATAAGCATAATGATTGCGAATTTGAGTTTTTAATTCAACAATAATGTAAACATTCACGCTACCTGCTGTTTATTTTTAAAAATATTAAATTATTCACTTTACTTATGATATTAGTCCAAGAAAGTTGTCAAAAAACCGTATTTTTGAATCCAGTTTTTGAGTTAATGTCTTCATTATCCTGAATCCTTCAGCCTTTTTGAGTCAATCCGGTTTCCGTAGAAACAGCTTGTAGTGGTTTATCCCAAGGTTGAATAGATATTTTGGACAAATAGGCAAACTCAAAGACAATTCCGATAGTCGGCTTTGTCTGCCACTGCGGTAAACTGAGCAAGCGATCGTAATATCCGCCGCCATAACCCAAACGATATCCTTGAT
Organism: Nostoc sp.; assembly: GCF_036917395.1. GTDB lineage: Bacteria > Cyanobacteriota > Cyanobacteriia > Cyanobacteriales > Nostocaceae > Nostoc. The sequence goes on from NZ_JBALDI010000077.1 coordinate 67,654, forward strand.
AGTCGCAAGCTACACTGGGGACGATAATCAAATCCACTTCAGCCGGATCTAATATTGGAGCATCAGGGTGCGGTTCAGGAATGCCATAAGCGCCGCTTTGGAGAGAATCTTCAGGTGTCCAAATATGCCAACATAGGGATTTATTAACGCAGCGAGGAAATCCCCAACGGTATTTGCTGTCTGTAAATAGTGGACTGAGATCAGGTTCTTGGCGAAAACTGAAATAAGCGAGTATTGTTTTTGCTTGGGTGAATAAAGTAGAGTTTTGTAAATGAGAGCAAATGCGATCGCTTTTTTCTCTCCACTCTTCGACACACATTGATTGACGTGTTTTGAGTAGAGTGCGGCGTAGTTCTGCTTTATTTAGTTGATGATTAACTTTGTCCATGAAAATTTATAGCGTCAAACAAATAAGCTGGGCATCGCCCAGCTTATACCACCCTACATTCACCAGTACATCGTTATGCAGCGTGTTGACGATACCACTCAATCGTATTCTTTAACCCTTCTTCAAAGCCCACCTGAGCTGTGAAATTAAAGGCAAGCTTTGCCCGTTCAGTATCTAAACGGCGGCGGGGTTGACCATTAGGCTTATCAGTTTGCCAGACAATTTCACCCTTAAACTCCATCAATTCACAAATTTGAGTTACTAAATTAAGGATAGAGATTTCATCACCTGTTCCCAAGTTAACTGGTTCCGATTCGTTATAAAATTCAGTCCCCATAACAATCCCCCGCGCTGCATCTTCTGAATACAGAAACTCGCGGGTGGGACTACCATCACCCCAAACTGGGAGTTGCTTTTCTCCCTTAATTTGGGCTTCGTGAACTTTGCGTACTAATGCTGGAATGACGTGGGAACTTCCAGTGTCAAAGTTATCTTCTGGGCCATATAAATTCACTGGCAGTAGATAAATCCCATTAAAACCGTACTGCTGACGGTAAGATTGCAATTGGACTAAAAGTGCTTTTTTAGCAATTCCGTAGGGGGCGTTGGTTTCCTCTGGGTAGCCATTCCAAAGATCATCTTCTTTGAATGGCACTGGAGTGAATTTAGGATAGGCGCAGATTGTCCCAACACAAACAAATTTTTGTACTCCAGCTTGATAGGCAGCATGAATTAGCTGGGTTCCCATAATCAAGTTATCGTAGAACAACTCTGCGGGTTTTTCGCGGTTCAGACCGATGCCACCGACATGAGCTGCTAAGTGGATAATTATGTCTTGTTGGTCAACTGCACGTTGGCTATTTTCCCAGACACGCAGATCACAATCGCGCGATCGCACTATTGTAATCTTCTCACGATCAGCCCCTGCTTTACCCAGTTGATCTATCACCTGACGACCTAGAAACCCTGACCCACCAGTGACGAGAATGCGTTTATTTTTTAATTCTAAGGCGGTCATATTTTTATCCTCTGTGGTGTGAATCAGAAGTGCAAAGCGCCCAGTTGTTGACGAATAGTCGCAATATCATTTGGAAATTGCGAACCATTTCCATTGGGTGAAGTGTGACCCAATGCTTGTAAATCTGCTTCTACCATTAAGGAAACTAGTTCTTCAAAGGTTACTGATGGTGTCCAGCCTAACTTCTGCCGTGCTTTGGTAGAATCGCCAATCAATAACTCTACCTCAGATGGACGGAGGTAACGCTCATCAAACTCTACATAATCTTGCCAATTGAGATTTACGTAACTAAATGCCAGTTCCAAAAACTCCCGCACCGAGTGGGTTTCACCAGTAGCAATTACGTAATCATCTGGCTGGTCTTTCTGCACCATCAACCACATTGCTTTGACGTAATCCTTCGCATAGCCCCAATCTCGCTTGGCGTCTAGATTACCCATGTAAATTTTTTTCTGCTTCCCAGCAACGATACCAGCCACTGCTCTAGTAATTTTGCGGGTTACAAAGGTTTCACCACGCCTTGGTGACTCGTGGTTAAAAAGTATGCCATTACAAGCAAACAAATCATAAGACTCACGATAATTTACAGTTTGCCAGTGGGCATAAACTTTCGCACAGGCATACGGACTGCGGGGATAAAAGGGTGTTGTCTCAGTTTGAGGTACTGCTTGTACTAAACCGTACATTTCAGAAGAACCCGCCTGGTAAAATCGCACCTGAATTCCGGTACGCTGTTGGTAGTCCCGAATTGCTTCTAACAGACGCAGTGTCCCCATTCCTACAGCATCTACTGTGTATTCTGGTGAATCAAAGCTGACTCTGACATGGGATTGAGCGCCCAGGTTGTAAATTTCTACTGGCTTGACGTCTTCTAAAATACGCCGCAACGTCGTACCATCCGTCAAGTCACCATAATGAAGAAACAACCGCACTCCGTCTTTGTGTGGGTCTTCGTAAATGTGATCGATGCGGTCTGTGTTGAAGGTAGAAGTCCGGCGAATAATGCCATGAACCTCATAACCTTGTTCCAGCAAAAACTCACTCAGATATGAACCATCTTGACCAGTAATACCAGTAATCAACGCTCGCTTCTGTTGCGTCATCCTCAATTATCCCTTATTGTCTTTGATTAAAAAGTTACAGTCAATCTTATACAACCTAGCAGCTAATTGCTGAATTGCCTAATGGTAAACATACGATTTCTTGTTGTTAGAAGACTTTTTCCATAAATAAATATACTTAATAAAAATTAATTTAACACGTTATATCAACCTTAGATAAATGAAGATTGTTTAATTATGTATATTTTTTCTTTTACCAAATAGATGAAGATTCTTTAAAGATTCTGTATTATATACGTTGTTTTTTGTCAAAACTTCATATATATATCTCTAGTTTTGTGAAGACTGAATAAAATAAATATTTTAAATTAAACTTTATTTTGGCAAAAATCTGAATAAGAGCAAAAAAAGCTACAGATGAACATTAACAGAAGTCTGAGTTAGGTAGAAAGGCATAAATATAGATAGATAACTATATAAACAAAGATGAACAGTGGTTTAGTTTTACGGCAAGAATTGGTACTTAGGGACATTAACTGTCCCACAGAATCGACCCTAAGTACTTACTCAGTATGCCCCGTTATTTTTGGGCAGAATGACTACATCAACAGTTTTCAAGATAATCCATAAATCAAGCCAGAAATTCCTAAATTTGACATAATGCAGGTCTATTTGGACTCGCCGAGGGTAGGGAATGTCATTACGCCCAGACACCTGCCACAAACCAGTAATTCCTGGACGGATTGTTAAAATCTCATCAATGTGACAACCGTATTTTGGCAGTTCTTCTGCTACTAAAGGTCGGGGACCGACTACACTCATGTCCCCTTTTAAAACGTTCCAGAACTGGGGAAATTCGTCTAAGCTAGTAATTCGCAAAAATCGACCAATTTTGGTAATCCGGGGGTCTTGTTTCAGCTTAAAACTGCTCTCAAATTCTTGTCGCAACTGGGGCGATGTTTCCATCATTTGCATGAGGATTTCGTCGGCATTGCTCACCATTGTTCGGAATTTAATACAATTAAACGCCTTGTAATTTTTCCCTACCCGTTCCTGGACATAAAAAATTGGACCTTCTGAGCTGAGAGCAATCAGCAAGGCCAAGATTAAGTAGACGGGGAAGAACAAAATTAACACCGACAGCGAAAACATTATATCGAACAGTCGTTTGGCAAACTCTCCGTTTAAACCCTGAAAAGATAAACCTTTGGGTTTAACTTTTGGCGTCTTTGTTTTTTGACCGCGTTTTAAGAAAGTACGCGTAGACCCTCTAGTGTCTTGCCGTACGCCTCGCTTGCCGGAGAGGAGTGAGCTCTGGGCAGTCATCATACTCCTTAATAATCCACACCACACATAGTCCCAATATTAAAGCCAAAATGAGGTTCTTCTGGGGGGAAATTGCCAAAAGCCTAAAAAAATAAGACATTAACCAAGACCATCATTCCAAAAACGGTCTTTTTTCGTTGCACTTGTTTACAAAATCTAGATAACGATCTGCAAAGATTTGCGGTGAGAACTGCGCCGCGTGCGATCGCATATACTCGGAACTGAACAAACCCTCATACGTTTCAAACTTTTCTACTGCCTCCACTAAAGCCGCCTCTGTTTGCGTCTTGAAGAATATACCTGTCCCTGTATCCACACAAGAGCGGATATCTCGCACTGTTTCTAGAGCACCTCCTGCACCGTAGGCAATCACTGGTGTGCCACAGGCCTGTGCTTCCACTAGGGCAATACCAAAGTCTTCACAAGCTGCATACACAAACGCCTTAGCCCTAGACATATATTTTTTTACCACATTATCGGGTTGCCATCCCAGTATTTGGATATTGGAGTTTGCCATCTTGCGAATCTTTTTCATTTCATCTCCTGTACCAATGACTACTAATGGTCGTTTTAGTTGATTAAAAGCCTTGACAATCAACGATATTTGCTTGTAACTCACTAATCGGGAAACTGTCAGGTAAAAGTCCTCTTTCTCAGACAGAAATGGAAATTCCGTAATATTCACTGGTGGGTAAATGACTGTTGCTTCTCGCCGATAGCAACGCCAAATCCGCCGAGCTGTATGCTGCGAGTTGGCAATGAAGTAATCAACTCGATTGGCACTCAATACATCCCACTGACGCAAACGATGTAATAAATATCGCGTTACCCACCCAGGCAAACCACTACCCATTTTGCTGTGGCGCAGATAATCAAAGGTCAAGTCCCAGGCGTAGCGCATAGGGCTGTGACAGTAGCAAATATGCATCTGTTCGGGAGTGGTAAGGATTCCTTTGGCAACAGCGTGGGATGAAGACAAAATTATGTCATAATGCCGCAAATCAAGTTGTTCAATTGCCAAAGGCCACATTGGCAAGTATTTTTGTATACCGTTGCGGGCATAGGGAAAGTTCTGGAGAAACGTCTTGCCAATTTGACGCTTATATAAATAACTTTCTCTATTGCTGGATTCAAAATCGATGAGGGCATACAAATCAGCATCAATATGATTCAAAATTTCTCGGACAACGAGTTCTGAACCACCAGTGGCTTTAGGTGTCAGCCACTCATGAACTAGAGCATATTTCAAGGGCACAGCTAACTTGAATAAATGGAAAATACAAAGGCCAACTTGATGAGGTTAACTGAAAAGTTTCCCCTTGTGATTAATTAACGGGAAGCGCCCCAGATTAGCACAGAAGACGCAATCTTTCTCTCAGAGGTTCCAGATGGTTGCTGCAACCTGATAACCTCAGAATGGGGAATAGGGAATGGGGAATGGGGAATGGGGAATGGGGAATGGGGAATGAGGTATTGGGCATGGTTATTCTCCTAGTCCACTTGTCCCCTACTCCCTACTCCCCACTTCCCACTCCCTTGACGACAACTGATATAGAAAGGGGGAATTTATGCGAATTCTAATTATGGGTGGTACTCGGTTCATTGGTGTCTATTTGACTCAAATACTAGTAGAACAAGGACATGAGGTGGTGCTGTTCAATCGTGGGAATCGGCCAGCACCTTCTTTGCAGGGAGTAGGACAAATTATAGGCGATCGCACGGATGCTACCCAATTAAAAGCAAAATTATCACAAGAAAATTTTGATGTGATTTTTGACAATAATGGGCGGGAACTGACTGATACTCAACCATTAGCAGAGATTTTTCAAGACCGGGTGCAACATTTTGTGTATATGAGTTCTGCGGGAGTGTATCTCAAATCTGACCAACTGCCCCATGTAGAAGGTGATCCAGTAGATCCCAAAAGTCGCCACAAGGGTAAACATGAAACAGAAGCTTATCTGACTCAATTGGGATTGCCCTTTACCTCTATTCGTCCTACTTATATTTACGGCCCTAGTAATTATAATGAATTGGAAGGCTGGTTTTTTGATAGAATTGTGCGCGATCGCCCCATTCCTATCCCCGGAAATGGCTTGCATATCACGCAGCTAGGTCATGTAAAAGACTTGGCAAAAGCAATGACTCAGGTTTTGGGTAATGAACAAGCAATAAAACAGATTTATAATATCTCTGGCGATCGCTTTGTCACTTTTGATGGTTTAGCCCGTGCTAGTGCTGTAGCTGCTGGTAAATCACCTGATGCTGTAAAAATCGTCCATTACGACCCGAAAAAGTTTGATTTCGGCAAGCGCAAAGCTTTTCCGATGCGAGTGCAGCATTTCTTTGCTTCGGTGAACAAAGCGCAAACAGAATTAAACTGGCAACCTGAATATGATTTGATTTCTGGGTTACAAGACTCTCTGGAAAATGATTATTTGGCTAATGCAAAAGACAAAGCCGAAGTAGATTTTTCTGTAGATGAGGAGATTTTACAAGCTGTTTAACAAGAAGATTCCCGACTTATCTAAAAAGTCGGGAATCTCAGCCTTAGTCAAAACAAAGATAAAATGAACGAGTTGCAATATCCACTCCACAATGTTCTAGAAGCCCGTGCCCGCTTAGGTGAAGGCCCCATCTGGGACTCTACCCAAAACTTACTGTACTGGGTCGATGTTTATAACCATCGGGTGCATCAGTTTCATCCTACCACGGGGAAAAACAGCTTTTTTGATGTCGGAGATGTCGTCGGTGCGATCGCAACAGCAGGTGCAGATAAATTAATTATGGCGCTACGTGATCACCTGGCATTCCTCAACACCCAGACAGGTGTAGTTACCCGTATTTTGGAAATTGAATCAAATCTGCAAAATAATCGCTTTAATGATGGCAAATGCGACTCTCAAGGCCGCTTTTGGTTTGGCTCAATGTCTTCTTTGGAAAAACCTCATGCTAGCCTCTATCGCTATGACAATGATGGTTCATTGCATGTGATGGAAACGGGATTGACTGTCTCTAATGGTCTAGGGTGGAGTCCTGACGAAAAGACGTTTTACTTGACAGATTCTCCACACAAAAAAATATACGCTTACGACTTTAATTCAGTAACAGGAAACATTAGTAATCGCCGTATTTTTGTTGATTTAAATAATGAATCCTTCTACCCAGATGGTTTGACAATAGACAGTGAAGGAAATATTTGGTCAGCTATGTGGGATGGATGGTGTGTGATTCGTTTCAACACCAAGGGTGAAGAGATATTGCGGATAAAGCTACCTGTGCAATTGCCAACTAGCTGTACTTTTGGGGGCGAGGATTTGCAAACACTTTACATTACCACTGCTTCAGTTGGACTCAGCCAAGCAGAGATTGAAAAAAGTTTCTCCTCTGGTGATTTGTTTGCTCTCCAAACTGATGTTACTGGATTACCTACTTATGGTTTTCAGGAATTATAGCAATTTTCAGATAATTAAAGCATTGGGCTATTCTTTATTCTCTCCATAGTGCCACTTGCTGTTTAAGTTCTTTTATATCTAAATAATCGCTAGCAAAAGCTTTTCGTAAAAGTGGATGAGGAATAAATTGATCATACTTTTGAATTTTTGGTGCTTCTGAAGTACTGATTAAATCTTCTGGGTTAATTCTTTGTTCACACAAGGAACCAATTTCATGATAAAGATATTTAAATTTATCCTTGCCTAACTTAATTGTAAAATAATATGGATTTACTCCGCCAATACTGATAATTTCTAACGATTCTCGACAGTAAGAGTTAAGTAATCTTTCTAAGGTGCGATAAGCAACCGTACCCATCCACGGAAAAATGCAGCATTTACCTTTTTCCAATTGCAATATATTTTGTTTATCTAATCCAACCTGCTGCACTAATTGGCGAACTTTACGTAAACGTTGCAAAGCATTTTTTTGCAAATAGCTGTACTCGACATTTTCAAATAGAACTTGCTGCATTCGTTGCAAAACTTTGGTATGAATAGTGCCACCACCACCACGCCAATAAATACTAGCTTTCCCCTCGGCTTGTTTAACAAAAATAGCCTTCTTTTTAAAGTCAACTTCTACGACTTCCCAAGTTCTCCCAGCTAAAGCAAACTGATTGCCAACAGCAGGCGGCGTGACGATACTGCCAATTTCAGTTGCACCTTGCTTAACAATATATTCTTGCTGTTCAGCAAAGACAGCATAAAACTGAAATTTTCTCACAACCTTTTCTCCTGCCAAACCCAGGATTAATTTACCTTGTTCAGTATGCTGAATATGACCAATATCAATTAAATAGCGGAGCAATAATTGAAAATTTTCTTTGGAAATAGCAGCAAAGCTTGACAGACTAAAAATTTGTTTAGCTAGGGCATTAGGTGAAAGTTCCCCCGTTGCTGTTAAAATACTCATTGTCTGGTGATAAAGCAAACTCAAAGGGTATTTAATCGGTCTGATTGATTCAATCCATTGCTCCTCTAAATAAAGTTGAATGATAGCGATAGACTGCAAAAGTTGCCACGGGATTTGCTCTGGTAGAGAAGCTTCTGATAATGGTTTCTCTTCAGCACAGATAAAGCGCATATCGGCAGCTTCACCTCTTCTGCCACTACGTCCTAAGCGCTGTAAAAAGCTAGCTACAGATAAGGGTGATTCTAACTGAATAATTCGCTCTAAATGACCGATATCTATGCCTAATTCTAAAGTCAGAGTAGCGGCAGTAACAGCTGGATTATTGGGTTCACGCATCGCATTTTCAGCTGCTTGCCGCAAGCTAGCAGATATACTCCCATGATGCACATGATATATATCTGGTAGTTTTTGTTCTGTGGCAATTTGTCGTAAAGATGCGATTATAGATTCGGTCTGTGTCCGATTATTAGCAAATATCAGGCATTTGCGAGATTTACTGAGATTGAAAATATATTGTTCATAAGCTGTTGTTTCTGATTCATCTACTCCATCAGTAATATAAAAATGTTCTACAGCTAGTTTTATTTGGCGTTTTATCCCGTCAATTTGCGGTGTAATTACTGGCTTCTCTGTTCCAGAACACAACCAATTTTCAGCTGTTGAATAATCACCCAGAGTCGCCGATAAACCAATACGACGCGGTTGTTTTTGTGTCAACTGTGCTAAACGTTGTAATTGGCAAATAATTTGACAACCGCGTTCTGAACCCATAAAAGCATGAATTTCATCAATGATCACAAATCTTAAATCACCAAATAAGTGAAGGAGGTCGTTATTTTTGTTGATTAACAAACTTTCTAGAGATTCTGGTGTAATTTGGAGAATGCCTTGAGGATTCTTTAAAAGCTTGTTTTTTCGACTTTGAGAAACATCACCATGCCAGCGCCAAACTGGAATATCTGCTTCTTTGAGTAAGTCATTGAGACGCTCAAATTGATCATTAATTAAAGCTTTGATTGGACTAATATATAATACCCCGATAGTTGCAGCAGGGTTAGCATGTAATAAAGTCAAAACTGGCAGAAAGGCTGCTTCTGTTTTACCCGCAGCAGTTGCAGCAGTAATTAACAAATGAGCATCAGTGTCAAATATAACTTGACAAGCAGCAATTTGAACTGGTCGCAATTCAGTCCACTGGTGATAATAAATATATTCTTGGATGAAAGGTGCAAGTCGGCTAAAGGCATCGCTCATATTTTTTATGAATAATTGTTAGCTATGTGAGCGTTAAAGAATCGCTCACATAGCTGTAAGATGTGATGGACAATTAGATGAATCTCTGAAGTAAGTGGTATTTGGGTAAATTTTGCCGATTTTTACTCCTATTGACTCAAGACAGATTAACATCCATAAACCAAACTGAAGTAATAGGGACAAGTATATAATCAGGCAAAACCTATGAATAAGTATAAGGAAATATTACGTGTCGTCCTTGCTATATGCATCATTGTGGTTGGAGTGACACACTTTGTTATTCCAGAACCGTATGTCAAAATTATGCCGCCGCAACTACCTTACCCTTTAGGGTTAGTTTATCTCAGTGGATTTTATGAAATTTTGGGTGGTATCGGCTTATTAGTCCCGCCTGTAAGTCAAGCTGCTGCTTGGGGACTTATTGCTCTTTTTATTGCGGTTTACCCTGCCAATATCAATATGGCGGTTAATCATATTAAGCTAGAACATATACCAAATTCACCTTGGGTACATATAATCAGGCTTCCCCTTCAAGCAGTTTTAATTGCTTGGGCTTGGTGGTACACGAAATCTTCTAATTCGGAAAAACAAGCTTCTATCATTCCCAAGTCACTCATTCCCAAAGAACTAAAATTGAAATGAGTGCGTTTTTTATATCTGAATCATGCGCGTTGCAACTTTGTTTGGGATAACACTTTCGTTAGGAATAAGCATTGCAGGAGTTGCCATTCCGGTGACTCAAGCTGTGCAGCTTAGAGATGGCATAGTCTACTTTGTCCAACCGCCGAAACTCGTTAACGCGACAACTACTTACAAAGATGTGAATATTTGGGGCGCAACTTACTATTTCACTATCAACCTGCCAGATAATGCTGGAGAATCCCTCCAGAAGGTAACGATCGCCCAGAGGGAAGGAGCAGAAAACATCCGCTACGATCTTAATGATACCTACGCCTTTGTCGGAAAAAGCGACCGCAAAGAAACGCGACTTACACTAGGCGCAGTCACCAGCGAACGCAAGACACGAACACTTACTGTGAACTTTGATCCACCTGTGACTCCAGGACAGACAGTCACAATCGCCCTCCGCCCTGTGAAGAATCCTAGCTTTTCTGGTGTCTATTTACTAGGTGTGACAGCGTTCCCAGTGGGTGAAAATTCCCACGGACAATTTCTCGGATTTGGACGGTTTCAGTTTTACAGCAATAGGGGAAGCTGGGGGTTTCCATAGGGTGCATTCCGTCAATCCTATGAACAACGCTTTGTGGAATCACGACAGCTCACCTGATTAAGAACCAATAAACTAAATTAGGACTAAATTTAATAGGGTGTGCCATCGTTACGAATAAGTTTTCTAGACTTACCATCAGGGCTAGCTGTTGTCATCAAATTTTCATCAGGGTAAGTAACTTTGTCATTGGGAGTACGATCTCCTACCTCTAAATAAATAGCAACCACCGATGAGCGATTTACTAAATGATGTGCATTTGCCTCACCTGCGGGAAATCCTGCTGCTATTCCCGGTATGAGAATTTCTGCACCTCTATCTGTGACTAATGTCAGTTCACCCTCCAAAACATAGATAAACTCATCTTGATGAGAATGCCAGTGTCTTATAGAAGAATAGCTTCCAGGTTCTAACTTTACCAGATTTACTCCAAAGTTCTGCAATCCTGCAAAGTTACCTAACTGTTGCCGTATTCTTCCTGCAACCATTGGCTTGAACTCATCAGGATAATTTGTGCGTATTTCACTAGGTACTTCTTGGGGATTAATAATCATTGAATTACTGAAAAACAGATTTATTGTGAATTATTGCACTTAATAATTGCTCTTTGATGCCATTTTTTCAGATTAGATGCAGGGTTTGCAAAAGCTGCTTCAGGGTTCCTCAAAACGACTTTAAGGTTCCTCAAACCGACTTCAAGGTTCCTCAAACCGACTTCAAGGTTCCTCAAACTAACTTTAAGGTTCCTCAAACTAACTTCAAGGTTCCTCAAACCGACTTCAAGGTTCTTCAAACCAACTTCAAGGTTCCCCAAACCGACTTCAAGGTTCCTCAAACTAACTTTAAGGTTCCCCAAACCGACTTCAAGGTTCCTCAAACTAACTTTAAGGTTCCTCAAACCGACTTCAAGGTTCCTCAAACTAACTTTAAGGTTCCTCAAACCGACTTCAAGGTTCATTTTTGTTTGCTGCGATCGCTCAATTATAAAAACTCATTGTGAGCAAAGCAATCTCTAAGTCTTGTGAACTTTACTCGCTCTGACAAATAAATTTTTTTGTTTTGCTCATAGACGCAAAGAAGACCGCAAAACAACTACTTTTAGTCGAATAATAATGTAGAAAAAGTTTGCAAAAAGTTGCATTGCAGGATTGGTTAGAAGTAAAAACGCAACCCCAAAGTATTCACTTAGCTGGTTCTGGTGGTAAACCGAGCTTGGCACGAAAATCGTTTTCGTATTTTGCCTTATCCCAATTTTTAGCAGATTGAACTTGCTCAGGATTAAGGTTTTTGGCATAGCTGAGGTCGGCACCGCTGAGGTCGGCATCGCTGAGGTCGGCAAGGCTGAGGTCGGCATAGCTGAGGTCGGCACTGCTGAGGTCGGCATAGCTGAGGTCGGCACTGCTGAGGTCGGCAAGGCTGAGGAAGGCACTGCTGAGGTCGGCATCGCTGAGGTCGGCACTGCTAAGGGAGGCACCTTTGAGGAAGGCACTGCTGAGGGAGGCACTGCTGAGGGAGGCACCTTTGAGGGAGGCATAGCTGAGGTCGGCACTGCTGAGGGAGGCACCTTTGAGGTCGGCACTGCTGAGGGAGGCACCTTTGAGGTCGGCACTGCTGAGGGAGGCACCTTTGAGGGAGGCATCGCTGAGGTCGGCACTGCTGAGGTCGGCACTGCTGAGGTCGGCACCTTTGAGGGAGGCACTCCTGAGGTCGGCATTAGGAGCAATTAAGTGCATTTGTTGCTTAGTAGGCTCGAAATTCTCAGGAAACTTAGTTTTATGAGTGTAAATAGCATCTTTGAGGTTAGCGTTGCTGAGATTGGCTTCACTGAGGTTAGCGCTGCTGAGGTTGGCACTGCTGAGGTTAGCGCTGCTGAGGTTGGCACGGCTGAGATTGGTTTCACTGAGGTTAGCGCTGCTGAGGTTGGCACGGCTGAGATTGGCGCTGCTGAGGTTGGCACTGCTGAGGTTAGCGCTGCTGAGGTCGGCACCGCCGAGGTCGGCACCGCTGAGGATGGCATAGCTGAGGTCGGCACAGAAGAATTTGGCACAGAAGAGTTTGGCACCGCTGAGGTCGGCACCGCTGAGTTTGGCACCGCTGAGGTCGGCACTGCTGAGGTCGGCACCGCTGAGGCTGGCACTGCTGAGGTCGGCACCGCTGAGGCTGGCACTGCTGAGGTTGGCACCGCTGAGGTTGGCATAGCTGAGGTCGGCACTGCTGAGGTTGGCACTGCTGAGGTCGGCACTGCTGAGGATGGCATAGCTGAGGTCGGCACTGCTGAGCTAGCTTGGCACTGCTGAGGTCGGCACGGCTGAGGTCGGCAGTGCTGAGCTTGGCATTCCTGAGGTCGGCATTCCTGAAGTTGGCACCGCTGAAATCTTTACTAACTAGATTCTCGCCAGCTTCGACTAGTTTTTCAAATGCTTGAATTCTTGCCTGACTATCCTTCTTTCCTTTAGCAGTATCAACAGTTTGCCAAAGTTGGTTTATCCTAATCTGTTTCTCAATAACTATGCCGACATATACTGATAAACCCAGCGGGATAATTAAAAAAACAGCAATTGACCGAAAGCGATTATTCCGTCTTTGTCTGACACTTGCTTGAATAAACTCAATAGCTAAGTCAGATAATCTTAAGTTCTCAGTTTGTTGCTGCTGAAAATCTTCTACCTCTCTCAACCGCTTCCCCTGAAACAGATAATCCTTAACCCTTCGCCTATCTCGCCATTCAATAGCTGCCGCTTCAATTTTTCGCTGTTGTCGCAATATATCCCGACTTTCCTCAATCCATTTGCGTAATAGCAACCAATGGCGAATCAGTGCTTCATGTGCCACATCTACCACAGCAATTTGATTAGATAAGGTACTGGTGACAACTAGCTTCTCATCAGCTAACCGTTGAATTATTCTATTAATTAAAGCTTCTGGATGCTGGGAAGTAACTAAATCTCGTTGCACAACCTGTCTGCGTGTGTCTTCTGTTCCTTCTCCTAACTGCGTTAATTCTAAAAAAATCCGCTTTGTTGCTTGCTGTTCTTCAAGTGATAATGACTCATAAACTTCTGTAGCGCGTGTTTGCAGGGTTCCCCTGACTCCACCTAGTTTGCTATACGTAGTCAAGGTTAACCGTTCTTCAGTTCTTTGCTGCCATAGTTCTGTCAGCGTGTACTGCAACAACGGTAAACTCCCCGGTGAATCTTCTACATCTGCAATCATTTGAGAAACTAATTCCGGTTCTACTGCTAAGTTCACCTGTTCAGCAGGTTTGATAATTGCTGTTTCTAATTCCTCCCGATTCATCGGTGTTACTGTTACTAAATACTCTTGAATTTTCTTAGCTAGTCCGCCATACTCTTGTTCCAGACATTTGCCCAAAAAATCAGCCCGCATTGTGATTACTAGGCAAAGTTTATTGTCATCACGCTGCAAAGCACCTAGCACACATTCAAAAAACTGCTGTCGTTTTGTAATGTCTTGACATTGAGTAAAAGCTTCCTCAAATTGGTCTACCACTAGCACTACGCGTTGAGTTTGTGCAGCAGTAATCAACTGTCCTAAACCAATTGCGCCTCTAGCAATTAATTCTTCAGCTTTTGCTAATTGTGATGCGCGTTCGATATCTGATAATTCTGATTCTACAAATGCCAGTGCTAAATTTTGTAAGGGGTTAATCCCTGGTCGAAATATTTTTAACTGCCAAGTTTCACTACGCGATAACCTGCGTCTTAACTTTAATTGATAAAGTAAACCCGCTCTCACAACACTAGATTTACCACTTCCTGATGCTCCCAAGACAGCTAAGAAATTACCCGATCGCACTTTTTCTAATAATTCGTCGGTTAACGCTGTTCTGCCATAAAATAAGTTGGCATCTGCTTCTGTGCAATCAAAATAAGACAACCCTTTGTAAGGACAAATAGCTGATATTTGTACTGTGGGGTTAATAGGAGAGGAATTCCATTTGCGGGTGAGATTAATTGCTTCACCAGAGTTAGCAAAAATGGGACGCTGGGGGAAGGGGTGATGTTCTTGATTGAGCAAGTCTACTAAGGTGTAGTTACTCACCCAACGGTCTTGTTTTGGTTCCAAACCTTTGAGCAGTGCGGCAGTTAGGACGCTGTGTTGGCTGTTAATCTCTTCAAAAGCTACTTCAAAACCACGAGAAGCCGCAATAAAACACCTGTCTCTGCCTTTACCGCGATCGCCTGGATCTGCCTCTGCAAAATTTAGCACTTCCCCGCTATAGCAGCAATCCAAAATCACAATTTGTTGTCTGACTTCACTTTCTTGCAGCAGTCGCCGCAGCCATTGTAGAGATAATCCCCAATTACCCGCATCGGGGTTAACTTCACTCGTTGCTAAAAACCCTTCCTGAATTCCTAAATTTTTCCGCAATCCATGACCAGAAAAATACAGTAGCGCTGTATCTGGCGGCTTCCCATCTGGTTTAAATAATTGGACTATGGCTTTTTCTAGCTGAGTTAAAGCAACTTTGGTTTGCTTACCAATGCGAACCGTCTCATTTTCCTTATCTTTGACTGCTGGGAGCCGCGTTACCTGAAATTCCCCATGTTGTTGTAAGATTTGAGCGATCGCTTCAGCATCCGCAGCTGGTGCGTTGAGACATTTTAAGCGGTCATACGTATTAATTCCCACCACCAAAGCGTCTCGACTCATCCTGGAAAGCCCTATGATAGTTGTGCCCAATTATTTCCTAGCTTCTACAAGAAATTTACCGCATTTTCCGTAAAAATTTGTAGGTTACTACGGCTGTGCTACCTTACACGCAATTCTTTTATCCAAGATTTACCCATGACTCAACTCACACCTATCCAGTTAGAAGATGGCACGATTATTTACATTGAAGCCACAGATAATGTAGATGTACCACCAGTTAGCATCGAATCCCCACAGGGAGAGGAAGAAGCACTAATTGATAAGGGATGGGATGCTGATGTTGCACAAAAACAGATAGTGCAAAATTTCCAAGCAATTGAAGGCACAATTCGGGCTTACACTGTTTATACACTCAATGCTTTTAAGAAAATTCCTATTGCTAATATTAATAAAGTCACTCTTGAATTTGGGATCAAAGTTGGCGGTGAAGCAGGTATACCTTACGTAACTAAAGGCACGGCTGAGAGCAATCTTAAGGTAACGGTAGAGTGTTCATTTCCTGACCAACTGGAAAAGAAAACTCAGCAATCATGAGTCAGAATATTGCTGCTGCCAAAATTTATATTATTCCGGTACTCAGTGAAGCGGGGAATATCAAGAAGCGATACCTACGGTGGGCTACGCCAACGCAACTACTCAACCCAGTAAAGATATAGAAGTAATCATATAGCAATCCTAAATGAGTCGTGAAAATCTCCAATTCCTCTCTCTGCGCTACGGGCAGTTTGCTCAAGTCGGGAAACCCGCCCATGCAACTGCCCTCCTCTGTGCCTCTGCGGTTAATTTATTTTTACAAATGATTTAGGACTGCTATAGTAGATGCTGGCTCAGAAGATAGCACAGGAGAAATTGCTCAGTCATTAAGTGTCAAAGTTATCTCATTGTCTCCCGGTCGGGCTGTGCAAATGAACAAGGAAGTAAGTAGCAATTAAAAATTCAGGCGTTGCTGAATTCAGCGAGGAAAATGATTTTACGTGATTTCAAAAACCTTCTAAAGACACGAAATTACACTTCGTGCCGCTTTTAACGCGTCTCTACACCAATATCTAATCACTTAAAGATAAATTATCCATTGCTGAAACCTTTATACACGAAAACTTCAATAGAATCTGTCAATTCCAGACGGACAAAACAGTTCAAAGGCTGTATTCGTTGTTAAACAACCATTAAAAATAAAAGATTGAGCCGCCTAAATTTATCGGGATTCTTAATTTTGAATACCGCAAAGGCGTTGACTTGAGCATTTTTAATTCTCAAATGAGGTTCCACCAATGTCCAATTCAGATTTAGAGAGAGTCACAGTTCGCCCAATGGATGAGTATAACCAAAAATTGGTGTCTCATGTCCATCCGCCAAATTGGGTTAATCCTCAACCAGCAGATGTTTACGACTTGGTAGTAATTGGTGCTGGTACGGCGGGATTAGTGGTGGCAGCAGAGGCGGCAGGTCTGGATTTGGGTTTAAAAGTGGCGTTAATTGAAAAGCATCTCATGGGTGGGGATTACTTAAATGTTGGTTGCGTACCATCTAAAACTATTATTCGGTCTGCTCGCGTTGTTGGCGAAATTTGGGATGCTAAAGACTTGGGAGTTAATATTCCCCAATATAATAATATTGATGTTGATTTTCCCAAAGTCATGGCAAGGATGCGGCGGATAAGGGCTAGTATCAGCCATAACGACTCGGCGGAACGCTTCTCATTCTTGGGTGTTGATGTCTTTTTGGGTAGCGGTCGATTTGCAAGTAAAAATTCCGTGGAAGTTGGCGACAAAACCTTCCGGTTTAAAAAAGCTGTAATTGCTACTGGCACTAGAGCTGCACAACTGTCGATTCCGGGAATTGAAAAGGCGGGTTATCTAACTAATGAGACGGTTTTTTCCCTGATTCAACGACCGGAACGTTTGGCGGTGATTGGTGGCGGCCCCATTGGTTGCGAATTGGCGCAAGCTTTCCGGCGTTTGGGTTCTGAGGTGGTACTTTTCCATAGCGGTTCTCATCTTCTGAATAAAGAAGACGTTGAGGCTGCTGAAATTCTCCAAAACGTTTTGATTAGCGAAGGAATTCGCGTGGTACTAAATTCCAAGTTGGAAGAAGTGGTAACAGTTACTCAGGGGAAACGGCTTTACTTTTCCTCCAATGGTCATCGAGATTCGGTGACAGTAGATGAAATTTTAGTATGTGCGGGGCGATCGCCAAATGTGGAAGGTCTGAATTTAGAAGCAGTGGGGGTAAAATATGATCAGCGCCAAGGTGTGAAGGTAAACGATTATCTCCAGACGACCAATCCTAAAATTTATGCAGCTGGTGATATCTGTATGAACTGGAAGTTTACCCATGCTGCCGATGCAGCGGCGCGGATTGTGATTAAAAATACGCTGTTTTCTCCCTTTGGCTTAGGACGCTCCAAACTTAGTAGTCTGGTAATGCCTTGGGTAACTTATACTGATCCAGAAATTGCCCATGTAGGGTTTTCCGAACACGAGGCGCAGAAGTTGGGGATTGAGGTGACGACAATTAAGATACCCTTTAGTAGTATAGACCGAGCGATCGCAGATGGTGAAGAGTCAGGATTTCTCAAAATCCACCATAAAAAGCGGTCTGATGAAATTATCGGTGCAACTATTGTCGCCAGTCACGCGGGTGAGATGATATCAGTTGTAACTACGGCAATTGTGAATAAGATCGGTTTGAGTAAGTTAAGCAGTGTAATTCATCCTTATCCCACTCAAGCCGAAGCTATTAAAAAAGCAGCTGATGCTTATCGTCATACACTCCTAACATCAAATACCAAAAAATTGTTGGGATTTTTGACAAAGTTATCTTGACCAAAATCAGTGAACAGTCATCTGACTGTTCACTGTTATGTGATATGTGATCTTTAAACAGGTCGGAAGCGATCAATATTGCCGTTGGCGATGTCTGCGTAATACAGATTGCCATCCTGTCCAGTAGTGATTTGTACAGCCACTCCTTGTTTTTCTGTCAGGGTAGCAAACCGCTTAACTGAGACAAATTTGCCCTGACTATCGAATGTCAAAGCATCGATAGTTCCTTGACTGAAATCACCAACGAATAACGCACCTTGATAGATTGAGGGAAAAGTATTGCCTGTGTAAAAGTCACCCAAAACAATCGAATTAGAACTAAAATGCTTGTAGGTGTAAACTGGTGCTGTAACAGTTTTGCCACTACTATAGAAGGCTTTCGCTGCATCTAGGTCATCATAGTTTGGTTGTTTCAGGCTGACGATATTATTATTCGCATCAAGGCCACCTTCAAAGAATGGCCAGCCAAAGTTAGCTCCTGGTTTTCCGACATTGACCTCTTCGTAAAGATAGTAGCCAACATCACCAATAACAGGGGTATTAGTCTTTTTATCAATTGTGAAACGGAAGGGGTTACGCAAACCTAAGTCATAAACTTTGGAACGATTGCTATTGGGGTCACCGTTGTAGAAAGGATTACTTGATAAGCCTTTACCAGTAATCGCATCAATCCGCAGGATCTTGCCAGACAGACTATTCACATCCTGAACGCGAATTGCTCGGGGGTCTATCCCATTGTAGGAAGTGCCATCTCCTACGCTCACAAACAGAGAACCATCAGTACCAAAGTGCACAGAATCAACTGAGTGAGATTCACTATCGTTGGCTATAAAATTCTGGACATTTTCGACTTTATCGAGATTATTGAGATAATCCTGCAAGCTGGTAAACCGCTTACCAGTATCTTTGTTGATAATTCCTGATGGTGCGAAGCCAAGTGAGACATTTGTACTATTTCCATCTGGGTGGCTGATATTATCCCAAGTGGCATTAGTACCCAGCAGCACAACTTGGCTGCCAGCAATAGCAGTAGTGTAATTAGTCTTGGGGTCAGCTGTCACCCGAATTAGCTGTGCAGTCCGATTCCCATTCTGATCGGCATTGTCCAATGTGCTGTTGGGATTGTTCTTAGAATTGTTTGGATTGGTTTCTGGTGGATCGTAGGTATACAAGAGGTAAACATAATTGTTGCCATTTGGATTTTTGCCAAAATCTGGATGTACGGCAATGCCTAACAAACCGCGATCGCGCGTATCATTAACTTGTCCAGAAATATCAATAAATGGTGTTGATAATAAGGTGCCGTTGTTCAAAACTCGCACTACCCCATCTTTCTGGGCAATGAACATCCGCTTACCGTCAGATGTCCAGTCAAAAGCTGTGGGTTGAGTCAAACCAGAAGCTACCGTATCGAAAGCAAAGTTCCCAGGGTCATTATCGATAATAGTGACAGTTGTCTGTTGAGTATTTAGTTGCACTCCAACTGCCTTACTGAACTTCAAAGTAAACGCTTCATTTTGCTCCCCAACGGTGTCATTAATAATGGGGATAAGAATATTCTTACTGGCTTGTCCTGCTGCAAAGGCTAAGGTTCCAGATACAGCCTTGTAGTCAGATCCAGCTTTAGCAGTCCCATCCACAGTTATGTAGTCCAGACTAGCAGCCCCCAAGGCATTACCCCGTGTAACTGTCACCGTAGCAGTACTTGCATCCTCATTAACTACTGGCTGAGTGAAATCGAGGCTAGAGCTATCGTTATCTTGAATCGTAATTCCGATAGTTCTTTGGAGTCCTAGTGTTGCCCCCCCTGGCTGATCAATCACAAAATTAAAAGTTTCATCTGGTTCTGCTAATGAATCGTCATTGATCGGAATGGATATCTGTCTGCTGCTTTGTCCCGCCGCAAAAATAAGTGTTCCAGCGCTTTCGGTGCCTTCACTTCCGTAGTCAATTCCTGCTTTAGCACTACCAGCTATGGTTGCATACTTGATTGAAGAAGTGCTGCTTAAATCACCAGTTCTCAGCAAATTTATGGTAACACTACCACTGCCTTCGTTCACAGTCGTGGAAGATGATCCTAAGGTGATAGTGGACTGAAGGACTGGTGAATACAGTTGGGACTGAGGAATGATTTCCTTGGTCTGAGAGGAACTTGACCAAGCCAGTTTGGAAACGGCATAGCTGGTATTTTCGTAGTACTCAAGTTTAATATCGTACTTCTGACCTGCAACCAGTGCGATCGAGCCACTAGATTCTGTGGCAGATTGATTGACAAACTGATTGATGATTTGCTGACCATTGACCCACAGTCGCACACCATCATCAGCAGTGGTGTAGAACTTGTAAGTCTCGCTGTACTTGGCTTCCACCTGACCTGTCCAACGTGCTGAGAAGGTATCAGCACCTATGGATGGATTTGGAGAACCTTGGCCCCAGTTAAAGTTCACCGTCGGATCTGTGCGAGTTACCTTCAGGTTGGTGAAGTCTTTGTTGTCGTAGTACTCGGCTTGGAGTCCGTTGCCATTAGCAGGTGTGTTGACATTACTATACAGTTGGGACTGGGGAATGATTTCCTTGGTCTGAGAGGAGCTTGACCAAGCCAGTTTGGAAACGGCATAGCTGGTATTTTCGTAGTACTCAAGTTTAATATCGTACTTCTGACCTGCAACCAGTGCGATCGAGCCACTAGATTCTGTGGCAGATTGATTGACAAACTGATTGATGATTTGCTGACCATTGACCCACAGTCGCACACCATCATCAGCAGTGGTGTAGAACTTGTAAGTCTCGCTGTACTTGGCTTCCACCTGACCTGTCCAACGTGCTGAGAAGGTATCAGCACCTATGGATGGATTTGGAGAACCTTGGCCCCAGTTAAAGTTCACCGTCGGATCTGTGCGAGTTACCTTCAGGTTGGTGAAGTCTTTGTTGTCATAGTATTGTGCTTTGAGTCCATCTCCTTGAGAGAGCACGCTGCTGCTAGACCCGGAAATACTGAGTTGTGCCTTATCTAGACCAGATGATGGAGCAGCAATTGTTGGACTTACAGATGTTGACAACTGTTTATTCTGTGAATTCATTGAGATATATGCCTCACAATAGAGCTAAAACTAACGCCATAATCAAGGCTTTAGGATTAGTTTTATATTTAATGTTTTCAAGGTAAAAATACGTAATACTGCTAGGTTTAAACATATTGATAAGCTAATCTTTATTAGCCTATTAATATATTTATTAATGAATGCTGATCCGATTTCACTTAATTGCTGATACAAATTATTCCTTTGATATATCCTCCTTCCCTCATCTGCTTTACTACTGTGCTGCCTATTTAGCTCAACATAAAAATAAAAAAGCATGACGTGATATATTTTCCTATATCTTCTCGGAAAGCAGATATATAGGAAAATTGTGTATGACAAAAAATACTAGAGATTACTTGAAGGGCGTATTAGTCCTTATGAATCTTTGTTTTCTTTCGACAAATTTCTGAGTTTTTGATACATATAAATTCAATTTGGTGAATTTAATCAAACAAAAATTATAAATCACCATTATTGAAAGCTTCTAATTTTACTGATATGCAGGTGCATTAAGTTTGAGTGAAGCAACGCCCAATCAGGGCAGATACATACTTAAGTAGTTAAAAATGATAAATTTACATATTTTAGTTTAAGTATTGTTTTTGGATTAATCAACTACACATTTGACACTAAATCACAGTGTTATGTCTATCTTTTTTGTGAAACTTTATTTAAAAATTCACATTAATATATACCTTTTTAAAGGAATATCAAATTTTTGATGATCTTTAAATAAACTTGTCAACCTATCGAATAATCCCATGTTTTTTATCCAGATAAATAAAAGTTATATAAAAGTTATATAAAAGTTGTATAAAAGTTGTATAAAGAAAAAACTTTTTAAAGATTTGAAAAAATATTATTTATCTTTGCTTGATATTAACTGAAATTCATATCTTTGTTACAAGACCCAGCAGAGGTATACTACTAACCTAAAGTCAGTGGAGCGAAAAGTTTTGCAAAAGCCTCACCAATCGTGCATTTAAGTTAGAGAATACAATCTGCTGGAATTACTCGATGATTGTACTTTTCTCCTCACCCTGTTGTAGGTGAACTATACCAGCGTCCGAAACCCTGATTATTTCGTTAAGTTATAAAAGGTTTCAATTTACTCAAAGTCGGAAAAATTACAAGTTTGAGGTTGTACATTCCCACTTTCCCCTAGACTAGGGGCAGCAACCTTGTTCAAACTGGCTGAGGAAAGTGGACTTTGACTGAGACAAACAATTTAAGCTCTACCATCCAGAATCTCTCACGCAGGGAATTGCGAGATTTAGTGCGGACTCAGCTGCAAATGCTCCTAGAAGCGGGAGACTTGCAGGGAGCAAAAGCTATTCTCGTACCTGTGCAGCCTGCGGATATTGCCGAAGCGATTGAGGGTTTACCAAAAGCAATGCACGCTTTGGCTTTTCGCTTGCTTTTTAAGGATGAGGCGATCAAAGTTTATGAATATCTCGACTACAGTGTTCAAGAACGGTTAATCGAGGAACTTAAAAGCCAGGAAGTCCGCGATATTGTCGATCAAATGTCGCCAGATGACCGAGCTAGGTTATTTGATGAATTACCAGCAAAAGTCGTCAATCGCCTGCTAGAACAACTCAGTCCAGCAGAACGTCAAGCTACAGCCCAACTATTGGGTTATGAAGCTGATACTGCTGGGCGAATCATGACGCTAGAGTTAATCTCGCTGAAAGAAAACTTTACAGGATCTCAAGCCCTAGAGCGAATTCGCAACTTTGCTAATGCCAGTGAGATGATTTATTATCTTTATGTCACTGATGCAGAAAGGCGCTTAACCGGAATTGTCTCGTTACGGGAGTTGGTCACGTCTGAGCCTGAGCAAATTATTGGCGAAATTATGACCCGTGATGTGGTGTTTGTCCACACTGATACAGACCAGGAAGAAGTTGCAAGATTAATCCAAAGATATGACTTTCTGGCTGTGCCTGTGGTAGATCGGGAACAGGGTCTAGTAGGTATTGTTACCGTGGATGATGTGATTGATATTCTGCAACAGGAAACCACCGAGGATATCTATGCCTTGGGTGGTGTGCAGTCGGGGGGCGATAATTATTTTCAGATGAATTTACTGGAAATTGCTCGGAAGCGGGTTGTGTGGTTATTGGTCTTACTTGTAACCAATACCATCACAGGAACAATTATTAAGTCGCAAGAAGATTTGTTAGCAAAAGTGGTGACACTGACAGCGTTTATGCCGTTGCTGACTGGTACTGGTGGTAATGTGGGTGCCCAATCTTCCACAGTCGTGATTCGCGGGATGAATACCGATGAAATCCGATCGCTTGGCGTATTGCAGGTAATCGGCCGGGAGGCGATCGCTGGGGTATTATTGGGAGGAATGTTAGGTACGATCGCTACTGTCTGGGCTTATTATCTCCAAGGACGATTAGAAGTAGCGATCGCTGTAGGCGTTAGTCTGGTAGCGATTTCTATTTTAGCTTCTATTTCTGGTTCAGCATTGCCGTTTCTATTTCGCTACCTTCGTTTAGATCCGGCATTAATGTCAGCACCATTTATCACCACAGCAGTTGATGTTGTTGGCGTTTTGATTTACTTCAATTTGGCGCGGGTAATTTTAAATTTATGAATTATGAGTTATGAGTTAAATATTTTTTTAATTCAAAACTCCTCACTCCTAACTCCTCACTGCTGACTCCTAACTTTTACAATTCTGATTCCGTATCTGGAGCAACAATTTCGCCAGTACCCAATTGTAATATCGCATCCTGGTCAGTAATCAATCCGCTGAGTTCGTTCACTTGTAAATTCATTTCTTCACAAGCTTGTCTCAGTTCTCGTGCAAATTTGTTGAGGTCCTGACCATAGCCACATTGATAAGCAGCAGTTTCAATTCCTTCCTTGGCATTTGCTCTAGCACAATCTACTAGTTCCGTGCCATGCAGGGGTGTAGGAGATGCCATAGACGTCGTTATTATTTCTTAAATGTTTACTGCTAGACAGATTATCAATATTTCCATATTGACTCATCCCTCCAATGGAAGACAATTAGGGTGGAGTTAAGAGTTTATAGTTAGGAGTTAAAAGTTAAAAGTTAAGAGTTCTAAATTAAAAATATATCGTTTCTGATTCCTAACTCATAACTCATAACTATTTTACAAAACAGGGAGTAGGGAGTAGGGAGTAGTGTTTTAAAAACTTGCATTTTAGGGTCTAAAGCCCCCTATAATAAAAGAATTATGTCGAGATACGTAGTACGAGACATAAAACTTAACGAGGGAGTAGGGAGTAGGGAGTAGGGGTGAGGGAGTAGGGAGTAAGATATATTCCCCATCCTAAGAATTGTCATTACGCAGTAATTATTATTCCCCATTCTTCCCCCTACTCTCTACTCCCTACTCCCTACTCCCTAATTAAAATCCCTACTCCCTACTTCCCGATCCCTACTCCCTCTTGAATTAGCCATTGACAACTTCTCCACCATTGACATGTAAAACTTGTCCAGAGATATAAGAACTATCATCAGAGGCTAAAAATACGTAGCTAGGAGCAACTTCTTCTGGTTGTCCGGCTCGTTCCATTGGTACTTGTTTACCAAAAGTTTCAACTTTATCCTTGGGGAAAGTTGAGGGAATTAAAGGTGTCCAAATTGGGCCTGGTGCAACAGCATTAACGCGAATATTCTTTGATATCAAATTTTGTGATAAAGAACGAGTAAAGGCAACGATCGCACCTTTTGTGGAAGAATAATCTAGTAGTTGTGGGTTACCTTTATAAGCTGTTACCGATGTAGTGTTGATGATAGAACTACCTGCTTGTAAATGCTTGAGTGCAGCTTTAGTCATGAAAAACATCGAGAATATGTTAGTACGGAAAGTGCGCTCTAGTTGCTCTTTGGTGATTTCCTCAATACTTTCTTGAGGATGTTGTTCTGCGGCGTTGTTGATCAGAATATCGAGTTTACCAAACTCACCAACTGTTTGTTGTATAGCTTGCTGACAAAAAGTTTCATCGCCAATATCGCCTGCGATAGTTACTGCACGACGCCCTTGTTTTTCTACCAAATGTTTTGTCTCTTTGGCATCGTCATGTTCATTCAGGTAAAGGATCGCCACATCTGCACCTTCTTTAGCAAATGCGATCGCTACAGCACGACCAATACCACTATCTGCACCCGTAATTAATGCTACTTTATCTTTTAACTTGCCACTACCCCGATACTGCTCATCATCTGCTTTGGGTTTTGGTGTCATTTCTGATTCAACACCTGGTGTTTGTTGTTCCTGTGGCGGTTGTAATTTTTTCTCTTTTGATTTAGGCATAGGTTTTGTCTTGGTAATTGAATATTGAATATTGAATTGGGCATGGGGCATTGGTTATTCCCCGTGTTCTCCTTGTTTCACTCATTCCAGCAATTTTCATTCCAAAAGTAAACCTTGGATAGAATTTTCGATCCAAGGTTTGTTTTTTGCTTTGGCTCCCACATGCCATTTGCAATTTTAGGCGTTTATACACCTTAATAGTTGCCAAACGTACTTATTGCTCGCAACTAGACACGGCTTACATCATTTATCTTCACAGTTTATCCACGCTATGAAGCTGATAACGAAAAATAAGTACACAACTTTCATCTGATGAAGTCTGATGAAGGATTTCTAGTTTTCCCCTGCTTTCAAGTTTACTATTATATTGCTCTAATTTATCGCTCCTTAGAGGTAAAAAGACGGAAGTTTACTCAACCTTAAGACTGAGAATTAATTAAATAAATGAGAGGTATTTAATTAGTTTATAATCATCTCTATCGGCTTAAGAATCGTGCCATTTTCGATAAATGAAAATAAAGATTTCAATGAAAATAAAATTTTATACTTTCTCACTTCCTATTTGCAAAAATACCTACAATTATGTCATCGATTTGTATTAATCTTAATATTTATTTTGGCTGATATCTGCATAGCTATCTTCTTGCAGACTAAACTCCTTACAAAAGTATCTGACGACTAGTCCTGAAACTAATAATCCAAAAGCCTGCATGGTGCGCTACATTGAAATCATTTGAGGGCAGGGGTTATGGCAATAGAAAATATTTCCGAGTTAGAACAAGTTGAAAAGTTTCGCAACTTACAATTAACTCTACGCGATCGCTGGGAAACGAGCGAGCTATTTGACAATAGTGAAGCAGATATTTTAATTATTCCCTCTTTGAGTATCGACCAGGGCGAACTCCAAAAGATCGAAGGCTGCGAGCATTATGAAGAAAGATTACTATTTTCCTTGATCCGGTTGCAGAATCCCCGGACTCGGCTGATCTATGTAACATCAGTACCACTGCATCCTAGTATCATTGATTATTACTTGCAACTTTTGCCAGGAATTCCCTTTTCTCATGCTCGCAATCGCTTGCTGCTACTTTCTACTTACGATTCCTCCCTTAAGCCTCTGAGCCAAAAGATTTTAGAACGCCCCCGCCTGCTAGAGCGAATTCATCAAGCTTTGAGGCTAGACAAATCGTTTATGATCTGCTACAACTCTACGCAGTGGGAAGGCGAATTGTCTGTAAAATTAGGTGTACCACTGTATGCTGCTGCACCAGATTTACAGATTTGGGGGACAAAAAGTGGCAGTCGGCAAATCTTTGCCGAAAGTGGACTACCTTATCCAGATGGCACCGAAAAAGTTTGGAACCACACAGATTTGGCAGAAGCTACTAGTGATTTGTGGGAACGCCAACCAACATTAAAACGGGTAGTGGTGAAACTCAACGAAGGCATTTCTGGAGAAGGGAATGCGCTGCTAGACTTTAGACCAATTGAGAATGTAGCACCAGGCAAAGGGACTCGGGCCCAAAGGGTAGCAGCAATTAGCGATCGCTTCTCAACAATGCGCTTTCAAGCAAAACAAGAGACTTGGGATAGTTTTTCCGGAAAAATGCCTGAGTTGGGGGCGCTTGCTGAAGCATTTGTGGAAGGGGAAATTAAGCGATCGCCCAGCGTCCAAGGAAGGATCACACCCAATGGCGAAGTGGAAATCCTTTCAACCCACGACCAAATTCTCGGAGGCCCAGACGGTCAGATTTATCTTGGTTGTCGCTTCCCGGCTGATGAAAGCTATCGGTTGCAATTACAGCAATTGGGATTACAAGTTGGCAGAAAACTAGCAGAGAAAGGTACTTTGGAGCGATTTGGATTAGATTTTATCGCCGTTGACAAGGGTAACAAAGAGTGGGATATTCAGGCGATCGAAATTAACCTGCGTAAAGGCGGCACTACTCATCCATTCATGACCTTGAAATTATTAACAAACGGTCGCTATGACCTTTCCACGGGTTTATTTTATACTCAGCAAGGTCGTCCAAAATACTACATCGCCACTGATAATCTCCAAAAAGAGCGCTATCAGGGATTATTACCGAATAATTTGATGGATATCATCGCTGAACACAGATTGCACTTTGACAGCTGTAGTGAAACAGGCACAGTGTTTCATCTTATAGGTTGTCTTTCGCAGTTTGGCAAGTTGGGATTAACCAGCATCGGTGATTCCCCGCAGCAGGCACAAGACATTTATAACAAAGTTATCAAAGTTCTGGATGAAGAAACCCGTAGCAACAATCAGAATTTCTCGGCGTTTTCAGATTATTCCTTTCCCGTGGCTTGGGATGAATATAGTTAATAAATGTCGTTTGCAACATTCTTTTACCCCCTTATTTAAGGGATTGCCGTAGGCGGGGAAATCTTAACAGAACCGGATTGCGATGCCGTACCACTTCTCCTTCGGAGACGCTAGCGCGAACGTGGAAGCAAGCTACGCAAAGCGTCTCGTAGAGAAGGCGGTTCGCTTCCCGACCATCGCACTGGCTATACAAAGCTAGTCAAAGCCTTCTCGCAGGGTAGTTAGCCTGCGCGGATTAAGGAAAAATTCACGGCTTGAAACTCACAGAGGTGGGTTTTGCCTCGTGTAGACGAGCCAGTGTGTTGGGGAGCCAGCGTGATTCATTGGTGTCAACTTAAGCTCAAACCCTTTTAAAACCTCGTTTCCAGCCTCTGGCTGGAAATGCTCTTCAATTGCGGCTCTGCCGCTAGTCTTGAGGCAGAATCGGATAGCTCTGCTTCTACCCATGCGGTGGGTTTAAGCAACTAGTACCGCAAGGCGGAAGTCAAAAGTCAATAGAAATACAGTGTAAACGTTTCTTTGATTTGAAATGGGTTGTTTATTTCCGCCGCGCTGTACTAGCCGTTTAGGATGCGTCAGAAACCTCGCCCATCTTCTTAGATGAGCGGGGTAGTTCATTGCTAATTAGCTAATTAGTTCTGAATCCGTTCGTTATTAGGTAAACCTTGCTGGTTGCTTGGCTGTTTACGAGATTGAAATTGAGTATATATATAGGTTACTAATCCTAAAGTCAGCCCAATGGCTAAGACCACTCCCAGGATTCGCAAGAAATTGGGAGTAATTCTCCTAGCTAACTCCTCATTTAGCTTTGGTTGGTAAATAGTGTCATCCGTTCGCACTTGTGGTCTGCCTTGATTAGATGCAGGTCGTGGTTGATACAACGTCACATCGGGCGGCATTTGTGGTCTGCCTTGATTAGATGCAGGTCGCGGTTGATACAACGTCTTATCTGGCGGCACTTGCTGCCCGCCTTGATTAGATGCAGGTCGCGGTTGAAACAACGTCTTATCTGGTGGCACTTGTTGCCCACCTTGATTAGATGCGGGTCGTTGTTGAAACAACGTCTTATCTGGTGGCACTTGTTGCCCACCTTGATTAGACGCAGGTCGCGGTTGATACAACGTTACATCCGGTTTGCTAGCGTTCGGATTATTCACAGGACTCTGTTGATTTTGCTCAACTGGGTTAAACTGTCTCGGAATGGTTTCGTTATTTGAACCTTGATTGTACCCAGCCTGAAGGGGAGGAACGCTTGACTCAGGTTGGTTTTGCTCAATCGGGTTAAACTGTCTCGGAACGGTTTCGTTATTTGAATCTTGATTGTGTGCAGATGGAGGACGAATAATGGTGTCGTCGTTCGATTGTCTCGGAACAGTCTCGTGATTTGAACCTTGATTGTACTCAGATGGAGGACGAATAATGGTGTCGTCGTTCGATTGTCTCGGAACAGTTTCGTTATTTGAATCTTGATTGTGTGCAGATGGAGGACGAATAATGGTGTCGTCGTTCGATTGTCTCGGAACAGTTTCGTGATTTGAACCTTGATTGTAGCGAGGTTGCGATTGCCCAGTAATCTGTTCCGGTACAGTAGTTCCTGTGACAAATTTGGCAGCAGCTTGCAAAGCCTGATTCAGTTCTTCTACTGTTGCAAATCGGTTAGCTGGGTTCTTCTGGAGGCATTTCATCACCACTGCTTCTATTTGTACGGGTAAATTCTCACACCCTGGTTGCGATCGCAGTGGTTTCGGTGGCTCATAAGCATGAGCTAATACCCAAGAAGCTTCACTGATATGACTACCTTTAATGCTGATTCCAAATGGGTCGGCTGCACTCAGCATTTCATAAAGGATAATCCCTAAGCTGTAAATATCGCCTTTAGCGTCCAGGTTTTTATCACTTTGGATTTGTTCAGGAGGTGCGTAACGAAATGTCCCGATAAATGTACTAGTTATATTTGTAATGTTGGAATTTTCTAAAGATTCACTCCGAATTTTGGCAACACCAAAATCCAAAACCTTTACCCACTCTCCCAAATCTGTAGGCACTAAAAATATATTGTCTGGTTTCAGGTCACGATGAATTACCTGAATATGTTCAGTGGTTTTTCCGCCATCCCGTCGGAGAGTAACTCCTTGATGGGCAAGCTGTAGACCCTTGCAAACTTGCGTCATAATCTTCACCGTCCGCTCAACAGATAGCCGCTTTTCACGCAGCAGTAGTTGTCCGAGCGTTTGCCCCCGCAAATATTCCATTACGTAAAATGGAAAACCTTCCGGGGTGACTCCACAGTCACTAATCTTAACAATATGGTCACTTTGCAAAGCAGCACAAACTGCCACCTCACGCTCAAAGCGCTTTCTCATTTCTTGTGATGCCACCAGCGTATCTTTGAGCAACTTCAACGCTACCTGCTGACCTACACGGGTGTCTGTTGCCAGGAAGACTTCTCCCATGCCACCCCCGCCTAACCGTCGGTCTAAACGATATCGCTGATTATCACCTACGAAACGACCAATCCAAGAATTTGAAGAAGGTGGGGATTTCATCTGGGCAACCCATCCTAGTTACTTTAAAGTGTTAGCTTTAGTCAGAGATAGTACTAGTATTACAAATATAAGTGCTTGCTTCGTAAACTAAATAAATATTCTTATTTTATACTACCAATATTTTTAATTATACTTAGATAAATATAAAAGTAATGCTAGCAATTTGATAAAATGTTTAAAATTAAGACTGATGACAGTTGAAATTTGTTCCTGATCTTAACTTAACGCAAATTCGACGAGGGTCGTCAGCGTGACTCTTTTTTAATCATTTTGAGCTATAGCAGACTCTAGTCATCGAATTAAGGTTCTTTTTATCTGCTTATCTGCTGAGAAGTAGTAGTGGATCAAGAAGTAATTGAGAGGTGGGATTGTTCGTAGTTTGCAGTTTATCACTAAAACGCAAACTACGAACCTAGCAAGTCAAGCTTGACAGACTAGTAGTTATTAATGTGCTTTTGTATGGCGTGCAGATAGTCTCCGTTACAGAATATTTGAAGTTTTGCAAAATATATTTTGTCAATTTGCTCTGACATACATGATTGATACGTGCTATTGCCATGAGGAATGAGAATGAGTAATGTGCTCTCTATAGCCGCCGTGACAGCAGTACTAAAAGTCTTGCTGGAAAATGGTTTAGTCAGTGATCCGATCACTGCTAGTGTTGGTGATGTAATTGTAACTGCTCTACCGCCTGATCGAATTTCAGTTGAAGCTGACGCACGTGCTCAACTCAACCTTTTTCTCTATCAAGTGACGCAGAATCGCAATGTCGATTGGGTATCTCAGGAATTTCGGAGCAAGCACTCACAGATTAATGGAAAACCGCGCTCTTTGACTCCACCACTAGCTCTTGACCTTCATTACTTAATAACAGCTTACGGAGCCAAGGATTTTCAGACGGAGCTTTTACTAGGCTATGCAATGCATTTATTACACAAAACATCAGTTATTACATCTGATATTATTAAGAATACTCTGATAAATGCATCTACAACCAATACCTCAAGTGCTTTTTCGCAAGCTATGGCAGGTGTATCTGTATCTGATTTAGCTGAAGAAATTGGGCAGATAAAACTGACTCCAGAGTTTTTTAACATGGAAGAAACTTCTAAGTTATGGTCTGCTTTCCAAACGCACTATCGACCTTCAGCTACCTATCTGGCGTCAATGGTATTGATTGACAGTAGCAATGACAAGAACTCTGAAAGTTTTTACATGATGCCCTTGTCTCAACCGAATATAGAGCAAGTTATGGCTCCGGCAAAGACTGATCAAATAATTGTTGCAGGCACAACATTAGTAATTCGTGGTAAGCGGTTACGCGGTAAGATCACACAAGTTCGTTTGGGTAATACGGAGACATTAATAGTACCTCAGGAAGTCAAAGAAACACAGATTAGCCTATTAGTCCCGCCAAATTTATACGCAAGTGTGCAGAGTGTCCAAGTTGTACATCTAACAATGGGCAATGCAGGGCAAACGGATCATCTAGTTGAATCAAACGTTGCGGCTTTTGTCCTGCATCCAACAATTACAGCATTCGTCACTCAAGTGGAAAATAGCGGCGACAATTTACGCATAGCAGAAATTACCGTTAAATTCCAGCCCAAAGTTGGTAAGGCACAGCGGGTAGTTTTGCTACTCAATGAAGTGTCAGGTGATAGTCCGATAGCTTACTCTTTTTTGGTTGCATCACGTACCGAAGATACTGATGCAATCACTATTCCTGTCAAAAATGTTAAACCAGGAACTTATATTGTCCGGGCGCAGGTAGATGGGGCACAAAGTCCACTGCACAAGAATCAGTCTGGAGAATATGATTCGCCACAGGTGACAATTCTATGAATGCTACGACAATTAATCATAATTGGAATGAGGCAAACTACCGCTATCTATCAGCAGCCCTAGCGTTGGTGTGTGGTATTTTGGAAAATCACACGGCAAGGGAGCAAAATCAACCAGAGGAGAAAAACCAAGAATATTTACAGCAAGCGCTACAGGAAGCAGCTGCTGCTATGCCTGCACAAGTCATTCAATTGAAACATGTGTTGCGGGCTGCTCAGGCAGAATATACCAAGTTAGAGAAACCTTTAACTGACGCGGAAGTTGGGGGGTGGATGTGATTTTAAATTAACTTAGCATTAATCACACGAACCTTGGGGTGAAAAGCATTCCTCTGCCTGATAACCCGCAACTTGGGTTAATTAGCTTTTTTTTCTTGAGTATTAACTGCTGAATTAGCGTTACAAATCAAAATCAAGGGTGAATGTTTCGTAAGGACATCTACCAACTCTGGAAAGAGGATATAACTTTAATGTTTCTCTTGATGCGGCACTCACAAGGTGCGGTATTTAAGTTAGCACAACTTGAAGCGTTTCTTGCAAATCTAACTGTAACTGTGAATGAGCATTGCCGCTATTAATGGCAATTTCTACCCAGCCATGACTGCCAACTAAAGCTATTATCTCTCCTACGTTGACATCACTGTAAGTTTCACAGCCAGGTATACTCAAAAGGGCGGCTTGCACACACCAAGTTTTACCTTGTACGTAACTCCCTGCAATGTTACTCACTAAGTTGCCAAAATTGTCAATATATTGAATGCAACCCACTATGCCAGTGGTTGTCTGCTTGCACTCGCCTATATCTAGCTTTACCAAACTTGCTGGCTCAATTTCTTGTCCTAGCTGTTTGAGGGAAACACCACTGGCAAGATTAGCTGCCACTGGTGCAAAGATATCTCTACCGTGAAAAGTCTTGCTTGGTTGAGGAGTTCGCCAATAGTTAAGATTTGTGAGTTCAACGGCTGCGATCGCAGGACTTTGACTAAGTACCCCACTGAAGATACCATTATCTGGGCCTACTAGAAACCCTTGAGCAAATTCTACTGCGATCGCTCGTCGCTTGCTTCCCACACCCGGATCTACTACTGCCAGATGCACTGTCCCAACTGGGAAATAGGGATAAGCATTCATCAAGCAAAACCTGGCTGCGGCTATGTCTTGCGGCGGAATTTGGTGCGTTAAGTCTATCACCGTCAGTCTGGGGTTGAGTTGGGCGATGACTCCCTTGATTATGCCTACGTAAACATCGCGATCGCCGAAATCGCTCAGTAAAGTTACGAGTGGTTGTTGATATATTTGGTTTTTAGACATCTTTTTGCTAAAATCTATATTAAAACAGAATTTTCTGTAACAACAGCTACAAAATATGTGTTATGTTAAGAATACAAGACATAAAATAAAAAGCTAAAGAGGGTAATTACTATGAATCAAAGTAGACTACAAAGGGCCAGGAAAGCACAAGAAGCTCACAGAGAGAATATTCAAAGAAGCCTAGAGCATCGCTTGCAAGTAGCCAGAGCAAAAGGCGACGAACAACTGATTCGTCAACTGGAAGCTGAGATGAGGTATTCCAGCTAAATCAAGTTTTCAATGTTCTTAGTTTGTTGTGTAACCCGCTACGGCGGGTTTTTTTTGTTTTTAGGGGGGTTTCTCTGGTAATTGCGCTCTTACAGCGTTTTTCAATTAGTTGGACTACACCACTCTCCATCCTCATACTTCTGGCTCAACACCCAAAGCTCGTAACTGTGCTGCCAAGCGTTCAACCCGTTGCAAGGCAGTTTCTTTGGCTTCTCGCTCAAGTTCGGCTCGTAAGCGTTCTTGTTCGGCTCGTTCTGCACCAGTAGGAATCACATTACCTTCAGCGTCACACCACCGCAACCAAACATCTCGCTTACCTTCATATACGCCTTCCCACAAACATAAACCTAGCTCAACTTCAGTCAGCCATTGCTCGCTTGTAGCTATATATTGTCGCCCACGCAACTCGTACATCTGTAGAACTTCACCACCAAGTTGCCGAGTTGGGTCAAAGATAATGTAATACATTATCCGCATCCTGGCGTACTCTAATAATTTTCGTCCTGTTTCATTGCCTTCTCGATTTGAAACAATTTCAATCACTACCTCTGGCGGTTTGCCAAACTCCCAAAAGAAATAAGAGCGATGTCTTTTTTCCCACCAGTTTTCAGCTACCTGTACATCCAGGCTCAAAAATACATCTGGCACAATCGGCGGTTGCTTACCAGTGGTAAATAACCCCACATTGGCGGCTACGAGAAACCCTTGGGCATTACTTGCGCCGTTCCAAGAACTGTAAAGGGTTTCTGTCAGTAGGCGTTGTTGTTTTTCAGATGGCAAATTATCCAAGGGTTCATCGTCCTCTGTCACCAGATGACTAACATCTGGTAACAAATCTTCTGGTAATAAGCCAACGTCTGTCAAGATGATAGATTCACTCATAAGGAATTCTGAGAGTAGCAGCTTAATTCTATTGTGGCAGCAGCATCAATTCTCTTCACCCTAGCAGTAGATTTTCTACACCTACTGTTGTCGTCGTAATTGCTACCTGGATAATCCTACTGTATTGCAACCGCCACTGTAGTGCATTATAAATTGTCAGGTAGCCAATTTCTGGCGGTTGCTGCAAAATTCTTTCTGCAAGTATCTCACGCCCAATTTCATCTAATGGAAAGTTGCGTTCCTCTAAAAATGCTATTACATCTTCTTTGTTGCCATTACGGCGTAGGATTTCTCTTAAACCGTAGGTTGTTTGATAATCTCCAGTTCTTTCTCTTGATACAAAAACAATATTCTGAAATTTTAAATTAGCAGTGCGAGAGCTATGCTCATCAATCTTTTCATATGCCAATATCAGTAGATGATAGCCCAATCCATACACCTTTTGGCTGGCATTCCGAAAGGGGCAAGAAGATTGTGGCTGACGAATTGATGTCACTTTTAAATCAACTTCTAATCCAGGAAAATCAATCCCTAAAGCAGCACTACCAAGGATGTATTCATACTTTGTAGACAAATATTGATTAAAAGTAAACTCAACATATGTTCCTACTGCTTTGCCATCTGTAATCCCGTACAAATTAGGAATCGGTGTTGCACTAAGTACAACACAAAAATCTCGTGCAGCAGTTTTCAAGGAAGATAAGGTTAGCACTTCCATTTTTTAAATAGCCAAAGTTAATTGTTGCCAACCAGATTTACTCAATTCAAAGTTTGTTTGACCAATTCTTTTGCACACCCACTCTACACAAGCTGGTACAATAGCATTCCCAAATAATGCGTATTGATCGTAAATTCTGGCAACTTGACACCAATCATCAGGAAAACCCATCAGTCTGGCATATTCAATATTAGTTAAACGTCGAAATTTATCACCTACTTGGTAGCGTTCATAATGCCTTGATGTTGAGGCAGTCAATGTTGATGCAATGCCATTAGTTCCGAATATGGTATAGCCAAGTCTCGCGCCTCCGTCTTGGTTATACAAAATTTCAACTCCATTACAATAACGATTTACAGGCTTACTTTGCTTAATCCGCTCCAGCGTATCGGCAGTAAAATTAAACTGGGTATCCACCATTGACTCATCCTGAAGAATATCCTGTAGCCTCTTTTTCGGCTTGATATTAGGCAAAGATGAAATATTTTGAGTTAAGATCTGATTTTTATAGGCAATTCCCCAATTATCGTTTTTCCTTTTCATCGTCATAATTGGCAACATGTATTTTACCAATGGAGCATCAAGGTTTGGCAGTAAAATATTATTTTCCTTAGTTAAAAAAACTGATAGCTTTTCTAAAGTATTAGGTGTTATATCTGTTGAGTTGAATTTTGTGCCAAAGATAAAAACTCTATCTCGATTTTGAGGGATACCAAAGCTCAAGGGACTAATTATTCGCCATTCGATAAAATAATCTAATTCAGAAAGTGCATTTAAAATTAATCTAAAATGATAGCCGTTTTCCATTGTCAAAAGTCTTTTGACATTTTCCAAAAAAAATATTTTGGCTGCTTCTGGTCTAATATTTCTATAATGCGCTCAAATAATGTTCCCCTAACTATATCTCTCACGCCAAGTTTTTTACCAGCAGGACTAAAAGGTTGACAAGGGAAGCCAGCAGTTAAAATATCATGATTGGGAATATCTAAGATGGAGATTTCGTTGATATCGCCTAAAACAATAGAGTCTTTGCCAAAATTACTTTCATAAACTTTACAGCAAAGTTCGTTGATATCATTCGCCCATACTGTTTGAATATTTGCATTTGCCATACCCAGGCGAAAGCCACCGATCCCAGCAAAAAGCTCTAAGGCTTTGAGTTTGTTTGTTGTCATCTACAAATTTTGAAACAAGTTATGACTGTGGGCAAAGAGGTATATTATTCATTATCTTTGCCCTTTCAATTCATTTAATTGGTGGGCATTGCCCACCCTATTTAGACAATTCCCTAGTTCACTAAGACTTTGATTTATAAGTCGAAGCAACATGCAATTCTTTCAACTGTTTAGCATCTACACTCGAAGGTGCATCTGTTAATAAACAACGCGCTTGTTGTGTCTTCGGAAAAGCAATTACATCTCGAATGGATTCTTCTCTAGCTAACAACATCACCAAACGATCTAAACCGTAGGCGATGCCACCATGCGGCGGTGTACCATATTCAAATGCTTCTAAGAGAAAGCCAAATTTACTTTGTGCTTCTTCAGGAGATAAACCGATTGCTTCAAACACCTGCTGTTGAATTTCTCGCTGATAAATCCGCAGACTTCCGCCGCCAACTTCCACACCGTTGAGTACCAAGTCGTAAGCTTGGGCGCGTGCAGTTTTTAAGTCGCTCAAATCATCAGGATGCGGTGCTGTAAATGGGTGGTGTAGTGCTTCTAGACGCTTTTCGTCAGCATTCCACTCGAACATCGGGAAATCTGTAATCCACAGCAAGTTGATTTTTTCTGGATCAATTAACTCAAATTCTCTTGCGATCGCTTGCCGTAATCTATCTAATGTCTTATTAACTGTAGCAGCATCACCAGCCCCAAACAACAGCAAATGTCCAGCTTTTGCATCTGTGCGGCGTAAAATTTCTCGTTTTTGTTCGTCGCTGAGGTTGTCTTTAATCGCGCCAATGGTGTCAATTTCGCCATCATCCCTGACGCGGATGTAAGCTAAACCTTTCGCACCAGCTTCGCTGGCTTCTTTAAATAAGTCACCGCCTGGTTTAATGCGGACATTAGAAATTACATCGTTACCGTTGGGAATGGGGAGGATTTTGACGATCCCACCATTGTTAACGGTGTCTCGAAAGACTTTGAAGCTAGAGTCTTTGACAATATCTGAGACGTCAACTAATTCCAAATCATAGCGGGTATCTGGTTTATCACTACCGTAGCGTTCCATCCCTTGGACATAAGTGAGACGGGGAAAAGGGCGCTGTAACTCAATTCCTTTAACTGTTTTGAAGATATGACAAACTAACTTCTCGTTTAGTTCGATAATTTCTTCTTGGGACATGAAGCTCATTTCCATATCCAACTGGGTAAATTCCGGTTGTCTGTCAGCGCGTAAATCTTCATCACGAAAGCAACGGGCAATCTGATAATATCTGTCCAAACCGGATACCATCAGCAATTGTTTAAATAGCTGGGGTGATTGCGGCAAAGCATACCACTCACCAGGATTGACGCGACTAGGTAGAACATAATCCCGCGCCCCTTCTGGGGTAGAACGAGTAAGTATTGGGGTTTCAACTTCGATAAAACCTTCCAAATCTTCCAGATAACGACGCATCGCTTTGACAATTTGATGACGCAGTTGCAAGTTTTGTGCCATCCGTTCGCGTCGCAAATCCAAATAACGATATTTCAGCCGCAAGTCTTCCCGCACTGTCTCGGTGTCAGCTACGGAAACTTGGAAAGGTAACTGTTTACGGACAGCATTGAGGAGTTGAATTTTATCGGCGTAGATTTCTACCTCGCCTGTTGGGATGCGGGGATTCAGGGATTCTTCGGGACGGTGCGTTACCCTACCAGTGATTTCGACAACATATTCATTTCGTAGGGCGTTCGCCTGTTCGTATGAGTCTGGGGTGCGTTGCGGATCGCTGACGATTTGGACAATTCCAGAGCGATCGCGTAAATCTAAAAATATCACACCACCGTGATCGCGGCGACGGTCTACCCATCCGTAAAAGGTAACTGTTTCTCCAATATGTTCTCTTCGGAGTTCGCCGCAATAATGAGTTCGCATAAGTGTTAGTTCTGTTTATCTGGGCTAGATTGGGAAGAAAATGTCAAAGCCTTCCCATTATCTAGCATCAATAGTAATTGTAGTAATAAACATACAATAATCTCACGCCAATTTGGTAAAGGATGTTGTTTAATCTGCTCAATAATGCTTTCTCGCCACAGATTAAAATCTTGTTCATATAGTTGATTGTTCATATACCAGTTCTCGTTTACGTGAGGTACACCCGTAAGGGCACGGCAGTGCCGTGCCCCTACACATCGTGATGTAATATTGTACAGGTAGAACGATTTACCAGCCGTGGAGAAATTGCTGGGGAAAAAGTTTTGAGTGAGTTGTTTGCTTTGTATTTAGAACCAGAGAGTGATTCGGCTAAATTCAGACAAAACACTAAGTTGGCAAGCACAACTTGATGGCGCATACTTTGTTTTGCCTGGAAATCATGAGAGATACCGCTCCCGTCACGAGGTAGACCGCTCCCATAAGTTCGGGAACCGCTCCCGTCACGAGGTAGACCGCTCCTATAAGTTAGGGAACCGCTCCCGTCACGAGGTAGACCGCTACAGTTGCAATATTGATAATTATAGCTTAAATAATGTGATAAAAACTTAAGTATTGCTTATGAAACCTCAAGCATTTAAAGGTAAGGTCGCACAGTTATGCACTAACACCACGTCTTGCATCCAAAATTTTTATATTTTCTTGATTTTGCCTAAATACTGAATATTACAGAGTAAAGTTGTATAAAATCTCATTAAAAACCTCTTGCTGACGCAATTATGCCGCCAGACTACGCAGATCAAAATCTCCGAGGTCGCTCTTTTAAAGGTCAAAACTTGACTGGAGCCAACTTTAGCAAGGCGGATATTAGAGGGGCAAATTTTACCAACGCAATTCTCAAAAATGCTGACTTTACAGGTGCTAAAGCTGGACTACAGCTTCATTGGGTAATTATGTTGCTCATAGTCGCATTAGTGCTACTAGCAGAAGGAGCGATTTATTCAATCAGTGTTGGTTTATCAGCAGCATCTATTTTTGACACTAGATACACTGGAAGCCTCTTCATTGGTTCAGTCTGCATTATTGTTGTAGCAGTTTTTTGTATTGTCACTCTTCGCAAAAATTTAATAGCAGGTTTAGGAGTTATAGCCGTCACTCTTATCCTTATTCCACCCGTATTTCTTACTTTATTTGTTGCCTTTCCTAAAGCCTTTCCTGTGATTAGAACATCACCCAGAGGTTTAGCCTTGGGTTTTGCTCTACTCTTGGGCTTTGCCTTCATATTATTTAATATCTTTATTGGGTGGAGGATTCAAGGTAGAGATGACCAAGACGCTTGGTTTGATTCAGTTGTTAATACCTTTGCTGCTACAGGTGGCACAAGTTTTTATGGTGCTAACTTGATTAATGCTGATTTTACTGGTGCAATTCTCGAAAACACAGACTTTAGAAAAGCAAACCTAACACTTACTCGTTTTTATGAAGCCAAAAAACTAGACTTTGCCAGAGTAGACGACACTATACTAGCTAACCGCGCTGTTCTCAACTTGCTTGTTACCTGCAATGGTAGGGGAAAATCTTATGCTGGTGCTAATCTGAGAGGTGCAAATCTGAAAGATGCAGACCTGAATAAGGCTAATCTTAAAGGTGCTGATATTATTGCAGTCACCTTTGAGGGAGCTTGTTTAGAATGGGCAAACCTAACTATTACTCAAGCTATATATACTAATTTTACCAGTGCTCACATGACTGGTGCTTTTATAGAAGCATGGAATATTGACAGTACAACCAAGTTATATAACGTAGATTGTCGCTTTATCTATCTTTTAGAATATCCCAGGCTAGGAACCGATGACCGCGAACGCCGTCCCAGTAGTGGCGAATTTCAACCAGGAGAATTTACTAAGCTGTTTGAAGAGGTTTTAAATACCGTTGATTTAATTTTCCGCGACGGCATCGACTGGAAAGCTTTTGTTAATGCTTTCCAACAAGTGCAAGTCGAAAATGAAGAAACAAAATTAGCTATCCAGAGTATTGAGAACAAATATGGCGTATTTGTTATTAGAATCAAAGTGCCTATTGATGCTGATAAAGAAAAGATTCATAGTGATTTGAAGCAAATGTATCAACTGGCGCTGCAAGAAGTAGAAAAATATAAAGCACTATCACAAGCTCGATATGATGAGATAATCCGCAAAAGTGCAGAAATGACAAATATTGTTAGATTTTTAGCGGCTCAAAGTGGTAATGTTCAAAACTTCCAATTTGGAGATAATGCAGGGAATATATCTATGACTAACAGTAATGATGCCAGCCGCAATATTAATGTCGGCAGAGATTTTAATGCAACGGGAACAATTAATTTAGGTGATATTAGCGGTACGGTTAAAAATACCATCAACCAGTTACCAGCGTCTCCCGAACCTGAGAAACCGGGAATTAAGGAATTGTTGACGCAATTGCAAGCAGCGATTGAGGCTGATAAAAACTTACCGCAAGAAGATAAAGCTGAGGCATTAGAACAAGTGAAAGCTTTAGCAGAAGCGGGGAAAAGTCCCCAAGAAGGGGCGATGCAAAAAGCGGCGAAAACGGCTATAAAGATTTTAAAAGGGACAATTTCTAGTTTACCCAGTGCCACAAAGTTGGTTGAACAGTGCAGTAATATATTGCCGTTGATTTCAAATTTTTTGGGTTTAGGGTAGCGTGTCAAATTAAGAGGTTGTTTAAAAAGTGTTTCGCTGTGAATTTAGGCACTTTTAGATCCTCCTTAACCCCCGTGTATATACAAATTATTGATGAGGCCATTTAAGATTTATCGTGTAACCCCTGAGATACCTTAAGAAAGGTTATGCTACGCAAAACCTGTCCCTCTCCTTAGTAAGGCGTGTATACACAAGTCTGAAACAGTCTACTCACTTGCATTTAGGCGTAAATTTACCCCACCCTAACCCTCCCCTTATAAAGGGGAGGGAACCAGATTTTCCGGTTTCCCCCCTTTATAAGGGGGGATTAAGGGGGGTAATTCGATGACTTGTGTACACCAGCACCCTTCGACCCCATTCAACTTAGAGATTAAGGTAAAATTATAAGTAAAAGTATTAAGAATTTTAAATAAACTAATCAATGTCCAGCATTTATCTTGACAAAAGTAACTCTCGTGTTGTCGTTATCGGTGCCGGAATAGGTGGATTGACTGCTGGAGCATTATTAGCTCATAGAGGTTACAGCGTTTTAATTTTGGATCAGGCCCTCGTACCCGGAGGCTGTGCTTCGACGTTTAAACGGCAGGGATTTACCTTCGATGTGGGAGCAACTCAGGTGGCGGGGTTGGAACCAGGGGGAATTCACCACCGCATTTTCTCAGAATTGTCAATAGATTTACCCCAAGCAACGCCTTGTGATCCTGCTTGTGCGGTCTATTTACCTGGGGAAAGCACACCGATTAATGTCTGGCGCGACCAAGAGAAATGGCAAGAGGAACGACAAAAACAGTTTCCTGGTAGCGAACCGTTTTGGCAATTGATGGCAACTTTATTTAATGCCAGTTGGGAATTTCAAGGACGCGATCCGGTGCTACCACCACGTAATTTATGGGATTTGTGGCAACTAACGCAAGCGGTGCGTCCCAGTACATTAATTACCGTACCCTTCACCTTGTTTACGGTAGGAGACGCTTTACGGTTATGTGGACTGGGAAATAACCAACGACTGAGGACTTTTTTAGATTTGCAACTGAAGCTATACTCCCAAGTGGATGCAGAGAACACAGCATTACTTTATGCTGCAACAGCGTTGAGTGTATCCCAACTGCCCCAAGGATTGTTTCACCTCCAGGGAAGTATGCAAGTATTAAGCGATCGCCTGGTACAATCCTTAGAAAGAGATGGCGGCAAATTGTTGATGCGCCACACTGTAGAAGAAATCAAAGTAGAGAATGGCAAAGCTACTGCTGTAGTCATTAGAAATCAGAAAACTGGCGAAGTCTGGACAGAAGCAGCCGACCACATAGTTACTAACGTCACCGTGCAAAACTTGGTGCAGTTGTTGGGAGAACAAGCCCCATCTGGTTATCAAAACCGGGTGGAAAAACTGCCCCAAGCATCGAGTGCGTTTGTGATTTATTTGGGTGTCGATGCCAGCGCGATTCCGCCTGGATGCCCTCCCCATCTACAATTTCTGTATGATGCTGATGGGCCGATTGGCGAGAATAATTCCCTATTTGTTTCCGTCAGTCATCCTGGAGACGGCCGCGCCCCAAATGGTAAAGCCACAATTATTGCTTCTTCATTTGTCAATCCTGCACAGTGGTGGCAGACTGAAGATTATGAAGGACTAAAACAAAAGTTTACCCAAGAAGCGATCGCTCGTCTTGCCCAATACTTCTATCTCAAACCAGAAACGATTATTCATCAAGAAGCCGCAACACCGCGCACCTTTGCCCATTTTACAGCCCGCGATCGCGGTATAGTTGGTGGCATTGGTCAAAGAATACCTACCTTTGGCCCCTTTGGGTTTGCTAATCGGACACCAATCCAGCATCTGTGGTTAGTTGGTGACTCCACCCATCCCGGCGAAGGTACTGCTGGGGTGAGTTATTCGGCGCTAACGGTAGTCAGGCAAATTGAGGCACAAAAACTGCTTAACTACCAGTAATTGAAAAGCCCTTCTTGCTTGGCAGGCAAGTCATACTTATAACTGATGACAAGCAGTACAGAAAACTGGTGAAATAAGATTAGTATTGCTAATCTGGAGTAATGACAGACAGCGTTTTAATTCTTGGTGGACGAGGGCGGATTGGTAGCACTGTTGCTCAGGATCTAGCTACCCATACGCAGGCACAAATTACGATTACTGGACGTTCTGCGGAGTTTGGGAAGGCTGTTAGCTTGTCTTCGGGAGGACAAGTGCAGTTTTTAGTATTGGACTTGGCAGAAGTTGACAAGCTGCGAGATGCGATCGCAAACTCTAACTTAGTCATCCATTGTGCTGGCCCATTTCACTATCGAGATACTAATGTTCTCGAAACCTGTATTGCTCTAGGCGTTAACTATGTAGATGTTAGCGACCATCGTTCCTATACCAGCAAAGCTCTCAAGTATAATGAACAAGCTGCTGCTGCTGGTGTGACAGCAATTATTAATACTGGCATTTTTCCTGGTATTTCTAACAGCATGGTACGTAAAGGTGTTGAACAATTTGATCAAGCAGAAAAGATCCATTTAAGTTATTTGGTTTCGGGTTCGGGTGGTGCTGGCATTACAGTGATGCGGACAACTTTTCTGGGGTTGCAGTATCCTTTTGAGACTTGGATAGATGGAAAATGGCAGCTAATCAAGCCTTACAGTGAAAGAGAATTAGTTGAGTTTCCACCTCCCTATGGAAGCACCGGAGTTTACTGGTTTGATATGCCAGAAACCTTTACACTGCCCAAAGCTTTCCCATCAGTAAAAACTGTAATTACTAAGTTTGGCTCTGTTCCCGATTTTTACAATCACCTAACTTGGATTGCGGCACACGTTTTTCCCAAGTGGTTAATGCAGCGTCGTTACATGATTGAATTTCTGTCCCATGTCAGCCATTCGATGACAGATGTCACTAATAATTTTACTGGAATTGGGGTAGCAGTTCGTTCAGAAGTTACAGGGCAAAAAAATGGTGAAACCGCCGTTTATTGTTCAACTGTAGTGCATGAAAATACAGCGGTGGCTTCTGGTTGCGGCACAGGTAGTATTGCCCAATTATTGCTAGAAGGTAAACTCAAGAAACCAGGTGTTTTTGCTGTGGAAGAAGCACTACCAACAGATTTATTTGAAGAGGTAATGCAAAGCCGAGGAATTAAAATTAATCAAAGTTGGTTATAGCTTAATACGCTTGAGTTAAGCATATCGAGTGAAAATTTCATCTGATTTTACCAAATATCAGATACAGATACATAGGTGGGCACGTACAGCAGTACGTCCCTAGAACTGATTCATGTGTTGCAATCACTGTTGAAATTGCAGATCATATTTTGTTGAAGCAAGTGCGATCGCTTTTTCGAGGTCGGCGGGATTAATGACTCCCAAAAGATTGCGTTCTTGCTCATTCAATGGTAAATTGACAGGCTGTCCTACCTCTGCAAAAAACTGCTCACCCCCTGCTGGTGTCACCCACATTAGGATTTTGGCAGGCTTTGACCCGATGTTTTTATAACCGTGGTATTGACGCTTAGTGAAATGCATGAAAGTTCCAGCAGTTGCAACGATAGTCTGCTCGTCA
This sequence comes from Nostoc sp., assembly GCF_036917395.1. Classification (GTDB taxonomy): domain Bacteria; phylum Cyanobacteriota; class Cyanobacteriia; order Cyanobacteriales; family Nostocaceae; genus Nostoc. The sequence continues at coordinate 112,479 of NZ_JBALDI010000077.1, forward strand.
TGCTGGAAGCGATCGCCAAGTGTTGCATCTCATCACCCCACGGTAAATTGCGCTTCCTCGCTCCACTTTATTACGTACCCTGCGGGAACGCTGCACGAACAGAATGACAAATTATACCTTTGGTACACTTTTCAGACATCCTCTAAGCCCCAGCCAATTACGCATTTACCAGGATGTGGAATTTTGTCAATCATATCAGTCCACTTGAGTGGACTTTAGCTATAAGGTGCTGAAATTTATTTCTGGAGAGGATCTCAGTAAGCACGACAATTTGACTATTACAAAAATGTAGGTAGTGCTAAAACCTAAAAGGTTCAGATAGCATTAACTGAACTATAGGTAAAAATTAATATACCCTGCGGTAGAAGGAAGAACTGTACTTAAACACTTAGGATGCCTGTGAGCCTTAAATATTGAATATATTTATACATGACCAAGGCTCATAAAATAAAAAGAGGAGATTTTTTCATGCAAAAAATTCTATTAACTTTAAAACAAGTGTTACGTTCCAGCTTTTTGGTTCTTGCCTTGATGATTTCCATCAGCTTGTTAGGTTCGTTTATTTTCATTCAACAAGCTAGTTATGCAACTACTCTTGAAGAATTGAAGCTAGTACCTCCAGAATATAAACCAAATTCTCAAGAAAAAATTAATCGCGCTAATGAATTTGACCCAGGTGTTGGCGTTCAAGAGGAACAACGAGAAGAAGCTTATGAAGAAGCAGTAAAAGATGCAGGAAGCCTTACTACTATGGAGGAGGCTTACGAAAGGAATTTGAAGGCTGAGAGAGAACAAAATCCCCCAGAAAGTTTCGGTGAAAAAGCAAAAGAAGTTATTGAAAAGGTGACAGGTAAATAGGAAATATAGACCTAACCACTAACTCTTTCCCGACAAGGGATGCAAATTAAGATTCAAGGCCTCTCTCCTAAAAGGAGAGAGGTATGGAGTGAAGTAAAAACTGTACTAGACCAAGCAGTAGGATGGGCACTGTTCACAACGACTCTACAAAAATTGCTTTTACTCAAATTCATCTATTGTGGCGGGAGGAGTAGTCTTTCTCTGATTTGCAAGATTGCGCTCATACCACTTCATTAATGGAGTTGAACTAATGCCATGTATAATCACAGAAGCAATAATAGTAGTGTAAGTTATCCAAGCAATTTGTTCGCCTGCTTCACCTTTTAAGCCATGACCAAACGCATAGGCAAGATAATATAAAGAACCAACACCGCGAATACCAAACCAGCCAAATAACAACCGAGTTCCTGGGTGCATGGTTCGACGGTGTGATTCAAGAGGACGTTTACCTATTGTGCTAATCCAAACTCCTACAGGTCTGATTATCAAGAATAATAAAATTATCACTATCAAAGATTGCCCACCATAATTGAGTATTGGTTTTAATAATAATATTGAACCTAATAGTAAAATGGTTCCAACTTCCAGCAGCTTTTCAATTTGCTCAACAAATTCCAATTGTGCTAGCGGCTTTTCCGGATTTCTGTAACTACGTTGGATAACTAACCCAGCAATAAATACTGCCAAAAATCCATAGCCATTCACCATTTCTGTTAAAGAATAAGTTAGTAGAATTGTGCTGATAGCAACAAAATCTTCCATTAATTCATCGGTAGCACGGCGCTTTTGAATTTTTTGCTCAATCCAAACTATAGATTTGGCAACAACAATTCCCATAATAATGCCAACTGCGATCGCCCAAATTAAATCAACTGCAATCCACTGTTTAAACCAGTTGCCCCAGTTATCATTTTCTAATGCATGAATGCCAAAATAAACGAAGGGAAAAGCTAAAGCATCATTTAAACCACCTTCAGAAGTTAAACCAAATCTCAATTCATCTTGGTCATTTGTATCGGTCAGTTGTACTTCTGATGCTAATACTGGATCTGTGGGTGCAAGAATTGCTCCTAATAAAATCGCTTCTCCCCAATTCATCCCTAAAAACAATTTACCCACAACAGCCAGAGCAAAAATTGAAATTGGCATCAGAAATACAATCAATCGCACCGTAATATCCCAAACCCCCAACTTTAGAGGACGAATAATTCTTAAACCGCAGCCAAACACAGAAATAATTACTACAAGTTCTGTTATTTTCTCCAGCAGTTCAGCATTGAAAACTTCATTTTGACGTAATTGAACAAGTTTTAAGCCGTAAGGCCCTAGAAATATACCAACTAGTAGGTAGATAAGGGCAAAAGAAAGAGGTAGGCGAGCAATCCAACCTGACCCTAATGTGACCATTAGCAAAAGTAGACCGATCACAAATAGGTCAATAATGTAGGTATCGAACATATAGCGATTTATATAAAAATTAGGTGTTGCTTTATAAGCTTAATTGCAATAGCTTTGTATTAGAAATTACCTATGGACAGATTTTTTCGGATTAGGGATTGGCGATTCAAACAGGCTACCAAATTAGAGAAGAAAGGAATAGATAAATTTGGCGTTGGCTTTGCCTGCTTTCTCTACGAGACGCTACGCGTAGCTTGCTTCCACGTTCGCGCTAGCGTCTCCAAAGGAGAAGTGGTACGGCATCACACTTTAGATTATTCGCGTCTGGATTAAAACAATGGGTTGTAGCACGGGAATATCGTTAATGCACAGCGTACGCTCCTATGAATGGTCTATATTCTCTACTTTCTCACTCAGAATCGCCCCCATTTAGTACAAATATACTATAATATAGATAGCGTCCACAAAGCCTAGCCAAATGCATAACGGTTTTGTGAAAACCTTCTGGAAGATGGATTCAAGGGTTAGTTCGATGATGAAGCATTACATTCTCAACCTCAATCCGACTGCCAAGCATGAATGGGATCGGTGTATTTTACGTGACCCGCTGACTGCAAAACGTCCAGACATTGCCAAATTAATTGCTGAAGCGGTTGGTGCTGATACAGGCAGTTATTTAGTGAGCGTGAATATCGAAGTTCAAGTTTTGCAGCAAGCGGCGGTACCTCAAGCAGAACAACTCTCGCTTTCATTTCCAGAGGTGAGTGTGCCCTCACAACCACAACTGCGGGAAGCGGCTTGAGCTATAGTGCAGAGTTTAGTAGAGAATAATTAGCCTGTATAAGCAGGCTTACTTCGTGTAGCCGCAGACTTCAGTCTGACGGCTAACGAAATCATGGGTATATGAGCGGACTTACAGCTATTTTCAGGTAAATAGACCACGCGGTAGGGGCGCAAGGCCTTGCGCCCCTACGACAGATGTGGTTCAAATACTTGAATTCTGCTGTAATCTTAGAAGGCAAAATTAATGGCGTTGTTCAAAGCAGCGGTAGACACATTGCTAACGGTAATAAAGTTGACAGCATGACCTTTTCCAGATGAACCATCTGGGTCAATTAAAACGATCGCACTAGTTCCCTTAGTCTCGAAGCGCAAATAGCCGCCAGCGATCGCACTGGCAAAATTCAGGTTGGCTAAACCAGAATTTTGGAAAAGTTGCCGTAGGATAATCTTGTCAGTACTTTTTTTAAAGTCAGTGATCGTATCACCTGCATCCTGGATATTTGTATAAACGAACGAGTCTGCGCCTGCACCACCTGTGATCGTATCTTTCCCGTGGTAGCCAGTGATAATGTCATCGCCAGCAGTACCATTGAGAGTATTGCTTCCACAGTTGCCATTGATGACATTGACTTTTGCCTCAAATGCACCAATGTCTACCTTACCGCCAGAGATGCGAACGAAGCCAGAACCACGTTGGTCAAATGGTACTTGTTCAGTGATGTTGCCGTCACCATCCTGATCTGTGGTATCAAGAGGTACGTCTGCATTCTTGCCACCGTTGATGGCAGGGCTACCCGTGACTAGGGCGTGAGTTTTAACCGGGCCGCCGTTATTTTGCAAGGTAGTATCGATAACTTCTGTGATGGCAACAGTTAACTGTTCGCTAGCATTAAAGCCTGTACTGCTACCGAGGCTACCGATGAGGTTATAGCCGTTGCTAATGAATTTACCTACTAGATCAAGGTTGACAGCATTAGCTGGATCGTCGTTGGGGGTGTCAAAGTTGCCAGCGACAATGCTGTTTTTCACTGTGATGGTGCCAGAGTTAGAGTTGTAAATGCCGCCACCATCGCCATACTCGTAACCACTATAATGTATAAGTTCGACCCCGAAAGCGGTATTAAGCGTGATAGTGCTGTTGCTCACCGTTAAGGTGCCACCATTATTGTAAATACCACCGCCAAAGTGTGCTTTATTGCCACTGATGGTGCTGTTAGTTACTGTTGCAATGCCACTGTTATAGATGCCGCCACCGATGTCGCTGTGACCAACGAAAGCGAATATAGAGTTGCCATTGATGGTGGTGTTATTCACCAACAAAGTGCCACTATTGTAGATGCCACCTCCATTGCCTCCACCATTGTTACTAATAGTGCTGTTACTCACGGTCGCTGTGCCGCCACTATTGTAGATGCCGCCGCCGAAGCCGTCTGAGTAGTAAGAAGATCCTCCATTATTGCCACTAATGGTGCTATTGCTGACTGTGAGAGTACCACCATCATTGTAGATGCCGCCAGCATAGAAACTTGCCGTGTTGTCACTGATCGTGCTATTACTCACTTTCAGAGTGCCAGTATTGTAGATGCCACTGCCGCGGAAACCCGCTGTATTCTCACTGATGGTGCTGTTGCTCACCGTAAGGCTGCCAGTGTTGTAAATACCGCCCCCTGTGTCTCCATTATTGCTACTGATGCTGGCGTTGCTTAACGTCAGGGTGCCTTTATTGTAAATGCCACTACCCCCCAGAATTTCAGAATTATCACTATAACTATTGCCCTTGGTGATAGTCAATCCTTTGATTTCAACAGTGGCATGACTGCTTATCTCAAAAATACGAGAAGCATTATTACCATTAATAGTGAGCAAGTCCGCCCCTGTACCGTCAATCTTCAGGTCATCTGTGATACTTAGACTACTACCACCAAGGGTGATGGTATCAGCGATCGCATCAGTAAACAACCCACCAAATTTAATGATGTCTTTTCCTGTTAGAGCATTGGCATTTAGTATTGCCTGTTGTAGTGAACCAGTACCGCTGTTGTTGGTGTTAGTGACGGTAAATGTAGACATTGAGATTACTCCAATTTTCTTCTCATTTTCTGGGGAATTAAAAGATGCCGCTAAAAACTCGCACTTGTAGCGGTTCGAGTATTTTAGGAACCACTAAAAACCAGTACACTGCCGGAAACAGCGCTGTGTCAAGTGTGCAAGAAATCAGTCACAGGATTTGGTGAGGTACGTTGCCCAAAATAGAATTGGGTTTTGCGACTACTCAACCAAAACTATTGATTCTCAAAGCCAAATCTCTAGGGAATTACCCTCTCAAACTCTGGAGGGTTATGAAAATATACTTAAACTCAAAACAGTTGTTTAGCAAACATTATATACAAATAGCAGATTCTAATTGAAAATTTATTGAGAGTTCATTTTAACTTCATTTTTGTTGGGATACAGTAAAGTTACTGTAAGTTTTTGGTGGATAGCGATCGCTATATCTGCACCTCAAACATAGCCTTTTTTCCCCTAATTCAGTACATTTGGACTATAATAGATATATAGCATCCACCCAGCTTGGTTAAGTGTAAAACTACTCTGTGACAGCCTTTTGGAAAATGGATTCCAGGGTTGGTCTTATGCTTAAACACTAGATTCTTGACATGAGAGGAAAATTATTAAATGATGCAACTGAGTCTTTATCCAGCTGCAATCGCACAAGCTGCCCAACGGGCTAATGAAATAGACTCTCAGTTGATGGCAGTGCAGCACCAAGTTAACCGATTTGAAGGCAATGCAGACCGCACCGCCGCTTTTGAGATGGATTTGAAAAATGATGCTCAACGCAAGGCTCGTCGTTTTGAGGTGCTGCTTGTGAATCAGGAATATCAAAAGTCAATAGACACCCAAATTCGATTAACTCTCGATAAAGCAAATGCGATCGCCCATTTGGAATATCTGCGTAACCAGTTTAGTGTAGCTAAGTTGGAAGCAAGATTAGCGATCGCTCAACAACTCTCTGATTTAGAATCTCGTGAATTAGTTGGTTTGTAATCACATCCATAAACCCCGGATTAAAATCTGGGGTTATCCTGAAATACACTTTAACCTCTCTTTCAAGAAACAAGGCAGAAGGGAAGAGGATTTGACTTGTTTATTTCATTCGTAGCGGGTGGTACGCCGCCCGTGGGCCGCTCCTAAATCTTACTCTTGTTCCCTCTCCTTGTAGGCTACGGTGCAATACAATTCAGTTAAGTAAATCTATCTGTTAAGGCAGGCAGGGGAGGCTGGCGCGATGCTAAATTGTTGCAATCATGGCGATGCCTGCGGCGGGCTACGCCAAGAGATTTGTTATTTCGGCGAACTCATTTGTTATTTCGGCGGACTTACAGCGCTTTTCAAGTAATTGAACTATACCACTCGCTACTCCCCATCTCATCTGTGGTCTAAGTACCTGAAAAATGCTGTAATCTGTGAGACAGCAGTTGGGCAATTTGCTGATTAATAATTGCAACGTCAAAACGCCGACTAGCCGTAGTCCTGGCGTTATTGGCAATAGTTGCAGTTATTTCCGTCTCCTGAAGACAGGTGATAATTACTTGTGCAAGTTCCTGGGGTTCTCCTGGTGTCACTAGAAAACCATTAAGTCCGTGTTCTACTAATTCCATTACACCCCCAGCTTTTGCTGCAACTACAGGTTTTCCAGATAGCATCGCCTCTACAATCACTCTACCAAAGGGTTCTGGGGAAGTAGAGGTATGTGCCACCAAGTCACAAGCTGCCATTAACTGGGGAATATCTGAACGAAATCCTAAGAATTTGACGCGGTTTTCTAGTTCCAGTTCAGCAACTTGTTGGTATAACTTTTGGACGTAATCTTGTTCGCCAAACAGTGCATCACCGACTAAAATTGCTGTCACCTCTTGCGAACATTTGCCAAGGGCATCAATTAAAATATGCTGCCCTTTCCAAGGAGCAAGACGGCTAAAGTGTCCGACTACAAATTTTCCTGACAATCCTAATTGTTGCTGTAATTTATTAATGTCAGACTCATCAGGTTGATAAATTTTTGGATCAAAGCCGTTATAGACAACTTCGATGATGTCTGGGCGTCCTCCTGCTTGCAAAAACGCTGTTTTACTAGCTTGGGAATTAGCAATTATTAATGATGCAAAACGATTAGCTAAGTTAACAGCAATACGAAGATTAGTTTGGCTAAAATGTTCTGTGGAAAGAATATCATGTAAATGATAAACTAGAGGGCGACGACTGAAAAAACTTGCTAATGCTCCTACAACTAATGCTTTTTGGGTATTAGCATAGATTAAATCGTATTCACGCGCTTTTTTAACTACCTTAGTAATCAAAGGTGCAAGTTGTCCCAGACTCTTTAATCCTTGTACCAAACTGCTTTCTTTGTGAACTTGGATTGCTTGAGTTGCGAGAACTTCTACTGGGATATGATTTTGCTGTAGTAAATCTTTAAATGGGCCATCTGCAAATAAACCTACTAAAGCGCTAGCGCCATATGGTTTAGCAATATCTATTAAACATAATTCGGCACCACCTGGTTTACCGCTTTGGTCTAAGAAAAGAATTCTCATAAAACCTCTAATTTATCTAATTTGACTCACGTAGCACCTTTAACATCTATTACAATCACTTGTTTAAGCTAATAAAATATTCCGTACTTGTTGGGCGATTTGATTCCAGTCATAGTGTGTGGTGGCGTACTGGCGACAGGCTGATCGTGAAGGTATGGGGATATTTCCCAAAAGCACTTGTTCTAATTTTTCAGCAATAGCTGAAGCTTCTGTTGAAGTAGTAATGAAATCGGGTGAAAATTCTGATAGAATTTCTGGCATTCCCCCAACTGGGGTACATAAAACAGGAGTACCACAAGCTAGAGACTCAATTATTACTAATCCAAACCCTTCAAAAGATTGACTAGGCATAATAGTCAATTCAGCAGCTTGGTAAGCTATAGGTAATTGCTGATCAGGGAGAAAACCTAAAAATTTAACGTTATCGTCTAGTCCTAATTCTCTAGCCTGTTGTTGTAGTGCAGCTTGGATGTGACCACGACCTGCGATCGCTAGCCAAACATCTGGTATTCTGGGCTTAATTATAGCCAGTGCCTGTAATAATTTGTCAACTCCCGTTCGATGTACTAAGCGGCGGGATGTAAATATGATCCGGCGATTACTAGGCCAGCCTAGCTTTGTACAAGCTTCCTGGGGTGATAAGTTTGGTTGAAACCAGTTAATATCAACTCCACCAGGAATAATATTAATTTTGCTCCACGGTACTTGATATTTATCATGTAAAATTTTACCAAATGCTTTGCTCAAAACAATGAAGCGATCGCAGCGATTATAAGTGTTTTGTTCTATTAGCCAGTGTTTGATCAAAAGACTGAGATTTTTATTAACTACCTCTTGCTGACTTTCAGAAGCCCAAGGCCCATGAAAGTTAAAAGTAACTGGTACACCCTTTGGTAAAATATCTAAAAGAGGAAAGCTATATAATGCAAAGTGCAAATTAATAGCATCTGGTTTGCTTGTTCTTGTTTTTTGGAAGTTAGTGCGAATCGACCATAATCTTTGCCAAATAGCACTATCAACAGAAGCCAAGTTAGTCAGCTTAATCGTTGAATTTATTTCAGCCTCTGGTAGACCGACTCCACATAATTCAATTTCGTCTTTATTTGCTGCTAATTTATGAGTTAATTCATAAATATACCTTTCTAATCCTCCAGGACTTTTGGGAAACCAGCCTAATCCGAGGGTGAGAATAGATGCAGATGATGAAGTAAAACTTGTTTCTTGATTACCTTCCATCAATGTGTCTCCTATAAATATATTAAAACAGTAGGGACAATTCATGAATTGTCCTAATAGCGTGTTTGTTATATCCCAACCTGAATTACTAGAATTTACGAATACACATTACAAATAAGAGTTTTTTCTAGAACACCAATTTATAAACTATTTATATGCGAACGTCAACAATGAATTTAAACCTGTGTTTTTATTAACTAAAGAACACTGACTACAATATAGATGATTCCTGCAAGTCAACAAGCTGAGTCGTAGACAGGGAAATGATATAACCAATATCAGCTAATTCATGAATAAAGAATTATGTATTAATATTTACAGCTTTAGTTTTGATTAAAGTAAATATTAATACATAGAAAAGCTTACTGAATATATTTGCTAAAATAATGTTATTTTGATAAAGTTTATGTGAATATGATTTTGGTAGTCTAGATTATTTATTATTGATATTTAATCAGATATTGTGTCACTAAATAACTTAGATTTTGTGCGGATTTTATAAATAGTGATTGTATATAAATAATTAAAAGCTTAAAATTTATATGAAAAACAAATTAGCGACGCAGTTAGTAAAACTTCGTCACCACCTCAATCAGCACATCAAAAAGTTATCTAATATTAGATATTTACAAAGAAATAAAACTTTCAATTTTTTACTCAGTCTGACTGCTGGAGTAATTGTTACTACCATTGGAATTACAACAGACTGGGCGATAACTGGAACACCCACACTCACGTACAAAACATCGTGGATAGGTAATACTTTTGGCAGTGGAAACCTGCGGGTACAAAACAATATTGAGGCAATGTATGTTACCCCTGATGGCACAGTTTATACAAACAGTCATTGGGATGAGGCGGGAATGGAGGCAGCCATATATAAAGATGGTAAAGTTATTGGTGCTATTGGGGATACTCACGGCTGGAGTCGTGGCGGTGGCAAAGCTGTAACAGCAAATAGTAAATATATTTACATTGCCATGACTCAGGGTTCGAGGGGCAAAACAGATGAAGATTACCCACCTGAAGGAACAACTTGGCATTGCGTTAGACGCTATGACTTGTCGGGAAAACCTGCGCCGTTTCCCAATGGGCGTGGCTGGGATAAAAGTATGTTAATTACCAGCACTAAAAGTGAAATCACTGGATTAGCAACTGTGGAAAGCGAGTTGTATGTGAGTGATTTTACTGCTAATCAGATTCGTGTCTATAATACTGATACGATGAAGGAACTCCGCAGCTTTACCGTTGCTAATCCGGGAGCAATAACTATTGCTCCACAAAAAAATCTCTGGATTATTCAAAGCAAAAATGGTGGTAATCCTGCGAAGATTCTCCATTATTCCCAAACTGGAAAGCAATTGCCCCAACAGATTGCAGATATCGTTGAACCAACTGCGATCGCAATTGATCATCAAGGTAAGCTGTTAGTGGCAGAGAATGGGCCACGTCAGCAAATGTTGATTTATGATATCAAAGATCAGCCAGTGCAGGTGGGTAGTTTTGGCTCTAAAGGCGGTATCTATGCAGGAGTTGCTGGTGAAGTTCGAGATTTGAAACTTTACGGACTTACCGGAGTCGGTACAGATACTTCCGGTAATATCTATATAAATAGTGATGGTTTCAACAAATCAGGAACAGATTTGCGGAAATTTTCGCCATCGGGAAAACTAATCTGGCGATCGCTGGGATTGATATTCGTCGATAATGCAGATGCCGATCCTAAAACTGATGGTGTAGATTTATTCACCAAACAAGAACACTATCTGATGAACTACAGTAAGCCTGCTGGTAAGCAATGGACTTACAAAGCCTACACTTTAAATGGTTTCAAATATCCTCAAGATCCACGTCTGCATACATCGCCAGATGGAACCTTTGTTCGCCGCATCAAAGGGAAGCCGTTTTTGTACCTCACAGATATGTATAGCAGCTTTCTGCAAATATATCGTTTTAATCCAGCCACAGATGGCAAAATTGCCATCCCAGCCGGAATGTTTGTCGGTACCAATAGCGGAGATAAACCATTTCTCACCGGGAATTGGCCACCGCATCAACCAGAAAAAGGGGAATGGATCTGGCGCGATCGCAACGGTAATGGCAAATTTGAAAAGAACGAATATGATACCAGCAAAGATTATCCCTATATCGGCGGATGGTGGGTAGACAGCAAAGGAGATGTTTGGAAAGCTTTGCGAACCCAAGATGGCATTCGCCACTATCCTTTACAGGGAATAGATGCTAAAGGCAACCCCATCTACAACTATAGTTTGATGCAGAAGCAAACTACTCCCAAGATATTTAACGACTTGCGGCGGATCGAATATTTTCCCGAAACAGATACCATGTATTTGTCAGGCTTCACAGTAGATCACCCTGCATTCGGTGACGATACTGGAGTTGTCGGTTCTGAGATTGCCCGTTTTGACAATTGGAGTAAAGGTAATCGTACTCCCAAATGGCGGATTGTAATTCCCTACGACACCACTGGCAAACATGAAGTGTCTACGGCTGCAATGAGTGTGGCGGGAGATCATGTATTTGCGGTGACAGTTAAAACCGCAGAGGTATATGTCTATAATGCCAAGACGGGAGTGCAAGTCCAACAGTTAAAACCAGGCCCAGAAGTTGGTAGCGAAAGTGGCTGGATTGATATCCCCTACGGTATCCGCGCTTTTCGGCGTTCCAATGGTGAGTATCTGGTATTTGTGGAAGAAAATTGGAAAGGAAAAGTGATTATGTATCGGCTGGCGGGGTGAGTATTTATATTATGTCCGCTTGATTAGTTATTAAACCCCTTAGCGTCAGTTTTACCCCACCCTAACCCTCCCCTTGGAAAGGGGAGGGAACAAGAAATCTTGTTTTCCCCCGCGAAGATTGGGGAGGGAACTAGATTTATTGTTTCCCCCCCCGAAGATTAGCTACGGTGTACACACAAGTTATCGAATCACTACCAGTCACCAATCCTCGAATTACCCCACCCTAACCCTCCCCTTGTAAAGGGGAGGGAATGAGAATCTCTTGTTTCCCCCCTTTCCAAGGGGGGATTAAGGGGGGTAATTCGACTTGTGTGTACACCGTATGACTGTGGGGAAAGGTTCTTTTATTATGGGTAATTTGGCAGACATGATATTACAGTAATAAGGAGGGAATTAGAGCAAGCCTTTTTACGTACCTCAAATGTTGGGGGATGGGGAAGGTTAGAAAGAAAATTTGTGCCCGTCTGCAATGGGATAGGCACAATAGGCATAATCTAAATTATCTAGAGTGAAGCCATAACGCACCCTACTTAAGATTTACTCCGTCAACGAGTCTTTGAACTCCGTTAACGAGTCTTTGAACTCCGTTAACGAGTCTTTGAACTCCGTCAACGAGTCTTTGAACTCCGTCAACGAGTCTTTGATACTCGTGAACGAGTCTTTGAACTCCGTTAACGAGTCTTTGAACTCCGTTAACGAGTCTTTGAACTCCGTCAACGAGTCTTTGATACTCGTGAACGAGTCTTTGAACTCCGTTAACGAGTCTTTTATACTCGTGAACGAGTCTTTTAACTCCATTAATGAAAAATATCTAACCATTCCTGAATTTACAGGGGTGAGCGTGTAGTAAAATTTGCTCACCTCTGTAAAGTGCAACATGGCTTTAGATTTCTCCGGTCAAAATCTCCGAGGACGCAACTTCAAAGGTAGACAAGACCTTGCGGGTGCGAACTTTAGCTATGCCGACATCCGAGGGGCAAATTTCACTAATGCTAATTTAACAGGTGCAAACTTCAGCCATGCCAAAGCTGGACTGCAACGCCGTTGGGCAATTTTCCTAGTCCTTGTCTCGTGGCTGTTGTCGGGACTGTCAGGATTATTATGGGCTTTCAACGGTTATTTGGTGTCACTAATATTTAATTACCAATTAAACAATCAGATTGCCGGCTGGACTGCCCTAATCGTATTAATTGCCTTTTTCTTCGTCATAATTCGCCAAGGAGTAGCAGCTGGTTTAGGAGCCTTCGCCATCGCATTAGCCTTAGCCGTCGCCTTCGCCATCGCCTTCGCCTTAGCCTTAGCCTTCGCCTTCGCCGGAGCCTTAGCCGTCGCTGGAGCCTTCGCATTAGCCTTAGCCGTCGCCTTCGCCTTCGCCGTCGCCTTCGCCGTCGCCGTCGCCGGAGCCTTCACCGGAGTCGGAGCCATCGCCTTCGCCTTAGCCATCGCCTTCGCCTTCGCCGTCGCCTTCGCCGTCGCCGTCGCCGTCGCCGTCGCCTTCGCCGGAGCCTTCGCCGGAGCCGGAGTCGGAACGTTACTTAGCATCTACATCGGTTGGCGAGCCATGAAAGGAGACGAAAAGCACTTTTTGATTCGTAATATCGCTGTTACCTTTGCTGCAACAGGAGGTACAAGTTTTCGTGGCGCTGACTTAACAGGTGCTGATTTCACCCAAGCTACGCTCAAAAGTACAGATTTCCGCAAGGCTATGCTTACTAATACCTGTTGGCATCAAGCCAAAATGCTTGACCGTGTTCGTCCTGGTTCAACTTATCTGCAAAACTCACAAGTACGTCAACTGCTGGTAACAAGACAGGGACAGGACAAAAACTTTGACCGTCAAAACCTCCGAGGTATCAACTTAAAAGAAGCTAACCTAGCGGATGCCAGCTTTATTGGCGCTGATCTCAGTGAAGCTAATTTGCAGGATGCCGATTTGTCAAGAGCAAAACTGAAGCAAACACAACTAGACGGCACAGATTTAACAGGTACAACCCTCACCGGCGCGTACATCGAAGATTGGGGCATTACAAATACAACTAAATTGCATGGGGTGAGGTGTGAATATGTCTTCATGTGCGTACCCACAAAAAAAGACCCCGACCCCCTCCGCAAACCTGATAATAATCAAGAGGTATTTGCAGACGGGGATTTTGCCGATTTTATCAAACCAATTTTTGACACTCTCGACCTTTACCATAATCAAGGCGTTGACCCCCGCGCTGTTGCTATCGCCTTCAAAAACCTTGCCGAAAACCATCCCGAAGCCGAGTTAGAAATCGTCGCAATGGAGAAACGCGGCGATGATGAAATCTTGCTTAGAGCCAAAACCGCCCCAGGTAGCGATAAATCTCAGATGAGTGCCGAATATTTTGATGATTATAATCAACTCAAAGCTTTATCCCAGAGTCAGCAATTATTGCTGATAGAAAAAGATAGTTATATTAGTGATTTAAAAAATATGATCACAACTGCACTTGGGCATCCTAAATCTTATACACAAGGAAATACCATCATGTCTAATATCAGCGGCATCAACATTCAAGGCAGCAGTAATGTCAGCGGTATCGCTGGCAATAGTTCTGTTGCTAATCTAGGAACCATCAGCGGTAATGTAAGTATTGCCCTCACTCAGTTACCTGATTCACCGGATGCCGAGAAACCGGGAATTAAAGAATTATTGTCGCAGTTGCAAGATGCAATCATACAATCCACATATTTGCCAGAAGAAGAGAAGGCTGAGGCGCTAGAACAGGTGAAGACTTTGGCCGAAGCGGGGAAAAGTCCCCAAGAATCCACCAAGCAGAAGACGGCAAAAACTGCAATCACCATGTTGAAAGGGATATTTACAGGCTTACCTGCGATCGCCTCGGTGGTGGAAGCGGGTAATAAATTATTGCCTGCGATCGCAAAATTATTCGGTTTGGGATAATTTAACGTGAGTTCAACAAACCTCTCCCTGTCTTAAACTAAAGTTCAAGTCTGTCCCTCTCCGACTTGGAGACGGACGTTTTTAGGTAGTAAAACCAGAGAGAGGTCTTTTTATTCAGCTACTTTCTTCATTCTCAGGTAGTTTTGGAATGTAGAGTTTAGTTTTTCCAAAATGTCTTTAACTGAAGAAATCCTTTCCCAATTACCCGGCGATGTTTTAGGAGGATTGCGCCAAGGCGATCGCATCCTCACATCTGTGCGAGAAAACACCGCACCTATCCCAACCTTAGTTAAAGAAAGTCAACAGCCTTTAGGCGTCGTAGACTTCGATGTAGTTATCTGCGGTGGCACTTTAGGCATTTTAATTGGTTGCGCCTTGGCGGTGAAGGGACTGCGGGTGGCGTTGATGGAACGGGGAATTTTGCGGGGGAGGGATCAAGAGTGGAATATCTCTCGCAAAGAATTAGATGTGTTTGTGGAATTGAACTTGCTAACTGAGGAGGAATTAGCAAGTGCGATCGCTACTAAATATAACCCAGCACGAGTTAGTTTTGCTGGCGGTACAGAAGTTTGGGTAGAGGATGTCTTGAATATCGGCGTAGATCCGGTTTATTTACTAGCTACTTTGAAAACCCGATTTCTCGCGGCTGGCGGAAAGTTGTTAGAAAATACACCTTTTACTGAAGCGGTGGTTCATCCAGATGGGGTGATGGTAAATAATCAATTCAAAACTCGGTTATTAATCGACGCGATGGGACATCTTTCACCCATCACTCAACAAGCACGCCAAGGAAAAAAACCAGATGCCCTTTGCTTGGTTGTGGGAAGTTGCGCCCAAGGTTTTCCAGAAAACAACTCAGGCGACTTGTTATTATCATTTACATCTTTGCAAAATCAATGTCAATACTTTTGGGAAGCCTTCCCAGCCAGGGATGGCAGAACCACTTACTTGTTTACTTACATGGATGCACATCCCCAACGCTTGAGTTTAGAAGCTCTATTTGAAGAATATCTGCGTCTTTTACCAGAATATCAGGGAGTGGAATTGAGCAAGCTGAAATTTCAACGAGCGCTATTTGGCTTCTTTCCTACCTATCGCCAAAGTCCCCTAAAAACCCCTTGGAGTCGCATTCTACCAGCCGGAGATAGCAGTGGTAGTCAATCTCCTTTAAGTTTTGGTGGTTTTGGGGCAATGGTGCGTCATCTGAAGCGTTTAACTTATGGCATTTACGAAGCGCTAGAAACAGAACAATTATCTGCAAAAGCCTTAACACTGCTGCAACCCTATCAGCCAAGTTTGACTGTTACCTGGTTGTTTCAAAGGGCGATGAGTGTTGGTATAAATCAGAAAATTGCTCCAGATCAAATCAATCAACTCCTCTCAGCAGTATTTCAAGAAATGCAACAGTTGGGTACACCAGTGCTAAAACCATTTTTACAAGATATAGTGCAGTTTTCGGCATTAACGCAAACACTGTTAAAAACTGGTTTATACCATCCGATATTAGTCGCCAAAATAATTCCGCAAGTAGGTTTGGCAAGTTTGTTAGATTGGATGTTACATTACAGTAATTTAGGTGTATACACTGCCTTGTTTTGGTTGAGTCCAATGCTAGAAACATGGATTAAGAATCAACCAAATGAACAACAATATTATTGGCATCGTTTGGTTGATGCCTGGAAGTATGGTTCTGGCGGTGATTACTCAGATGAAACTTAGAATTTTACCTGTGTGAGGAGAATATGATTGAACGGAAATCTTTAGGAATAAAATACTTTGCAGTGCTGATTGGTTTCCTGCGCGATCGCCAAGGATTTCTAGAGGAAGTTCGCCAAGGTACGAGATTACCAAATAAAATCATTTCTCTGCTAGTTTGTAGTTCCTTATTTATCGCTGCTTATGGCGGAATTATTGGTGCATACCATAGTTGGATGCAAGCTTTGTCTTCCGCCATTAAACTCCCAGCCCTTTATTTAATCACACTCCTGATTTGTATCCCGACGTTGTACTTTGCTAATATTATTTTTGGTTCAAAGCGAACTTTTGCACAGCATTTAGCATTAGTTTTAACTGCTGTTTCAGTTACAAGCGTACTTTTATTTAGCTTTGCTCCAATCACACTGTTTTTCTTGATTACCACGAATAATTACCAATTTTTAATTCTGTTAAATGTCTTTATCTTTGCCATAACTGGATTTATTGGTGTTTCGTCTTTATATCAAGCTACAAATTTAGTTTTAGAACAAGATAATGAAGGTAGCAAGACACGCCAGAAGATTTTACAATTTTGGCTATTTCTTTACGCTTTCGTAGGCAGTCAGTTAGGATGGACTCTCAGACCGTTTTTTGGCACACCTGGTTCTGCTTTTGAACTATTCCGCGAAAGAGAAGGTAATTTCTATTTGAGTGTGATTAAAGCTATTAGCTATCTTTTGGGAATCCGTTAATTAGTTATTAGTAATTTAACCAAATATAGAAAATATAAATTTATGCTGAAAAAGCCAAGTCGCGAAATTCAAGAATTTTGAGTTTTGGTTAATTTACTCCGCGTAGACGCGTAGCGGCTTGTCGTCAGACATCGCCAGTCATTCTTAGAAGAAATTCGTCAGGGAATCAGATTACAAAATAAAATCAGTTCTCTATTCGTAACTAGTTCTATTTTCTTTGCCATCTATAGCGCAATTATCGGTGCATCTAACAGTTGGGCACAGGCATTATCTGGTGCTATTAAACTTCCGGCATTTTATTTATTAACACTGATTATTTGTTTCCCAACTTTATTCCTTTTTAATGTTTTGTTTGGTTCCCGGAGTAGTATTCAACAACATTTTGTTGTGTTGCTTACATCTGTATCGGTGATTAGTGTGCTTTTATTCAGCTTGGCACCAGTCACGCTATTTTTTCTGATTACTACACCCGATTCTTATCAATTTTTTAAACTTTTGAATGTATTAATTTTTGGAATTACAGGCATCTTTGGGGTTAAATTCCTTTATGAAGGAATGCAATTACTTTCTCAACAAGATGAAGTTGGCAAAAAAACCCGCACCACTATTTTAAGATCCTGGTTATTGCTTTATGCCTTTGTTGGTATGCAGTTAGGATGGTTTCTCAGACCGTTTTTTGGTGCCCCTGACTCGAAATTTGAATTGTTTCGCACAGTCAAAGGCAACTTCTATCTAGATATTGTAGCGGCGATTTCCGAAATTTTAGGTTTGCGCTAATCTAAGATTTATACCAATACGCTTGGTGTTAGTGATATTTTTGACATTTGGGCGCGAAAACTGGGGACGGCATTAACAGAGGACATCATGAGTGACTTGGGTAATACTGCATTTACTAGATAGGGTTAACTAGAGTAAAAAATTTCTCTGATGACTTGTAACACTTTCGCCAACAATGTTTGGGCGTGAACTACCCCATCTAAAGTCAAAAAATTATGGGATTGCTATCCGAAATCGGCTTATTTGAAGATGTAGAACAATTTGTCGGCATAGAGAAACAAAATCATGAAGCGAAATTTATTTAGTGTAATTGCTCTTTTAGCAACATCTACTTTAGTCGGGATTAATACCCCTGCTAATGCTACATCTAGCAGTTATCAGAAAAGCTGTAACCACATCTCAGTTTATGGCAACATTCTCTCAGCTAGTTGTAGCCGAAGCAATGGTTCGTTCAACAAAACTTCAATAGAATTACAGGGGATTGAAAATATTAACGGCACTTTACAAGTGACTGACCCTGGTAAAGCTAGCAATTATCAGTTCAGTTGCCAGCATATCCGCATCAGAGGAAACTATTTAAAAGCTGCTTGTAAAAGAAGAGATGGCACACTTCAGTGGACTTCAACAGTCATACAAGGAATTGAAAATATTGAAGGTAATCTGAAGTATACCAGCAGTCCCTGAGTCGAAGTAAAACCGACCTCCGAAAGGGCGATCGCGAAATCAGCGAACTTCTTGGCATTTCCCAGCCCGAAGTATCTCATTTGATGAAAGCAGAGAGGACAGACATCTCCGAAAATGAATGTAGAGACACGAAATTTCGTGTCTCTACAAGGGTTTCAGGTTACGCATATTTAATTTCTGGAGATGTCTAATGAAACAACAACAACAGATACTAACGATTTTTAGTCTGGCTACCACATTGGGCAGTTCGCACAGCGTCCTGTAGAGAAGAACTGATAAAACTCCCAATACGTTACAACAGAAAAAACTCTCTGCTAAACCTGTGAAAAAACGAGTAACACTCACCTTCCCAAAACGCGCCGTGCAAATGCCAGTGACTTATGTACTGGCCAAAGAGTTCAACGTCGCTGCCAATATTATCCGCGCTCAAGTTGCCCCAAATCAAATTGGCAAACTGGTAGTGGAACTATCGGGAGATATCGATCAACTAGATGCAGCGATCGAGTGGATGCGATCGCGCCATGTTAGCGTTTCTTATACATTAGGCGAAATTGCGATTGATCCTGATGTCTGTGTTCACTGTGGCTTGTGTACTGGGGTTTGTCCTACCGAAGCCCTCACCCTCCACCCAGAAACATATAAATTGACATTCACGCGATCGCGCTGTATCGTCTGCGAACAGTGTATCCCCAGCTGTCCCGTACAAGCAATCTCCACTAACCTTTAACAATCCAAAATCCGAAATTGCTTATCCCAGCTTAAACACATCCGCTATTACACCAATATCACCCACCAATCTAGTTTTTGCTGGAGAGTCATAAACTACCAATAGCGAAGGTATGCCAGCTACATCCTTAAATAGCGTCATTCCCTCAGCGTGTTCTTCCCGATTTCCATAGGGAATATCTTGCACTAAATCTGGATTGCTGAAGACATTTTCTTGTGAATTCACACCATTCACCCAGAGAAAATGCTTTTTATATAACTCTTTTGCTTCCCCAATTGGCCCCAGCTTCAAGAGTCTAGGACTAGAATTTTCTAACTCTATTTCCAGAACAACAGCCCAACCCCGCAATACAGGGTCACGCAAACCCAGAAAAATACGGTTTTGGTAAATGCCTATTCCTTCCTCTTTTGATGCAGGTAAACTGATAAATTCTGCTACCCAAAATTGTTTATGCTCTGTAAATTTATCAGGATCAACCAAAGAGAGTTGTTCAATAGTTGAGGTTTCATCTAACCCTAACCATAAATACTTCTAATGTGTCAACAACACTGCTGATAAGTCTTCTCTATGTTCTTTAAAATTATTTATAAAAGTTAATAAAACTTGATTGAATAAATATGAGCTTGACATTTTAAACTATTTTTATGATTGCGAAAATCTTTATTCTGATATTATGATAATAAATCATTTAATTTATGCAAAATATTAAACAATAAATAATATTAAATGATAAAGGTAAATCTGCTTTTCAACCCTTTGATAGATATAGCTTATTTCTAGAAGAGTATGTAAATATCAATAATCATAATCAGACTTGACCATTTTCATTGAATAAAACAATATCAAAAGTAGTAGATGCAAACTTTTAACTAATGCTATTATGCAAGAACCTAATTAGGTAGTCATTAAGACCAATTATGAAATTAGCCACACAACCCACGGTAAAAACTTTAGGGGACTACGCGTATCAAGCGATTGAAAAACACTTTAAGAAAACCTTGAAGTGGGAAAAATCAGTGAAGAAAGATGAAGATCCAGAAGCGCTGCACCAAATGCGAGTGGGAATGCGTCGCCTACGGACGGCTGTAACTAGGTTTGGGCTAGCCTTAGATGTGTCAAAACCAGTCAGTGATAAAAATATTGGTAAAATAGCCCGTCGTCTCGGTAGTCTGCGAGATTTAGACGTACTCAAAGAAAGTTTGGAAAATAATTATAAACCAAACTTACCCTGCAAAGAGCAGGAATCTCTACAAACAGTTTTCACAGCTTTGGCTAAACAACGTGAAGATGTCCTATCGAGTGTACAGAAAACCTTAAAAGATGAATCTTACAAGTCTCTAAAAGAGGCATTAGAGAAATGGTTAGAGAAACCCAGTTATCAACCTTTGGCATCTGTCGCTATCCAGCAAGTGCTACCAGATTTACTTTTACCAGAATTGAGTAGCTTTTTACTGCATCCGGGTTGGCTAGTTGGCACTCAATTTGTGGAATCAGAAGTGAAAATCCAGAAAAACTGGAAACCAGAAAAGATAGAAAAACAATTGACAACAGAAGGTGAAATTGTTCATAGCTTGCGAAAAGAAGCTAAACGTATACGCTACCAAATGGAGTTATTTACTGACTTATATGGCGAGTCTTACACAGCTTATCTTACAGAAGTGAAAAGTATCCAAGAAATTTTGGGTACGATGCAAGATAGTGCGGTCTTAACTGACTGGCTTACAGATGTATTCAAGTCAGAAATTCAAACTGAATTGCCCACCCTTGCTAATTTGTTAACTGAAAATCGTTACCAGTCGTGGCAGCAATGGCAACCCTTGCAAGAACGCTATCTGAAAGCTGACACCAGGCATAGCTTTCATTTAACAATACTGCACCCGCTTTCTGGAGTAATAAATTAAAAGTTTCTCTTTATTAAGCAAGGATTGGACTAACGAGCAGACAGTTGAATAGGAGCCTTCAGCGACAAAACATAAACACTGCTCTGGGGAATCTGGACAATACGAGTATTTTCAGCACACTGCCTCGTTCCCAGTCTCCGACTGGGAATGCCCATACAGAGGCTCTGCCTCCCGAATTCGCGGCAGAGCCGCTTTGAAGTCCATTTCCAGGTTCTACCTGGAAACTAGATTTACGAGATAGCGGTCTGGCGATAAATAAAGACGGGTTGCAGCCCGTCTAAATAGCTTGAAAGTGCAAATACACCTTGTATAGTATTGAAAATAACACAGTTAATTTTCTGATAGTTGCCAATTTGCCAAGTCATAAAAAGAACAGATATTAGAACCGTCTTAAGAGTCCTGCTATTTCCAGCTAAATTATTTACCTATGCATGTTTGAGGATTTCCGGAAATTGTGATGTCTGACGACAAGCCTGGAGTTTCGGAGTCTTTGGATTTGTACTGCGCGTCTACATACTCCTCGCACTCATTGAGCAATTTTGAGTCCTCTCTGGTCTGAAAGCAATAATAATTGCTCTCAAAAAATATTGCTTTGTCTAAATTAGTCATAGTAGAAGTTTAAAATAATAACTCAGATCACAATAGGCTTGGGTTAAGACAAATTGTTGGGTGGAATGGTACTTAAGCAAAAGTTGCCGCCCAGATCCCCGACTTCTTCAAAAAGTCGGGATCTAAATCCCTTGCAATGCCAATGCATCGCAATACAATGTTAATGCGTTGGCCGCATTGTTAATGCGTCCCCTGATAATGCCAATGCATCCCGATACAATGTTAATGCATCCTCTGACAATGCCAATGCGTCGCAATACAATGCCAATGCGTCCCCTTACAATGCCAATGCGTCGCAATACAATGTTAATGCGTTCGCCTGCATTAAAAACGCTACGCTTTTACGCAAAACTGTACTAAGTGACCATGCCAGCCGATAATTTGGAGATTAATGAAACGACTGCGGCACAATTTGCTCAATTAGTGCTGGATTGTATCGGGCGGGAGTATCCTAACAGTAATCTGTATTGGGCTGATAGCGACGAGGATATAAAACCACCGCGTGAATTGACTCCTGCATTTTATGGCTGCTTAGATTGGCATTCAGCCGTACATGGTCATTGGTTACTAGTACGTCTCATGCGTTACTTTCCTGAAGCCTCTTTCAATCTAGCGTCAAAGCAAGCACTTGAGCAGAGCTTAACACCAGAGAAGATTCAAGGAGAGATTGCCCATTTCCAACGGCTACCCTTTTATGAATTTCCTTATGGTGTGGCATGGCTTCTGCAACTGGCTGCGGAACTTCACGAGTGGAATCATCCTCAAGCGAAAGAATGGCGGATTGTATTAGAACCGCTAGAAAAGTTGATTGCAGCTAACTTACACCGTTGGATTGAGGCACTGAAACTCCCAAATCGCACAGGGATGCATAACCAAACAGCTTTTGCACTTGGTTTGATGCTAGATTGGGCACGGATTACCGAAAATACCGACTTCACTCAGTTAGTAGAGAACAAGGCACGGCAATTCTATCTCAACGATCGCAATTATTCCTTACAATTCGAGCCGCTTGGCTACGATTTTCTCTCTCCTGGCCTTGCTGAAGCAGACCTGATGCGGCGAGTCCTCCCAACAACAGCTTTCACTGAGTGGTTAACCGATTTTCTTCCCCAAATACCGATTGAGAATTCAGCAAATTGGTTAGAACCAGCCAAAGTAGATAATCCTCAAGATTATACGCAATCCCACTTCTGGGGTCTTAATCTCAGTCGCGCTTGGATGCTTGAGGGGATCATCTCTGGATTGGCAAATAGCGATCGCCGCATAGAAACCTTTCGCTCTACTGCCGTTCACCATCGGCACAATGGACTAGATGTTGTCATTGAACATTATGCTGCTAGTCACTGGCTAGGAACCTTTGCTGTTTACCTGCTAACGAATCGGGGATTGCAAGGGCAAATTATTTGAACAGTCTAGACGATCTAACAACCTGTCAGACTTTGTAAAAACTCGAACAATTAGCTCAAACAGATAAGTAGTAAATTAAATCAGGGTTTTCCCAATTCCTAATCCCCAATGTCCCAAACCTTAAAAGATGCCAAGTAAATATCCCTTAGGCGACCGAGGCTGTCAGGATCAGAAAGTAAAGAGTAAAAGGCAATCTATTTTGACTTTTAACTTTCTCCTTTTGTTCAACTTCCACAACGGGAGGTTTAATCTTGACTAAATTGAAAGTTGGTATCAATGGCTTCGGTCGAATCGGGCGACTTGTGCTTCGCGCTGGTATCGATAACCCCAATATCGAGTTTGTAGGTATTAACGATCTAGTACCACCAGATAACCTCGCTTACCTGTTGAAGTACGACTCAACCCACGGCAAATTAAAGCAAAAGGTTGAAGCCAAGGAAGATGGCATCCTCATTGACGGGCATTTTATTCCTTGCGTGTCGGTGAGAAATCCAGCAGAGTTACCTTGGGGACAATTAAGTGCAGATTATGTCGTGGAATCTACGGGACTCTTCACTGATTACCAAGGAGCCGCAAACCACCTGAAGGCAGGTGCAAAGCGAGTGGTAATTTCCGCTCCCACTAAAGATCCAGATAGAGTTCCTACCTTGCTAATGGGTGTCAATCATCACTTGTTTGACTCTAGCAAGGATATCATTGTCTCCAATGCTAGCTGCACTACAAACTGTTTAGCTCCCATAGCTAAGGTGATCAATGACAACTTTGGGTTGACTGAAGGGTTGATGACCACAATCCATGCTATGACTGCTACCCAGCCAACTGTAGACGGCCCCAGCAAAAAGGACTGGCGGGGTGGTCGAGGTGCAAGCCAGAATATTATTCCCTCCTCCACAGGCGCAGCTAAAGCCGTAGCACTGGTTTTACCAGAATTGAAGGGTAAGTTGACTGGTATGGCATTGCGAGTTCCGACTCCCGATGTCTCTGTAGTTGATTTAACTTTCAAAACTGCCAAAGCTACCAGTTATAAAGAAATCTGTGCTGCCATGAAGGAGGCTGCCGCAGGCTCACTATCGGGTATTTTGGGATACACAGATGAAGAAGTAGTTTCCACAGATTTTCAAGGCGATACCCATTCCAGTATCTTTGACGCAGGTGCTGGGATTGAGTTAAACTCCAACTTCTTCAAGGTAATTGCTTGGTATGACAACGAGTGGGGTTACTCGAATCGCGTGATTGACCTGATGTTGTCTATGTCACAAAATGAAAAGCTCGCCCCGACAGCTGCTGCGGTTTGATTAGTTGTTGGAGATGGGGCAATTCAATTTTGGATTTTAGATTGAAATTTAATCTAAAATCATCAATCCAAAATCCAAAATTCTTAGTCCCCAGTCCCCAGCCTCAAATTTGGGATTTGGGTCAAATGGTAAATACCCCGAAAGTAAAACGTCATTTAGTATCTTTACTTAGCAACCCAGTGATATGAAGCACGTGTAAATTTGGATGCTTTGGGCGATCGCTCAAAGCATCCAAATTTGCAAGTTACTCCTCAACCCCCAATCCCTATGCGTCGAACCAAAATCATTTGTACTGTTGGGCCGGCTACATCTGCACCTGAAAGGTTGCAAGCCTTAGTAGAAGCTGGAATGAATGTGGCGCGGCTGAATTTTTCCCACGGGGCTTATGAATTCCACGCCAAAACGGCTCACTATCTCAGGCAAATTAGTACTGAGCAGCAAAAGCCGATCGCAATTATGCAAGACCTGTGTGGTCCCAAGATTCGCTTGGGAGTTTTACCACCGGAAGGGTTAAATTTAGAAGCTGGTAGTGAAGTTACCTTTGTTTTGCAAGAAAAGGGTGAGACTATTGAGGAACTACCCCTACCATTGCCGACTTTGTTTGCAATGATGCGACCAGGCGAACCGATTTTGATTAATGATGGTCGCGTCAAGTTGATTGTTACAGATCGCGATGCCGATCGCATTCGGGCCCAGGTGAAAATTGGCGGGTTAATTTCTACGCACAAAGGAGTAAACCTGCCAGAAACTCCTTTACCTGTTAGTTCGATCACCGAAAAAGACTTGCTGGATCTGCGCTTTGGGATTCAGTTGGGTGTAGACTGGGTAGCGGTGTCCTTCGTGCGATCGCCACAAGACTTAGAACCCGCCAAGCGAATGATTGAAGCCGCTGGCGCTTCCATCCGCTTAATTGCCAAAATCGAAAGAGCAGAGGCAATAGAAAACTTTGACTCCATTCTGAAAGTTGCCGACGCGATTATGATTGCCCGTGGCGATTTAGGGGTGGAAGTGCCAATTCACGAAGTACCCCTAATTCAAAAAGATATTATTCGCCGTTGCAATCGTGCTGGTAAGCCGGTGATTACAGCCACGCAAATGCTAGAGTCGATGATTAGCGCCCCTGACCCCACCCGCGCCGAAGCAACCGATGTTGCCAACTCTATCTTAGATGGTACCGATGCAGTAATGCTTTCTGGTGAAACCGCTGTCGGACAATATCCCATCGCCGCCGTCCAGATGATGCACAATATCGCCGTGCGGACAGAACAGGCTCTAGATGAGGCTAGTAGACATGCCTGGTGTCATGAAGCAGGCAGTCTCAGCGTCACCGAATCTGTGGCAGAATCCGTATGTCGCATCGCTTATGAAACAGGCTCACGGGCAATTCTCTGTAACACTTCCTCAGGAAGTACAGCCAGAATGGTGTCTAAATATCGGCCAACTTCTCCGATTATTGCCCTAACCCCTGACGTTACTGCTTATCGCCAGCTAGCGCTTTCTTGGGGTGTGGAACCTTTACTGATTCCACCAGTCCACAATGCCGAAGAGATGTTTACCAATGTGGTAAACACAGTTGTAGACATGGGTCTAGCGAATAAGGGCGATAAAGTAGTTATTACCTCTGGCGTTCCAATTGGTAAATCAGGAACAACTAGTTTAATCAAAGTGCATTCCATTGGACAGCCAATTTCGGCATAACCCACCTAGAATAGGGCTGTGGATGTGGCTTAAGATAGTAAGCAAAATTGGGCAATGATTTAGAAAAATTGCCAAAATTCAGAATTGAAGGAATAGTAGAGAGTGTAAAAAACTGGGGAATAAGTAAATCCTGTAACATTCATCACGGAGCATTTTATGTCTAAGAGTTTACTGGAACAATTGCGGAAAATGACTGTCGTGGTTGCAGATACGGGGGATATCCAGGCAATTGAAAAGTTCAAACCCCAAGACGCCACCACCAATCCTTCTCTGATTACTGCTGCGGCGCAGATGCCGGAATATCAGGAAGTTGTCGATCAAACTTTACTCCAGGCGAAGAAAGATGCTGGAGGCAAAGCCACCCAAGCAGAGATAGTTTCTCTAGCTTTTGACCGTTTGGCAGTAGCCTTTGGATTAAAGATTTTGCAAATCATTCCCGGTCGTGTGTCTACGGAAGTGGATGCTCGCCTGTCCTACGATACCGAAGCTACCCTGAGTAAGGCACGGGAATTAATTGCTCAGTACAAAGCCGCTGGAATTGGGCGCGATCGCGTGCTAATTAAAATTGCCAGTACCTGGGAAGGCATTCGTGCAGCAGAAATCCTGCAAAAAGAAGGTATTCACTGTAACCTTACCTTGTTGTTTGGTCTTCACCAAGCGATCGCCTGTGCAGATGCTGGTGTTACCCTAATTTCTCCCTTCGTCGGTCGGATTCTCGACTGGCACAAAAAAGATACCGGACGGGATAGCTACCCAGCAGCCGAAGATCCAGGAGTTTTGTCTGTCACCAAAATCTACAACTACTACAAGAAATTCGGCTATAAAACCGAAGTCATGGGAGCTAGTTTCCGCAACCTTGGTGAAATTACTGAACTTGCCGGTAGCGATTTATTGACAATTTCGCCGTCACTTTTGGGTGAATTACAGGCAACCATTGGAGAACTACCACGCAAACTTGACCCCGCCAAGGTAGCAAACTTGGAAATTGAAAAGATATCCATTGACAAAGCTACCTTTGACAAGATGCACGCTGCTGACCGCATGGCATTTGACAAACTAGACGAGGGCATCAAAGGTTTCACCAAGGCACTAGAAGACCTTGAAAAACTTTTGGCAGACCGACTGGTTCGCCTTGAAGGAGAGGTAGTAGCAACTCATTAAAACGTAGCGATAGTCATTATTTAATGGTTAGTGGTTATTTGAATAACCACTAACCATTAATAATTGGCTTAGTTGGATCAGCAGTCATCAATACCGTCGTCGGATATTATCGTATCCTCCAAAACGCTCCCGTCGTCGGATATTATCATATCCTCCAAAACGCTCCCGTCGCCGGATATTTTCGTATCGTCTAAAACGTTCCCGTCGTCGGATAATCTGCCGTCGTCGGAAATTTTCGTGTCCTCTTGACCGCCGTCGAGCAATTAAAAGCTCTCCGGTTTTATCTCCAACTAGGTTAGCCTCTGGTGCAGCGCTCTGTTCATTGCGAACATTACTTAAAGAAATATCCTTTGCTTCAGCTAATGAGGGCGGATACACAAAGGCACATAGCAATAGTGCTATTGAGGATAACTTCCTGAAACCTTTCATGTTTTTGCTTCTACTAGACTTTTGGTAATAACTTTATTAAACACCTTAAAGTCAACAAATGATCGCTCACAAACTTTTTTTTAACTTAATCTAGTATAAAATTATCTATTTCAATTTCAGTCTTAGGGTGATTGTAAATTAAAACAAACTATGTATATAAATAGTCAGTGTCTAGCAAAAGAGAGCATCTCAATCCAAGCAAATTTAGCAAAATTGTTACTCGTCAATTGCGAATGAAGCGGACTCCAACTCTTGGAAATGCTCTGCGAATGGAGAACCCACAGGTTAGCATAAATGTTGCAATTTGCTTCATCTTATAAAACATTTAAAAAGGCAGTAGATTGAGTTGAGGTAATAAACTCGACATCAAATATTAAATCGGCAAAGTAATAATAAATTTAGTTCCCTCACCAGGAATTGACAAACAGTCGATTTGTCCATTGTGTTTATCAACAATGATTTGGTAGCTGATAGCTAATCCAAGCCCGGTTCCCTTGCCTACGGGTTTAGTTGTGAAAGATTGCTCAAAAATTCGATTTTGTACCTCAGGAAGCATACCGGGGCCGTTATCTTGAATGCAAATTATGACGGTTTCTTGCTGATAATTAACTGATGTAGTGATAGTGATAGTGTTTGGGCAAGCAGCAATCTTTTGATCAGAGTGGTTTTGATTGAGGTCATCCAATGCATCAATGGCATTAGCGATGATATTCATGAATACCTGGTTCAGCTGTCCGGGATAGCAACTGATTGGAGGTAAGTTACCGTATTGGGTGATAACCTCGATTGTCGGGTGGCTTCCTTTGTTTTGCAATCGGTGTTTCAATAGCATTAAGGTGCTATTAATCCCTTCGTGAATCTGAAACTCCATCTTAGATGAAATATCTGAGCGAGCAAAGGTTCTCAGAGAAAGGCTGATGCCCTTGAGGCGGTCAATTCCCTGGCGCATTGATGCTAGCAATTTTGGAATATCCTCTGCTAGATACTCAAAGTCCATTTGATTGAGAAGTTCTTCAATTTCTGGTTCTGGATGCGGTAGCTTCTGCTGTTGGAGATTGACCAAGTGAAGAAGATTATTTGTATATTCTGTAACATAGGAGAAATTTCCTTCAATAAAACCAATCGGGTTATTAATTTCATGACCAATGCCTGCAACAAGTTGTCCCAGAGTAGACATTTTCTCACTTTGGATCAGTTGTAGTTGGGTTTGTTGTAACTGCTGTAGAGATTGGGTTAATTCTGCGGTGCGCTCTTGTACCCTTTGCTCTAGGGTATATGTGAGATGGGAGATTTTCAGGTGTAACTTTAATCGGGCAATGACTTCTTCCTGCTGGAAGGGTTTGGTAACGTAGTCAACTGCGCCAATTTCTAATCCTTTCACCTTGTCTTTAGAATCGGATAGGGCAGTCATGAAAATGACTGGAATATTCTGAGTGATGGGATTGGCTTTCAGCCTGCGGCAAGTTTCAAATCCATCAATACCAGGCATCATCACATCCAGAAGAATCAGATCGGGAAGGGCATATTCTGTTTGTTCGATCGCCGACTCTCCATTCGTTGCCATGAGTGCTTTCCAGCCATATCCCTGAATCATTTCTGATAGCACCTTGAGATTGTTTGGATTATCATCTACCAAAAGGATATGTATTGGCTTCAAGAGAGAATCAGCCATCATTGCCGTGACTCCATTGTTACAAATGATTTTATAAATTTACGTATTTGTCCGGTTTGGAAATTGGCAGTGAGTTTGTTTAACTCAACTACGAAAGGAGCTAGCTGGCTGTTTTGTGCAATTAACTCTTCTAACATTTTCTCGATCGCCGCGATATCGCCCATCATTGCCAGATGATAAAGTTGTTGTAAAACATCTTGCGATGGCAGAACCCATTCGTTATCGGGTTCAGCTTTAGGAGATGACTGCTGAGGTGTAGATTGGGCATAGCTCAAGTCAACTTCTAGCACCGAGCGCAGTGTATTGAATAGCTCGTCAACCTGGAGGGGTTTGGGCAGGAATGCTTTTGCTCCTGCTTCTAAACTTCGCTGCCGATTTTCCTCGAACACGCTGGCACTAGAGACGATGATCGGAATAGAACGGGTTTTTGGATCAGATTGCAAATGAATCATTAGCTCAAAACCATCCATATTGGGCATGGCTAAATCGAGCAGAATCACATCCGGGTTGCATTCTTTTACGATTTGTAGCCCCTGTTTACCGTCGGTTGCTTCCAAGGTTCGACAGCCAATTTCTTGCAGCAGACTCGTCAATACGGAGCAGTGATTGCGATCGTCATCGACAATGAGAACCAGAGGCGCACTACCCGAAGTTATGGTAATCGAATGCTGGGTTGGGGCGATCGCCTGTTCATGCCAGTCATGGGAAAGTGACAATGGGACTGTCAAATCTAGCCAAAATATACTTCCTTCACCCAAGCGACTCTGCACTAGAATTTGGCTCTCCATCAATGCTGCAATTCTTTGACTGATGGCCAATCCCAAACCAGTACCTTCAGATCGCTGCCCTACTTCACCCACTTGCTCAAAGGCCAAAAAGATTTTCTCTAATTGGTCTGGTAACATACCAATACCTGTATCTTCAATCTGGAAACGAATCTTGGTGGTTGGGGATTGGGAAGAATCTTGCCCAGTCTCCAGTGCCTCTACTTTGAACGTCACACTACCGATGTCTGTAAATTTGATCGCGTTGCCTAACAAGTTAATCAATACTTGTCGCAGCCGTTGTTCATCCGCTTCAATGGCAAGGGGAAGGCGATCGCTGATTAAGACATTAAAAGTAATCCCTTTCTGTTCGGCTCTGATCCCACAAATCTCGGTAACACCATGTAAAAAGTTCGGCAGATGCACAGTAGTTGCTACCAATTCCAATTTCCGAGCTTCAATTTTTGAGATATCGAGAATATCATTGATCAACATCAAAAGATGCGTCCCGCATTGAGAGATAATATTGATTCCTTCGCGGTTTTTGTTTGTCATGTTTGGCGATCGCTCTAGTAGCTGTGCAAAACCAAGGATGCCATTGAGCGGTGTCCGTAGCTCATGGCTCATATTTGCCAGAAACTCACTTTTTGCTTGGTTAGCGGCATCGGCAGCCTGCTTTGCCTCAACCAGTTCATGAGTTCGCTCTTCGACTTTTGCCTCTAAGGTTTTGGAATAATCTAATAGTTGATCGTTGGCAATTTCCAGTTGGCGATTCGCTTCTTCTAACTGCTGCTGTTTATAGGCATTCATTGTCGCAATTACACTGATGATGAACGCGGCTAAGGCTGGTGTAACCGGAATCAGAATCCCATTTAAAAATATCCCGTAAGCACTCCCCAGGCAAATCCCACTGATCCCTACAGTTATCCAAAGAATCTGGCCCCCTGGAATCTGTAACTTTCTAGGCGCACTGGCTAACCACCAACTACTCGTAGAACCGATAATAGACCACAAAACAATCCAGAGCCACAGAGAAATGCTGGAAACGCCGTGGAGGGTTGTTTTTCCTGTTTTAGCTCCTTGTACCAATTGATGGGCAATATTGGCATGGATAACAACACCAGGTGTCGGTTTTTGAGCAGATATCCAGGAGGAGCTGAAGGGTGTGCTGAAAAAATCGTTGGTACTAGAGGCGATTGATCCAATAAATACCATGCGATCGCGCATCAAATCTGCCGGAATTTTCCCTGCTAACACATCGCGCATGGTAACTGTGTGAAATGCTGCATCCGTTCCATGCCAGTTGAGGAGAATTTGATAGCCTCCTAAATCGCCATCAGCATAACCTGCTTCTTGATTTTGCAGTGGCTGGTAGACTTCCTTACCCAATTGGAACTTTTGCCGCTGGGCATCAATGCTTTCTAAGGTAATCCCTTCAACTTCGAGGTACTTGAGCGCTACACTGGTTGCCAGCCCTGCTTTGATGGTGTCTTGTTCTTTGGCATCCACCGCCGTGAGCAGAGCGCGACGGACGGAGCGATCGCCATCAAGTACCAAATCCGCTAATCCTACCTGATCTCTTTTTTTCAATTCTGGTGGCGGATTGACGCGCTCACCGATGATTTTCTCAACTCCAATTAAATTGGGAGTGCTGCTGAAAATTTGCCCGAGTTGCTCATGTCCACTTCCTTCGGGCAAATCTCGATAGAGATCCAGTCCGATGGATCGAGGCTGTTGCGCCCGGATTTTATCGAGTAATCCTGCTAGTGCCCAGTCTGGAACTGGCCATTTACCCACCGATTGAATATCACGCTCATCGATTGTGACAATCACAATCTCGTTGGCTATTTTGTCTGATGATTGCAAACGAACCCATTCATCACGAAGTTTCCATTCAGGTAAATTAAAAAGCCCCAACGACTGCCCGACAATAACTGTCAGAGCAACACTGGGACTAATGATCAAGACGCTGCGAGTGCGTTGGATAAAAGTCTGAAATCTGTGCCACATATTTGTGCCATACAGTTCATTGATGTTGGTCAGTGTTGGTGGAGTAATACCCCACCAACACCTGTTGATTATGTTAGTTAGCGCATAGCGCTTTTCCTTAATACAGTTTGACCTCTCTCCTAAAAGGAGGAGCCA
The DNA here is from genome assembly GCF_036917395.1 of Nostoc sp. Lineage (GTDB taxonomy): Bacteria > Cyanobacteriota > Cyanobacteriia > Cyanobacteriales > Nostocaceae > Nostoc. Next base: position 144,756 of record NZ_JBALDI010000077.1, read on the forward strand.
CTGCGTTGGGCGGCGGTGCCGACTTGAAGCACGTGGCGTCAGAGGCTTTGAATTTACTCCCCTTCCCTATAAGGGAAGGGGCTGGGGGGTTAGGTCTGTATTCCGACTCAATTGAGAAGTGCTATATTAGCGGTGCTGTTACAATCTCTTTCAAACTAACTGAGGACAGAAGTTCTTCCCATTGCTTGGAGAGAGTTGCATTGGTAGGTTGGGCGGTGTGCAGTGCAGCAAGTGTTGCCACACAGTCATACCAAACCCCGTTTTTACCCAAACCAGTTGCCCGCTTCAGCCCATCCTGTTGTTGCATTGTGGTTGCCAGATCAGCACTGGGCTGGATTCGCTCAATCCAACCATCAACGTAAGGCGTACTTGGACTGAGTTGCCCATCCAGTTTGAGTGCTAGGAACCATTGGTAGTTTTTGCCAATGGTTAAAGCGGGTGCATCGGCTGGTAATTTGATTGCAATCACCCCAGTTTTTCCTACAACTGAAATGTTCATCTGATGCTGCATGTTACCAGTTTCATCCTTGAGGCTGAACACAGCTTCTTGGGCATTGGAAGCAGGGAGATACACCAGAATTGTGGGACGTTCAGACACTGTTGTGCCATAGAAGCTTTGGGGCAGTAGTGCGATTAGCGCTGTTGGCCCTTTTGCTTCTACAGTCGATGGATTCAAGTAGTAAGTACCAGTGCGAGAAGCTCCCCCAGTCGCTTGCCTGGGCACACCCTTCCCGGAGGCAGGCGTAAATATACTACCGCGAGAAGCTCCCCCGGTCGCTTGTCTGGGCACACCTTTCCCAGCAGCAGGGGTAAATATACTACCGCGAGAAGCTCCCCCGGTCGCTTGGCTGGGCGCACCCTTGCCAGAAGCAGGGGTAAACATATTACCGCGAGAAGCTCCCCCGGTCGCTTGGCTAGGAGCGCTATTTTTTGCAGGTGGGGTAAATGTCACAGCACTAGCGCTAGTCCAGGCACTGCTAGCAATTAGAGCGATAACGCTCAATATACTAGCTAAATATCGACGTTTCATAATGTCATACCTCAATTACTTGAGAAGTGATACAAAATACATTAATTGCGACTGTGGGAAGTAACTTATAGAATATCTCTAATCACGGTAAGAATGGGATAAAATCTCCTAAAATATAGACTATTTGTTAATAAAAACATGTAATAAACACATTAATTTCTTATATGGGAATACGTGTTATTACTTAATTAGAGCCAGTTTCCAACTAAAACGAAAGCAGACCAAAAAAACGGATCATGGAAATCAGTTTGTTGAATCATGTTTATTTGTGCCTGCCGTAGTGCTTCGGCTTTAGTGATTTTGGATTGTCGCAGTTGCTCATAGAAGTGAGTCATGAGCATCGCAGCTGCCTTATCTTTAACTGGCCATAGAGTGGCGATGGTTGAGCGGGCCCCAGATTTGACAGCCAAACCTGCTAGCCCAAGGACGGCGCGATCGTCCCCTGCTGCTGTGTCACAGGCACTCAGTACCAGCAACTCGATTGCTTTCGATGGATCACCATCCCGATTTTTCAGGAGTTCGGACAACTCTTTGACGTTGACTTGTCCATTCCAGGTGAGCAAGAAAGTATCTTCGAGGCGGGAGCTAAACTGTCCGTGGGTTGCTAGGTGGACAATACCAGCATTACTGGATTTCACGCGTTGAGCGAGGGCTTGACTTGTGAATTTCTGGTTCAGCAATATAAAGGACGACACCGCTTTTGAGATTTGTTTAACTTCTGATTCCACAGCAGGCAAAGCATTAAAACCAGCACGAGATTCGCTAATACCACCCACGATCGCATTTATTTTGTTTTGCTTTAGTGATCGCGTAGCCATCAGTTGCAATCCTGGTGAGAGTGCGACTGCATACTTCTCGATTAGATATTGTTTACCGTCATATAAGGCAGCCATTGGAATGTTACGCAACTGGCCATCCAAAACAAACACTAATGTCTTGGTATCTTTGAATCCTTGATTGATTTGGGCTGGACGAATCAGCCAATCATAAATTTGCTGGGATAATCGATTTCGGTCTTTGGAATCTGAGACAGGATTGAGAGCAACTAAAAAATTGCCCAAAGTCTGCTCAATTTCAGCTTGAGATTTAGAAGTGATATAATAATCGAGTGGTTGCCCGGCTTTGGAAAGAATCACTGCTAAACGATCGGGCAGGATGATTGGATAAATGACGGTTGCAGTGGGATCAACCTGATCAATTTGCTGAGTTTTATCTAAACAGGCTTCCCGGAAAAAGTTATCAAGTTCTGCAATTTGGAGTGCCTCAATTAATTCACGGGCTTGCACCAATGCAGCTTGGCTCGGTTGATTATCTAGAAGTAAACCGACTAGTTCTCGGTAAACAGGCTCTACACTTTCGCGGAAAGAGAACTGAACATCGGGGTTGATGGCAACCAAATCCCCTCGCAGTGACTTTAAGGCTTTGACAGCTTCGGTATAGGCACTAATTGCTTTTGAGCGATCGCCCTGTTGTTTATCCAACTGTCCCATCTGCCAAGCAGATTGAGCAATGATATCGTTAGCTTGGAGTTGACGGGCAATATCAAGGGATTTTTGAGTTAACTCCTGTGCTTGTGATAACTGCTGTGTACGACGATAGAGTTTTCCCCACTGATGCAGTGCATAAGCTTCTGCTTGAGCATCTTGGATTTGCTGTGCAGACTTGACTGTGACTGCCATGAGTTGCGCCAGGTCTTTCAAGGGTATGATTTGGTCAGAAGTTGAACGCCGATTCAGGGTGGCTACAAAATTGATGGCTGCGTAGAGGGAGGTGTGACTGGGGGGCAGTTCCTTAAGTTGTTGTACTAGTTGAGGTGCCAATGGGGTAGCAAACTCAGGCTTGTCGTAGTCGAGGAAAAGTTTGAAACGAGCTAAACGTGCTTGCAAGCCATCGCTTGGATTGGTGGCTAGCTGTTCTGCTTGTTCAAAGTAATCTAATGCCGCCTCTGGATCTTGCAAGTCAACGGCAGTTGTTCCCAGACTCAGCAGGATAGAACTCAAGTAAGGTTTGGCTTCAATTTTACGAGCGATCGCTAAACTTTGCTCCAACACCTCTTGATTTGTTCCATCGCCAATCATTTGTAGGGCTAAACCAAGCGATCGTAACCCACTGATTTTGATTTCCGAATCTGGCATTGCTAAGAGCTTTTGAGTTAGCGTCTCTAACTGCACTTTAGAACGGCGATAAAATCCCAAACTTTGTAAAGCTTGTGCCTGGTTGATTTGACTCCCCAAGCTGCCCATTTTGTCACCTGCCTGCTCATAATATTTTTGAGCTTGCTGCCAACTTTCGAGGGCAGTTTCAGCTTTGCCATTGTGCAATTGCAAATTTGCCTGGGTATTGAGTGCTTGTGCCCAGAGAATTGCATCAGCAGAGGGAATAGAGGTTTGCAATAGTTTCAGACTTTGCTCAATAGATTGACTGGCTGCTTCCCACTGATTAAGTTCCTGTTGCGCCAGTGAAAGGTAACTCAAGCTTAGGGCTTCGTTAAGGCGATCGCCTTGGGTATGGTACTGTTGTGCTACCGTTTGCCAAATTGTCATTGCTTCTGCAAAGCGTCCTGAACGGTAGAGGTTCCGTCCCTGTTCTAGCCAATTGGTTGGCTGGGAAGAAGAAAGAACTGTGGTTGCTACTGGTAGAGATGCTTTTACAGGTGTAATGGTAAATGCTAAACACAAACTTAAAATACTGAGGCTGACATATAGCCAATGAGTTTGTTTAATTCGGAAAGCCATAAGTAATACCAATTCAAAATTCAAAATTCAAAATTCAAAATTAAGAAAGTCAGACATAACAAAGGTTTGGGAGTATGTATCTGTCGCATTCTTTTTTCAAATTGGTATAATTACCAAGATTCATAACAGCTTTTGAAAAATCAGTCACAGCACAAGTGCTTAAAGAATGAGTAAACTTATATTGCCCAACTTATAACTTGGATCTATTAGACATCTCCAAAAATGAAATATGCATTATCCAACGTCGGGACTGATTAGTTTGACACCGCAGCACAGGTTAAAGATGGTTCTACATGGGCTGGTTGAGCTGCAATTAACTCAATTTTCCCCTGTGCATTCCGTCGCCAAGAAGTAGCTTGGACGAGAACCTCTGGAGATTGGGGTATTTGTGCTTGTACCTTCTGAGTTTTGCGGTATGCAGAGATGTCGCGGATATCAGACCAAGTGCGATCGCTCGTCACTTGTTGATTGGGATTTTGCGGCACACCACCCCGTCCTGTTGCCACAAAGCTACTGCCTTCACTACCCGCGCAGCCTGTAGCAATTTGCTGAGATGGATCAATTACATTTGCTGGCAATTCGACTAAGCCAGAATTTGGATCAATGCCAATGGTATTGACTTGAACCGTGCCGCTAACCCCAAATTGGGAACTAGCAGTGATGTCATTCTCTGGTGTCAGTTGGGGACGAAACTTCAGTCCGAAAAGCCCTTGTGTGCTGATTTGAATATTACCCCCCCTACCTTTCACCGCATTAGCAATAATGTCGCTGTTTTCTGATCCGGCGATAATAGGTGCATTGATATTGATATTACCTCCATTACCGTTACCGCCTGCTGTAGCACTAATATTGCTGTGATCGCGTATTAGCAACAAATTTCCCACTTGTAAGCCGATGTTGCCACCATTACCAGATTCTGTCTGTGCTTGGATTGAGCCTTGATTTTTTAATTGGATGCGATCGCTTGTGATGTTGAGATTGCCAGCATTTCCACTACCTTGGCTGGTAACGCTTACAACACCGCCATCATTGAGTGTCAAATTTGGTGTAGTAATACTAACATTACCTGCATTTCCCGTCAGTACATCCTGTAAGCCAAATAACTTAAGTAGTAGTGGACTTGAACGGATGACAGATGAACCGAGGCTACTGTAAGTGTTAGGACTGACACCACTAATTGTGATCGCCTCCCTAGCATTAATGCTGACATTTCCTCCATTCCCAGTATAAAATACTAATGAACCAACTGCTCCTCCATCTAAGATTTGTAACTTCCCAGTATCTAGGATCAAATCTTTTGTATTTCCGTTCGCAAAGCTACTGATACTAATGCTACTAGCAATTTCAAAAGGGGTTTTCCCCATAACTGTGGTATTTTGATTGCGAATTGTCACTTTACCACTAGAGCCACTGCCATATGTATATGAAGTCAATAAAGCTCCACCAGATATTACCAATCTATCCCCATTTATAGAGATATCACCTGCTGACCCAGTACCGTATGTGCCAGTGAGAATGTTTGTTGCAATGGGCGTCAGGGGTGAGAAGCCGGACATCTCTATTGCTGCCGCTTCAATCTGAATGTTGCCACTGTCAGCTACTCCGTGTGTTGAGTTCTCTATCCCTGAACCCTGTTGGAGTGTTAACCGGGGAGTGATGATACTTATATTCCCACCAGTTCCGGTGCTCAAGGTGTTACTGCGAATCCCACCTCGAATTGTGGTAGCGGATGTTCCGCCAATCATATCGATGGCTGATGATGCTTGAAAACGAATGTCTCCACCAGGAAGACTTCCATAATTCTGCGCTAAAACTAACGAACCATCGCTCAAGCGAATATTTCGTCCCTGAAGCTGAACTGAACCCGCATTTACCCCACTGACATCTAATAGTGACTTTTGTGCTAGTTGAATGTCACTAAAGCTTTGCCCGTTGCCATACTCCAATTTATATCCCTGAGTGGTTGGCACTAAACTAACTAATCCTGCACCTCCCAGGCTACCTAATTCTATATGCCCTGTTTCGGCAGTCAGGGTAGCGCCATTTAGATTCAGATTACCACCCACCAACGCTAAAGTTTTTCCCGCCTGTACTTGCAATCTTGTTGGGCTAGGATTGCGAATTGTAGGAATAATATCGCTCTCAATATCTAAATGCCCTGTACCTTGGACTTGTATCGCTGAAGGATTATTACCTAGTTGCAGTCCAATGGGAACATTGATACTTAATAATGCGTTATGGGGATTAATGGCGCTAAATTCAGTTCCATCAGCAAATTTGATGCTATTAGCTGTCGTTGCAATCAATGAACCGCCTATATTTAATTGGGCATTAGCACCAAAAATGATTCCATTAGGGTTGAGTAAAAAAAGATTGGCGCTACCGTTGGCTGTAATTAAACCATCAATGTGGGAAATACTGCCCCCAGTCACACGACTAAAAATATTTTGCACATCTGCGGCATTGTTGAAGAATGCAGAACCATTGCTAGGAATAGAGAATTGGCTGAAGCTGTGAAACAGGTTGTTGCCGACACGACTGCCGTTGGTAATGGTGAAGTTATTGCCGCTTTGGGATACTGTGCTGTTGAGAGTTCCATCGGTAATTACTTGAGCATTTGCACAACTATTCCAAATCCCACATATTAATATTCCACCGAGCAGACCGAACCTAGCAGAAATTACTTTCATCACCCCGCCTCCATTTTGAGCTATGTAGTTAGGTTTCCCAAAATGGAATTGTTAATTAACCTTATTTGTAGTTAACTTTTAGCTGAAGCAGCACAGGTTAATGATTGCTGCACGTAGGTAGGAAATGGAGCCGCTATTAATTCAATTTTGCCATCAGCGTTACGGTACCAAGAAGTGGCTTCAACGAGAACCTTTGGTGATACATGCGTTTGGGGAGTGACATTGCCAGTTTTTCGGTAAGCAGATAAATCTCGCACATCGTCCCAGGTGCGATCGCTCGTTATTTGCTGATTGGGATTTTGCGGCACACCACCCCGTCCTGTTGCCACAAAGCGACTGCCTTGGTTTGTAGAACAACCAGTGGCTATTTGCTGCGCTGGATTAGTTATATTCGCTGGCAGTTGGATTAAACCGGAATTTGGATCGACACCAATGGTGTTGACTTGCACATTACCATTCACACCCAACTGTGAACTTGCAGTAATATCATTGTCTGGTGTGAGTTGGTCACGAAATTTCAGACCAAAGATGCCTTGGGTAGTGATTTGAATATTACCACCACGACCTCGGACTGCATTAGCAACAATATCGCTGTTTTTTAATCCGACAATAATCGGTGCATTGATGGTGATATTACCCCCATTACCGTTACCACCAGCTGTTGAGGTAATCAGGCTATTGTCTCGTAGAAACAACATGTTTTTGGTTTGTAAAGTAATATTGCCACCATTACCGGATTCTGTTTGTGCCTGGATAAAGCCTTTATTCTTTAATTGGATGGTATCTGCATTGATGTTAATATTGCCACCATTTCCACTGCCTTGAGTGGTGACACTGACTGTCCCGCCATCCGTTAGCGTTAAGTTCGGTGTGGTAATGCTCACAGTACCTGCATTAGCTGTTAGCATATCTGGCAAACCGAATCGCTGCCGCAATGACGGATCGAGTCGGATGCTGGACGCGTTAATGCTGCTATTATTTGTCTGACCTCGACCACTGATTGCGATCGATTCGGTAGCATTGATGTTCAAATCTCCCCCATTACCTGCAAAAAATGCGGTGGCGGCAACTACTCCCCCATCCAGAATTTGCAATTTGGCAGTATCTAGTGTCAAGGTTTTGGTATTTCCGGTTGCAAATGTAATTGAGCTAATGTTGCTGTAAACTCCAGAGGGGCTTTCTCCCGTCACCGTGGTGTTGGTGTTGCGAATCGTCACTTTCCCGCCAGAGCCTCTGCCAAAGGTAGCCGAAGACAGTGAGCCACCGCTTGACACCATTAGACTATTACCATTGACAAAAACATTACCAGCGTTCCCAGTGCCTAGCGTGGTAGTGTTAATGTTGGAAGCAACACCGGGATTAATGGGTGAGAAGCCAGATATATCAATCGCCATTGCGTCGATCTGGATATTGCCACTGGGACCCACTCCGAATGTTAAGTTATTTAATGCCGCTCCCTGCTTGACGGTCAGTCTGGGAGTAATGACGCTGATGTTCCCACTAGCTCCAATGCCAAAGGCTTCATTACGCACCCCACCTTTAATCTTAGCATCGGGTGTTGTACCAATCAGATCAATTGCCTCCGTAGCCTGAAAGCGAATGTCACCACCAGGGAGATTGCCGAAATTCTGCGCCAGCACCAGAGAGCCATCGGTGAATTGAATTTGCTGACCCTGAACTTGCACAGAACCTGCATTCACCCCGCTGATATCTAATAGCGATCGCCCTGCCAGACGAATATCGCCAAAGCGTTGCACATTTCCATACCCCAACGTATAGCCCTGTGCGGTTGACATCAAGCTGACCAGCCCTGTGCTACCCACACTGCCCAATTCTACTCGCCCTTGTTCGGCTCTCAGAGTTGCCCCATTCAAATCTAGGTTCCCACCCACCAAGGCTAGGGTTTTTCCAGGCTGTACCGACAGTTGTGTAGAACTGGGAATCCGAGTGATGGGAAGCAGAGCCGATGCACTGGTCGTGGTCAAGGAGTATCCTGTACCTTGAACCGTTATTGGTGCAGGATTGCTGCCCAGTTGCAGACCAACGGGAACATTGATACTTAACAACGGGGCGGCTTGAGAACCAATTGCGTTAAATTCAGCACCATCAGCAAATTTAATGCTGTTGGCAGTAGTGCCAATAAACGATCCGCCAATATTTAATTGAGCATTTGCACCGAAAATAATCCCACTGGGATTGAGCAGAAACAGGCTGACGGGATTACTGCTATTAATCGTTTTAATTACGCCATCAATCTGGGAAATACTACCCCCAGTTACACGACTGAAAATGGTGGAGATATTGGGCGTGTTGATTAAATTAAAGGTGGCTGAACCACTGGTGGGCACGGAGAACTCACGAAAGCTGTGAAACAGATTACTACCTGCGGCACTACCGTTAGTGATGGTGAAGTTATTACCACTTTGGGAGACGGTGGTGTTGAGGGTGGCGTCGGGAGTCACCTGGGCATTGGCAAAGCCGCTCCAGAGGAGCATCCCAGCTGTCAATATTCCATTTACCAAACCTAAAGCAACAGAGGTCGTTTGCATTGTCAAGTTCTATTTATACTTAATAATTAGGGTTCCCTAAATTGCTCTTAAGATTCACCGAAACAGTGCCGAGCAATGAGTGCTTCTTCAGGACTGATAACTCTCTCAGCACTACTGAAGTAGCTTGTTGGATTAAAACGGTGAATAACCTATTGAGAAGTACAACCCATTTTCCTGGAGCGATCGCTTTTCACCTTCGACTGATGTCAGAGGAATGCCCCAATCCAGACGGGCTGAGAAATTATTGCCCTGTGTCCACAACAGCCCTAACCCGGTACCAACCAACAGACTCGGCGAAGGATTTTCGCCCTTGACATTCCAGCCTTTGCCCACGTCAATGAAGGGTGTCAGTTGCAGCACTCCACCAATTTTGGGAGCACGAATAATGGGCAACCGGAATTCAGCCGACAACAACATGCCATTATCTGTGATTAATGAGTCTTGGCGATAGCCCCGCACACTTAGCTGTCCACCGAGGCCAAATTGCTCCAAGGGCACTAATGAATCTGCTGCTAGTTGGAAATCGCCCCTAGCTAAAAATAGAGTGTCCGGTGCTAACTGTCGCACCCACTGCGCCTGTCCCCGCCAAGCGAAAAAGCGGCTATCGGGTTCATCCTGACTGACATTCGCATCGAACCAATCTACGCCAAAGCTAAATTGCGATCGCGCAGCAAATACATACTGGTTACTTCGCTGAGTATATTCTTGAAAAAAGCGCAGGGCAGAAATATTGGTTTTTCCGTTCGCATCCGCACCAGGTGAGAGTTTATATGGGCCAATGTTATCAATACCCAACTCAGTTTGGCTTTCCTGACGTGAGAATGACAGCCCGATCGCCAACTCTTGGGTTGGCTTTTGCACTAATGGTTGGCGATAGCCCAATTCGTAAGATCGGGTGTTTGACTGAATATCAAGGACGCTGAATGGTTTTTCAATAACGCGGTTCCATCCTTGGTTAAAACCAAAGAATACAGTGCCATTGCGGGCATTAATCGGCAGTGTGTAATTGAGGTTGATTGTATTACTGCCATCGGTATTGGCGTATCCGACGCTGAGGGTGTCGCCCAAGCCCAGTAAATTGGCTTCTTGCAAATCTATTCCCCGACGAAAACTGCCCACACTCGGCGATCGCCCATTATCTAGGGTTGTTATCAGCTTAAAGGTATCAGCTTCTTCAACCTCGACTTGCAATACACTAGTTCCGGGATGCACACCTGTTTGCAACTCGGCTGACAAGTTTTGAATCTGCGGATCGAGGCGGAGTAGTTGTAGTTTTTCTAGTAAGTGCGGCACGTTCAAGGGTGTTTTGGCACCAAGTAGGATGCGATCGCGAATGTATTGGGTACGCAATCGCCTATTGCCGATAATCTTGATTTCTTGCAGACTACCTTCGATCACCTGAATTTTGATCACCCCAGCTTCTACTGTCTGCGGTACAATCAACGCCCCCGTGGTTACATAGCCATGATCAACATAGAGTTTCGTGATCGCATCTTTGACTTGCAACAGCTCGATAAATGTCAGTTTCCGCCCAACAAAAGGAGCTGTGATAGCAGTCAACTGTTCTGGTTTGAAAACTGTACTGCCAACTACTTCAATGCGATCGACCTGAAATCTGGCATTAGGATCATCCTGTCTTGAAATTGGTTGCTCTAGTAGTTTTGGAGGAGGAAGTAATTGATTATTATCTGATGGCTGCGGCAATACATCCGACCGTAAGGGTCTAACAGGAACATCTTCTAACCGATACATCTGAGGATCAGGAGTTTGGGCAATCGCATCCTGATAGTTGCATAATACTCCTGCTAGAACAAACGTCAGAGATTTTAGCCTAACGAGAAAATTTAGAGATGTGTTTAGTGTTTGTGTAGGTCTGATGATAGCCATGCTTTATCCATGTTTTATTAATTTCTTGCATTTGAAAAAGTGAATGTCAACTTTATAACTACATATAAAAAAAGTGAATGCCAGTTTTTAACCATGTAGCATGTAAAAATAAATTTTTACCAACATAGTAGGAAAACGCCAAATATTGACAGTCTACATCTTGCCTTCTCCATTTCATAAAGCACAACTATGGATAATGCGTGTGCTTGCCATTACTTAAGTAAAACAAATTTTTTATACTTATAAATTTCTATAAATTTGGTTAAAAACTAGTTGAATTATGTTATGTAGTAATTTTTTGTCAGTCAATTTACTTATAAAGAAAGTAAATTAATAACCTCTACAAGCAATAAAAAAATTAAAATTAACAACAGGACTTCAAGTCAAAAAGTTAAGAATAGCACTGAAAACTCTCAAAAATAATACGTGTAATTGCTTAAATAAGTTAATATTACTTTGTGAAGCTTTAAGATAATATTATTTTTGTCATAAATATTTATACTGAGATAAAAAGTAAGAATGTGTATTTAAATGTAATTTATACTGGGTTTGCATAGTAAGAATAAATAATGCTTTTTAATATAATGCGTAGATCAAAGATAAATGTGAGCAGTGATTGTCTCCGTAAATACCTTGCTACAAATTTGTCGTTTGCTCTTGGCGTCTCCCATAGAGAAGAGGGTGAAATCAGCAACCCTACAGAAAGTTATACTAATCCTGAAACACTTACTACACAGGCAATCTTAGGGTGAGACTCTACCGGATACCTGTTTAATTTTGACTTTGCCAACAGCATCGATTGTTCATTTGACCCCATTTCCCACCACTATGACTTCAGATACCAAACCCATTTTTGATCCCCTGGCTGACGAAGGGTCTGCCATCGACTGGAACGGGCTGCTGACCGAAATCCTGGCCGCTTTTGACTGCTCTACAGGTACCATCCATACCCTGGATCAGAACAGCCAGTTATTGCACCTAAAGGCTTACCAGGGCATTCCGGAATTCCTGTTGCCTAAAATGACGGTAATTCCCATCGGCAAAGGGATGGCCGGTGTCGCCGCCGAACGCAAGCGACCCGTACAGATTTGCAACCTGCAAACCGATGAATTGGGAGTGGCCAGGCCCTCGGCAAAAGAAACCAAGGTAAAAGGCTCGATCACGGTGCCGCTTATGCTGAATAGCCGATTACATGGTACCTTGGGCATTGCCAAGCCGGTTTCCTATAAATTTACTCCGGAAGAGGAAGAGACACTGATGGAGATTGGAGAGGCCATTAGCCGGAAAATCGTCAGTTAACAGGAGTAGCTAAACGGGTGCCTGGTTTATTTTTTATTACCAAGAATCAAGTCAGATTCCTCTATTGATTAAACTGTAAGTAACAGTAAATGCAACTTAGGATGACGTAGTTAATTACTAATTACTTATTTTATTTGGATCACTAAGTTGAGTTACCAGCCAAGCTCCTCCAGAGCATATCAACAACAAAGGTGTTAACCAATCATTCCAACGCACATATAAAGTTTGTGTCTGTCGGCGATAAATTGTATCAGCATGAGTTTCGTAGGTATTATATCCAGATATCCACAAGGTTCTGCCGTGAGGATCTACAAAGGCTGAATATCCTGTATTCGTTGCCCGTGCTGACCATCTATCAGTTTCAATTGCCCGCATGATATCCTGTGCATGGTGCTGAAATGGCATGGATGCAGTGTAATGGGCATCGTTAGAAGAACTGAGGATAAATTGCCCACCCGCAGCAGCTTGACGGCGAAATTGTTCAGCAAAAGCAGATTCATAACATATACTAGCGATCGCCCGACCAAAAGGAGTGTCAAATATCTGATTTGCTGAACCAGGAACTTGGTGTGCATCCAGAGGCGATAAGCGTTGGATTATCCCCCCTAAAATTCCTTCAAAAGGAATATATTCTCCCAAAGGTACTAGTTTAGCTTTATCGTAGCGGCTGACAATTTCACCCTTACTGTTGAAAGTAAACAAGCTAATTGTATAACTGTCTCCCCGTTCGCCAAAAGCCCCAATCCAAGCAACTACCCCTTTTTTCTTCACTGCTGCGACTAAGGCAGTTTCCATCAAGTTGCGCTGGAAAATAGGTAAGGCTCCTTCTGGGGTGAGGACTGCATCTACACCTTGGTCTGCTAAAGTTAGATACCCATTAGTATAGTTTTCTTGGGCGCGACGAAACCCTTCGGAACTTCGTAAAAGTCGGTTCGGGATGTTACCCTGAACAATCCCCACTTTCAAGGCTACTTCTGAGGGTTGGGCGATGGGACGGCTATATAAGATAAAACCAATCAGGTGTAAGGTAATTAATAGTCCTGTGGCGATAACCCAGTATTTATTAACCAACCGCAGAGGCGCAGAGAAGCCAGTGCGTTGGGCGGGTTCCCCGACTTGAAGCAACTGGCGCGACACAGAGGAAATTCTCTCTGCGCCCTTTGCGTCTCTGCGGTTCGTCCATCCTTCAGCAATTAAGCCATTCACGGCAACTATTGCTGCTGTCACAGTATTAGGCCCAGAGAGTTGGCCCAGATGTAAAATCACGAGATTGTGCGGACTTTGGGTGTAAGCAAGAGAACTCCACCACAGAGGCCCAGCACTCCATAGACTTTCTAAGCCGCACCAGACGGCTGTACCAATTAATATACGTAGCCAGGATTTTTGTCCACCCAGGCGAACCATTACAGCCGCCCAAATAGCAACGAATACCCCTCCCAATACACTGAGAAATCCCCAACAAAAAAGGGTAATTGCCAAACTTGGCAACCAAGGAACACCCAACCATGTCATCGGATGAATTCCCGTAATCCAAAATAAGGCGACACCGTGATAACCGATACCCCAGAGGAAAGCCGGGGGGAATTGGTTTTTGCTTTTGGCTGAAGTGACAACTAGCACCCATAAGGGGACTATGGCAATCCAAGCCAATAACCATGCACCTACAGGGGCTACGGTTAGCCCCATTAAAATGCCGCTGGCTAAGGCAATCAAGTAAGGGAGTGAGGCGGTTAACCTCTCCCCCTGCTTTTTATTCTGCTTCTTCTGCATCGACAGCATCAGGTGGAACTATTGCCACTCCGGTAATGGCATCATCTTCGTCTAAACGCTGTACTCTGACTCCAGTTGCCGATCGCGATTGGATAGAAATCGCATTTACCGCTTGCCGGATGATAATACCGCGATTTGTCACCATCATGATTTCATCATCATCGTTGTTGACAATGCGTAGGGTTGCCAACTTGTCTTTGTTTTTACGGTTTTTGAACTTGGTTGCCATTAAACCCTGACCAGCACGGTTTTGCAGGCGGAACTGGGCAACTGGTACGCGCTTACCATATCCTCCCATTGTAATTACCAACACCCAAGGGCCAACAATGCCATTGCTAGGCACTTCTGCGGACTCTTCATTGATTTCGGTAATTTCGATATCTTCTGTTTCGATTGTTTCGATATCTTCAATTTCGGTTTCTGTAACTATATCCAAAGTTTCAAGAATTGCTGCGGGGAGAATATCCATACCCACCAGTTCATCTTTATTTTTGAGTTTCATGGCTTTCACCCCACGAGTCGCCCTACTTAAAGGACGCAGTTGTTCGTGGTTACACCGGAAGTTAATCGCCATCCCGTTACGAGAACCAATGATTATACTATCCTCAACTCTGGCGCGTCGCACCCAGCGGAGTTGGTCGCCTTCTTCTAAGGAAATGGCAATCAAGCCATTGGCGCGAATGTGACTAAAGGCTGCCAATTCAGTTTTCTTGATATTGCCGCCCTTAGTGAGCATCACCAGATATTCATCATTGCTAAACTCGTCAACAGGTACAATTGAGGTGATTTTTTCCTCTTTAGGAATTGGTAGCATTTGGACAATTGGTGTACCGCGACTGGTACGCGAACTCGCTGGAATTTGATACGCTCTCAGGCAGTAAACAACACCACGTTCACTAAAGAATAAAATACTATCGTGATCGCAGCAAGTCAAAAAATGCTCAATGGTATCATCATCTTTCACCTTGGCTGCGGCTTTGCCTCTGGTAGCACGGCTTTGCGCTTCAAAGGTGTTAACTGGCATCCGTTTGATATAGCCTTGCTCTGTAACCAGAATTATTGCTTTTTCATTGGCAATTAAGTCACGGTCATCTAATTCCCCTTCCCCTGGTAAAATTACTGTGCGGCGGGGTGTGGCAAAGCTAGTTTTTAGTTGCGCGACTTCGGTTTCAATGATTTCTAGCACTCTCTCCCGGCGGGCCAAAATATCTTGCAAGTCAGTAATCTTCGCTTGTAATTCCTCGTGTTCCAAACGGATTTTGTCTGCTTCTAAGGCAGTCAACCGCCGCAATTGCATCTGCAAAATCGCATCTGCTTGCACTTCCGAAAGTCCGTAAGTTGTGATTAATTCACCTTTAGCTGTGGGCGCATCGGGAGCTTGGCGAATCAAGACAATAATTGGATCTAAGTGGGACAGGGCAATTAATAATCCTTGCAGGAGATGGTCACGTTCTTCGGCTTTCCGCAGTTCGTAACGGGTGCGTCTGGCAATGGATTCGATGCGGAAATCCAAGAAGACGGTTAAGAACTGCTTGAGGGTGAGTACTTGGGGTTCGCTATTCACCAACGCCAGCATATTCGCCCCAAAGTTGGCTTGCAGTGGTGTTTGCTTGTAGAGGTTGTTCAGCACGACGCGGGGATAAGCATCACGCTTGAGTTCGATCACAATTCGCATCCCGTCGCGATCGCTTTCATCCCGGATATCTGCAATGCCCTCTAGCCGCTTTTCGTTCACCATTTCGGCGATTTTTTCAATCAGCGCCGCTTTATTGGTTTGATAGGGCAATTCGGTGATGATAATTGCTTCTCTATCTGGGCGTCCCCGCTGTTCAACGGTTTCAATGTTAGCTACACCACGCATGGTAATGGAACCACGCCCGGTGGTATAAGCTTCTCGAATGGCAGATGTCCCTAAAATCTGCGCCCCAGTCGGAAAGTCTGGACCGTGGACATACTGCATTAATTCGAGATCGGTGATTTCTGGATTGTGGATTACAGCCACCAAAGCATCAATCAATTCGCCCAAATTGTGGGGGGGAATGTTGGTTGCCATGCCCACGGCAATTCCAGAGGAACCGTTGAGCAACAACTGGGGAATCCGCGCTGGTAGAACTGTCGGTTCTTGCTGGGAACCGTCGAAGTTATCGGCGAAGTCTACGGTTTCATACTCGATATCATGCAGTAGACCGGCACTAGTTAAAGCTTGCAAGCGGCATTCTGTGTATCGCATTGCCGCCGGCGGATCGTTGTCTACCGAACCAAAGTTACCATGTCCGTTAACTAAGGGCGATCGCATGGAAAAATCCTGCGCCATCCGCACCAAGGCATCATACACTGCTGTGTCGCCGTGGGGGTGATATTTACCCAACACTTCCCCCACTACACGGGCGCATTTCTTAAACGGGCGATCGTGGAGCAGACCTAGCTCGTGCATTGCGTAGAGAATGCGACGATGCACAGGTTTTAGACCATCCCTGGCATCTGGCAACGCCCGACCCACTATCACGCTCATGGCGTATTCCAGATAAGACTGCGACATTTCCGTTCGCAAGTCTATCGGGATAATCCTCTCCTGTGAGGTTGTCATAACCTAAAAATCTCCAAAAATCGTAGATTTTAGCTTTTTTACTCAATAAAGCGCAAAATTATTCTAAATTGCTCTTGAATAATTGCCATAATTTGATACAATCCTAGCATATATAATGCCTTTTTTTGCCTGAATAACTAACCCAAATATCTAGTTAACGAAGGGTATAATAAATCACAGTAAAAAGGCTATTAGCTAGTTAAAGAGAGGAATGAACTAAAAGTTTGCTTAGTGCAAATTTACTTAACTTGAAATATGACGGGGTAAATTTAAGAGAACAATCTAAATTGGCTTTATAAGCTCTTACTTTTATAACCGTTATTTACCAAAAATTCTGAGGATCTAATGACTTTCCAACAAATAGAAATAGGTGACTACTTTCGGATACCTGGTATGAGTGACCGTTGCGTATATAGAAAGGCTAACAGTTCACATTGCAGCCTAAACGCTTTATTACAGCCAATCCGAGCATAAATAAAAGTTATACCGCTTACTTTTACAGAGATTACTAACTATTTTGCGCTCAAGCAAGAATTCCTTCAAAGTCTCAGGCGATAAGGGTTTGACCTTTTCCTTAACACTCAAGCACACGCTGGCTTTTTTTCGATGAGGCGATGCCTACAGCGGCAAGCTACGCTTGCTAATTGAGTCCAATTTCAAATGTTTGTGACAGTTGATCAATCGAAAAGGAGTTTTACAGTTAGTACATCAGGATATTTTCACGTAAAGGAGAACAAATTTTGGCAGCAGTCCGAGTTCGTCAGCATGTTAATCCACTTGGTAAAAAGTATCAAACACCAGCAAGTCCCCTTGACTGGGAAAACATTTATGCAAAGCCAAATCAACCATTACATTTAGATATTGGCTGCGCTAAGGGACAGTTTTTGGTGAATATGGCCAAGATAGAACCCAACTGGAATTATCTTGGCTTAGAAATTCGGGAACCGCTGGTGGTGGAGGCGAATAAGTTATGTTCTGAGTTGGCTTTAACAAACCTGCACTACTTATTTTGCAATGTGAATAACTCACTGCACTCACTTTTATCTTCCCTCCCTCCAGGAAGTTTACAACGCGTTACAATTCAATTCCCCGATCCTTGGTTTAAAACCCGCCATGCTAAACGTCGTGTAGTCCAACCAGAACTAGTGGCAGACTTAGCTAATTATCTTACGGTTGGTGGAGTTGTATTTCTGCAATCAGATATGGAATTCGTTGCTGTGGAAATGCGCGATCGCTTTGCTGCTCACCCAGCTTATCAGAAAATTGGTGCAGGAGAATGGCTAGCCCAAAACCCACTCCCAGTCCCCACAGAACGGGAAACAAGCGTCCTATCGCGGGGTGAACCTGTTTATCGGGCTTTATTTGTCAGGGGAGAAATTGTGAATGAGGAGTAGTAACAGCGTGCTCATGTAGCACCACAAACGCTAAGTTTGATTTGATTTTGTAGAGATTGCATGATGGAGGCAGAAGGCACAAATGCAAACAACATTAGCTTTTATAGCTTTTTATTACTAACCCTTGTTAGTTATCGAGATTTGCTTGTCGTTAAACATTGCCTATCAGCCAGCAAACAGCAAACTTTTAGTGACATAAATGTTTTAGTTAATAGGTAAAAATTCGGTATTATCTGGAATAGCTGCCGATTTGAGGTCAGTAATCAAAATTTTGGAACCTTGAGCCTGTTCAGTGCTGTTTTGTTCAGCATTGTTAGGTTTTGGTAGTGTGGATAATCCCATCTATTTGAGCAGTCACTTAATGTGGGGATCGCTCACTTCAATCTCAAATTCTTTTGCTAGATGTTTCCCAAGCCAGTTAGCTGTCCAGCGGCGAAAAGCACAGCACCCTATTGAACTATGCTGTCCGGTATAGCAATCCTAAATGAGTTACTAACAATAACAGATTTTACCGACTCATTGGAAAGTAGCAAAATTATAAAAAACTTTTCTGAAAATAAATTTAGATGCTCTTCAAATTTTAATATAATATAGTTAATATCAAGTTACTAAATAGCAGTTAATTCAATACCGGGGAAGCAAAATTATGGCAACAATTCTAGGCACTGATGGAGCCGACACTTTGATCGGAACTGCCGGTAATGACAGATTTATCGGCAGTGCAGGTGATGATACCATAAAGGGTGGAAATGGTAACGATGTTGTTGACTACAGCAGTTTAGGACAACCTATAACAATCCAACCAGTAGTTATTCAAAAAGGTGCTATTGGAACTGACTCCTTTAAAGATTTTATTGAAGGCGTGATTGGGGCCACTGGACAGATTAACAGTATTGATGCTATTTCTGACAGCACAAATGTATCAATAGTAGCTGACTTATCTAAAGAAAGACTAGAAATCAGAGTTGTAGGTTCGTCGCCAATAGTAGTTAAGGTGAAGAATTTTGTAAATGTAATTGGTACAAGTCAAAATGATACCATTATTGGTGATAATCAGGATAATCAATTATCTGGTAGTGGCGGCAATGACATTATTAGAGGCAGCGCAGGCAACGATACCTTACTTGGTGGAGATGGAATTGATACGGCTGATTACAGCAAAATAGGTGTAAGCTCTACCATTTTCATTGATGGAACTCTTAAAAAAGGTGGCGGACTAGGTACAGATTTACTTGGTCAATTTGAAAAGCTTGTTGTTGATGCTAGTGCTGAAAGTAACACTATAGACGCCTCAATTGCTCCTTCAGCACCCTTTCTAATTGGAGATGCATCAGTCAACGCTAACCTTGAAACTCAAAGTTTCGTAGTGAATAATCTTCCTGACGGAAATACAGCTAAGTTCACATTCATAAACTTTGATAATGTCAAAGGTACAAATCAAAGTGACACCATTGTTGGAGATAGGCAAAATAATCTGTTATTTGGCAATGGCGGTAACGATATAATTTCTGGCGGGAATGGCAATGACATACTCACTGGTGGAAACGGCAACGATACTCTGACTGGTGGATTAGGTGCAGATAAATTTATTTTTACCAACGTATTAGAGGGTGTTGACATTATCAAAGACTTTAAGGCTGCTGAAGGTGACAAAATCCAAATTTCTCAAGCAGGGTTTGGCGCTACTTCCATCAGCGACTTCAGTTATGATCCCCTAAATGGTTCTCTGTTCTTCCAAGATTCTAGATTTGCCATCATTGAAAATAAGCCTATTGGTTTCCAAACTAATCTAGACATTCAACTGGTTTAAAAACCAATAGCACTAAAATAAAGCATTTGGTGTAACTTTTAGAGATATTCGGTAGGGGAGGAATTGGATGGCAATTGAGCAAGCAATATTTTTGCCAATTTAGCCAGAACTGAATCATTTTCTTTACTCCTTCAGCTTCCCCAGTTTCTCTTCCCCTTGTTTTCGACCAGTCAAAGCTCTTTTGGGAAAAACTTTTTGGTTTACTGTTAATCTTATCGCGGGAAGGGATTAGGTGTTAGGAGTTATTATTCTTTCCATGCCTTATGCCCCATACCCTGTTTAGCCAATGCCCCTTTAATTAAATCCAAGAGTTGAACCACATTCGCAGCTTATAACCGTTAGGGGAGAGAGGTAAACCCAAATAAACGGGCATCCAGAAAATAAAAGCAACCAGAATGATAAAAGTAATGGTGACACCTACCGCCCGGAGTTGTTGATAATAACTGCGAAGACACTGATCAACAAACCAAGCGATCGCTAAAAATACAAACACTACTGCACACATATAGTGGTAGATAAAAACGCACCTCGTCACCTTCACCCAAGGTAATAAGTTAGCAGCATAATTTATAACTAAATACAAGGCAATCCAAGTATCAACACTAAGAGTTGCAGGCAGAGAAAAACGCTTTTCCTTCACCCCAAAAATCACTAATTGTGACACCAGCATCCCTACTAAAAACAATATAGCAGCGACACCAAACCACCATAAAAATGGATTGCCCATTGCATGGACATCATAAATAACTTGTCCAGCACCAGCTGGTAAAGGTGGCCCCATTACAGGTAATGGTTCGGTGATCCTTTCAGCCGTTTGATAATAATATGCCATTGGTCGAGTCATCAAAGGCCATTTGTACCAGGCAGCACAGTAAGGATGCACGTTAGGACTATTGCCACCTAAATGTAAGTGAAAATTCAAAATTTGCTGATGTACTGCAATAAATCCATATGTTTTATCTAGTTGAAGGTGAGGAATCCAGATGATGCTGTAGATAAAAGCTGGGACAATTCCTAGATAAAATAGCATCTGGAAAATATTTAGCTGAGTCAAGTTTTGTAGTGGTGTCTGAAATGAGGGAGAATAAGTACTAACTTCTGCTTCCTGACTCCTGTTTTCTACCTCTTTCAATGAGGGGGATGTAAAAAAAAGTTTGGAGTTAGGAAAAGAATGCATTTCCCGAATTACCCAAGCTGCTATCCAAATAAGATAAGCACCTGACAGAAACCATAAACCATTCCACTTAGTACCGACTGACGCACCAAAAGTAATACCAGCAAAAATTAACCAAAATGAACGTCGCCGATTTTGGTTATCTAATGCCAATAAGAAAAACCAGTGCCCTAACAAACCAAAGATGACGATATAAATATTACTTAAAGCGTAGCGAGACTCAACCAGAAAGATACCATCACAAGCTGTGAACAAACCTGCTAGGATTGCAAAGCTACGACGATAACTCAATTGATAAGCGATCGCAGCCACAACTAAAGGAATAAATGAGCCTGTGAGGGCATTTAACCACCGATAAGTCCAAGGCGATCGCATTGAACCTGTCAGCCCATTGACAGTATCGTGCCAAAAAGGAATGTGACTGCCAATCCAAATGCCGATGCCGATCATATATTGACTTAGCGGCGGATGGGCATTAAAAAATGGCGTATGCGTGAGATAATTATTACCGAATTTCGCAAAGTAAACTTCATCAAACACCAGAGTGTTGAATCTCTCCAGTCCCCAAAATCGTAAGGCAACTGAGAGAATAAATATACTCACCATGCCAATTCGGAACCACTTTTTATTCATTAGTCAAAAGTCAACAATTAAGAATTTTCCCCTGCTCCCCCTGCTTCTCTTCTCTCATAGGTAGTTTTTTGAGATTAGGCTATTAATTAGACAGAAATCATATCACTCCTGCTGGTTTTATTAGTAATAACTAGCAACCATTCTAATGACGAGAGATGATTAATCGAAGGCTTTGAGCATTAGTTAAAGGCATTGAGGTTAACAGTATATTCCTCAGTGGGTATCAACTTCCAGTTAGAATTGCCATCTAGCTCTAATACGTACTCATGGTACTGTAATAAGCTAGGGCGGTGTCCGACGCTGATTAATGTAGTTTGTTTAGCTTTGAGTTGTTGATAAAGGTTCTTTTCATTAGCAAGATCCAGCGCACTTGTAGCTTCATCTAGGATGACATAACTTGGTGTATTCAGCAGAAGTCGCGCAAAAGCAAGGCGCTGTTGCTCTCCCAATGAGAGTACATTTGCCCAATCTAGCTCTATGTCAAAACCTCCAAATCGTTCTGGTAAATCTGCTAAGTTTACCTGTGCTAAGACATGGCGCATCTTGGTTTCACTGATATCACTATTGGTGTTGGGATAGAGCAACTGACTTCGCAAAGAACCCAATACCATATATGGACGTTGCGGTAAAAACATCATTTCCGAGAGCGGAGGACGAATAATTTGACCAGTACCCGCATTCCATAATCCAGCGATCGCTCTTAATAAAGAACTCTTACCACTACCACTGTTACCGACAATTACCAAACCCTCTCCTGGCTGCAAGCTGAATGGTAAATCCCTAACCAAGGTGCGTTGATAGTTGGGAGTCAGCAAGGTGACATGACGTAATGCTAGCTGCGAATCTTCTGTCACGGCGATAGTTGTCATTTCTGAGGACTTTGGGGATGGCTTTTCCAAGGCATCAGCTAGGCCACCCATCCGCTCAACTCCTGCTGCAAAAGCTGTCAGACTTTCAAACTGGTTGACTACAACAGATAAGGCGCTGAAAATTTGTTGGAAGGCGATCGCTGCTTGAGTAAATGTCCCAAATTCAGTTTTGCCTGCAAAGTAAATAGGTGCGATTACCAGGTAGGGTAGAGCTGCAACAAAGTAACTATAGCTTTGAGTAAAGAAACCTAAATTTCGCTGCCAGCTAATCAACAAATCAAAGTTGCGGATTGTTCGCAGTAAACGCTCTTTTAGCTGAACTGTTTCCTCTGCTTCACCTTGGTAAAAAGCGATGGATTCTGCATTATCACGAACATGAACCAGACTATAACGAAAGTCAGCCTCTCGTTTAAGCTGATTGAAGTTAATTCCAATTAATCGTTGACCAACCCAGGCAGTGATAATCGTCCCAACAATTGCATATGTCACAAGGGCAATTGATAAAGAAACTGAGATAGATAATAAAACTCCAGTGAATGAAATTAAAGTGATAATTGATGTCAGAATCAGCAGTGAAAATGACAGGCTAGTGCGAGTAAATGCCCTGATATCTTCAGAAATTCGTTGGTCTGGGTTATCAATTTTATCATTAAAATTAATCCGATAATAAGCACGATTTTGGAAATATTTATCCAAAAAATGATTTGTTAACCACTCCCGCCATTGCAATCCCAACTTGTCTTGGAGATAGCCAAACATCACAATTATCGGAGTTGCAATCACTAAAAGTCCAGCATAAATAGCGATGAATTTCCAAAAGATGGTCGCATCTCGACTTTGAGGATAATTTGCCAATGAAGTATTAATATTTCGGAAAATAAAGCTAATACTGACATTAATGGCATTTACCGCTAATGCCAGCACTAGCAATAGTAGTAGTAGTCCTCTAGCTTTCCACTTTTGTTCAGAAAACCAGTAAGGTTTAGCAACTTTCACAAATTGCTGCCATAGCTGAGGATTGAATTGTTTCGGCTTAGTGGTCGTTGTACTCATTGCGAATAACGGGGGAAGTTTTCACTCTTTTTAGAAGTATACTGGCGATTAAACTGACTCAACACCCTCGACTTTTGCCACTTCCAGCATTGTCTTTAAAACCGAATCTGGATTCAGACTGATTGAGTCAATTCCTTGTTCAACCAAAAACTGAGCAAATTCTGGGTAATCGCTGGGTGCTTGCCCACAAATGCCGATTTTGCAGTTATGTTTTTTTGCAGCTTTTATAGCCATTTTCACCATTTGCTTGACAGCAGGACTGCGCTCATCAAACAACCTCGCTACTAACGCTGAATCCCTGTCTATCCCCAGTGTTAACTGAGTTAAATCATTAGAACCAATCGAGAAGCCATCAAATACCTCAGCAAAGTCTTCAGCCAGAATAACATTACTGGGCAACTCACACATCACATAAACCTGCAAGTCGTTAACACCCTGCTTCAAACCATTTTTTGCCATCTCTGCCAAAACCAAACGCCCTTCATCGGGAGTACGACAAAAGGGAATCATCGGGATAACATTCGTTAAACCCATTTCTTCCCTTACCCGCTTGATGGCATGGCATTCTAGGGCAAAAGCTTCCCTGTAACCTTGATCATAGTAACGTGCCGCCCCCCGCCAACCCAGCATTGGGTTTTCTTCGTGGGGTTCAAACTGTCGCCCACCTAACAAATTGGCATATTCATTACTTTTGAAATCTGAGGTTCGGACAATCACTGGTTTGGGATAAAATGCCGCCGCAATTCTACCTATACCTTGAGCTAATTTATCAACAAAATACTGGGATTTTTCGTCGTAAAGTGCAGTAATATTAGCAATTTTAGCTTTGACAAATTCATCTTTTAATAAGTCATAGTGAATTAACGCCATCGGATGAATTTGGATTTGGTTAGCGATGATAAATTCTGTCCGCGCTAAACCGACTCCATCGTTAGGAATTGCCGATAAACTTAATGCTTCTTGGGGATTACCAACATTCATTAAAATTTGAGTGCGGGTGCGGGGTAAGTTCTCTAAAGGGACTTCTTTCACTTCAAAAGGTAATAAGCCTGCATAAACTTTTCCTTCTTCCCCTTCAGCGCAAGAAATTGTTACCTCTTGACCAGGTTTCAAAATTTCTGTAGCATTGCCGCATCCCACGATCGCAGGTACACCCAATTCTCGCGCAATGATCGCTGCATGACATGTGCGGCCACCAGAATTGGTGACAATTGCACTGGCGCGTTTCATAATCGGTTCCCAATCGGGGTCAGTTCTTTCTGTCACTAAAACTTCCCCAGGTTGGAACTGTTCGAGCTTCTGAACATCTAAAATTAGGCGTGCTTTCCCTTGACTAATTGCTTCCCCAATCGCCCGTCCCGTAATAAGAGAGATTGGGGATTGGGAATCAGGGAGAGAAGATTTTTCCCCATTCCCTATTCCCCATTCCCTATTCCCCAATACCAACCGATAACTCCGCAACACATTTCCCGTCTTCTGTGACTGGACAGTTTCGGGACGTGCTTGCACAATAAAAAGTTGGTTAGTAATTCCATCTTTTGCCCACTCGATATCCATTGGAGTGAAAATGCCGTGGACTTTGGAATAATGGTCTTCAATTAAACACGCCCAATTTGCTAGTTGTAAAATCTCTTGATCACTTAGGGCAAATTTGCCTCTTTCGCTGGACGAAACAGACACATTTTTCGTAAATTTTGAGCCGTCATCATAAATCATTTTCAGTTCTTTACTGCCCAATTTTTTATCAATAATTGGGCGAAAACCAGCTTTTAAAGTTGGTTTAAAAACATAATATTCATCAGGATTTACAGACCCTTGAACAACATTTTCCCCTAAACCGTAGGCGGCTGTAATCAGTGCAGCATCCTTAAAACCGGTTTCCGTGTCAATGGAGAACATCACCCCAGAGGTTGCTAAGTCAGAGCGCACCATTTTTTGCACGCCCACAGCTAGAGCAATGCTAAAGTGGTCAAATCCCTTGGTGTGGCGATAAGAAATAGCACGATCGGTAAATAGGGAAGCAAAGCATTTATGACAAGCTGCTAAAACTCCTTCAGCACCAACGACGTTGAGGTAAGTTTCCTGTTGTCCTGCAAAACTAGCATCGGGGAGGTCTTCGGCGGTGGCGCTGGAACGGACTGCAACATCTGTCTCTGCGTTGTATCGTTCACCCAGACTGTGATAAGCTTTAGCGATCGCCTCTCGCAATTCTACAGGAAATGGGGTATGGATTAATAGCGATCGCGCTTTTTTTCCCCGTTCTCGTAAATTTTTGACATCCTCAACATCCAAGTCAGCAAAGAGTTGGCGTAGCTTTGCTTCTAAACCTGCTGATTGGATGAAATGACGATAAGCATAGGCGGTGGTAGCAAATCCAGTGGGAACGTTAATACCTTTGGGCGTTAGCTGTTGAATCATTTCCCCCAGTGAGGCATTTTTACCACCAACTACAGGGATATCAGCAATGCCAACTTCATCAAACCACAGAATCAGCGATCGCTCTTTTGCAGATAGAGATAAAGTGCTTTTAGATACAGTAGCCATAATTACCTTTTAAGTTTATACTCAATTTGATCAGTGCGTAATCACTAGTATATTTTTCCTATCTTCAATTTTAGATTTTGCAGCCAGCGAGGTGATTTTGGATTGTGCGATTAAATTGCAAACTATAGTCTAGAAATAACAATTATTCGAGATAATGGCTATATCTGAATACCTGAAGCAATCCACAATGGTGCAACTAGAACGACTGCTGAAAATGGCAGAAGATGAGTTAACTGAGTACAGCACTGATGCCCGTAAAATTGAAAAACTGCGCCGTAAAATAGGTTTAACAGTATCAGCAACAGAACAGCAGCAAGTCAAAGAAGCATTACTTGCTACTATGAAATCTAATATAATTACCCAAATTGTCAAAGAACAAAGACAAGCGGTAGCCTTACCATTTTGGGGAATTGCTGGATTGGGTTTGTTACTGGGAATTTCTTTAAATCAACCCATAGGCTTGTTAGCATCTGTAGTTGGGACTGTATTAGCTTACAGAATTCAGAAATGGGGTTGGAAATTGCAGGCAACTCGTTTATTATTACAAACCTTGGAGGATATCGAAATGCGTATTGCCCAACCCAATAAGTAACAAAACAGATGCACTTTATATAGCAATCCTAAATCATTCGTGAGAGATAAAATCGCTGAAATGCTTATAAATAGGTACTTTTAATCTTCGTATTTTCTCACGTTTCAATTCTGATTGCTATAGATAAATTATCTGTATATACTTAAAGTCTAATATATATACCAAAAAATCAACTGATTGACACCTCGTAAGTACTTAATAATCCCTTTGGGATCACCATAGCAAAAAAATTAGATATTAAATTTGAGATCAGGTATTTATTCAGATGGTTTGCCCAAAAGGGGATTTGAAAGCAAAGTCACAGAAACTTTCCCATATTTTCGCCAAATGTATTTGGTAGATTACCCTTGTGGCGTTGTTCCTTGGTAAACTACCTGAAATGAACAGGAACTTCTCGCCTCAAAATTATCCAAATTAGGCTGGATACCTGCAAAAACTTCTTCCGAGTCTTGCAACTCCCACTCCAGAATACAAGTTAGCAGTTCAACAGCAACAACACTTATATTTTGCCCCTCGTGTGCAGCTTTTTCATAAAGTTGTGCTTCTACTTCTGGACTAAGAGAAATGAGGATAGACATAGACTCGGTTTTTTTGCTATCAAGCCTCTGGGCGTCATTCTAACAAATCCCAAGGAATAAAGCCTAACTGCCTAACTCAGAAAGCTCATCTTTTACAGCTTCAATAAAGTATTTTTTCAACTAAGAGGAGGATTTTTAGTTTTGCTTGTTTTTAGATTGAGTATTTTACTTGGCATCTCCCAAAAACTTTTCGATTTGCAGAAATTATTATCTTTATCGCCTCCTTACAGCAATTGTGTAATTAGGTAGATGTGAGGCATCTGTTTGAGTTTTCACAAGTCGCCAGTCATTATCTATATATAAATTCTCAAACACTTGAGAAGTTGCTAAAGATGTTTTTTGAAATTCATTAGCATGATTTATCTCTAGATTTTCTAATTCGACAGCTTTAGGCAAAGCCAGTTTTGACGCATTCAATTTGACTTTAGTGTTAACTACATTAGTAAACCAGCTATAGACTGATTCTAAAGTTAGAGGAATTTCTCTATTTTTAAAAGCCTGAAATCTATCAATATTTTGAAGACGCCATTTACCATTTTTAACTCCATATTTTTGGATCACCATGAAATCATAAGCTGGTAAATTTGATTCAAAATTCTGGGATAAAGATGACTCTTTTCCTAGTATATAGCGAGCTATACTGGCACAGTAACCATCACGCTGGAAAATTTGGAAGGACTGATCTTGTATTCTTTTTGGTAAACTTTCATGAAACGATATGGTAGACCAGATTGGTGTCCAAACACCCACTAAGAGCCGTAATTGTTCTGTTACACTCAAAACAGGATTATGTTGGCTCAACTTTATAAAATAGGGAAGTAATTCAGTTTTATAAAATTTCATTTCGGCATTTAAAGTTTCTGGCTTTCTATCTTGAACTCGTGCCAAAATTTCATTTTTAACTTTTAGTGTTTTTGTAATACTTAATTGATTTTTTTGTAAGAGGTCGAGCATTACCATTTACCTTTCTATGATTTTTTTAGATGACTTAGTAAGAATTAAAAACTGATGAGTTTAGTGCTTATCAAGGTATCATGCATCCCTTTATACTGTAAAAGTAGAGCCTTTTATCTCCTCCTTTTGACAGTTATTTGGTGTTTATGTGCTTGATACTATCTATTTTTACTAATAAAATGGTGTGATCCCGATCACTGTAAACTAAAATATATTCAAGAAGTATTTAGAAATTAGAGTATTGCATACATGGACGTATTGCGGCTTGAGGCAGGGTACGAGAAGCGCTATCAATTCATTGATGCGTTAGCGTCAGCGTAACGCATCCTACAATTAGCCCGCAACTAATCTTCCAAAATAGGACTTACGCACGAGTTACGGCATAATGAACCGCAGAGGCGCAGAGGACACAGAGGAATTAGAGTTTGAGAGATATTTTGCCTAAGTCCTGCAAAAGTAATCTAGCAATTACTCGTTTTATCAATGTCGCGTCAGCAACGGCAATTGCTGATATCTCCTTCTAAGATAAATTTCTTTTTGAGTTGAGGTTCACCATGTACTTTATTAGGCGTGCACCCTAATTTCTCGATCCAAGTTACAAATGCATCTTTGTATGGCTCATTTGCTATCGATTTGTGTTTTCGGGTTTTATGAACAATTGGAGTGAGCGAAGCAGGTAAATGAACAGCCTTTTCACCGAAGTAGTAGAAGTGCTGTGATATCAAAACATTTACACCACCTAAATCTCCTTTTTGATTACTGATGTCATGAACACCTGGTCGCAATACTGGTTGTCCTCCTTGGCTGTAATCGTAGATGCAATCGCCAACACGTTCCTCAAATATTTCGCTGTTCGACTTTGGAATTTTATGAGGACTATGAACTCGGCAATACTCGTCGTATTCTTGCAATGTCATCTTGTCCGTTATCTGCATTGCATATACAACGCAATCGGCGATATTCCCAATTGGTGAATTTGTAGAACCAAGTCCTACAACCCAATCTCCAATGTTTGCGACTCGTCGGATATCAGGCTTGCAAATTGCGAGAGTGCAAAGTTCCCAGAATGGATTAGGAGCAGCACCACTATCATAACGTAGGCAGTAGGAGTAGAGTATCATGAGTACAAAATTACTAAAGCATTTAACTACTACACTATGGCGCACACTGCGGTTAAATCAGCTTTTTATGTATTTTTTGTTACTTATAATTCATAAATAATAAAAAGTGAAGAATTAAAGTTTTAATCCTTCACTCTTAATTCTATATTTCTAAGATTCTCTTCCCGATGCCCAGGTATCACGCCATTTAACGGTACCTTCTTTGGCAATTACCCAGCGACGGTTTACAAGATTTTCACGCAGAGGCGATCGCCCTTCTCGCCACATGGCATATTTATAAGCAATCAGCTTACCAGTACTCTCATCAAAGGGAATCTCAGCAGACCAGGTATTCGAGTTGATGTACTCTAGGGGATATGCTTTGCTGATATCCCAGTTACCCAACTCTGGGCAATCTCCAGTTACCACAATGATTTCACCTGGTTTGGTATCCACGCCATTGAGTTGGACGCGCACAATTGTCTGTGCTTTTATCCGTTCCCCAACATGGCTGAAAACAATCACTCCTCGTTCTTCTAATACTAAGTCATAAATCTTACCATTTTTCACTTCATACTTGTTGCGAGTCACTACGCAGGTATGTTCCCCATCAGGCAATTCTGTTTCTACTTCCGGGAGAGTAACTTCTCCTCCCCGGTTCAAAGCTACAAAACATATGGAGTCACGATAACGACGCACATAACAGTAAATGTCGGAAGTGAGATATTTTTGCCAGTGGCTACCCATTGACACGGCTGGATTTAGTCGCCGTAGACCAGACAGCAGCCTAATGCAACGATAAATTTCACTCTCAGTATCCCAATTTTCCATCATCGGGCGGTTATAAGGGTCGTTACCACCGTCGGTATCGTCATGTAGATACTGTTCTGTACCGTAGTAAATGCAGGGAATGCCGCGAGATGTCATAATTAAGGCGATCGCAACCTTCAACATCGCTGGATCGGGGTTCAGCGATTGGAAGCGGCACATATCATGGTTATCGATAAAAGTGACTAACTCCGCTGCACCGTTATAGCGATAATCCTGGTCAAAAATGTATTGAATTGTTTGGAATCCCATTTCTGAACCTTGCCCCAGTGCAGCTCTAATTGCCACACATAACCCAAAGTCTAGAAGTGTCATGCCTGAGTGGTTAACAAATTCCACTGAGAGATCGTCAGTAGGATTACTGTAAATCCATTCACCAAAAATAAATACATCTGGTTTGTGATTGCTCATATCGCCAGTGAATTCTTGCCAAAACCAAATGGGCATATGCTTGACAGTATCCACCCGCAGTGCATCTACACCCCGGTCTAGCCATTGTTTAATGGCTGACTTGATATACTCACGATATTCAGTATTGTTTTCATTGAAGGTTGCTAAACCAGATAGTTCGCAATTCTGCACTTGCCAATCGTCTTCCCAGTTTTGCACTTCGCCATAGTGGTGATACCAATTATTGACATCATCATTGAAGTCAGCAATTTTCACGCCATCATCATACAATTCACCTTTGCTACCGCTGGTATCAGGTGTGCTATGGTTGCAGACAATATCTAGCACCAGCTTCATATTGCGCTTGTGCAGTTCTGCAATTAACCGATCAAAGGTTGTATTTTTTTCTTCTTGGGTAGCATTTAAAGAAGGATTCTCTCCGTCAGCAATATAGCGAGGATTGAGCCGTTTAAAGTCTTTTGTCCAATAGCCATGTAGCGCTGCATTACCAACAAATAACTCTTCAACCTGCTCGAACAGTGGAGTTAGCCAAAGGGCAGTCACTCCCATATTTTTGAGATAATCTAATTTATCGATGACACCTTGCAAGTCACCACCCCAGTACTTACCCCATTCTTGTCTATTTGGATCGTACAGTTCTGAGTTTGCACCTTCGCTGTTATCTTGATCGCCATCATAAAAGCGATCGACCACAAGAAAGTAAATGGTTTCCTGACGAAATTCAATATCTCTGGTGTAAAGAAACTCTAGGTCAATCTCAGTTTCTGATGGCGGTGTTTCTATAATAGCTTGTACTTTTTCGTGTGCAGAATCAACTTTGTATTGATCTGGTGAAAACTGAGATGGAGGGGTTTGTACCATAAAAAAACTCAAAATTTCATGAAATTCACGTTTTCACATTTGTAGAACCAACAGTACAACGTTTCGAGTATTGTGTGTAACTACAAATTTCGGTATTGTGACATCCGGCCACGGTATAAGGATCTATCGCTAGCTAGTTCCTAATTCTATCGATAGATATAATTCGTCTGCTAGAGAATAAAAACCAACCAATATAGATAGCAATTATTAACAGTAATTGCTTGATCATAAAAATTTACAATATTTAGTCAAAGTGGCCAGCGGTAAATACTGAGCCGATGATATGGGAAGTCAGCGTTTTGTAGAGTCTGATTACAGTAAGGCTTAATTAGCGCTGGAGATTAGCTCTCAACATGGTTTCGTTATCCCTGAGCAATATCGAGTAAACGACGTAAGTTAAGTCGGTGGGAATAAATCAAACTATGTGTTTTGCAATGTAAAATTATTGTAATTGATTTTGTAGTCAGCGGCTCCAGCCCTTTTTTGCTGGCGTAGCAGACGCACCAGAGGATTTTAGTCCTCTCTAGGAGACGCTATGGGAACACTACAAACCTTTTTATTTATACCGTCCCACTTAGTTAGTCAACTTTTTCTCTAGAAGATTCGCTGCATTGGTAAACTGACCATTGTCACTTTCAATCTGTTATTACTATCAAAGAATTAATTTAGGTAGCAATTATGACAAAATATGACAAGGTTTTTAACTCACCAAAGACATCAGAGGAATCACTAAGTCCAGAGGAAGCAGTGGCGGCGATCGCAACTGTGACTGCGATCGCTGATTCATCCATTGAAGATGTAGATGCAGAAAGTTTAGCGGGTATCCTCTGGGAATTCGAGGTCTTCGAGGAATATTCAGAAGATGAAATCGCCGAAATAGTTGATAGACTCATAGGCATTGCCGAAGAAGAGGGAATTGGGCCCCTGTTTAATACCGCCAAAGTATCTCTGTCTGATGAATTAGTGCTGGATGGTTTTGCAGCTGGGGTGATAGTGCTTTTAGACGATGAACTCGCCATCCCGAAACCGAAACAAGCCTACCTTAAAAAGCTACAAGCAGCCTTAGAACTGGAGGATGAAGAAGCAGAGGAAATCATCAAGGAGGTAATTGCAGCCTTTAAGGAAACAGAAGAAGAAGAATATGCAGACGACGAATATGCAGACGACGAAGATGAAACAGTAGTCATAGAAGATTTTAGTCAACAGACATATCAATCACCCTTAGGTAACTTTACTGTGCAGATTCCAGTTGATCCGCATCAGGGTGGTAGAATTCAAAGCCAGGAAGGAGTAGTTGGCTTTTCTGATGACATCGGTACTTTGCTGAGAATCGATTATTATCCTTTCCCCTTAGAACAGTTAGAGGAATTGGAGTCTGTTGGACAAGAAGAATATTTACAAACAATCTTAGTAGACAAGTATGTACCGCAAGCGATTTTTGTCAATGTACCAGATGCTTCTGTGGAGTATAGCGAATATCTGAAAGATACCTTGCGAGGCGCTTACTACGTGTTAATCGATATGCCTAAAGGTTCGACAATTTCTAAGCAAGAAAATAATGGAACTGCGATCAGATTAGACGCTTACCGGGGGCTGCTCACCTTTATCAGTGGTGAATTTTTGTATATAGTTAGTAGTCAGCACAGCTTTATTAACGGCGAAACTCCTGATTCCCTTGAAGAAGAGGCGGAAGACATCAAGGAGAGTATTTTAGAGTTTATTGAGACTATAGAGTTCAATTAGTACAGCTTTGCGTAAAAGTGTAGCGTTTTTAATGCAAACCGACGCATTAACAATGTAAATCGACGCATTAACAATGCAAGCCGACGCATTAACAATGCAAGCCGACGCATTAACAATGTAAACCGACACATTAACAATGTAAACCGACGCATTAACAATGCAAACCGACGCATTAACAATGCAAGCCGACACATTAACAATGCAAGCCGACACATTAACAATGTAGCCGATGCATTAACAATGCAAGCCGATACATTAACAATGTAGCCGATGCATTGGCATTACCGGGTATTACCAGATTTATTTCGCTACGAATTAATCAAATGCTGTACTTAGTACATGTCACCGTAAAAAAGGATCGAAAATAGAAGAAGATACTTTCAAGTCATACCGTTTCACTTAAATAATGATACAAATACCTTGGTAGGGGCACGGCATTGCTCATAGGTGTCAACTTAAGCTCAAACGCTTACACAACATACGTTTTACCCCACGCCCAACCCCTCCCCTTGGTAAGGGGAGGGGCGGTTTTGGCTTTAGATAAAACCGGAATGGGGTAACGCGAAGAGTCATGGTAAGTGAATAAATTCAAGATCATGTGCTTGACAAGGGTTTTACGTTAAGTTGACATCAATGGGCATTGCCGTGCCCCTAGAAGAAATCTATAATCAAGATTTTCGGAAATTGGTATTGGGAATGGATGGTGTTCTCAATTCAGTGTCCATAACTCATCAACTCATCTGATGTACGATTTGGAAAGGGCGATGTCCGACGACAAGCCCAGAGGCGAAGTGTCTCCGGTGTCTACGCTTGTGATTTTTCATGACTTTAACCCTGCTAAACAATCGCTATCAAGTTATCCAAGTAATCGGCGCTGGTGGTTTTGGCGAAACCTTTCTGGCAGAAGATGTCCATATGCCATCTCGCCGTCGCTGTGTGATCAAGCAACTCAAACCGATAACCAATAATGACCCGCAAACCTACCAACTTATCCAACAGCGCTTTGAACGGGAAGCAGCAACCTTGGAGTATTTGGGTGAAAGTAGTGACCAAATTCCCAAACTCTACGCCTACTTTTCTGAGAACGGGCAATTTTACCTCGTCCAAGAATGGATTCATGGCCAAACCTTGACAAAAATTGTCGAAGCCAAAGGATTTGAGAATGAAACTGCTGTTAGGCAAATTCTCTTGAGTCTGCTTTCAGTCTTAGATTATGTCCATAGCAAAGGCATTATTCACCGGGATATCAAGCCAGATAATATTATTCTCCGTTCTGTTGATAGCAAGCCAGTTTTGATTGATTTTGGTGCAGTCAAACAAACAATCCGTTCCGTGGTGAATTCTCCAGGATACCCCACGCGATCGCTCGTTATTGGTACGCCTGGGTATATGCCTAGCGAACAAGCCGTTGGCCGCCCAGTTTACGCCACTGATATCTACAGCTTAGGTTTAACAGCGATTTATCTGCTGACTGGCAAACACCCGCAAGAACTACTAACTGATCTCAAAACTGGGGAAATACTTTGGCAACAGTTCGCCCCTAACGTCTCTTCCGAATTGGCGGCGGTACTCAATCAGGCAATTAAGCCTCATGCTGGCGATCGCTACAGCACTGCTAGTAAAATGCTACACGCCTTGCAGTCTGCTGCAAATGCTTCCACAGTCATTTTTTCTCCGACTGCGACATTGACTCAACAAACCCAGCCATTATATTCGCCGCAAAAAAATTCGGCGTTCGCAGAGTCTTCCTCTGGTGGAAACTGGCAAAAACCTGCTGTGATTGTTGGTAGTTTGCTGGTAGGCGGCTTGCTTGGTGCGATCGCAATTGCTAACATCACTCGTCAGCAACAACCACAAATAACCATTGCCACAAGTCCCACCCCATCGCCAGAATCTTTGCCCACTCCTGCATCTCCCGAACCACCTATTTCTTCCCAAACTTCTCCAGTTCCAGTTGTACCCATCTCACCAGTACAACAGCCAGTAATTCCCGATCCTTTGCCAACTTTTAATCCCCCTGTTGTATTATCTACACCACTGCCAAAAAAGAAGCCTGTAACTTCAGATACTCCAACGCCAGTAGCAGTATTCACACCACAGCCAGAACCAGAGAATGAGGTGATACCTGCTGCGGGCAATGCCAACGCAGTTCCCACACCAGAAGTGCGTTCCACACCACAGAACAAGCCCCGGAGTAAATTAGCTGCCACTACCAGCAGACAAAGCGTCCCCGCATTCCCTACAGGTACAGCAAGAAACATCGTAGAAGCTACCCTCGGCAAACCAAATCAAGATTTAAGAGGCGCATGGGGCAAGACGCGTGCTGTTGTTTACAAACTAGTGCCAGACAAAATTGACCTTGGCTATTTATTTGATCGTAATTCTAAAGTGCTGCGTCAAACAGAGGTATCTTTTGCCCAATCGGTAGATTCGCAGGTAATGGAAGCTACCTTGAATGGAATGTTAGATGGGCAAGCTACTGAAGAAATTCAGCAGGGACTTAAACAGGTACAACAGCGCCAGTCTGATAATTTTAGTTTTCAGAACGGCTCAGTTAAAGGTCAGATTATCCGCCAAAAATGTGATTTTATTTACATCAGCATTTGGGATGAAAATTTACATGATTTTGTGAGTCCATCGACAGCCAAACAGTGTTAGTTACCTGGGATACATTGTTCTCAAAAGTTTAAAGTACTTTATGCAACTAGAATTGACATCAGCCAAACTAATTTCTTTATCCCCAATTACGTGCGATCGCCATTCCCGACCCCTTCAGATCCTAAACGGACTGGCGCGGATGCCGCGTCCGATTAGGCGGGACAGTTTGGGGATCGTAATGGAATGGCCAGGCACATCGTTGCTATGAATTTTGAGATAATTGTATCCCGACGGAAAAATTGCCCATGAGTGAA
This sequence comes from Nostoc sp., assembly GCF_036917395.1. Classification (GTDB taxonomy): domain Bacteria; phylum Cyanobacteriota; class Cyanobacteriia; order Cyanobacteriales; family Nostocaceae; genus Nostoc. The sequence goes on from NZ_JBALDI010000077.1 coordinate 180,759, forward strand.
TACATAGAAACGGTCATTATCGGAGGTGGACAAGCTGGGCTTTCGATTAGCTATTACTTGACCCAGAAAGCTTGTCAACATATTGTCCTTGAGCAATCACCTCAAGCGAGTAATGCTTGGCGCAATCAGCGTTGGGACTCGTTCACCCTCGTGACCCCCAATTGGCAGATTCGACTACCAGGAGCAGAATATCAAGGCGATGAGCCAGATGGTTTCATGACCCGTGACGAAATCGTAACTTACTTGGAGCGATATGTGGAGCGCTTCAACCTACCTGTGCATTATGGCATCCAAGTCACAGCAGTAGAACAAAATTCTCCAAAAGCAGGCTATATTGTCAAGACCAGCAGTGGAATGTTCTCAGCGACCAATGTGGTAGTAGCTACTGGTCTATTCCAGCGCCCTAAAATTCCATCTTTCAGCATCGCTTTTCCAGCAGAGATAAAGCAACTTCATTCCAGCGAATACCGCAATCCAGAGGCGTTACCAGTTGGTGCGGTGCTAGTGGTGGGTAGTGGACAATCGGGCTGTCAGATTGCCGAGGAGCTTTATCAAAGCGGAATCAAAGTGTATTTGTGCGTCAGCAGTGCTGGTCGGATACCTCGTCGGTATCGGGGCAAAGATATCACCTGGTGGATAGACAAGATGGGGTCTTATGAGCGGACAGTAGATAAGCTACCGTCCCCGAAAGCTAAGTTTAAGGGAAATCCGCATTTATCTGGTAAAGGTGGCGGTCATTCTCTCAACCTGCACCAATTTGCACGAGATGGAGTAGTGCTGTTAGGGCGGATTCAAGGTGTACATGGCGACAAGATTACATTAGCTGCGGATCTTAAGGAAAATCTGGCCAAAGCGGATAAGTTTGAGGTCGATTTGCTCAAAGAGATTAACGACTATATCGAGAAAAATCGGCTGGATATCCCCAAAGAAAACCTGCTTAATTTGCGGGATGGCTATGACATGGAAGAAATTTTAGAGTTGGACTTAAAATCTATCGGTGTTACTAGCGTGATTTGGGCTATGGGCTACAAGTTCGATTTCAGCTTAGTTCACTTGTCGGTCTTGGATAGTGATGGCTATCCGATTCACAAGCGTGGTCTCACAAATTATCCAGGACTTTACTTACTAGGTCTACCCTGGCTGCACACCGTGAAGTCTGGCCTTCTATTGGGCGTTGGAGAAGATGCAGCCTTCATTGCATCAAAGATCGTGGCTCAACAGCAGAAGAAGTAATTTTGGATTAAGAAAGTAGGATGAATCGGAATGTGTTATTTAACAGTAAAATGGCGATCGCAGGGTTTTGTATTCTAGAAGACAGATTTAGTATTCAAGATAGTCCTGAAAAAACGGGCTTGCTTGGGCTACAATCAACATAATTTCGGTCTTCCCAAGCACAAAAAACCAGTTTTTAGAATTTAGTGGATTTGTTTTCTCGGATTTGCGACTAAATCCACGAAAATCCGTCTTTCCCATGCCTCAATTCCCAATCCCCATTTTCAAAACTGAGTTTTAAATTCTTAATCTTCATAAAGTTATAAATACAATTATTAAGTTTTTAATAATACTTGTCTCAGTTTCTACATTCATGTCTCAATTGCGATCAAAATTGTGTAATCTGAAAACAACAAAGCTAATTATTCAATTGAGGTCTGATGACTCCTACGATTATGCATCAGCTTTGGTCAGTGGTTGAAACTGCCCAAGCCAAGCTCCTCTTGCAACTGGATGATGCTAGCTTGGTGCAGTGGTTAGTGAAACAAACCGAAACGCAAGTGTTGTTAGATTCTAACGAAACTGATTTTCTGTGCCACTACATTCAATCTCGGCTAGCCCTTATCCGTGATATTGCCCATGAACGTCAGTGTTCATGATAGCAAAATCACGATGAATTAATTGATAGTCAAGTGTTATTACTATTGACTATTAGGTTTTTGGGGAAAATAACCTTCCACTAAGCAGTCAGAGCCTACTACACGCCAACGAACACGTTCTAGAGACAACGCCTCAGTCATGGTAGTAAAACCTAAATCGCCCACAGGTGTGGGAGCAATATTACCACCAATGATTTTCGGGGCGATAAATGCTAGAACTTTTTGCACTGCTCCTTGAGCGATCGCACTAGCAGCTAAAGTTCCACCACATTCCCACAACACGCTACAAAAACCTCGCTCATATAAGTACGCCATAGCTTTATCTGGTGTAAGTGATGTTAATTCCACCACCTCCACCCCAAGTTTTCGCAACAGTTCTTGAAAATCGGGGTTAGCACCCTCCTCTGTCAACACCAAAGTTGGAGCATCCGCAGTTTGCCACAGATGGGCATTTTCCGGTAAGTTGAGATGGCGACTCATCACCACTCGCAGGGGATTATGTGCCTCCACCTGATGGCTGGTTAAATAAGGATTATCCTGTCTGACTGTATTCCCGCCGACAATTATTGCATCACTTGCCGCCCGCAGTTGATGTACTTCAGTACGGGCTTCTTGGCTTGTCACCCAGGCGCTGTGACCAGAGGTAGTAGCAATTTTGCCATCTAAAGTCATGGCATATTTTAAAATTCCTAAAGGTCGTTTGTAGAGAATGCGATGCACAAAAGCTTCATTTAGCTGATGACAAGCTGATTCTTCTACTCCTACCAACACTTCGATCCCCGCCGCACGTAAACGGGCAATCCCACCTCCAGCTACCAGTGGATTGGGATCAACCATACCCACTACTACTTTTGCCACCCCTGCTTGGATCAAGCCTTCCGAACAAGGGGGAGTCCGTCCGTAGTGATTGCAAGGTTCAAGTGACACATAGATTGTTGCACCACGAGAGCGATCGCCTGCTGCTTGCAAGGCAAACACTTCTGCATGAGGCTCACCTGCACGAGGATGAAATCCTTCGCCTACAATCTCGCCATCCTTGACAATCACCGCTCCCACTAACGGATTTGGTGAAGTCCGTCCTAAAGCGCGGCGAGCAAGTTCCAAACACCGCAGCATCATGCGAGAGTCAAAATCACTTCCGATCTTTTCCTTTGGTGATGAATTCGATCCAACTGCTGACTCCACTAAATGTATATTTTCCTGAGTGTAATTTGCTAAGGATGCATCTGCTTGAGCGACCACTGGGGAATTATCCATAATTTTAGGCAACACTGTAAATATTCTGCACGCGATCGCGCAGCCTTTTCACAGGAGAATCGCGCTTTGCCCCTGATAATTAAACAGAGTCAAATTCAGGTGCTATTATTAGCTGTCTTAACTTGCATCAGCCTGTAATATTCAGATTACAATTCTTTTTGTAGCCTTTTTCATTTATTTGAACCATAATCTTCTGTTGGGTAGCACAGATATCTGTGCTACCCAGCCATTTACAGCGTCGCTGCAAGTTCGTGTAAGCGATCGCTTCCATCGCGGAAGACGGGCCAACTATCCCCTCGGTAATAACTTTTGCTTACAGCAGAATTCAAGTAGTTGAGCCACATCTGTCGTAGGGGCGCAAGGCCTTGCGCCCCTACCGCATGGTCTATTTACCTGAAAATAGCTGTAAGTAAGTGACATTCCACTTTAGGAATATTTCTTTATCTGAAAGTATTATGATTGGGTAAACGATGCTGTAGCCGACGTTTCAGCAACAAATAGGCAATCGCAACATCTTTTGGTTTGAGACTAATGTAGGTTCTATTTTCAGTCATTGCCTGAACTCCAACTATGGTACGTCAACGGTGGTTGATTTCAATTGCAGGAATTTGGAAATTATTTGGCGCTTTTGAGAGCTAACGTTCTTTCACAGACAGAATTAAGCGAACTGAGCGATCGCGTAATAAGTAAGTGTAAAGCCAAGTAAGTAACACTAGTAAACGACTGCGGTAGCCAGGAAGATATATTAAATGAACTCCTAGCCACATCAGCCAAGCCAAGCATCCTGTAAAGGCAAATGCGCCAATTTTTCCCACACCTGAATAACAGCCAATAATCGCTAATCTTCCCTTGTTGAAATAGCTAAAATGCTCTGGTGATTTACCTCGAAATTCCCGCTGAATATTTCGGGCTACAGCAACACCCTGCTGAACCGCTTCTGGTGCAACCCCAGTTAATGGTTTACCGTTCTGTTCTACATAGGCCAGATCCCCAATCGCATAAACATTGGGTTGCTCTAGCAATTGTAGGGTGGGATGAACAAGTAATTTTCCCTTATTTGCCAAAGATACCTCCTGAGATATTGTGGGATTTGCCTCTAACCCCGCAGTCCAAATTACGGTTGCAGTTGAAATTACTTCATGGTTTTGCAGATGTAAAGATTCAAAAGTCACTCTAATCACTTTTGTTTGCAAATAAACCTCCACTCCTAGCTGATGTAATCGTTTGTAAGTGTAAGTTCCCAACTTCTTTGGCAGATCGGCCAATAAGCGATCGCCAGATTGCACGAGAATCAACCTCACTTCCTTGAAAAGTGTCCGATAATCTCGACGCAAGTGGCCTCGAAGCATTTCAACGAAAGCACCTACAACCTCAACACCCGTTGGCCCACCGCCAACGATGGTAAACGTCAGCAATTGTTGGCGTCGTGATGAATCAGATTCCTGGATAGCTCGCTCGAAACAAGAGAAAATGTGATTTCTGATTGCTATTGCTTCTTCTAGCGTTCTCATCGAGAAAGCATATTCCGAAGCTCCAGGAACTCCGAAAAACTGGGTTCGGCTTCCAGTTGCAAGCACCAGAAAGTCATAGGTGATTACACAACTATCTGTTTCAACAGTTTGCTTTGAAAAATCAATTTGCTCAACCTCAGCCATCAAAAATTCAACCTTAGGCTTATTCCGTAGGAAAGAGAATCGCCGTAATATTGTGCGGATAGGGTAAGCAATGTATTCTGGTTCCAATTGGCCTGTCGCAACCTGATATAACAACGGTACAAAGGTGTGATAATTGTTGCGATCGATTAACAATACATCTGCACCAGAATTAGCTAAAGATTTGGTAGCTTGCAACCCACCGAATCCAGCGCCAATAATCACAACGCGGCGACTGTTCATTCTTTCCCTCTTGATTTAGCTAGTCAGTCAAGTTATTAACGCCAGTTGCGACAACGGATAGGGCAGCCTCAGCCTCTTCTCCTTGGATACCTCCACCTCTGTATGTCCAAGATGCCTTAGCTGCTTCTATAAAAGTTCAATCTTGATGAATATGAACTCTCATTTAATTTGTGTAAATTATTACTATTTTTAGAAAAATTGTCGCTTTTTTTTCTCAATTTTCCAATATTAGGAGCAAAAATACTTAGAAGCAACAATCAACATAATTTAGTTCTATCAATCAAAGCAGGCATTCTCTAAAGAATTGGAAAAGTTTTAGCGACAGTCTGTTAGGCAGAAAATATTGCCTCAACTTCCCCAACATTTAAACCGATGATCGCCCCCACCCATTTACAGCGTCGCTGCAAGTTCCTGTAAGCGATCGCTTCCATCGCGGAAGACGGGCCAACCATCCCCCACCAGCACTGCTTCTATCCGACTCAGTTGAGCCAGCCTGTGAACAGAAGCAACAGCCTTCTCTCGATTCAGCAGCTTGTCATCTGGCAATATAGTTAAGCTACCTGCTTTGCGTGCCCTGACTAAATCTCCTGTAATCAAAGTCGTCTCCTCCAGTAACAGAGCCAATTCACCGGGAGTTTTCGAGCCTTGGAGTTCAATCACCTTAAGTCCTGGTACAAATTCTTCTCCATCAGACAGCCAACGATCGCAAGGTACGGGGAAAGTGTCTTTTTCTGCCAGAGGGCCAGCTATCTTAGCATAAGTTTGATCGGCAATTTCTTTACTTGCCCTGACATGCTCGGAATTTGTCAGCACAATCCAAACTACACCACCGAGCGATTTCAGATGATTCCAATCATGGTTTGATAGGGCTACTGGGTCAATCAAGATGTTGCCATCTGGGCGAATCCAGGCAATCCCATTGAAATCAATATTTCTTGCCGGATTGAAATTAGACCAGCTATAAAGATCGGGACGGTGCAAAGATTTCATGATGATTCTGGATCAGTACTTCAGTAATTGACTATTAGTATCAATAATTAAGTATATAGATTATAAGGTTGCATTCTCTCTGGATCTGAAATTTGAGTATACTACGATAAATCTATCGATATTATGAATTTTATTTGGTTTACAGAAATTCCCGGATAACGGCAATAGAGATCAACGGAGGTATAGGGGTGAGTGAGATGCAGCGCCAAAAAATATCAGCGAAGGCACACCAGTTTAGAGAGTCAGTGATTCGGGAAATGACGCGGGTAGCACTGCAACACGATGCAGTGAATCTGGCGCAGGGGTTCCCCGATTTTCCCTGTCCCTTAGAGTTGAAACAGGCAGCTTACGAAGCAATAGAGGCAGATGTCAACCAGTATGCCATTACTTGGGGCGATCGCCCATTTCGTCATGCGATCGCCAACAAAGTTCGTTGGTATCTCGGTTTAGATATCGATCCCGAAACCCAAATCACTGTTACCTGCGGTTCCACAGAAGCAATGGCAGCTGTGATGCTAGCGACAGTCGATCCTGGGGATGAAGTGATTGTATTTGAGCCATATTACGAAAACTACGGCCCCGATGCGATTTTAGCTGGTGCTAAACCCCGGTACGTGACACTGCATCCCCCCGATTGGACATTTGATGAAGCACAGTTGCGTCAAGCTTTCAATGCCAATACCAAAGCTATTATTATCAATACACCCCACAACCCCACAGGTAAAGTCTTCACCCGTGAAGAACTCACCCTAATTACTGAACTTTGTCAAAAGTGGGATGTGTTAGCGTTCACAGATGAAATTTACGAACATATTCTCTATGACGGCACTCAACATATTGCCCTAGCGACCCTTCCCGGTATGGAAGAACGCACTGTTACTATTAACGGTCTATCCAAAACTTACAGCGTTACTGGATGGCGAGTCGGCTACATTTTGGCAAACCCCGAATTAACGGGAGCGATTCGCAAAGTCCATGACTTTTTGACCGTTGGCGCTCCTGCACCATTGCAACGAGCCGGAGTTGCCGCCATGCAACTGCCAGAATCCTATTATCAAGAACTAGCCAAACTTTATCACCAGAAGCGAGACAGCATTTTACAGATTCTAGATCAAGTTGGCATTCCCTATTTCGTCCCCAAAGGAGCTTATTACGTTCTTGCAGATATTTCCAAATTTGGCTACAAAACTGATGTTGAATTTACTTATCATCTAATTAAAAATATTGGTGTTGCCGTAGTTCCTGGTTCCAGCTTTTTCAGCCAACCAGAAAAAGGACATTCATTGATCAGATTTTGCTTCAGTAAAAGACCTGAGACATTACAAGCATCGAGTGATCGCTTACTCAAACTCTAAGCAATCCTACAACCCACATCCTAACACTAATTTCTTCTCTCTGCACCCTCTGCGGTTCGTTATGATGAGCGGTTCTGAGTTCATGGGACGCACTTGTATGCTATGTGCAAAAATGTGCGATCGCACTAAAGGTAGTCTTATCCAATACAATTTTGTCACCTTGGAATCTGTTGATACTGTTACAGAATGTGTTCAAAGCTGACTCATGAACTTGATATTCCTGAATGTGTACAAGAATAGAATTTGGCAACAACCAAGAGTGCGATAACCCCGGAGGCATCGCCAGAATTCGCGAGCTAACTTCCTCACCCGACAACCCCGATCGCCTGCATCAGCCATTTTGCACCATCCAAACCAGTTTGCCCAAAATTTGCTCAACCGGCGGCAGTGGATAATCAGTCAAGTCAATCGTAACAGTTTGCCCAACTAGTTTGAGAAACCGCCAAACTGTACCACTCGTCACCGTTCCGTAGATGGTTGAAATCGGCTGCTGCTTCTGTTGATAAAAGCGTTGAGCTGCCACCATCTCGGCTAAACATTGTCCCAGTGCCGGTTTAAGGTCTTCCTTCTTCGCTTCCACCAAAACCACCGCAGGAGCTTTAATAAACAACTGCTCTGGAGAGCGACTAATCAGAAAATCGACATAACCCGTCAAATCTACCTCTGGCTGCACCGTGAACTCTTCACCCGAAAAGACACTAATTTGTCCTTTGAGCTGACGTTTGACTTCTAACAAGACTGGATTGATAATACCTTCAGAACGCGCCTTTTCAGTACTCACTGCGATTGCCCAAGGCAGCGTTTCTTTCAGCGTATCTTTGAGCAAAGAACTTGGAGTGACAGGAGTTACCTCAGGCAGAAAGCGATCGCCTTCAATGATAGTGAGTTGAAAATCGTCTACAGCTTTACTAAGGGTAAATTTACTATAAGGCATAAGGATTTTCCAAATCCGTTTTTCAATTTGAAAGAACTCAAATTTGACACTCCCCTGGCAGATTGCAGATTCATCTAGGAGATATTCAATTTTCAATCCCACACCCGACGCAAATTCAACACAAAACCTGGTAACACCGCTTCACCGGACAACTCAGTCGGATTCTCCAACAATTCCACAGCCAATCCCGGTCGATAAATTTCCACCCGTCGTTGCTGCGGATCGATTAACCAGCCCAGCAGAGCGCCATTGTCAATGTACTCCCTCATCTTAGCTTGCAAAGACCCAAGCCGATCTGAGCTAGAGCGTAACTCTACAACAAAATCCGGGCAGATATTAGGAAACGTTCCTTTTTGTTCTGGAGTAAGTGCCTGCCAACCTTTTCGGCTCACCCAAGAGGCATCGGGGGAGCGAGTCGCACCATTGGGTAAAATGAAGCCAGTCGAAGAGTCAAAGGCTTTACCCAAATCTTCGTTTTCTTCGTACCAGCGATCAAGTTGTCCAGTGAGGCTGCGGTTGCGTTCTCCAGTTTCCCAACCCGTTGGTGGGTTCACAATTAACTCTCCATCTGCGGTTCTTTCTAATGTCAAGTCTCGGTTGGCTGCTGCTAAAGCGGCAAACTGTTTCTGGGTGACGTACAGCCCAATCGTCTTAGGCAACTCAATCAATAGGGTTTCGGTTTTTGGACTGGCGGGTATCTGTACCATCTTGACCTCTTACACAATAGGGATTTAAGTGAAAGATGCCTACCCTATTAACTAACACATTCTACACCTTTGTCTTCGCGATCGCCTTTTAGCCGATGGGATTCTTACTTCACAGAGAACTGGAGTTTGACGACTTCCAAATCGTAGTCTAACCCAACTCTCCACAAGCATTTTATGCAATGCTCCCTGTTACGTGCATCTCTGCATTCATTCCATCAAAATCAAGCGCAGAGGATCTAAACGCACATACCAAGGAAAAGGTTGGTCTTTCATAGTCGCCCATTTTTCTTTGAAGACTTCAGCTTGCAGATGGTAATCTTGAGAATTCTTGCCAGCAGAATGTAGTTTGAGAAACAACGTCATTCTATGGGGCGTTTCACTTGTTCGTACTAGCCAACAGGGAAAAGTATTTTCCTGTGAAGAGTCGTTGGTAAAAATGAACTGATGGGCACGAATGCCGATGTGGGATAATTCGCTCTTGGCTGGTTCAACAACTTGAAGAGTACAACCCCAATCAGTCGCTTCTACCTGTTGTGATGACTGAAGAACAGCACGGGAGAAATTTTTACATCCGGTAAGTTGGGCGACACTCACAGTAGCTGGATGCTGGAAAATATTATGTTTGCTGCCATAATGAACGGCTCTACCATGCTCCAATACCAACAGATTCGGGCAAATCCGATAAGCTTCTTCCATATTATGGGTGACAAATAGAGTCACACCTTGGTAGCCAGCTAGAGTTTCTGTCATTTGCTCCTCTAATTGACTACGTAGATGGGTGTCAAGTGCTGAAAACGGCTCATCCAAAAGCAATGCTTCCGGTTGGCTTGCTAATGCTCTTGCTAAGGCTACCCGTTGTTGTTGACCCCCAGAAAGTTGGTGTGGATAGCGATCGCCTAATCCTTGCAACTGCATTGCTATTAGTTGCTCCTCTACCTGCACTTTTATACTCCCAGCAGATAGTTTTTTGGGCAAGCCAAAAGCAATATTTTGCGCCACACTCATGTGTGGAAACAGAGCGTAATTCTGCACTACAAAACCAATGCGGCGAGCGCGGCTGGGTAAATTAATTCCTTGTTCCGAGTCAAACAGAACTCTGCCATTTAAAACTATCCGCCCGGTTGTGGGCGTTTCTATCCCCGCAAGGCAGCGCAAAATCATGCTCTTACCTGCTCCAGAACCCCCTAACAATCCCAAAGGTTGCTCATCAGTAGTGAAAGCAACTTTTAAATCAAAGCTAGGAAGTATTTTTTCAATATTGACAAACAATCCACCAGATTCAAAGCTAGAGTGCGGAGTATAAAGAATTTCTCCCCCTGCTCCCTGCTCCCTGCTCCCGCCTCCCCTCTTCTTTTCCCTCAATTCTTGCCAGAAGTTGACTGCAATAATTCCAGATAGAGAAATCACCATAATTGCGATCGCCCAAAACCAAGCTTCATTCATTGCTCCCGCTTCCACAGCAAAATAAATTGCCATTGGGATTGTCTGCGTAACTCCTGGAATGTTACCAGCCAGCATCAACGTCGCCCCGAATTCTCCTAAAGCACGGGCAAAAGCTAACATTGTGGCGGCGACAATGCCGGGTAATGCTAGGGGTAAACTAATGCGCCAAAAGATTGTGGTTTCATTTGCACCAAGGGTTCTAGCCACTCGCAGCAGATTACCATCTATTTGTTCAAAGGCTCCCAATGCAGTTTTATACATTAATGGGAAAGAAACTACCATAGCTGCGATCGCTGCACCATACCAAGTAAAGACGATGCTGAAGTCAAAAGCCTGCATAAGTTTCCCTACAGGGCCATTTTTGCCAAAAAATAGCAGCAACAAGAAACCGACAACCGTGGGTGGTAAAATCAGGGGCGCAATAAAGATACCCTCAATCAACGATTTACCTTTGCCACGATATCCCAGCATCCAGTAGGCAGCAGCGATACCCAAGAAGAAGGTGATAAATGTAGCAAGTAATGAAGTTTTGAGTGATATCCAAAGGGGCGATAAATCCAATGGCATAGTTGCGTAGGGAAGAATTAGCTCAACTAATCCCTAATTTACCAACTTTAACTTCAATATGTTGGAAACAGTTGGTAAATTACCTAACAAATATAGCAAATTTGAATCATTCGTAAGAAACAAGATCCCCGACAACTTTTAAGAAGTCGGGGATCTGTGGCTTGCAATTCTCACAAATCAAAACAGGGCTAAGATCACTATCGAGCAATAAGGTTGATCAAGCTTCAAAAAGTCTATCTGGTAAGCTTTTTGAAAAATCTGTTGTAGGGGCACAGCATTGCTGTGCCCCTACAGCGGGTCTATTTACCTGAAAATAGCTGCAATTAGTCCAGTTGAGTGCTGTAAGCACTAAAACCATAAGCCAAAGTTTCTTTTAAAGCATCTGATGGTTTAAGACTTCTGTTAATAGCATTAGCAAAGGGCACTGGAATTCCTTTAATGGTTTCCGGCAAAATTGCATATTCTTCCGTTGGTTCGACAATGTATTGTGGACACTTCGTTTGGATGCCAGTAGTCGCTAACATTTCATTAATTTCAGCGGCTGAATATTGTTTGAGATAAACTGGGTTTCTCACAAATGGGTTCAGCCTTCTGATAAAATTATGGATAATATGAGAAGGACAAGACTTGTTGTGAAAGGAATGATTGAAAACAAAAATTCCACCAGGTTTTAGTACGCGAGATATATCAGCCAACAAATTCCTTAATTGTGCATCTGGGATATGCATAAAGACGCAGTTAGAAATTACCAAATCTATAGAATTATCTTCTAAGGGCAATATTTCAGCAGAATCGCAAATTAAGTTAAATTCAGCTTCTGGGAAAAAATTATATTCTTGTTTAACTTTGATTAACCGCCGCAATAAAGGTTCAGAAATATCAACTCCATAATATTTTTTGCATCTTAGATTTTTAGCTTTTGAGAGATGTAAAGGTGCGCGACCATAACCAGAACCAATCTCCAGAATAGAATCAACAGATTTATTCAACGGAAATTTGTTCCAAGTACCTCCAGGCGTGCCAGTTAGCAGAGTGTAATCTTGTTTGATTGGCGATGTATCTGCAACTTTTTCAATTTTTTGGGAACCATAATATGTTTTACCAATTGCGTCCCATGTTTTTTTATGTTGAGTATTATTCAATTGTTCATAGTCATTAGGAAAATAAATGCCATCTCGTAATTCAAAGTCATTCAGACTGGATTTTACATTTGCTAATTGAGTCATTAGGATTATTCCTTATGAATAGTTAGTTCTGTTTTCTGTTATACTCTTAACTCAGCATTAACCGCAAGGGATTTTTACTGAACTGCTTCCCCTTAGCCTTTTTTCATAGTTTATAGCTGTTTTCAATTCGATGGAATTATATCGTAGGGGCGCACAGCTGAACTACCAAAGCGCGTATTGCATTCAAAGGAAAACTGCTGTAATAGCAACCCGTCGCCTAATCAGAACACGAGTTCGTATACATTAGTTAATGGACTGCAACAATCGGAGGCTGAGATGGTAGAAGGGTCAGAACAAAAACGGGTGGTAGTTGTAGGTGCAGGTTGGGCTGGTTTAGGAGCAACCTACCATTTGGCAAAACAAGGCTATGATGTGACCCTTCTAGAAGCAGGCCCCTATCCCGGTGGATTGGTGGCAGGTTGGCAAACAGCCGCCGGAAAATCTGTTGAAGCTGGCATTCATGGCTTTTGGTATCCTTACAAAAATATTTTTTCCCTAATCAATGAATTAGAAATTAATCCTTTTACTACTTGGACCCGTTCTTCGCAATATTCGCCAGCAGGTTTGGAAGTTGAATCACCGATTTTTCAAAACTTACCGCGACTCCCCTCCCCACTAGGAACTTTTCTCTACACTCAGTTTAAACGGCTGCCACTAATTGACCGCCTTAGCGCCCTGCCTTTACTTTATGCTGTTGTTGATTTTGACAATTCTGATGATGCTTGGCGGCGCTATGATTTTGTAACTGCCCGTGAATTGTTCAAAGACTTTAACGTTTCTTTCCGACTTTACCGCGAGGCTTTTGAACCAATGTTATTAGTGGGCTTGTTTGCCCCTGGTGAACAATGTTCAGCCGCAGCAACTTTAGGGATGCTTTACTTTTTTATTCTGGCTCATCAACCGGATTTTGATGTGGTTTGGTGTCGGGGAACTGTCGGGGAAAAGATATTTCGCCCTTGGGTGGAACGGATTGAAAAAGCTGGTGTGCGAGTGTTACCTAAGCGCCGAGTTACAGACTTAATTGTTGATAGTAATCATCGAACAAAGGGTGTAGTCTGCGGTGATGAAGTTTTTGAAGCAGATGCCGTGATTTTTGCGGTTGGGATCACGGGTATGAAGAAAATTGTCTCAACTAGTCCTAGTTTACAAAGCCGTGAAGAATTCCGTAATTTGAGCAATTTGGGAGCGATTGATGTTTTAGCAATACGACTATGGTTTGACCGCAAAATTGATATTCCTCGTCCTTCTAATGCTTGCTTTGGATTCGATGCAACTACAGGTTGGACATTTTTTGATTTGAATGCTTTACATGATGAATATCAGGATGAGCCGGGAACAGTGATTGAAGCTGATTTTTATCATGCTAATCAGTTTCTCAGTTTGAGCGATGAGGAGATTTTACCAATAGTTCAGGGTTATTTAGCAACTTGTGTGCCAGCGTTTCGGGAGGCAAAGATCATTGATAGCAGTGTAATTCGGCTACCTCAGGCGGTGACTCACTTTGCACCTGGTAGCTATCGTCATATGTTGCCCGCTAAGACAAGTTTTGAGAATGTGTTTATGAGTGGGGATTGGATTGTGAACCGTCATGGTTCCTGGTCACAGGAAAAAGCTTATGTTACTGGTTTGGAGGCGGCGAATTTGGTGGTGTCTTATTTGGGACAAGGCCAGCCATCTGAGATTTTAGCTGTAGAAGAGGATGAAGTGCATATACAAGTGGGGCGATCGCTCAACCAAACTTTGCGTGACTTGGGCAAATCTATCCTACCTGACTTTTGGTTGCCGTAATCTTTAGGGGCGCGAAGAGTGAATCATTAATTGTAATCTAAATTCGGTAAGCTAAAGAAAGCTATTGCGATACCATCCTTATAATGTAAATCAAATCACATAAGCTTATGGAGCCAGACTCTTTACAAACCGAAGTGATTCTGACGCACCCGCGTGAGTCCCTCGGTAGAGTGCAACTTGATTGGACACCCCAACCCGGAAACTATCTCGATTTTCAAGGTAAAACCTATGCAGTTTTAGAGCGCCGCCATCGATACCAACTTAAAGCTGGGCGATACCGTTTGCATAATATTGCCATTTACGTGCAGTCGGCTAAACGACCATCTGAAAAAAGTTTGATTGAGGGACGTTGGGTAATTGGTGATGCCACCTGCTGCTACAATGCTCATTCAGAAATTATTCGCTGTGCAGTCAACCCAGATGGCCCTTGCAAATCTTGTCGCTTTTATGAAAACTTAGGAGTCATTTAATTTTAGATTTTAGATTTTAGATTTTAGATTTTAGATTTTTTTAATCCAAAATCCAAGTTGCGCTTCTAGTGCATCAAAGGTGCAACCTAAAATCTAAAATTGGCAACCCCTCAACTCCCCGCACCAAAAACTTCTCCCACAGTTAAGCGGGTACCATTAACAAAATCCCATCCCGACTGGGGACGTTTACCAGCTAGCTGAACCTCTCGCAACAGCAACAGACCTTCCCCAGTTTGGACGATCGCCCCAATTCCTTTGGCAATGCTGACTACCTCTCCCGGTCTGTCTGATATATTTGACAAATCAGGCAATTTATGAATTAATTCTTGTAATTCTGGTGGTAGCTCGCGATCGCTTACAGAAGCAAGGGGAGCAGAAGCGGTGATTTTTAACGGGTTGTTACGAAAGCTAGCGGTGCAGTTAGGGTAAAAGCCTTTGATTTGATTGTGTAATTGGATAGCGCTTTTTGACCAATTCAAACCATAATCTTGTTTTTGAATCAGAGGCGCATAAGTAGCTGCTAAATTATCTTGGGCAATTGGTTGAATTTCCTGACGTTCCAACTTCAACAGAGTTTCCACCAACAGATCCCCACCGATTGCAGCTAGTCTTTCGGCTAAATCTTGGGCATTATCCAGTAATCCGATCGGTGTAGTGGCTATTTGTAGGATTGCCCCAGTATCCATCCCCACATCCATTAACATAGTTGTGATCCCCGTTTCCCTTTCACCGTTATACAAACACCACTGAATCGGCGCTGCACCGCGATATTTGGGTAAAATCGAGCCGTGCACATTAATGCAGCCCAACTTTGGTATATTTAGAATTTTTGACGATAATATCTGTCCGTATGCAACAACAACAAACACATCTGCGTCTAATTGTTTGAGTTGGGTTAAAGTTTCAGTGTCTTTTTTCACCCGTTCGGGTTGCCATACTGGTAAGTTGTGAGCAGTAGCGATCGCTTTTACAGGTGTTGGCGTAAGCTTATTTCCGCGTTCCCGGCGTTTATCTGGTTGGGTGACAACTGCCAACAAGTCAAATTCTGAATGATTCAATAACTTTTCCAACGTGGGTACAGCAAACTCTGGTGTACCAAAGAATACAATTTTCATTAATAATTTAGTTGTTAATCGTTAACCATTAGTTAATGGTAAATAATATCGGCTGTTTGGTGATAGAATATTTTCGTATTGGTGAAACCAAAGGCTGCAAGATTTAACTTAATAGTTAAGTTGACAAGTGTAACAGCTAGTATAAACTGCATCTGCCTTTAGTAAGCCTCATCGTTTAGTGGTGTATCGTCACGAGCCGCTAGAGCATCTACCGAGTAAATTTTCTTGTGTTCCCGATTATTTTTCTCAAATTGGCGTTAAATACAGTTGAGTTTCTAAAAAATTATTGCTTGTTTTAGCTATTTTTGTAGTTGAGATTGCAATTTATAACTTTGGGTTGCTGACAGCAGTATTTTCTGAGTATGATGTATTATGCATCGGCTTTCCCAGGTTTTCTACGTAACGCCTCATGTTTATCATTATCAGGGTTTGCGCTGTTATATTTAGTGTGTAACCTGGCTTGTTTGCTGCGTAATAGCGATCGCTATTATGATCCCCAATAGCCGAGTTATCTCATTCTTAATTGCCAGCGTCATCGCCTAAACTATACCCGGAATATCGCTTAACCAATATCTGTTTTTGGTGTGGTTTGGTATAGGAACTGCAACACTCTATATCGTGTAGTAATTACTGAGTTTTCAGCATATTTACTATACTCATATGTTTTTGCCAAAAAAACTACTACCTGAGTAAAAAAGGTGTAAACAATGATACTTAATTTTTGTAAAACTCTCTAAACTTTGAAGAAAATATTTCGTCAAAGCTTTTAGTTTCTTGTTATACATATAATTACCGCCTGCCCCATTGCTGCATAGGTATTGCTTCTCACATAGCAACCGCCCCTCTAGAGAGTCTACAAATGCTTAAACCCCTTTTGCTATCAGGATGGTTCCGCGTACAACCATTTCTGAATTACGTTGTCGTTGTAATACTGATTGCACCTTTGCTAGCGGCATCAGGTAACTCGACCCCAGTCAGATCCGAAGTAGCTAAACTAACACAGATAACTGGAAATTCTGATTCTGTGTCAAAGAAAATAGCTTTAGTTGGGGAACCTGATATAGCTAAAATATTAAAAACAGATCAAATCAACTCTTTAACAAAAGAATTTGACTCTGTGCCAACGCAAAGTACTGCTGTTCAGGAACTGCAAGTATTACCAGCGGATAAAATTGAGTCTCTGGCTCAAGTAGATAGTTCTGTATCAAACAGTGATTTAACTGTTCCTGATAGTTTGGCAGCAATTGAACTCGCACCATTAACAGATGTTCCTGTTAGTCAACTTAATTTAATCCGAAAACTCAAAGCTGCTAATGTCAAGTCTTTGAAAGGAAAAGAAAATTCTCTTTCTAGAGGAAAGTCTTTTACTGAATCATTGACAGCAACTCAAGTTGCACCAACTCTTAGAGCACAACCAAGCACAACGACGGAAATACCTGTTGTTGAACCAGTTGAGGAGTCCCAAGCAGAACAAATAGATCCCATAGGTAGTCCTCATCCTATTCCTTGGAAATGGATTACAACTACTCAAGAGGCAATTAGTTCTAAAGGTGGTTCGGGAGTGCGTCACTACCGCAGCGTACCCGTGGTTTCTCCAGATGGTAAATATGCTGTTTATAGCCGGGTACAACTGGAGGTAAAACCCCAAATGTACAACAGCCGTGTTACCAGCGTTCTGTTTGTCCAAGATATGCAAACTAAGAAGTTGTGGGTGATGGCTTCAACTACTCCTGTTAGTGATCCTTTATTAAAGGTAAAAACTGTAAAGGCGGCGTCGTCAGAAGAAAGTGATCCGAATGGTCAAATTGGGGTATTAGTTCCAGTTAGTTGGTCGGAAAAAGGCGATCGCTTCTTAGCACGCAAGTTTGAAGGTATATTTAACGCAGGTGATTCCACAGATAGTGCAGTGATTTGGGATCGGCAAAAAAATCACGCTAATACGGTTTCTCCTGTTAATCAGGAAGAACATGAAAAAATTGCAGTATTGTTAGGTTGGAGTAAAAGCCAACCGGATCATGTGCTATTTCGGGCGGGGGAATTGGGCGAGGAAAACTGGCCATTAATGCAAGTTGGTAATGATGGTAAAACTGTGACTACAACAAACGATGATCAGCCGATTACTTTTGGTAAAAAGGTTACAGAAATTTGGGCAGGACCACAAGTGGCCTACCGATAGTTTATAAAAAATCTTATATCCTCCTGTTGTCGTCACTACTGACAACGGGAGTTTTTTTAAGAGGAGAAATACTAATAGTTTATTTACACAAAAAGTAGGAGGATTTTTAGTTCTTTGACTCCCCCTTTGACAGAGGAAAATATCAACAAAACCACATACCTTGGTAAAAAATATTTATCGCTTTCAAAACTATCAAAAACAGTCAATAAATCTTGGTTAAGGAAAGAAAATAATTTTGTAAGATTCTTCACACATAGAATTTAAGGCAAGTAGATAATATGGCTGATGAGAATTACGAAGAAAAATATACTCACCCGGAACTGCGTCGCCAACTCAAGGAAGAAATTCTGAAATCCGATAAAGGTGGTAAGCCTGGTCAGTGGTCTGCGCGAAAAAGTCAGCTTTTAGTGCGGGAATATGAGAAACAAGGTGGAGACTACAAGCAAGCGGAAAAAGACGAAGCAGCGAAATCACTGGAAGAATGGTCTGAGGAAGATTGGCAGACTGAAGAACGTGAAGACCGCGCCCGTGAGGGCAAAGTCACTAAGCGCTACTTGCCTTCCTCGGTGTGGGATAAGTTGAGCGACAAAGAAAAACAAGAAGCAGAGGAAACAAAGGAACAAGCTTCTAAAGAAGGTAAGCAACACGTCGAATGGACTCCAGCTATCAAGCGAGCTATCCATGAGGTTAAAGATGGGTCTGAGCCGTCAAAGCGGGAGTTATATGAGCAAGCGAAAGCGCTGAATATTGAAGGTCGCAGCAAAATGAGCAAAGACGAACTGCTCAAAGCAATTCATCATGTTCAAAGCTGAGGCTTTCGCACTCAATTAGTTGAAACTAATTTTTGTGTCTAAGTATACTTATATACAATACTAGGTTACCTAACTTATATCACTTGGAATCGCTTTTTTGTAAATACTTTTAATCCCAAAGTTGGGATAATTCGTTGCAATTAAAGATAATTTAACTAGATCATAAAGACTTATCACCCCTTTCCCACTCAGGTATGGCACCTTTGACCCGGCGGATGGGCAAATTAGCAATTAAAGCTGTGGTTCGTTGGTTGCTTTCTAAAGAAAACTCTAAGCCTTCTGTCTCAACTTCGACATAGCGACAGACTACATCTAAGATTTCTTGCCGCATTTTTTCCAACGTTTGAGGGTCTATGTCAGCGCGATCGTGAGCAATCACCAATTGCAGGCGACGTTTAACTTGAGTTCGACTGCTATCAGGACCGCGAAAAAAAAGTCGTTCTAGAAGTTCAATCATTACGAATAGGTCTGGCGTGGAGACTGGAAAAGTAAGTTAAACAATCTTTGTCCACAACAACCTTCGTAGGCGGGCGAAGATGCTGTCTTGGGACGAGTCGATCTCCATAAATTGGACACTTTCCCCTTCCAATCTACGAGCAATGTTCTCAAAGGCTGTAGCAGCTAAAGAGGGATTTTCCGCTAACACTAAGGGTTCGCCGCGATTGGTAGATACAATAACACGCTCGTCGTCAGGGATTACCCCGATCAGGGGAATGGCGAGAAGTTCCTGAACATCTTGCACTGACATCATATCATTTGCCTGCACCATTGCGGGTCTGATGCGGTTAATTATTAAATGAACACGCTTGATACCTTGTGCTTCTAATAACCCCACTACCCGGTCGGCATCACGAACTGAGGAAATTTCTGGTGTGCTGACAACTAGCGCTTCTTTTGCCGGACCGATCGCATTTTTAAACCCATTTTCAATGCCGGCGGGGCTATCAATAATCACGTACTGATACTTTTGCGCTAAGGCATTCACCAGTAACTTCATCTGTTCAGGTGTGACTGCATCTTTAGAGCGATTTTGGGCTGCCGGCAGGAGTACGAGATTGGGTTGGCGCTTATCTTTCACCAAGGCTTGTTCTAAGCGGCACTCTCTGGCCAAGACTTCCACCGCAGTATAAACGATGCGATTTTCCAGCCCTAGCAGCAAATCCAAATTTCTCAAACCAAAATCCGCATCAACCAAAGCAACTTGACGCCCCATTTTGGCTAAAGCCATGCCCAGATTTGCTGAAACTGTGGTTTTACCCACTCCTCCTTTACCGGAGGTAATCACTATAATGCGAGTCATGATAGAAATGCGGTCAATGAGGGTTCAGGAAATATAAAACTGTAAATTGCAGTATAAAGTATGAAGTATCATATCAGGTATGAAGAAATATCTGGTCACCGTGATTCGGGCGAGGGATGAATATTTTTTTATTGCGATATCTGGCGACAAGCCACTTTGCGTCTAGACTCGGTTGTGTGCAATACACTTCGCTAGGACAAAGGGATTAGAGTAGTGTATTCCATCTACATGAAAACCGCTATATTTCATCCTTCATATTCTTCATTCTTTAAGTAAATATTCAGGGCTACTGATTAAATCTTAGTAAATTGGTTTCTAGAAAAATCACTAGCCCTAGCGATGCGAATCCCTTGGGGCATAATATGTGCCACTTCTGGAGAAAATTGCATGGGTAATTTTTCTGGTGCCCTAGCTACAGCATCTGCGATCCGCAATTGGGTAGGTTCCATTTGCAAAGCCATAATCAGACACTCACGATTGCCTCCGGCCCCAGCATGAGCAATTCCACGTAGACGACCCCAGATGATAATATCTCCATCTGCAATTACAATACCACCTGGATTTACATCTCCCAAGATAATTACTGTACCAGGATGACGAATTTCTACTCCAGAGCGGACTGTTGTTTCTAGATAGAGAGCATCTGCCTGGGGTGTTGCTGTAGCTTTGGACTCTGAAACAAGAGTTGTTACGGGCTGTAGTTGTTCTACAGAATACCCAGATGTCACAGCAGCGATCGCAGTTTGCCGACGACTCGTCGAGACAGATATTAGCCGGAGTTGAACTTCACTCAAAGCCTCGGCTAGTTCTTGCAGTTGCCTGGTATCTACTAGGCGGTCTTGTGCCATTAGATGTACAGGTGTGTTAGATATACGGAAGCGATCGCCTGCATTCAAACGTTGCCTTATTTGTTGCCAAATATCAGACCAACTGAGTTCTGAGGTTGATCCTTGAGATTCCGGAGGCAAAATTAATAACAGCCGTCCCTCCTGACTTTTTAACTGGACTTGAGTATTATAATTTACACGATGCCCTGGTAATGCTAACTCATCGGGATTTAAATCAGTCAGGATAAAATCTGATCCCGCATCAGGATTTGACTCTACATCTGGGTTAGCAGGATTTGACTCTACATCCGCAAGGACAGTATTTGATTTTAAATAAAGGAGGACAGAATTTAACTCAGCATCCGGGAGGATAGAATCTGACTCTAAATCAGAAACAGTAGGATTTACCTCTACCTCAGAAAGGATAGAGTTTGGTTCTGCATCAGGAAGTGCAGAATTTGACTTTAGATTGGGAATCGCAGAATCAGAATTCATGCAGTACTAGCGAAAAGACAAGGGACAGTTTTAGCCAACAGATTTTGGATTTTCAATTTTGGATTTTGGATTAGTGTCACCCACAAAAGGTGAAAGCGCGTAGCAGGACGTTAATCTGACATGAACCAAAAGATCCTTTAATCTAAAATCTAAAATCTAAAATCTAAAATTGGCACGGTTAACCTCTGATAAACTATCCCCAAGGCATCAGCATCGCCGACGTTACCTGGAAACAGCACCACAGGCAAATTAGGAAACTGGGGATGATCGGATGGCGTTAAGACCATTGAACAACCAGCTAAAATTTGACCGAGTAAGCGGGCTGAAGTTAAGGCTAGTCCAGTACTCAAAACATCGTTTGAGGTAATACCACCCTTGCTGATTAAAAATCCTATATCAGATGGTAAACCCCGCACAATATCCATCAATAAACTTGAAACTTTTGCCCCAAACTCCAATCGGGTGTTGACATCTTTAAAACTCAGTTCCTGACGGCTAGTATAAACCACTGGTGTTTTGCCAGCGTCGTGTACCGCTCGTATACTTTCTTTGATTTCAGTTAGCAGTGCCGCAGATTCATCTGCCCCCTGATCAAGTAATCGTGCTACATTTACTTCTATTCCCACAGTTCCTTCTACTTGCAATAGCGCTGCTAATTGCTGAGTAGTCTTTTTTACATGCGAACCAACAATTACCGCACCTGGTTTGCCTTGGCGCACGTACTGCGCCATGTTTTCGGCGGCGATGGGTTGAGGTGGTAAAGCGGCTAAAGCTGTTAAAATACTGGCTGCACTGCGAAACAGAAAGCGTTTCCCTTGACTTGCTGCTGCTAATATGTCTACTGCAAAGCGGTTGAGATCAGCTTGAGTTTCACCATCGACGACAGCGCACTGATTACCACTCAGTTTTAACAAGCGTTCTAGATTACCAGCCCGAATATCGGCCAGGAGAAACCTTTCTACAGCCTCGGCACTAATTCGTCCTTGAGTCTTTTCTTCGACATACTTGGGTAAGTAACTGTGATGGTAGCTAAAGACTGAATCACGGGCAAATTCAGTTTCATGCACTGGGGTGGGTACACCAGCAATAATCAAGTAATGCACACTGTCGCGGGTAATGCGTCCGCCGTCAAAAAATGCAGGTACGAGAAAATGAGCATCAAAGGGGCCGAGTTCTTGTGCGATCGCATCAGTTTCAATGGGATAATGCCCTCGCAAAGTAGAATCAGAACGGCTGACAATCAGAAAATCGTCAATTCCTTCAGCATTCAAGGCGATTTTCAAGTTATGGCAAACTTCTTTGATCACAGATGCAGCTGATTCTGGGGTTAGTGATCTAGTGTTAGTCAGCACAAAGAAAATCGGCGAATCATCCTGCAACCCGCTACGTAAAGTGTCCACATCCCAGTGCATTAGCAGCAAGCAGCTGTGGACTGTTTGAGAACCTGTAGGGTCATCATCCAGGACAATTATTTTTGGTTTGTTGCTCATTTTAAGTCAACGGGACGATTGTTTTTTAGGAAAGTTCGGATTTGAAAAGTATTTTGCTAAACATCAAAAATTGCAACCTAACCCCCTACCCCCTTCCCTACTAGGGTTGGGGAGAGATTCAAAGCCTTTCTCCTCAAAAAAGAGAGGTCTGTCAGTATCATTTGTGACTTTTCAAACATCAATTCACCCTTTCTGCAATTTTCTGATTTCTGCTTGCACATCGATCGCAATTTGCAATGATTGATTTAACAGTTGAGCATATTCGCCTGCTTGACTACTAAGTTGTAAAGCTTGCAGACTGGCTAAATTATTGACAAATAACTCTTGATTATTAGCAAGCAATTTTTTATTATCTCGCAAAATTCGTTCCGTTTTCAAAGCGCGGACTAAATCTTCTCTAATTAGTTGCAGGGCGGCGGTTACTTGATCTCGATCATGGATACTGCTTTCTACGTTTCCTGATGCTGCCAATTGGTCATTAATATATATGGCACCAATCAGGTCATGATATTTATCAACTTCATCTAAAAGTATTGTCAGTCCTTGGGGACAGGTCAATTGCCGCCAGAGCGCTCGTCCAACTAATATCGGGATTGGCACTAGAATTAGTAAAAGAATTCCTAGTCGAATTGAAGATCCAATTGTCGGCAGAATAATAAACGCGTAAACAAAGCCAACAATTATTGGCGTTAGCGCCAGTGTCACCAGCATTTCATTGATCAAAAACCCTAATCGCTTCTTGCTATCTCGCAAAACAGAAGGTCTAAAAACGTCTTCTGGATCGAACCCAGTTAAACGTCTCAATTCCCCCTTACTAATTTCCAAGCCTATTAAGTCCGGCTGCACGGATTGATACTCCTTGAGGAAGCGCAAGTTGCGTATTCATTTTAATCGGGTTTGGCGTGGATGAATTTCTTGAGCCAGATCAACTTAGGATAAACGCCAACTCAGTGTAACTTGCACTTGTCCATCAGGCAAAGCTGACATTTGCCATGCACCATCTGGAAGTTCAGAGGCGATCGCATCCATCATTTTAGTGCCATAACCACCTTTTTTGCGTTCACAAGTAGTAGATTCTCCAATCGATCTATAGAAAAACTTTATGTTAACAAATGCGTCTGTTGAGCAGCGTCTGATGGTTGTAGAAGCGGCTATTGCGGAATTACAAAAGCAGTTGGCTGATTCCCAGTTGGCTAACTGGTTACAACAAATAACAGGTTCGTTTAAGGATGAGCCAGCTTTTGAAGAGGTTTTAGCCTATGGACAAGCTATTCGTCAGGCTGACTATCTAGTGGACGAAACTCAAGTTGACCTATGAGATATTTGATTTAGGTTATGATCCTTTATGCGGTCAGCACAAGTTAAGTATCTATTCTAATCGGCTTTAGCATGATGATTGTGGTTATATTCGGGAAACCAGTTTTCATCTAAAATTTGCTCTAAAGAACCAATCGGTATCAAGGGGAATATGTCAATGCAAAGTTGAGAGCGTAGTTTACCGCCGTAGGCATCGCTTGCTTCTGTCCTTGCGTCTTGATAACATTGATCAAATATTTCTAAAATGTAAGGTTTTAAGCTAGGACTATCTTTAAAAGCTTTTTTAATCTCTCTGCGAAAAGTCCTAATTTCCCCTTTCCAATGCCCTTAATTACGTTCTCGTTCCTCATCCCAACACTTGAGTTTTAGTAGATGTTCAAGAAGCTTAATTAATAAACTTTCAATTGCTCGCTTCTGGCTCCTGCCTATATCTTCCAACTCTTCAATTAAGTTATCTAAATCTACAGATGAAAACTGATTAGTGCGAAGTTAGTTGATGGTTGTCCTGAGCCAAAGGTAATAATCTTGGTCGTATAAAGTCTGAGTTGATGGTTGTATTTGGTTCACCATACACTTGTTAAACTCCGATAATTTGTATTAGACACAGTGTGTTTTGTACACCAATTGTGCTTCAGGTTGGGAATACTCATTGCCTCCAATTTCTCACCAATAGGACTTACGCAAAATATCTCTCAAACTCTCATTTCTCTGTGACCTCTGCGCCTCTGTGGTTCGATTTTCCGTTAGCTGTGCGTAAGTCCTGACCAAAATAAAAATACTCCCTGTGACACCATCATAATAAAGAAAGTTGAGTTGTTGGTTGATTATATAAGCGACTGGTCTGTGGGGAAATCTTCAGTTGGTGTTCCAGGTTGGGGTCGTAGCCTTGGGCTGCTAATGCTCCGTACTCAGTATCCATCACGCCAAGGTTATGAATTTCAGTTAGGGCGCAATACCAAAAATATTCCTTAAGTCTGAACTAAAGCTTACTGAAAGAATGAGGTTTTAATTTACCAAGTCACTGAGAATATACGAGATATCATTCATCAACCTCCAAATTTTCAGCCCTAGAAATCGATTATTAGTGAAGGGAAAAGATAGCTAAAACTAAAGCAACAAATATTCTTTCATTAATTGAAGTAGAAAAACAAGCCATAAGTTGCACGTAATTAGGGCATTAGGGACTGACAAAAAATAAATTATCCAAAATTATTTGTACATTTGTAGGGGATCTTGGCCTTGCGCCCCTACAATGGGATATTTTTTTAACTGGAAGTCCCTAAAAATTACCAAGCTATTCATCATGAGGTATAAAAATGACTGCTACAAATGATCAGCGTAAAATTCGTTATGCCGTTGTTGGTTTAGGTTGGTTTGCTCAAGAAGCCGCCTTGCCTTCCTTTGTCCACGCCGAAAACTCGGAATTAGTGGCACTGGTTTCAGATGACCCCACTAAAAGCGAAGAACTGAGCAAAAAGTATGGGATTAAGCATACTTACTCCTACGAGCAGTATGAGGACTGTTTGACAAGCGGTGAGGTTGATGCCGTTTATATTGCGCTGCCCAATCACTTGCATTGCGAGTACACTGTACGGGCTGCTAATCAGGCAATTCATGTGTTATGTGAAAAGCCAATGGCAACGACTGAAGAAGAGTGTGAGGCAATGATTAAAGCTGCCAATGACAACAATGTGAAGCTGATGATTGCCTACCGCTTACATTTAGAAGAAGCCAATTTACAAGCAGTCGAAATTGTCCGCTCAAAGCAAATTGGTGAACCACGGATTTTCAACTCGGTTTTTACTCAGCAAGTAGAAGAAGGCAATATTCGTTTACGAGATGCCACAGGTGGTGGCACGCTCTATGATATTGGCATCTACTGCATTAATGCTGCACGTTATCTATTGCAAGATGAACCAATTGAAGTATTTGCTGTAGCTGCCAATAAGGGAGAAGAACGCTTCAGCGAAGTGGAAGAAATGACTAGCGTCATCTTGCGTTTTCCCAATGAGCGATTGGCAACATTTACCTGTAGCTTTGGAGGGGCAAGTGTTTCGAGCTATCAGATTGTAGGTACTCAAGGCGATTTGCGAGTAGAATCTGCCTATGCTTGGCAGGGAGAACTGAAGCACTACCTAACAATTAATGGTGAAACCCAAGAGCGTACTTTTGAGGATCACGATCAACTAGCAGCTGAATTTATCTACTTCTCTGATTGTATTCTGCAAGATAAAAACCCAGAGCCATCTGGAACGGAGGGGTTGATTGATGTTTCGATTATTCAAGCGCTCTACAAGTCAATTGAGACGCGTCAACCTGTGCAGATCCAAACTCGCGATGCCTGCGGCGGTAAACTACGCCATCAACGTCCCACATCGGCTCAAACTATTCAACGTCCTCCTATTGAGGAGACGCCAGACCTGATTAATGCTGCTGCACCTTCTCAGGAGTCGTAAGTTAGGTTGAAGTATCCTTTGACCAAATAATATCAGCTTGGTGAGACAAGGGGCAAAATCCCCTTGTTCATCCGATTAATACAGTTCATGTTGTAGCGATCGCTCAACAAAAAAAGGCAGGTAAATCAATGGCGGATCAAGTACAATTATTGCCGACAATGATCTATTCAGCCCCGTGAACAACTAAATATAAAAACTTAAGGATAAAGACCTCTATCAGTCAACGCCTGCGCCACTCTACCTACCCCCAGTGTGTAAGCTGCTAACCTTAAAGGAATTTGCCGTACCAACGAATGCTGAATCACCCGGCGGTAAGCTTGCACCATCAAATACTCCATTTCGCGGTTGACGCGTTCCTCATCCCAAAATACATAGGAAAGACCCTGCACCCATTCCAAATAACAGTCCTTCAGAGATTGCCTCGTTAAGAGTCTCCGACTGGGAATGCCTAATGGGAGGCTCTGCCTCAAGACTTGCGGCAGAGCCGCAATGAAAGAGCATTTCCAGCCAGAGGCTCTTAACGAGATTTTAAAGGAGTTTTTGCTTAAGTTGACACCAATGTGCCATGCCCCCACCAACGTATTTGTATCATTATTAAAATGAAATGGTATGAGACGCCCATCCCACAAGAAATAGTTGGATATTTTTTACTTAGAAATCCCTTACCGTTGGTAACAGCAGCCTGAGTATTTGCAGTAAATGCTTAAGCGTTAATAACAAAAAATTGATTATTTCTTACAAATGCTTCAACGTTGGTAACAGCAACTTGACTATTTGCAGCAAACGCTTATACACGAGCAACAAATGCTTAATTAAAACTTATAATAGCTTCAGTGTTTGCAGCAAACGCTTATATATGAGCAATAAATGCTTAATTAAAACTTATAATAGCTTCAGTGTTTGCAGCAAACGTTTATACATAAATAAATACTTAATTAAAACTTATATATAATGTTGCTTAAACAGTTAAACCCACAAGTTTTTACCTTGCTAGCGCGATCGCAGCATTCTGTCCCCCAAAGCCAAAACTCAAACATAATACTTGCCTAACTTTACTTAGACGGGCTGCTGTAACCACATCTAAATCAAATTCTGGCTGCTGCAATCCTAGATTAGGTGGTAAAATTTGATGCTTTAATGCCATGAGAGAAAAAGCTACACCCAAGGCTCCAGATGCTCCTAGTGTATGACCTGAGCTTCCCTTGGTGGAACTAACTGCCACGCCTTGGGGAAACAAACCCTGGATTACCATGCTCTCTATCCGGTCATTTAGCTGGGTAGCTGTGCCATGAGCATGAATATAATCAATATCGGCTGGTGAGAGACAACTACGTTCTAGACATTGTTTGATGGCAGCGATCGCATTTTTCCCTTGAGGTTCTGGTGAATTGGTATGATATGCGTCGTTAGTTAAACCAAAACCGAGAATTTCACCATACACTTTTGCTTGACGCTGTTTTGCGAACTCTGCTGATTCCAAGACAAACACAGCTGCACCTTCGCCCAAAACTAAGCCTTCCCGATGCAAATCAAAGGGATAAGCGCCAGTTTTCGCCAAAGCACCCATCTGCTGAAATCCAGCTAAAGTTAAACGTGTAATCGGCGCTTCCACTGCACCAGCTAGAGCCTGTTGACATTGCCCAGTTTGGATCAGCAAAGCTGCTTGGGCAATAGACCAAATTCCAGTTGCACAAGCTGCCATCGGTGCCAAAACTATCCCAGATGCACCGATTTGTCTTGCAGCTGCGATCGCATTCATGTGAGGTAATGTATCTAGCCAATTTCCAAAAGAGGACACGGCGAAGCCCGTGTCCTCATACATTTGCCGCGCCAGCATCTCCCAAGACGCTTGATAAGAGCGACTCGATCCAATGACTACAGCACAATCAGCTGCATGTGAAACTAACCCAGCATCTTGCAAAGCAGAAGCAACAACCATCTGAGTTAACATTGGCAATTCAGATGGTTGTTGAGCAATCAAACCTAGAGGAAGTGGTGTAATTTCTGGAAATGGTTGATGCAACCGAATTCCAGATTTACCTGCTAGCAAATTTCGCCAACTATCCTCTAAGCTTCCACCCAAGGCAGAAATTAAACCAATACCAGTTACACAAACCTTAACCAATTTGAATTTTGGGATGAGGAGGATGAGGGAGATATGGGGGATGAGGAAGCGTAATTATCAATCCATTTGTTCGGAAATTAGGTTTTGATTCTCGATTTATAACCCTTCGAGATTTAATTCGCGGATATGTCTAATAAACTTCCTCATCTCCCCCATCTCGCCCATCTCCCCTGTTCCTTTTACTGCCCTGGTGTTTTCAGATTTTCAGCACCTTGGGTGACTTTAGCGGATTCAATGCGATCGCCTTGCTGAATTTTGTTCACTACATCGAAGCCTTGAGTGACATTGCCAAACACGGCGTAGTTACCATCCAAGAAGGCCAAATCTGCTAAAGCAAAGTAAAACTGGGCAGAAGCAGAGTCTGGTGGTTGCGATCGCGCCATTGCTACTGCACCTTGCTTATGGGGCAATACGACAGGTTGAGCACTAGCATCAAATGGTTTATTGTAAATCGGAGTATCTGAACCTTTTGATTTAACTTCTAAAGGTATATAGCGAGCATTTCCCGTTTTTGGGTCAATATAGCTACCGGTTCCCAGTCTATTTGCTGGAATTTTCGGGTCTTTGCTTTGGGGATCGCCCCCTTGAACTACAAACGGTTGGGGTTCGCGCACAACTCGATGGAAAGCTAAACCATCGTAAACACCCTTTTGCACTAAATCTACGAAGTTGCCAGCTGTAATGGGGGCATCAGTGCCGTCTACTTCGATAGTAATCGGCGAACCTTTAACCGTGAGCACTACAGTAGCCTTGCCTTCGAGCCTTGGTAAATCTGTGATTCCAGGAATACTCTCACTAATAGTTTGAGATACAGATGTTGCTTCAGTAGTCGTCTTGGTGCTTGCCTGGCTTGTAGCCGAGGTAGGTGTCGAGCTTGGAGAAGACGTATTAGAAGCGACTTGCTGTGTGGAACATCCTCCCAACATCAAAGCAGTGATAATCACAAGAGAAAGCAAAAATTGTGAAATTTTTAACCGCATTGCCTGTTACCGATTTAACCAGAGTATCTTATCGTTTCGAGGGGCATTGGTCATTAATCAATAATTCTTCTTCCCCTGCCTCCCCTACTCCTTCATCCCCACTCCCCACTCCCCACTCCCCTACAGCCCTTCTAGTGACACTCCCAAAAAGCGGGCTAACTTTGCGCCTTCTGTTTCCAACTCTGTTAAAGATAACGGTTGTCCAACTCGTGTTAAGGGTATATCTCGCCGGCCCTTAATGCGTAGATAGAGGGCGCGAAGGGGATTAAGACCTTCTTTGACGGCTATTCGCACAGATTGCACATCTTCTATGCGGCTGTCAATCTCAATTCGGCGGTTTTTGCCAGGAAATCCCCAACGGAAGATTTTGATTGTGCCAGTTTCCTGATTAAATTCGTTGTAACCGCCACCTACATCTAATAAAATCACTAGCCACAAATATGTGGCTAATAGCAAGCCAGCAGTGCCATATAATCCCATCACCAATCCTTGGGGGACAAATACCAGTTTAGTTGGATCGGAAACTATGAGTAAATTAACTTTTAAATAACTGGATATCCCAGCCAATAAAAAGCCGCTGGCTCCCAAGGTAACGATAGTTGCCCAGGAGTAGTTACTGAAGCGACGAGAACCGAGAACATTTTGATGCAGGAGGCGATCGCCTTTGTTAATCGTTGTTGATGCCATCATTGAACTACCATTGCCCTTGAGATACTCGCTGTGACATACTCGTACACTGAATGCTTTTGCATAGAGTGGTGCCTCTCTGTGCCAATCCGGCTATTGCTTAGGAGGCACTGAGAGCTAGGTTTTAAGTCCACGGGATACTTTACCGCAGACTATGAATTTTTTACCTTGTATGCTACAAATTTTACTGTCCTAGATGATGCTGGCTTACTTGCACTATGGGACAAACCACTTAGGCTATTTGTATTAGTCAAGATGTGCCAACTTCCTTTCCCCTTGTCCAACGTTTCACATAGGTTTTCCAGAGGTGTATCAACGACCGGGGCGGCGAAGTAACCATCCACATTTTACCAAACATTGTTGACAAAAACTTAACTGCGCCCCTGCCTGTTCCTCCTACCCATATAATCCATATAATTTGTTAAGGCACGTTATATAATTTTTTCACTCAGTAGCTGAGAAAAATTCTTTCTCCCCTGCCCCCTGCTCCCCTGCCCCTTTTTGACCTCTTGGGAATGAGTTACCTACCTACGTCCATCTGCACTAAATTTTCTTACATTTCTGAGAAAACTTGTGTCAAATTGTAAAATTTCTGATATTCATATTATTTATAAGCTTCGCGTTTAATACCTAATTTGCTTCTGTCTATCAGGCAAAAACCCCGACTAGTGTGATAAGTTAAGAATCATTAAGTTACCACAAGCTAGATTACTAGCCGATGGTACGTGTAATGGCATAAAGAAAGAGAAATGCTGATTTCACTGATCAGCAAATTCTCAGAATCTCAGTAGCTTTGACGCTGTTGAGATTGTCAAAAAAAACGTTAATTCCTCACGCAGTCGGTTACATCGGCTCTCCGTACTGCTTTAGAAACGTTGCAATTTTAGTAAAAAAAGAGGATTTTAGTCCGATGACCATCGCAGTTGGACGCGCCCCTAGTAGAGGGTGGTTTGACGTTCTAGACGACTGGCTCAAGCGCGATCGCTTCGTATTCGTAGGTTGGTC